>NZ_JBASJR010000001.1:0-253905 GCF_049655405.1 Zwartia sp.
GTAAATCAAAGACTCAATGTGTTGGCGCCGATCAAAAAAATTGACACCTAGGCGTTATCAAACGCCCTAACCTCTTGAACTACCAACTTTTTTTACTCGGTACCCACCCCACCACCATTACCGCACAAGACCATCCTTTCGAGGGTGGTCTTTTTTTTGAGAGAGGAGATTTAACCGTGCGATGGTCTAACCAAATCAAACTAATAAAAAAATAATGCATAACAATCTAATATTCGTTAGAATATTTTATGAATAAAAGAAAAATCAAAGATTTGCTTTATGAACAGGTCGCTCGCGTCGGGAAAGCCGTCTCGAGTCCAAAACGACTTGAACTCTTGGAGCTTCTCGCGCAAGGAGAGAATTCTGTCGAGCATTTAGCCACCGAGCTCTCGATCAGTATCAAGCTCGTCAGTGCGCACCTGCGAGTCCTTAGAGAGGCGCGACTAGTGACTTCCCACAAAGAGGGTAAGTTCGTTGTTTATCAGCTTGCCGGCAAAGATGTCGCAGGACTGTGGGTCACGCTGCGAGAAGTCTCAGAGGAACATCTGATCGAGTTGCGTATGGCTCTTAGCCAGATGGTCGCGGAACCATCGAAACTCACAACAATGAACCGTGAAACTCTGCTCAAACATGCCAAAGACGGTAACGTCCTGGTGATCGATGTGCGACCAGAGTCCGAATATGAACAAGCGCACCTCCCTTTTGCAAGATCAATGCCAATTAATGAGCTTGCCAATCGCTTGGCGGAACTTCCAAAAGATAAGGACATCGTTGCCTATTGCCGCGGCCCTTTTTGCCTGTTTTCAGAAGACGCATTTCAGCTGTTGACTCGCAAGGGCTACCGTGTGCATAAATTACTCGATGGTGTCAGCGAATGGCAGGCTGCCGGCATGCCGTTGATGTCCAAGTGAATACCTGATGCCGACTCAATCAATCAATCACGAACATGGCATCCAGGTCAATCTGAGTCAGTTTCTGCACCAGCTACTGCAGGTGCTGCTGGTAGGCTTGACGATCGGCATGATGCGTACCGTTTTGCCCGCATTGGCGGAGTCTGACTTTGGCGTTCCAAAAACTTCGTTCTTGTTGCTTACGTCCTTTGTCATCGCCTTCGGCATGGTCAAGGGAGTCATGAATTTTGTAGCAGGTCGACTTTCCGAGCGCATTGGACGCAAGCGTGTCCTATTAATAGGCTGGTGGATTGCCCTACCCATTCCAGTCATGATTTGGTACGCCCCAAGTTGGAGCTGGATCGTAGCGGCTACTGTGTTGTTAGGTGTCAATCAGGGACTAACCTGGTCTATGACACAATCGTCCAAACTTGATATCACACGCATGCAAGAACGCGGACTGACACTCGGTCTCAATGAGTTCGCAGGCTATGTGGGTGTGGCATTGGCGGGTATCTTCACAGCGTGGCTCGCGTCGATCCTGGGGGCGCGTATCAGTTTGTTGCTGTTCGGTCTGGTGGTCATCCTCAGTGCGTTGATCTTGACGCAACTTTGGGTTCGTGAAACATTGCCTTGGGCAAAAGCCGAAGCGTCTCGCCATAAATTTAGTGTGCAACAAAAGTCCACCCTACGGCCCCGGTATCCAAATAACATCAGCAGCCAGCCAAGTACGCTAGAGGTTTTTACTCTGATGAGTTGGCGTGACAAACGAATGTTTGCGCTGAGTCAGGCGGGGATGGTTGAAAAATTTGTAGACGCACTCGTTTGGGGTTTTTACCCAATATACCTGTATCAAAAGGGATTGAGCCTGACTGAGGTCGGCTCAATCGTTGGCGTATATGCAATCACTTGGGGTATTTTGCAGCTTATTACCGGACGTTTATCGGATCGAATCGGTCGTCATCGCCTCAATGTCTGGGGGATGTGGATCTGCGGTGCTGGCGTTGCCCTTATGGTCTCTGGACAAGGAACGCTGTGGTGGTCACTGTCGGCCGCCCTCTCTGGTGTGGGTATGGCCATGCTTTACCCCAATCTGTCTGCAGCGGTCGCTGATATTTCCCATCCAAACTGGCGTGGATCAGCCATCGGCATCTACCGTTTCTGGCGCGATTTAGGTTACGGAATTGGCGCGCTTGGTCTGGGATTGACGGCACACTTTTCCGGAAGGGTCGAAGCGGCCTATTGGTTTGTGGCCCTCGCTATGCTCGTCTCGGGATTGATCTTGATATGGTGGGGTGAAGAAACACATCCACAGTTGAATCCTCTTACATAAATTTTAAATTAAACATAACCATAAACAGGAGACCCCCATGGGCCGTCTACATTCATTATTAGCCGTGATCGCTTTATCATGCATGACCTTGAGTTCAGCCTGGGCTGACAATAAAGCTGCTGCAATTGACGAAATGGAGGGTTATCTCGAGTTCGTGGACTACGGCGGTGGTGTGATTTTTGCCCAGCAGATCCCAAAGGAAGAATGGGCAAAAATGATGGTGATCGATGCACGGGATCCGGAGCAGTTCGCTAAAGGACATATCCCGGGGGCAGTCAACATGGACTGGCGGCAGGCATTGGCCAAGCGCAACTCCATTCCAAAGGATAAGTCTGTGCTGATCTACTGCAATACCGGCACACTCTCGGCACAAGCGGGCTTCGCCCTGCGTGTGGCAGGCTGGGATAATGTACGTATCTTGCAAGGTGGCATGGAAGAATGGAAAGCGAAAGGTGGCTTTGATGCCTCGACTCAATCCACCGAGCGCGCAAAGTACTAACTGAACAATGTACTGTCATTGCCCTATGTGCAATCCTAATTAGGTCTAGAAACCTTTTTGGGGCAAGACCGCATCGATGTGCTCGCGTGGTGCATTCAGAAAGATACTACCACTTAGGTTTGCGCTTTAGAACAAATGCCTCAATCCCTTCGCACGTCAGAAACAACAACCTTGGCAGACCTGCCATTCTCAAATGAAAACAGCAGGCTTACTTCAAGTTAAAGAGACTTTTGCGAAAAATACCAGTCAGTCATTTCATAACCCTCGGTCAGTCTCTTTTCAAGATCCTGACTTGTTTTTGGCGGTGAAACAATTACCTTGCAACCTGGTGTCCAGTTTTCTGGTGTAGCAACTCCGTGTTCGTCCGTTGTTTGCAATGCCTCTAACAGCCTGATGAACTCATTAATGGAGCGACCGTTGCTCATGGGGTAGTAGACCATCGCACGCAAAATTCCTTTGGGATCAATAAAGAAGGTGGCGCGAACGGCTTGTGTATCAGCAGCACCTGGATGAACCATTCCATAGACACGGGCGACATCCATTTTGATGTCCTCAATGATCGGAAAGGGAATCTTGACGCCAAATTTATCTTCAATGTTTTGCGTCCAAGCCAAGTGAGCGAACACCGAATCAATGGACAATCCGAGTAAATCGCAATTCATGGATTGAAACTTGTCATGGGCTCGAGCAAAAGCGATGAATTCCGTTGTGCAGACAGGGGTAAAGTCGGCGGGGTGGGCAAATAAAATGAGCCACTTTCCCTTGTAATCAGCAAGTTTTTTCTGTCCGTGGGTTGTGCGCACATCAAAATCTGGTGCGGGTGCGTTGAGTTGGGGAAAGCTTGACGAAGTTTGTTCCATTTTGAATCTCCTGAGTCTGCGTTTGAGATTTCAAACACACAACTCATTTAAATTCATATAGAATATTATGTAAATATATATATTATTATAAGATCGATTGATTTGATCTATCACAAGTAAACAGGAGTCCCCGGATGGCCTATACCAATAAATTCCAACAACTCGCTGATGCTGCTCGCGCGCGTATCTCTGAAGTCCAACCCGCAGAGGTCGACGCACTGATGCAAAACGGAGCAGTCGCACTGGATATTCGTGACAAAGAAGAGCACGACCTCGATCACATTCCTGGCTCATTGCACATCAGCAGGGGAAAATTAGAAATGAATATCGAAGGCGTGATTCCAGATCTCGATACTACGATTCTTTGTTATTGCAATGCCTTTAACCGTGGTGCACTCTCAGCAGATACCCTTCGTTCGATGGGGTATAAAAATGCAAAACTGATTGCTGGAGGGCTGAAGAGCTATCGTGCGCTTGGGTCTTGAGGGACTCAATCAAAAAAGACCTTGGTTGAAATGCTTCCTATAAAAAAGTAGACAGGTGGTTAAAGGACGATGCCTTCAATTCTTCACCACTTAGGTTTGCGCTTTTCAACGAAGGCTGCGATGCCTTCGCGTGCCGAAGCGCTCATCGCAATGTTGCAAAAGCTGTCCGCGGCGGCAGTGACCGCTTGTCTGTAACCATTGTCATTGGCCTGCATGAAGGCCGCACGCCCGAAACGCATCACCTCAGGGGACTTGCCACACATCAACTGTGCTAGTGCACGTGCCTCGTCCATCTCCTGCCCCTCATCGACCAGCTTACTGATCAATCCCATCCCCATCGCCTCATGCGCATCAAACGCGCGGCCGCTAAAAAGCAACTCAAACGCGCGATGACGGCCAATAATGCGGGGCAAGTGAGTGAAATGTATCGAGGGCAATACCCCTGCATCAATTTCAGGGTAGCCAAAAGTGGCTGTGCGCGAAGCGACAATCATGTCGCAAGAGATGGCCAGTGTCATCCCACCCCCTCGCGCCGTACCACCAATGGCGGCAATGGTGGGCTTACCCATCGAAAACTGCAAGTCCGTCATTTTGATATAAAGCCGATCAAGCAGCGAGCGAAATTTAGCCGCACCTTCTGCATGGACTGCCGCAAGGTTTAATCCCGCACAAAACCTGCCAGGAACGTGGCTACCAACGATCACAGCACGTACCGCATCATCCGCAGCCGCCTGTTCTAGATAGGCTAAGTACTCATCGAGCATTTGCTCTGAGAGCGCGTTCACCGGCGGATTATTGAGCATGATTTCAGCAACACTGTTGCGCACTTCATAACTCAGAAATGACATGATTTTTCCTTGTTCTGGGTAACGATCACTGACACATGATGGAATTTGCACTGCATAATAGTCCGATATAAATCATCACGTCATAGCAAAGCTTATATGAAACCCTTAAAAAATATAAAAGTCGTCGATCTGAGCAAAGTCCTCGCAGGGCCGCTTTGTGCACAGTTTCTGGGTGAGCTGGGCGCCGATGTGATAAAGATTGAACCGGTCGGCGCAGGCGATGACACACGCGCATGGTTGCCTAAAGAAAAAGATCAATCAGCCATTTTCTTGGCCGTGAACCACAACAAACGCAGCATTGCGGTCGATCTTAAATCGCCTGAAGGCCAACAAATTGTCCATGAACTCGTGGCCCGTGCCGATATTATTCTTCAGGGATTTGGTTCGGGCACGGCAAAAAAACTAGCGGTTGATTATGAAACGATCAGCAAGATCAACCCAAACATCATTTATCTTGAAATCTCAGGCTATGGTCGTGAGGGCCCGCTCGGTAAAGAACCCGGATATGACGTGATGCTTCAGGCGTTTAGCGGAATGCTCAGCTCGATGGGCGACCCTAACGGTAGCTTTTCACGCGCAAGTTTTTCACCTGTCGATCTAGGGACGGGTTCTTTTGCACTGAGTGGAATACTCGCAGCGTTACTAGAACGCCAGCAAACCGGCAAAGGCGTGTATGTCGAAGTGTCTCTGCTCGATACTTCGATCTCTCAAATGGGATACATGGCGCAAAACTATTGGCGAACAGGTTCGCCACCTCGCCGCATGGGGACGGCGCATCCCGCCATGTCACCATATCAGGCGTTTGAAACAGCAGATGGTTATCTGATGCTTGGTGTGGGCAATGATGCCCAATGGAAACGCTTTTGTGTCGCGACAAAGTTTGAAACTTTAATGAACGATCCACGCTTTGCCACGAATGCAGAGCGTGTTTCAAATTTTAATGAAACTGTTCGCGTGGTGGGCGAAGTGATGCGCACACGCACAACCGAGGAGTGGTTGAGCTTACTCAGAGCAGCAGGCGTCCCCTGCTCGCCAATTAATACGCTGGATCAAGCGCTTGAACATCCGCAAGTCCAATCACGCGCACTCATTGTTGAAACTGATCATCCAGTACTTGGACCGACCAAAAATGTCGGCTATCCCGTCAAATTCAATCATGAACCCAGACATGCCTCCCGCCACGCGCCGCTCTTGGGGGAGCACACCAAAGAAGTACTCAAAGAAATGGGCTTATCCAATGAGCGCATTGATGCTTTATTTGAAAATGGTGTCGTTGAGCAGGCAAAGATTGGTCTTTGAAAAATAGAGAAGCTTATGTTTACCTTTAAACAGTACTACTTTGATGACTTTACCCTCGGTGAAGAATTCCCAATCCCGTCTCGCACGATGACAGAGGCGCTTTTTGCTGCGTTCCAGCTAGCGAGTGCAGACAACCATCCCAGTCATTATGATGTTGAATACTGCCGTAAACGTGGCATGCCAAACTTAGGCGCGCACGGCTTTCAAATTTTGATTCAAAGCGCTGCGGGTGCGGGATGGTTTCCCCATTACGTAGAGGACTCAATGAAAGGCTTCATTGAGCAATCTAGTAAGTTTCTCAAACCTGTTTACGTTGGCGATACCCTTTACCCAAGCCTAAAAATATCTAAGCTAGACTGCGGCAAGACCACTGGCGTGGTCACCCTCGCCTCCACCATTTTGAATCAACGAGATGAATTGGTCATGGAAGGTGAACAGAAATATCTCATTAAACGCCGGTAAGGGTGGAGGCGGACATCATGATGTTCACTAAGATTTTAAATTTTCTCAAAACGGCATTGATTTGTCAGGTTTTGGTCATGCCAATCATGCCTGCATTTGGCTTGCCTATCTTGGTTGTCGGCCACAAAAATCCAGACAGTGATTCAATTTTTTCAGCCATTTCACTCGCGCATCTGAAAACTCAACAGGGACAGCCCTCTATTGCAATTGCATTGGGCAAGCCCAACCCTGAGACGCAATTTGGATTGGATTTCTTTAAGTTAGAAGCCCCACAGATGATGACTGACGTCGCGACTCGAAAGGTCATCCTCGTTGATCACAACACCTATAGTCAAGCACCCGATGATATTAAGCAGGCAAAAATTGTAGGGATCGTTGACCACCATAGTCTAGGTGACATCTCTACGGATGAGCCTATAGAAGTACTCATCAAGCCTGTTGGCTGTACCAACACAATCATCTGGCAACTTTACCAACAAGCTGGGATACCCATACCTGCCTCTATTGCCGGAGGTATGTTGACGGCGATCCTCTCAGATACCTTGGGCTTTCGATCACCCACGACAACAGAATCAGATCAGATTGCAGCCAAGAGTCTCGCATCAATTGCAGGAATCGAAGATCTTCAAAATTTTGCTCAACAAATGTTTTTAGCGGGTGAAGTTGATTTAAAAACAGCACCTATTGGCAATTTGTTGCAAAGAGACTTCAAAAATTTTGAGATGAGTGGATACAAAGTTGGCGTCGCAAATTTGTCAGCATTTAACTTTGAACTTCTCAACGTACGGAAAAACGAATTTTACGAAGAGATGCTCAAGCTGGTAAATCAGCAAGGATATGAAACACTTGTGCTGATGCTGACAGACGTGCAAGCCAAAGGTTCTGAGATCGTATTAGTAGGTACTCATCAAAAGGAAATTGCAAAAGCACTCAATGTGACTTTAAACAATCATTCTGGCTGGGCTGCTGGTGTCATGAGCAGAAAGAAACAAGTCGTACCATTGCTAGAAATGGTATTCCAAAACAAATAACGACTTGCCCTTGCTCTTAAGAGTCTCTAGGAAAAGAGTGACGAGATCGATATATCTCGCTTAAAACTGCCGATTAATCGTCAACATGATCGACTGTGTTGTTGCCGTTCCTGTGCTGCTGCCAATCAAAGAGCCGCTATACGTATTAGGCGAGCCCGGGTTGTTAAACGTCGAGTAGTAGCTCGCCGTTTTGTTCTGTGTCATATTGATTGTGTAGCTCAAGTCCAGAAACCAAGACTTGTCGATGTAATACGTGCCACCCAATACCAATGCCCCACCCCATACCCACTGACTTGCTGAAAAGTTTTGCGGTGAACCAGAGATGTCGGTTCTCACTCCATTCAAATCAGCAAAACCGACCAGATTATTGATCTTGGTGTCGACCTGCGACAGTGTCGGTCCCACACCAAAATAAACAGTTCCTCTATCGAATGCCTGACCGAAGTACGGGATCAGTGAAAACTGATGATTGATTGTTTTCTGATATGAGCTGGCAATCGCATTCCCTGTAAAGGGGGTGCCATTCGAATATGAGCCGTATTGCGGCACGCGAATATAGTCATTGGTCGCGGTCGTCCCACCTAAATAACCATACGAAAACTTGACGCCCCACAAGTAATCAGAACCTTGCAGCTTTTGAAAGTATCCGCCTTGAATCAAGGGAGAGATACCATTCGCAGTGGGCATATCAATCCCGACAGGTGGGCCGCCTGCGGTTCCCGAAGAAACTAAAGCGCCTGAGGCGGTATTGGTCACGTTTGAAATACCCGTGGCTTCAAGCATCTGGCCTTTGAATTGGGTGGAATTCAAACCCAAACCAAGACCGATGTATGCGCCTGAGTTCGGCACAAGTGAAGTGTTGCTGGATTGTGCGCTCGCGATTGACGTCATGCTAGTCAAGAGAGGCAATGCCATGCCAAGAAGAAATAGCTTTTTCATTGCGATGGCCTTTTAACGTGTTCTACAAAAACACAGTGTAGAGCGCTGAACACATTTAAACCATGCGGCTTTGGCAAGCATAGCGCGCCATTTGAAAATTTATATATCAAACGTTTTCATGATTCAGATCAACATATCAATCTTTCATCATCATGAATTGACACTATGATCGAAACGTTAGGCACAGAGTGACAGGTAATCTATGACGAACCGTGACGCACGCTGATGAATACTTTCTCTCGCGAGTGACTATGCCGATCCCAAGAACAGATGAATCCCAAGTTGCCTGGCATGCTCTATCGACAGAGGAGATTTTCAGACACTTAAGTAGCTCGCAGGATGGTCTAACCGAGGCTAATGCTCAAGAGCGACTTTCAAAATACGGGCCCAATCGTTTACCTGAAACAGCTCGCAAATCCTGGCTAAACCGATTTATCCTGCATTTTCACAACATACTGATCTACGTTTTGATCGGTTCTGCTGCTATCACAGGTTTTTTAAAGCACTGGGTCGATACGGGTGTCATCCTAGCGGTTGTGATTGCCAATGCTTTGATTGGGTTCATTCAGGAAGGCAAAGCCGAACACGCCATGAACGCGATTCGCCATATGCTGGCGCCTCATGCCAATGTGATTCGGAATGGTGAGCGCACAAGCATTCAAGGTGACAATTTAGTGCCTGGCGATATTGTATTGATCGAAGCCGGTGACAAAATCGCTGCAGATTTAAGACTGATCACTACACATGGCTTATCCGTACAAGAAGCCATTCTTACTGGTGAGTCTGTCCCTGTCGAAAAACATACTGTGATGGTGACGGATCAAGCGCCCCTTGGAGACCGAAAATGTATGGCATTTTCAGGCACGTTGGTAGCGAGTGGTCAAGGTAAAGGGATCGTCGTCGCAACTGGCGCGCATACAGAAATTGGACATATCAGCCACCTACTTTCTAACGTAGAAACACTCACCACACCCTTGGTTAGCCAAATAGCTATGTTTGCCAAGTGGTTAAGTATTTTCATCTTGTTGGTGGCATTTCTTTTGATTACGTATGGCTATTTCGTTGGCCACCACTCTTTTTCAGAAATGTTCATGGCCGTGGTAGGGCTATCTGTTGCCGCGATCCCAGAAGGTCTTCCCGCTGTTTTGTCCATCACTCTGGCAGTGGGTGTTCAAGCCATGGCGCGTCGCAACGCTATTGTGCGACGCTTACCTGCCATTGAGACGCTTGGCTCAGTGTCTGTCATCTGTACCGACAAAACAGGCACTTTGACGAGAAATGAGATGATGGTGGCTTGTGTCGTCACACTCAAGCAGAAGTTTATTATCGAGGGTGATGGTTATGCACCAGTAGGTCTCGTCAGGCAGGGCGATCAATCGCTCTCTACAATAAGCAGTCAGACGCTGCTCGAATTAGGAAGTGCCGCCTATGTTTGTAACGATGCAGTGCTTCGTCAACAAGAGGGCGTTTGGCTGGTCGAGGGTGACCCGATGGAAGGTGCCCTGCTCGCCTTTGCTGGAAAGGTTAATGCCAAGCTAAGAAATAAAGTTAATGATTGGGTACGCATCGATGCGATTGCTTTTGATGCTAAGCACCGCTTCATGGCGACGCTTAACCATGGAAAAAATGGCGAAGCTTGTATATTTGTCAAAGGTGCACCAGAACGCATACTCACAATGTGCAATCATCAACGCAAATCCGATGGACAGAATGAGCCACTTGATATCTTCTATTGGACTCATCAAGCAGAAGTCATCGCCGAGCAAGGTCAACGCGTGCTTGCATTTGCTGTGCGATCAGTCACACAAAAGATGACCTCACTGAGTCATTACGATGTTGAGGGATCGCTGACGTTACTCGGAATTGTTGGAATGATTGATCCGCCCCGCCCTGAGGCAATTTCCGCTGTTCAGGAGTGTCATGGCGCAGGGATTCGCGTAAAAATGATTACAGGCGATCATGCAAAAACTGCAGTAGCAATTGGAAAGAAAATCGGCCTGATTAACCATCACAGTGTCCTGACCGGAGTCGATCTGGACAGGATGAATGAGGGAGAATTACGTCAAGCGGTTTTAGACTGCGATATTTTTGCCCGTACAAGCCCTGAACACAAATTACGACTCGTCATGGCGCTTCAGTCTCAAGATCTGACTGTTGCGATGACAGGGGACGGTGTCAATGATGCACCAGCACTCAAGCGTGCCGATGCCGGCATTGCGATGGGTAAAAAGGGTTCTGAAGCAGCGAAGGAAGCAGCCGAACTCGTTTTAGCCGACGACAACTTTGCCTCTATCGTTGCAGCTATCCGCGAAGGTCGGACCGTCTACGACAATATCAGGAAAGTCATCAGTTGGACGTTACCTACCAATGCGGGTGAAGCAGCGACAATCATGGTGGCGTTGCTCTTTGGTTTGACTCTGCCCATCACCCCCATCCAAATCCTCTGGATTAATCTCATCACCGGCATCACACTGGGGCTTGCACTGGCCTTTGAGCCGACAGAAGATGGCACCATGAAACGTGCGCCGCGTATGAGACAGGAGGGCCTGTTAACGGGCGCACTTGTTTGGCACATTATTCTAGTCTCGATCCTGTTTCTGAGTGGAGTGTATGGCATCTTCACCTATGCGGTTGACCGAGGATATTCGGTCGAATTAGCGCGCACCTTAGCTGTCAACACTTTGGTCGTGATGGAAATCTTTCACCTATTTTTTATTCGAAATTTTTACAGCACGTCCTTGACGTGGAAAGCTGTACGCGGCACCAAAGTGACCTGGATAGTTGTCACGGCCGTTGTGCTGGCACAATTAGCCATCACCTATGTCCCCATCCTACAGAACGTATTCGCAACAGAGGCGATTGGGCTTGGGGACGGAATACTCGTGATTGCGATCGGTATAGCGCTCTTTGCAATCGTTGAAACTGAAAAGCAGATCAGACTCCATCTGCTAACCCTCAAATATACCTTAGCTGAAAAATAGGTGGATGAAAATCTCCCATTTTCTTTTAAAGCAACAATCGATTTGTATAAGTTTGCAATGCATTCCTACTTAATGGTCGAGAAAAAAAATACCCTTGAAAAACGTCGCATCCATTTTCCTTTAGAAAATCGAATTGCTGATCCGTTTCAACACCTTCAGCTATCATCATCAGACCAAGACTATTCCCCAAACCAACGATTGCGCGCACGATGGCACTTGCCTCTAAATCGAAGGGAACCTCCTGAACAAAGGATCGGTCAATTTTTAAGCAATCAATTGGTAATCGTTTCAAAATGGAGAGAGATGAATAGCCCGTTCCAAAATCATCCAAGGCAAAAGAGATACCTATTTTTCGCAAGGTAGTCATTTTTTTTATCGTATCTTCAACATCATTAAGCAACAAGCTTTCAGTTAACTCTAGTTCAAGTCGGCTAGGATTTGCCCCTGTCTTCGTTATAGATGTCAAAACCTGACTGACAAAGTCTGGTTGGTGTAGTTGCCTGGCGCTCATATTGACAGAAATAGTCAGCGAAGATAAATGAGGCAATGAAGCCCAAGATACCAATTGCTCACAAGCAGCATGAATAACCCAATTACCTAAATGCAGAATCAATCCATTTTCTTCAAGTAATGGAATGAAATCAGCAGGAGATACAATTCCACGCTTAGGACAATGCCATCGTACCAACGCCTCCACACCAGTCAATTTTCCAGACCGATCAATTTGGGGCTGATAGTGCAACACAAACTGCTCATATCGGATTGCAGTCCGAAGATCGGCTTCAATTTCTACTCGCTCACGAACCTTGGTCTGCATCTGAGGTGCATAAAAACGCATCGTATTTCGACCTGAGGACTTTGCAAAATGAAGTGCTAAATCTATTTGCTTAAGAAGCTCATCAAACGTATCCTCTGCATTCCCAGAGAACATAGTAATCCCGATGCTAGCAGTACCTTCATAGGTATAGTTAGATAATTGATAAGTACGATCTAGCAATCTAATGAGTTTTGTGCCAATTTCGGAAGCCTGATCTGCGGCATCCTGCTTGATTGTCCCGAGTGTTTGCAACAATATTACAAACTCGTCGCTACCCAATCTTGCCACATGCCCGACACCTGACAGCGAAGTAACTAAATTAGCCGCAACCTGATTAAGTAATTGATCCCCTACATCGTGCCCCAGCGTGTCATTGAGAGTCATAAAGTGATCTAAATTAACTAATAACAACGCTCCATATTGCTGATTTTCTTTACTGGTTTGTAATGAAATTTGTATTAGATCAAAAAGATACTGTCGATTAGGGAGAGTTGTAAGTTGATCAAAAAAAGCAAGTTGATGAATTTTCTCTGCTGTCCGCTTTTGTTCTGTAATGTCAGTAAAAGCACCAACATAATGAGTTACTTTACCAAAGCTATCCTTGACAGCGGTGATGATCAACTGTTCTAGATATTCCTCTCCGTTCTTTCGCCTATTCCATATTTCTCCTTGCCATTTACAGTCCCTGCGAAGGGTTGATATTAATTTTTCATAAAAAAACTCATCATGCCGTCCGGAGCTAAGCATTCGAGGCGTTTTCCCTTTTACGTCAGAAACGCTATAGCCAGTAATCTCGGTAAAAGCCGTATTCACACGTAATATTTGTTGATCAGCATCTGTAATCATGATGCCCTCTCTGGATTCAAACGCGACTGCAGCAACCTCAAGATTTTCTTTTGCGACTTTTCTATCTGTGATGTCTCTTGCAATGCCAACATATTGAAATACATTGCCTTGGTCATTGCGTACGGGTGCAATAGTGAGCTCATTCCAAAAAAAACTACCGTCTTTGCGATAATTTAGAATTTCTCCACAAAAGCTATCGCCTGATTCACGTGCAAAATTTATGGCTTTAACAGTATTTACATCCGTGTTGCGTCCCTGAAGAAATGCACAGGTCTTACCGATCATCTCCTCACTTCGATAACCTGTAATTATTGAAAATGCAGGATTTACTGAAATCAATACGCCTTTTTCATCTGTAATAAGTACACCATCAGTGACGGCCTTGAATACTTCCTTACTCGCTTTCAATTGCGCATCAATCAGCTTGCTCTTTGATATATCCTCAATCTTCCAACAGATGTAATGCTGCTTCCTCTCCAGCACAATAGCGCGGCCTGTAATGCACACAATTACTTGACAACCATCAACACGACTAAGTTTTGATTCAATAGGTCCAAGTTGTCCATCTGCACTAAGGTCACCGAGGTTTTTGAACTCTCGCTGTAAACACTGCGCAGACATGGTGCGAAAGCTTTCAATGTGTCTTGCGAGATCTAATTCATACCCAATAATTTTACAAAATGCCACATTGAACTCGAATATTGTTCCCTCAGTATTTGTCAGAACAATTCCATGACTAGAGCGCTCAAATAATCCATAAAAATAATACAGATATTTTTTGAAATTAGACTCGACTTTAAGAAGAACGGTAATGTCTACAAGTTCGATATAAAAGCCGCACTGCTCTGAGTTTTCGAATGCGGGAACATATGTGAAGCGCATTTGCTTGATATTAGAGTGGGGGGTGAACGCGGAATCGCTACTAATTGAATGGAGTTCCCCTCTCAAAACTCCCTCAATATATGGCATGTGCAAACCATATTGCACATCGCCAAGCACCTCGTTTAGAGGCTCCCCATCAATGTGCAATTTATTCAAACCGACGAGCAATATAAATGAAGGGCTACTCATGCGATTGATTTGACCATTATCCCAATACGAAACCCCCAAAATCGCACTATCTGACGCACCTCGTGGTTCATGATTCTTAAACGTACGAGTTGGTGCGTAAGTCATGTCCTTGGACTCCTTTTTGTACAATAATTTGACTAATATGAATTTGAGGGAATTCATTGAAAAAAAACTTTATGCACTATCAAAGTTATGATGCTGTCAACCCTCATAAAACTTGACGCAATTGCCGCCATTTTTCTTGACTGTATACATAGCATCATCTGCCCACTTAAGATATTCATCGCAATTTGCTATTTCTTGTGGAAACATGACAACGCCAATACTCGCTGTGCACCAGGGTCTAGCTGAAGATTTCCTATCTCCATCATTACTTTTAGTAATGTTTTGATATGGTGCCTCAAGCACGAAGCGGAGTTTTTCTGCAATTATTGCAGCGCTGAGTTTGGCATTCACTAAATTTGTACCGAGAAGAGTCACTAACACAATAAATTCATCACCACCAATTCTCGCAACAGTGTCATGACTTCGAATATTTTCCTTCAATCGCTGACCCACTTCTTTTAGTAAACCATCACCTGCACCATGACCAAATGTATCGTTTACTAATTTGAAATAATCAAGATCAAGCATCATGAGTGCCCCGAATTGGCGAGATCGCTTACTTGAGGAGAGTGTTTGATTAAGACGTTCGTACAGTAACCGTCGGTTTGGTAGATTGGTCAGCACGTCAAAAAATGCAAGTTGGTGAATTTTTTGCTCGTATCGCTTGTGCTTAGAAATATTGATGAATGCCCATACAGATTCATTGCAATTAGACTGAGGTTTTTCGCCATTAGCCTCATACCAATCGAGGGTTCCATTCTTGTTTTTTAGCTGTAGCTGTTGTCTAAAAACTTTCCCATAGTTCATCACGGCATTTGCTGCCAACCAAAAACAGACGTCCTCTTTATTACTTATAAAAATTTTTTTGATTGACTGTCCCATTAGTTCGGTTGATGTATACCCAAAAAGATGAGCGAACTCATCATTACACCAAAAAATTTCTTTCTTTTTTAGTTTGACCATTCCAACAATTCTGCTGTTAAGAATAGCCAACTGCTCATTGAGCAACTGATCATTGTTTATAGGCGGTGTGTTGAGTGAATTGCATTTCTTCGCTACGTTAATCTTCAACTTGATGCCTACCATTTGCTGTTTGAAAAACATGCGTATTTTCTGCCACGCATGTTCATTTCTCACCTTGGATTGATCTAGTAAGTCACTGGGCTGTTGCCGCTCACACAGGACGACTTATCCTTTATTTCATTTGCCACGTTTGATGTGGCATTTTTAGCATATAAATGAGTTAGCATTTTGAAATCCTTACGGTTATTAAGCATTGTTTATAGGTATGGGCTGATGGAACAACATGACTTGGTCCTACAACGCTTTGCGAAAGCATTTACGGCTGGACTTTATAAAAAATTCGGTAAAGTTCCTTCAACTAGTGTGATTGCCGACTCTTTCAATGATCAAGCAATTGGAGTTAAAGGGATAACAAGAGAAACGGCGAGGAGATGGCTTCGCGGATCGTCTTATCCAGAGACAGATCGACTCCAATTATTGATTGATTGGCTTGAGTTAAATCCTGCTGATATTTTGCTAAACAAACGCGCACTTGATCCAACCCTTACACAGTCGCTTAAAGATGAAAACCTAAGTGATAAAAAAAGTGTCTTGTTTGCTCAACAAGCACTGGATGCGCTTTCTGCACAAATTGCAATTTTGGATAAAAACGGAAACATCATTCAGGTTAATCGCTCTTGGAGAAAGTTTGCTGAGTCAAACTCTACTCACGATGTGCCAAATATTGAATCCTTTACCAACTATCTACATGTCTGCGATCAGGTTCGTGGTGAAGATAAACATACTGCCACAATGATGGCAGCCGGAATTCGTGCAGTGCTTGACGATACGATTAATGAATTCGCCATGAAATACGCTTGTCATTCACCCATAGAAAAGCGGTGGTTCGTGGCACGCTCATCTGGCTTTGTTCTCAAAAAAAACAAGTTTGTTGTTGTAAGCCATGAAATGGTGTCTGAAAAAAACTGGCTTTATTTAGAGTTTCCTTCTCTTCTCTAAATAATATAAATCAAAACGCATGCTGTTTATTACTTAAACACGCGATACTTTTCGATCGCGAAATCGACTTGGCTGTTAAGTAATTAGTAGTTCTCTTATATATTCCGACCAATAACGACATCAATTTCATATACGCTGCATGTTGCGTTAGCATGGTCTTTGCTAAAAATATCTCTTCTCGCGATATTGCATCTGAATAAGGCTATTCGTTTGAAATTTTCATATCAATTAACTCGTATACGAAGATTGGCTTTAGTTAGTGCAATTATTCTAAGTTCATCTATTCAAGCTCAAAATATTTTCGAGCGGAATCTATGCGTCGGACTAGTGTGTATGACGGTCGTCGAGGTGGGTGATCCAGGTAACCCCGCTGACACTCAGACAGGTCTTGGAGCAGTCGCCGAACCCTTTGCGATCGGCCGATATGAAGTCACACTGGATCAATACCTGCGTTTTCTGAATGCGGTGGCCACCAAGCCTCATGTGTCAAATGCGTTCAAACGTGATGCATTACTTGAACTTTGGCTACCCGACATGAAAAATACACACGACTATGTTTCAAAAGATGGTCTGATCGCACGCACAGGACAAGGTACGGCTGAAGCGCCCTTCTTGTTTAATGAGATTCCAGATTCAGTCTGGGGGGCCCGTTCTGGGCAGCGCGGCATGCTCAATATTTCGTGGTTTGCCGCCGCACGTTTTGCAAACTGGATGCACAACGGTGCGACGGTGGAAGCAGATACTGAAAACGGTGCGTACACACTCAACGGAGCTCGCACAGGCGTCATCCCACGCAATACGGATGCCCGCTGGTGGATACCCAGTCAACATGAATGGTACAAAGCCGCTTTTTACGATCCCACTCGAACAGGCGCACAACCCTATTGGACCTATCCAACAAGAAGCGACACCCTCCCGGACACACAAGCAGTCCCGGGCAACACAAACAGTGCCAACTACAACAGTGGTCAGCCTGCAGGGCAACGCATCACACCAGTCGGTGCATACACCCAAAGTATCAGCTATTACGGGACCTACGATCAGGCGGGTTTGTTATGGGAATGGTCAGATACGAGTTATGCCAATCATGAAGACAAACCGACCACCTTGGGATTGCTCGGCGGCTCATGGAGTCTTGGTCAAATTAATGTGTCTAAGCATGGCGGGAGAGATTATCTACCACAGTACAACGACGATGACACAGGTTTTCGTTTAGCGACTCGTGGAGCATCGAAATGAAAACATTGAAACTCTGCGCAGCACCCATATTGACTGCACTTATCATGAGCTCGACCCCTACATTGGCTCAGGAGCATTTCATTGAGACAGTTTTAGTCAATGCACCTGGCAACCCTGCTGACCAGATGACAGGCTATGGGGCCGTGAATGCAGCTTTCAAGATCAGCAAAAGTGAAATTACACTAGAGCAATATGTCGCCTTTTTAAATGCAATCGCAGCGGTTCCTAAACACCCAGCCATCAGCGATCTGTGGGCCACTGAAATGATGAGTGAAAAAGAAGACCCGGGCCCGTTAATTTCGCGAAGTGGTTCAGGCACGGCACAGGATCCCTATCGTTATGCGATTGCACCCTCCACCCTCTGGGGACCACATGCAGGCAAGCGTCCTGTTGCCTGGGTGACCTGGTTTGATGCTGCACGCTTTGCAAACTGGATGCACAACGGTGCAACCGCAAATGCGGACACTGAGTCGGGCGCCTATCCGCTGATCAATTATCAAACCAAAGGGACTGTCGCTCGCAATCCTGATGCGCGCTGGTGGATTCCCTCCGAAAATGAATGGTACAAAGCCGCTTATTTTGATCCAAACAAAACTGGAGGCGCCGGTTACTGGAGCTATCCCACGCGCAGCGATACCCCACCGCGAGACGTGCGGCTCACGCTTCGAGATGGCCACAAGATCATTGCACCACCTGCACCTGCAGCAAATTTTAATGAAGTCTATGGGGAGCTCCGCCGCAAGAATGGCGGTGTACTGACGCCTGTCTGTGCCTACGCCAGTGAAGAACCTCGTCTAGATAGTCGAGGCCCATGGGGAACCTGTGATCAAGCAGGCTCACTTTGGGAATGGACAGAGGGAACCTATGGTCCACAAAACAAAATTGTTCGAGGCGGATCTTGGGGGCCAGGCTTAACTCCCCCCTTAAAAACTAAACATCGCGACTATGGACTGATGGGAACCGATGGCTTTTATCGCGATGACGATACAGGCTTTCGTCTCGCGACAAGACCCTAACGCTCAAGCATCTTTAATCAATACGACCGGGGTTAAGTTGTTAAGCCTGGCGTACTAATGATCAAGTCGCGTAAGCCCTGGTAGTAACGGACATAACCCGTACATCGACAAAGATGGGCATTTAAGCCATCCATAATGTATTGCTCGACGTCGGCTTTCGGAATAGGTTTTGTTTTTAAATGTTCGAAAAGAATGGTGGCTTCGTTCACAAAGCCCGGTGTGCAATAACCACACTGAAAAGCGAAATGATCTACAAAGGCTTGCTGAACTGGCGAGAGTGTCACGCTGCCGTCTGCGGCAGTTGTAGCATGGCCTTCGATCGTGCGAATGGATAAGCCCTGAAAGGCGATAGCCGGCACAATACAGGTAAGCATCGAAGCCGAACTTCCATCAGGCTGGTCAACAATCACGGTACATGCACGGCATTGGGCAACACCACAGCCAAACCGCGTACCCGTCAAGTTGAGATACTCTTGCAAAACCTCGATCATATTGATTGATGCAGGCACTTGTAGTGGCCCGACGGCCTGACCGTTCACTTTCAGTCTCAGCGCGATCGTGTCACTCATAATAACTGCTCCTTGATCTTGCTGGCTGTCATTGGAAACTCATATAGTCTTTTGCCACACGCGTGCGCAATCGCATTGCCGATTGCGGGCGCCACTGGGATCACGGCGGCCTCTGAAAAGCCTTTAGGCGGATCACTGTCGCTCAAGGGCGCAAGAATCTCTATGGATTGTTTCCATACTGCGACATCCTGCGCACGTGGTAATCGATAGCGATCAAAATTCCACTGACCGTTACCTGGTCCGTCTTCGTAGAGTGGCAACTCCTCGTACAACGCAAAACCAATTCCCATCGCAGTGCCTCCCTGCACTTGCCCTTCGACTAACTCAGGCACCATGACGCGTCCGCACTCGAGAATTGTGTGATGATCCAGGAGGTTCACCTCACCTGAATCACGTTGCACAGACAAGGCTACGACAGAGGCTACAGCACTCGTTAGCGTGGGACCACCACGATAGCGTTGCACAGGTGGAAAGACCATATTCTGTCGTTTAAGCAAAGAATATAAGTTGGGTGTATCGGCAGTTCGCGAACCCGGTACTTGACCGTTACCATACTTGACGGACAAACCATCAAGAGGCAGGCGTACCTGAACATCACCAATCAGATAGTCTGCCTGCGCCCAACGCCATCGGTTGAATGAGTGCACAGCAGCGCCCGTCACCATGCCCATCTCATATGCACGAGTGACCAACTGTGACCAAGCAAGCGGTTCCATCCCGCTCGCAGTTAGGTGTCCTTCTACCCAACGTGCTTGGGCGAAGCCAGGTTGCTCTGTCGATAGTTGACCACCGCCTGTCTTGGCCCCCCAAATATCAAGTGCCGCAGGCCAGATGCCATATTGGGCAATCACACGAGCCGCCATGCGTGTCGCATGCGTAAAATAATAGGCTGTGTTCGTGGCACCAGAAGAAGAGACAAAACGAGGTGTCCAGCGTGGATTTTTTTGAGCATGATCCTCAAACTCTTGAGTGGTGTCAAAGGCATTACCCGTTGACTCCATCGGAATATCTGACCAGTCAGTCACGCCTGTCTGTACTTCATGGGCACTGCGACCTAGCCACTCTGCACAGACAACAGCTTGTGTTGTCGCCAGACCTGTACCTGTCTCAACACCACAGTGATACACCTTGATACGACCCTGGGGATCAAGCTCAACCTTTGCAAAAGCAGCCTCACCACCCGTACCAAAATTTTTCTGAGCGATGGCAACACCCACGCCATATAAAGCTTTTGGATTGGCTTGCTCAAAAGCAAGCTTATGTTTTTCCCGCTCAGTCCATAAAGGATACGTAGCGGCACGATTAAGCACATCGACAATCCGTAGGTGACCTGAAGGAACCCCACCTTGGGAATTACGCATCCCAGTGCGCATGGCATTCTGAATACGCAACGCAATGGGATCTCGCTTGAGTTGATGCGCCAGTTCATCCACCAACATTTCCAAACCACTCATAGTTTGTAGGTTTCCAAAACCCCGGATCGCGCTCGCATCAAGTGCGCGCGAGCGTTGCGCAATCCCCGTCAAATCTGAAATGGGGAATTGATAAATCCCTGTCGACTGAATGGTCGACTCCTGTATCACCACATTGGAAAAGCTGGGTCTGCCACCACCATTGGCTTGAAGATGACTTCGTAACGCTTGAAAGTCGCCCGTGCGTGGATCAACTGCCAAGGTGTACTCCATCTCAAACGGATGACGTTTAAGAGCGGCCTGAAAATGCTCGTAGCGGTCTAAGACGGTCTGCACAGGACGGCCATTGCCATACAGTGCAGCGACTAAGGCGTAATAAGTATGATTCGATGAATCCTTGGCGCCATAACTGACTGTAAAAGTTGGCTGGACATAAATCGCCTTGACAGGGAATGCACATGCTTTGACCATTGCGGCGGAGTGCGTCAGCACCTCTTCGGGGTTCTGAACCGATACCACCATGTGTAAGACCTGCTCCTGGGGGTCATACCAGCAGTTTGCATTTTCAGTTTCAAGTGTGACCGCATCTGTGGACTGTGTACGATAGCTGCGCTTAAGCACAAACAGACTTTCGGAAGAATTGAGCAGCAAGCGATCCAGATCGTGCGCATGTGCCATACCACGTGCGGCAGCATGACCGGAGGCATCTGGTTCAGGCCAAACAGGCTCTCCGCGACTGTAACCGAGGGGACGTATCCATCCATTTTTCAAAGGAGAGTAAAGCTCTTGCGCCTCTTTTCCAGATACGCGAATCGATCGCAATGCACCCCAAGGGGTGAACTCAGCCAAGGGAGTGGTTGCATCGCTGAACTTAAAAATATCTGTGCGAAATCGCAACGCAGTTTTAGCCTCACGATATTGCGCATAAGAATTGAATATCAAAATTGCTACTGCCTGACCCAAGATACTGGCTCGCTCTCCCTCAGGCAACAACATATGCTTGGTATAAAAAGCGGGAAAATCTAACTGGTCTCGCTTTAAATCCTCAGCTGTCACGACACGATTTGGTTTTGCCTCCAAGGGCAAACTCGAGAGATCCAGACCTAAATAAAGGCGATCAGTACTCGCCACTCTTAAAATCAAAGCATATGACTGATCAACAGGCCAGCCAGGCATGTCTTTGGCTCGGACATCGCGGGCAAATACTTTCGCGCCTGTCACTTTTGCTACGGCATCAATGCGTTGAGCAGGCTTGACATCCAGCGTTGGTGTCCAAGAGACGCGATCCAGCGTTAAAGCTTGCTGTGCGATTGAATGGATCGGCTTGACACCCAGGTAAACCGTGATGCCGCCAATCACGCTGATTTTTATAAAATCTCTGCGAGAAATACCACTTTCATTTTTGTTCACAAATCATTCCGACGAATACTGACATTGAAAAATTCTGTTGTATTTAAATCAGAATTTGTGACGAAGACCAAAACCAATCAGTGCGTATGTCAGTCCTTGACTCATGCTGTAGTTGGTCGAGTAAGCACCCATTGCATAAATATTTGTCCGCGACGTGAAGTTGTATGTGTATGCAATGCTATAGACAGTTTGGGTATCAATTGGAAAGAATGAAGTCGATTGCATAGACCCTGTCGGCTTGGCGATCTGCCACGACAAGAATACATTTGTGACCTCGCTGGGCTCGAAGGTCAATCCAAGCAAATAAGAATCGACTGCGATATTTGAATCAAACACAATACTGCTATTGGTGTTGCCAAGGTCGCTAGGCTGCCTGAAGGTCTGAAGGAGTTGAGCAGGGTTTAGCCAGGCATTCCGCGTTTGTCCATATGCACCAGATAACTTGAACATGCCAACGTCATAGGCAGCCCCAAGAATCCAGGCACTGGCGTTGGGAACATTGCCTTTCGCGGTGGCGGCATTGGGATAATAGGCATCGTAAGTAGCAGTCGTATAAAGAGACCCAGTACGATACTGAAGACCTGCAGTCAAAGAACGTAAATTATCTTGTGGTGAAAAGTTATAGTCCCTGGATTCCCCCGCTACGGCAGGCGTTGAACCATTGAGGATATATGCAGAGGGAATCTGCGTTGAAAAAGAGTAACCAATTCCCGCTTTAAATCCATCCAGACTATCGGTTTCCAAGCGAATCATATTGCTGAAGCGCTCAGCATTGGCAGATCCAAATGACAACCCCAAAGAAGCGGATGAAAAATCACCTGGACCGAAGGGTGTGAGTTCAGAGATATAGTCGTTGGCAAAGTCGTACTGTCTACCTATCCGAATATTCCCTAGCCCCTTGTGCCTGAGGCCGAGCCAAGACTGTCTTCCAAAGATACGGCCGCTTTGACTCTGCGTACCATTACCAATATCAAAGCCACTTTCGAGCATAAAATTTATTTCTGTATCGACAGTGACTTGCTCTTTCCCTTTGAGTCCAAAACGATTGCCAGACTGTCCGCCACTGATCATGGCGAAGCGCGATGCGCTACCGTAAGTACCGGATTCATTTGCCGAGTGACTCTGATAAGCAAATCCAGAATCAACTGTTCCGTAAAGCGTGACAGAGGTCTGAGCGAGAGTTTGACCTGGCGCAATTAAAAAACATAAACCTATGCAGGTCAGTATTTGCGAAGCGAGCATCGTCGAAGCCTTTTTCAATTGAATCTAGTGTGCTCCGATCTTAGGTGATCGACTTGATGTGCACAAGATCAAGGGCGCGAGCGAATAGTAAACATTGAGCGCCATGCTGACATGAAAAACGACACAATCCGACACTACTTAAAAATCGACTTTAATACGTTCACCATTTGTGGACTGAGCTGTTTAAAAAGCTCAGCGTTATAAGAACCGTGAACAGGCACTGGCTTATTCGCTTGACTCAAATCCACATATTTTATTGTCGGATCTGTTGCACGCGGATCATCACTCTGCGCTCGGGTGGGATCCATTGAGGGCACTGATAACTTTCCAGCTCCTCCTACCGTCAAATAGTTAGGATAATTTTGATTCAGCTCGTTTTGAATAATCTGTTGAGTTGCAACAGCGTAATGGCGGGATGTCGCTGCCGGTGTTCCTTCGGCCACTGCGGGATCGACATTCACCGTCACAATTGAAATGGTGTAATCACTATTTAAGTAGATTTCAAAGGTACGAAACTGTTGTGGAAAATCGCGCAATGATGATGTTTCAACTTGCCAAAATCCTTGTTCGGGTTTTTCAGGATCCCTAGAGGGAAATGCCTTGACAGTATTGAGATGGCGATGACCTGCTACCCACATCAACAAATTCGGAGTGTTTTGAAGAGTTTGAATCAAGCCCGACAGACTCACTGCGTTTTTAAACTCAGGTTTGATATTTGGTTCATTCCACCATTCCATCTCTGAACCGATTGGTGCAACGGCGATTGGAATGTGGGCTGCAATAATCATCAACTGATTATCGGCCTGACCTTTACTAAGCTCTTCTTGCAGCCAAGACCATCTTTGTGCATCCAGATAGCCATGTCCATGAATATCAGTAGAACCATCATCTTCGCGTTGAGTGTTATCAAGCACGATGACCTTGAGTGGAATGTCTGGATTGGGGATAAAGGCATAACACGTGAATCCCTCCGGCTGACTGTCATCCACCAGGTTGAAACCATGTCCTATCGGCTGAGTGGCTGTATTGAAAAATTCCTTTCGCCACTCTGCTCTATTCAGTGAGCGACGATCTGGATCGGCAGCGACCTTGGGAGCACCGATAGAGAATGTCACATCGGCCACAGGGCCAGCATGGATGATTTTTCCATATTTGGATGCTCCATCCAGCACACCGGTATAAAACTGAGGCAACGCGCGCATGCCTTCTATATTGAAAAGAACGGGAAAGTTTTTAAAATTGGGAACAAGAAAATCGGCTGTTGACCAAACCGTGTCGGCGACAAATGACGCCCTGATACCCAGAGCAGGGTCTGCATCCACAGGGAATGAGCCAATGTAGAAATGATCGTGATTGCCCATTGTCTGATACCAAGGAATGGAGGGACTCAGTCCTGCCGCTTGATAAGGTTTTTGATAGTCAATCGAGTTCGATCCGAGATGGGCCCCTGAACTGGGAGTAATCATCTTGCCATCGATGACATCCAGGTACCATCGAAGTTCGTTGTAAGAGGTACTGTTACAGGTATCTCCCAAAGACATTCCGAAATCGAAGCGATCTATTTTATGCAAGGCATTCACAGTTTGAACAGCTGCATCCAGGACATGCGTGGTGTACAGCATGACAGGCGAGTAAATGGAGGTGTTGTTGATCGCAAAGCGCTCGGCTTGCTGAAAATAAATGAGCTGATTCGGAGCTTCTTTATCTGTGATGTGAATATCTGAGAAAGTAAAGAACCGCATGAGCTTTTTCTTGCGGATGACTGCATTTTTTGCAACAAGGTCCTGCTTCAGGTGTGAAGCATGCAATAGGTCTCGCCTTGGCATCAGTGGGAGGGGTGATCCAAGTGTCCATTCGCCGTATCCGAAAACGCTATATTGATCGACCTCAGATAGCTGCAACTTGCTCAAACCAGGTAGTGATTTCGGAAAAGAGATCATCTCTTCGAGCGTGGTCACAGCACGTTCACGGATTGGGTAGGTCGCAACCTTTGGAGACTCACTCCTTGCACCGAACGCAAGCGACCCAAAAGTCACTGAAGATAATGAACTCATTGAATATTTCAAAAACACGCGCCGCGAAAACTGCTTAGCCAGTTTATCCAAGGCGTCATTTGTATTTTTGCCCATCATTTGCCTTCCTTTTGGCGCACTCTGGAAAGAGTGGCTTATGCTACATTCTATCTGGACAAATCACTCTAAGCCCTTGAATTCAAATGACTCAAGGGCTTTTTTTAAACCTTATGAGACTTTCAATGATGATTGCCGGCTTTGATCTATCCGCTAAGAGACGTTTGTTTTGCAAAACCATGCTTTGTCAGATGCTGGTGTTAGCAGCAAGCGTCGTCACGGCGACGACTGAGGCACAACCTGTCGACTTCGCTAAAAAACCAATCACGCTTGTCGTTCCCTTTGCCCCGGGTGGTGGTACAGACAGCATTGCTCGCGATCTTGCAAAATTACTCAGTGAAAAACTGAGCACCCCTGTCGTGGTTGAAAACAAAGGCGGCGCTGGCGGCTCGATTGCTGCAAATGGTGTGGCAAAAGCTCCGGGCGACGGGCACACACTGCTTTTTGTCACCTCGACATTTGCCACGCATGCAGCTTCAGACCCGAAATCCAGCTACGACCCGCTCAAAGACTTTACACCTGTTGCGCTGTTAGGTAGCGGTCCTCTTGTCGTGGTGACCTCTAAGGCCTCAGGCATTACCAGTATGAAACAGCTGCTTGAGCAAGCAAAGAAATCGCCTGGCGAACTCGCTTACTGCACATCAGGTCCTGGAGGCATCAATCACTTGGCCGCTGAAATGTACGCGCAAGCGGCTGGCGTCAAAATGACACATGTCCCCTACAAAGGAAGTGGTCCTGCCACACTCGACCTGATCGCTGGGCGCACTCAAGTGTTTTTCTCAACTGTCCCAACGATTCGTGGCCAGATCCAGTCCGACAAAGTCAATCTACTTGCAGTCACCTCCAAAGAACGGTCACCCATGTTTCCAAGTGTGCCGACTGTGATCGAGAGTGGCGTACCTGGCTATGATGTTTCAACCTGGTGGGGAATCGTCGCACCGAAATCGACCCCCGCAAATATTGTGACTGCACTGAATGCTGCGATTAACAGCGAATCACCTGCGCTAAAAGACCGTTTCGAACGTGAAGGTGCAAGCCCATTTTATGGATCACCGGCCGCTTTTGGAGAGATGTTACAAAACGAACTGCAAGGTTGGAGAAAGGTTGTCAGCGCGGGGATCAAGCTCGACTAAAACTTAATACCGACAAATACCGACAAAGTTTCTAAAAAGGTTTCGATGCTGATATTGGCGGCTTAAACTTTGCCAATATCAGCACTACTGATTGAAAATCAATCAAGATTTTTTCAGTGGTCGGACTTTTATTAGGAGTTTTTGTGATGCGTCATTTGAATAAAAAAATCGGCTTGGTTGCACTGATTGCAGCGTTGCTCCCAACAACATCAGTATTGGCCCAAACAACGATCGTTCCCATTCAGTCACCCGGGCAAATCATGCCTAACCCCAATCTTGCACCCGCAAACGCAGCGACACCTCCACGCTCTTACCCAACACCCAGCAACAGCCAAATCACAGACTCCGTGACGCAAGCACAGCGCGACACCACGCGTGAACACATCAAAACACAAACACCTGCTGGATCTGCCAAGAAGTAACACTAGAAGCTGGCTATGTTACGACTGCGTAACGCACTCCTCATCGCTTTAATCACTCTCGCAAGCGTCACGCTTGCTCAGAGTCAGATCGTTGTGATTAAAAGCCCAGCGGGTCAGCTTCAAGGCGTTAAAAACCTAACGTCAATGGTGAATGAATTTAAAGGAATTCGCTACGCCACAGCAGAGAGATTCGCGAAACCTATCGCAACGCCTTCATGGACTGGCCTCAAGGATGCCAAAACGTTTGGCAGCAATTGCCCCCAAACGGCACGCTATAACCTGACCGAAGAAAGCCTGAACGAAGACTGTTTGTATCTCAATATTTCTACCCCCTCTGATATGAAACCGGGAGAAAAACTTCCCGTCATGATCTGGATTCCGGGCGGAGGTTTCGTGGGTGGCGGATCGAACTTATATCGGCTGGATCTTTTGGTACAACAAGGTCGAATGATAGTGGTATCGATCAACTATCGACTTGGACTGTTTGGCTTTATGCCACACCCCGCCATGGATGCCGCTTCAAATGGGAACCTAGGGCTTGAAGATCAACGCGAAGCGATGCGCTGGGTACAAAAAAATATCGCTGCCTTTGGTGGCAACCCAAACAATATCACCATCGCAGGGGAGTCAGCTGGTAGTGGATCCATCTGTCAGCACCTTGCAAGTCCAGAACACGTATCAGGACTGTTTCATCGAGCGATTCTGATCAGCGGTGCCTGCATTCAAGTATTACCTACAGTCCAGCAAGCGCTGAAAGACCCCATCTGGCATACCGTTTCACACAATCCAAAAGACCCAGCCCGGACATTTCGTTGTCCAGTCCCAGGCGATTCTGGCTATTCAGATAGTCAATCTTTGGCGTGTTTAAAATCAATCTCTGTCAAAACGCTTCTCGAAGCTCAAACATATGAGGCGGGGAACAGAATTTTAAGTTTTGTGCCGGTCACAGGCAATCAAACTGTTCCGCGCGCTTTTAGAGATGCAGTCAAGTCAGGTCAAATAGTGAAAGTTCCAATGATGATTGGTGGCGCAAAAAACGAATTACGCGTGTTTGTCGCTTACGATGTCTTGGGTGACAATGCGAACCGTACCAAGTACCCAGTCACGTTCGAGAATTTAAAAGAATATTATCTCCCAGCGTTTTATGGCTCAGATCAGAAAAAAAATACAGCAATCCTGACTCATTACTTTGGTTCTGCTGACAATCCAAAAAATCTGAACGGTGCCACTCTGGGTTCAATGTTGTCAGACTTCAATCCACACGTCGGGATCAACAACTGTTTAAATTTAAAAACAGCGAATGCCTTGAATGATCTGCCTGCTGCACCGGCTATCTATCAGTTTCAGTTTGACGATCCTGGGGCACTGGTTCTAGGCGTTAGTATTTCAAAAGGAAAAGATCCTGGCTTTGAACTTGGCTCAGTTCACTCCTCTATTTTGAATTATTTTTTTCCACGACTTTCAAATACTGCAGCCATTGATGCGCCTGAGTTAAGCATTACCTCGCAGCAACTCGGGCAACAAATGATTGAATATGTGTCAAGTTTTATGCGTGATGGCAACCCGCGGGCGCAAGGACTAGCAGAATGGAAAAAATACGACGGGTCCATGCAACGTCCAGCATCCGATCGCGTCATGTTTTTTAGTCCAGGCAAGATTCATGCACGCAACGCTTACGGTGCCATTGATGCATCATCTAACCAAGGCCATCAATGCGGCTTTTGGAACGCACTATATCCTGACTAATTTGTAATCTAATCTGTAACAACGCCTATCTAAAGACTGGATAATGAAAATCAAACACCTTACCGTCTCCATTCTTATCGCGTCCTTGACGGGCTGTACCGGCATTAACTCCACTAGTTTTAGCGACATGTCGACCGCATACAGACAAGTTGTTGAAAATTACAGCAATGAAAATATTCTATTGAATATCGTTCGCGCATCGAAGAATATGCCTTTGAGCTTTCTTGATATTCCTTCTGTCATCGGCACAGGTAATGTGGCTGCGAATACTGGAGTTGGTACAACGCAGAGCGTAGGCACTCAGGTTTCGCCGCCATCGATTACTTCTGCCTCGATCGGACTCGCTGTCAATAGTGGATTTACGTTTACTCAAGCTTCGCTCGACAACGCTCAATTTATGCAGTCATTTCTCAAAGAAATACCGCTGAGCGTACTGGGCGTGAAAGGGACAAGAAGATTGTTGCCTAGAGCAGTTTCTTACACTTTGTTAGTTGAAAGCATCGAGCTTCGCAGAAACAATGCCTCCGTGCACCGTTTCAACAATGACCCTCTCGATCCGAACTTTAAAGATTTTCAAAGCTTGCTGTATCTTTTAATCGAAGCCGGCTTGACAACCGAGAATACACAAGTCAAGACCCCCCTCGGACCACCTTTAGAACCTGCAGTGCTGACCCGCTCGCTTGATGCCTGGGGCAGTGCAACGGTCGACAATCTTGCCAAGGGCCTCCTATCCTTTGAAAAAATCAATAAAAATGGCAGAGAGTTGTATCAACTCGTTCGCAATGAGCAACGCCATCGAGCCTGTGTCAATCAATATCGCGCGCAAGAATTGCTCGGCAATATGCTGAGCGCAGCCTCCTATTGCCAGGACTCGCCGCGCTATGAAAAATCAGATCAAAATTATGCCAACGTGATTAAAGCCTTTACCGCTCACTTCCCTGATGCGAGTAATCTGGAGTTAGTCATTGGGGTCCGTTCACCTGGTAACGTGTTTGATTTTCTTGGCTCTGTATTAAATGCGCAGCTTGAAGGCGACGGTTCCAGAGAGGTCTTGATACAACCCTCTAAGTCAGTGCTGGATGGATATAACGAGCGCTATCAAGAACCGCATCCTTTGTTCAAGGTATATAAAAATGCTGCAAATATGGATACCGCAGCGTCAGTCACCTACAAGGGGGTCACTTACACGATTGCTGACAACGATCAGTCCTACACAAAAGATGTCATGGAGTTTATGGCGTCACTTGTCACGATTGCGAAAATTCCAGGCGCAATTCCAGCCTCTCCTGCGGTGATCGTAAGATAAATTAAAGGAGTGTTGGGTTAAGTCATTTTGAAAATCATTAAATATTGATTTTTTTTGGATATTTTCAATTTTTATATAAAAATGAAGCTCTAATAAGAAACATTTACTGTTTTTTACACGGAGACAACATGACCGCTCGGCTAAAAGGAAAAATTGCACTGATTTTCGGCGCAGGATCAGTGGGCCCTGGATGGGGAAATGGTCGAGCCATGGCAGTGCGTTTCGCCGAGGAAGGCGCCAAGGTATTTGGCGTAGACATGGACCTGACTCGCATGGCGGAAACCGTTACCCGCATTCAAGAGCTCGGCGGGGAAATCGAAATTGCCCCTTGCGATGTCACCCAAAGTGCGCAAGTCGCAGATATCGTCCGTCAATGTGTTGAAAAGTGGGATCGCATCGATATTTTAGTCAATAACGTTGGTGGCTCAGCTGCTGGCGGACCGGTCGAACTCGATGAAGATGTCTGGGATGCGCAAGTCGACAGCAACCTTAAAAGTGTATTTTTGAGCTGTAAGCATGTTTTGCCTGTGATGGAAAAACAAGGCAGTGGCGCCATTATTAATATGTCGTCCACCTCCGGCACCCGCTGGACGGGCTCTGCTCAGGTCGCTTACGCGGCGACCAAGGCTGGCGTCATTCAACTGTCAAAAGTGGTCGCCATTCAGTACGCAAAGAAAGGCATTCGAGTCAACACCATCGTACCTGGGCAGCTGCACACGCCCATGGTCGAAGTACGACTCGCCGGTCAACGATCGGGCGGAGATGTCGCAAAACTTCTTGAGCAGCGCCAGGCACGTATTCCACTACCATTTATGGGTGATGGGCGTGACACCGCCAATGCTGCCGTCTTTCTGGCCTCGGACGAAGCGCGTTTTATTACAGGCACTGAAATCGTCGTCGATGGCGGCATGTCTGTGCGCTGCGGCTAACATTTTCATTCTTTACTGGAGAATTTTCATGACCATCACAATTAAAAAAATTGCGCTGACATTTTTGGGCTCTTTACTCGTGGCAGCAGCCCCACAATTTGCCATGGCGCAAGCCAAGAGCACCAAACTGATTGTCGCCTTTCCGCCCGGTGGACCCGTAGACTTTGTCGCTCGCAGCATCAGCGAGGCACTATCCAAAGAATTAGGACAGCTTGTTATCGTTGAAAACAAGGCCGGAGCAAATGGTGCGATCGCAGCAGATTATGTCATCAAGTCCGCACCTGATGGCAATACCCTCTGGCTGACCAGCGTCGGCGCAGTCGCCATTAACCCCAGCCTCTACCCCAAGCTTTCGTACAATGCACAAAAAGACTTGGCTCCCGTCTCACTGGTCGTCAACAACGTAGAACTGCTCGTCGTCAACCCTAAAAACCCTGCCAATAACCCAGCCGAATTTGTCGCTAATGCAAAAAAGCAGCGCACGACAATGGCCTCATCAGGGACAGGCAGCGTGCCTCACTTGGCAATGGAACAAGTCGCTGATGCGACCGGTGCAAACTTAGTCCACGTCCCTTACAAAGGTGCAGCACCAGCCATTACCGATGTGATGGCAGGCCATGTGGATGGTTTTTTTGGTGACATACCCGGACTGATTAACAATGTAAAAGCCGGCAAGCTCAAACCAGTGGGGTTGGCGGCCACACAGCGTCACCCTCTTTTGCCTGATGTTAAAACGTTCGAAGAAATGGGCATCAAGGGCGTAGACTCGGACAACTGGTATGCCATCTTTACCTCTAAAGGTACGCCTCCAGCTGACATCGAACGGATTAACAAGGCCATCGCTCGCGTACTCGCCAATGATGCGGTCAAAACACGCCTGGCTAACTCAGGTGCTCAACCTGCAGCCTCGACGCCTCAGCAGCTTGCCGACTTGCTTTCAAAAGACACAGCTAAGTGGGAGCGTGTCATTCGCACTAAAAATATTCAGGCAGAGTAAGCCATGTCTGACGAAAGCTGGAAAACAGCCTATCGATCGTTCTATTACGAGCACGCTCCAATTCCTGAGGACTTGGAGCTCGATTCGGCTAAAACAGCATTACTCGTGATTGACATACAAAATGCTTACTTAACGGAGTCAGCTGATCCGGCCGAGCGAACGCGCTGGGCGCCCTTTATGGCACGCATGCATCAACAGGTCATTCCCAATACGCGACGCCTGATTGACAGGTGTCGTGAGAGCAAGATCGACGTTATTTTTGCTCGCATTGCCTGCCAATTGCCCGACGGCCGCGATCGCTCTCTCTCCCAGCGCAAGCCCGGTTTCAATAATCTTTTATTACCAAAAGATGAATGGGCCAGCCAAATCATTGATGCGCTTGCGCCACACCCTGACGAAATCGTCGTGTTGAAAACGACCGATAGCGCCCTCACGGGCACCAGTCTGCGTCTCACGTTACATAACATGGGTATCCAGCATGTGATCTGTGCTGGAATTTTTACCGACCAATGCATTTCCAGCACTGTGCGCAGTCTTGCCGACGAAAGTTTTGATGTGATCGTTTGTCACGATGCCTGCGCGGCTGCAACAAATGAATTGCACGAACACGAACTGAGATCAATTAACTGGATTTATTGTCAGGTCGCCAGCACAGACGAAACATTGGGATTTATTCGTTCATTTTCTCCCTAAAACTCTGCTAGCATGGACCTGACTTTTTATTTAACATTTTGTTAAATATAGATACATTCTGCTCGGAGCATTTCAGATGTCCATGCCCATTGAAAACAAAGGCTACACCGTATTGCACGACTCACTTGTGAATCGCGGAACAGCATTTACTGAAGCCCAACGAAAAGCTTCTGGTTTAGAAGGTCTATTACCACCAGGCGTGGATACCTTAGAACTGCAAATTGCCAGAGTACACACCCAGCTTGATCTTCTCGATTCTGATTTGCAACGCTATTTGTTTTTGATGGACTTGCAAAGTCGTAATCAAACTTTGTTTTATGCGGTGCTGATGTCAGATCCAGCTAAGTTTATGCCGCTTGTCTACACACCCACAGTGGGTGAGGCGTGCCAAAAGTTTGATCATATCTTTCGTTCCACGCGTGGTCTTTATTTACCAATCAGCGCCAAAGGACGGTTAAAAGAGCTGATGTCGAACTGGCCACAAAAAGACATTCGCTTTATCGTTGTCACGGATGGCGAACGTATTCTTGGCCTGGGTGATCTGGGTGTGGGCGGCATGGGCATCCCGATCGGTAAATTAGCGCTTTACACAGCGGTTGCTGGCGTACCGCCCGAGCTGACACTACCAATCACTCTTGACGTTGGTACAAATAACCAAACGCTGCTAGATGACCCTCTTTACCTAGGTCTGCGTCAGCAGCGTGTACGCGGCGACGAGTACCATGCGTTCATTGCAGAGTTTGTCGATGCCGTACAAACGCTTTATCCAAAATGTTGTCTGCAGTGGGAAGATTTTGCAAACTTTAACGCTGTGTCGATTCTTGATACATACAAAGACAAAATCTGTACCTACAACGATGACATTCAAGGCACCGCTGGTGTCGCACTCGCTGGCCTGTATGCAGCCCTGCGCATCACGGGTCAAAATCTGACAGATCAGCGCTTTCTCTTTATGGGTGCAGGCTCTGCCGCCACCGGCATCGCCGAGCTGATCAGTGAGGCGATGGTGATGGAAGGCCTCACGATCGAAGAAGCGCGTGCGCGGAACTTTTTGTTTGATATCAATGGACTTGTGGAGTCCACACGTACCGACCTGGCTGATTTTCAAAAGCCCTTTGCGCATCAGCATAAGCCGTGCAAGTCTTTTGTCGATGCCATTAACGCCATCAAGCCAAACGGAATTGTGGGTGTCAGCACCGTCCCCAAACTCTTTAATCAGGCAGTGATCGAGGCCATGTCCCAGGTCAATGCGCAACCCATTATTTTTCCCTACTCCAATCCAACATCGCGCTCAGAATGTACAGCGGAAGAAGCGTACAAATGGTCAAACGGCAAGGCGATATTTGCGAGCGGCAGCCCTTTTGATCCCGTCACACTTGGCGCCAAGACGTTTGTTCCCGGTCAAGGCAATAACGTGTACATCTTCCCTGCGATGGGCATGGCTGTGCTCGCGACACAATCTAAGCGCGTCACACAGCAAATGTTTATCGTGGCAGCCAAAGCCGTTGCTGAGCAAGTCACACAGGAGGATTTGAACACAGGCCTGATCTACCCGCCTCAATCACAAATTCTTGCAGCCTCTTTGCATACTGCTGCGAAAGTCGCAACATACGTGTTTGATCAAGGCTTAGCACGCGTTGATCGACCGACTGACATTGCTGCAAGTATCAAAGATATGGCTTACAAACCTGTTTATGGTGACTGACCGCATCGCTTGCGTCCTTAGGGCCGCAGCACTGCTTCATGCGAATGGCCAGACGACACAACGCGTCATTGAGGCAACAACCCGCTTGGCGCGTGCGTTCGGTTATGAGGCGGTCGTCTTACCGCAGTGGGATTTAATCCTACTGCGTTTTAGACCGCTGGGTGCTGAGGCACATCATTTATGGCGTGACGAATCTGTCCATATCCGGCCAACTGGCGTGGATATGAATAAGGTGTCTCAAACCACGCATTTGATTGATCGATTATGCGCCTTAGCTTCGCCGTTAACTGAAGAAACTGTCGCCCACGCGGATCAAGCACTCATTAAAATTGCTGACCTCAAGCCTAGTAGCAATATGCGGTTTGTGTTGATGGCGGGATTAGGTGCCTCTGCCCTCGGCTTGATCTTTGGTGTGACGAGTCAGCTCACGCTTGCTTTGATTTTCTTTGCTGCGGCGCTGGGCGCGATCTTAAGACGCGCACTCGCAGGTGAAAATCTTTTTGTGCAGCCCCTTGTTGCGGCCTCTGTTGCGGGTCTTGTGGGCGGAGCAGCCCAACATTTATTGACAGATACACAACTTCAGTTTGTAGACATCACACCCTGCATGATCCTTGTACCGGGTGCGCATATTTTGAATGCTTCACTTGATTTGGCGAGAGGTCGTTTGAGCCTTGGCATCGCTCGCCTCACTTACTGCCTCATGATTTTATTAGCGATCTGTGCAGGACTCTTGATGGGACTCACAGTGACGAACGGATCACTCACCGATGGCATGCTGTCAGCTCAAGTGCCACTCTGGCTTGACATCCTGTCTGCAGGTATCGCCGTCGCGGCCTTCGGTGCCTTCTTTTCACTTCCCTGGCGCATCCTGATCGCACCGATCCTGGTGGGCATGATTTGCCATGCGAGTCGCTGGTTCATACTGGAAAACGGCGGTGGTGTGGTGCTAGGTGCGTTCGTCGCCTGCCTGATCGCCGGCATCATCACAGCGATGTTGGCGAGATACTTAAAACTCCCCTTTGCCGCTCTCGCCTTTAGTGCTGTGGTGTCAATGATGCCCGGTATTTTTGTTTTTAAACTCGCCAGTGGCCTGGTAGAAGTCTATCGCGCAGACAGTGATGCCACAATCGCTATGCTAACGAACGTTGTCTCTAATGGAACCGCGACCTTTCTGATTGTGATGGCAATGACCTTTGGGCTGATTGTGCCGAAAATGTTGATCGATAGCTGGCTTGGAGAACGGGAGCAGAAATCCCCTCCTCAGGTAGGTCGACTTTAAAGCTGGACTTATTTGCATATAAAGAAGAAACATTTGCCTTTATATCCCCAAGTAGTAGACAATCAAAAGTAACAATTCGTTTCAGCACCCATTGGCTTTACAACCCTTCAGAATGCACACACGCGCTCATAACGGTCTTGACTTGCTTGAAACTAGACTCAGGCAAGATCTTTCCTGGCTTGAACTTCCTTCAAAGCCCTGGATGATCAATAAAACCAATGCAGGGAAACCCGTCATCGAAGTCGCCGTCATCGGTGCAGGTATGGCAGGACTCACGGCGGGTACAGCACTGAGTCTTCTCGGAATCCATCCTGTATTGTTTGACCGTGCAGCAGAGGGCTACGAAGGCCCCTGGGTCACCACCGCTCGCATGGAAACCCTCCGTTCACCCAAGCAACTAACGGGTCCAGCATTGGGATTGCCCGCCCTCACCTTTCGCGCTTGGTTTGAGGCACAGTTTGGCGATCAAGCTTGGACGAATCTCGACAAAATACCGCGCATGCAATGGATGGAATATCTGCGCTGGTATCGCAAGGTCACCAAACTTGAGATTCGCAATGAGCATCTCATCCTCGAAGTCAATCCTAGAGAAGATCAGCTCGTCGAACTCTTGGTGCAACACCCCAAGGGTATAGAAAAAATATTGGCAAGACGTGTGATCATTGCTTCTGGTCGGGATGGTCTGGGTGGACCTTCACTACCTGATTTTGCGTACAAAATTCCTCCCCAACTCAGAGCACACTCCTCTGATCCTCTTGACTATCACTCTCTCAAGGGTAAACGCGTGGGTGTGATCGGAGCCGGTGCTTCGGCCATGGACAGTGCGGCCACTGCACTCGAATGTGGCGCCAAGAGTGTCGACATGCTGATCCGACGCGCTGACTTACCACGAGTCAATAAAGGCAAGGGAGCTGGCAACCCAGGACTGACGCATGGGCATCTTGATTTACCGGATGCGTGGAAATGGCGACTACGGCATTACATCAATGCGCAACAAGTGCCGCCTCCACGAGGTAGCACGTTGCGTGTATCGAAACATGCCAACGCGCGCTTTAATCTAGGTTGTCCTATTGATGAAATCACAATCAATCCAGACGGCAGTTTGGCGATTCTCACCCCAAAAGGAATATTCGAACTCGACTTTCTGATTTTTGCGACTGGATTCAAAATCGACTGGCTCGCCCGTCCTGAATACGCAGTCATTGCCAAACATCTGCGCACCTGGGGTGACCGCTATCAACATGAAGCTGGCCTAGCGGATAGAGAGCTCCAAGACTCCCCTGATTTGGGAGCAAACTTCGACTTAAGAGAAAAAAATCCCGGTCAGTGTCCAGGACTCGAGCGGATTCATGTGTTTTGCTATCCAGCTGCTCTTTCCCATGGCACTGTCTCGGGGGATATTCCCGCAATTAGCGATGGCGCAAAAAGACTGGCTCAAGGCATCGTAAGCTTATTTTATCAAGAAGATATCGCGGATCACTTTGAAAAGATCCAGAATTTTTCAGAGCCTGAGCTCATGGGCGATGAGTGGTCTGCAGCCCCGCCTCCTCAGACTTTGAAATAAACCGAATAGCGTTCATTCGCAATCATTGAACAGGAAGAGACATGACAAATCACGAGACATTGCACTCCAAACCGGACACACTAGATCATCTACTCGGGCTCACACCCAGCCACCCGACATATGAAATCAGGCATCAACGCACAAAGGTGGTGGATGCGACTCAGGCAAGCGAGGATCTGCTGCTTGGTACTCCTGTCGAAGGACTGTCGGTCAGTGACCGACTCCTCGTGGCCTTGCTTGCCTGCGCCCTGACACCGTCGGAGGCTTTAAAAAACGAATATGTAAACAGGCTCTCCGCTTTGGGTATCCCGGAGCAAACGATACAAACTGTGGCAAGCGCTCAACTTGATCAACTCAATGACCAACGCCTCAGGCAAATACTGATTTTTACAGCCACACTGATTACAGATCCTGTCAAAGCAGATAAACAAGCACTGTTGGCTTTGAAAGCATCAGGCCTGAGTACCCCACAAATTACTGCACTGGCACAACTAGTTGCCTTTGTGTCCTATCAGGTCAGAGTCTATGCTGGACTTCATGCCCTTAAAGCATTGAACACGCAAGGAGCACAGTCATGAGCGAAACGATCCGGATTAACGGTTTTACTAATGAAACACTGGACTGGAAAGCATGGCTCGACGTCGTCGATATCAACGCGGCAAGTCCTGAACAAATCGCTATCCTAGAGGAAAGCCACCCTAAGGCTAAAGAATCCGACTATTACCTCTTTCTTGCGCATCAGCCTGAAATCTTGCGACAGCGTTCTGCCGCGTTCAACGCCATCATGTATGCGCCCGGAGGCATGCCTCGCGCCGAGCGCGAACTCTCCACCGCCGTGGTATCCCGCATCAACGGCTGCGTGTACTGCGCATCTGTCCACGCTCAGCGTTTCGAGCAGCTCGCCAAAAGAAACGACAGCATTAAGCAAGTTTTTACTGAGCCTCGCACTGCTGGGACAACCGACAGAGAAAAAGCGATTGTTCAGTTCAGCATCCAACTGACCGAACACCCTGAGGCCGTCTGCGCAGCAGATATTCAGGCACTCAAGGACGTTGGCCTCACCGATGCGGAGATTCTTGATCTGATTCACTCTGTGGCTATATTCGCCTGGGCCAATCGACTGATGCTCAATCTCGGCGAACCTGTCTTTCCATCCGCTTGACTGTCTCAACAAGGAGAAGCACATGCACTCGATCCTTAAAACCCTTTCCTCTGTCGCATTGATCACTGCATTGACGGCACCGGTCTGTGCCCAGTCTTGGCCCGAAGCTGGCAAGCCTGTGCACATCGTCGTTCCAGCACCAGGTGGAGGTGGCACGGGGGATACGATCGCCCGCATGCTAGCTGAACAATTAGCCACTCGACTCAAAACAAGTTTTGTTATTGAAAACAAACCAGGTGCAAACGGCAATATCGGTGCGTCTTTTGCAGCGAAAAGTGCGCCAGACGGTTATCGCTTTCTGTTTTCCTGGGCAGGCACTCTTGCTGTCAGTCCAAAGCTCTACACCACACCTGGCTTTGACTCGCAAAAGGACTTCGCACCCATTGCGCTGATCTGCGATGTACCAAACATCCTTGTTGTTAACAATGGGCAACCCGTCAAAACGCTCAAGGAATTTGTTGAGTACGCCAAAAATAATCCCGGCAAACTCAACTTCGGCTCAACCGGAATCGGCAGCTCAATGCATCTGGCGGGAGAGTTGTTTATGACGCAGACCGGTGCAAAAATGGTTCACGTACCCTATAACGCACCCGGCACGGCAACGACCAACATGATTGCCAATGACATCCAGCTCATGTTCCAGCTCGTCCCCGGCATCGCAAGTCAGGTTAAGGCAGAAAAAGTCAAAGCCTTAGCAATTTTGTCTGACGCTCGCTCGCCAGCCCTGCCTGATGTCCCTACCACCACTGAGCTAGGCTTTCCAAAGCTGCAATCCTCAACCTGGTTCGCGATGCTGGCCCCCAAAGGCACACCTGCACCCATCATCGAGAAGATGAATACTGAGATCAATGCAGTTTTAAAGGATCCCGAGTTCCAAAAGAAACTCGCCGCCATTGGTGCAACCACACTGGGAGGGACCCCTCAAAAACTGTCAGCGCATTTGAGTGCAGAACTTGATAAATGGGGAGCAGTCATACAAGCTGCGGGCATTAAGGCACAGTAACTTTGTGTTTCAGACACGGGCGATCATCTAAAATACGTTTTTTATTAAAACAATAATCTGGAGTCGCTCGTGACCCACCGTGTTTCAAATCTGCGTTTGCGTTCATTCGTTTTTTCGTTAGCCACATCATTCTCACTGCTTTGTTCCATACCCGCACACGCCTACTTTCCCTTCATCACAGATGATACTGGCACGCAAGGCGAAGGCGGTAATCAGCTGGAGCTCAACTACGTTTTCATTAAGGAACGTGGTGTTGGTGTAGCCGAAGATGGGACTTACTACCCAGGAGACTACGGCACTAGCAACTCTTTTCCAATGACCTACACGCGGGGTTTGACCGACGATCTTGACGTGTTCGTTGGCATCATCCGTCAAACCTCCCCAACCAATGGCTGGATGAACTCCGCCATTGGTTTTAAATGGCGGTTTGCTGGAGATGCCGAGGAGGGTTGGAGCTTTGCAATTAAACCCGCACTTCTCACGCCTGTCACGCGCAGCATGGAAACGTCCGGACTGGGGAACGGCAAAACCAACGGTACGGTCTCATTGATTAGCTCATACCTTCAGCCAAAGTATGAAGTCCACGTCAACGCCCGCTACACAAGCAACCTGTCCTACAGCGGCGCCGAAGATCAGCAGGCTCAACACCTCTGGGGAGTTTCAGTAGCACCCGTCTGGGTATTGAATCACCAATGGAAGCTTGGCGCAGATGCTGGCCTGGAAACCAATCCTAACGCCACGAGCGCCCAGGTAGCATACGCACAGATCGGTGCCGTGTTTGCACCTGTAAAAAATGTTCAGCTTGGCTTAGGCCTCATGGGTAACCGTGCAATTGGAAGCCCAAGCCGCGAATACAACTGGTCTGTGATGTCAGGTGTGACCTGGCAGTTTTAAATTATTGAGCCAATGCACGCATCTCAGTGATCAGATCAGACTTGCCTTCAAAACCGATACCAGGGAGTGCCGGCAAATCAACATATCCGTTCTTTACCTTTACGCCATCCGGAAATCCACCATACGGCTGGAACAAATCTGGATAACTCTCATTGCCTCCAAGACCCAAGCCTGCCGCAATGGCGAGTGACATCTGATGACCTCCGTGCGGAATGCAGCGACTCGGAGACCATCCATACTCTTTTAGCATTTCTAAGGTGCGTAGATACTCAACCAATCCGTAACTAAGTGCGCAATCAAACTGTAACCAGTCTCGATCTTTACGCATACCGCCGTGACGAATCAAGTTACGCGCATCCTGCATCGAAAAAAGATTTTCTCCGGTCGCCATTGAACCCTGATAAACCTCGGACAGCTTGGCCTGCAATTCGTAATCGAGCGGATCACCGGGCTCTTCGTACCAGAAAAGCGGGTATTGGGACAAGGCCTTGGCGTAACTGACCGCCGTAGCAAGATCAAAGCGTCCATTTGCATCTACGGCAAGCTGTTGACCCGGTTGAAGCATCTTCAGGACGTATTCAATACGCTGACAATCTTCAGCGAGCGATGCTCCTCCGATCTTCATTTTGACGACCGAATACCCACGGTCTAAATAACTCTGCATTTCCTTGCCAAGTTGATCAAGGCCTTTGCCCGGATAGTAGTAACCACCCGCGGCATATACAAACACGTGGGGCTGAGCAATTCCGTTTCCGTATTGCTCAGCTAAAAGCTGATAAAGAGGTTTTTCGGCAATTTTGGCAACGGCATCCCAGACCGCCATATCAATCGTACCCACGGCAACAGAACGCTCACCATGACCGCCGGGTTTTTCATTCGTCATCATCCGAGCCCAAATTTTATGAGGATCTAAATTAGTCCCTTGATCGTTGATCAAGCTGGCGGGATCCGCTTCAAGCACGCGGGGCACAAAGCGCTCTCGAATGAGTCCGCCCTGCCCGTAACGACCATTTGAGTTGAATCCGTAACCAACGACAGGTCTGCCCTCACGGATGACATCGGTTACGACGGCAACCAAACTTAATGTCATTTTTGAGAAATCAATATATGCATTACGAATATCTGATTTGATCGGACGGGTAGACTCTAAGATGCTAACGATTTTCATGATGCAAAAAACTTTATAAATGAAGGGAAGAACCACCGCAGATTGTCAATTCCTGTCCGGTCATGGCTGCGGCGGGTTTGGTTAATAAAAAGCTGACGAGTGCGGCAATCTCAATAGGCTCAATCAGTCGCCCAATGGGTGGTAATCGTGGCTGACTACCCGCTCGGTCAGGATCTGAAAGCATCGCCGTAGCTGTCGCCGCAGGAGAAACCACATTGACAGTCACCCCTGTTGGCGCAAGCTCGGCCGCCCAGCTGCGAGCCATCGCCACGAGAGCAGCTTTGGTTGCGGCATACTGCCCTCGCCCAGGCATTCCTTGGGAAACCCGGCTCCCGATAAAAATCACCCTGCCCTCTCCCATACTCACCATATGAGGAATCAAGGCGTTTGTCATGACTGCAGCACATTGGTCATGAATGGACCACATCAGACTGCCTGCTGACAAATCAAGATCTCCAAGCCGACCCACGCGCATGATCCCAGCGGCATGGATAAATCCATAGCTTTTGACATCGACCAGTGCACGCTGGACAGCTTCAACATTCATGAGGTCAATTTGAGTGTGCTGATAAGAAGGATGCTCAATACTGGATTGAGCTTTATCCCAACCGAGCACAGACCATCCCCCTGCTAACAAATGCTCAGAAATGGCTCGACCTATACCTGAGCTACTTCCTGATACAAGTACAACCTGACCTTGCTCACTCGACACGAATATTTCCTTCAGTGACAATTTTTTGTGATCGGGCCATATCTTCTGTTTGAAACTTGATGAAATCCTCGATCGAGCCATCGGTGACCAACAAACCCTGTTTAATCAAATTCTCACGGATATTGGAAGAAAGTGCTTTATTGACTTCAGCATTCAAACGTTCCTGAATAGCTCTAGGCGTTTTAATAGGCGCCCACAATCCATACCAGCTATAAGCTTCGAACCCGGGAATCGATTCAGCTACAGTGGGCACATCGGGAAGATTCGGTGTACGGCTCACCGATGTCACCGCAATGACTCGAACCATACCGCTGTTGTGGAATTGCAAGGAACCCAAAATCGGATCAATAAAGCCATCGATACGGCCTCCGACTAAATCGTTGAGTGCGGGCGCTGTTCCTTTGTAAGGAACAATATTGACATCAAAGCCTCCCGCTTTTTTTAACTGCTCAGTGGCCAAATGCCCGGCCGAGCCGATCGACCCCACCGCAAAATTCACCTTATCTGATTTGGATTTTGCGTAAACAGCCAAAGATTTGATGTCCTTAACTGGCAAATCTTTGTTGATCGCCACGGACAGTGGTGCTTTTGCAACTAAAGCGACAGGGGCAAAATCATTGACGACCGAATATGGCACTTTAGGCATCGTCATCGGTGCAGTCGTAAATGTCGATGCATTGAATAACAACGTGTAACCATCGGCAGGTGCCTTCGCAACGGCATCGGCACCAATGGTTCCATTTCCACCCGGCCTATTTTCGACAACAAACTGTTGCCCAGTTTGCTCGCTGAGTTTATTAGCCAGTGTTCTACCGACAGAGTCCAAAGTTCCTCCAGGAGGAAATGGAATAATGACGCGCACAGCTTTGGTTGGATAACTTTGTGCCGAGGCGGTGATTGCAGTCATCGCTATAAGAGCCGTTAAACCATTAAAAAGAATATTACGTACTTTCATTATCAGTCTCCAATTTCAATCTTGTTATGCAAATTATTTAAAAACTTAGCGCTTTAACAAACCCGCCTGCGAAACAGCTGCGCGCAAAACACTCATCTCTTGAGCGCTTGGCAATTCTGTCGGTGGTCGTACCGTATGACTATCTAAGACACCAGCAAGATACATGCCGCCTTTCATGCGGGCATGCGCCTCTCCAGTTGGCTCACCTCCTCCATAGACTGCATCTTTGAGGGGTGTAATGACAGCTTGAATGGCGATTGCTTTATTGAGATCACCTGCCTTGACAGCGTTCCAGAGATCGATAATGAGCTGCGGAATAAATGTTGCAAATCCTACTAGTGCACCATCAACTCCCTGCACCATTGACGCAAGCAAGTATTCGTCATGACACGTCAAGATGGCTTTGCTCGCATCAGCCTCACGAATTGCCTGAATATCACGGGCATATTTATTCATATCCCTTTGTCCGACTTTAAAAGCCTGCAAATAGGGCAACTGAGCTAATTCAGCCAATAATTGTGACGAATACGATGCACGCGTCCATGCTGGGTAAACATGGCACACCAAGTCAAGATCAGGTGTCGCTTTGTGGATGGCGTCAAAATACTGCAGCGCATGATCTCTCGTGAATCCAAAACGCAACCAATGATGCGGAGGCATGACGTCAAGAGCGACAGCTCCCGCGGCGCGGGCAGCCTTTGCATGTGACGCTGCATCTGCAAGACCTTCGCAGACAATTGACGAAATAACGGGAGTTTTTCCTTTCAGCTCGTCAGCGACAATGCGGGTGACTTCGACGCGTTCCTCAGGCGTGAGCGAAAAAACCTCTCCCGTATGACCGTTGGTCATGACTGCAACTACACCATCATGGCTCGCGAGCCAGGAAGCCAGCTTTCTTAATGCTGGCTCATCAATTCTAAAATCCGGTGTAAATGGACAGGAAATTGCAGGAATGATTCCTTTGTAATTCTTGATTTGTGGCATAGTCGTTATACACTTTGAAAGATTGAGACCGTTCAATTCTGCTGCGTGTGGCGCATTCAATCCAATACTAAAAACGCATAAAACTATTCACTGTCCGAATTACTCTAGGCAAACATCAATATGGGACCCGGCAACCGCCCGCTCGACCTGGACTGGCTAGAAGACTTTGCCGTACTCTGCGAAACAGAGAATTTTTCGCGTGCTGCGGCTATTCGCTGCATTGCACAACCCGCACTGAGTCGACATATTCGATCCCTGGAAGAATGGGTGGGCGTCGAGCTGATAGACCGAGCAGCGCATCCAGTTCAACCTACCGCTGCTGGAGCAGCTTTCAAAACCCAGGTCGAAACCATCCTGGCAGCGCTTGAGGCGTCAAGAATTAAAGCGCGTGCTGCTCACGATGCCGAGTCTGCAAGTTTGCGCTTTGCTGTGACGCATTCCCTTTCTTTAACTTTTTTCCCGAGCTGGCTGGCATCTTTGGAAAATTATTATCGTTTTAGTGCGATCCAGACATTTTCTGATACTTTTCAAGCATGCGCCGAGATGATGAGCATGCGGAAAGTTCAGTTCATGCTCTCGTATGGGCATCCCGATATTCCCTCTCGGCTGGATCAAGACAACTATCCTGTACTGACTTTAGGTCGCGATAGACTCGTACCGATTTCTGCGATCAAGCAAGACCAGACTCCTCAATACTCTCTGGACTCAACTTCAGTCATTCCTTTGCTTGAATACAATCAAAGTTCGGCGCTTGGGTTGATTGCCGGAACCAAACTCAAACCTTTGATCTACGATCAAAATCAATCAGGAAAACAGTTAAATATCTCGGTTGTATTTTCAGCTCACAACGCGATGTTGCTGAAAACCATGGCAATGAGTGGACGTGGGGTCGCATGGATACCAGCGTCCTTGATTCAACAGGAACTCGACAATAAAGAACTCGTCCTGGCTGGTGGGGTTCAGTGGCAAATTCCCATTGACATCAAACTGTACAGACAAAAAGCCCAGATGAGTCAACCAGCAGAATCGGTATGGAAAATGCTGACTGAAGTCTCAACGACTACGCCGCATCCTTGAGCCCCAATCGTTTCGCAAGTTTATGCAAATTGCTCGTATCAATCCCCAGACTGCGAGATACCTTGGCCCAATTGCCTTGAAAACGCGCTAACTCGCGCTGTATGAGTTGGCGTTGAAACAATTCGGTGGCCTGACGCATCGAAAGCGTTTCGTGAGAACTCGATTTCTGTTCCTGATCTGATATGTCAGACTCGAGTTTGCTAGGCGCATGAACAATGACTCGATCTGAGTTTTCCAACAATAGCAACTCTGGTTCAAGAGTCAGAATATCGTTGCGATCCGCACCACGGCTGACTGCCCGCAAGGCGGCTCGACTGATCACGTGCTCTAACTCCCTGACGTTGCCAGGCCAGTCATAACGACATAATGCAATCTCCGAACGCTCCGACAATCTGATACTACGCAATCCCAAACGGGAGCGATTAATCTCGAGAAAGCGTCCCGCAAGAATCAGCACATCTGTCCCGCGCTCACGCAAGGGAGGAATATGTACTGGGTATACCGAGAGTCGATGGTATAGATCGGCCCGGAAGCGTCCAGCTCTGACACTTTCCTGCAGCTGGCGATTGGTGGCCGATACAAAGCGAACATTGACCTTGCGGGGGGTATCTTCGCCCAACCGCTGAATCTCTCCGTTTTGAAGCGTGCGTAACAGTTTTGCCTGAATGGAGAGCGGCAACTCACCAACCTCGTCCAGAAACAGTGTCCCCCCTTCTGCAGCCTCAATACGTCCAACACGGTCCGCCGTCGCACCCGAAAATGTCCCTTTGATATGTCCGAACAATTCGCTTTCAGCCAACGTCTCAGGCAAGGCGGCACAATTGACCTGAACCAGAGGTCCCCGATGTCTGAGAGACTGACGATGCACCCGCTGCGCGAACAGGTCTTTACCCACGCCAGTTTCACCGAGTAACAAAATGGGCAGGTCTGACTCAGCGGCGACGTCAAGCTCACGCAACACAGCTTGAATCACAGCACTTTGCCCCAGGATTTCATCTGGAACACTCACCGTCGAACGATCGATCGAATCGCTTCCTCTGAAAAGACGCAAACTTCGATTTTCCTCTTCGAGGCGGGACACGCGTACGGCGGCCTCGACCACCAAAGCAAAAGCACTTAACCTTTCAATATCTGTTGCCTTGAAGGACTTCCCTTCAAACGCATCAAGTGTCAATGCGCCCCACAGGTGGCCTTCGAGATGAAGACTCATCCCCAGGCAGTCGTGCACGGGCAAAGGCTCGCCGACGCGATCATCGAGCAAGCCATCATAAGGATCAGGCAAAGGATTACCAGGGAGGAAACGAACAGGGGTGCGTGTCGATAAAATGCTCACTAGCCTGGGATGCTGTGCGATCACAAACCGCCGACCGATCGCCTCGCGCGTCAGTCCCTCAAATGCAACCGGTGCAAGAGTGTCTCCTTCGAGTCTCAACAATCCGACAGCGTGACAATTAAATTGATCGCGAATCGTACGTACCATTCGCTGTGCGCGGACAGCGCGTGGCAAGTCTGCAATCATGTCTGCAATTAAAGACAGTTCAGCATTCATCGTGGTGATTGAGCTTTTGTAAGAATAAAGCGAGAGACCGCATGAATAAGGTGATATTAACCCTAAAAATGGTACTTTTAACCAAATATTAAAAGGTATTTTTAACCAATTAAAAATTAAATCGAATTAATTCAATAAGTTACAAACTGGCATGACATTTGCTTTGAGTGATATACACACTCATAGAAGGAAATAACATGACTGATCTACTCGACCGCTCCATCGGCTCAATCGCCTGCGACGTTCCTGGCGCCACACAAATCTTTCATGAATACAAACTCGATTTTTGCTGCGGTGGTCATCGCAGTCTGCGCGAAACTCTCGAACGACGCAAAATAAACAACCCTCAACCGATCTTCGATCGGCTCGCCAAACTTATGGCGACCCAAACTGAAACCACAAACTCTCCCTGGCATGAGAAGAGCAACGATGCCTTAATCGATCACATTCTGGTGAGGTACCACCAGCAACACAGGGAGGATTTGCCCGAACTCATTCGACTTGCGCGTCGAGTCGAACAAGTGCACGGAGAGCGCGCCGATTGTCCGAAAGGTCTCGCCGATCATCTCTCAGATATGCAGCAAGAGCTTGAAAGTCATATGATGAAAGAAGAACAGATCTTATTTCCAATGCTGCGTCGAGCCAGCGCCGCACAAGTGTCCGCACCGATCTCAATGATGCGCTTTGAGCATGATCAACATGGTGAGGCGCTCGCGCATCTCGAACAATTGACCAACGACATCATCGCGCCAGCTGATGCCTGCAATACTTGGCGGGCGCTATACGCAGGTTTACGTCAACTCAGGGAGGATCTGATGCAACACATTCATCTTGAAAACAATATTCTTTTCATGGCTGATCGATCAGCGGCTCCGACACAGGCCCACTTAGCGTGACTGATTTTTTTTCCCTTCACAGTGCAGGCTTCGATTCACCCATCGAACTACTCGAAGCCTGCCATGAAAAAATCAGACGATTCGCGACACTGACCCAGCGAATCGCGCATCACATCGAGAAAAAGGGAATCGATAGGAAAGCACAAGAAGCCGCCGAGTCTGTTCTCAGATATTTCACGATCGCAGCTCCGCTTCATCACCAGGACGAAGAAGATGATCTTTTTCCAGCGCTCATGCATTTATCTCCAGCAACGCTTGGTGAAGAGTCATATAAAAATTTGAACAACACTATTCAAGAGCTTGAATCAGAGCACGTCGCATTCGGCGTGCTGTGGAGCAAAATTGAAAATTGGCTCAGAGATATTGTTGAAAACAAACTGGGTACAACGCCAATGTGTCTCGATGAGTTTGCTACAAAATACATGCATCATGCAGATCGGGAAGAAAAGTTCATCTATCCCCACGCCCAGTTTCTTCCCCCAGAAACGCTTCGCACGATTGGCATGAACATGGCGTTACGCAGAGGCCACAGGACGCTTGACCTCAATCAAGCGATTTGAAAGAAGTCGAATGATTTTTCTTTAAAACACAATATGTGGTGTTAGGATTCATCGAACAACACAACATAGAGTGTCAAATGAATCCTTCAATCACCACACAATTTCCCGTCAGCGTCAATGTTGAACAAGCGATGGAAGAGTATCTCGAGCAACGTGACTGGCGCGTCAATGCCAACGCCAACCAGGGATACAGCCTGGGCGGTCTGATTCTCAATGTAGCGGGCAAAGTCACGGCGAACTACTGGCTATCGCACATATACAGTCCCGAATCGGGTGATGCACACCGCAATGGAGATCTCCACATACACGATCTGGACATGCTTTCAGGGTACTGCGCAGGTTGGTCGCTGCGTCAACTCCTCAGGGAAGGCTTTAACGGTGTTCCCGGAAAAGTGGAGGCCTCACCCGCGAAACACATGTCTGCCGCGATCGGTCAGATCGTTAATTTTTTGGGAACCCTTCAAAACGAATGGGCTGGCGCGCAAGCCTTCAGTTCCTTTGACACTTATATGGCGCCGTTTATCCGCAAAGATGAAATGACGTATCAACAAGTCCGGCAATGCATGCAGGAACTGATCTACAACCTGAATGTCCCGAGTCGCTGGGGTACACAAACACCTTTCACCAACCTCACCTTTGACTGGACGTGTCCCGCAGATCTCAAAGAGCAAATCCCCTACGTCGGTGGTATTGAGATGCCATTTTCTTATGGTGATTTGCAAAAAGAAATGGATATGATCAACCGTGCCTACATTGATGTGATGATGGCTGGAGATGCGCTGGGTCGCGCCTTTACCTTTCCCATCCCCACCTACAACATCACGAAAGACTTTCCCTGGGAACACCCTAATACGTCGCCATTGTTTGAAATGACGGCCAGGTATGGTTTGCCATACTTTCAAAACTTTCTCAATTCAGATCTTGAACCACATATGGTGCGTTCAATGTGCTGCCGCCTTCAACTCGATCTGCGCGAACTGCTCAAGCGAGGCAATGGACTCTTTGGTTCAGCCGAGCAAACAGGTAGTGTGGGCGTTGTCACGATCAACTGCGCAAGACTGGGATATCTCTATGCAGGCAACGAAGGCGCGCTGATGGATCGCCTGGACGAACTCTTGAACTTGGGATGCGATGTTTTGGAGCGCAAAAGAACAACGATTCAAAAATACATCGACGAAGGACTGTACCCCTATACCAAGCGCTATCTGGGTACGCTGAGAAACCATTTCAGTACGCTCGGGGTCAACGGTATCAACGAGATGCTCAGAAACTTCAGTCACGACACTTTTGATATATCCTCGCCACAAGGTCATGAGTTTGCCCTACGCTTTCTTGATCATGTCAGAATGCGGATGACTGAATTTCAAGAAAAGACCGGACATCTTTACAACCTCGAGGCCACACCCGCAGAGGGAACAACCTATCGTTTCGCAAAAGAAGACAAGAAGCGTTGGTCAGATATTTTGCAAGCGGGTACCGATGATCAGCCCTACTACACCAACTCAAGTCAACTACCCGTGGGCTATACAGATGATCCCTTTGAAGCACTGAGCCTGCAAGAAACGTTGCAATCGAAGTACACCGGCGGAACCGTGCTTCACCTCTATATGAGTGAGGCGATATCGGGTGCACAAGCCTGCAAGCAACTCGTCAGACGCGCCCTCAGCAACTTTAGAGTGCCTTACCTGACCATCACCCCCACATTTTCAATCTGTCCAAAACACGGATATCTATCCGGTCATCACGAGTTTTGTCCAAAATGCGATGCTGAAATCATCGCACAGGAAAAACTTGGTCAAGCGACATCACTCAAACAGTCTAACCCAAGCAACCAAACTCAAATCACCTAACCCGAGGAGCATTCAATCATGGCAAACAGCACAAGCCAGTCAAACATCAACAACAGTCACTTACCGCCAGACCACCTAAGAACCCGCTGCGAAGTCTGGACACGCGTGATGGGCTATCACCGTCCGGTGAGCTCGTTCAATATCGGCAAAAAGGGGGAATTCAATGAGCGTCAGTTCTTTACTGAATCAAACAAAGTGTGAAAATGATGGGCCTTCAGTTGGAGGGTTCACGCCCTTTTCAACTGTAGACTGGCCAGGAAAACTTGCAAGCACTGTCTTTATCTCAGGCTGTCCGTGGCGGTGTCACTACTGCCATAACCCTCATCTCCAAACACGTCAGAAAGCTGAAAGTTGGTCACAAATACTTTCCTTTTTAAAATCTCGTGCTGCTTTATTAGACGGCGTTGTATTGTCAGGCGGAGAGCCCCTGAGTGATCCATTTTTTGAGCAGATGACACTTGACATCCGACAACAAGGTTTTGGGCTTGCGCTTCACACGGCAGGCATGTATTCGGGACGTCTGAAAAAGATCCTTCCAGAACTTCAATGGGTCGCATTGGATATTAAAACGACTGAACGCCATTATGAAAAATTGACTGGACAGGCCAAAAGCTTCGAGCAAACAGCACAGTCTCTCGAGATATTGCTGGACTGGGGCGGAAATTTTGAGTGCAGGACAACCTGGTCACCCGACTGGCTGTCTGAAAGCGAATTAATTGATTTAGCGCAAAGCTTGTCCCAGCAAGGTGTGAGGGAATATGCCTTACAGCGTTTCAGATCTCCAGGGACGCACACTAGCAATGTTTCACTCAGTCCTCCCGCACTCAGTCATTTAAAGGATCTGTTTGAAACCTTTTCTTATAGGTGAGAGAAATGGGGCATCAGATATCACTCAGTCAACTGCTGAAACACATACCACTTGTTGATGACATCAGCTGCAAAGAAAGAGAATATCTGGCGCAAGCCTCCAAAATTGTGCGACTGCCAAAGGGCGGTTATGTCATCAAGCGAGGCGATCGCGCAACAGGTCTTTACGTCGTCATGACTGGGAAAGTCAAAATCTCAATTCCTGGCGTCCATGAACACGACAAAGTGATTGAATTTTTTGGTACCGGCCAACACTTCGGCGAAGCGGTGATGTTTCTGGAGCATCCGTACCTGATCGATGCCCAGGCGCTCGAAGACACGTTGCTCGTGCATATCGAACGCGATGCACTCCTCAGTATCATGACCTCAAACCCACTATTTATGAAAAAGATAGTGAATGGTCTGGCCCTAAGATTCGAAACCCTCCTGCACGATATCGAGGTCGTGAATCTACCCTCCGCCGCCGCCAGAGTCGCGGATTATTTACTTCAAAACTCGACTCTGGGACATGAAATCGATCTGTCACTTCCCAAACGCACGATAGCATCCAAACTTGGATTACAACCCGAGACATTTTCCCGTGCGTTGCATCAGCTCATCGATGAGAAATGCATCATCGTGGATAAAACAAAAATCACCATCATTGACGGCGAAGCTCTGAAGCGCCATGCTCCCCAGCTTGATGTGACGTTTGAAACACTCAGTGCTGAATGCCAAAACCTCTCTCAACAGCATAAATCGCCGCCTGCACGCGATTGGATAGCCCCAGCTTCTTCAAAATACTCTGAATATGAATTTTGACGGTACTCTCGGCCAAATTCAGTTCTCGGGCAATTTCCTTGTTACTCAAACCAGAAGCAAGCTGAGAAAGAATGTCACCCTCTCGCGGGGTGAGCTTGCTGATTTCAGTAGGAATCGGTTCATGGCCTCGACGCAAATTCGCGACGAGTTTTGATGTCATTTCATTAGAAATAACTGAATCACCTTGCATGGCGCGCCGCATCGCATCGAGAAAAAAGTCTGCATCAATGTTCTTGAGCAGATAGCCAACCGCCCCATTTTTCAACGCTGTCGTGAGATCCTCGCCCTCTTCTGAAACCGTCAACAGAATAATACGGCAAGCAGGGACCTCTTCTTGAATCAACTTGATCGCGTCCAGACCAGAAAGTCCAGGCATATGCAAATCGAGTAAGACCACATCAGGCTGCAATGCTTTCGCACGTTTGACGCCCTCAATGCCGTCAGACGCCTCGCCCACGACTTCGAAATCATGGTTTCGCTGTAACAATAACTTGATGCCGCTGCGAAAAAGAGCATGGTCATCGACAAGTAAAACTTTTATGGGAGAAGTCATCACGCTAACCGGTGGTACGATTTTCTTTAGGGAGACTCAGGGAAATGGATGTTCCCGATGCTGGCTCAGATACGACGGACAGAATGGCTTGTAGCCTCAAGGCTCGTTCACGCATAATCTTTAAACCCACGTGCTGTTCTTCATTTGCGTTCGAAGATTTTATGTCAAAGCCCTGTCCGTCATCAGAAACCGTCAAATTGAAGTCGTCATGATCATCCAGAATGATTTTGACTTGATGCGCATTCGCGTGTTTACGAATGTTTGAAAGTGCCTCTTGAACAATGAAAAGGATTTGTAGCTGCTGCTCTGGCGGCAAGGGAGGACCCTGATGCAACACCTGGACGGATACGGCAATGCCAGTTTGTTTTTTAAAACGCTCGGCTGATGCTCGTAACGCCTCGACGATATCGCCCTCATCGAGTTTGATTCGAAAATTCGTCAAGAGCTCGCGCACATCATCATAACTTTCGCGCACGCCAAGCTCAATCAACTGAATGACCTCCTTCACCTCATCATCTTTACCTCTCGCGATTGAATCCTCCAGCATCTGAACCTGTAGCTTCAGAAAATTCAATCCTTGAGCAATCGAGTCGTGCAATCCTTGAGCCATGAGGTTACGCTCCTCGGCGATCGCAAGCTCACGCGTTCGGGCGAGCAGTCGCTGGTTTTCGATCGCGACACCCAAATGCTGACCCAAAGTTTTGAACAGACGCCTATCGTCTGCGGAAAAATCCCGAGGTTCCTGAAAGTGCAAGGTATAGCTACCTAACTGCTGTCCTGCATGAATAATCTGCGCAATGGCAATCGCCGTAAAACCTTCCTCGCGGCATCGCAAACTAAACTCCTGTGGCAATTTGCGAAAATCGTGCAAGACCATGACACCTTTTTCAGAAGCCTCTCCACATAAACAATCGCCTGCATGTAAACACTGTTCTTGTTTTACGAAATCAAGCGAAAGTCCCTGATGGACAGTCAAATGCAAGTTCTTTTGACGCGGATCCAAAATCCTGACAGTTCCACCATCAGCTGAGAAATATTCGATCAAACGCGCCAGGAATCCTTGGCACCGCTGCTCAAGATCCCCTGCCTGACTCAAGTAGGCGGAAAATTCGTACAAGGTCGAAATCTCGCGATTTTGCTGGGCCAGTTGCTGCGTTTTTTCCTCAACTCTCTGTTCCAGATCACGATACAAATGGCTGAGCTGAGAGGCCATATCATTGAATCCCCGCGCAAGCTCCCCAAGCTCGTCACCTCCCTCCACAGGCACTCTGTAAGCGAAGTTTCGAATGGACATTTGAGCAATACCCAGACGAAGTGATTCGACAGGTCTGATGACCCATCCGTACAGTAAATAAACAATACCCACACAGCCCGCAATCATCAAAACAATCACGGCCATCTGAGAGCCACGCAACAATGCTGTATCCCTGGAATTTTGCGCTTCAATCAAGGAAACCAGCGTATCGGATTGCTTGACGAACTCTGGCAAATCCTCGAGATAAGATTGAATCGATGCGCGATCCTGCCCCAGACTTGATTCAACACGCATCAGTGCAGGTTGTAACTGTTCAATCCACATGTAGCGCACGCGCTCAAACTGCTCTTGAACAGCATCGGACTTTGGCAGGCGCATCGGTCGCTGCGGATCCCCCTTGCGTAGTGCGAGCAAGGTGTTATTGAAAAAACTTGCGCGTTCGACAATTTCTTTATGGGAAACCGGCTGTTCGGTCATCAGCAAGCCCACGCGCAAAGACTGCATGCGTAGACTCCCCGTGTCGTTAATCGCCGCGGCAGCGCCTTCGAGTGCCCATGATAGCCAAAGCGTGACCATCACCATGGTCAGTCCAAATACAAGCGTGGTCAAGGCTACAGACACCAGCCTGACACCGAGCCGGTAATTACGGCCGATTGATATCCGGGCGCCAGCAGACCCAGGCTCCCGAATGGACTCCTCTATATTCCGCAGGTTCGTTTGATTCGCGGTCGCGGTCATCGTTTGAACTTTTTGCAATAGACACCGTAGTTTAGTCTTTCTTATTCAAGGGATGGATTCAATGCGCATACCATTGGTAAAAAAGTGCCTGCGCGCTTGGAGTAAGCGAGTAACTCTCCTGCCTCAAGATCAAAGTACCAGCCATGCAAGGTCAAGCGCTTTTCCTCCACCGCCTGCTGTATCCAGGGAAAGCTCATCAGATTGTTCAGGGAATTCAGGATAGACGATTGTTCGCAGACTTTGCACTTGACCTCGAAAGGTGCCTCGCCAAACGCCGCTAAGGTCTCACGTTTAGCAGATTCGGCAATGTTGACCCACAATGAAATGAAATCAACTGGCTCTTTGATCCGAGTGTCGTCCATCAAAGCGCGGATACCACCACATCTAGCGTGACCCAGCACAATAATTCGTTCCACTTGGAGATTCTGGACTGCAAACTGAATTGCAGCGCTGACGCCATGATGACTCCCCTCGCTCGCCTCGCAAGGTGGTACTAAATTTGCAACATTTCTGGACACAAACAACTCACCGAGTTCTGCCCCCATCAAATGCGCGGGATCGACCCGTGAATCACAGCAACCGATCAAAAAAGTACGGGGGTGTTGAGCCTGAGTAAGCTCCTCGATGAGCTCGTGATCGTCACCGTAGTAGGTTTTTTGAAAACGTTCAAAACCATTGATGAATTTTTCCAAATCATGTTTTGGCATAGCAATTTCCTGAATCTAGCCACCCGTTTGCGACATGAACCGCACAATTTTTTCGGGTGTTTCATTAAAGTGATGACGCTCTGGCTTGAGCTCAATTGCCTCACGCAATACGTGCTCGATGTCGGCATCTGTCGCACCGCCGCGCAGATAGGGTCTAAGCTCGACCTTTTCATCCTCACCCAGACAAAGATAAATCGTGCCATCCACTGACATCCGCAGACGATTGCATGTTTCACAAAAATGCTGACTCATCGGCGTAATCAGTCCGATTTGACCTTTTCCATCCCTTGTCCGCCAATAACGCGCCGGACCTCCTCCCATCACCTTAATTTCAGGAATCAAATCCAGACGTTGACGCAACGACTCAACGATCGGACCAAGCGGGGTAAAGCCACTCTTCAAACCCGTACTGCCTACGGGCATGGTTTCAATGAGCCTGAGAATCAGTCCGCGGTTGATACAAAACTCGGCCATTGCCTGCACTTCCGATAAATTAATACCAGGCATCACCACCATATTCAGTTTGATCGGCGCAAAACCAATAGCTTGAGCAATATCCAGACCGGACATCACCGCACTCATCGAATCTCGCCCGGTAATCTGGATCATGCAATCTCTCGATAAGGTATCCATGCTGATATTGAGGCGCCTGACACCTGCTTCGTATAAAGCCTCGGCATGTTTGACCAATTGTGTTCCATTGGTGGAGAGCGACAGGTCGGACAAGCCCGGCAGTTGACTCAATCGCCCCGCCAGTTTCGACAGGTGACGACGCAACAGAGGTTCTCCTCCTGTTAAACGAACTCGGGTCGTCCCCATGCGCACAAAAATGCCCACCACGCGTTCAATCTCATCAAAAGTGAGCCAGTCTCCCGGCTCTTCAAACCCTTTGAAACTTTTAGGCATGCAATAGCTGCAACGCAAATCACAACGATCTGTCACGCTTAAGCGCAAATAGTCGATTTTTCGACCAAACCGGTCAACAAGTGGAGCGAGATGATTATCCATACACATATTCTCGCCCTCAGTGCTGAATTTAGCCATGCGTCATTCGGCTAAAAGGGCCTAGTCCTAAAGTAGGGGGGAACTAGGTCCATTGCTTCGCCCGTCTCCTGCCAACGGAGAATGGGCAAAGCATCACCAGTCTCGTAGTCTGTTCACTATCAAACACGAACGACTCAGGAGACCATTACCGTGGAACCAAACCAAAGAAAATCCGTCATGGTTCTGACCTCCAGTACCCTGGCTTTCACAATCTGCTTTGCAGTCTGGATGATGTTTGCCGTGATCGGCATCCCTATCAAAAAACAACTGGATCTCAGCGAAACTCAGTTTGGCCTGCTTGCCGCGATGCCTGTTCTAACAGGATCACTGGTACGGGTACCTTTGGGATTATGGACCGACCGCTTCGGTGGCAGGATCGTTTTCTTTTTGCTGATGCTCAGCACTGTCCTACCGATCTGGTTGATGTCATACGCGACACAGTACTGGCATTTTTTGGTCATCGGGATGTTCGTCGGGCTGGCAGGAGGCTCATTTTCTGTGGGTACGCCTTATGTCGCACGCTGGTTTCCTAAAAACCGACAAGGTCTGGCTATGGGTATTTTTGGAGCAGGCAACTCAGGATCGGCACTGACTAAATTTGTAGCCCCGGGACTCATCGTGATGGCGGGTGGTTCATGGACAATCGTTCCGCAGGTTTATTCCATCGCCATGCTTGTCACCGCGATTCTTTTCTGGATATTTTCGGCGACCAATCCATCGCACAATGCTTCGAATTCGGTCAGTCTGAAAGAGCAAGCCAAGATGCTCAAAGATCCGAGGGTGTGGCGCTACTGTCAGTACTACTCGGTTGTGTTTGGAGGCTATGTCGCACTCGCGCTTTGGATGACACGTTATTACGTTGGCGAATATGGTTTCAGCATTCAGACTGCGGCACTTTTGGCAGCCTGCTTTTCATTGCCGGGCGGAGTGTTACGTGCTCTCGGAGGCTGGATTTCAGATAAATACGGAGCTTATCAAACAACCTGGTGGGTGATGTGGGTGTGCTGGGTCGCGTTCTTTCTCCTGAGCTACCCACAGACTGACTTTACTGTCCTGACCGTTGAAGGGCCTCGCACGTTCCGTATTGCGCTTTCCCCAACCATTTTCACCATTTTGCTCTTCGTGGTGGGCATTGCCACAGCCATCGGAAAGGCCTCGGTCTTCAAGTTCATCTCCGATGACTTTAGCGGCAATATCGGCGCTGTATCCGGCATTGTGGGGTTGGCAGGAGGTTTAGGAGGCTTCGTGCTACCCATCATGTTTGGCGCGCTCGTCGACATTACTGGCGTCAGAACCTCTGCTTTCATGCTTTTGTACGGAACAGTCTGTATCTCTCTGATCTGGATGCATTTCAGTTTCAGAAAGGAAACAGTCGCCAAAGGTCAAGCAGCGCTTGCCTTGCAACATTGATCGATCACCCGGAGCACACATCATGTCGACACCTTACGTTCTTAAGCGCTGGGAACCTGAACAACCAGACTTTTGGCGCTCAGAAGGCAGCAGGATTGCAAATAGAAATCTGCTGATCTCCATCCCAGCGCTGATGCTTGCCTTCAGCGTCTGGATGCTCTGGTCCGTTGTTGTGGTCAATCTGAATAAAGCCGGTTTTAGCTTTACCAAAAACCAAATGTTCTGGTTGACTGCGTTGCCCGCCTTGTCCGGAGCTACCTTACGCATCTTTTATTCATTTCTCGTCCCGATTTTCGGCGGTCGCAGATGGACTGCCATTTCGACTGCGAGTTTGCTGATTCCAGCCTTTGGCATGGGCTTTGCCCTCAGGGATACCAGCACGAGCTACCCGACATTACTGATGCTCGCTCTGCTTTGCGGTTTTGGCGGAGGAAACTTTAGCTCCTCGATGTCGAACATCAGCTTTTTCTTTCCCAAGGCCAGAAAAGGTCTTGCAACCGGTCTGAATGCGGGCGTCGGCAATCTTGGTGTGTCCGTTGTCCAATTTATCACGCCCTTGGTCATCTCCGTGGGCATGTTCGGCGCCCTGGGCGGGGACGGTCACTCGTCCACGACAGCTGCAGGCGGTACACAAACGATCTGGCTACAAAATGCAGGCTTTATTTGGGTCCCATTTATCCTGATCGCATCCATTGCCGCGTGGTTCGGCATGAACGATATCGCCGATGCGAAGGCATCATTCGCGGATCAGGCTGTCATTTTTCGACGCAAGCATAACTGGCTGATGTGCTGGCTGTACCTTGGAACATTCGGCTCTTTTATTGGGTTTTCGGCAGGGCTGGCCTTGCTCACCCAGTCGCAGTTTCCGAATGTCAACCCAACTCAGTATGCATTTTTAGGGCCGCTCGTCGGTGCCGCAGTACGTCCAATTGGCGGCTGGATTTCAGACAAACTTGGCGGAGCATGCGTCACATTCTGGACGTTCCTCTTGATGATCCTCTCTGTGATGGGTGTGATGTACTTCCTTCCCAGCAGTGGAAACACAGGAAATTTTTACGGCTTTTTGACGATGTTCATCATCCTGTTCGCACTGACAGGAATCGGCAACGGCTCAACGTTCAGAATGATTCCCGTGATTTTTCTGCAAGAACGCCAGCATGCCGCCGAAAAAGACGAAACCTCGCAGCGACGCGCCACCCTCGACGGTGCAAAAGAAGCCGCTGCCGTCCTGGGCTTTTCTGGTGCTGTAGGTGCATACGGAGGCTTTTTTATCCCCAAAAGCTTTGGAACCTCCATTGACATGACGGGAACTCCTCACGCGGCTCTCGCAGTCTTTATCGCGTTTTATCTGAGCTGTCTTTTCGTCACGTGGTGGTGGTACTCCCGTCGTCACGCACCGATGCCATGCTAACCAGTACACACAAACTAATCACAAAGGACTAGTCCCCTCCCCACAATGAACTGAATGATCAGTTCGTTTGGAGAATTGGCGACCACACCCTACACCCGTAGGATGTCGTCAGGACTCTGGCCTTTCGAGGCAAGCAGAATTGGAGAAAGAGTAATGAGTCATTTTCTAGATCGGTTAACCCACTTTTCACTTCCCACAGAAAAATTTTCTGGTGAACACGGTCGCACGACCAATGAGGATCGCACCTGGGAAGATGCCTACCGAAACCGCTGGGCGCATGACAAGATCGTACGTAGCACGCACGGCGTGAACTGTACGGGCTCCTGCTCATGGAAAATCTATGTCAAAGGCGGCATTGTCACTTGGGAGACCCAGCAGACGGACTATCCCCGGACGCGCTGGGATATGCCCAACCACGAACCCAGAGGTTGCGCACGCGGCGCCTCCTACTCCTGGTACCTCTATAGCGCGAACCGTGTCAAACACCCCATGGTCCGGGGACGCCTCTTGGAACGCTGGCGCTCGGCGCTTAAGGTCGCAAAGACACCTGTCGATGCCTGGGCGCTGATTGCCGACGACCAAGAGGCGCGACGCGACTATCAGCAACTGCGCGGCATGGGCGGCTTTGTCAGAAGCACTTGGGACGAAGTCAATCAACTCATCGCCAGCGCCAACGTATACACCATTAAAAAATACGGACCTGACAGGATTATTGGTTTTTCACCCATTCCCGCCATGTCCATGATCAGCTATGCAGCAGGTAGCCGTTACCTGTCACTCATTGGCGGCGTCTGCATGAGTTTTTACGACTGGTATTGCGATCTCCCGCCGTCCAGCCCTCAAGTTTGGGGCGAACAAACAGACGTGCCCGAGTCAGCGGACTGGTACAACAGCAACTACATCATCGCCTGGGGCTCAAACGTTCCCCAGACTCGCACACCCGATGCGCACTTTTTTACTGAAGTTCGCTATAAGGGCACTAAAACTGTTGCCGTCACACCTGACTATTCAGAAGTCGCCAAGCTTGCCGACCTTTGGCTGCATCCCAAGCAGGGAACTGATGCCGCTCTGGCGATGGCCATGGGACATGTCGTTCTGAAAGAGTTTTACTTCCCCGGCAACGGAAAAACACGTAGTCCTTATTTTGACAACTACGCAAGACGCTATACGGACTTGCCACTGCTGGTCTTGCTGAAAGAAAAGACACTAGAGGATGGTTCAGTCACTCTGGTGCCTGATCGCTATATGCGTGCAAGCGACCTTCAAAATGATCTTGAGCAAGACAACAATCCAGAATGGAAAACACTCGCCTTCGATACGCAAGGGAACGTCGTTTTACCAAACGGTTCGATCGGCTTTCGCTGGGGTGCAGAAGGACGCAAGGATGAGGGTAAATGGAATCTTGAGTCAAAAGACGCACGGACAGGCCAGGACCTGACACTCAAGCTCTCTGTCATTGAAGAGGAAGCACAAGCACACGATGTCGTTCAGGTCAGCTTTCCGTACTTTGGAGGCAATGCGACACCTCACTTTTCCCACAACAAAACCACTAACGAAATCAATCACGCAAAAGTACCGGCCACTAAACTCACGCTCGCCAACGGACAGGGGGCGTTTGTCGCGACTGTTTTTGATCTACAGGTCGCGCAATACGGCATCGACCGTGGTCTGGGCAGTGGCGCGAAGAGCTTTGACGATCAGGCCGCTTACACACCAGCCTGGCAAGAAAGCATCACGGGCGTCCCACGTCAGCAAGTCATCACCGTCGCCCGAGAATTTGCGGACAATGCGCACAAAACCGAGGGTCGATCCATGGTGATCATTGGCGCTGCGATGAACCACTGGTATCACTCGGACATGAACTATCGCGGTGTCATCAACCTGCTCATGATGTGTGGCTGTATTGGTAAGAGCGGAGGTGGTTGGGCACACTATGTCGGTCAGGAAAAACTGCGGCCACAGACCGGCTGGACCGCCTTGGCCTTTGCGCTTGACTGGATTCGTCCGCCTCGCCAGATGAACAGCACGAGCTTTTTCTATGCTCACACGGATCAGTGGCGATACGAAAAACTGACGATGGAAGAAATCGTGTCCCCCTTGGCCGATAAAAAAATCTATGGCGGGAGCATGATCGACTACAACATTCGCGCCGAGAGAATGGGCTGGCTACCCAGTGCCCCCCAGCTCAAAACGAACCCTCTGGAAGTTGTGAAGAAAGCACAGGCCGTCGGAGTCGATCCTAAAGACTTTGTCGTCAAAGGTCTCAAAGACGGTTCACTCGAACTCAGCTGCGAAGATCCTGATGCCGTCGAGAACTGGCCACGCAACATGTTTGTCTGGCGCTCCAATATTCTGGGTTCCAGCGGTAAGGGACACGAGTACTTTTGCAAGCATTTACTCGGAACTGAGAGTGGCGTTCAGGGCAAGGATCTGGGTGTCGATGACGCGAAACCGACTGAAGTCAAATGGCACAAGGAAGCACCCGAAGGGAAACTGGACCTCCTGGTCACGCTGGACTTCAGAATGTCGACCACTTGTCTGTACTCAGACATTGTTCTACCCACAGCGAGCTGGTATGAAAAAAATGATCTCAACACCAGCGACATGCATCCCTTTATCCACCCTCTGTCAGCTGCGGTAGATCCTGTTTTTCAGTCGCGGTCTGACTGGGAGATCTACAAAGGATTTGCCAAAGCCTTTAGCGAAGTGTGTGTCGGACATCTCGGTGTCGAAAAAGAAATCGTCTTGACACCTCTCATGCACGACACCCCTGCTGAACTCGCACAACCTTTCGAAGTGAAAGAATGGAAAAAAGGTGAATGCGAACTGATCCCCGGTAAAACAGCCCCTCAAATCGCCGTGGTGGAACGAGATTACCCCAATGTATTCAAACGCTTTACCGCTCTTGGCCCGCTGATGAGTAAAGTCGGCAATGGTGGCAAAGGAATTGGGTGGAAGACGGACGTGGAAGTGACGCAACTTGGTCAGCTTAACGGTTTGACTGAGGAGCCCGGCGTAACCCAAGGTATGCCACGCATCGTCAGTGACATTGATGCCTGCGAAGTTGTGCTCCAGCTCGCGCCTGAAACAAACGGACATGTCGCCGTAAAGGCTTGGAAAGCACTTGGTAAACAAACAGGACGCGACCATACCCATCTGGCGCTGTACCGAGAGGATGAAAAAATCCGTTACCGGGATATTCAGGCTCAACCCAGAAAAATCATCAGCTCGCCCACCTGGAGTGGTATCGAAAGTGAAACCGTCAGCTACAACGCAGGCTACACCAACGTCCATGAGCTCATTCCCTGGAGAACGCTGACAGGCCGCCAGCAGTTTTATCAGGATCACCCCTGGATGCGAGCGTTCGGCGAGGGCTTTACCTCGTACCGCCCACCCGTCGATTTGAAAACAACAGACGGCATTCACGGCATCAAATCTAACGGAAACACTGAAATCCTGTTGAACTTTATTACGCCTCACCAAAAGTGGGGGATCCACTCGACCTATAGCGATAACCTCATGATGTTGACACTGAATCGGGGCGGTCCGGTGATCTGGCTGAGCGAAGATGATGCCAAGTCAGCAGGTATCGTCGATAACGACTGGGTCGAACTATTCAATATCAACGGAGCGATCGCAGCGCGTGCCGTCGTCAGTCAACGCGTCAATCCAGGCATGGTCATGATGTACCACGCACAAGAGAAAACGATCAACACACCGGGATCTGAAATCACGGGCGTGCGGGGAGGTATCCATAACTCGGTCACCCGCATCGTGACCAAACCCACCCATATGATTGGCGGATACGCTCAGTACAGTTACGGCTTTAACTACTACGGCACGATCGGAACGAATCGTGACGAGTTTGTTGTCGTGCGCAAGATGAAGAACGTTGATTGGCTCGACACGCCACGAGACGACCATCTCGCAGCCGTTTACCAGTCACAGGGCGAAAATCCCTGAGCCCACGCCAGATCAAAGGAGTTAGAAATGAAAGTACGCGCACAGATCGGAATGGTGCTCAACCTGGACAAATGTATTGGCTGCCATACCTGTTCAGTCACTTGCAAGAACGTCTGGACAAGTCGACCTGGTGTCGAATACGCCTGGTTTAACAACGTCGAAACTAAACCAGGTATCGGCTATCCCAAAGAGTGGGAAAACCAGGATAAATGGAAAGGTGGCTGGATCCGCAAGCCAAACGGCAGCATTACTCCCAAGCAAGGCGGCAAATGGCAACTATTGATGAAAATCTTTGCCAATCCACACCTTCCCGAAATAGACGACTATTACGAACCCTTCACCTTCGACTACGACCACTTGCAAAGTGCGCCCGAAATGAAGCATGCGCCGACCGCGCGTCCGCGTTCGCTCATCACCGGGCTCAGAATGGAAAAAATTGAATGGGGGCCAAACTGGGAAGAAATTCTCGGTGGAGAGTTTAGCAAGCGCAGCAAGGACGCCAATCTGGCGGGTTTTGAAGCGGCTCAGAAAGAGATGATGGGGCAGTTTGAAAATACCTTCATGATGTATTTGCCACGTCTGTGTGAACACTGCCTGAATCCCGCATGTGTGGCGTCCTGCCCATCTGGTTCAATTTACAAACGCGAAGAAGACGGAATCGTTCTAATCGATCAGGACAAATGCCGAGGCTGGCGCATGTGTGTCAGTGGATGCCCTTACAAAAAAATCTACTACAACTGGAAAAGCGGAAAGGCTGAAAAATGCATTTTCTGCTACCCCAGGATTGAAGCAGGTCAGCCCACCGTATGCTCGGAAACTTGTGTAGGCCGTATCCGTTATCTTGGCGTACTGCTGTACGATGCCGACCGAATCGCCGAGGCAGCCAGCGTCAAGGACGAAAAGGATCTCTATCAGGCTCAGCTCGATATCTTTTTAGATCCGAATGATCCCAAGGTGATCGAACAGGCACGCGCGGATGGCATTCCTGACGCATGGATGAATGCCGCGCGACAAAGTCCCGTTTACAAAATGGCGGTTGAGTGGAAAGTCGCACTTCCACTGCACCCCGAATACCGTACCTTACCGATGGTGTGGTACGTCCCTCCTCTTTCACCCATCACGGCAGCTGCACAAGCCGGACATGTCGAAGCAAAAGGCGCGATCCCTGATGTCAGTCAATTGCGCATCCCACTGAAGTATCTGGCAAACCTGCTGACTGCAGGCGACACAGCTCCGGTCGTTCGAGCGCTCGAGAGAATGCTCGCAATGCGGACGTATCAACGGGCAAAACATGTAGATGGAGTCATCGATACAAATGTATTGAAGCAAGTGGGGATCTCTCAGAAAGAAGTCGAGGAGATGTACCGCTACATGGCCATCGCCAACTATGAAGATCGCTTTGTCATCCCAACGACACATCGCGAATATGCCGAAAATACGTTCAACGTGCGGGGTGGTTGCGGATTTAGTTTCGGAAACGGCTGTTCAGAGGGCGTCTCCGAAACAAGCTTGTTTGGTAGCGAGAAAAAACGCACGATCCCTATAAAGGTAGAGGCCTGAGATGAACCTATTTGACACCCCTCCCGTCAACGCGAGCCTGACTTTGCGGGCGCTCGCCTATTTGCTCCGTTACCCGGACGCATCTTTCAGAGCGCATGGACCAGAACTGATCGAAGCGCTTGAAAACGAGTCCGCTCTGAGTCCGTCCAGAACCAACGAACTTGTCAGTTTGATTCACAAACTAACCAAACGTCCAACCTTGGAAGTCGAGTCAGAGTATGTGGATATCTTTGACCGTGGTCGCAGAACCTCGTTACTGATGTTCGAGCATGTGCACGGCGATTCGAGAGACCGTGGCCCAGCCATGGTTGACTTGATACAAACTTACGAAAAAGCGGGTTTGTATCTCGATCCAGACGAGTTACCGGATTATTTGCCCGTGTTACTGGAATTTGCATCGACCCAACCGGCTGTTCAAGCTCGGGCGTTTTTAAGCGAAACCGCGCACATCTCACGTGCGATTTTCACGGCACTACTCGAAAGAGAAAGCGACTATGCAAGCGTTTTAGCTGCCATCATCGAACTCTCAGGTGAAAAGGCTGAACGAGTCACCATCCAGCAAGATCCCGATATGGATGAAAGCTGGCAAGAGCCCGAAGTCTTTGGAGGTTGCTCGACAGAAGGTCAAAACAAACCCGGACAACCACAACCCATCCGTATTGTGAAACGTACCGCGACCGAAACAAAGTTGAATCATCAAGGAGCGTAAGCATGAGCACGCTGCATAACTTTCTCTTCAATGTTTATCCATATATCTGTCTGACAGTCTTTTTGATGGGCAGTCTGGCGCGTTTTGATCGCGATCAGTACACCTGGAAAAGTGACTCATCTCAAATCTTGCGCGCAAAACAATTGCGCTGGGGAAGCAACCTGTTTCACGCAGGCATTTTGTTCCTGTTCGTGGGTCACACCGTTGGGCTGCTCACCCCCCATTTTATCTACGAGCCTTTTATCACCCCGGCTCAAAAACAGCTCGTGGCAATCTACGCAGGGGGAATTGCGGGCTTCATCTGTTTTATCGGACTGAGTCTTTTACTCCATCGACGGATGTTCGATCCACGAATCCGACTCACCAGCCATCGTACTGACTTGTTTATCTTGCTGATTTTGTGGGTCCAGTTGGTTATAGGACTCGTCACCTTACCGTTTTCACTCAGTCACTCAGATGGCTCTGTCATGCTATCCCTTTCAGACTGGGCTCAACGTATCCTGACGTTCAGACCGGATGCAAGCGGCATTGTTAATCTTGACTGGCCTTATAAAGTCCACCTTGTATTAGGCATGACAATTTTCCTCTTGTTTCCATTTTCCAGGCTGGTGCATGTCTGGAGTGGCTTTGCGACAGTCGCCTATGTCTTTAGGCCTCCTCAACTCGTTCGCAGCAGACGACTCGGATTGAAAAAAACCTCCTTGAGTCAGTCACAATCTTCCAAGCACTCAACGACTCGCTCGACTTAGGAGAAACTTCCATGTCTGCAATATTGATCGTTTCATCCCCAAAAGTGAATGGGATCTCACTGGCTCAAGACGGAGAAAAACTCTCTGACGATGATTTGCGTGAACGTGCCTATGCTGAACTGTTGCGTCAAGAGGCCGCCCGCCTGAAGCTTGTTTCACCTCGTCAAACATCCTGTTGGCTCCCACTAACTGAGGAAGAACAGGCAATCATTGAAAACATGCTTGAAAAACAGGTACTCACTCCTGAGCCTGAATTAAACGAATGTTCCAGGTACTACGAAGCCAACAAAGCTAAGTATGTCGTTGGACAAGCGATCAATCTACGACATATTTTGTTTGCCGTAACCGAAGGCGTTCCTGTTCAGGCATTAGCGGGACATGCTGAAACTGCTCTTCTTGAACTCATGCATAAAAATGCGGGCGCTGGCTTATTTGATCAAAAAGCGAAAGAGCTCTCTAACTGTCCGTCGGGAAGAGAGGGTGGCCAACTAGGTTGGTTGGAGCCCCATGAATGCGCGCCAGAGCTCGCAAGGGCGCTCTTTTTTGATGGCGAGGCTCAACTGGGTCAAGGTCTTCATCCCAGATTGATTCACTCTCGACACGGACTTCATATTATTGAAGTATTAGAAAGACGAACAGGGACTCAACTGAGTTTTGACGAAGTCAAGGACAAAATTGAGATGCATCTTTCCATGCAGTCACGTGCGACTGCATTACGTCAGTTCATGATGATACTCGTCGGTGGGTCTGAAATAGAAGGAATAGAACTTGAAAGCGCCGACACACCTCTCGTTCAAAATTAATATGACAAGGCATGCATGATGGAAATCACCTCATTTGACGATTTGCTGAACGCAGCTCAATCTCAAAGTACTCAACAGCAGCTTTTGCTTGTGTTTACTAAAGCTGAAATTCCGGACGACTGCAGCGATGAACAACGCGCTGGTTTCGCTGCCGGTCACGGCGGAGCGCTTATGCCTGTTGCTTGTGTCGACAAACGAGCCGACGAAATCAAATCATTCACAGAATTATGCCAAGAAGCCAATGAGTTTGTTCAGGACTGGGACATTGTCTTTGCAGGAGCATTGGGCGCAAAGCCCGGTCAAAGCCTACTGGATCAAGAAATCGACAAAAAAATTGGAATAATGGTTGAGTCTATTAAAATTGGACAAATTAGCCAATTTGCTACTTTCAACCGCATGGGTCATGCCGTTAAGTTAATAAGTTAATGTCATCAATCAATCATTTTTCTAACTAACTGCACAATCATATTCATACTGACCAAGGTCATCCACTTAGTTGAGCATCTGGTGTACCCTGAGCTTAATAAGTATTGATATTCATGCTTTGAACATCGACAGGGAGACCGTGATATGAAAAGCTTCCAACGCATTTCGATCGCTTTACTGCTGAGCAGTATTGTAGCGATCCAACCCGTACTGGCCGACCCTCCTCCCGGCAAAGGTAACCCTAACAAGGGTAACCAGGGGAGCCAGGGAAACAACGGCAATAATGGAAATAAAGGCAATAGTGACCAAGGGCAGAGTCAGGGTAATGCTCAGGACAACTCCTCTGACCTTGCCACGGGTCTGGTCATAGCGGGCATCACTGCGATAGCCGCTCAAAACCTCGCTACAAATTATGGCATGGTTGGCTATGCACCACTACCTCCCGGAATCGCTAAAAACCTGGCTCGAGGTAAACCGCTTCCACCTGGTATCGCAAAAAAATATCCACCGAATGCCATGCTCGGTCAACTCCCATACCACCCAGGTTATGAGTGGCGAGTCGCAGGGTCTGATTTAATTTTAGTCGCAATTGGAACGGCGATTGTGGCAGATGTTTTAAGGAATGTTTTTCGTTAAATTTCGAAGTGGCATCATGACGAGATCACCCTGCTCGTCCGTGAGACATGTCAAACGAACACCATACAACTGCTCCAGCGACTGTTTTGCATCCACACCACTTTCGACGCATTCAATTTCTGATCCAGGGTGAACGAGCGTCAGGCGACTAAAGTATCTGAGAGCATGATTGACATCATGCATCACTGCAATCACTGCATGTCGGCGAATCCTTGCAAACCTCATGAGTGTCTCAAGCAAAAGATCCTGCAAGCCGGGATCCACTGCAGCAATCGGTTCATCCATCAAAATATACCCGTCTTCGACATCCCAAAGCTGGGCAAATATGCGTGCCAAATGCACGCGAGCCAACTCGCCTCCAGACAGAGTGTCCACTGTCCGAGCCATCAGATGTGTCACACCCAACATCTCACCTGCCCGCGCAACAATCTGATCACAACATGCGCCCCTCTCTCTGGAGACGCGCCCGAGACCAATCACGACATGCACTGAAAGTGCAAAAGCCATGTTATGAAATTGAGTCAACACTGCACGATGTTGACTGAGTTGATGAGGATCCCAGGCGCTTAAGGGACGATCATTGAATCTGATCTGACCTGAAGTGGGCAAGGTCGAACCTGAAAGAAGCTTGAGAAGTGTTGATTTTCCAGCGCCGTTGGGTCCCAGGATCGCCATGCACTCGCCACTGCGAATTCGAAGAGTAAAGGGTCCAAAACAATACTGGCCATATTTTTTATGTACATTTTCCATCACTAGCATTGCAATCACCCAACTTGATGACGCTTAGTGCGCAATAGAAGCATTAGAAACGGACCACCCAAAAGTGCAGTAAAAATTCCGACAGGTATCTCAGCGGGTATCGCCACCGTTCGAGCCATCGTATCTGCAGCCAGCATGAGTAACGATCCGAATAGTAGCGAATAGGGTAAAAGCGCACGCTGATCGGATCCGACGAGCGAACGCGCCAGATGAGGCGCGATTAAACCTACGAAACCAATCACCCCACAAAATGCAACAGCCAGCCCCGCCAATAATGCGACTAAAACTGATACAGTCCAGCGCAAGCGCGTCACTACCACGCCCAGATGAGAGGCTGTGACATCACCTAGGCTCAGCGCGTTGAGACGGTATGCCAATGAGCGGGCCCAAAGAAAAGCGCCAGCAAGTAAAAACCCTGCTACTAAAACCATTGTCCAACTCGCGCCAGCCAATGACCCAAGTGTCCAGAAAGACAGGCTACGCAATTGCTCATCTGTCGCAAGATAGGTACACAAACCAATAATGGCCACACCGAGGGCATTCAATGCAATCCCTAGCAATAGAAGCCCCGCGATAGAACCTGGCGTCAACCATCTGGAACTGATATTCAAAAACATGCAGGTCAAAAACGCCCCTGAAAAAGAAACAATGGGTAATAGCCAAAACCTAACGTTCGCAGATACAGTAGTAGTGAATTCAGAGAACACAACGATTGTGAGGGCAGCCGCACAAGCAGCACCCGTTGTCACCCCCAGCAAACTTGGATCTGACAAGGGATTGCGAAACAAACCTTGTACAAGTGCCCCTGACAGACCAAGGCATGCTCCAATCAAGACAGCCAACAACACACGCGGCATCCGCAGGTACCAAAGCACATATGAATCTCCATCTATTAGAACGTGAACAAGATCCCCACCAAAGAAAGAAAACGCAACCGTTCTTAAGTTGAGCCAATCATTCCAGTCGACATTGACGGCACCGGTTTGTAATGCAAACAACAGACTCACCAACACTACCGCAAACGAGATCGTTAAGTGAACTACCTTTGAGTTGACTACCCTTGAGTTGGCTGTTCTCATGATCCAATCAACTTTGAGCGCAGCATCTGCACTGCAGCAGGAAGACGCGGACCAAAGCCAAGCAATAAACTTGCATCCATTGAAGCGATACGTCGATTACGACCTGCAGGTGTTTGACTGACGCCAGGAAGTTTAAAAACATTCGCAAGACCACCTAAGGCACGCACACCATTTTCAGTGAGCATTAATACCTCTGGTTGGGCCGCTACCAGTGACTCTGGGGTAAGAGGCTTGTACCCAGAAAATCCTGATACGGCATTGATCGCACCTGCATACGTCATCATGGCATGCGCTCCCGTATGCGTCCCCGATGCCAGCAAACGATTGGCACTATGGACAAAGAGAAATATCGCTCTCGGAGGAGGCAAATCAGTCACGGCGGACGATGCGAGAACTCGCTCCCATTCAAGCTGTAGATGCTGACTCACCAGACTAGACTGCGACTCCCGACTGAGCAACTTTCCAATACGCGTAATACGTTCAACAAGACCTTCAAATCGGTATCCAGAGTCCATTTGCTCGATAGACACACCGGCAGAAGCGATCTGGCGCAATACAGACGTTGGTCCTGCCTCTTCGGTTGCAAATACATGCGTTGGATTGAGCGCCAACACACCCTCTGCCGAAAGGCTGCGTGCATAACCAATCTGCGGCAAGGATAGCGCCTCCACAGGATAAGTAGACGTTGAGTCCACGCCAACAAGACAGTGTTTAGCTTTCAGAGCATAAACAATCTCGGTCAACGCACCCCCAGCGCAGACGATACGGAGGACTCTATCGTTCGAATGTCCAGCATGCAGTTGTGGGCTAAGCGCCAACGCACCAATCGTACCCAGACGGCTGAGAGCCCTTCTTCTCATCAAAAATGCCAGTGTTTCTGGAAATCGGGAAGGTGTCATGCGGCGCATAATCTGCTCGAAGTCGACAGGCCATCCAGTAACGCACGCCACTGAATATTTTCTGGAAAGCCAGGTTTACGCTGACCAAAAAGCATTGCGATGACTTCTCCCGAATGATCAAACAGTTCCATGGAAGTGACTACACCATCGACTGTCGGCTTGCGCACAACCCAAACACTGGCGATTTGATCTTGGCGAAGATGCAGATTGAAATCATCGTCCAGGATGTTTAACCATCCATTGGAAACAGAAATATTATGAATCGCTCCCGTATGAATCTGAATCACACCTGGATTGGAGACAAATACCATGACAGGTATTTTTTTATCTGAACAAACGCCTAACACCCGTCGGCACTCACCTGGCCTGACAGAAAATGTATAGTCTGTGCCAATCTGTCGAAATGCCTGTAATCTCGATACGGCATGTTTTTTCAACAACAAAAAGAAATCATGTGTGTCACGCATACAAATCCAATCTTGTTGTAAAGACGGAACATCAACTTCCTTGTTGGTACATTCTGGATTGCCGGGTGATTGGGAACAAATAGACACACCGGGTGACTGTTCAGGATCAATGAAACGATCAATCAGAGATTCAAAAGCGTCGCTTTGGCTCTCAGGAAGTAAAAAAATCTTGTGAATCGCAACGCCAGCTTGATCAAAGTACTGAAGACTTTTCTGTACACCGCGCGCAGTCTTTTCAATAACAGCAAAGCCAACATGCCATTTTTTATAGAAAATACGCAGATCAATGGCATTTCCAAGTACCAGCCCTATATCCCCTGTTTGACTCACCGGAGTGTAGACACCCATTTTTTCATGAACGCATGATGCGTTTCTGGTCAGAGCCATGACTGCACCTAAGGTCTCCATGCTCGAGATGTGCTCCGCCCATTGTTCACTCAAACGAATCGCATGGAGTGTGACGCTCTCCTCGAGAGCGCACTGACCGCAGTGTGCGGCCAGTAATTCAGCCTCTGAAATCATCAATATTTTTGCAATATCGCGATGTCTGCGTGGTCCGTCCCGGCGCATTGCGGCAAAAGCTGCGCGTATCGTCTCATGGGTTTGAGTCATGATGTACTCCTGCTATAGATCGTGATTGGAAATTGGTCTCTGAGATCAAAAGTCGAAGCGCAGAGACAACTGGATATTGCGACCAGGTGCTGTGTACGCGTCTTTGATCGCGCTGTGACTGGATAAACCGCTTACATCGGACCATCGCCAGTATTTGGTATCAAAAACATTATTCACGTTAGCGTTGAGAGTGAAATTTGGCGCTGGTTTCCAATAGAACCCCAGATCCAGCGTGCCATAGGATGGCGTTGCATACTGTTCTGGCGATGACTGTGCGATTTGTGAAGGGCTCTTGGCCGCATTCCAGATCCAATCTGCTCGAGCCCCCCACTCTGCCTGATCATATCGAAGACCGAACAAGATCTTGAAAGGCTGAATAGAGTCGAGAGGTTGTTTATGCCCTCGAATTGTTGAGTCTCCCTTCATATATGCAAAACCTGACTCGAGACTCCAGTTTTTTTCAAATCTCCAGTCAGCTCTGGCAACCAGCCCCTGAATATGCGCATTTGTCAGATTGACGTACTGGTAAACCGTAGGATTCGATGGTCGACCTGCTCCGCCGACAATTTGCTGACTAATGAAATTTTTGTAGTAATTGTCAAAAACAGAGAGTGAATAACTAACTTTTTGGTCAAATCCCCTCACTCCAATTTCAAAACTATCCGCATATTCAGGCTTTAAGTCAGGATTACCAATACTCGTATAGCCTGAGGCGAGATTCCTGAAACCATTGTTGACCTGATCAGGCGTCGGTGCGCGAAATCCCTGGGCATATTGAGCATAAGGTGCGAACATCGGATGCATGGACCAGACAATGCCTATACGCGGCGTCAAGGCGTATCCATCAGTTGTTGCGGGTGGGTTGTTGTGCCTACCTTTTTGGGTGTGTGGACCACTGAAATTCGTAGAGGGTGCAATACGGTAATAGTCAAAACGTAGCCCGGGTGTGATGCTGAAATCTCCTAACTCGACTTCACTTTGCAGAAAGGCACCACTCAGCGTATAGGTTGTGTCGGGAAAGGGTTTGTCAGGGAATACGCCGCCATAGGGAGGGAATGTGCCGTCACGGACACCCTGGATATTGGCCTGACTCCAGTCCAAGCCGTACGTGAGTCGCTGATCGAGAAAGTTTGTGATGTTGCTTTCAAACTGTGTTGCGGCACCAAATACTGTTGTTTGATATGTATTGTCACGTGTCCGTCCGCGTGCACGGTAGCGCTCCTCTGTCGCAAACTGATTGATTTGTGCATCCTGCCAATAAACACGGGTTTCTGCCTTTTGGATAAAAGCCGCACTCATATCGCTGTAACGATGTTCAAGCGATAGGCGGTCGCGATTGATTCGATCCAATGTAGAAAAACTCAAGGTGCCCAGAGGCCTGAGCGGTTGAGCCACTCTGGCGGAAAAGACATCGGTGGCTTGTGTGCGTCGCTGGGACTCGAGTGTAAGTACCAACTGCTGATGGACATTGATAGAAAGCATCGCTTTTGCAAGCAAATATCGGTTGTTGTAATCAACGGGATTTGGGACCGTTCGGTCAATGTTTTGAGCCTTGTTCGTTCCCTGATTGATGGCTTCGTGCCCGAGCCGGAAACTCCCGAGAATCATGCCTTGCCATGGACCTCGCTCCCCTGCGAGTCCAAGCGTGCTGGACCAGGAACGATCGATACTGGCGTAACCTGTTCGCACAAACCCACCCGCGCCACCCACGCCAACCTTGTCGCCAACATCGCCTTGTTTTTTCTCTTTTTTGTATAAATCAGCGGGATCCAGTGTGCGAAAACTGACGGCACCAGCAACACCATCGCTGCCATATTGTGTCGATGCGGGGCCTCTCAGCACCTCGACAGACCTGATCCCATCTACATCCAGATAGTCTCCACGACCAGTATTAAATGAACCAAACGAAAAACCATTGGGCACCCGTATTCCATCGATTAGCATCAACACTTGATTGCCGCCAAGGCCGCGAATGTTGACACCCTGATTTCCCGATCGCCCTGCTGAGGTACCTGCATTGCTAAAGCGCGTTGGACCCGACGGCACGGTGACATCAAGCTCGTTGCGAAAGATATCTTTTAAGTCACGCGCACCTTCTTTTTCTATGGTTTCAGCACTGATTACAGTGACAGATGCCGGCACCTCGTCTATGCGACGCTCTCCGCGCGAAGCACTCACAGTTATTTCGCTCAATTGGGTCAAGGTGTGCTCGGGAGCCTGGGCTGTAGCAAGGCTTGCATACAAACCAGCAGTGATGCTGCAAGTCAAGCCCGTCATGAACCCAGAGGTGAGATTTCGCTTGGGAGTGAGATGACGTGCGCGAGGAGATCCAGCATGATGAATACGCAGCATAGGTGTGTCCTAAATGAATTTAGGCACTGGCTGGCGATGGCTGGCTCGTGCAATGAAATAAATGAAACTACTTGGTCAGGATAAGTTTTCCTAACGCGGTCTGACGCAAACGATACTGGGCACCCTGATGTGTAATCTCAAGCTCATCAGCACCCGCAAACAGTGCCTCGCTTGTGACACTCACAATAGATTTTGCTGTGCAAAAGTCCCGCTTGGGTGAGCGTGTGATTGCTTGATGCCGGAGTGCAGAAGAGGGATCAAGATGAGAATGTCGTTTAATCATGACTACATTCTAAACGACAATGATTCTCATCTTCCGGAATTAATTGAAACAAAATGCAAGCGAAAGACAAACTGTGCGCGAACTCAATACTCGCGCGCTGAGGGTTAAGGCGAAACTGAAATACCAGAGACAATGGTCGACACGTTCCGTTCAAACATCTTGAGATAAGTGTCTGCGTCAGTCCCGGGCTCGGACAAGGCATCGGCAAAGAGTGTGCCACCGATTTTCGCACCCGTATCTTTCGCCACGCGCTCCAATACGCGTGGATCAGAAATATTTTCTGCAAAAATTGCAGTCACTTTGTTCTTTTTGATTTCATTGACAATGCGCACAACATCCGCTGCAGAGGGCTCGCTACCTGTTGACAACCCCTGGAGTGGATAGAAGGTCACCTTGTAGGCGCGCGCGAAATATCCAAACGCGTCGTGAGAGGTAATGACCCGTCTGCGTTCCATTGGCACAGCAGCAATTTTGGCTTGAGTGCTTTTCTCCAGCGCATCAATTTGCTTGAGATAAGCTGCTGCGCGTGCTTGAAAATCAGCAGTCTGCGCAGGCATCGCTGCACTCAAGGCCACTTTAATGTTTTCTACATATTGACGCGCATTCATTAAATTTTGCCAGGCATGTGGGTCAGGTGCTGCGTGCGAATGATTGTGACCATGGTCATGATCGCTTTTTGCCATCGGAATTGTCTTGACGCCTTTGCTGGCCGTTAAAACAGGCCCTTTGTAGCCTGAGGATTTAATCAGACGATTCATCCAGCCTTCAAAACCAAGTCCATTGACCACAACGAGCTTGGCTTGCGCCAGGCGTTTCGCATCGGCGGGAGTCGGATCAAAAACGTGGGCGTCCGAATTTGGGCCTACCAAGCTTGTGACGGCGACGTGAGGACCACCGACTTGCTTGACCATATCAGCGAGAATGGAAAAACTTGCCACGACAGGCAGGGGCTCGCTCGCATAGCTAGGGGCAATTCCCCCCAACAGTACAACTGCAACGAACAGTCGAACTTTGGCCTGAAACGTATTCAGCATCATGACTCCTTGTGCTGGGGGGTGGGAAAGAGAATTAATCTGAAACTGTCGCGGGAACCCAAACAAAGTGAAATCAAGTACAAAAGGCCTGCGACTAAGACAATAGAAGGGCCGGAAGGAAAATTAGCGTGATAGGAGATCAACAGACCAAAGTAACCGCTGAGCGCACCAAAGCCTGCGGCGAGCGAGGAGCGGGCCACCACTCCGTAGCACCAAAATCTCGCAGCGGTCGCGGGTAGCATTAATAAACCCACTGCCATGAGTGTGCCAAGCGCCTGGAAGGCTGAGACTAAATTAAGTACCACCATCAGCATGAAAAGCTGGTGAACGAACGCCCCTCGCCCCCCGACAGAGCGCAGAAAACCAGGATCAAAGCACTCCACCATCAAAGGACGCCAAATCGCCGCCAATAGTAAAAGTGAGGCCGTCGAAGCGCCCGCAATCATCAGCAATGATTCAGCGTCAGTCGCCAGCACACTCCCAAACAAAAAGTGCAACAAGTCAACCTTGCTGCCTGAAGTGGAAATCAGCAACACCCCTAGTGCAAGTGCGATTAAATAAAAAGAAGCGAAACTCGCGTCTTCCTTTTGGCTTGTCCACCGCGTGACAAAATTTGCGACCAGTGCCATGAGGGCTGCTGCGATAAAACTACCGAGCGTCATGGCAGGCAATGACAATCCAAAAAAGATAAAACCCACCGCAGCGCCTGGCAAAACAGCATGCGCGATCGCGTCGCCGGCAAGACTCATCCGTCGTAACACCAGAATTGTGCCAATCGGTCCACAGGCCAAACCAATCGCCACGCAAGCGATCAAGGCACGTTTCATAAAACCGTATTCGACAAACGGTGCAAGGATCCAGCTATATAAAAGTGTTCCCCATTCGAACATCATCAACCTCTGCTCCCACTCTCGGGTGGGCGAACGCACCAAGGTGCGCGATCATCCCAGTACTCGGCAGTCTGTCGTGCGCGCGTCAAGTTTTCTGTCGTCAAGACCTCAGCACTACTTCCCCAAGCAATGACCTCCCGCGCAAGCAACAAGGTTTGTGGGAAATATTGGCGAACCATCTCCAGATCGTGGAGCACGGCAATCACGGTGCGTGACTGTCGATGCCAATTAAGGACCACCCCGAGCAAATCTTCGGCTGTGCGGGTATCCAGCGCATTAAAAGGCTCATCAAGCAAAATAATCTGAGCATCCTGCATCAATAGCCTGGCGAACAAAACACGTTGCAACTGTCCGACGGAGAGTTCGCCAATGTAGCGTCGCTCGAAGCCAATCAATCCGACAGCTGCCAACACCTCTGAAGCTCGGGCGCGTATCTCAGCAGAAACTGGACGAAAACTACCGAGTTCGCGCCATGCCCCGAGCGATACCACATCCAGCACTCGGACTGGAAACTCACGATCAATGGCGGACTGCTGGGGCAGATATGCGAGTTTTGACGCACGCCCCTGCACGGACTGAATCGCAGGCGCAAAATCTATTGAACCTTCTATGCCACTTTTTTGACCAGACAAAGCTGAGAGCAAGGTACTTTTGCCCGCACCATTTGGTCCGACAATTGCAGTCAGTGACCCAGCTTCGAAGGCACCACTCAGATGGTGCACAGCGGGATGCCCTTGGTAGGCAAGCGTCAGATTTCGAATCTCGATTGCCTTGGGACTCGAGGTCATTACGTCAAGCTCAGCCATGTGTGTGCAATGCCCAAAAAACGACTAACCACAACACGACCAGCAAAGAGGTGATCCAAAGCAATCGCTGTCCAAGTCCGATCAACACGGGACTTTTGAGATCCTTGGTTTGCGCATGTGCATGCAAGGATGCGGAGCCATGCGTATGAGTATGCGCATGATCATGCGCGTGAACATGCGCATGATCATGCGCATGCTGCTGCCCGTGCGGATGCGAATGCTCTTGATGTGGATGGGTTTGCATTCAAGACTCTAAAACAAGTGTAAAGTTAGAGATGTTATCAATATTGATAATACACTATCATTAAAGCCTATGGAACGCTCTACTCGACAACGGTCAGCAATTAAAGAAGCCCTGCAGACGGCCGCACGGCCTTTGCTCGCTCAGGAAGTGCTTGAGCTAGCTGGACATGCTGTGCCCAATTTAGGCATTGCCACTGTCTATCGCAACCTGAAAGCGATGGTCGAAGATGGAACATTGCGACAGGTCGTATTGCCCGGTGAAAACCCAAGATTTGAACTGGGTAATCACGGACATCATCATCATTTTCAATGTAAGCAATGTCAAAAAGTCTTTGATATTCATTCCTGCCCGTCAGACTTAGCCATGCTGGCACCAAAGGGTTTCAAAGTCGAAGATCACGACTTAACACTCTATGGCCGCTGCAAAGACTGCTGACTTAATTGCCCGTCGTGCCCGTCCCAAGTGCAGCACTCAGCAGCAGCAGGCCAAGCGCCAAGACAGCAAATGATGCAAGCGCTTGCAAGCCCATCAAAAAAACCTTCCCCCACACTCGCTGAGTTCCACCCGTCGCAGAGACCGTGACTTGGCTGACCCAAAGAGAAGCGGAGGCTAGCGCAGCAACCGTCAGTCCGGTCCCCAAACCCATCGCGAGAGCGGCTGCGATGCCTGCAATAAAAAACCCTTGTGCAAGTGAAAACACGAGCACAAAGACCGCACCCGAGCAGGGCCTGAGCCCTACGGCCAAAATCGCTGAGAGCGCCTTAGACCAATTGAGTGGACCTGCGATTAAATTAGGATCAGGCATATGCACATGCCCGCAACTCTCATCATGAACATGAGCATGGTCTGAATGGGCATGGTGATGTGCATGGCCATGATCGTGGCTGCACGCATGCTCTCCATGCGTATGGTGCGCATGCTGAGTCTGTGGTCTCTGACCGGCGCTCAGCCATGCGCGAATTGAATGAATCAAGGGCTTTAGTACATGTTTGTAAACCAGCCAGGCACCAAGCGCAGCCATCATGGCGTAAGAAGCGAGCTCTAGCCACCAAGTGGCACGATTCATCTCCACCCCTGACACCTGCAGCACGCCTGCTGCAATTGCAACCAAAGCGATCGCGACAAAAGCCTGCAAAAAAGCAGACAGCATGGCGAGTAAAGCACCATTACGGATCGTCTCGCGATTTGCCAAGACGTAAGCTGTTAAAACAGCCTTTCCGTGACCGGGACCCAAGGCGTGAAAAACACCGTAACCAAAGGAAAGCGCTAACAACAACCACGCTGCCCAGCCATCTTGTTTCCAAGCCCGCACTGCACCGGTCAATTGGCGATAAAAATGCCCTTGCCATGCGGCCATCTGACCGCTGAACTCTGCAAACCAACCAGGCGAAGGCATGCTTAAGCGTTGCTCAGGCGTTGCAAAGGGGTGGGCAGTTTGAGCCAACACGGGCTCAGCAAAACCGATACAGAGCATCAGTAGCCACACAAAAACAAACCCGTTGAATCGCAAGTTTGACGTATTGTTTTTTGGGTCAGCGCAATGAATCATGGACACTTCACAGTGAATTGATGTGAAAGCTGGCGTACAGCTTCGCGTAAATTCTCAGGCAATTCCTTTTGTGTTGGAGGGATTGACCACAGTAAACGCTCTGTTTTCGGGTCAAGAGGCCTCGGCGGCATATACCCAAATTTGCATTGCCAGGGTGCGTCGATCCCTTTTATGGCACGGGCACCCCCTTTGTAATCGAAAGCAACAAAATAGCTGGGGTCCTGGATATCCACCTCGAGTCCCTTTGCATCGACCTTGACGGGCGGGTCGATTGGCACCTCAAAAGACAAGACCAGTTGGCTAGTCTTAGGATCCCAAGTGGTCTGCGCATGATTTGGCGCGCCAAAGGTCAAGGGCTTGCCTGCAAGCGTGATCTTTGCAAAGAAATGTGATTCTGGCTCCGCAAGCGAAGTCATCCACTCACTGGTGATTTTTTCGAGTTCTGCGCGCGCGACTTGACCAGATTGGTCGCGTGTCATGCCTTGCAAGGCATAGGTCGAAAACAACTCATCAAAGAGCCAAGACTGGCGCAGGCTTGTCGCCTGTCCTTGGCTATTAAAAACAAGTGAGACCCCGCCCTCAATATAGATGTGAGGATGCGCCTGAGCAACGGATAGCGACAACCATTGCGCAACAATCAGTAGCAGGCCAGCGTATGTTTTTTTGGATATCATCATATCAACTCATTTTTTCGTTAGGCTTGATAGCGGACTGCTGCTAACAGGCCAAAAAGCTCACTGGTATCGTCTGTCGTGTCCAGGCGATCCGTCAAGGCAATCACGCGGTCGATATTCACTTTAGACAGGCATGACTCAACGACGTTACGGAATTTATACACCACGTCTTCGTGAGAAAGTGGATTTTCCGGACTCCCCCTGCGGTTCAAAATTTCGTGTTTGAATACGCGACCATCACGCGTGGTGACAGAGACGCGCGCCGCATGTCGGTAGGCGGGGCCCATTGCTTCGATCTCAGAATCAATGCGGGCATGAATTCTTTTAATGAAATCCATGATTTTGGGATCTGCCAGACGATCTTCTGCGTATTGCGCGACAAAAGCCTTGCCATCAAAACCAATGACCGCAATACCGTAATACAGATTCATTTGAGCAGCCGTCACGCCCTGCGCCTTGTATTCCCAAGCGCAATGCGTATATGTCATCGGACTCATTCCAATATCGACGTTGGCCACATCATCAGGTGTTAAGTGATGTTCACGCAATAAGTGCGCAAAAGCATCCAAGGCAGAGTGGATACTTGTGACACAAGCATGAGGCTTGTAGCCAACCTTGGCCGTTTCCCACACCTGACCCAAGTCTTCGGTCAATCTCACTGCATTTGGGGTGTTTGAATATGAACTGAGATATCCGCCATAGCCAGCCTCAAGCACATCAGTAATGCCCGTAAAGTCACGTTTCGCCAGATACGCAGAGTAAACCCCGCTTTGTGCTGCACGGCCTGAGTGAAAGCGCTTGACCATGGCACCCTCTTGGGCGGCCATCAAACCACCCGCTTGAGAGCCAACGATACCGAGCGCATGTTGCATTCGAGAGGCATTGAGATCCAGCATTTTTCCAGCACTTGCTGCAGCAACGAATACGCCTGAAGCGCCTTGCGGATGAAAGCCCCGAAAAAACAAGCCCATAGTCGCCGCGTTTCCGACGCGTGTACCGATTTCATAGCCTGTCGTCATGGCAGTCAAGAGCTGTTGACCGCTGCGACAGCCCAACTGCTCGGCAAGCGCCACCACAACAGGCGTCGCAATAGAGCCCGCATGCACAATCGACTCTTTATGAATATCATCCAGCTCAAACGCATGGCCTGCGGTGGCATTGACCAGCACCGCACCCGCAACGGAGGTTTTAACGCCCGCACCGAAGATCGAAGCCACTCCGCGGGCGCCCTCTTCTTCGATCATGGCTTGGACTCGCTGGGTCCAAGGAAGCGTTGCGCCAAATAGACAACACCCCACGCTGTCCAAAAAGCTCATCTTCATGCGCTGAATCACTTCCGCAGGAATATCGGCGTATTGGATAGAGGTAGCAAACTCTGCCAGCGCCTGAGTAGCACCGGGCAAAAGGGAGGCGGGATGATTTTCCATAGTTTTAAGGGGGGCTGCGCTAAGTAGAAGTCCCGATGCTAACGACTGATGTTTGCCGGGTCAATTCGCTAGAATAAAAGACTATTACTGAATTTGATTCATGAGTACACTCATTGTCATGCGAAACCTTAATGCATTACTCGTTTTTGTCAAAGTTGCTGAAACACGCAGCTTTACCCTGGCAGCGCAACGACTAGGCTTGACCTCTTCGGCGATCAGCAAATCCATCACCCGACTCGAGCAGGAGCTCGGTGTCAAACTGCTGACGCGCTCCACCCGTTTGGTGAACCTCACAGGCGAAGGCGCAAGCTTTTTTGAGCGTTGCCGACAAATTCTCATCGAAATCGAAGATGCCGAAACGGCGGTGACCTCCACGACTGCGACACCTAAAGGTCAATTGCGCCTTCAGATGCCGGTAGGCTTTGGACGTCGGGTTGTGGTGCCAAAAATATGGGAATTTACGCAACGATACCCGGAGCTCAGTGTTGACATCGAATTAAGTGATCGTCAAGTTGATCTCACTTATGAGTCTGTCGATGCCATTATTCAAATTGGCGCTGTCACAGACGACCGTGTCGTCGCACATAAACTCTGCAATCTGAGTTTTGCGGCCTACGCCTCGCCAGACTATTTAGCCAAGCATGGCATCCCAACTTCCCCCGCAGATTTAGATCACCATCAATGTATGGGTTATTTGCTGCCAATCAGTGGAGACCATCGCGAATGGCACTTTACTAAAAACGGCAAAGACTTTTCCAAAGTGGTCTCGGGTGCACTGAACATCAACAATGCAGAGTCACTTTTAGAGGCTGCGATCGCAGGAGCGGGTATTGTGATGGTGAGCGATTTCATTGCAGGTGACGCGCTGCGTTCCGGCAAGATTCAACGTATTTTGTCCGACTACGTTGTCGCTGGACCAGAGGTATTCATTGCTCACCTGCCACGCAGCACTCTGGCTGCAAAAGTCAGAGTATTTGTGGACTATCTCAAGACTATTGTTGAGGATATTGATCCACAAGCGCTGAGCAAAATAGAGCAATAGTCATTATCAAATTCAACTTCACACGAGACAAAAAAACATGGTCACGCAACAGCCCCCCGCCCAGTCCTCTTTGAGCGTTCTTTCAACCATGGCGCTACGCAATGCACTCAACGAGCTCATCCCTGCTTTTACTGCAGCTTCTGGCATCCAGATCAACATTGAGTATGGCGCAACGGCCCATCTGAGTGAGCGCATCCGCGCAGGTGCGCGCGGCGATCTGCTGCTCGCGGTTGCCGGTTCAATTGACGAGTTGATTGTCGAGAAAATTTTAAACAGTGGCAGCAGAGTGGATCTGGTGAGTTCCGATGTTGCCATGGCCGTTGGGTTGTCGGCAGCCGTACCTGACATTTCTACCCAGGATGCTTTTATCGCCACACTTAAAGCCGCACGCTCTATTGCCTTTTCCAAACAAGGCGCAAGTGGCATGTACTTTGCGAGTCTCATCAAACGGCTGGGACTAGATGAAGAAGTTCGCGCCAAAGCAACGGTCCTGCCAGAGGGCTTGACCGGTGCATTAGTGGCCAAGGGTGAGGTGGAATTAGCCGTTCAGCAAATGAGCGAACTCATGCAAGTGCCGGGGATCAATATTTTCGGCAAGCTGCCACCTGCCGTTCAACAGTCCACCGTATTTTCTGCAGGTGTTTTTAGAGAAACCGTCCAGAATGCCGCCATCGCAACATTGATTCAGTTTTTACAAACAGACCATGCCAAGCGCGCCTTTACACAACAGGGGCTGGATCCAGTATGAGCACAGAACTCCATTTCCAGACGATTGCCGAAGCAGGTCGTCTGATCAAAGCCAAAAAACTTTCACCTGTTGAATACGTGGATCATTTGAGTGCGCGCATTGAGTCGCTAGATGATCAACTCAGCGCCTTCATCACCCCGACGTTTGGACTCGCGCGTCAACAAGCCAAAGCTGCTGAGAGCGAAATTATGGCTGGGCGCTACCTCGGTCCAATGCACGGCATTCCTTTTGGCGCCAAAGATATTTATGAAACAGCTGGCATTTTGACGACGGGCGGTTCGCGCATCGGTCAAAAACATGTGCCCAGCAGCGATTGTGCCGTTGTGGCCAAACTGTATGAGGCAGGTGCTTTATTAATGGGCAAGCTCAACACACACGAGTTTGCACATGGAGGTCCTTCTCTAGATCTACCGTGGCCGCCGGTGCGCAATCCTTGGGATCTGACACGTTTTTCAGGCGGCTCTTCCAGTGGCTCGGGTGCTGCGGTTGCCGCCGGCTTTGTAGGAGCAGCGCTGGGGACAGATACAGGCGGTTCCATTCGAGGCCCTGCCTCTCTGTGTGGCATTGCAGGTTTTATGCCGAGCTCGGGTCTGGTGAGTCGCGTAGGTGTGATGCCGAACTCCTTTACGCTGGATCACTGTGGTCCGATGGCGTGGACGGTTGAGGACTGTGCGCTCATGCTGCAAGCGATTGCGGGGCATGATCCCGCTGATGGCAACAGCTTTGAACAGCCAATTCCTAACTATGCAGAAAGTCTGGGCCAAGACCTAAAGGGTTTACGTGTCGGCGTGTTGCGTTATGTATGGGAAGAAGATCTTGTTGCCAATGAAGAGCACCGCCAAGCACTTGATCATGCCGTAGAAATTTTCAAGAGTCTTGGGGCCTCAGTGCAAGACTGTCGCCTACGCCCCATGCAAGACTACATGGACGTCAAGGTCGTCTTGGCTGAAACGGAAATTTTTGGCGTACAACAACAAGGGCTGACCGAACGTCCGCATGACTATGGGCGAGACTTTTTGACGCGTATTTTGCCGGCAGTGATGTTTCAGTCACTCGACTTTCTCGCTGCAACACGCGAACACAAGCGCATGCTGGAGGAAATGAAGCCGATCTACGAAAAATTTGATCTGCTTGTGATGCCTGGTTTTGGTCCAGCGCAGCCGATTACGGCACATCGCCCCATCACCTTTTGGCGCAAACCAAATACCCAGGTACTGGCCAACATTACTGGTGGTCCAGCGGTGTCTGTCAATTGTGGCTTCAACGCAGCCGGATTACCGATGGGTTTACAAATTGTGGGGGCGCCACTTGCAGACGCATTGGTCTTAAAAGCAGGACATGCCTTTGAACAAGCGATTGGTTTACGCAACAAACGTCCCGAGCTCATCCCAGGTCAGACGGCTCCTACCCTCATCGCACCTGATTTGACACCAGAGACTTCACACTGCGATGCAGAAACGCGGGCCTTTGCGGTTCGCATGGCAAGCAATGCAGGACTGAAACTTGATGATGCGCTGATGGAAGTTTTGTGTGAAGCTGCTCCACACGCCCTCGCGATGACAAGCCGTTTACGCAAGAACCGGAACTGGTTCGATGAGCCCGCCAATGTGTTTCGCTCAGGACAATGAGCACTGACAGGAAACCAATCATGCAATCAATGAAAGCTAGACTGGCTCAGCCAGAAATTTTGCTCGCTCCCGGTGTCTATGATGCACTGTCCGCTGCCCTCGCAGAGCAAGCAGGCTTTGAAGCCCTTTACCTCTCTGGTGCTTCAATCGCCTACACCACTCTGGGTCGTTCAGATATTGGTCTGACCACCTACTCTGAAGTCTGTGAAAAAGTGGCGCAACTCAGAGATCGTGTCCAGATTCCGTTGATCGTCGATGCCGACACTGGCTTTGGTAACGCACTCAATACTGAAAGAACGGTACGCGGCTTTGAACGCGCTGGCGCCAACGTCATTCAGCTTGAAGACCAGTCATTTCCAAAACGCTGTGGTCATCTTGATGGCAAAATCATTGTTTCTAGTCAAGAGATGGTCGGCAAGATCAAAGCAGCGACTGATGCCCGGCACTCCAGTGACACGCTCATCATGGCACGCACGGATGCGGTAGCCGTTGAGGGGTTTGACGCAGCTATTGAGCGTGCTGAGCGGTATCTGGAAGCGGGTGCGGATATTCTTTTTGTTGAGGCCGTACGCAGTGATGAACAAATGCAAATCGTTAACCAGCGATTTGCAGGGCGCGTTCCCCTGCTCGCCAATATGGTTGAAGGCGGAAAAACACCAGTCAAGTCCGCTGAAACATTGCAGGCAATCGGTTACTCAATCGCAATTTTTCCAGGCGGAACTGTGCGGGCAGTCGCCCACTTACTGCAAAATTATTACGCCAGCCTCAAAGTCACAGGAAGTACTCAGGCCTTTCAGTCTGCCATGCTGGACTTTGATGGACTCAATGCAGTCATTGGCACACCCGAACTACTTGCACGCGGCAAACACTACGAAAATGGCGGCAAACCATAACCTTTATTCAAGGCTCGCGTTCTAAATAGCGAACGGGCTGTACTCTTTTTATAACCAAAAAAAATCTAACGACAACGCTAAGGATCCATCCATGAAAACATATCGTATCGCCGCAATCCCTGGTGATGGCATTGGTAAAGAAGTGATTCCTGAGGGTCAAAAAGTACTTCAGGCCATTGCAGCCAAAGATCAATCACTCAAATTCGAATTTGAGAGTTTTGATTGGGGCGGTGACTATTATCGTCAGCATGGCGTGATGATGCCGGAAGATGGCTTGGATGCGTTGCGCGACAAGGATGCAATTTTGTTTGGCTCGGCGGGTGATCCGCATATTCCGGATCACATCACGCTCTGGGGATTGCGCCTGAAAATTTGTCAGGGTTTCGACCAATACGCGAACGTTCGCCCGACGCGGATCTTGCCCGGCATTGATGCACCGCTCAAGCGTTGCACACCTGAACAGCTCGACTGGGTGATCGTGCGCGAAAACTCAGAAGGTGAATACTCCGGCGTGGGCGGTCGTGCCCACCAAGGCCATCCCATCGAAGTCGCCACCGATGTGAGCATGATGACGCGCGCGGGAGTCGAGCGCATCATGCGCTACGCCTTCAAACTCGCACAGTCTCGCCCACGCAAACTTTTAACCGTGGTGACAAAATCCAACGCACAACGCCACGCCATGGTGATGTGGGATGAAATCGCCGTTCAGATCAGCAAAGAATTTCCGGATGTAAAGTGGGATAAAGAGTTGGTCGATGCTGCCACAGCGCGCATGGTCAACCGACCCGCCACACTCGACACCATTGTTGCGACAAACTTGCACGCAGATATTTTGAGTGACTTGGCTGCGGCTTTGGCTGGCAGCCTGGGAATCGCTCCGACCGGCAACATCGATCCTGAGCGACGCTATCCCTCCATGTTTGAACCCATCCACGGTTCTGCTTTTGACATCATGGGCAAAGGTTTAGCCAATCCGATCGGCACCTTTTGGTCCGTCGTCATGATGCTAGAGCACCTGGGCGAACAGGCTGCCGCGGATCGCCTGATGAAAGCCATCGAAGCGGTGACGGCAAATCCTCGCCTGCACACACGCGATCTGGGTGGACTGGCGACAACTGCACAAGTCACAGCGGCGATTTGCGAACAGTTGAATAGTTGAACAGTTAATAATTTAAGGCCAACCGAGGCCACTCGGGTGGCACTTTCTGGAGAACGTCAGTGAATGCGAGTTATGAATTACTCATTAAAGGCAATAGCCTGAGTTTTCGCGGCGGTTTTTTTGGTCTATGCAACGTTGCGCTCGTCACAGCTGAGGACGGCACACGCATTTTGTTCGACACGGGTCATTATTGCGTCCGTAAAGGCCTAATCAATGGTCTGAAAGAACGCGGCCTGGCTCCCACGGATATCGATCTCGTCTTTTTATCTCACCTGCATTTTGATCATTGTCAAAATCTGGACTTATTTAAAGGTGTACCTGTCGCGGTGGGCGAAACTGAACTCGGTTATGCGCGCAACCCACATCCTGAGGATCTCTTTATTCCCTGGAAAATTCATGATTTGTTAGCGGAATTTGATCTGCGGGTGCTTCCCAAAAGGGGCATGATCGCACCTGGGATTGAGCACTTTGAAGTACCGGGTCACACCACAGGCTGTCAGGCGCTGCGCTTTACGCAGGCGGACGGTCGCCGCGTCGTCTTGGCTGGGGATGCAGTCAAGTACCCCAAAGAGGTCCTCGCGCAAGTCGGCGATATGTGTTTTGGTTCGACTGAGGACTCTAAACGCTCCATCGCAGAAATCTGCGATGGGACCGACATTGTCGTGCCGGGCCATTTTCCAGAGATTTTTAAACGCAATGGCAACTGGATCTGGGACGAACCGCCTTCGATCGAACTGATTTTGCGCTAATTTGAGCGAATATCACCCCAAGGCTCAGCGTTGAGTGGATGAATTCGTGACATAATTTTGGAGGGACAATCCACTCAAAAAAGTCTATCCATAATGCCTGAGTCTACGCAGCAAGAACATACCCAGACCGGCCCATTCGCCGGTTTGGTCGTCATTGAATTAGGCAACAGTGTTGCCGCACCTTTTGCCGGACAAATTCTCGGCGAGCTCGGTGCCCGAGTCATCAAAATTGAAAAAGCCGATGGTGACGATGCCCGTCGCTGGGGGCCACCTTTCTGGGAGGGCGCTTCTCCTTTTTTTCAAGCTTTGAACCGCAACAAAAAGTCAGTGGTCTGCGACCTGCGCGATCCACAACAAATCGAAGAACTTCGCCAATACATCTGCGATCACGCAGATATTGTCATTCAAAATCTTCGACCTGGTCATGTTGAAAAACTGGGACTCGATGCCGCGAGCCTCTTGGCAAAACAGCCTCGGCTGATCTATTGCAACCTGGGGGCATTTGGCAAAGTGGGCCCCCTCAAAGATCGCCCGGGTTATGACCCACTGATGCAGGCGTTCGGTGGCATTATGAGTACGACAGGTGAGCCCGGTCGACCTTCGGTTCGCGTGGGTGCCTCAATTGTCGACATGGGTACAGGCATGTGGGGCATTATCGGTATCTTGACCGCCCTGCTTGAGCGCCAACAATCCGGTGTCGGTAAAGTCATCGACGTCTCACTGTATGAAACAGCCACAACCTGGGTGTCCCTGCTTGCCGCGCAGTATCTCTCAAACGGCGAGGTCGCGGCCAAACAAGGCTCGGGAGCCTCAGGTATCGTTCCCTATAAAGGTTATATGACGAGCGATGGTGAGCTTGTCATCGCCGCGGGCAGCGATGCGCTTTTCAAAGCGCTCTCCACTACGGTCGGTAAACCTGAATGGGCAACCGATCCCCGCTTTATCGACAACCCGCGGCGCGTGGAAAACCAGGCCGAGCTTTACGCAATGCTCGACGCCATCATTGTCACCAAACCCACCGACTATTGGGTCGAGCAACTTGAGGCGGCAGGCGTTCCTTGCGCACCAGTCAACAATCTCGCGCAAATGGTCGCGCATCCACAAACCCAGGCACTCGGTCTGATGCAAGACGTCCCAGGAACAGGGATGCGCTTTATCGGTCTGCCGATTAGCTTTGACGGCGTCAGACCCAAACCCTACGCCGCACCGCCCAAACTCGGTGAACATTCTGAATTGATCTCCAAAAGGAACGCAACATGAGTACTTTTCCCACTTACGAAACCATCGCCACAGAGATGGTGAGCACCCATGTGCTCAAGGTCACCCTCAACCGCCCACAAGTCGGCAACGCGATCAACACGCAAACCGGGCACGATTTGCTGGATCTCTGGAATCGACTGACCGCGGATGCCGGTGAAGTACGCTGCATCGTGCTGACGGGTGCCGGGGAAAAGATTTTCTGTGCTGGCGGCGATCTCAAAGAGCGCAACGGCATGACCAAGCGCCAATGGACTCTGCAACACGAATTGTTTGAGCGCATGTACTGGACGCTTGTGGACCTGCCTGTGCCCGTCATTGCAGCGGTCAACGGTCACGCCTACGCGGGGGGTCTGGAAATGGCGCTGTCTTGCGATTTTATTTATGCCAGCAATGCTGCGCGTTTTGCGCTGACCGAAGTCACACTTGGCATCATGCCCGGTGCCGGCGGTACACAAAATCTGCCGCGAGCGATTGGTGAGCGCCGCGCCAAAGAGATTTTGATGACTGGCAAGCCCTTTAGCGCCCAGCAGGCAAGTGAGTATGGCTTGATCAATGCCATTCTGGAGCCAACTGAGGTGCTAGCCGAAGCCCTCGAAACGGCGGAAGTCATTGCTGCTAATGCCCCACTTTCTGTCCGCCAAATCAAGAAATCTGTGCGTTATGGCGGTCAAATGGAGTTGCGTACTGCTTTCCGTTTCGAAATTGAGGCATACAACCATCTCATCGACACCGAAGACCGAATGGAAGGTGTCGCGGCATTTAACGAAAAGCGTAAAGCGAACTTCAAAGGCTGTTAAGCGGAGCATCACATGGCAAATCCAAAACAAAACATCACCATCGAGACTGGTGAGGACTATCCAGAAATCCGCGAAGGCGTTAAACGTGTCTGTGCGGACTTTCCAGGCTCTTACTGGCGAGAACTCGAAGAAAAATCAGACTACCCCACAACGTTCGTTCAGGCCTTGACCGCCTCCGGCTATCTGGGTGCGCTGATCCCCGAAGAGTACGGCGGCAGCGGCATGCCGCTGCGCGCAGCAGCGGTGATCCTTGAGACGATCCACTCATCGGGCTGTAATGCTGGCGCCTGTCATGCCCAGATGTACACCATGGGTACCGTATTGCGTCATGGCAGCGAAGCGCAAAAGAAAAAATACCTCCCCGATATCGCCTCCGGCAAGGTGCGTCTGCAAGCGTTTGGCGTGACAGAACCCACCTCAGGTACAGACACCACCAAGCTCAAAACACGGGCCGAGCGTCAAGGCGATCATTACGTCATTAACGGTCAAAAAGTCTGGACCTCGCGTGCTTTGCATTCTGATTTGATGTTGTTGTTGGCGCGGACAACTCCGCTCGATCAGTGTAAGAAAAAGAGCGAAGGCTTGTCTGTGTTCCTGCTCGACATTCGCGATGGCTTGGGCAAAGGTTTGGACATTCGTCCGCTCAAGGCCATGGTCAATCACCATGCGACTGAAGTGTTTTTCGACAATCTGAAAATCCCCGCAGACAACTTGATCGGCGAGGAAGGCAAAGGCTTTAAGTACATTCTCGACGGCATGAACGCCGAGCGTATTTTAGTGTCGGCCGAGGCGATTGGAGATGCCCGCTGGTTCGCGAAAACAGCGGTGGCCTATGTAAGCGAGCGTCGGGTCTTTGACCGTCCGATCGGTCAAAACCAGGCCGTTCAGTTCCCGATCGCGCGTGCACACGCGGAGACCGAGGCCGCTGACTTGGTGTTACGCCGCGCGGCCGCGCTGTTTGATGCGGGCCTGCCTTGCGGAGATGAGGCCAATATGGGCAAGTTACTCGCCTCAGATGCGACCTGGCATGCAGCCGAGGCTTGTCTGCAGAGTCATGGCGGCTTTGGCTACGCCAAGGAATACGACGTCGAGCGCAAGTGGCGCGAAACGCGCCTGTTCCAGATCGCGCCAATCTCGACCAATCTGGTGCTGTCATATATCGGCGAACACATGCTCGGCATGCCACGTTCGTTTTAACCACTCAAAATAAAAATATTGTGCAGGAGACAAATATGACTCAAGGATTAACCCACGCTCTCGCCGCCTTCGTAGCGCAACCGACCTTTGGTGGTCAAGAGCAAGCTGCCTATGCTGTTGCAAAAACAGGCTTTATCGATACGATTGCGACCATGATGGCCGGGCATCGCGAACCCGTCGTGGACATCGTCCGACAGTTTTTCGCCCAAGCCACGACACCAGCCGAGGCGCCGGTTCCCTTTTTAGGCACCATGCACCCCGCGGCACAAGCAGCCTTCATTAATGCAGTGGCTGGTCACGCTTTAGACTATGACGATGTGGCGATCTCAGGCCACCCCAGTACTGTCCTGGTCCCCGCTATTTTGGCCGAAGGCCACAAGCTCAATAGCTCAGGTCTGGATGCCGTCCGTGCTTATATCGTGGGCTACGAAGTCTGGGCGGAGCTCGTCAGCCGCGAACCTGAGCAATATCATCTCAAGGGCTGGCATCCAACAGGTGTCTTTGGCGCGGTGGGCGCCGCCGCGGCTGTGGCTTACCTCAATAAGCTTTCTGTGGAGGAGGCGCGTCAAGCACTCGCCATCTCCGCCAGTCTCGCTAGTGGTCTGGTCGCGAACTTTGGCACCATGACCAAGCCTTTTCACGCTGGCCGCGCGGCCTCGCACGGCATTGATGCAGTCCGCTTGTCCAAACTCGGCATGACTTCGGCACCCGATGTGTTTGAACATCCTGCTGGCTATTTGTTTGCACTTTCATTGTCGGGCCGTGCAGACCTCAAGCGACCCGCTGACACCCTGGGTAAGACCTTGCGGATTTTGGATAGCGGCTTATCGATCAAGCGCTACCCTGTTTGCTATTCGAGTCACCGAACGATCGACGGGGTACTGGCGATCGTCGAACGTGAAAACCTCAAAGCCGAGGACATCAGCAACGTCCACGTGACGATGGGTCCCGCCCAAGCTTCAATGTTGCGCAACAAACATCCTGTGACAGGTCTCGAGGCTAAATTTAGTGCTCAGTTTGCAGTGGCCTCCGCTGTGGTGGCGCGTCAGGTCGGTTTATCCCAATTGACGGACGCATTTGCCACACGCCCTGATGTGTCAGAACTCTACGGAAAGGTCAGTGTGACTACGGTTGATACCGCCTGTCCGTTAGAGCCCGCCTTTGCATTCACAGACCGCGTGGTGATTGAAACAAAGAATGGAAAAAAGTTTGACTCAGGTGAAATTCGTTTTCCTCTGGGCAATGCAAAAAACCCCATCGATGCCGCCGGTTTAAAGGCGAAATTCATGGATTGCGTCGCGACAGGCAAAGCCGAAAATCCGGCCATGCATGGCGCGGACGATGGCCTCTATGACCGCATAGCGGGTCTAGAGAATCTCCCTAGCGTGCAGAGCCTATTTGGCAAATAGTCCTGCAGGCGCCGATGATGTAGTCAACGGAGTGTAATGAGTCAAAGCGTAGTGTGGTTTAAAAAGGACTTGCGCGTCCATGATCACGCTGCGTTGACTGCCGCTGTCAAACGCGGTCGTGTCTGTTGTCTTTACATCATCGAGCCAAGCCTCTGGCGCAGCCCGGATGCCTCGACGCAGCACTATGAGTTCACCATCGAAAGTCTGCGCGATCTCTATGTCGCGATTAAAAGACTCGGTGGACAGTTACACGTTGTAACCGGGGAGGCGCTTGACGTCTTGCAGAGGTTGCACGCACTCATGCCATTTGATGCACTGTATTCGCATCAGGAAACCGGCAACGCGCCGAGCTTTACACGTGACATTGCCGTTGGAAACTGGTGCCGTCAACAAGGCATTGCCTGGCATGAGCCGATACAGTTTGGCGTCGTGCGACGACTGCACAATCGAAACCTCTGGCAAGCCGCCTGGGAAGAGCACATGCAGCAAGACTGCCTGCCCGCCCCGGCCCGGATCGACGCTCTCCCCTTGCCTTGGACTGAGCCAAGGCCACCGAGTGCGGCGCAACTTTGCATTGACCCATTGAATCCGCCTCACCGTCAAAAAGGCGGACGTCAGATTGGTCTGGAAATTCTCAATGATTTTCTGGAGGTCCGCAGCGAACAATATCGTGGCGGAATATCCTCACCCTTGTCGGCGCCTACGGCATGCTCGCGGATCTCGCCCTACTTTACCTATGGCTGCCTCAGCATGCGCGAAGTCGTGCATGCGATGGTGGACGTCATGGACCGCGAGAGCTCCAGGGAGAGCCGCAAATCAAAAGGGTTACGCGCGCTCATGAGCCGTCTGTACTGGCACTGTCACTTTATTCAAAAGTTGGAGTCAGAACCTGAGCTTGAGTATCAAAACGTTCACCGCGGCTACGATGGTCTGCGGGAAGATGACTGGAATGAGGCGAATTTCGTCGCGCTGAGCGAGGGACGCACAGGCTGGCCTCTCGTGGACGCCTGCGTACTGATGCTCAAAGACACGGGCTGGATTAATTTTCGGATGCGGGCGATGATTGTCTCGACCGCGGCGTACCCGCTCTGGCTGCACTGGCGGGGAGTCGGCCAATGGCTGGCCAGACATTTTCTTGACTATGAGCCTGGTATCCACTGGAGTCAGATGCAGATGCAAGCGGGCACCACAGGCATTAATATTCCGCGCATCTACAATCCCATCAAACAGGCGCGTGACCACGATCCAAAGGGCGTCTTTGTGCGACGCTGGATTCCGGCGCTCAAAAAAGTCCCAGACACTTGGTTATTTGAACCCTGGCATTTGACACCTGAGATGCAACTGCAGTTTGGCATCCACGCCGACAATAGGCTCCCTGTGCCCGTCGTGGATCTCGAAGCCGCCACACGCGAGTCTAAGCGTCGCCTGTACGATAGACGCAGTGATGCAGACGTCAAAGCAGGAAAAAAAGCGATTGTTGAAAAGCACGCCTCGCGCAGGCGTTCGAGTCAGCCCACCAGCCGCAGACGGATCAACAGTCCCACGCAAACGCCCTCCCCGACACAGCACGCCTTGGATTTCTCATGACTACCCCCTCCCCCATGCGTGGCCGCAAAAAAGCTGACCTCCCCAGCAAAGTCTGTCAGCGTTGCGCCCGCCCTTTTACTTGGAGAAAAAAATGGGAGCGTGACTGGGAAAACGTGAAATTTTGCTCCGACCGCTGTAGAACGTCTTCGGGAGCATCTAAATGAGCACCTTGATTTATTGGTTTCGAAACGATCTGAGATTGCAGGACTCTCCTGCGCTGAATCAAGCCTGTCGCACGGCGACACACCTTATTCCCGTTTTTGTACTCGCACCAGAGGACGCCACAACACGCTGGGGTTTTCCACGCGAGAGTGAGCCGCGCAAACGATATCTCACGGAGACCCTTGTCGCACTGGATGCACAATGTCGAGCACTCGGTACTCGACTGCTCGTGTTGCAAGGCGATGCGGTCACCACCCTCGCCTCACTGGTTCAATCCACGCAAGCCGACGGCATCATCTGTGAGCAAATTGCCGCCCCCGAAGAGCAAGCCGAAATCGAGCAGCTTAGAGAGCAAGGCATCAAGGTTCAATACCTGTGGCAATCCACCATGTTGGATTTGGCTACGTTGCCTTTTACGCCTCGGCAAATGCCCGATGTGTTTACGCAGTTTAGGCAAAAGCTCGAATCTACAGGACTGCGCGCCCGGGCAGTGGCCGCACGACCTGAGCGCATGCCTTCTCTGCCCGAGAACCTTGCGGTTGAAAGCGTCTGCTTGAAGCAGCGGCTTGAGCATCTAGGTTCGAGTTTAGAAGCAAACAGTCAGTCAAGCGCAGGCACCTCTCAAGGTCAGCAACACCTGGACCACTACTTCTCAGACGAACTACCTCACACCTACAAACAAACACGCAATCAACTCTTTGGCACAGACTACGCGACCAGCTTTTCTACTTGGTTAGCCACTGGAGCACTCTCGGCCCCAATGATTGTTGAGCGGCTCACGCAATACGAAGCTGCCCGAGGTGCCAACGATGGCACTTACTGGATCTGGTTTGAACTGGTTTGGCGGGATTACTTTCGTTTTTTACATCTGAAATATGGACGTGCCCTTTACTTGCGTCAAGGCCTGCGCAAGCCTGACCCAAGCGGTGATGCGCCCAGCCTTGCTGAGCCTTTGAGCGGCATCGCGCTCAAACTCTTTGAGCAATGGACTCAAGGTAGAACAAAAAATGCACTCGTCAATGCGGGGATGAACGAACTCGCCGCGACAGGAAAGATGTCCAATCGCATGCGTCAGATCGTCGCAAGCTATTTAATTTATGACTTAAGAATCGATTGGCGAGCGGGCGCGGCCTGGTTTGAGTCACAACTCTTGGATTACGACGTTTATAGCAATCAGGGAAACTGGCTCTATATCGCGGGCTTGGGCACAGATCCGAGAGGCGGTCGACGGATGAATTTAGAAAAACAAGCGCTAGAACATGACCCTAAGGGGCTCTATCGCAAACAATGGGCACAGACATGACAACGCTTCGCTTAGTACTGGGTGACCAACTGAACCCCGCACACAGTTGGTTTTCAAACGTGGACCCAAACGTTGTTTACACCTTGATGGAGATGCGTCAAGAAACAGACTATGTGGTGCATCATGCCCAAAAGGTACTGGCGATTTTTGCTGGTCTGCGTGACCTCGCTGCACTGCTTGAGTCTCAAGGTCACCGCGTGCATTACCTCGCCATCGATGACGCTAAAAATACACAGTCTCTTACGCTTAATCTGGAAAAGTTATTCAAACAATATCAATGTTCGCGCTTTGAATATCAACAGCCTGATGAGTGGCGTCTGGATGCGCAACTTGAAACATTTGGTAAAAGTTTAAAGATCGCGGTGGAGATGTGCGACAGTGAACACTTTTACACGACGCGTCACGAGGCAGGAGAGATCTTTAAAGGTCAAAAAAGCTGGCTGATGGAACGCTTTTACCGTCAGATGCGGACAAAACACAAGGTCCTCATGCTCGATGCTAAGAAACCCGTCGAAGGGCAATGGAATTTTGATCATGAGAATCGCAAGCGCTGGACCGGCACCCCTCCGGAACCCAAAGATCAGCGTACCAAACACGATCACTCTGCCTTGTGGACTGTCATCGAAAAAGCGGGTGTTCAAACATTAGGCGTGCCACATGCAGCAGAATTTTTCTGGCCCTTGAACCGTAAAGAAGCGCTCGCAGAACTGGATCACTTTATTGATCACATATTGCCAAACTTTGGTGACTTTCAAGATGCGATGAGTACGGGACACTGGAGAATGTTTCACTCGCTACTCTCCTTTTCGCTCAACACCAAGATGCTCAACCCACAAGAAGTGGTGAGCCGCGCCGAACAAGCTTGGCGCGCAGGCAAGGTGTCGATCGCGACGGCTGAGGGCTTTATCAGGCAAATACTAGGCTGGCGCGAATACATCCGTGGGATGTATTGGCACCATATGCCTGGCTATGAACAGCACAATACGTTTAACCACACCACGCCCTTGCCAGAATGGTTTTGGACCGGCAAGACAAAGATGCACTGTCTCTCCGACTCCATCGGTCAATCCTTAGAGCATGCTTATGGACACCATATTCAACGTCTGATGGTCATTGGCAACTTTTCTCTGCTGGCTGGATTAGATCCCGCTGCGTTGCATCGCTGGTACCTTGGAATCTATATTGATGCGTTTGAGTGGGTAGAGTTGCCCAATGTCATTGGCATGAGTCAGTTTGCCGATGACGGGCTGCTGGCCACCAAACCCTATGTGTCGAGCGCGGCCTATGTCGACCGAATGAGCGACTATTGCAAAGGCTGTCATTACGATAAAAAGTTACGCGAAGGTGAGCGCGCATGCCCGTATAACGCTTTGTACTGGGACTTTTTTATCCGCCATGAAGAGAAACTCTCCAAGAATTTCAGGCTCGGAATGGTGTACAGAAATATTGAAAAAATGAGTGATGCCGCCGTCGAGGGCATCAAAGAAAAAGCTCAGGAAATCAAAGCATCACTCAATACGTACTGAGGCGGTCAATCGCACAGGCCATCATGATGTCGCGTGTCGACAGACCACCCGCATCATGCGTGGTCAACACAATAGAGACCTTGTTGTAGACGTTGGACCACTCGGGGTGATGGTCCAATTTTTCTGCCAAGATCGCGACACGCGTCATAAAGGCAAAAGCCTCGCTAAAGTCTTTGAAATGCCAAGTACGGGACAAGCGCCCTCCCTCGGTCGAATCATATTGCCAATCCGGGCAGGTTGCGCAGGCGGCATCGAGTTCACTAGACTGTAAGCGTGCAATGCTCATAATGGTCGACCTCTCAAGATGACTGTGTATTGGAAGGACCGGGTTCACGGGGCAACAGCATCACGACGATGGCCGTACACGCAGCAAAACCCGCCATGACTAACAACATGACATCAAAACCGAGACTCTTAACCGATGGGCCAAGCGCCCAGACTGCAATTGAACTCAAACCCAGAGAGACGGCCAAGCGAATACCCGCCACGCGCGAACGCATCCGGTCGTCCACATAGCGCACCACCATCACATCTACGAAGGGTACCGCGCCGAAAATGAACACCATGACGCCCAACAAGGCTGCGAACAACCACCAACCTTGGGCGTGGGAAGCGAGCAAAAACAACGGGATTTGCAGCAACACAATGCCAAGAAAAATGGGGCGTATGGCAAAGCGGTCAAGCAGCTTTCCGACAATCACTTGCATCAGCGACGCCACCACATAGATAACGGCCAACATGATGCCTAACGTTGCGGGATCCTCCACAATGCCCTTAAAGCGCTCGAGCAACAGCTGACCATTGCCATTGGTCGTAAAGTTAAACAGCACACTCCCGGTCGCCGCGCTCACCGTCATCACTGCCAACACCCGCGCAATCAAGGCAGGAGGGAATTTGACCTTGGCCGTTGTTTTACGCTTGGCGGGCGCCTCGGTTTCTGCTGGACACACATAAGCAAACCAGACGCCACAGGCAATCGACAATACTGCTGGGATCGCAAAGGCAGCGCGCCATCCGAGCCACTTGATCAAAAAACCACTGACCACAGCGGCAAGAGCCACGCCCAAATTACCCGCCAAACCATTGATCCCAATCGCATAGCCCGGGTTGACCGACTTTTGCACCAAAAAGGGAATGCCGACAGGATGATAAATAGAGGCGAAAGCACCCACCAACGTGAGCGCTGCGGCGAGTTGCCAGGCGTTTTGGCTCAAGGCAGCAATCAGCGTGGAGGCACCTATACCAACAAAAAACACCACCATCATGCGACGGCGCCCCCAGAGATCACCCAGGCGACCCGAGGGAATCGAGCCTAAACCAAACAACACGAAAGCTCCCACACCGTAGGGCATCAGATCTTCCCAGCTGTCAAAGCCAAAATCCATTGCAATCACGCCGACTGATGCCGCAAAGATCAGCAAGAACATGTGGTCTAAACCATGCCCGACATTGAGCAACAATCGAACGGCCAACGAATGGTCCTGAGTGTGCAAGGAGGCGTCAGTTGCGCTCATCTTCTTTGGATTCCTGTGTGTTTATGCGCGACCAATAATAGATGCCGTCAACATGAGCTCCTCCAAGAGCGCAAGTGACACCGCACCAGAGACCGAGTAGGGATCCAACTCGGGCTGCTCAGAGTACTTGAGTACGATTGAGGTGTTGAGTTTGGAAAGATTGACCTTTCCCATTGTCCAGCCACCAAAACGTCTCTCAGTGATTTCTTCGTAGTGAAGCAACACAACGTCTTTGTGTCGTGTGTCACGAATGATGTGGCCATACAACTCATTGACTTGCTTGCGACCACCTTCGATCGCCTGAAGGTAAATTCCGCCGCCATAACAAAGAATGCCGGTAATTCCATTGGCGATATTGTGCTGACGCGAGGAATCTAAAATCGAATCCGTCTCCTCGTTCGCGCTTGGGTCTAGTGCACGACTGACATATAACAAACGTACCAACATGGCTATACCTCTCGAGGAATCAAGGACAGGAACTCACGACGCAAATTGGGGTCTTTTAGAAAGGCTCCCCGCATGACTGAGTTGATCATACGGCTATCCATGTCCTTGACACCGCGCCAGGACATACAAAAGTGTGTCGCGCTCATGACGACAGCTAAACCATCGGGTTGGGTTTTTTCCTGAATCAAGTCAGCGAGCTGCACGACCGCTTCTTCTTGAATCTGCGGGCGGCTCATGATCCATTCCGCGAGGCGGACGTATTTGGAGAGACCGATCACGTTGGTATGCTCATTGGGCATGATGCCGATCCAAACCTTACCGATCACGGGACAAAAGTGATGGCTGCACGCGCTACGCACGGTCATCGGTCCGACAATCATCAATTCGCTCAGATGCTCGACGTTAGGAAACTCTGTAATCGGGGGCTGGGGACGATAACGACCGCCAAACACCTCTTGGAGGTACATTTTGGCAACGCGACGCGCGGTGTCATTGGTGTTGTGATCGGAAACGGTGTCAATCACCAAGCTTTCCAACACGCCTTTCATTTTTCCCTCCACCTCATCCAACAGCAGAGCAAGTTCGCCTGGTTTGATAAAGTCGGAGATGTTGTCATTGGCATGAAAACGCTTGCGTGCTGTTTTCAGGCGATTGCGGATGGATACCGAAATGGGTATGCCTTTGTCTTGGTCTTGATCAGTAGGATTCATAAGGTTGAGTTTAATCGTGGTGTGAGTATCTTGTGTTGGGGAAAAGAAGATCAAACTTAAGCATTAACGGAAGCACGATCTGGCTAAGCACTACTTGATCCGACGTTGTATCGCTGGACGAATCCGAAGAAACCCAACATAACATTTTTCTAAAAACCATATTCCAGGGGGATGCGCAAACAACCGCCCGAACCAGCGCCAATATTTCAGGCTCAACCAGAGCTCGACAAAAGCCGCAGCACCGCTTTTGAGGGTGCCATCGGCGCCTCGCACATGAAAGCGCGCCATCGCTTGCTGGCAACTCAAATCACCAGCGACTTGTCCGTCTGTCGCGCGACTGACATCCTGCCAGCTAATCTGGTCCGCGCCTGCACTGTTTTTATAAAAACCAATTTCTCGCCTGCAAAGCGGACACGAACCATCGAAATACACAGTGATCTGATTATTTGCTTTCACAGAGGCTTTGTCCATAAAGACCACACACCTACAACCACTTCTGCATGAAGAGGGCCTGCCCCGTTTCTGGGCTGAGGGAATATTGCTCAAAGCCAAACCGTTGGTAGGAGCGCTGCGCTTGGGTATTGCCGCTCAGCACCTCAAGCGTCACCTTGCAGCACCCTGAAGCGCGCGCATACCCCTCCATCGCTGTCAAAAGCGCCTGACCGACACCCTGACCGCGGTGGGCAGGGTCCACAGCAATGTCGTGCACATTGAGCAAAGGGCGTGCTTTAAAGGTCGAATATCCGGGCAAGGCATTTAACAACCCGACTGGCTGGCCGTCCTTGAACGCCAGCCAACTGATCGCTCCGGAAAACTTAGCGAGGTCGTCACACAAACGCAGTCGTGTATCCGCAGGCAGGGGCTCAGCGCCTCCCATTGGATCTCTGGCATACATATCAAGCATGGAAAGGAGAGCCTGGCGGTCACTTGGATCAAGATAATCCACGACTTTGACAACAATGCTGCACTGCATAAAAACCTCTCCTAGATGCTGACGCGGACCGACGAGCCTGCCACCGCTTGTCCGATGGTATAACAACTCGTTTGCAGACCCAAATCGAAGGTACATGATGTCCGACTCCCTGCCCCTTGAAGGCATTCGCGTTGTTGAATTTACACATATGGTCATGGGTCCCACCTGTGGGATGATTCTTGGCGATCTCGGCGCCGAGGTGATCAAAGTCGAACCGCTCGCAGGTGACAACACCCGCAAGCTGCTGGGCTCAGGCTCTGGTTTTTTCCCAATGTTTAACCGTAACAAGAAAAGCATTGCAGTCGATGTCAAACATCCTGCGGGAAAAGAAATTGTCCTTAAGCTGCTCGGTTCAGCCGACGTTTTTAGTGAGAACTTCAAAACCGGCACCATGGACAAGCTTGGTTTTGGTTACGAGGCCTTATCCAAGCTAAACCCCGCCCTCATCTATGTGTCCCACAAAGGCTTTTTGCCAGGACCATATGAACACCGCACCGCACTCGATGAGGTGGTGCAGATGATGGGCGGTCTGGCCTATATGACGGGTCCGGTTGGACAACCCTTGCGCGCAGGTGCGAGCGTGAACGACATCATGGGTGGCATGTTTGGCGCGATCGGTGTGTTGGCCTCCCTACAAAAACGGCATCGCACAGGCAAGGGTCAAGAGGTCGCAAGCGCTTTGTTTGAAAACAATGTTTTTCTGGTTGCGCAACACATGATGCAATTTGCCGTGACAGGTGCTCCGGCCAATCCAATGCCTAACCGGCTAAGCGCCTGGGCTGTATACGATGTCTTTACAGTCAAGGATGGTGAGCAGATATTCTTGTCAGCCGTCAGCGACACGCAATGGACGATCTTGTGCAAAGAGTTCGGCTTTGATGATCTCAAGTCTGACGATAGACTGGTGACGAACAATGACCGCGTCAAGGCGCGCAGCTGGCTCATTCCGATTTTGCGTGAACGGTTTGGCGTGTTGAGTGCAAAAGAACTGAGCAGCCGTTTTGAACAATGCGGCTTGCCTTATGCGCCCATTACACGCCCACACGACTTGTTTGACGATCCCCATCTACTCGCCACGGGCGGCTTGGCACCCGTCACGATCGCAGCCGACAACACGGGCGCCGGACGAGAAATCGAAACCCGCGTCGCCCTATTACCGATCGCCCTTGAAGGTGAACGCCTGCAAGTGCGCAAAGCCCCGCCAACAATCGGCGCCGATACGATTGAGCTTTTACAAAGCATCGGCTATACCCAAGAAGAAATATCTGCCCTCAAAGACAATGGAGTCGTGACATGGAATTAAACCTCACCCACAAGCACGTGCTGATCACTGGCGGCAGCAAAGGCATTGGCCTGGCCTGTGCCAAAGTATTTCTCGAAGAAGGCTGTAAAGTCAGTTTGGTCTCGCGCAATCCCGTCACGCTTGAGTCAGCTAAAAAACAACTCTCCACACAAGTACCCGGCAGCCAGGACCGAATCGCTTTGTTTTCGGCCGATGTGCAAAAAGCGGAGTCGGCCGAGGAAGCGCTCAATGCGGCAGAAAAAACCTTTGGCGCAATCGATGTGCTGGTCAACTCTGCAGGTGCCGCCAAACGCACACCCGCAGAAAGCCTCTCACCTGCGTTCTTTCGGGAAGCGATGGATGCCAAGTTTTTTACTTACATCAATATGATTGATCCAGTGATCAAGCGTATGGGTGCCCGAGGCACTGGTGTCATCGTCAACGTTGTCGGCTCTGGCGGAAAAGTCCCCAGCACACCACACATCGCAGGTGGCAGTGCCAATGCAGCACTCATGCTGACCACCGCAGGCCTCGCAGCGGCCTATGGCCCGAAAGGCGTGCGCATCAACGCAGTCAACCCGTCAGGCACCCTGACAGATCGGCTCATTGAGGGTCTAAAAGTGAATGCTGATCATGAAAAAATTAGCCAAGAGGAGGTTCTCAAACGCATGACTGCCCAGGTGCCGATGGGTCGTTTGGCTAGCCCTGAGGAAGTGGCGGATACGGTTGTCTATCTTGCCTCAAACCGTGCCAGTTATGTCACTGGCGCGATCCTCACGATGGATGGCGCGGCACACCCCTGCGTCGTTTAAAGCAACTGCCCTTTTAGGCACGCGTCATATCAAGGTATTGTCTAATGATGTCTTGATAGGACGCATCCCCTTTAAGTCCTAGGCGATGGGTGCGCTGGCAATCAAACTTTGACGGCCAGCCTCCCACGATGCGCGTGATCTGCTCATCGGGTTCGACCGTGACGAGAGCGGCTACCTGCTCACCCGCTACCTCGCGTAAAGCCTGCAACATGTCACCAACCGTCACAGTCAGCGCAGGTAGATTCAGTGCCGTCCGGCCCCCGAACTCTTCGCGCGTCGCCTCAACAGCGGCCAGCACACCTGCAATGGACGTCAGGGGTGAGGACAAGGCCACACGTGTATCGAGACTCACCGGGCATCGCATCGCGACACCCGAAAGCGGCTCTCTCACGATACCTGACAGAAAGCTTGAGGCCGCACCATTTGGGCGTCCCGGACGAACCGAGACCGTCATCAGTCGGGCGACACGACCGTCGATAAAGCCTTTGCGGCTGTAATCCGCAATCAACTGTTCACAGATGAACTTATGAATCCCGTAGCTTGACTGAGGCGTCGGCAGAGTTGAATCTGTCACCACAGAAGGCATGGCAATCGCGGGGTCTGAGCCAAACACCGCCACAGAGCTCGCAAAGAAAAACAAGGGTGCTTGACCCGTGCGAGCATGCTGAGCACGCAGCCCCTCCAGCACGGCGCGGGTTGCCTCAAGATTTGAGCGCAAGCCAAGCTCGAAGTCTGCTTCGCATTCACCTGACACCGCTGAAGCCAAATGAAAGACCGCGTCGTAATCATTTTTAAATAACTCGGGCAGACGATTGAGCAAATCTCCCTTGTCAATACGTACTTTGGGATGCTGGACAATTTCCTGTCGCGTGGGTGCCACTAGGTCTGTGAGCGTCAGGGTTGTCAGGGGGCGGCCTCGCAAACAGTTGCGTTTCAATAACTCGCCCGCAAGCAAGGTCCCCAAAAAGCCCGCACCACCGGTGATAAGAATATTCATGATTACCAAGACGCCTGAAAGTGTTGTCGACATTCCTCAATAGCGGCCTCTGAAAGTGGCTCGGCTTGACGACCACTCCTTAACCAGAGGCGTGCCGTTTCTTCGAGCTCTTCAAGTACAGCCATCGCCGACACTAAGTTGCTTCCCCAGACCTGCGGCCCTAAGCGATCACACATCACAGCGCGCAAGCTCAGGCCACGCGTACGATAGGCCTCGATAAGGGTTGCAATATGGTCCGCGACACGAACATCTCCCGGCCTAAAGTAAGGCACAAGCGGCACATGCCCCACTTTCATGACGAAATATGGTGTGAGAGGGGGCACGATATCGTCATCGCGCCACACCCCTCTCAGTGTCAAATCCACCAGCCATGAAGAATGTGTGTGGATGACACAATTGGCTTGGGGCGAATGTTGATAAATGCGTCGATGCAAGGCCAGTGTTTTACTGGCACGATCACCTGAGAGTTGCTCTCCGCTTGCATCCACTTTGGCAAGTTTGTCGGGTTCTAGAAAACCCAGGCAAGCATCGGTCGGTGTAATCAAAAAGCCGCCAGCCGGCTCAGGCAGCCTGACGCTAATATTGCCGGTCGTTCCATGCACATAGCCGCGTTCAAACAAGCTGCGGCCGACTTGGCACAGTTGCTCACGGAGCTGTGTTTCTGAGGGCTGAGATAAAAGACTCATGTCGCCTGTATCCGTTCAAAGGCCTGGGTGAAAAATTCGACACCACCAAAATTGCCGGACTTGAGCGTCACGTGGATCAGCCTGTCTGCTGGATATGTCCGTCCAGTGCACCACGGCACACCTGGATCAATTTGCGCACCGATTTGAAGTTGCGTCATTTTCAGCGCTTGTACGACAGCACCTGACGTTTCACCGCCTGCGACAATCAGTTGGCCCACGCCAGCCTCCACCAAGCCTTGTGCAATCTTGGCGAGCGTTGCTTCGACGCGCGCACCGGCCTGCTCCACGCCTAATCGGCTCTGCACAGCCTGCAAGGCCTCCGGGGCAGCGGTCGAGTAGATCAAGACAGGTTGCTGACCGAGCCTGGGGCGAGCCCAGATCAGGGCTTGTTGCACGACAGAAGCGACTGACTCGACCCCATCGACCAAAGCCATCGGATCAATCTCAAAACTCGCCCCGCCCTTTGCGACAAAATCAGCCACTTGCGCATTGGTCGCGCGTGAACAGCTCCCAGACAGAATCGCTTTTGAACCGGCCGCAGGAGGCAGTGCGGCTGAGTGGGGGTTGGGCTGAATCGAAAAGTTAGCAGGCAAACCAATGGCGACGCCAGAACCAGCCGTCACAAGCGGCATATCGGACAACGCAGGTGCCAATCGATAAAGATCCGCGTTGCTGATGGCATCCACAATCGCCACCCCAACCCCTTGCTGACGCAACTCAGCAATGCGTGTGCGTACCGCCTCCTGTCCTTGCGCCACGACCGCATGATCAATCAAGCCTACGCGATGTGTGGTCTGGGGAGACAACACGCGCAATAAGTTAGGATCCTTCATCGGTGTAAGAGGATGGTTTTGCATGCCACTTTCATTGAGCAACACCTCACCCACAAACAGGTGCCCCTTAAATACAGTCCGCCCCATATCCGGAAAGGCCGGTGTTGCGATCGTGAAGTCCGTCTTCAACTCGTCCATGAGGGCATCGATGACCGGGCCAATATTGCCCTGAGGCGTCGAGTCGAAGGTTGAGCAGTATTTAAAGTAGATTTGTTGCGCACCTTGCGCTCGCAGCCATTTGCATGCTTCAAGGGATTGCGCAATCGCCTCGGCGGGCGCAATCGTTCGACTTTTAAGCGATACGACCACCGCATCCACATCCGCTTCGACCGGCGTTGCAGGCACTCCGATCGTCTGCAGGACGCGCATGCCGGCTCGCACGAGATTGTTCGCCAGGTCCGTGGCGCCGGTAAAGTCATCTGCAATGCAACCTAACAACACCTGCTTCATCGATTTCCTGCCTCTAAAGGTTTCAGGAAATTATATGCCCGGGTCGCCTAGCTTTCGCATGCCATACAGACCCATTACACTAATCAAGACCTCTCATGCGCACGCCCACCCTTTTACTATGGGTTCATCATCATGCATACGCTTACGACCGTTCGTTATGGACAAGGACCAACACCCTTTGGATTTGGAATAATCGGGTGGACTAAGCAGGGAATCGTTATGCTGCACCTGCAGCAAACAGCCAATCCCCAGCCTCAGGATGTATTGGCCACGGACTTTCCGGATTGCACCCTTGCGCGTGACGACAAAGAAGCAAAGGCTTATCTTGGACAAGTATTTCAGATAAGCAAGTCGGAGCATTCGCAGCCGAGGCTCACACTGGCCATGTCAGGTAGCCCGTTTCAGCTCAAGGTCTGGCAAGCCTTAAGGGACATCCCCTTTGGGCAAGTCCGAAGCTACGGTGCACTCGCAGAGAGCTTGGGCCATCCTGGTGCTGCGCGCGCCGTTGGAACTGCGATTGCCGCCAATCAGCTGGCCTACCTTGTTCCCTGCCACCGTGTCGTTCGCGCCACAGGGGAAACAGGTCAATTTCGCTGGGGCGCCGCGCTAAAGGTACAAATGCTTGCCTGGGAAGCCCATCAGCTTGCAGTCTCGAACGCCGACCGTTAGCATTTGGCGATTATTGAACACTCAATCTCGACATTACCTTTTTGCAGTCTCACAAAAACAAGGATACAGACACATGAGTCAGCTGTTTACGCCCATTTCAATCGGACCGCTTAGTCTTCCCAACCGCATCGTGATTGCCCCGATGTGTCAGTACTCCGCAGACGAAGGCAAAACAACCGACTGGCACATCATGCATCTTGGCCAAATGGCCATGTCTGGCGCAGGCTTATTGATTATTGAAGCGACAGCGGTCGAAGACATTGGTCGCATCACACATGGCTGTGTGGGCTTGTATTCGGATGAAACAGAAGCCGCGCTCAAAAAAACGATTGATATCGTGCGTCAGCAGGCCTCCATGCCCATCATGATCCAACTGGCGCACGCCGGTCGCAAGGGGTCTAGCGCGCGCCCCTGGGAAGGTGGTCAACTCGTCTCGCCACAGCAGGGTGGCTGGCAGCCAGTGGGCCCCTCCGCGATCCCTCACCTGCCGACTGAGGCGCCACCGCTAGCGCTGGACAAAGCAGGCCTGGCGCGCATCCGAGATGCCTTTGTTGAGTCTGCCAAACGGGCGCTGCGCATTGGGTTTGATGGCATTGAACTGCACGGCGCACATGGCTACTTGTTGCATCAATTTCTTTCTCCTATCGCCAATCAGCGGACCGACGAATATGGTGGCTCGCTAGCCAATCGCATGCGTTTTCCTCTTGAGGTGTTTGATGCCGTCCGCGCAGTGACGCCAAAGACGACCAGCCTGGGCATTCGAATTTCCGCAACAGATTGGGCTGAAGGTGGCTGGACGCCCGAAGAAAGTGTGGAGTTTTGCAATGTGTTGAAAGCACGCGGCTGCGACTTTATTGACGTGTCGAGTGGTGGCGTTTCCTCTCAGCAAAAAATCCCACTTGGACCCAAGTATCAGGTTCCCTTGGCAACGACCATCAAAAAAGGGACAGGCTTGCCCACTATGGCGGTGGGACTGATTACTGAAGCCAAAGAGGCTGAAGGGATCGTTGCTTCGGGTGAAGCTGACATGGTCGCACTGGCGCGCGGAATGTTGTACGACCCACGCTGGCCTTGGCACGCTGCGGCTGAACTCGGAGCCATTGTGCAAGCGCCCAAGCAATACTGGCGCTCTCAGCCGCGCGGCTTAACCGCGTTGTTTGGCGATGCAAAAACGGGCGGTCGATAAAGGCTCGTCTAGCAAGGCTCAAGCGCTTGCGTTTAACAACCGCCTGAGCCACTCAACTTCGAATTTCCGGGATTTAGTCCCGGAAATTGTTGAACTGCAGTGGTAAGGGGACATCGACCTTTTTCAATAACGCGATGGCTTCCTGGAGGTCATCGCGTTTTTTACCTGTGACGCGCAGTTTTTCACCCGTAATCTGCGTTTCAACTTTGAGCTTGGCCTCTTTCATCGCAGCAATCAATTTTTTCGAAATCGGCTGTTCGATTCCCTGTTTGATTGTCACTTTTTGACGGGCGCCACCCAAGTTTTCCAAGGGATCCGCAACGTCTATTGACCGCACATCAATCCCGCGCGCACTTAAGCGACTACGCAGAATATCCAGCATCTGTTTGAGCTGAAAAGCACTGGAGGCCACCTGAGTCACGACAAACTCATCCAGTTCGAACTTAGCATCCGTTCCCTTGAAGTCAAAGCGTGTCGAAAGCTCGCGATTGGCCTGATCTACGGCATTGGTCAACTCATGTTTATCGACCTCTGAAACCACATCAAATGAAGGCATAACGAAATCCTGACAGAAGTAAGAGCTTCATTTTAGAATAGAACGACCTTTGACAAATAGGAAGATCAGCATGCCAGACTGCACGGGCGTCATCAGCCAGATGTTCATTTACCCGATCAAGTCGTGCGCTGGCATCGAAATTTCGGAGTCGCCACTCCTGCATACAGGTCTATTGCACGACCGTGAATGGATGATCGTCGACCAAGAAGGGCAGTTTCTGACCCAACGTCAGATTCCCCATATGGTCTGGATCACACCGCGGCTCACTGGAGAAGCGCTCTACTTGAGCGCGCCCGACCACCAGGAGGTTCGGGTTGCGTTTGACCATGTTGGCACATCCAAACAAGTCACCGTCTGGCGCGATACGCTCCCGGGCGACGATATGGGCGATGAGGTTGCGGCATGGCTTGATGCCTTTTTAGCCGTGCCAGGCAAGCAATTTCGCCTAATCCGGTTTTCGCCACAGGCAAGCCGGCTCTCGGCAAAGGAATGGACGGGTGATCTTCATGCCCCCAATATGTTTAGCGATGGTTTTGCACTACTTGTCGTCACACAACGCGCACTCGAGGTGTTAAATGAGCGCCTGATAGCCGAGGGTTTTGAGGCAGTGGACATGTTGCGTTTTAGACCAAACTTGGTCTTAGAGGGGCTGGATGCGCATATCGAAGACGAACTCTCCCATCTTTTGCTACACACAGCCGCTGGAATGATTGACCTCCAACTGGTCAAGCCCTGCGGTCGCTGTCCGATCCCTAATATCGATCCTTACACCGCCACAAGCACCCCCGAAGTCATGGAGACGCTCTCGGCCTACCGTCGACTCGATCGTATGCATGATGCGATCTGCTTTGGTATGAATGCAATTGTCCGTTCGGGCGCTGGACAGACCTTGCGGGTCGGACAGCCTTTCCAAGCAGATTTTGCCGTTTGATCTTAAATATTCATCCTACAAAACATAACAGTCCTCTCTAGCGCACTGCTGAGTGTTAAGCTAATTAAGCGCCACCTGTGCCAGGCCCAACCAGGAAGTCACCCCCATGATTATGATGCTGCCCTTTTTAACTGCCCTCATTGCGATTGGCTTGACCATGCGTGGCGAAAGGACGCCCACTATCATCGCCTGGGGGATTACCTTTTTGATCTTTCTGGCGTGGCTCCAGTACCACATGACAGACACACTCAACATTTCCCTCTAAAGGTCGGTCATGGACTATTCAAGTCGTTCACAAAGCGCCGCCGGCCAGGGACTGTCTTTCTGGCTCAACGCGCTCGCTTTAGCCGCTGTTTGCGGTTCTTTGCTCGAAGCGTTTTATTGGCAGATATTTTTTAACGAGCTGCCCTGCCCGCTTTGCCAGCTGCAACGTGTCGCACTGACGCTTGCTGGGATCGGCATGATGCTCAATGTTCGCTTTGGCGCCTCACCCGTTCATTACGCCATCATTCTCGCCTCCGCCTTAGGAGGCGCTACGGCCTCTGGTCGACAAATCCTGCTACATATTGCGCCAGGCGATACCGGTTACGGCTCGACGCTGTTCGGGCTGCACTTTTATACCTGGGGCTTTATTTCCTTTGTCGTCATGATGGTGTTTTGCGCTGTGATGCTCTGCCTAGATCGAAATCAGCTCTCTGCCCCCCGCGTCCAGTTATCCAGCGCCTCTCGAGTGAATAAACGCATTGCCACGCTTCTGATTGGTCTCTTTTTTCTGATTACGGCGGCCAACCTCATCAGCGCCATCATGGTGTGTCAGTTTGGCTCGTGTCCTGACAATCCAACTCAGTATCTTTGGAAGTTTTGGCCTTGAATTGCATGCATGTCATTAAAGTTCGCGCACTCTGCTTGCTAGTTGCCTTTGCGGCGCTCATCGCACCGATGTTCGCAAGTGCAAATACCTTTTCTGCCGCTCAACTCAAGACCTTGAATCAGCCTGTTCCAGGGGGCGTCGCCATCGTGGATCTCTCTGGAGTCAACCCAAGCACCCAGAGCCCGCCCACAGCGCGTTATCTGGACAAGCCCGTACTGATCACGCGTTCCGACTCAGGAAGATGGATGGCCGTCGTAGGTATCCCGCTTTCAGCCAGCCTTGGCTCTCAAAGTATTGAGGTCGTGCAAGGCGGGAAAAAATCGATGCACGCCTTCACTGTTCGGGACAAAAAGTATCGTGAGCAGCGTATTACTCTCAAAACAAACAAACATGTCGACCTCAGTCCCGAGGACCTCGCTCGATACGAACGTGAAAAAAAACTGCAAGACGATGCGTATCAAGTGTTTAGTCCGCAGCAGCCTAGCAATTTGCTCTTAGATCGCCCAGTCAAAGGTCCCTTATCAAGCCCGTTTGGACTCAAGCGTTTCTTTAATGATCAGCCCCGTGCGCCGCACTCTGGACTCGATTTTGCAGTACCAACAGGCACACCTGTGCAGGCGCCAGCGGCGGGACGTGTTATTTTGGTCGGTGATTATTTTTTTAATGGCAAAACCGTCTTTGTCGATCATGGCCAAGGCATGATCAGTATGTTTTGTCACTTATCCACCATCGACGTTAAGCCCGGTGAACGCTTAGTGCGCGGTCAGGTACTCGGCAAAGTCGGTGCAACAGGTCGTGTGACCGGTGCTCATCTCCACTGGAACGTCAGCCTGAATGATGCACGCGTAGACCCCGCCATTTTTATCAGTATGTTCACGCCCTAATCCTCGATGAGAAGGGTACAAGGAAGAGGCAATGTCGATTATTTTTATTCGCCACGGTGAAACACTGCTCAATGCAGCGCGCACGATTCAGCCTGCTGATACACCTCTCGCTCCTCGCGGCCTCGCACAAGCCGAGCACATGGCCGCACGCGTGCGCGCACTCAAGCCAGCCGCTATTTTGGCAAGCGATATGCCGCGCGCCTGGCAGACTGCGGAGGCGATTAGTCGCCAGACAGGGCTCCATCCCGTCAGCACAGACTTGCTATGGGAACGCAATTTTGGCGACCTGCGAGGAGTCTCGCATGACTCGCTGAGCTTTAACGCCATGGAAATGCTCGAAGCACCTGCGAATGGAGAGTCGATGGCTGATTTCCATGCCCGCATCACTCAAGCACTAGCCTTTGCTGCTTCGCATAGAGCGTGTATTGATGGGCCACTGATTGTGGTGAGTCACGGCTTAGTGATCAAAGCGTTGCTAGAAAACAATGTCGACCTTGGACCGCACGCCTTACCCGAACGCATTGGCAACACATCTCTGACGATCATCTCAGCTCAGTCGCCTCATCGCGCCGAGCTCGTGAACTGCACAGCGCATTTAGTGGGCACTGGACTCGCCGAGGGTGAACACAGCCTGTCAGGTGGCTAAGGCCGCACACCTGGCGTTTCAAGCGGCATGCCACGTGCGCGCCACATCAAAAAAAGTTCGAGTTGGACCAACTCTTTCGCGCCCAGAGCATAGGGCTCCGCACGCACGCCCGTCATACAGTTTCGCAAACGTCGTTGTAACGATCCGACCGTCTGCCATTCGAGTCTATAAATCGGGTACCCCGTTGGATGCGCCTCAGGAATAAGATTCCCACCGAGTTTGAGGCCCGCCCGCTCTGCGTGACATTGCGCACACGATAAGTTGAGCTGCCCGATACGCTGCTCAAATAAACGCTGACCTGCTTCGAGATCAGCAGCATTCACGGGGGTTCGCTCGACAGTAATCGGCATACCTTTGGAGGCCTGTCCCAGGTAGCTCGCCAAGGATAGCAAGGGTTTGCTTTCCAGTGGCAGTGATGCAGCCTCTTGCTTATTTTGACGACACATGTTGATCTGGCCTTCTAGGCTCAGCAGTGTGTGATGGACGACTTTTGGAAAGCTCGCAGCAACACCCCTCATTGAGACGGCAGCATCACCGTGACACTGGGCACAGGCCATATTTTTTTTACCTGCTGGTGCATTCCAAAGTGTTTGGCCATCCAACACCCAAAAGGTCGCAGGATTGAGTGCTTCATCGTCCTGCATCGCACGCGTCTCAGGAGACATGAGCCAGTAGCTGGATTGACGCTTAAGCTGGGTCGGCTGTGTCGCAGGCTCTTTAGGCTGGGCATGTGCAAAAGACATGCCCAAGCACAAGTGAATCAGGCACACAAACCGAACCATTGCGCCCATCCTCATTGCGCCCCCTGCTCCACTTGAAAATAAAGGCTCACACTAGCCCGTCACAGTCAGTTGACTCGTGACACTCGAGGCATAACCGTTATCGCCTGTCCACTTGAATTCGAGCGTGCCCGTCTGCGTGGCGACGGTATAAAAACTAAACGTAGGATTGGCGCCTACGGCAGGATGCAACTCGGCACGAAACACTTCAACGCCATCATAGGTGCAGATAAAATCACGAATGATATCTCTGGGGACCTGCACACCACGATCGGTATGTCTAAAGCCAGACTCCATATCATGCTGAACAATCACGCGGATCGATACAACCTCACCCTTGGTGGCAGTTTTAGCCATCGACACAACGGTACGCGAGGTCTTGCTCATACGAGTACCTCCTCGGTACAGGCAGCCAACGTCACGAGAACTTCTGCAGAGCCTTGCCAGAACGACCCGTCGCTCATCTCTGCGACGGCCCAAAGGCGCTGTGAAGTTTGCAACCTGATACGCGTTGCCACCTGCGCACGACCCGCGCGCGCACCAAAATAAAAACTAACGATATTTGGCAGAGGATTTCCCTCGGCAATGACGTGAATCGCCTTAACGAAGTCAGTCGCTGTCATAGGACTGTCTACCGAAACACTCATAGGCACCAGATTGCCGTTTTCCACCAGAGGCGATATTTCTAAATTGACACGCCCCATCCTTGGCTGAGCGTTGCCAAGAATTTTTTTAATGGCCTGCGTGGCCTCCGCGGGTGTGGCTTGCGCCTTCAACCAGGGAACGATGCTCGTCGCCCCCATGACTGCAATAAATGCTCTGCGACTTGTACTCATTGTTTTAAGCTCACTAAAAAAGCCACAACATCTTCGATTTCCTGCGCAGTCAACATCGTCTTGTTTGCGAACTGCGGGGCAATACGCACGCCGTGATCTCGACTGAAATACGGTGGCATGATTGTGTTGGGATTAAAGCGACTCGCATCTACAAGTCTTGCCCGAAGCTGGCCTTCTGAAAGTTTGGCTGCGCTTGCTGCCAAATCAGGCGCCAGATTCCCCTGAAATCGCTCTTCAGGAAACGGACCGCTGTGACAAAGAATACACAACCCACTTTGACGGCTTAAAACAATCACGCGCCCCCGAACAGGATCTCCGGGGGCACCTGACAGGGAGTCGACAATGACCTCCCCGCTTGTGATCTTTTGCTCAAGCTGCTGAGCGAGAGTGATAGATGGTGCTGCCAACACAAAACACGCTGCCAAACACCAATTTATCACTCGCTGCGTCATACCAAGGTAAAACCACTTTTCTTCAAAGGTACATCACGCAAACGCTTGCCTGTTGCACTGAAAATAGCATTCAGCACTGCGGGTGCGGCCACGCAAATCGTAGGCTCACCAATGCCACCCCAAGCTTTTCCGCCACCCTGAATAATGATGGTTTCAACCTTAGGCATCTGGGCCAGGCGAATTGAGTTAAAAGTGTCAAAGTTCTTTTGCTCAACGCGACCGTCTTTGATCGTGCACTCTTCCTCAAACAAGGCGGACAAGCCATACACGAAGGAGCCTGATACCTGGCGCTCAATCTGTGCAGGGTTGACGGCATAACCGCAATCCGTTGCCGCCACGATGCGATGGATCTTGACCTTGTTGCCGTCTGTGACAGACAGCTCACACGCTGCAGCCACGTAGCTACCAAAAGCCATCATCTGCGCAATACCGCGGTGCACACCCTTAGGTGCGGGTTTGCTCCAGCCAATGCCCTCTGCTGCTGCATTCATTGCAGCGAGGTTACGCGGGAATTTACCCATGTATTGGCGACGGAACTCAACTGGATCCATACCGGCCTCGTGCGCCAGCTCATCCATAAAGCATTCGATGAAGATCGCGTTTTGGTTCACGTTCACACCCCGCCAGAAACCGGGAGGCACGTGCGTGTTGCGCATCGCATGATCGATCAACTGATTGGGGAATTCATATCCAATGGCGTGCTCGCCACCTTCCATGACACCCTGGAACACCAAAATGTCACGGCCTTTGTCTTTTTCCACAATCGCTGGACGAACAGCCGCCAAAATTGACTGGCCAGACAAACGCATATGCACACCGGTCAGCTTTTTGTTGGCATCAAACGAGCCGGTCATTTTGCACATCATGACGGGATGGTAGCGTCCCTGCGTCATGTCTTCTTCGCGTGTCCAGATCAGTTTGACAGGCACACCAGGCATTTGCTTGGCAATATTGACAGCCTGTGTGGTGTAGTCCTGAAAAGCGCCACGACGACCGAAGCCACCACCTAAGTTGATTTTGTAGACATCGCACTTATCCGCTGGCAAACCAGAGGCCGCGATCACCGCAGCCAATGAGGCCTCGCCATCCTGGGTCGGGACCCACGCTTCGCAACGCTCTGGCGTCCACTTGGCCGTGGCGTTCATGACTTCCATCGGTGCGTGATTGAGGAAGGGATAAAAATAGGTCGACTCAATCTTTTTGGCTGCGCCTGACAAGGCAGCTTTGGTGTCGCCACGCTGGTTGCCCACAAAGGCCTGCTCAGCGGTCAGTCCCTCTTTGAGCATCGCAGCAATCGATGCGCTGGAGACTTTTGCATTTGGACCCTCATCCCAAACGATGGGCAACGCATCCATCGCAGTCTTGGCGACCCAAAATGTTTCAGCCACAACCGCAACAGCGGAGTCACCGACTTGCACCACTTTTTTCACGCCTTTCATGCCTGACACTTTGCTGGCATCAAAGCTCTTGATCTTGCCACCAAAGACGGGGGACTCTTTAATCGTCGCCACCACCATACCTGGCAAGGTCAAGTCCATACCGTAGATTTGCTTGCCAGTGACTTTGTCAGCAAACGTATCAATCCGCTGCACCGACTTACCGATAATTTTCCAGTCTTTTGGGTCCTTGAGGGGAATGTCTTTGGGCACGGACAACTTGGAGGCGGCCTCAGCCACTTTGCCATACGTTGTTTTACGACCCGTCGCCTTGTGTGTAATCACACCCTCGGACACTTGGCACTCTGCGATCGGCACTTTCCAGCCATCCGCAGCGGCCTGAACCAGCATCATGCGTGCAGCTGCACCGCCCTGACGCACATACTGTTCGGAGGTGCGAATGCCGCGACTACCGCCCGTGGAAAATGAGCCCCAAGGGTTTTTACGCTTGAGACTTTCACCAGGAGTCGGGTATTCGGTCGTGACATTTTTCCAGTCACATTCGAGTTCTTCGGCCACCATTTGTGCCAGACCGGTGATGGTGCCCTGACCCATTTCGGAGCGCACCACGCGCACGATCACTTTTTCATCTGGTTTGATGACAACCCACACACCGATTTCAGGTGTGGCGCCAGCAGCTTGTGCCAGGCTGCTAAAAGGAAACTGCAAGCCCAAGGCCAGACCAGTACTGACGGCAGTCGTGCCGACAATAAAATGTCTGCGGGAAGGATTCGGGACGCGAGCATTCATGTGAGACCCCTTAAGCTTTAGCAACTGAGTGAATCGCGGCGCGAACTTCCTGGAAACTTCCGCAACGACAAATATTTGTAATCGCCATATCGATGTCCGCATCAGTAGGCTTTGGATTTTTAGCGAGCAAATCTGTCGCAGCCATCAACATGCCTGCCTGACAGAAACCGCACTGAGGAACCTGATGATCGATCCAGGCCTGTTGCAATTTGGTGAGCTTGCCATCCGTTGCAAGACCTTCGATGGTCTGCACGCTTTTGCCCTCTGCTGCGCTCACAGGGATGACGCACGAGCGAATGGCTTGACCATCGAGCATGACGGTACAGGCACCACACTGCGCCACACCACAGCCATATTTCGTACCAGTCAATCCGACTTGCTCGCGAATCGCCCATAACAAAGGGGTGCTTGGATCCACATCAATGCTGTGCGATTTGCCATTGACGGTCAGTTTTATAGCCATTTGGGAACTCCCAGTGTGGTGTTTAATTGTCTCGAAACGAGTTGCAGCGAATACTTTATTCTCCATGTATAAAGTTACTACTCCGCGCCCCTAAACACCGCTTGGTGCATACCCTATATTCCACCGGACATATCGCCCCTATGCGCAACCAACAGATCATTCTTGCTAGCCGACCCGATGGATGGGTCACACCTGCGAACTTCTCTTTGAGAGAGACGGAAATCCCCTCTCCCGGACCTGGTCAGGTCCTGATTCAAAACCACTGGTTATCACTTGACCCCTATATGCGTGGCCGAATCTCAGAAGCTAAATCCTATGCGCGCGGCGTCAACGTAGGCGAACTCATGGTGGGAGCCACTGTTGGCCAAGTCATCGCCTCCAATACACCTGCTTTCGCAGTCGGTGACACTGTGCTCGCGGCGACTGGCTGGCAATTATTTGCAACCATGGATGCAAGCGCCGTCACCTTGATTCGCACGGATCATGTCAGCCCCTCCGCTTATCTGGGTGTGCTCGGAATGCCTGGCATCACAGCCTGGACGGGACTCATCGATATTTGCCAGCCCAAAACAGGTGAAACCGTGGTGGTGGATGCCGCATCCGGAGCGGTGGGTAGCGTGGTGGGACAGCTCGCCAAACTGAACGGCTGTCGCGTCGTCGGCATCGCAGGCGGACCGGAAAAATGTCGCTATGTGACCCAGGAACTCGGCTTTGATGTCTGCGTCGACCACCGCTCCGCTCACTTTGCTGCTGAACTCGCGGCGGCCCTGCCCTCAGGGATCGACTGCTTGTTTGAAAATGTAGGCGGAGCGATTTTTGAAACACTGCTGACGCACATGAACGTTGCCTCGCGCATTGCGCTCTGCGGCATGGTGTCAGAGTTCAACCGCGAACCGCATGCGTACCGAACCCTTCGCTCCATCTTGATCAACCGCATCCGTATCCAAGGCTTTATCGTGTCAGACAAGCTCGAGACATGGCCGGCTATCAGAGAAAACCTTTACCAGTTAGTCGTCGCGGGAAAACTCAAGTTTCGAGAATCTATTACAGAAGGACTCGCCAAGGCACCAGAGGCTTTTGTCGGTCTTCTGAAAGGTGAAAATTTTGGTAAACAGCTCATCAAGCTGACTTGAGCAGTGCTTAAAAGGAAACAGTGCTTTAGAGGAAACGATCCAAAATGCGGCGACTGTGTTTGTCGAGTTGCTGCATGTCCGCCACGTAAAAGCGCAGGCCGTGACTATCCGTAATGATGAGTGTGCCACCATTGAGGCGACGGATATCTTCCTCGCCTTTTAGGATAAATTTAGTCGGACCTCGATCCGTGACGACTTCCCAAGTGCTGGGTGTCGAATACGTGGAAACCTTGGTCAATTGCTGGATCACCGGCATGACTTCGCGCGAAGCGATTTCTTCGTTGACCAGCGCGCGGATATCTTCGGGCACCTCAGCAAGGCGTTCGATCCAGAGTACTTCCTTACCCTCGGTGCTCATCAACGCGACAAACTCTTGTGGCGATTGAACAGGATACGCACGCACGGGAATGACGCCCTCATGCATCGTGCCATCGGAGAGGCTCAACACAAGTCTTCCGGCTAAGTTACGCGTCAGTTGAAAATCATCCATTGCTGGCCTCGCTTGCAACGGGCAGAGGAGGCTCCGCATCCACCTGTCGCGTCTGTGCTTCATACAGTGCATGATAGGCACCACCGCGGGCGAGCAGATCCTCGTGATTGCCAATCTCAACCACTTGTCCGCGATCAAGCACCACCAGACGGTCGGCTTTACGCAACGTACTGAGTCTATGTGCAATCGCAATCGTTGTGCGACCCTGGATCAAGTTGTCCAGCGCTTCCTGAATTTCCATTTCAGTGGTGGTGTCAACCGACGAGGTCGCTTCATCGAGGATCAGAATGCGAGGGTCGATCAGGAGCGCGCGGGCGATGGAGATCCGTTGCCGCTCACCACCCGACAAGGCCTGACCGCGTTCGCCCACTAAAGAATCGTAGCCTTGTGGCAGTCTTAGAATAAATTCGTGCGCGCGGGCGGCTCTGGCAGCTGCGATCACTTCTTCGCGCGTGGCACTCGGCTTACCGTAAGCGATGTTTTCGGCAATCGTGCCGAAAAACAAAAAAGGCTCCTGAAGCACCAAACCAATATTGCTTCGGAAAGAGTTGAGCGAATAAGAACGAATATCCACACCGTCTACACGGATGCCACCTTCGGTCACATCATAAAAACGGCAAATCAGATTGACCAGAGAGCTCTTGCCGGAGCCGCTATGACCCACCAAACCAATCATCTCGCCTGCGCCAATGCTCAAATTGACATTGCGCAACACAGTCCGGCTACCGTAGCGAAATCCCACGTTACGGATTTCGATACGACCTTCCATGCGTGTGAGCGGAACCGGGCGCTGCGCATCCGGTACGCTTGAAACATGATCCAAAATATCAAAGATTCGCTTGGCGCCAGCCGCAGCCTGCTGGGTGTAAGTCACGATCCGGCTCATGGAGTCCAGACGGGTATAGAAACGGCCAATGTAAGCAAGAAAAGCCGCTAAGACGCCTACGCTGATTGCGCTGGAGGCAACCTGAGTAATACCGAAAATCCATACCACCAGCAAACCAATCTCAGTCAAAAACGTCACGGTTGGCGCAAACAACGCCCAGACTTTGTTGATGCGATCGTTCACGGCTAAATAGCGATCGTTCGCTTCGCGAAAGCGGGCGACTTCACGCTTTTCCTGCGCAAACGCCTTGACCACGCGAATGCCGGGAATGGTGTCGGCCAATACGTTAGTCAGCTCGCTCCAAGAACGATCGACTTTTTCAAAACCAAAGCGCAAACGATCTCTAACAAGATGAATCATCCAGATGATGACTGGCAAGGGCACCAGAGTCGTCACGGCAAGCCAGGGGTCAATCGATAAAAGAATCGCAGCCGTCATCAGAATCATCAACACATCGTTGACGAAATCCAAAAAGTGCAAGGATAAAAACAGGTTGATGCGATCGGTTTCGCTGCCGATTCGGGCCATCAAATCGCCGGTACGTTTCCCGCCAAAAAACTGTAGGGATAAAGTCTGCAGATGATTGAAGGTTGTGGTGCGCAGATCGGCACCCATTCGCTCGCTGACCCAAGATAACAAATACGTTCGCGCCCAACCCAGCAACCATGCCAGCAAAGCTGCCACCACCAAACCTGTCAGATAAAGGGTCACTAAATCGTAGTCAATTGGCTTGCCATTCTGAAAAGGAATCAGAATGTCGTCCATCAGCGGCATCGTGAGATAAGGCGGGACGAGCGAAGCGGCAGTCGACATGAGCGTCAACAGCAAACCCACCAACAATGGCACTCGGTAGGGCTTGGCAAACCTGGCAAGACGAAGCAAAGCCCAAGTATCACTTGGACCCGTTGGCTTAGCCTCACACACTGCGCACTCGTCTTGATCTGGAGCAAAAGGCGTTCCGCAGGCAGGACAGGCGGCTGCGTCAACGACAATTTCAGCTTGGGGGTCGCGCAGCTTGGTTTGTAAGTTGCTAAACAATTCGACCATTCGTGCGACGGCGGGAACCATACCAAGCGTATGACGCCAAATACCCAGCCGAGTCGAGCCGTCAAATAATTCTATCGAACCCACACCGGCATGATCACGATGCTGAAACGACTGGGCAATGGACACTGTCCAAACCAGCCAATCCGAGGCACCCGGGGCTCGTGCAAACAAACGTCGCGACGACAACACGAGCGCGCCAGAGGCAAAGTAAAGACGTTCGTCTAAATCAGGCTCTAACCAAGCGATCACGTGCTCACCCGGCTCTAGCATCGCCGTCAGTGTGTCTGACCAGCTGCTTGGCATGGATGGGCTGAGTGAGTGCTCAGAGGATGAGAGAGGTGTCATTGCTGCGACAGAAGGGGCTCGTCAGTCTGAAACGCCGACTGCAACAGAAAGCTGTTCATTGGGGAAATTTGGCTTGGCTCAAAAATGTGTTCACATTGCAAGTATAACTAGCATATGCGTCTTGCATTGAACCATCCGCGACTTAGGCGCTGCCAACCCCCCCTTTTTGCTGCGATAATGACACATGCACGGCGTTGTGCAGCGCAACAAACCATTACTTCTGCAGCCTAAACTGTTTCTTATGAGCACATGTGACATCTCGACTCAGCGCATTATCCATTTGCGCGGGCCGAATATCTGGACCTACCGCCCAGTGATCGAGGCTTGGATACAGTTTGACGGCTTTCAGGCACTGCCCGCCGCAACGATGCGTGCTGCCTATGAGCGCTTGTGCCAAGCCCTCCCCTCGCTCACACATCCAGGTCCCGGCATCGAAGCGTCCAGGGACACACCTTCTTTGCTAGCCTCGGGAATGTGGTCTCCTCACTTGCTCGAGCACCTCACACTCGTCTTGCAGCAACGCGCAGGCATGCCAGGAGGTTTTGGCCAAACGCGCCCCACCTCCAAACCCGGCCTCTTCAAAGTCGTCGTGCGCGCGTGGCACGAAATCGTGACGCAGCAAGCGCTGAAATTCGCGCGCGCCCTGATCCTCGATTCTCTCAGTGATCAACCGCTTGACGTCCGCCACATGATCGATGCGTTACATGAGCTTCGTCTGCTTCATTGCTTGGGCCCCAGCACCGCTTGCATTGTCGATGCTGCGGATGACCGTGATATCCCTGCCATCAGGTTAAGTGCTGGCAATCTTTTACAGCTGGGCTACGGTGTCAATCAGCGCCGCATCTGGACTGCAGAAACAGACAACACGGGCGCCATCGCTGAGACCATCTCTCGCGACAAAGATCTGACTAAAAGCTTGCTTCAGTCCTGTGGTGTGCCTGTACCGATCGGCCGAGAGGTCTCCAGCGCCGAAGACGCCTGGGACGCAGCACAAGATTTAGGGCTGCCTGTCGTAGTCAAACCCAGTGATGGCAATCATGGTCGAGGCGTTTTTACAAACTTGTCCACTCTCGAGGAAATCAAGCGAGCTTATTGTGTCGCGATTGAGGAAGGCTCAGGGGTTCTGGTTGAGCAATTCATTCGTGGCAATGAGCACCGGCTTCTCGTGGTGGGTGGCAAACTCATCGCAGCCGCCAAAGGACAGCACGCCTGCGTCACGGGTGATGGCAAACAAAGCATCCGAACACTGATTGATACTCAACTCAATGCAGATCAACGCCGTGGACACGAAGAAGATCAGCCCCTTAATTTTGTCAAACTAGATGCCGCTGCCACACTTGAAATTGAGCGACAAGGCTTTACACCTGATGACGTGCCTCTAGCAGGCCAAGAGATTACGATTCAACGTAACGGCAACGTTGCCTTTGACTGCACCGAAGAGGTTCATCCAGAGGTGGCAGCCGTTGCTTGCACTGCAGCCCGAATTGTGGGTCTCGACATCGCGGGCATCGACTTGGTCGCCGTTGATATCTCCAAACCTCTCGGTGCGCAACAGGGCGCCATCGTTGAAGTCAATGCAGGTCCTGGCTTGTTGATGCACCTCAAGCCCGCGCAGGGCAAAGCACGTCAAGTCGGCCGCGACATCGTGGGTTACACCTTTCCACCCGGTGATATGGCGAGGGTCCCTGTCGTTGGCATTACTGGCACACGCGGCAAAACACTGACAAGCAAACTTCTTTTCAAGCTTCTTTCTTTGCATGGCTGGAGAACTGGGCTGGCCTGCAGTGATGGCTTGTTCGTCAACCAGCGCAGATTACACGCCGGCAACTGCGCAGATCATGCAAACGGTCGACGCATACTGTTAAACCGTGAAGTTGAAGCGGTCATTATCGAAAATGGCTGCAAACAAATTTTGACTGAAGGCCTTGCCTACGAGCGTTGCGAGGTTGGCGTCATTACCAACGTAGATTGGACCGAAGATCTTGCCGCATATGAGATCCGCGACGAGCTTGATCTGATTAACATTTACCGCACTCAGATGGACGTGGTGCTTCCACATGGCATGGCTATCCTGAATGCCGATGACCAACGCGTCATGGCCTTGTCTCAATTTTGTGACGGTCGCGTCACACTCTTTGGCAGTCAGGCCAATCTGCCCGCTCTTGTCACCCATATTGCCAATGGTCAGCGCGCAGTCTTTATCGATCACGGCCAACTGATTTTGGCCGAGGGCTCGGTTCGCCGAAATCTCTGTACGATGGCCTCCATTCCGGTCACGCAACAAGGTACTCGCCATGAGCACATCAGTAGTGTGCTCGCTGCTGCTGCTGCAGCCTGGTCGCTCGGATTAAGTCCTGAGCTGATCGAAGCAGGTTTGATTGCTTTTGAACTGAACTAATCTGATTCATCCACTACACTCGTCCAACCTCCTCATCCTCAGGAATCTAAATGGAAGTTTCTAGAATTCGCGCGCTACGTGGTCCTAATTTATGGAGTCGCCACACTGCCATCGAAGCAGTTGTGACGTGTTCAGGCGACGAAGCTGACCTGGATCAGATGCCCGGTTTCGTCACACGACTGCGAGCACGATTTCCAGAAATCAAGCCCCTGCGTCCTTTTGGACATAAAGATCCGATTACAGTGGCGCACGCGATTGAAGCGATTGCACTTGGTTTGCAAGCCGCAGCGGGCTGCCCGGTTGCCTTTGGTCAAACAACCTCAACGCCTGAGCAAAATGTCTTTCAAATTGTCTTTCAATATACCGAAGAGCCTGTCGGTCGACGCGCCCTCGAACTCGCAGAGAGTTTGTGTCAGGCCGCGCTAGACGACACTGCCTTTGATATCAAACAAGCGCTCGCTGAGCTGCGCGAACTCGACGAAGACGTTCGCCTCGGCCCAAGTACTGGATCCATTGTGGATGCCGCGGTTGCTCGGGGTGTGCCTTATCGTCGTCTGACTGAGGGTAGCTTGGTCCAGTTTGGTTGGGGTAGCAAACAAAAACGCATCCAAGCCGCTGAAACCAGCAGCACCAGCGCAATCGCAGAAGCCATTGCCCAGGACAAAGACCTGACCAAAATGTTGCTGCAAGCCGCTGGCGTGCCAGTTCCCCAGGGACATGTCGTGACCAATTCAGATGATGCTTGGGAAATCGCCAACCAAATCGGTTTGCCGGTTGTCGTCAAGCCTCGCGATGGTAATCAAGGCAAAGGCGTTGCAGTCAACATCGAAACGCGCGAACAGCTCAACAAAGCCTTTGACGTTGCCTGCACAATCAGTCGCGATGTCATCATTGAGCAATACATTCCCGGTCACGACTTTAGAATGCTGGTGATCGGCAACCAACTCATCGCAGCCGCCAGACGTGATCCACCAAGCGTCATCGGTGATGGTCAACATACGATTGCCCAGCTCGTTGAGACGGTTAACTTAGACCCCTTGCGCGGCGATGGTCATGCCACAGCACTAACTAAAATTCGCTTGGATGATATTGCTTTAGCCACGCTGGCCAATCAAGGCTTAAACGCCCAATCCGTTCCAGAGAATGGTCAGCGTATTTTGTTGCGCAACAATGCCAACCTGAGCACAGGTGGCAGCGCAACGGATGTCACGGATGAGGTGCACCCTGAACTAGCCGCCCGCATGGTGACCGCTGCGCAAATGGTCGGACTCGATATTGCGGGTGTCGACCTCGTAGCAGAAACTGTCGTCAAGCCCATGGAAGAGCAGCGCGCCGGAATTGTCGAGATCAATGCCGCTCCCGGCCTGCGTATGCACCTCAGCCCCTCGTTTGGTAAAGCGCGGCCCGTGGGTGAAGCGATCGTATCGACCATGTTCGCCGATGGAGATAACGCCCGCATACCAGTGGTCGCTGTCGCCGGCACCAATGGGAAAACCACTACCGTCAGACTGACCGCACATTTACTCGGTGCAAGCGGCAAACGCGTTGGCATGACCAACTCTGACGGTGTCTATATCGAGCATCGCTGCATCGACACTGGAGACTGTAGCGGACCGCGTAGTGCACGCAATGTACTCATGCACCCTGATGTCGATGCCGCAGTATTTGAAACGGCGCGTGGCGGGATTTTGCGAGAGGGATTAGCATTTGACAAGTGCGACGTGGCCATCGTGACCAACATTGGCATGGGCGATCACCTCGGTATGAATTTCATCACGACGGTCGATACACTTGCGTTAGTCAAACGCGTCATCGTTCAAAACGTAGCGCCTCATGGCACAGCCGTGCTCAACGCCATGGATCCCATGGTCATCAAAATGGCCGAAGTTTGTCCGGGCTCCGTGACGCTTTTCTCAAGTGACCGCCAACACCCCGCCCTCAACACGCATCGCGCCCAAGGCAAGCGGGTGGTGTATCTCGATGGAGACAATATTGTCGCGGCTGAAGGTAGTACTGAGCACCGACTCGCGCTAAAGGCGATTCCACTGACGCGCAACGGTAGCATCACCTTCCAAAATGAAAATGCGATGGCCTCAATCGCTGCAGCATGGGCACTGGGCATCGACTGGCAAACAATTGCCACCGGTCTCTCAACCTTTGTGAATGACGCTCAAACGGCACCAGGGCGCTTTAACGTGTTTGATTATCGGGGCGCCACGGTCATTGCTGACTACGGACATAATCCAGATGCGATTCAGGCACTGATTCAAGCGATTGAAACGATGCCGGCCAAGCGCAGAATGGTCGTGATTAGTGGTGCAGGCGATCGTCGCGATGAAGATATCGTGCGTCAAACTGAAATTCTTGGCGAAGCGTTTGATCAGGCAATTTTGTATCAGGATCAATGCCAGCGTGGCCGAGAGGATGGTGAGGTGCTCGCGCTTTTGCAGCAGGGGCTGGTCAATGTCTCACGCACAAAAGACATCGTCGAGATCAGAGGCGAGTTTTTAGCAATCGATACTGCACTTGCCAAATTAGAACCTGGTGATCTCTGTTTGATTTTGATCGACCAGGTGCAAGAGGCTTTGGATCATATTGCCCTGCGCGTCAAGCAGGGCTAAGACCTTTAGTTTTTTCCTTTCTCGCCCGAGGTTCCGGGCGGGAAAGGAAAGGTCGAGAACATGGCACGTGTCTGATCTTGCATTTTGTCCTGCATCTGAGAAAACAGGCTTTTGCTCTGTTCCACATAGCTATTCATCATGTTTTGTACCATGGGAGTCTGGGCGGTCATAAATTGCGACCATGCTTCCGGTGCAAACTGATTAGTGCCGTACAGGCCTTTTGACTGATCGGCCATGCGCTCCTGAATCTCCATAAACCCCTGGATGTTTTTCTCAAGATACGTTCCCATCATGCCTTGCATGGCGTGGCCATAAAAGCGAATCACTTGTGCCAACATCGTTGAAGAGAACATTGGCATACCGCCACTTTCCTCTTCGAGAATGATCTGGAGAAGAATGCTACGCGTCAAATCTTCGGATGACTTCGCATCCACCACTTTGAACAACTCATTTTCCAACACCAACTGCTTGACATCCGCAAGCGTGATGTAGGTGCTGGTCTGCGTGTCGTACAAGCGTCGATTTGGATATTTTTTAATCAGGCGTGCGGATGCGCCTGCTGCTGCTTCAGTCATTACTGTCCCCAGATCTATTGTCTATTTAACTGCTTTGTTCATTCGTTACTCAACACTCAGACTGTCAAACAGCTTAACCCATGTGTAAACCGCCATTTAGAGAAAAGTCTGCGCCGGTCGAAAAGCCAGATTCTTCAGAGGCGATCCAATTGATAATCGAAGCAATTTCCTCTGGTCGTCCCAAGCGCTTGACAGGAATAGTCGAAACAATCTTTTCAAGCACATCCGGGCGAATCGCCCGCACCATGTCAGTCCCGATATAGCCCGGTGAAACAGTATTGACCGTAACGCCCTTGCTGGCGACCTCGAGCGCAAGCGACATCGTAAAGCCATGAATCGCGGCCTTGGCTGTTGCATAGTTGCACTGACCAAACTGTCCCTTTTGACCATTCACAGAACTGATATTAATAATACGCCCAAAACCACGATCAGCCATGCCGTCGATGACTTGCTTAGTCACGTTAAATAGGCTGTTGAGGTTGGTGTCCATCACAGCACGCCAATCATCAGAGGTCATTTTACGAAAAACACCATCTCGTGTGATGCCAGCGTTATTCACCAAAATATCGACTGGACCGTGTTCAGCCACTACTTTTTTAAACGCGGCTTCGCAAGAGTTCCAGTCGGAGACGTTTCCTACAGAAGCATAAAAGGTATAGCCCAACGCAGCTTGTTCGTCGATCCACTGCTGGTGGTCGCGACTCGGACCACAGCCCGCAATCACTGTCATGCCTTCTTTGGCCAATCGCTGACAAATCGCGGTACCAATTCCACCCATTCCACCCGTAACATACGCAATCTTTGCACTCATATTGAATCTCCGAAGTTATCCTGCACAACATGCATTGAACTGAACTTAGACTGCCCTGACCTTAACGTAGGAACCTGGTGCTTCCTCAAGTACGTGATACGGCGCTCGACCAGCTTGCTTGGGTGCACGCACACGCTTACCACTGTGTGTGCTCAGCCACTCGACCCAAGTTGGCCACCAACTACCGGGCTTTTCGACGGACTGCTGGTCCCACTTATCCGGATCCTTGAGATCAGCCTTTGAAGTGCCCACCCAATAACTTCGTTTATTTTTAGCAGGCGGATTAATCACACCTGCAATATGACCAGATGCGCCCAACACAAACGTCTTGTCACCCGAAAATAAAGACAAGGTCGCAAAGGCCGAACGCCAAGGCACGATGTGATCCTCACGCGAAGCATAAATAAACGCAGGGATCTTCACTTTGTGCATATCGATCGGCACGCCGCAGCAGGTCAAGAAGTTGGGCTGACAGAGTTTATTTTCTAAATAGGTATGACGGAAATACCAAGTAAAAAATGGGCCCGGTAAATTCGTTCCGTCGCTGTTCCAAAATAACAAATCAAATGCGACCGGCGTTTCGCCTTTTAAATAATTGGAAACGACATAATTCCACACGAGCTCATTTGGACGCAGAAATGAAAAGGTCGATCCCAATTCTCGGGCGGACATGAAGCCACCCTGGCCGATTTGTCCCTCGCGTAATTTTGCATGTTGTTCATCGACAAACACGCCGAGCGAACCCGTATCATGAAAATCCACCATGGCAGTCAACATCGTAACCGCCGCGACTGGCTCCTCTCCCCGGGCTGCAGCAACGGCAAGCGCCGTTGCGAGCATTGTTCCGCCAACACAAAAACCGAGCGCGTTGATTTGAGGCTGCTTAGAAATCGTTTGCGTGACCTCAATGGCCTTGAGAATGCCGTGCTCTAAATAATCATCCCAAGTCGCCTGAGCCATCTCATCGGACTCTTCTGGCAAAGGATTGCGCCAAGACATCAAAAAAACCGTCAAGCCCTGCTCGACCAAATAGCGGACCAAGGAATTTTCTGGCTGCAAGTCAAGAATGTAAAATTTGTTGATACAAGGAGGCACTAGCAAGATCGGTCGTTGAAACACCGTGGGCGTGCTTGGGGCGTATTGAAGCAACTGAAAATAGGCGTTTTGAAACACCACCGAACCTGGCGTGGTTGCGACATTTTCACCAAGCTTAAATTTAGTCTCATCTGTTTGGGTAATACGACCTTTTTGCAGATCTGACAGCAGGTTTTGCATGCCTGCCACAAGCGTCTCCCCCCCAGAGTCCACCAAGGCGGCCTGTGCTTCTGGATTCGTGGCTAAAAAATTAGCGGGCGACAAGGCATCCAGCCACTGGCTAATCGAAAACTCTAGACGGTTTTTAACGTCTGGCTCTGCCGCAGAGGCAGACACCATGCGGCTCATGGCCTCTGCAGACAGCAAATACAAATGCGCCATCATTAAGTGCGGTGGGCTGCTCGCCCATGCCGGCGCCGCAAAGCGTCTGTCCTTGAGAGGGGTCAAATGACCATCAGCAGCGTCTTTAGAGATACGTTGCCACCCCTCCAAAAAATCATGTTGAATCTTGGCGAGCGCTTCGGGAGAGAGGCTAGCTGGAGGCACCCAGCCTTCAGGAAATGGGAAATTCAAATCGTGACCTTTATCAGCACGTAGCGACCCAATCCTGCGCTGCATTAGAAAGATTGTCAATCAGGGGAAACGGACGCAAATCGGGACTGTTGATCGATTTGTGATTTTTAACAATGCTTATGACTGATGTGAGACCATCCACGCGACCGTTGCCATCCGTCCGGTTTGACGATCTCGCCGATAAGAAAAGAATTGCTTAGGGTTGGCAGCCGTGCAGCAATGACTCTGCTCAACATCCCTGACACCCATACGGTGAAGACGTAACTGGGCAAGCCCTGCCAGATCGAGCCTCCAGCGCTCAGCCATCTCGGGATCGGCAAAACAGAGGTCTGGCTGCAACGCGAGTTCAGCCGCAAAGGCATCCCGAACGTCAGCCCCCACTTGAAAGGCTGCGGCGCCAATACCTGGGCCGATCCAAGCTCGCCATCCTGAGCCTTTTGGCTGTTTGCGCAGCATGAGTGCAAGAGTTTCCTCAAGAACGCCTGCGGCAAGGCCCTTCCAGCCAGCGTGGGCGGCTCCCAGCACAGAACCACGATCATCCGACAGCACAACAGAGAGACAGTCTGCAGTCAGCACTGCCAGTACTCGCTCTGGGCAGGTCGTCACAGACGCATCGGCCTCAAGAAGAGGCAAATTGGGTGCAAAAATGCTCACATCATCGGCATCGACGACACGCACACCATGCACTTGCTTGAGCCAAGCTGGCTCCGAAGGAAGCTGTTGATTGAGCAGTTGTCTATTCGCTAACACGACCTCTGGAACATCACCAGCACCTAGGCCTAAGTTAAAGGTGTCAAAAGGTGCGGTACCCAGCCCCCCCTGCCTAGTTGTGCAAAAAGCCCTAACGCCAGACCAGGCGCGCGCGGGCCGCACAACAGCAAGAGAGCCTTGGGTATTTATTTCCATTGAATCTGCTCTTGGACGCGCAGCATATCTTCAGCGGGCGAAGCGGTAAACGCCACCTCGTCGCCTGTACCCGGATCTTCGAAACGGAGTTGAAAGGCGTGCAGCATCTGGCGATTGGCGTCTCCAATGATCCGCCCTCCATACTGCGTGTCACCCAGCAGGGGATGGCCAAGGCTGGCCAAATGGACACGAATCTGATGGGTGCGTCCCGTTTCCAGGCGACAACTGACCTGAGAAATATTAGAGTCGTGATACTCACCCACACGCATCAGCGAATAATGGGTGATCGCGGCTTTGGGCGCGCTGGGGCGCTCGACAGCCATGCGCACGGGCACGCGTGGATCGCGACCAATAGGACGATCAACGGTCCCCACACCCAGCATGCGCCCATGGGCAAGGGCGAGATACTCGCGTCCCATCGTGCGTGCCTGGAGTTGACGCACCAAATGTGTTTGAGCGACCTCATTCCTGGCCACGACCAACAAACCGGAGGTGTCCTTGTCCAGACGGTGAACAATACCTGCGCGTGCCACCTGCGCCAGCTCAGGATAGCGATAAAGCAAGCCATTTAATAGCGTGCCACTCCAGTTGCCCGCACCGGGGTGTGTGACTAAGCCGACCGGTTTGTTGACGACAATCCAGTCAGGGCTCTCACCCATCACCTCAAACTCAATGGGCTCTGGCCTGAACGCCCCCTCCTCAGGGGAAGGCTGTTCATAGACGGTGATAATGTCGTCTTCTCGCAGGTTCTGGCGCACACGGGCAACCTTGCCATTAATCAGCACGTGGCCACGCTCAATCCAGGTCTGTATCCGGCTACGGGAGTGCTGGGGAACTAATTGCGCCAGCACTTTATCCAGACGTTCCAGAGGCATTTCATCGGTGACCCGAAAAATCTGCGGCTCGTCGTCAGGAAGGGTATCTTCAGAAATAGGGTTATCAGGCATTTCGACTCGTCTTATAATCAGTTGAGAATGCTAACACCAAGGATCATCTCGTGATGAGTCGTACCGCCATTTCTTTTCTTCCCACCCTCTCGCTGAGCCAAGTAATCAGCCGGGTTTTATTGATGTTTGCCGCTCTGGCGCTGATTTCTGGCTGCGGAACCAAGGCCCCAGAATACGACCCGACGGCCAACTGGAACGCTGAGCGACTGTTCCAAGACGGTAAAACAGAGATGAACTCTGCTAATTGGCGTGTAGCCAAGGAGCGGTTTGCCGCAGTGGAGGCACGCTTTCCTTTTGGCGTCTACGCTCAGCAAGCCCAGATCAACTTGGCTTATTGCCAATGGAAAGACAAAGAACCCGAGCTGGCTATTGGAACATTGACACGCTTTCAGCAACAGTATCCCGGCAATCCTTCAATGGATTACGTCTTGTACCTCAAGGGTTTGGTTAATTTCACACCACCTAGCGCCGTTTTTTCGAGTATTACTCGCCAAAATCCAGGCGAACGCGATGTGCGTGCCCTGCGCCAGTCCTTTGCCGCCTTTACTGAGTTGGTTCAGCAATATCCAGAGAGTCGTTACACACCTGATGCACGCAAACGCCTGAGCTGGTTGGTTAACACAATGGCCGAAAACGAAATGACCATCGCGCGTTTTTACTATGACCGCTTCGCCTATGTCGCGGCCATCAATCGCGCGCAAAGCGTCATTACTGACTATCAGGGTGTACCCGCCGCTGAGCCCGCGCTCTACATTATGATGATGTCGTATGAAAAGCTGGGCATGACAGAGTTGCGCAACGACACTGAACGGGTGCTCTTGCAAAACTTCCCAAAGACAACACTGATCAGTAACGGCTTTCCCAACAAATACAGCGCCTGGAATCCTTTGCGCTTGTTCTGATGAAGCTTCAATCAGCCGGCGCCTCGCTGTGGCGTTGATAGAAAGCAACGGCTTCTTCAACGTCACGCGTTCTGGCAAAAGGCGGTAAGCCCCGCCAAAGCTGTTTGCCATAGGGCTTATCGACGAGTCGAGTATCCCCGACCATCAACACACCCCAATCAGTTTCTGTGCGAATGAGGCGCCCCGCCCCTTGTTTGAGGGCAATCGCAGCCTCAGGTAACTGATACTCCATAAATGGATTCCCGCCGCGACTCCGGCAAGCTCTGATCCGGGCCTCGAGCACCGGATCATCGGGCGGCGCAAAAGGAAGCTTGTCGATCGCCACGAGCGTGAGTCGATCTCCCGCCACATCAATCCCCTCCCAAAAGCTAGCGCTCCCCACCAACACAGCATGATCCAGTGTGCGGAAACGTTCGAGCAAATCTCTGCGTGTGCCATTGCCCTGCCGCATAATGGGCCACGTCAATCCAAGCTGATCGTAGGCATCGGCGAGCAAGCTCGCGACCCGCTCAACTGCGCGCAAGGTCGTACATAACACCAAGGCCCCTCCCTGACTGGCCTGAATGAGAGGCATCAAGGTCTCAACAAAGGCGGGCAAAAATTCGGGGGATTGTGGTGCGGGAAGCGTCCTGGGCACAAATAATAAGGCTTGATTGGCGTAGTCAAAAGGCGACTCTAGCCGCATGGTCTCTGCTTTTTCGAGTCCCAGACGAGAGGTGAAATGAGAGAAGTCTCCATGAACAGAGAGCGTCGCGGAGGTAAAGACCCAAGCTTGACCACCTTGCCGGTAGCGTGAAAACGCCTCTGCAACAGAAAGTGGTGCTGCGTGCAGACGAACATGATGCAAGCCTAACTCCACCCATCGTACGACCTGCTGGATGTCCTCAATAGGCCCCTGACTGCTGCGGCCGGGCTTGCCCCACGTGGACAAGCGTTCAGCAAGCTCGTGGCCACTACGGGCCGCCGCTGCCAAATCTGGATGCTTTTCCTCCACGCTTGAAAGCATACTCGCGATTTCATCCAGTGCCGTCTGCAACACCTCACGCGCCGCATCGAAACCCTCAGGAGAGGGAAACGCCTCAAAGGTCACTCGGCGGGAGGGCATTTTTTCAAGGCCGGCACAATTTAATCTGAGCTCTTTGGTGGCATGCTCAAGCCGGCGCGCCTGCTCGGACCAATTGGTCAATTCACGCGCATGCGCAAGTCCGGCTGTTTCAACGAGCTTGGACAAGTCCAGTAACTGATGGGTCGACACGCTGGTGCCAAGAAATCGTGTCGCCGTGTCGGGAAGCTGATGTGCCTCGTCAAAAATGACGGTATCTGCCGCAGGCAGCAGATCTGTGATGCCTTCATCACGTAACATCAAATCCGCCATAAACAAGGCGTGATTAATCACCACCACATCGGCCTCTTGCGCTTGACGGCGCGCTTTGAGAACAAAGCAATCTCGAACGTTTGGACAGTCTTGTCCCAAACAATTTTCACGCGTAGAGGTGACACGCTGCCAGATTTCAGCGTCTTCGGGCACTGAGGGTAGATCGGCGCGATCACCCGTGCTGCTTTGCTGAGAAAAAGTTTGAATATGCCTGAGCTGTTGCACCTCGCCGCGCGAATGCAAGGCGCGATCCTCGCCTTGGAGACGCTCTAAGTGATAGTGGCAGACATAATTGCCGCGTCCCTTGAGCAGCGCAATTGAGGCGGGTAGACTCAAGGCCTCGCGAACCTTAGGCAGATCACGTGCGAACAATTGATCTTGCAACGTGCGGGTGCCGGTCGACACAAGAACCTTGCCGCCGCCCAGCAAAGCAGGCACTAAGTACGCCCACGTTTTACCGGTCCCAGTGCCCGCCTCCGCGACAAGTGTTGATCGCTCAGCAATCGTACGCTCGACCGCTTGCGCAAGTTCGATCTGGGAAGATCGGACACGAAAGCCAGGAGACATGCTGGCCAACGGGCCATCAAGAGAAAAAAGCTCGGAAATTGTAGGTTCTTGCATAAAGGACACCAAAGGGCAAGCCGGATCATACCCCGTTGAAACAGAGCGGATTTCACTGTTGTGGCAAAATCATCCGTTTGCCGCAATCTATAAAGTTCTGGAAATCATGAGCGATTCAATGACCCCGCAGTCCGCACCGCAGTCCGCCCCGTCAGCAAAACCTGCAGAGTCGTCTGCCCAAACTGCTGCGATCTCGTCTGCGGCCACTGCGACCTTTGCTGCCCCTGTCACGGCCGCCCAGGCAGAACTTCGCATTACGGCCCAACTTGCCGAAGAGCTCAGCATCAGGCCCCAGCAGGTTGCCGCGGTCATCGAATTATTAAAAGATGGCGCAACGATTCCGTTTATCGCCCGTTATCGCAAGGAAGCCACTGGAGGTCTCGACGACACCGTCTTGCGAAATCTGGATACGCGCCTGCTTTACCTGCGCGATCTAGAAGAGCGGCGCGCGGCGATTTTGGCCTCTATTTCCGAACAGCAAAAACTGACGCCCGAACTGGAAAAATCCATCCAACAAGCTGACACCAAGCAGCGGCTCGAGGACTTGTACGCCCCCTTTAAGGTGAAAAGGAGAACACGTGCCCAAATCGCCAGAGAAGCGGGTCTTGAGCCTCTGGCAGATGCGATTTTGGCGGACTTGAGTTGCGACCCCATCACACTGGCCGCACAATATTTAAATCCGGATGCAAATATTACAGAAGCCAAGGCAGCTCTTGATGGTGCGCGAGATATTCTAGCTGAACGCTATGCTGAAAATGCTGATTTACTGGCCGATCTACGCACCCATTTGTGGTCACACGGCTACCTCTATTCAAAAGTTGCCGAGGGCAAAGAAGCCGAAGGCGCCAATTTCCGTGACTGGTTCGAGTTTAACGAACCACTCCGCACCCTACCCTCGCATCGTGTGCTTGCTATGCTGCGCGGCCGCCAACAAGGCGTGCTGGAGCTACGAATTGGTCTTGAGGCAAGCCAAGATATCTTGGTTCCGCATCCCTGTATTGAGCGCGTGGCGCAATTCCTCAAGCTAGGCAGAGATCTCTTCGACGCGACCCCCTCGCCCCGTGCCAAATGGCTAGCTGATGTGGCTCGCTGGACATGGCGGGTCAAACTGCTCACCATGTTTGAAACAGAAATGATCACGCGACTGCGCGAAAGCGCCGAAACCGAGGCTATTCGAGTGTTTGCCGCAAACCTCAAAGACCTGTTGCTCGCCGCACCTGCGGGCCCTAAAGCAGTGTTGGGCTTAGACCCTGGCATTCGGACGGGCGTCAAGGTGGCGGCGATTGATCACACCGGCAAACTGGTTGAGACCGCAACGGTCTACCCCTTTGAGCCAAGACGCGACCGTGCTGGATCTTTGGCGACACTGGCTGCGATTGCACGCCGTCACAACATTGAACTGGTTGCCATCGGCAATGGCACTGCTTCGCGCGAAACTGAAAAACTGGTGGCTGACTTGATGGCTGAACAGCCTGATCTCAAGCTCACACGCGTGGTCGTTTCTGAGGCGGGTGCTTCGGTCTATTCCGCCTCGGAGCTGGCTGCCCTTGAGTTTCCTGACCTGGACGTGAGTTTGCGTGGTGCGGCCTCGATTGCTCGACGCTTGCAAGACCCCTTGGCGGAACTCGTCAAGATCGAGCCTAAAGCCATTGGTGTCGGTCAGTATCAACACGACCTTAATCAACGCGAGCTGGCGCGCTCTCTGGATGCCGTTGTCGAAGACTGCGTGAATGCCGTCGGTGTCGATGTCAACACGGCCTCTGCAGCGCTGCTGGCACGCGTCTCGGGTCTGAACAGCACCTTGGCTAAAAACATCGTGGCCTATCGCGACGACAAGGGTGTGTTCCCCAACAGAGCTGCTCTCAAAGAAGTTTCTCGCTTTGGCGAAAAAGCGTTCGAACAAGCTGCAGGTTTCTTGCGTATCCCCAACGGCAACAACCCTCTTGATGCTTCTTCGGTCCATCCCGAAGCCTATCCTGTCGTTGAACGTATTTTGAAAAAAATCGCGGCCGACATGAAAGAAGTCATCGGTAACCGGGAAAAACTCAAAGGCCTCTCACCCTCTGAGTTTACAGATGACCGCTTTGGCGTGCCGACTGTACGGGATATTTTGCTCGAACTTGAAAAACCCGGCCGCGACCCGCGTCCAGAGTTCAAGACGGCGACATTTAAAGAGGGTGTCGAGACACTTAATGATTTGCTGCCAGGGATGATTCTCGAAGGCGTAGTCACTAACGTCGCCAACTTTGGCGCCTTTGTTGATATCGGCGTCCATCAAGATGGTTTGGTCCACATCTCTGCGCTTGCGGAAAAATTTGTCTCCGATCCGCGTGATGTTGTGCGTGTGGGACAAACCGTCAGCGTCCGAGTGCAAGAGGTCGATATTCCTCGCAAGCGCATCGCCTTGACGATGCGCTTGAATGATGAGGCGCCACCTGCTCGCTCCATGAATACTGGTGCGGCTGGCGGTGGTCAAACTTCAGGCAAGAATCGCTCAGGTGGTTCAGGCAGCTCGGGAGGCGCTAAGCCAAGCCGCAATGGTGCTCCCGAGCCTACAGGCCAAGGTGCGATGGCAGCCGCATTCGCAAAACTCAAGCGCTGAAAGCTCAAGCGCTAAAGGTTCAAGCGCTAAAGGTTTAAACCCTTGTATGCGCTTCAAGTGCCAGTCTGCGCTGAGTGTCTTCCCTAGCGGTTGGAAGCACTCAGCGAGGACACTCACTCTGTCGGACGCAAACTCGCACGCAAGGCTTCAACGCGCTCAGCTCGCTGAACGCTGGAGACACTCGTCACACCCGTCGCGACCACAGCCCCATCAAGCGTGAGAGTAAAGTCCAGCTCGCCAGCGAGGGTCAGCATGACCTCAAGGTCACCGCTTTGCAAGGCACGCATGGCAGCCCCCGCCAACTTGGGATCTGCAAAAGCAACTGAGGAAAAAAGCTCTGCCCCATCCAAGCCAAGGAAGCGGAAACGAAACTGCCCCGCGTCGTCACGGAAACTCACAAAACGAGCGCCTTTGCCGCCACCCTTGGCCTGCTTGGCAGCACCAGATTTTTCTTGGGTCGCAAGCGTACGTAAGCCAACCGCTTGACGCAACTCATGAATAAAAGGTGTCGCGATGGCACGTGCTTTACGCGCACCTTCTTGCAAGATGTCTTCAATTCGATTGGGATGTGCCATCAAATCTTCGTAATTGTCGCGCATCGGTCCAAGCTCTTGCTCGATACGTTCGCACAAATTCTGTTTAGCCTCACCCCAGCCCATTCCCGTTGCAAGTGCCTGACGAAAAGCGGCAGTCTCTGACTGCTGAGCAAAGGCTTTGTAAATGAGATAGAGATGCGAAGCCTCTGCATCCTTGGGCTCACCCGGACCGCGTGAGTCGGTGACGATTTTGGCGACCGCTGATTTCAGTGCGCGCGCGCCACCCTCAAAGAGAGGGACAGTATTGTTGTAGCTCTTGGACATCTTGCGTCCATCGAGACCTGGCAGAGTCGCCACATCTTCGGCAATGACTGCCTCGGGAAGCACGAAAAAGTCTTTACCCTGCCCGAATAAATGATTGAATCTCTGAGCAATGTCACGGGCCATTTCAAGATGCTGTGTCTGATCACGACCCACAGGTACCTTGTGAGCATTGAACATCAAAATATCTGCCGCCATCAAAATGGGATAGGAAAACAAACCCATCGTGATACCGTCATCAGGCTCAACACTCTTTGCGACATTTTGATCAACCGAGGCCTTGTAGGCATGGGCGCGATTCATCAAACCCTTTGCCGTAACGCACGTCAGCATCCAACATAACTCTGGGATTTCAGGCACATCAGACTGACGATAAAAAGTCACACGCTCTGGGTCAAGTCCCGAGGCCAACCAAGTCGCCGCGATCTCCAAGCGAGAACGCGCAATACGGTCAGCATCCTCGCACTTAATCAACGCGTGATAGTCCGCCAAAAAGAAAAATGCATCGACATTTTTTTCGAGGCTCGCTTGAATGGCGGGACGAATCGCGCCAACATAGTTGCCCAGATGAGGGGTACCCGACGTCGTGATGCCGGTGAGAACGCGCGTATTCATGATGTTGACCTTAGAGACTGACGGTATCGCGCTGCTCGGAATCCAAATACTCCTTGGACTGCATCTCAAGGATGCGGGAAACAGTGCGATGAAACTCGTTAGACATGGGACCAGAAGTATAGATTTCCTCTGGCTCACACTCAGCAGACATGATCAACTTGACCTTGTGGTCGTAGAAAACATCGATCAGCCATGTGAATCTCCTAGCCTCAGAGGCGTGTTTCGGCCCCATTTTTGGCACGTCCGAGAGAATCACTGCGTGAAATCGGCTGGCGATTTCAAGATAATCGTTTTGAGAACGTGGCCCACCGCACAAGGTCGCGAAATCAAACCAGACCACACTACCCGCACGTTTTTTAGCCGTGATCTCTCGATGTTCGATTAAGAGCACTGGATCCTGCGGGGGCGTATCAGACAGTTGGGCAAAGGCCTCATGCAAGGCTTGGTCCGCTTGTGCGCCGAGGGGTGTGTGATAGCACTTGACCTGCTCGAGTGTTCGACGACGGTAATCAATCCCGGCATCCACATTCAAAATATCCATCCGGTCTTTGATCAAGGCGATTGCGGGCAAAATACGATCGCGATGCAGGCCATCAGGATAAAGCAGTGAAGGCTCGTAATTGGACGTCATGACAAAAGAAGTGCCATGTTCGAAAAATTTGAGTAACAGCCGATACAAAATCATGGCGTCAGCCACATCCGAGACATGAAACTCGTCGAAACAGATGAGGCGGTAGCGTTTGGAGATGCGCTTGGCAACCTCGTCTAGCGGGTCTTGCATGCCTTTGACTTCGTCAAGCTGGCGATGCACGCTACGCATGAATTCATGGAAATGCAGACGGGTTTTACGCTTGACAGGAACTGTCGCGTAAAACGCATCCATCAAAAAGCTCTTGCCACGCCCTACTCCACCCCAGAGGTAAACCCCTCTGGGCACATCAGGACGTTTGAACAGGCGTTTGACGGCACTGGAGCGATCGCTTTTAAAAGCGATCCAGTCGTCAAAATACTTTTGCAAACGCTCGATGGCGGTGCGCTGAGCGGGGTCTGGCTGATAACCGCGCTCAGCCAGACTGCTTTCATAGTGTTGAAGGACGTTCAAGAAAGTTGCACGCAAGTGCCTCAGAAATTGAGTGTGCGCTTGTCAACCGCCAAGGCTGCTTCTTTCATGGACTCCGACAAGGTCGGGTGTGCATGACAGATGCGGGCGATATCTTCGGCGGCACCACGGAATTCCATGATGGTGACCGCTTCTGCGATCAGCTCGGAAGCCATCGGACCAATGATATGGACACCCAAGACTTCATCGGTCACTGCATCCGCCAAAATCTTGACGAAACCAGTGGTGTCACCTAAGGCACGTGCACGACCATTGGCCAAGAAGGGGAAACTGCCGGCTTTGTAAGCACGACCGGAGGCCTTGAGCTGCTGCTCGGTCTGACCCACCCATGAAATCTCAGGTGAGGTATAGATGACCCAAGGAATCGTGTCAAAGTTAACGTGACCATGCTGTCCGCCGATACGTTCGGCAACCGCAACGCCTTCTTCTTCGGCTTTGTGTGCCAGCATTGGGCCGCGCACCACATCACCAACCGCCCACACATTAGGCAAGTTCGTTTTGCAATCCGCATCCACCACGATAAAGCCGCGCTCATCGAGTTTGAGGCCGACCGTATCAGCATTCAAGCCACCGGTGTAAGGGACTCGACCAATTGAAACAATCAGTTTATCCACTACCAGTTTCTGCTCCGCGCCAGTTGCGTCCGTGTAGGGCACAGTCACTTGCTTGGGAGTCGACTTGATCTCGCCGAGCTTGACACCCATCTGGATATTTAAGCCCTGCTTGGTGAAAATCTTTTGTGCTTCTTTGGCCACCTGTGTGTCGACAGCTGCCAGAAACTCTGGCATGGCTTCGAGAATAGTCACTTCGGCACCCAGACGACGCCAGACGCTACCCATTTCAAGACCAATCACGCCAGCGCCGATGACACCCAGCTTTTTTGGGACCGCAGCGATATTCAAGGCGCCATCGTTCGACAACACCTGCTGTTCGTCAAAAGGCAGGCCCGGCAATTCGCGTGCCGAGGAGCCTGTGGCGATCACAACGTGTTTACCAACAATATCGGCCTCTGTCGTGCCTGAAACCTTGATCGCCCAACCGCCATCGACTTGACCCGCAAAAGCGCCTTTGCCGTGAAAGAAAGTGATCTTGTTCTTTTTGAACAGATACAAAATACCGTCGTTGTTTTGTTTCACGACGCTATTTTTGCGACCGATCATTTTGTCGAGCTTGAGCGAAACACCCTTGACCTCGATACCGTGATCAACCAGATGATGATTGACTTGGTCGTAATGCTCAGAAGACTGCAACAGCGCTTTGGAGGGGATGCAACCAACGTTGGTACAAGTACCGCCTGGCGCAGGACCGCCCTGGCCATTTTGCCAGGCGTCGATACACGCGACAGTCTTGCCCAACTGGGCCGCGCGAATCGCAGCGATATAACCGCCTGGGCCCGCACCGATCACCACTACATCAAATTGATTTGAGGACATAAATTTTCCAGCTTAGATTTCGAGCAGCATGCGCTGCGGATCTTCGAGCGCCTCTTTCATGGCAACCAAGCCCAGAACAGCTTCGCGACCATCAATAATGCGGTGATCGTAAGACATCGCAAGATAATTAATTGGGCGAATCACGATCTGACCCTTTTCAACCACGGCACGCTCTTTCGTTGCGTGCACACCCAAGATCGCGGCCTGAGGAGGATTAATAATCGGTGTCGACAGCATCGAACCAAACACACCACCGTTCGAGATCGAGAAAGTACCGCCTGTCATTTCTTCGATGCCGAGCTTGCCTTCAGAAGCACGCTTACCGAAATCAGCAATTGTCTTTTCAATTTCAGCGATCGTGAGCTGGTCTGCGTTACGCAAGATTGGCACCACCAAACCGCGTGGGCTGCCGACAGCGATACCGATATCAAAATAGCCGTGATAAATGATGTCTTTGCCATCCACCGAAGCATTCAAAATCGGGTAGCGCTTGAGAGCGGCCACAGCAGCTTTAACAAAGAAAGACATGAAACCGAGCTTGACGCCATGCTCTTTTTCGAACTTGTCTTTGTAAAGATTACGCAGGTCAATCACACCTTGCATGTTGACTTCGTTGAACGTTGTCAAGATGGCATTGTCCTGTTGCGATTGCAACAAACGCTCAGCCACACGTGCACGCAAACGGCTCATGGGCACACGCTGCTCAGGACGACCATCCAGCGACTGCGTCATGGGTACGGAGGGGTTTGCCAACGCAACCTTTGGAGCGGCTGGGGCAGCAGCAGGCGCTGCTGAGGCTCCCAATGCATCACCTTTGGTGATACGACCATTACGGCCTGTCCCTGCAACAGAAGCGGCTGAGACGCCTTTGTCAGCCAGAATTTTGGAAGCAGCAGGAGAAGCGATACCTGCGGAGGCTGCGGAAGCAGCTGGCGCGGGTGCCGAGACTGCAGCAGGCGCTGCGGCTGGAGCAGAAGCAGCGGCTGCAGGTGCTGCGGCAGCTTTGCCGTCTGTATCGATGCGAGCCAGGACTTCGCCAGAAGTGACTAAACTGCCATCGCCTTTGACGATTTCAGACAGGACACCGGAGGCCGGAGCTGGGACTTCGAGGACCACTTTGTCGGTTTCGACTTCGATCAGGATTTCATCAGCCTGAACTGCTTCGCCAGGTTTCTTTTTCCAAGTCAAGAGAGTCGCTTCGGACACTGATTCGGATAACTGTGGAACAACAACGTCGGTGAGAGCCATTATGTTTTTTCCGTAATTGGATAAATGCGTTGATCTGGGTTTATTTAGTCAGCATGAAGGTCTTGAACTTGCCAAACGCTTGCTCGACCAGCGCTTTTTGCTGCTCAAGGTGTTTGGCCAGATAGCCAACGGCTGGCGAGGCGGAGGCTGCACGGCCTGCATAACCAAGCTTTTGACCACTGGTCATGTTCTGATACAAGTGATGCTGAACATAGAACCAAGAGCCCTGATTCTGTGGCTCATCCTGAACCCAGACCACTTCAGTTGCTTTGGGGTATTTGCGCAATTCAGTTTCAAACGTCTTGTGCGCAAAGGGATACAACTGTTCGGCACGAATGATCGCAACCGTGTTGTCTTTACGCTCGCGACGACCATTGACCAAATCGTAATAAACCTTGCCTGAACACACCAGCACACGCTTAACAGCAGCGGGGTTGATAGACTCATCCACCTCTGCAATGATTGGACGGAAGCGGCCCGTTGCCAGATCAGACAAAGGTGAGCCTGCATCTTTGTTACGCAGCAAGGACTTTGGCGTCAAAATGACCAAAGGCTTGCGGAACTGGCGAATCATCTGACGACGCAACAGATGGAAAATCTGTGCGGCGGTCGTGGGCTGTACCACTTGGATGTTGTTGTCTGCACAAAGCTGCAAGAACCGTTCAATACGCGCCGACGAGTGCTCTGGGCCCTGACCTTCGTAACCGTGAGGCAACATCATAGTCAAACCGGACTGACGACCCCATTTGGCCTCGCCGGAGACGATGAACTGGTCAATCACAACCTGCGCACCGTTGACGAAGTCACCAAACTGGGCTTCCCAGATGGTGAGGGTCTTGGGATCTGCGCAAGAGTAGCCGTATTCAAAACCTAGAACAGCTTCTTCGGACAGCACAGAGTCGATCACCGTAAAGGGTGCCTGACCATCTACGACATGCTGGAGAGGGATGTAAGTGCCATCGTCCCAACGCTCACGGTTTTGGTCATGCAAGACAGCATGACGGTGAGTAAACGTGCCGCGACCGGAGTCTTGACCTGTGATGCGAACGGCATAACCTGATGCAACCAATGTTGCAAAAGCCAGATGCTCGCCCATTCCCCAATCGAGATTCATCTCACCACGCGCCATCGTGCGACGATCGTTCAGCAACTTGGTCACGAGCGAGTGAGGCGCAAAGCCCTCAGGCACCATGGTGAGTTTTTCACCGATTCGCTTGAGCTCAGAGATCGGCACAGCAGTATCAGCCTGATCCGTCCACTTGGCATTGAGGTAAGACGTCCAGTCAATCGCATACTTGCTCTTGTAGTCCGTCAAGACGGGCTCAATCGTGCGGCGACCATCTTCCATGTATTGACGATAGTCTTTGACGAGCTGGTCTCCGTCGCCATCTTTCAGAACACCCTGCGCCGTCAGCTTGTCTGCATAGAGCTTGCGTGTGCCAGGATGCGCGCCAATCGTCTTGTACATCAAAGGCTGCGTCAAGGATGGTGTGTCTTGTTCGTTGTGACCGAGTTTGCGGAAACAAACAATATCCACCACGACATCTTTACCAAACTGCATGCGGAAATCCAGCGCCATGCGGGTTGCAAAGACAACTGCCTCAGGATCGTCGCCGTTCACATGAAACACGGGGGCTTCGATCATTTTGGAGACATCGGTACAGTAGATCGTCGAACGTGTGTCGCGTGGATCAGAGGTCGTGAAACCGATCTGGTTGTTGATGACCAGATGTAAAGTGCCGCCTGTGCCGTAACCGCGCGTTTCAGCGAGGTTGAGTGTTTCCATGACAACGCCCTGGCCTGCAAAAGCAGCATCGCCGTGAACGAGTACAGGCAAGACCTGTTTGTAACCGTCAGCACCCCGACGCTCTTGGCGTGCACGCACGCTGCCTTCGACGACAGGGTTGACGATCTCAAGGTGCGAGGGATTAAAGGCCAATGACAGATGCACTGGACCACCACGTGTAGACAAATCGCTCGAGAATCCGTTGTGATATTTCACATCACCATCGGTCAGGCCTTCGGCATGATGACCTTCGAACTCTGCGAACAAATCACCAGGCATCTTGCCCATGATGTTGACAAGCATGTTGAGACGGCCACGGTGAGCCATGCCCACCACGATTTCCTGAACGCCTGACTCACCTGCGTGGTTGACCACCTCGTCCATTGACGCGATGAAACTGTCACCACCTTCGAGGGAGAAACGCTTTTGACCCACATATTTTGTGTGCAGAAAGCGCTCAAGACCTTCGGCCTCGGTTAGCTGCTGCAAAATGTGGCGCTTGCGATCGGCCGCAAAAGTGGGGGCGCTGAGCGTGGACTCGAGGCGCTCCTGCACCCAGCGCTTGACGGCTGGATCTGACGCGTGCATGAACTCGACGCCGATTGAACGGCAGTACGTATCACGCAAGGCTTTCAGAATCTCGCGCAACGTCATCGTTGTCGCTTTGGTGAAATAGGTGTTGGTTGCAGAGAAAACCTGATCCAGATCGGCTTCGGTCAGACCATAAAATGCGGGGTCAAGCTCAGGAATACTGGGGCGGTCTTGACGCTTGAGTGGATCGAGCTCCGCCCAACGCGAGCCGAGAGTGCGATAAGCAGCAATCAATGACTGGACGTGAACTTGTTTCATCGCAACAGCAAGATCGGGTTCTTGACCACGTTGAACAAAAGCATTCGCTTTTGCGCGTTGCGCAAAGGATTCGATGATGGGTGCGTGCGCTTGGTCGCGCGTGGCTTCTTGACCATCCGTTGCGGGCATATGCTGCAACTGGTCAAAGTAATTACGCCAATTATCCGGAACCGAACCTGGATTATCCAGATAGGCTTCGTAGAGTTCTTCTACGTAGGGCGCATTGCCCCCAAAGAGATAAGAGTTCTGTAGAGATTCGAGTTCTGATGACATTTTAGCGCTTCACCTATTCGGATGTTTCACCCGTTACGATGCAGGAATACCTTCCGTTTTCTCGGCCAAACCGATTTGCGGATAGCGGGGCAGAAGGCGGTTATTTAATAGCCTTAAGAGCCGGCACATAAGTATAACCCCAAGCTTTTAATTGTTTTGGCTGATGCTGCACCGCAAAATCGAAAAAATTGTGAATTTGATGCTTAAGCCTGCGCATGCCTGTAAGCTTGGCGTTACTTTTTTCACCTTTCGCATTGATGAGATCCATGGACGAGAACCTTGCCAAGTTAGCGCTTGATTACCACGCATACCCCACCCCCGGGAAAATCTCTGTTACCCCGACAAAGCCCCTCGCCAATCAAGACGATTTATCGCTAGCGTACTCGCCAGGGGTTGCAGCAGCCTGCATGGCAATTCATGCGCAGGGTGATGAGGCGGCGGCAAAGTACACCTCGCGCTCCAATTTGGTCGCCGTCATCACGAATGGTACTGCGGTGCTGGGGCTTGGCAATATCGGCCCCCTGGCAGCAAAACCTGTTATGGAGGGTAAAGGCTGCCTGTTCAAGAAGTTTGCCGGGATTGATGTGTTTGATATCGAACTCGCGGAGACCGATCCAGACAAGCTCGTGGACATCATCGCTGCACTCGAGCCCACCCTTGGCGGCATTAACCTCGAAGACATCAAAGCGCCAGAGTGCTTTTACATCGAGAAAAAGCTGCGTGAGCGCATGAAGATCCCTGTTTTTCATGATGACCAGCACGGAACAGCCATCATTTCCTCCGCGGCGATCATGAATGGTCTGAAGGTCGTGGGTAAGAAGATGGATCAGGTCAAACTGGTTGTATCTGGCGCCGGTGCGGCATCAATTGCTTGCTTGGATTTACTTGTCCACCTCGGCATCAAAAAAGAACACATTTTTGTTTGTGACTCGCGCGGCGTCATCTATGAAGGTCGCGATGCGCAAATGGAAGAAAATAAAAAACGCTATGCCCAAAAGACTGAGCTTCGTACCCTTGCTGAGGCAATGGTGGGCGCGGACGTATTCTTGGGTTGCTCAGCCCCCGGAGTCGTCAATGGGGAAATGGTCAAGAGCATGGGCACAAAGCCCCTGATTTTGGCCTTGGCAAACCCAGAGCCTGAAATTCGCCCCGAAATCGCAAAAGCTGCACGTCCAGATTGCATTATCGCGACGGGACGCTCCGACTATCCGAACCAAGTCAACAACGTCCTTTGCTTCCCGTTTATTTTCCGCGGAGCGTTGGATGCAGGCGCCAGCAGCATTACAGAGGCCATGAAACTTGCTTGCGTCAAGGCAATTGCCGAGCTCGCAGAGGCCGAGCAAAGCGACGAGGTCGCACAAGCCTATGCCGGCCAAGACCTGACCTTTGGGCCGGATTACATCATTCCCAAGCCTTTCGATCCTCGTCTCATTGTTCAAATCGCGCCCGCCGTGGCGCAAGCCGCAGCCGAGTCTGGTGTTGCGCGCCGCCCCATCCAAGACATGGAGGCTTATAAAGCGAAACTCCAGGCCATGATTTACCACTCCGGCCAGCTGATGAGCCCGCTTTTCACGCAAGCTAAACGCGCGCCTAAGCGCGTGATTTACGCGGATGGCGAAGACGAGCGTGTCTTGCGTGCCGCCCAAACTGTGTCCGACGAAAAAATCGCTTTCCCGATTTTGATTGGTCGTCCGTCAGTGATCAATATGCGCATCCAGAAAATGGGCTTGCGTCTGGAAGTTGGTAAAAATATTGAGATTGTGGATCCCGAGGATGACGCACGCTTTAACGAGTCATGGCAAGAGTATTACCGCATCAAAGGTCGCGAGGGTGTAACACCCACTATCGCCAAGGCGATGGTCCGCAAGCACAACACGCTCATTGCCGTGCTGCTCCTCAAGCGTGGTGATGCCGATGCAGTGCTCTGCGGCATCGGCAGCCGTTTCGATAATCAACTCAAATATGTTGAAGATGTGATCGGTCTGCAAAAAGGCGCGTCTACCTTTGCCGCAATGAATGTACTGATGCTTTCCGACCAGACACTGTTCATTTGTGACACGCACGTGAACGAAGATCCCTCCGCGGAACAAGTCGCGGACATGACCGTTCAGGCCGCACACAAAATGCGCAACTTTGGCATCGTTCCAAAAATCGCCCTACTCTCACACTCCAATTTTGGTAGTCGCCCAACTGCCTCTTCACGCAAAATGGCGCAGGCACGACAGCTCATCAGCGAGCGCGCTCCTTCACTTGAGGTGGATGGTGAAATGCATGCGGACTCAGCACTTTCTGAGTCAATCAGAACAGCAAACTACCCAGACAGCACGTTGAAAGGCAGCGCCAACCTGCTGGTCATGCCAAACTTGGACACAGGCAATGTCACGTACAACCTGTTGAAAATGACAGGCAGTAACGGCATCGCAATGGGTCCTGTTTTGCTGGGTGCTGCACGTCCAGTGCATATTTTGACGAACAGCGCCACGGTGCGTCGAGTGATCAACATGACGGCTCTAGCCGTCATTGATGCACAGATGGAAGCTGAGCAGCGCTAGTTGGCCTGAAGGGCTGCCCGGAGGGCAGCCTTGAGAGGCTCCTTCACATAAAAAAAAGCCTGATCGAGCGATCAGGCTTTTTTTACACCAAACACTTTTTGTGATTAACGCTTGGGAACCGAGCGTGATACTGAACCCTGATACAGCTGGCGTGGACGGCCAATTTTGTACTCTGGATCAGAAATCATTTCATTCCACTGCGCAATCCAACCAACGGTCCGAGCCAACGCGAAAATCGCAGTGAACAAGGCAGTCGGAACACCGATCGCACGCTGAACGATACCGGAGTAGAAATCAACGTTTGGATAAAGCTTACGCTCAACGAAGTAAGGATCCTCAAGCGCAATACGCTCAACTTCCATGGCGAGTTTAAACAGTGGATCATTTTCCAGACCAAGTGCCGCCAATACTTCCTTGCATGTTTGCTGCATGAGCTTGGCGCGAGGATCGTAGTTTTTGTAAACGCGGTGACCAAAGCCCATCAAACGTACGCCAGAGTTTTTGTCTTTGACCTGCTCCATGAACTCGCCGACTTTGGACATTCCGCCCTTGGCCTGCAACTCCTCGAGCATCTGCAAACATGCTTCGTTGGCGCCACCGTGAGCGGGACCCCACAAACAAGCAACACCAGAAGCAATCGCGGCAAAAGGATTGGTGCCTGACGAGCCACACAAACGCACGGTAGAAGTCGAAGCGTTTTGCTCGTGGTCAGCATGCAAAATAAAGATACGATCAAGCGCGCGCTCGACAACAGGATTGACCACATACTCTTCGCAAGGCGTGGCGAACATCATGCGCAGGAAGTTGCCTGTGTACGAAAGATTATTTTGTGGATAAATGTAAGGCTGACCCTGAGAATACTTGTATGCCATGGCGACGAGAGTCGGCATCTTGGCGATCAAGCGAATCGCAGAGACATGACGGTGATGCGGATTGGTGATGTCTGTCGAGTCATGATAGAACGCAGACAACGCCCCAACCAAACCTGTCAAGACAGCCATTGGATGCGCGTCACGACGGAAACCACGCAAGAAAAAGTGCATTTGCTCGTTGACCATCGTGTGCTTGGACACGAGCGTGTCAAATTCAGTTTTTTGCTTGGGATCAGGCAGCTCACCATTGAGGATCAGATAGCTGATATCCATGAAGTCGCAATTGACGGCGAGCTCTTCGATCGGGTAGCCGCGATACAGCAACTCACCCTTGTCACCGTCGATGTAGGTGATGTTGGACGTACATGAAGCGGTCGACAAAAAACCTGGATCGTAAGTAAACAGACCGGTCTGACCATATAGCTTACGGATGTCGATAACCTGTGGACCGACGCTGCCGTTGTACATAGGAAAATCAACCGAAGGGCTACCGTCTGAAAACGATAACGTGGCTTTTTTGTCGGACAGGTTCATACGTAATTCCTTCGTTTATATTTGGTTAGCGAGGCAGGATGCTGTCTATGCCGCGCGTATCTGCGCAAGCACCATCTTGACTGCGGGTCGGTCAAGCGCCCCCTCGGGCTCAACACGACCTAATAATAAGTCTAACAGCTCGTTGTCTGAGAGTTCAAACAGTTGGGTCAGCGCGCCGACTTCGACGTCTGTCAGCTCTGCTTGATAAACATCGAGATAACGCGTGAGAATCAGATCATTTTCGAGCAGACCCCGTCTGGCACGCCAACGTAACCTTATTCGATCCTGATCTGATAATGTTCCCATGAGTTCTCTATGCTAGACAGTACGACGCACAAGCATTTCTTTGATCTTACCAATTGCGCGTGTTGGATTCAGACCTTTTGGACACACGTCCACACAATTCATAATGGTGTGGCAGCGGAACAAGCGGTATGGATCCTCAAGATTGTCGAGACGCTCAGCTGTTTCATGGTCGCGAGTGTCGGCAATGAAACGATAAGCTTGCAACAGTCCAGCTGGACCGACAAACTTGTCTGGATTCCACCAGAACGATGGGCAGGAGGTCGAGCAACAGGCGCACAAAATACACTCATACAAACCATCAAGCTCTTCGCGTGCCTCGGGCGTCTGCAAACGCTCCTTTTCAGGCGGTGGCGTGTCGTTGATCAAGTATGGGCGAATCGAATGATATTGATTAAAGAAGTGCGTCATATCGACGATCAGATCGCGAATCACAGGCAAGCCTGGGAGTGGACGCAACACGACAGGCTCTTTAAGTTCGAGCATGTTGGTTGTGCAAGCCAGTCCGTTTTTGCCATTGATGTTCATCGCATCCGAACCGCAGACGCCTTCGCGGCATGAGCGGCGCAGTGCCAAACTGTCATCAACGTCCATCTTGATGCGAATCAGCGCATCCAGCAACATCTTGTCTGTAGGCTGCAACTCAACTTCGAGTTTTTGCATGTAGGGACGCTCATCCTTGTCAGGATCGTAGCGGTAAATTTCAAACTTCACGATGCGTTTTTTGCTCATGATTTATTCCAGGTATCCTGACTTAGAATGTGCGGGTCTTGGGCGGGAAGCTTTCGACTGTGAGTGGCTGCATCTGCACAGGCTTGTAATCGAGGCGATTGCCTTTCGAGTACCAAAGTGTGTGCTTGATCCAGTTGTCATCATCACGTGCTGGGAAATCATCCAGTGCATGCGCACCACGGCTTTCCGTACGTGCTGCAGCTGAGTGAATCGTCGAACGCGCCACTTCAATCATGTTGCTCAATTCGAGCGCCTCAATACGGGCAGTATTAAAGACCTTGGACTTGTCCTGGAAAGCGATGTTATCGACTTTCTCGGCCAGGGCATCAATCTTTGCCACGCCTTCTTTGAGGGAGGCCATCGTACGGAACACGCCGCAATGCTGTTGCATAGCGTTACGAATTTCGTTACCGACAAACTGTGTCTTTTCACCCGTTTTACGCTGTTCAAGCTTGTTGACACGCTCGAGTGAAAAGTCCACGGACTCTTGTGGCAATGGCTGATGTGCACGCTGACGCTCTGGGTGAGCGGCAACGATATGGTTACCGGCTGCACGACCAAACACAATCAGATCCAACAAGGAGTTGGTACCCAGTCGGTTTGCGCCGTGAACAGAAGTTGCCGAGCACTCACCAATTGCGTAGAGACCATTGACGATCTTGGTCTGCTGGCCGTCCCATGTTGTGACTTGACCGTTGTAGTTACAGGGGATGCCGCCCATCTGATAGTGGATGGTTGGAACAACGGGGATGGGCTCTTTGGTTGCGTCAACGTTCGCGAATTTGTGTCCGATTTCGAGGATCGAAGGCAAACGCTTGTTGATCACGTCGGCACCGAGGTGGTCGAGCTTGAGGTGGACGTAAGCGCCGTCCGGTCCGCAACCACGGCCTTCCTTGATTTCCTGGTCCATACAACGCGAAATAAAGTCGCGTGGTGCCAAGTCTTTCAATGTAGGCGCATAACGCTCCATGAAGCGCTCGCCGTCCTTGTTGAGCAAAATACCGCCCTCGCCGCGAACACCTTCAGTGATCAGCACGCCCGCACCGGCAACGCCAGTGGGGTGAAATTGCCAAAACTCCATGTCCATCATGGGGATGCCAGCACGAGCGGCCATGCCCATTCCGTCGCCGGTATTGATGAAGGCGTTAGTCGACGCAGCCCAAATACGACCCGCACCACCTGTCGCGATCACGGTTGTTTTGGCTTCGAAAATATAGATCTCGCCAGTTTCCATCTCGAGCGCGGTCACGCCTAACACGTCACCTGCGTCGTTGCGGATCAGGTCAAGCGCCATCCACTCAACGAAAAACTGGGTACGTGAAGCGACGTTGCGCTGATAGAGTGTGTGCAACAACGCGTGACCGGTACGGTCAGCTGCAGCGCAAGCACGCTGAACAGGCTTTTCGCCAAAGTTAGCAGTATGACCACCGAACGGACGCTGATAGATCGTACCGTCAGGGTTGCGGTCAAAAGGCATACCCATGTGCTCAAGCTCGTACACGGCATTGGGGGCTTCACGACACATGAATTCGATTGCATCTTGGTCGCCCAGCCAATCCGAACCCTTGACGGTATCGTACATGTGCCAGTACCAATTGTCTTCGCTCATGTTGCCTAAAGAGGCACCAATACCACCCTGCGCTGCCACGGTGTGCGAGCGAGTTGGAAAGACTTTTGAAAGCACTGCAACGGACAAGCCCGCATTTGCGAGTTGAAGGGAGCAACGCATGCCGGCTCCACCGGCACCCACGACGACCACGTCAAATTGACGGCGCGGTAAAGTTGATTTGACAGCTGCCACGGCTTAGTTTCTCCAGAGGATGTGTACAAAGTACACGACTGATCCGACCAACCAAAGAAGAGTCAGAACCAGTAAAAAAATACGAAGGCCTACGGGCTTGATGTAGTCCATCCAGATATCGCGCACGCCAATCCAGGCGTGCCAAGCAAGCGAAAACATCGCGAGCGTAGCGAGGATCTGTCCCAAAGGCATAAAGAGCACGGTGAACGTGAAGAGGTTTTTCCAGCCCTCGTAGTTGAAGCCAGACATCGTCAGGATGCCGACTAGCAACACCAGGGTGTAAACCGCGAGAATGATGGCGGTGACACGCTGAGCAATGAACTCACCCGTGCCGTAGTGCGCGCCGACTACTAAGCGCTTAGGACCGATTTTTTCGACGGGAACCATCACCACACTCCGAATAATTTGAGGCCAAAAACCAGAGTGAGCGCCAAGCTCACACCCATGACAAGACTTGCGCTTTTAGCTGCAGACTCTTTATCCAATCCAATGTGCAAATCCAGGATCAAGTAACGAATACCAGCACAGAAGTGATGCAAATAGCCCCAAATCAAGACCAAGAGAATCAACTTTACGATTGGGTGACCAATCACCATTGCCAGAGCATTAAACCCGGCTTGGCTAGCGAAACTCATCGCAAACAGTGCAATCAGGAACGGCAAGCACAAAAAGAGTAAAGCGCCACTCACTCGGTGAAGAATGGAAACTTTTCCGGCCATCGGCAAGCGATACTTCATCAAATCAGTAACGTTGATGTTACGGAATTGAGGACGCGGCTTGTTAGCTGTGTCAGACATAACGACCTCGAACATAAAACAGTTGGATAAGAGAAAACACGTTATTTTCGCTCATGTAGAGACTGCGTGTAAAACGATAAAAAAAACCAATTAATTCAAGCTATTACGATAATAATACTCATTAGTCACATAATGACCGATACGTAATTCTACAGGACGGTTTCCGTAGGTGAAGGAAATTCGCTCCACACAAAGTAGGGGTATTGAGGCAACCAAACCAAGAGCCTGCGCAATATCGTCCGGTGCGGCTACAGCCCGCAGTTTTTCCTCTGCTCGCACCATGTTGATACCGAACTCAGACTCAAATAACCCATACAACGGCCCCGAATAGTCATTTAACAAATCTGCGGTCAACCCCTTGAATAAGTTGCCGGGCAAATAAATATCGTCGATCACCGTTGGCACGCCAGAGAAAGACAGCACGCGCCGAATTGCTACCACTGGATCACCAGACTTGATCTCAAGCGCGCGAGCAATGTCTGCATTGGCACGCATGCGTCGACAATCAAGCACTCTGCTTTGGGCTGGCTCGGGCTCACCTTCGGTGGGCGCCAATCTCAAAAATCTGAAGCGAACCCGCGGCTCGAGATGCGTGGCAACAAAAGTGCCTTTGCCCTGGCGCCTCAACAGGATATTTTGTGAGGCCAGCTCATCAATCGCTTTTCTCACCGTGCCTTGGCTCACCTGAAAGCGCGCAGCCAGTTCGATTTCGCTCGGAATGGACTCTCCAGGTTTCCACTCACCCGCATCCAACGACTTGACCAGCAAAGATTTAATCTGCTGATAAAGAGGGCTAAATGCAGCCGCCGAGCTCGTGCCAGAATCGGCTGGAGCGGCGCGGGAGCGAGGACTATCAGACATCGGAAAGGCTCTGGAAAATCATTCGCCATTGTGACATAAGGTGAAATGAAAGTCCATTACTCTTGTGTCTTATATAAGATATAAGATTGTTGACGAATTACGTGTATTTGCATTAGCATTTGGGGGTCAATTTTCTTGTGCTGAGCCGAGCGTATAAGAGGCCCACAAAAAAGCTAAACTCCATCATTACCCTTTTCACAATCCTCTCAGTTCTATCGGAGATCGTTATGTCCAAACCCGCCATGCGTGTTGCGGTTACTGGTGCAGCAGGCCAGATCGGTTACGCCCTTTTGTTCCGTATCGCTTCAGGCGAAATGCTTGGCAAAGACCAGCCTGTTATTTTGCAACTGCTGGAAATTCCGGACGAAAAAGCCCAAAAAGCGCTCAAAGGCGTCATGATGGAGCTTGATGATTGCGCGTTTCCTTTGCTGCAATCCATGACTGCGCACAGTGATCCACTCGAAGCATTCAAAGACGTGGAAGTCGCCTTACTGGTCGGTTCACGTCCACGCGGTCCTGGCATGGAGCGCGCAGACCTGTTGGCTGTGAACGCAGCCATTTTCACCGCACAAGGCAAAGCGCTTGACGCGGTCGCAAACCGCAACGTCAAAGTGCTGGTTGTCGGTAACCCTGCCAACACCAATGCTTATATCGCAATGAAGTCTGCACCTAGCCTGCCGGCGAAAAACTTTACCGCCATGCTTCGCCTGGATCACAACCGTGCCTTGTCACAGTTGGCCTCAAAAATGGGTAAGCCTGTTGCAGAGATTCAAAAACTCGCAGTGTGGGGCAACCACTCGCCTACTATGTATGCTGACTACCGTTTTGCCACCATTGGCGGTCAGAGCGTAGAAAAACTGATCAACGATGCAGCTTGGAACCGCGACGTGTTCTTGCCCACAGTCGGTAAGCGCGGCGCTGCCATCATTGAAGCACGTGGTCTGTCTTCAGCCGCATCGGCCGCTAATGCCGCAATCGATCACGTGCGTGATTGGGTGTTGGGCACAAACGGCAAGTGGGTCACCATGGGCGTTCCTTCCGATGGGTCCTACGGCATTCCCGAAGGCATCATGTACGGCGTGCCCGTCACCTGTGAAGGTGGTGAATATCACCGCGTGACAGGTCTCGAAGTAGACGCGTTCTCTCGAGAGCGCATGGACCTGACGCTTAAAGAGCTGACAGAAGAGCGCGACGCAGTCGCTCATTTGCTCAAGTAAGCACCGAGTTAATGGGCCCCACAAGGGCCCATTTTTTTATAAGATCATTTTTCAAAAGATCAATATTCGTCACGGAGATCAAGATGTCCAAACAAGCCCCCGCTGGTCAACGGTTTCGCGAAGCACTCGCAGCCGAAAAGCCTCTGCAAATTATCGGCGCTATCAACGCCAACCACGCTCTGCTTGCCAAGCGCGCCGGCTTTAAGGCCATCTACCTCTCCGGTGGCGGCGTTGCAGCAGGTTCGTTGGGTCTGCCCGACTTAGGCATCAATACACTTGATGACGTACTCACTGATGTGCGCCGCATCACAGACGTATGCGATACACCGTTGATCGTCGACATCGACACAGGCTTCGGTCCCTCGGCCTTTAACATCGCGCGCACCATTCAGAGTTTGAGCAAATTCGGCGCTGCCGGTTGCCACATCGAAGACCAAGTCGGCGCCAAGCGCTGTGGTCATCGCCCAGGTAAGGAAATCGTGTCGACTGAAGAAATGCGCGACCGCGTCAAGGCTGCGGCCGATGCACGCACAGATGACAGTTTCTACCTGATCGCCCGCACCGATGCGATCGCCTCGCATGGCGTGGACGCAGCGATTGAGCGTGCGATTGCCTGCGTTGAGGCGGGTGCCGATGCAATTTTTGCCGAAGCAGCCTACGACCTCGCTACGTTTGAAAAGTTTTCAAAGGCAGTCAGCGTACCCTTGCTCGCCAACATCACTGAATTTGGCAAAACTCCACTCTTTTCAGTGGATGAGTTGCGCAGCTCAGGCGTGGGCATGGTGCTCTACCCGCTGTCAGCGTTCCGTGCCATGAACAAAGCTGCAGAGACGGTGTACACCGCCATCCGCCGCGACGGTCATCAGCGCAATGTCATCGACATCATGCAAACGCGTGACGAACTCTACGACCGCATCAATTATCACGAATTCGAAGGCAAACTCGACGTACTGTTTGCCCAAGGCAAATCCAAATAATTCATTGAGAGAACCAACATGGCCACGACAAAAAAACCTGTAAAACGCGCCGCTCCAGCGAAAGCTGTCGAGACTGCAGCACCTGTTTTCAAACCTAAAAAATCTGTTGCACTCTCAGGTGTGACAGCGGGTAACACTGCCCTGTGTACAGTCGGTCGCAGCGGTAACGACTTGCATTACCGCGGGTATGACATTCTTGATTTTGCTGACACCAGCGAATTTGAGGAAATCGCGCACCTGCTGATCCACGGCAAACTGCCTAACAAGGCTGAATTAGCTGCTTACAAAGAAAAACTACGTTCGATGCGCGGTCTGCCAGCGCAGTTGCAGACTGTGCTCGAGTCTCTGCCTGCCGCTAGCCACCCGATGGACGTGATGCGCACTGCCGCCTCCGCCCTTGGCTGCATCCTGCCAGAAAAAGAAGATCACAACACGCCTGATGCGCGTGACATCGCTGACCGCCTGATGGCCAACCTCGGCTCCGCCCTGCTCTACTGGTATCACTTTAGCCACAATGGTCGCATCATTGATGTTCAAACCGATGACGATTCGATCGGCGCACACTTCCTGCACCTCTTGCACGGCAAAAAACCCAATGCGGATTGGGTCCGTGCCATGCACACCTCACTTATTTTGTACGCAGAGCACGAGTTCAATGCCTCGACCTTTACCTGCCGCGTGATCGCAGGCACAGGCTCCGACATGTACTCAGCGATTGCTGGCGGCATTGGCGCTCTGCGCGGCCCCAAGCATGGCGGTGCAAACGAAGTCGCTTTTGAAGTTCAAAAGCGCTATGAGACACCCGACGAAGCTGAAGCCGACGTGCGCGCGCGCGTTGAAAACAAAGAAGTCATCATTGGCTTTGGCCACCCCGTCTATACGATCTCTGATCCGCGCAACAAGGTCATCAAAGATGTTGCCTTGCGCTTGTCAAAGAAAGCCGGCACTACCAAGATGTATGACATCGCCGATCGTCTCGAAGCAGTGATGTGGGATGCGAAAAAAATGTTCGCCAACCTCGACTGGTTCTCGGCAGTGTCATATCACATGATGGGCGTACCGACAGCGATGTTTACACCCCTGTTCGTGATTGCGCGGACAGCTGGCTGGTCGGCACACATCATCGAGCAACGTATCGACAACAAGATCATTCGTCCGGCAGCCAACTACACCGGTCCTGATGATCAGAAATTCGTTCCACTTGCCAAGCGTCGTTAATCCATATGAATACTGCGAATCGCAAACCTCTTCCTGGCACCAACCTCGACTACTTTGACACCCGTGCGGCTGTCAATGCGATCAAGCCTGGTGCTTATGACACGCTGCCCTACACCTCGCGTGTGCTGGCTGAAAATCTGGTGCGTCGTTGCGACCCTGCAACGCTGGTCGCTTCTTTGACGCAAATCATCGAACGCAAGCGCGATCTGGATTTTCCCTGGTTTCCTGCCAGGGTTGTGTGCCATGACATTCTTGGGCAAACCGCCCTCGTGGATTTGGCAGGCTTGAGGGATGCGATCGCAGCGCAAGGCGGAGATCCCGCACTCGTCAATCCGGTTGTTCCGACACAATTGATTGTCGATCACTCTCTGGCAGTCGAATGCGGCGGTTTCGATCCGGACGCGTTTGAGAAAAACCGTGCCATCGAAGATAGACGCAATGAAGATCGTTTCCATTTTATTAACTGGACAAAAAAGACCTTCAAAAACGTTGACGTGATTCCTCCCGGCAACGGCATCATGCATCAGATCAATCTGGAGCGCATGTCGCCCGTGATTCATGCTCAAGAGGGTGTCGCCTTTCCTGATACCTTGGTTGGCACAGATAGTCACACGCCGCATGTGGACGCACTTGGCGTGATCGCCATTGGCGTGGGCGGCTTAGAGGCAGAGAGTGTCATGCTTGGTCGTGCCTCTTGGATGAGACTGCCTGACATTATTGGTGTGGAGCTCACTGGCAAATTGCAGCCTGGCATCACCGCCACTGATTTAGTGTTGGCGCTCACAGAGTATTTGCGTAGTCAAAAAGTTGTGTCGTCCTACCTCGAGTTTTTCGGCGAAGGTGCAGCACATCTCACACTCGGCGACCGTGCAACGATTTCAAACATGACGCCAGAGTATGGTGCGACGGCTGCGATGTTTTACATCGATCAGCAAACTATCGACTATCTGACCTTGACGGGTCGCGAGGCTGAGCAAGTCAAACTTGTTGAGACTTATGCCAAGCATGCAGGACTCTGGGCCGATAGCCTCAAGACCGCTGAGTATGAGCGTGTCTTACATTTCGACTTGTCCACTGTTGTACGCAACATCGCGGGCCCTTCTAATCCACATCGTCGTGTCGCCACGACAGATCTGGCCGCTAAAGGCATTTCCGGCAAGGTAGAAAACGAACCAGGTCTGATGCCTGATGGCGCTGTCATTATTGCGGCGATTACGAGCTGTACCAATACAAGCAATCCGCGTAATGTGATTGCTGCGGGCCTGTTGGCTCGCAATGCAAACGCGCGCGGACTGACACGCAAGCCTTGGGTCAAAAGCTCATTGGCACCTGGCTCGAAGACTGTTGAGCTTTATCTCGACGACGCGAAACTATTGCCTGAGTTGGAAAAACTCGGCTTTGGCATTGTGGCGTTTGCTTGCACGACCTGTAACGGGATGAGCGGCGCGCTGGACCCTGTGATTCAACAAGAGATCATTGATCGCGATCTGTACGCGACAGCTGTCTTGTCCGGCAACCGTAATTTTGACGGCCGCATTCACCCCTATGCCAAGCAAGCGTTTCTGGCCTCGCCTCCCCTAGTAGTGGCCTACGCGATCGCGGGCACGATCCGCTTTGACATCGAGCGCGATGTGCTGGGTATCGACCAGCATGGCAAACCCGTCATGCTCAAGGACATCTGGCCCTCGGACGAAGAGATTGATGCCATCGTCAAAGCCAGCGTCAAGCCCGAGCAGTTCCGCAAGGTGTATGAGCCGATGTTCGCCGTGTCGGTGGACACTGGTGAGAAACTCAGTCCACTGTATGACTGGCGCCCACAGAGTACCTACATCCGTCGCCCTCCTTACTGGGAAGGTGCTCTCGCGGGTGCGCGTGAACTAAAAGGCATGCGCCCACTAGCGGTGCTGGGTGACAACATCACGACGGATCACTTGTCTCCTTCGAATGCCATCATGCTCGATAGCGCAGCTGGCGAATACCTTGAGAAAATGGGCTTGCCGGAAGAGGACTTCAACTCCTACGCGACCCATCGAGGCGACCATTTGACTGCGCAGCGCGCGACGTTTGCCAACCCCAAGCTTCTTAACGAGATGGTGTTGGAAAACGGCAAGGTCAAGCAGGGCTCACTGGCGCGTATTGAGCCAGAGGGCAAGGTCACACGCATGTGGGAAGCAATCGAGACCTATATGGAACGTAAACAGCCATTGATCATCGTGGCAGGTGCGGACTATGGCCAAGGCTCCTCGCGCGACTGGGCAGCAAAAGGGGTTCGCCTTGCGGGTGTCGAAGCCATTGCGGCCGAGGGCTTCGAGCGTATCCACCGCACCAATCTGGTGGGCATGGGCGTTCTTCCGCTTGAATTTAAAGCCGGTGTCGATCGCAAGACCTTACAGCTCGATGGCACTGAAATCTATGACGTGCTGGGTAAACCCACGCCGCTCGCGACCTTGACCCTCGTCATTACTCGCAAAAACGGTGAAAGGCTCGAGGTTCCGATGACTTGTCGTCTCGATACTGCAGAAGAAGTCTCGATCTACGAAGCAGGCGGTGTCTTGCAGCGTTTCGCCCAAGACTTCCTCGAATCTACTGCAGCGGCATAACCACCCAAGCGGGCCCTCACTGAGGGCCCGACCGAACTCCACTGAGAGCTATTTACTTTAGGAAACTTTCAAATGGCGCATGCACCTCAAATTAAAGTTCCCGCCACCTATATGCGTGGCGGTACGAGCAAAGGCGTTTTCTTTCGCTTGCAGGATATGCCGCCCGCCACACAGGTGCCTGGTGCAGCCCGCGACGCACTGCTGATGCGCGTCATTGGCAGCCCAGACCCTTACGGCAAACAGACAGACGGCATGGGAGCGGCAACATCCAGCACGAGTAAAACTGTCATTTTGGCTAAAAGCACGCGTCCAGATCACGACGTCGATTACTTGTTTGGCCAAGTCTCCATTGACAAGCCTTTCATCGACTGGAGCGGTAACTGCGGCAACCTGTCTGCGGCGGTAGGCCCTTTTAGCATCAGCAATGGTCTGGTTGATCCTAGCCGTATCCCACAAAACGGCATCGCCACAGTCAGAATCTGGCAAGCGAATATTGGCAAAACCATCATCTCTCACGTGCAGATGACCAACGGTGCCGTGCAGGAAACAGGTGATTTTGAACTCGATGGCGTAACCTTTCCCGCCGCTGAAGTTCAGCTAGAGTTTATGGATCCTGCAGCCGAAGAAGAAGGCGGCGGCGGCGCAATGTTCCCGACGGGTAACCTCGTGGACGATCTGGTCGTTCCTGGCGTGGGTACGCTCAAAGCGACCATGATTAACGCCGGCATCCCTACTATTTTTATCAATGCAGAGGCCGTCGGCTACAAAGGCACCGAACTTCAGGACGACATCAATAGTGACCCCAAAGCACTTGAGATGTTTGAAAAAATTCGTGCCCACGGTGCTGTACGTATGGGACTCATTAGTCATCTTGACGAAGCGGCTAAGCGACAACATACCCCCAAGGTCGCATTTGTCGCCCAACCTACCGATTACATCGCCTCAAGTGGCAAAGCAATCTCAGCCTCCGATATCAATGTATTGGTTCGCGCGTTATCGATGGGCAAACTCCACCACGCCATGATGGGTACGGCGGCTGTCGCCATCGGTACTGCAGCGGCCATCCCCGGTACGCTGGTCAATCTTGCTGCAGGTGGCGGCAACTTGGACGCAGTGCGTTTTGGTCATCCGTCAGGTACGCTACGAGTGGGTGCACAGGCTGATAAAGTAGATGGGGAATGGCAAGTCAAAAAAGCCATGATGAGTCGCAGTGCGCGTGTGCTCATGGAAGGCTGGGTTCGCGTTCCGGGCTAATCCGCGCGAATACATATCAACGATCAAGCAGGCTGTATGCAACAATATTTTTCTCACGCACTCGTTCTGACCTTTACGTTTTTCATCACATGCTCCTTTGTGTTTTTTATCTCAGGCGCTTACTTGTGGTTTTACAAGATCAACGAGGTCAATCACCGTTTTAAACATCCCTATTTGCGTGAACGTAGATTCGCAGACTTGCCCATCAGTATCAGATTGACGATTACGCTGGACTATTTTTTGCGTATCCTGTTTCACAAATCTAACGCCTCGTTCGCTAGCAACGCCAATCGTTTGTTGTCGCACGTGGATCCAGTCAACTTGCCCATGAGCGTTCGCTGGCCCATTGTCGGCCTTTGGGGCAGCTGTGCGGTGGGACTCGTTGCAATGTTAGGACTTTGGGCGCTTTTGATTATGGGATCTAACTAATGAACACCATTGAACACAACGTCACAGGCAAATGCTTTGAGCTCAAGCTCGAAGGACATCGTTGCGTACTGGACTACACACTGAACAATCAAGTGATGACCGTAACGCATACCGGAGTCCCGAGCGAGCTTGGTGGACGCGGTCTCGCGGCCGAAATCACAAAGTTTGCGCTCGACTATGCGCAGGCACAGGGCTGGAAGGTGGTGCCTCAGTGCAGCTACGTCGCGGCTTACATCAAAAAACACTCGGAATATGCACCACTCGTTAATTAAGTATTTCTTATATTATGGTCTTATATAAGATATAAGACACTTGCGACTCCAAGATCTTCCCTCTACAATCAAAATATCCTTCACCACATAGAAAGGCGCTCACATGCTACAAGCCTATCGCCAACACGTTGCCGAACGCGCAGCCCTTGGTATTCCTCCCCTTCCGCTTTCAGCTCAGCAAACTGCTGATCTCATTGAACTGCTCAAAGCACCTCCAGCAGGTGAAGGCGATGCACTCGTCGAGCTGATCACGTATCGCGTGCCAGCAGGCGTGGATGATGCTGCTAAAGTCAAGGCGTCATACCTTGCTGCCGTTGCGTTAGGCTCAGAGAAATGTGCACTGATTTCGCGTGCCAAGGCGACAGAGTTGCTGGGCACGATGCTTGGTGGCTACAACATTGGGCCGCTGGTTGAGCTGCTGGATGACAAAGAAGTCGGCACAATTGCTGCAGACGGCCTCAAGAAAACATTGTTGATGTTTGACGCATTCCACGATGTCAAAGAAAAAGCCGCTAAAGGCAATGCCAACGCTAAAGCTGTGATGCAAAGCTGGGCGGATGGCGAGTGGTTTACCAGCCGCCCCGAAGTCCCAAAAAGTCTCAAAATTACTGTGTTGAAAGTGACGGGCGAATCCAATACGGATGATCTGTCTCCTGCTCCTGATGCGTGGAGCCGTCCTGATATTCCTTTGCACGCACTGGCGATGCTCAAGAATCCCCGTCCAGGCATTGAGCCTCAGGAGCCAGGCAAGACTGGCCCCGTCAAGTTCATCAATGACCTCAAGAAAAAGGGCAACCTCGTTGCTTACGTGGGTGACGTGGTTGGAACTGGCTCCTCGCGCAAGTCCGCGACGAACTCCGTTTTGTGGTTCACGGGCGAAGACATTCCTTTTGTGCCGAACAAGCGCTTTGGTGGCGTCTGTCTGGGTAACAAAATTGCTCCGATTTTCTACAACACGATGGAAGATGCCGGCGCGCTCCCAATCGAACTCGATGTCTCCAACATGAACATGGGTGACGAGATCGAGTTGCGCCCTTATGACGGTGAAGCATTGAAAGATGGCAAAGTCATCGCAAAGTTCCAAGTCAAATCGGATGTATTGTTTGACGAAGTCCGTGCCGGTGGACGTATTCCTCTGATCGTCGGCCGCGGCCTGACCGGTAAAGCACGTGAGGCACTCGGTCTGCCACCATCGAACTTATTCCGCTTGCCACAAAATCCTGCCGCCTCCAACAAAGGCTTTACCTTGGCGCAGAAAATGGTGGGTCGTGCATGTGGCTTGCCTGAAGGCCAGGGCGTCCGCCCCGGTGCCTACTGTGAGCCCAAGATGACTTCCGTTGGCAGCCAGGATACTACTGGCCCAATGACACGTGACGAATTGAAAGACCTCGCCTGCTTGGGCTTTTCTGCCGATCTCGTCATGCAATCGTTTTGCCACACTTCGGCCTATCCAAAGCCTGTTGACGTCAAAACACATCACACACTGCCAGAGTTCATGAGCAACCGTGGTGGAATCTCACTGCGTCCAGGTGATGGCGTGATTCACTCCTGGCTCAACCGTATGTTGTTGCCCGACACAGTGGGCACAGGTGGTGATTCACACACACGTTTCCCAATCGGCATCAGCTTCCCAGCGGGTTCTGGCTTGGTGGCGTTTGCTGCAGCGACTGGCGTGATGCCTCTGGATATGCCTGAGTCAGTACTGGTCCGATTTAAAGGAAAAATGCAACCTGGCGTCACTTTGCGTGACCTGGTGAGCGCGATTCCCTTGTATGCGATCAAAGCTGGCTTGATGACAGTAGACAAGTCAAACAAGATCAACATTTTCTCTGGCCGCATTCTTGAAATCGAAGGTTTGCCAGACCTCAAAGCCGAGCAGGCCTTTGAATTGTCGGACGCTTCGGCTGAGCGCTCCGCTGCGGGATGTACTGTTCGCCTGAACAAAGAACCCATCATCGAATACATCAACAGCAACATTGTGATGTTGAAGTGGATGATCGCGAATGGTTATGAGGATGAGCGCAGCTTGATGCGTCGTATTCAGGCGATGGAAGCCTGGTTGGCCAACCCACAGTTGCTCGAGCCCGATGCAGATGCCGAATACGCAGCCGTCATTGAAATCGACCTGGCCGACATTCACGAGCCAATCGTGGCCTGCCCGAACGATCCTGATGACGTCAAAATGTTGTCCGAAGTCGCTGGCACCAAGATTGACGAAGTGTTCATCGGTAGCTGCATGACCAACATCGGTCACTTCCGTGCAGCCTCCAAGCTGCTCGAAGGCAAGCGCGACATGCCCGTCAAGCTCTGGATCGCACCACCGACCAAGATGGATGCGACACAGTTGACTGAAGAAGGTCACTACGGTGTCTTTGGCTCGGCAGGTGCGCGCACTGAGTCCCCCGGCTGCTCGCTGTGTATGGGTAACCAAGCACAAGTGCGCGAAGGTGCCACTGTCATGTCCACCAGCACACGTAACTTCCCCAACCGTCTGGGTAAAAATACCAATGTGTATTTGGGCTCGGCCGAATTGGCAGCGATTTGTTCGAAACTGGGTCGCATTCCGACCAAGGAAGAGTACATGGTAGACATGGGCGTGCTCAAAGACAGCAGCGCAGAAATCTACAAGTATCTCAATTTCGATCAGATTCCTGACTACAAAGACGTCGCTGACGCCATCTAAGTCTGTTTTCCCGGTAGATCCGAACGATCTGACTGGAATACACCTTTAGATCTGCTTAGCTCCTCAAATCCTCCTGTGGATATATTCACAGGAGGATTTTTTATTGTGCGCGCGATCTGTGGCTGGTGTAGGATAAAGAGATCAACACCTTGGAGCGTACGCCATGAAACACGACACCCTGAACACGCTTAAAAAATTCAAAATCGGCAAAAAAGAAGCACACTTTTATTCGCTACCGGCACTCGGTGCGTCTCTTGGCATCGACATCTCTCGACTGCCGATGTCGATCCGGATTGTGTTGGAGTCCGTGCTGCGAAACTGCGACGGTAAAAAAGTCACTGAGAGTCACATTCGCGAGCTTGCAGCGTGGAAGCCCAATAGTAAACGCGAGCTTGAAATCCCCTTTGTGGTGGCGCGTGTCGTCCTTCAGGACTTTACGGGTGTACCTCTGCTTGCTGATCTCGCTGCGATGCGCGCAGTTGCCAAGAAAATGGGTAAAGAAGCCAAAGCCATCGAGCCTTTGGTGCCCGTTGACTTGGTCGTCGATCACTCTGTGATGATTGATTATTTTGGAACCAAAGATGCGCTTGATCTCAACATGAAGGTTGAGTTTTCACGCAATAAGGAACGTTACCAATTTTTGAAATGGGGCATGCAAGCATTTGATACGTTTGGCGTGGTGCCCCCAGGCTTTGGGATTGTCCATCAGATCAACCTTGAGTATCTCGCGCGCGGTGTACATCACGATAAAAAACATGATGTGTACTACCCAGACTCACTCGTCGGTACCGATAGTCACACCACCATGATTAACGGTATTGGTGTCGTGGGCTGGGGCGTAGGCGGCATTGAGGCCGAAGCCGGTATGCTGGGCCAGCCTGTTTACTTTTTAACCCCCGATGTAGTGGGTGTCGAGCTCACGGGTGAGTTGCGTGGCGGTGTTACCGCGACAGACCTCGTGCTGACCATCACAGAACTGTTGCGCAAAGAAAAAGTAGTGGGCAAGTTTGTCGAATTTTGTGGCCCCGGAACCGCCAAGCTGTCCGTGACGGACCGTGCCACTATCGGCAATATGGCGCCTGAGTATGGCGCGACGATGGGATTTTTTCCCGTCGATCACCGAACCATCGAGTATTTCAAAGGCACCGGTCGCACCAAAGATGAGGTCCATGCACTCGAGGCTTATTTCAAGGCACAGGAAATGTTTGGCGTGCCAAATGCTGCCGATATCAACTTCACCAAAGTCGTCAAACTAGATCTCGGTTCGGTGGTGCCCTCTCTTGCTGGCCCTAAACGTCCGCAAGATCGAATTGAAATCGGCGATGTAAAGAAAACCTTTAAAAAGCTTTATGCGAAACCGATTGCGGATAATGGCTTTAATCAACCAGCCGCCAAGCTCAGCAAAGCATTTACAACAGCCACAGGCAAGACTCTGCATAACGGCGACATTTTGATCGCAGGAATTACCTCGTGCACCAATACGTCTAACCCCAGCGTGATGTTAGCGGCAGGTTTGCTGGCTAAAAAAGCAGTCAAAGCGGGTCTTAAAGTGCCTGCTCATGTGAAAACATCACTCGCACCCGGCTCTCGCGTCGTCACCGAATATCTTGAGCGCGCGGGCCTGTTGCCCTATCTGGATCAGCTCGGTTTTGATGTGGCGGCCTATGGTTGCACGACCTGCATTGGCAATGCTGGCGATCTGGCAGCGGACTTTAATCAAGCCATTATCGACAACGACCTCATCTGCGCAGCAGTGCTGTCAGGCAACCGGAACTTTGAAGCGCGCATTCATCCCAATTTGAAAGCAAACTTTCTTGCCTCACCTCCTTTGGTGGTCGCCTACGCGCTGGCGGGCAATATGATGCGTGACTTGATGACCGAACCCGTTGGTGAAGGCAAACATGGACCAGTCTACCTTGGTGATATTTGGCCGACCGCGAAAGAAGTTGAAAAACTGATGCACTTTGCGATGGATCCTAAAGTGTTCCGAAGCAACTATGCCAAGGTCGAGAAAAAACCAGGCAAGCTCTGGCAAAACATTGAGGGTGTGACTGGAGATGTCTACGACTGGCCACTTTCCACCTATATCGCCGAGCCGCCATTTTTTGATGACTTTACAATGGAGCCCAAGCCAATGCCTGCCGTGAGAGGTGCGCGTACCTTGGGTATATTTGGTGACTCGGTCACGACCGACCACATTTCACCAGCCGGCTCTATTAACGAAACTTCTCCCGCTGGCCAGTGGTTGCTGGCGCACGGTGTTCAAAAGGCCGACTTCAATAGTTATGGCTCCCGACGGGGCAATCACGAGATCATGATGCGGGGTACCTTCGCCAATGTTCGCATCAAAAATCTCATGATTCCTGCCAGACCTGATGGGTCACGCGTTGAAGGTGGCCAGACCTTGATGCAACCAAGCGGTGAACAAGTATCGATTTATGATGCCGCGATGCAGTACGTGGCCACTGGCATCCCGACTGTTGTGTTTGGTGGCGAAGAATATGGCACAGGTTCGTCGCGAGACTGGGCCGCAAAGGGCACTCAACTGCTGGGAGTCAAGGCAGTCGTCGCCCGGAGTTTTGAGCGTATTCACCGCAGCAATTTAGTCGGGATGGGGGTGTTGCCTCTGCAATTCAAGGGTCACGACAATGCCCAATCCCTGGGCTTGACGGGTGAGGAAACCTTTGACGTCGAAGGCCTTGAAAGCGGAATTGTGCCGCAACAGGACGTGACTTTGGTCATTCATCACCCCAATGGCTCTAGCCAACGCATCGCGGTGTTACTCCGCATCGACACTCCTATCGAAGTGGATTACTACCAGCATGGGGGGATTTTGCCCTTTGTATTGCGACAATTGATTGCTGCTTAAGAGGAAGATCCGACCATAGCCGACAAATGTAAGCGATTGGAAGCGAAGGGAAGATAGTTCGTTACACTAGACTTCTTTTGTCGGCAGGCACGCAAACTCATGGCTCGTCTTCGTTCGACCCCTGGCTCCACCCGTTTGACGCGAGATGCTTCGCGTCTGGTGGCACTCGCACTCGCGCTTCATAGTTCTGGCAGTCGGGTCGAGGATCGCTATTGGGAAACCGAACTGGCCACCATCCTGCTCAAGTTGATGCGGACAAAGAACGACTCTGCAATCGATGCTGCGCTCGACCATCTGTCACAGACGCATTTAGGTGGCTATGAGGTTCTAATCGAGCAAGCTGAAACGCTGTCGGAGTCTTGTGTCCTGACGCAGGACAGCAAGCGCTATGACGTTTTGCTCTTGGTCGCACCACTCGTCGCATGGACGCGCTACAGCATTCCCGCCATTGAGCTGCCAACCGCTTCAGCCCAAGCCTTACGTGAGCACCTGCAAGCACACGTGCTGGCAAGCAACACTCAGGTTGCACTTTTTCCTCACCTGACCAGCCTCGACCAAATGCCCCGCACCTTTTGCGAGACCTGGGACTGGTTACAAAAGCTTGGCCTGGCCGCGCTAGGAACGTCTTACACAGCACCCACTTTAAATAGTGAGCCAGAAGCGTTCAACATGCTGGCCGACACACGTTATCTCGTAGCTGCTGTGGCTGTGCCAGAAGGGCAGCCTTTATTTCGCTGGCAAGAAGAGCCAGGAGAACTTGGTCAAGCCCGAGAAGGCTGCCTGGAGAAATGGGCCGCAGACACAAAGAGCATTTTTTCAGGCCTTTTGCCAGGTTGCGGCTTTGAGATTTTGACTCCCGATGCCTATTACGTGAGTAATAGAGATGCTGATCGCTGTGTGCGCCCTCTCTCAGTCAAGGCGGCAGTCTCCTGGTTAGGGGCTGCGCTCAATATCGAAGCGGCACAACTTCGGGCCGTAGTGGCGGGTTGTGGTGAGCGTCGCGTGGACGAATACCGGATTGGCTTTACTCAAAAGAATCAAAACGAGGTGGTTTACGGCTGCCTGTGGCCAATGTATGGACGCGAAGATGATCAGCCTCTGTTGGATCATGAGCCCCCTCCTGTTGAAACAATTGATGAGATCGTTGCACTGCTCAAAGAGTGTGGTGTCAACGACATTCGTCGCTTGCCAGGCATCCTGACACCTGAGTTTTGCGAAGACTGCGGCGCGCCCTACTTTCCCAACCCGAATGGTGAAATGGTGCACGCCGAACTTCCAGAAGACGCAGAAACAGCACCCGCGCATTTTCACTAAACATGCACGCAGATATTTTTTGCCGGGTGGTCGATAACTTTGGCGATATCGGTGTGACATGGCGTTTAGTGCGCCAACTCCAGCGCGAGCATGACTGGCGAGTCAGACTCTGGGTCGATGACCTGAACAGTTTTCAGCGACTGGAGCCGCGCGTATCCTTTGCTGCCACTCAACACATCGAGGGTATCGAAATCATCCATTGGCCACAGTCAACCGACTTCACGCCCGCGCCAATCGTGATTGCGACTTTTTCTTGTGATTTGCCAGACCAGTATGTCGAAAACATGCGTGCGCAGCGCAATCAAGCTGCTGCAAGACTCGAATGCCTGTGGATCAATCTTGAATACCTGAGTGCCGAGGACTGGGTCGAAGGCTGCCATGGACTTCCATCCCTACGCACTGACGGCTTATCCTCGTATTTTTTCTTCCCGGGTTTCACGGAGCAAACAGGTGGGTTACTGCGTGAAACCGCACTAATCGCCCAACGCAATGCCTGGCAAATAGATCGTGCCGCGCAACGCGCCTTCCTGGAAAAGCTGGGCTTAAGCCCAGTTGCGGTTGCTGCGCTTTTTCCTGTCACGCGGGACCAGCCAGCAGCCAGGCTCGTCAATTTATTTTGCTACAACAACACGCCTGTCGCCTCACTGATCGAAGTACTTCGCGACGACTCACGACCAACAGTCTTGCTCATCCCCGAAGGCATTCACCCGCAATATGCGTCTGGACACCAGGGACAGCTATTCATTGAACGTGTGCCGTTTTTACCTCAAACTGAATACGACAAAATCCTCTGGACCGCCGATCTGAACTTTGTCCGTGGTGAGGATTCTATTGTCCGCGGAATATGGGCAGGCAAGCCCTTGATCTGGCAGATCTACCCCCAGACAGAGAACACCCATCTGGAGAAATTACGGGCATGGTTAGCGCTAACGGGATTGCCTGAGGATATTTGCAATGTCATGATGCGCTGGAATCCAGAGAGTACGCAGAGCGATTCTGCTGCCGCAGAAAAATGCGCGGCGGCGGCAGAACTCGGCCGTCAAATAAATCTATCCGGCTATAAAAACACCAACTGCGACAGCGATACTCCAGTAAACCGGACTCAAATCGCTGGGTTTGCAAGCGCACTGCAGCGACAGCTCAAACCAGAAAACTTCCTCGTCTGGCAGCAACATGCACACCGCTTCTGCACCAGTCAAACGGCTCAGACTGACTTGGCTACCGCGCTGACGACGTTCTGCCTGAGCAAGTTAAGCGGGCAAAGCAAATTTACCCCAGAAAGGCTAAAATAGAAGGCTTTTCTATCCCTAACTCCGGCTTGTACAGTCCCGGAGACTAATAGCTACCGGAGTTTATTCGAATGAAAACAGCACAAGAGCTGCGCGTCGGCAACGTGATCATGATCGGCAAAGACCCAATGGTCATTCAACGTGCCGAGTACAGCAAGTCAGGCCGTAACGCCTCTGTCGTCAAATTCAAATTCAAAAACCTGCTGACCGGTTCAGGCGCAGAAAACGTTTGCAAAGCAGACGAAAAATTCGAATTAGTCGTCCTCGATCGTAAAGAGTGCTCCTACTCGTACTTTGGCGACCCAATGTACGTGTTCATGGACGCTGATTTCAACCAGTACGAAATCGAAGCTGAAAGCATGGGTGATGCCATGCACTACCTCGAAGAAGGCATGCCAGTTGAGGTTGTGTTCTATGACGGCCGTGCAATTTCTATCGAATTGCCCACGATGCTTGTTCGCGAGATCGTCTACACCGAGCCAGCTGTGCGCGGCGACACCTCAGGCAAGGTCATGAAGCCTGCAAAGATCAACACAGGTCATGAGTTGCCTGTGCCCTTGTTCTGCGCGATCGGCGACAAGATTGAGATCGACACACGCACTGGCGAGTACCGTAGCCGCGTGATGTAAAAATGATGTATGTATTGCTAACAGTTTAAAAGCTGTTTAAACAATCCCGCCCTGCTGATCAAGCCAGGCGGGATTTTTTTATCGCGTTGCGCGTTCTAGCTCAGCAAGCCAATGCAGGGCATACGTTCGATCGGTACCGCACATTTCGACTGAAGGCTGGAGTCCTCCGCAAAACGCGGGTCGCTCAGGCAAACCAAAAATCGCACAGCGAAAGTCTTGTTGCAGATGGATACACGGCACGCCAGCAGGCTTGCCTTGAGGCATCCCGGGTATTGGACTGGTGATGGAGGGTGCGATGCAACAAGCCCCGCAATCAGGACGACAAAGCATAGGGGGTTCTTTTGCTGTGACAGCGGTCACTGCAACTGATCGGCATCAAGAAAGTCTGGCAAGGCCACAACAGAAATCCCGTCTTCGACCAGGGCCTCACGCTCCTCGGGGGTCGCGGTTCCACGAATCGGACGTTCTTCGGACTCACCTTCGTGAATCCGGCGGGCTTCTTCGGCGAAACCCGATCCGACGTTTTCAGTATTGCGCACTAACTCGCGCATCTGCTGCATGATGGCGGCTTGGATTTGAGCCAACTGAAGCGCCTCAGGCGAAGAGGCGACGACGGTTTCACGTGAGGTGCTCGCGCCGGCTCCACTGGCCTCAGAGGCACGTGGCTCGGCATCAAAATGTCCGACATTTAATCTGGGGGCAGATAAACGCTTTTCGATGGTGGCGCTGTGACACATGGGGCATGTCAGCATGCCGCGGCTTTGCTGCGAGTCGTAATCCTCATGCGAGCCGAACCAACCTTCAAAAAGGTGGCCATGCTCACACTGCAAATCGAAAACTTTAAGTCCCATATACCTAATCTGAGGGCAATGTTGTAAATAACAAGTCTGACAAAGTATAACGGAGACCCTCAGCAGACAGGCACATCACCCTAAACGGGGCACGGCAGCTAACAATTCTCTTGTCACCGCACTCTTGGGGGCCTGAAGCACTTGGGTTGCTTCTCCAAACTCGACCACCCTGCCCGCATCCATGACCACCACGCTATCAGCCAAATACTCCACCACACCAAAGTTGTGGGTAATGAACAAGTAGGCCATGCCAGTCTCTTTTTGCAAATCAGTCAATAAATCAAGGATTTGCGCTTGCACCGACACATCAAGTGCCGAGGTCGGCTCATCTAGAATCAAGACCTCTGGTTCGACCGCCAGCGCGCGGGCGATGGCAATGCGTTGACGCTGTCCACCCGAAAACTCATGCGGATAACGATCTCCAGCATCCGAAGGCAAGCCAACACGTTCCAGAAGTGACGAAATACGCTGGGATTGCTGTAAGGCTGTCCACTCAGGCCGGAGTGCCGCAATGCCCTCATGCAAAATCTCCCGCACCCGCATGCGTGGATCAAGTGAAGCAAAAGGATCTTGAAAGACAATCTGGATCCGACGCCGCAGTGCTTTCAGTTCTGTACGCGAGGCCGTCAATACATTTTGCTCACCCAGTCGAGCAGCACCCGAAATCAAGGCAGAAGAATCGAGCAATCTCAACAGCGCTTTAGCAACCGTTGTCTTGCCGCAGCCTGAGGCACCAACCAGTGCGAGCGTTTCACCTCGTTGCAGAGAAAAGCTCACGCCTTGCACGGCTTGATTGATGCCCACTTGCCTGCGGAGTAAACCCTTGCGAATGGGGTAACCGATCTGCAACTGCTCGACTACCAATGCAGGCAAAGAGAGTAAGTGTTGTGTGGGCTCGGGCAAAGATGAAAAGGCCGAGTGATCGTCAGCACGTGCCACCGAACGCAATGCATGAGCAGGCGGCGCGACAGCAAGCGATGAAGCTGCACTCAAGCGCTGACCACGTTTGGCAAATGTTGGAATCGCCGCAAACAACTCGCGCGCATACGGATGCTTCGGTGCTCTGAAAAACTGCTCAGCGGGCGCGGTCTCGACGATTTCACCAAAACGCATCAGCGCCACGGTATCCGCCACGTCACGCACCACAGCCAGATCATGGGTGATCAATAAAACCGCCATGCCAAGCTCTTGTTGTATATCGCGAATCAAATTCAAAACCTGTGCCTGCACTGTCACATCTAGCGCGGTGGTAGGCTCATCCGCAATCAACAACTCCGGCTCTGCAGCCAAGGCAATCGCGATCATGATGCGCTGTTTTTGTCCACCGGAAAACTGAAAGGGATAATCATCGATCCGCTGCTCAGGAGCGGGAATCCCCACGCGCTGCAACCACTGTATCGCTCGACTGCGCGCGGCCGTCCCACGCAAATCGGTATGTGTGACAATCGCCTCGCACAACTGATCGCCCACACGCAGTACGGGGTTGAGACTCGTCCCAGGTTCCTGAAAAATCATGCCTGCACGTCCACCGCGCACCGTCCGCATGGAAGACTCAGACAAGGTGTTGATATCGATTGCGCCCACCACGATTTGGCCTTGTGTGACGCGCAAAGCCTCTGGCAATAGCCTCATCAGCGCGAGAGCGGTCATGCTTTTGCCCGAACCAGACTCACCCACCAACGCAAAAGTCTCACCACGATGAACAGTCAACGCCAAAGCTTGTACCGCATGTCGCCACGCCTCACCCGTATCAATCACGACATCTAGGCCATGGACGTCGAGCACCTGCGCCCGATCATTTCCCCCTCTCATTGGCAAGGCTGCCGCACCGAATCGCTCGGGAGAGGCCGCTAAAGATGCAACAGCAGCATTCCTTGTACTGACGGCTGGCGCTGTCCCTTTTTCGCCTGAAAGCTTAAAGCGTCTCGGGCGAAACATGCGAGAACGCGGATCAAAGGCATCTCGCACCGCATCGGCAAACAAATTCGCTGCCAAGACCAGCGCCAGCATAAAAACAAAGGCTGCGAGTAGGTTCCACCAGATCATCGGGTCACGCGACATTTCGAAACGAGACTTTTCGATCATGGAACCAAAGGAATTCATACTCGGATCGACGCCAATCCCGAGGTAGGACAACACGGCCTCGTACAAGACCAGACCAGAAAACTCCAGCACCACCGTGATCAGAACAATATGCATGACGTTTGGCAGCAGGTGCCGCGCCATAATGCGCCAATTAGAAATCCCGAATGCACGGGCAGCTTGCACATACTCGAGCTCACGTAATTTGAGAGCCTCGGCTCGCAACAACCGACACAAGCCTGCCCAGCCGGTCAATCCCAAAATCATGCACAACAGAAAGAGACGCAAATCCGCACGCTGAGCCGCAGTGGGAAACAAACCCGGATGGGTATCGATATAGACCTGCATCATCAACACGCAAGCCGCAATCAACAGCACGCCCGGAATAGAGGTCAACGTGGTGTAGACGTACTGAATCACATCGTCGATCCAGCCTTTGAAATACCCAGCAGAAATACCGAGAATCAGCGCGGGCGGCAGCATCGCGACAGTGGTCAGGCTACCGATCACCCAGGCGGTACGAATACTTTTTAAAGCCTGCCACAACACATCATTGCCCGTGCGATCCGTACCGAGCACGTGATAACCCGTGGCCAAACCAAACACGATTCCCAGTAACAAACACAGCACAAAAACCGTGAACAACATCGCGCGCCAAGGTAGCTCGGTCTCGCCGCGGGCGATCTGTCTAAAAACCTCAGCGCGTGAACCTTGACCCACACACAACACCGTCACACCAGAGAGCAACAGCGCCACCAAGGCACCCGCCAACAATCCCAACCCAGCTCTGCGTCCCACATCGCTGCCCCACTCCGCAGCCGGATCCTCGAGGTGTCTTCCGCCAAACCGCAGACGCGGAAAATCTCGCGTGGGTGCGCCCCCCTCCTGCAGCATCGATTCTTTGGTGAACTGCAACCAAGCCAAAGGTGCAGAGTAGGTTTTTTCGGGACGCACAAAGGCGGTGTCTTCAAGCAACACATCCAGCAATGAAACGACCTTGGGTGCGTAAACCGGTGCGGCATTCGCAGACGCACCTGCCACAGCCGGCAAGCGCGGCTGAAAATGCATGGAGTCGAGCAAGCCGATCACGACAAAGACCGAGAGCACCACGGCCGAACACATCGCAGGCGCGCTGCGCGCCACTCTCGACCACGTTGCACGCAAATTGCGGGAACGTGAGACATGCCAGGCATAGATGAGCGTCGCAGCAAACAGTACGAAGATCGCGATATCAGTCCAGAGGAAAACAATTTTAGGCATGGCGGCTACTCAAAACGGACGCGCGGATCTGCGAGCGTGTAGGAAATGTCCGCCAGAATCAAACCGACGATATAAAGGCTTGCGCCCAAAAACACCATGGCGCGCACCACTGAAAAGTCTTGTGCGCCGATCGCATCAATCGTGTAACTCCCCAAACCTGGGATACCAAAAAACGACTCTGCGATCAGACTGCCCATAAATAGCAAAGGCAAGGCGGATACCGTACCCGTCAAGATCGGTAACATCGCATTGCGCAGCACATGTTTAAACAATACGACCCGCTCACTCAAGCCGCGCGCCCGCGCAGTCCGCACATAGTCCTTACCAATTTCCTCAAGAAAGAGACTGCGGTAAAAACGCGCCTCTGGGCCCAGTCTGGAAATGATCGCCACCAAGATCGGCAAAGCCAAAAACTTGACCGCATCCCAGCCCCAAGCAAAGCCCGAATAAGGGACAAGCCGCAAGAGTTTTGAAAACAGCCACTGTCCGGCGATGATGTAAAAAAGACCCGAGATCGACAGCATGAGTACGCACAAGACGACACCCCAAAAATCCAGGCGCGTCGTCCGAAAAAAGACGAGAGACAATGAAAATGCAATGCTGACCAACAACCCGAGAATAAAAGTCGGGATCGCTAACGCCAGACTTGGCCACATCCGCACACCGATTTCACGGCCAATATCCCGACCTTCATCTGAGGCGCCAAAATCAAACTTCAACAAGGGTACTGAGCGCTGATAAAAAATGGTGTCGGTATATTTGTTGAGTCCTGAAGCCTCGGCATTTAAAAAGAGGGGTTTGTCATACCCACGATCGGCCTTCCATTTTTCGACGGCATCGGCGCTCACGCGCTGTCCACCAATGGCAAGACGCGCCATATCATCGGGAGTATTCACCGCAAAAAATAAAATAAAAGTGAAGACATTGACGCCCAACAAAATCAGCGCTCCGTACATCAACCGCCGAAAAACATACGCGATCATTTGCGCAACTCCTGCTGTTGATTAGGCTGAGTGTGATGCGCCTGTGCATGGCGATGCTGCACATTTTCACCAAAAGCATTGAGACGCTCTTGCCGACGCAACACTCGCCACGCAGGCCACACGGCAGCGGCAAGTAAAGCGATCAGCACACCCAACGGCCACCAGACTGGTGGATTCCACTCAGCGATTTTCTTGGCACGCAACGCAGGATCAATCTTCATGTACTGCAGGGTATTGCGCACCATTTGTGTTGGCTTGGCATTACCGACCCATTGTTGGAACGCGCCGCCAGATTTCGGAAAAGCACCAAACATCCATGGCGCATCAACTTGCAGGATTTTTGTCATCTGCGCGATGACTTGAGCTTTTTCATCACCATCCGGCAAGTCACGCATTCTTTCAAAAAGCGCGTCGTAGTCCGGATTGACATAGTTAGAGGCATTTTCACCGCCCTTGCCTGCTTTCACATTGGGCCCATACAGCAGGAACAAAAAGTTTTCGGCATCGGGATAATCTGCCACCCAACCCCACATATACATTTGGGCAACGCCCCGTGCCATTTTTTCTTGAAAGCGGTTGTAGTCGGTCGAACGCACATCGAGCTGCACACCAATATTGGCAAACTGACGACGCATCCAGTCAAGCGTGGGACTTGAACCACCCGCACCACTTGCCGAGTCAAAGTGCAACACGAGCGGCTCACCGGTTTTCTCATGCCGACCATTTGGATAACCCGCTTCGGCCAATAGTCGACGTGCCTCATCGAGCGACTTGCGTTGGGGTTTGCCGTCCTTGACGTCGTACACCACGCGATTGATCCCTGCCTCGCCACCCTGGTAACCCAAAATACCGGGCGGGATCGGTCCGTAGGCCACCTGCGCCTGGTCATTTTGAAAGATTGCGACAAATTCCTCCCAGTTAAAGGCGATGCTTAATGCCTGACGCAATTTGCGATTGCGCGCCTGTTGTTCTGGAGTGTCTCCCTGTCCCACTACCGGGTCGCGCCAATTGAAACCAAAGTACTGCATTTGCGCTTCGACCGTGGTGGGAAGTTGAATCCCGTGTTTTGCATACAACGCTGCTTTTTCTGTCGAATCACTCGCCGCCACCAGCATGGCAACACCGGTGTCACCACGATCAACTTGAGGAATATCGTAATAACCCTGCATGAACTTTCCCTGCAGGGGAATACTTTCTTTTTCAATATTAAAAACAATGCGATCAATGAAAGGCGTCATTTTTCCGCAATCGGCTAACAGACCTGCAGCCTGATCGCCCGGCTCTCCCTCGCAGGGATAAGGCTCGCCACGAAAATTCGGATTACGCGAAAGCACGTGTCGCCTATTTTGCAGGGACTCCGTCAACATGTAGGGACCCGTCCCGACTGGCCAGTGATTCAACGATAGATTGCGCTGTGCCATGCCGGCTTGACTATAAAAACGATCCGCTTCCCAAGGAATGGGTGCGACAAACGTCATCGCGAGCCAATACTTAAACTGCGGATATAAGCCTTTCACGCGAATACGAAGTGTGTGCTCATCCACAGCCTCGATGCCAGCAAAACCAACACTGCGCAAATCCAGCCAGGGCAAATCTCTCGCACCGACAGGCACACCCTGCCGAAGCTCTGCATCAATTTCACGCAAACGTTTGCCATACGCTTCCATGCCAACGATATGCTGGGCCAGGGTCGAGAAGATCGGTGAGGCAACCCGTGGACTCGCGAGCCGACGCAAAGCATACACATAGTCGTGGGCCGTCAAAGCTCGGGTGCCGGTGTACTGAAAATCAGGAATAGCAAATTTACCCTCAAACGCCTCTGCCTCCATTGGCCAATACTGAAAGCGACCATCGTCCTTGCGCGCGAATGCTGGATGAGGCTGATACAACACGTCAGGCCGAAGCGTGATGTCATAGACGCTTTCCACAATGTCTGTCGCGGGCGATTCTGCATCCAAGGTGTTCCCTTGCCAATCCAGAAATACCGGTTCAGCCACATGCGTCGCCGTGCGAGGAATTAGTTCGTAAGGTCGTTTGAGGTAGTGATAGCCGTATAAAGGCTCATAAATGTTGTAGGTATAAGGCGTCTCATCCGTCGAATAAGAACGTGCAGGGTCGAGATACTTGGGGGAACGCTGTGTAAACGCGGTGTATAGGACATTTTGTTGCTCAGCACCCGCTACATAAGGGCTGTTGATTGGAGAGTCAGCCGAGGCATGCCCTGAAGGCATGCGCTGTTCGCAACCCGCCAAAAACAGGGATGCAAACAGAACAAAAAATCCAGTCAGCCGCTTTAGGAGCATTTTTTATTTTTCCAGCATTGCACACGCCAGTCCCACGGTGCAACAGCACCTGGCTCAGCCCATAACCCAAGCTTTTTCTGACGCGCAGATTTTTCTAAATCCACCAAAGACTTGTCGCGCAGAAATTTGCCTTTGGCCTGCTGATTCGCCCAGGCAAATCCCTGTTCGACCTGCAAGCGATTGGCAGTTGTGCCATCAACGGGGATGTCACAGATATGTCGGTCGTAATGGTCCTTTTCAAAACAGACCACTGTCAGTGTTTTACCTGCCACATACTGGGCCAGATTTTTTCGCGATGCCTCGCCAAAAGGCTGTCCTGGCTGACTGCTACCGTGGGCAGTTTCTGGTGCATCAATACTCGCTAAGCGAATACGCTCCTGCTTGTTGTCAACTAACAAATTGACCGTATCGCCATCTGAAACCCGAACGACCTTGCCTGTTAATTTGTAAGGAGCGTTTGCAGCCTGTGCAGAAGTCAAGATTTTCTCAGGCATCTGCTCCGTTGCCCAGAGACCTAACAGGGTGAGCAAGCCAGCAAACAAGAGATAAGCACTCGTTTTTTTTGATTGGTAATTTTTCATTTAAATGATTGATTTATATAAATTATTTAGACAAAAACTCGTTTGAAACACGTGATCTTCCCGCAATGTTTCGCGCGCATACAGTCCGCCTTCTTTGAGCAGTCCATTTGCGCTAAGTTCAAACAAGCTAGCAACATGATTTAATGCTCAATCTCCGAGATCACGGCAATAGATATCAGACCACATTTGGGCGAAGTGTAACCATGCAAATCGTATTTCTTGACAGCGACACCATTCCAACACCCTTGCCCGTCCCAGAATGGGTCACCAAATGGGTCAATCTTCCTGCCACGGCACAAGATCCAGAGGCAGTCGTCCAAGCTCTTGCGGATGCAGACATCTGTATTACAAATAAGATCAAACTCACCCAAGGCATTTTGGCTCGACTGCCCAAACTGAAATTTGTCTGTGTGGCGGCGACCGGTTACGACTGTGTAGACTTGCAAGCATGCCGCGAACATGGTGTGATCGTCTCCAACGTCCCCGGCTACTCACGTCAAAGCGTAGGCGAAGGCGTCATCGGTTTTATTTTTTCTCTTAGGCGCGCATTGCCCTTCTACCAGACCACAGCACGTCAGGCTTGGCCAGACTCTCCCCATTTTTGCGTGCACGGCGCTCCTGTACTGAATGTTCGAGGCGCCACGCTTGGCATTTTTGGTCGTGGTGCGATTGGTCAAGAGGTGGCAACACTCGCGCAAGCGCTTGGCATGAACGTCCTGTTTGGCGAGCATCGCAACCGGCCCGATGTGCGGCCAGGCTATGTTCGTTTTGAAACATTGTTGGCGCAAAGCGACATCATTACGCTGCATTGCCCGCTCACCGAAGCCACCCGCAGCATGATTGGACAAGCTGAGATCGCGCAAATGAAACGCGGTGCAATGCTCATCAATACCGCACGTGGACCACTCATCAACGAACAGGCTGTCGCAGATGGCTTACTCAGCGGTCAGCTGGGTGGAGTGGCACTGGATGTACTGTCGGTCGAACCCCCTCCCGCGGAAAACCCTTTGTTACAAATGCATATGCCCAACCTCATCATTACGCCCCATATCACGTGGGCCAATGAACACGGCATGCGCAGCCTGATGGATGGGATTGTGGGCAATCTCAATGCGTTTGCTCAGGGCCAAGCTGTCAACGTGGTGAGTTGAGAACCCGTTGAGCATGTCCCCCACCTCGCAGTCCCTTCGCTCGGCCTACATCAAACTCGTGCTCTGCGCCTTTTTTTGGGGCGCGACGTTTATTGCTGGACGCATCGCGGTTCAGGTCATGCCCCCTTTGACGGTAGCGACTGGTCGCTTTGTGGTGGCGTCCTTGCTACTGCTGGTGATTGCCTATCGCGTCGAAGGCGGTTTACCAAAACTCAGTCACAAACAATTGTGGGTCACATTGCTCTTAGGTCTGACTGGCGTTGCCATCTACAACGTTTTTTTCTTTGGTGCGCTTGAGCGTATGCCCGCAGGCAAAACAGCGTTACTGGTTGCCCTGAGCCCCATCATGACAGCCGTCACAGTGGCCTTGATCCTAAAAGAAAGGCTTGGACCTTATCGCTGGGGCGGCATTGCTCTGGCGCTCATCGGTACGCTCACGATCGTCACCAAAGGCGACATTTTGGGTGCCACGCAAGGTTTGTTGCAGTCCTTTGGCTGGGGTGAACTGCTGATGTTGGGCGCCATCGTCAGCTGGGTGAGCTACACCGTCATCAGTCGCTTTGCCTTGCGGGGCCTCTCGCCTATTGCGGCTACCACCTATGCATCCCTTTGGGGTGCACTGGTACTGGGTCTCGCCGCGATCACTGAAATCGATATGCTTGGACCAGAGATGCTCAACTGGAGCAACTTTTTCACCATCTTTTATCTTGGAGCCTTTGGCTCTGCGATCGCCTTCATTTGGTATAACGAAGGTGTCAAAATGATCGGACCTGCCCGAACTGTTGTTTTTACTAACCTCGTACCTGTTTTTGGCTTATTGTTAAGCTATCTGATTCTCGACGAACCCGTCTATCTCTCTATGGTGATTGGCGGGGCGATTGTTATTGCTGGCGTTACTCTCACTAATCAGGCAAAAAAATGAGCACTTTATCTTCCTCTGATTCAGTACAGCGACCACTTTATGTCGGTTGCGCAACCGGTTTTTCCGGTGACAGAACCGATGGTGCAGGTCCTGTTGTTGACACACTCATCGCTCTGGGCGGTGGCGTACTCAATTTTGAAACGCTCGCTGAACGCACACTCGCGCTGGCGCAAATTGAAAAGCGCAAAGACCCCAAGATGGGGTATGAACCCTTGCTCGCAGACCTCGTGGGACCCGTGCTCAAGCGTTGTCTGGATCACAAGATTCAAATCGTCAGCAACTTTGGGGCAGCGAATCCTCAAGCAGCAGCACAGCGTATTTTCGCTCTTGCGCGCGAACAAAAGCTGCGCACCCCGCGCATTGCGGTCGTCTACGGTGACGATCTGACTGAGCCTGAGCAACTGAAGTTTTTACTGAAAAAGCTCGGCTCCAATATTGATCCCGCGCGCGTCGTCAGCGCCAACGCCTATATCGGCGCCTATGAGATTGCCCAAGCACTTAAAGAAGGGGCAGATGTGGTGGTGACGGGACGCGTGTCGGACCCCTCTCTGACTCTGGGCCCTGCCATCGCGCATTTCGGCTGGGCCATGGATGACTGGCACAAAATGGGCTGCGGCACGATGGCCGGTCACATGCTGGAGTGCGGCACACAAGTGTCAGGTGGTTATTACAGCGTGCCCGGACAAAAATCAGTCCCTGGCATGGATCAGATCGGCTTTCCAATTGCGGAAATTCGTGCAGACGGCACGTTCTCGGTTTTCAAGGCCAACCACACTGGCGGGCTCGTCGATGATCGCACCGGTCGTGAACAAATTTTGTACGAAGTACATGACCCTGCCCGTTATCTCACCCCCGATGTGACGGCTGACATTACCGAGGCCAGCATTACCCAAGAGGGGCCTGATCGCATTCGTGTAGAGGGCATTCAGGGGCATCCCAGACCGGCAGAGCTCAAAGTCAATGTCTGTTACGACAATGGCTATTTGGCTGAAGCAGAAATCTCCTACGCAGGCTTTCGCGCCAGAGAGCGTGCTGCACTTGCAGGTGAAACCGTACGCAAACGCATCGGTCACTTGCTACCCTTGCGCGTGGACTTAATCGGTGCCATCAGTATTTTTGGTGATGATGCGGGTGAACTGATGGGCAAAGGCTTGCCTGAAGCGCGTGACGTGCGTCTGCGTGTTGCGGGCGTGCACATTGATAAAGCCATCGCAGAAAAAATCCTCCGTGAAGTGACCTCACTTTATTGTTGCGGACCAGCAGGTGGCGGTGGCGTGCGCACCTCTCTTAGACCACGGCTCGACACCTTGTCGTGCACCATCCCCCGTGAATCCGTCCCTTGTGGCTACAGCTTTGTCGAGGAGCAGCGCGTATGACTTCAATGACTCCACCCACCACTCAACTCCCACTCTATCAACTCGCGCATGGCCGCGCCGGTGACAAGGGCAACACCTCCAACATTAGCGTGATTGCCTGGGATCAAGCGTGTTTCGACGTGCTGGTGGCACAAGCGACCGAAGCAAAAGTTGCAGAATGGTTTGGCTATCGTCATCCGACCAAAGTCACGCGATACGTGTTGCCAAAGCTCAAGGCGATGAACTTTGTTCTCGAAGGCATTCTCGATGGTGGCGTCAACGACGCTCTCAACCTGGATACGCACGGCAAAGGCCTGTCCTTTTGGATGATGGATATGCCGATTGCTGTTTCCCAAGACCTCGCTCAAAAGCTCACTGTTAGAGAGTATTCTCAAACTGTTTGAAGCTGAGTGCCGTAATATTTACATTCATCAATTTGCTTGGAGTCCTTCTCATGAAAACCAGACGCATCGCGCTCATTGCCGGCCTCTCCGCACTAGCCTGTTTAACCGCACCCGTTGCATCTTTTGCTCAAGCCTACCCAAACAAGACCATTAAGCTTGTGGTGCCCTTTCCTGCAGGTGGTGCCACAGATCTCGTGTCACGCGTGGTCGCGCAGCAACTCGGCATCGAGCTTGGACAGAGTGTTGTCGTTGAAAACCGCGCAGGCGCTGCGGGAGTGATTGGTTCAGAGGCCGTCGCACGCTCGGCCCCCGATGGCTACACCATCCTGATTGCAACCTCCAGCACACACACGATCGGCCCAATTCTCAACCCAAAAATTCCTTACTCTCCCACAAAAGACTTTACGCCAATCATGTTTTTGGCCTCCTCACCACAGGTGGTTGTGGTCCCAATGTCTTCGCCAGTCAAGACAATGCCTGAGCTCATTGAGTACATCAAGAAAAACCCAGGCAAATTAAATTTTGGCTCGGCTGGAACCGGCGGAATCCCTCACTTGTCCACCGAGCGCTTCTTGGCGATGACAGGCACCAAAATGACACATGTCCCTTACAAGGGGACTGCTTTGGCCATGCCTGACCTCATGGCAGGTCGTCTGGATGTCATGTTTGACTCTATTTCGGTTTCCCTGCCCCATATCCGTGACGGCAAAATTCGCGCACTTGCGGTGACCTCACCGACAGCGTCGTCTGTTGCACCCGACATTCCACCGCTTTCTAAGTTTGTACCAGGATATGAGTCACTGACTTGGTTTGGCGTGTTTGGTCCTGCTGGAATGAGTGAGCCCGTTTTAAATAAGCTCAATGCGGCCTTGAACCAGTCCTTGAAAGACCCGAAAGTCTTAGCCCAACTTGCCAAGCTTGGTTTTGATCCTGGCGGTGGCAGCTCAGCTGATTTTGCCAAGAAAATGATTCAAGAGAGTGCTGTTTGGAACAAAGTGATCACGGATGGCAATATCACCATTGAAAAGTGATCCGGCTCCTACTCAAAATCACGTTCACCCCAAAAAGCTTTTGCTGAGCAAGTGGACCGCAGTGCGGCCCACGCTCAAGGAAAAGCATTTTTGGGTGACTAAAGTGATCGAGCCAGAAGTATTGGGCGCACCGGTGATTGAGATAGAGCTTGAGGCTGCAATGACCGGACGCGTGCTTAGGCTTGCTTGGCGTGAGCTCAAAGATCAACAGTGTTGGTTGCGTGGCTGGGTGTAATCATCCTAATGGGATGTTACGTGATGGTATGGGTTTGATTTATGCTCGAACAGATCTCGTGACCATGCGGATCGAAACGCTCGCCACGTACAGCACGATCAAGGTGCCCGCAAGATCTCCCACAAACATCGGCAAGACCCCTGACCAGGCATCGTATGACAAGCCGGTCATGTAAAAAAAGAGGTTGTGGGGAAATACGTTAAAGACTGCGCCCGCCACTGCGAACACAAGCAGCTGAGACCGTTGCAAACCAGAAAGATCCCCCGGCAACTGTAACCATCTCGTACAGAGATGCACGGCAATAACGGGACCCAGGGCAGATAGTGCTGCTAGGATCATCACGTTGAAGGGTTCTAACTCAAGCAAACTAAGATTGGTAAGAATCGCACCAACGAACAAGCCTAAAGCACCTGACCAACCACCAATCATCACTGCCAACATACGAATCGCTGCAGGCAAAAAAATCCAGCTAATGAAGCCGGTGAGGTGTATTTCAGAAAAAAGCCAAATATTGAGCTGAAACAGTCCTACCCACGCTATCGCAACTCCCACAGCAAATAAAACCATCGCCCCGATACTGGGGCGATGGTTAGAATCTTTCTGGTGGGTAGCGCCTGGTGGCGTGGAAAACATTCGCTCAACCTGATTGATGGGCCTTGTCGATTGCTTGTCCAAGTGTCACGAAATATTGTTCTGCGAGTGGAGTCGGCACTACATACTTTACACGGCTATCGATCTTGTCTGTGTCAAGATCGATCATTCCTTTTTTACGCAGAGTCTTGAGGCGGCGGTGCGCGGTTGTCGCTGAAATCTCAGTCGACAAGCCCATGGCTTCGAGGACGCTTACTTTTTTCCCGTTGTGCCAATTGACACCCAACATCGCCAGCAGACGTTCCTCGACGGGATCCATCGAAGGGAATGTAGGAATCTGCTTGATCGCGTGAACGAGATTCAAGAATCGCAGATAAGTCAGAGATGATTTTGATTCAGTAGTCATATCTGAATAATAACGCCATTTTTTAGAAAATGGTAAACCCAATAAGCCAAACGGAGTATGAATTTAGTTTAAGTCAATGCGGCGCCATGCTTGGCGAGGCTCGATGTGGTTGCCCACTTTGGCGCGCAACTTGGACATACCGACTTGGACATACCAACTTGGGCATACCAACCTGGACATACCGACTTGGGCGTACAAAATGGACAAGGGCTTACAAAAGTAAATCTGTAAGCCCTTGATTTTATGGTGCGCCCGGCAGGATTCGAACCCACGACCCCTTGGTTCGTAGCCAAGTACTCTATCCAACTGAGCTACGGGCGCTGCAAAGACAGAAATTATATCAGCTTTTTTCTATAATTGTTTTCAACTCTCGACACCCCACTCCAGCACCATGCCAAATCAAAAAATCCCTCTACCAACGTTGACAACAGACACAGGACGGCAGCTACTGGAGACAATTTGGGTGGCAGCAAAGGGTGCCAGACATGACACACCCCGTGTTTCCTTTTCGGGCCAAGGCAGCCTTCCCTCATTTTTTGGTGTGACAGAACTTGCTGCAGCCTCCATGGGCGCGGCCGGTCTGGCTGCCGCATCCCTCGTGGAGGCACTCAAGGCTGCTGATGGTCAACGCCATACAACAACACCTTCCGTGGAGGTCGATCGACGCCTCGCCTCCTTTTGGTTTGCTTCAACACTCAGGCCCGAGGGATGGTCCCTGCCAGCACATGCCGAAGTGGGTGCTGCAGACTATTTGGCTCAAGACGGCTGGATACGCTTGCACACCAATGCATCCCATCATCTGGAGGCCGCGCTCAGTGTGCTTCAGTGCAATGCCACACCCGAGGCCATGGCGCAGGCTGTTTCCTCTTGGGCGCGCGAGACACTCGAAGCACGTATTCTCGCGGCAGGAGGCTGTGCTGCGACGATGCGCTCTGCCGAGCAGTGGCACCAATACCCTCAAGGACAAGCAATTCTTCAGGAGCCATTGATTGCTTGGGCAGATGGCGAACAAGGCACAAAAGGATCTTGGGGATTTCAAGAGGCTCAGCCGCTAAAAGGTTTGAAAGTCCTCGACATGACGCGCGTCTTGGCAGGTCCGGCCGCCACCCGTATGCTGGCAGGTCTGGGCGCACAAGTGCTGCGCATAGACGCCCCCATGTGGGATGAGTCCAATGCGCCCGAGATGACACTCGGTAAATACTGTGCCGAACTTGATCTGCGAGAGGCTGACCAGCGTGCACAATGGGTCAAGCTTTTAAGTCAAGCCGATGTGCTTGTTCATGGCTATCGCAGCGACGCCTTGGCAAGCTTAGGACTCGACGCGCACGTCCGTCAGCGCATCAGACCAGGACTCGTCGATGTGTCTTTGGATGCTTATGGTTTTACCGGGCCCTGGGCTAACCGCCGAGGTTTTGATAGTCTGGTGCAAATGAGCATCGGTATCGCCCATGCTGGGCAGCAGCTATCTCAGAGTGCGCGACCACTGCCCTTGCCGGTTCAGGCACTTGATCACGCAACCGGCTACTTGTTAGCGACCGCAGCACTTAGAGGTCTGGAACATCGTGTCAAAACGGGTATGGGTTCGATTGCACGCGCCTCGCTCGCGCGCACGGGAACTCTGTTGATGACAAGCTTGGATCCTGCAGGGTTGAGCAGACCCATGCTCGCGCCTGAAACCTCGGAGGACTTGAGCGCGGCCACTGAACACACGCACTGGGGCCCCGCCAAACGCGTGAAATGGCCCATCAATATCGCTGGCGTTGACATGCACTGGTCAGTGAGTGCAGGTCCACTTAAGCGTGATCAGGCACGTTGGTTGTAAAGTATTTTTCTAAAAGAAAAAAACCGCCTTGCATCAACAGCGCCATCCCGGCTGCTGGAATCGCACCCGCTAGCAAAAGCTGCGTATTGTTCAGGGCAAGGCCTTGCACAATGCGCTCGCCAAAACCACCCGCACCAATAAAGGCTGCGATCGTGGCCGTGCCTACACATAGAACAGCTGAGATTTTGACCCCTGACAAAATCATCCCACGCGCTAAGGGTAACTCGATCAGCCAGAGCCGCTGACCCGTTGTGATACCAAGCGCTGTTGCAGCCTGACGCATGGATGACGGGATTTCTTTGAGGCCGGCATGTGTATTTTGGACGATCGGCAACAACGCGTACAAAAACAAGGCCACAATTGCTGGAACCGTGCCGATGGTGCCAAGCACAGTAATTAAGAAGGCTAAAACGGCCAGCGAAGGGATCGTTTGCATCACGCCTGTCACCGCCAACACCACTTGGCCAAGCCGAGGCGCGTAAAAACACACCAGACCAAGCGGTATGCCCGCTAATGATGCCAAGGCAAGTGCACTCAGCACCAGAAACAAATGCTGGCCCGTGAGGCGCCAAAAATCTGGACCAAAAAGGACCGTCATAAAACCACTGCGCGTCGCAGTAGTCGCTGAAGTACCCATCGTGGTGTTTTGCAAAAACTGCTTGGCTACTGAAGAGAAACTTTGCTGATCAATTTCAGCGCGCGTGTTGAGCGCAAGCATGCTGTCCTGTGTGAGGGAATGTTCGAGCTTTTGCAATGCTTGCCACGCTACCGGAAAACGCTCAGGCACCTCCGCGCGAAACAGTAAAAGCGCCTCATAGCTGGGAAAAAAATGACGATCGTCTTGGAGAGCAGTCAACGCATAGCGCGAAAGCTTTGAGTCCGTTCCATACGCATCCACCAGATCGATTTTCTTGGCAGCGATGGCTTCATAGGCAAGCCCATGATCAAGGCCCCGAGGTCGTAAGGCTTCTAATCCATACGCTTTCGACAATCCGCGCCAGCCATCCGCACGGCCGATGAACTCGTGCGACAAACCTAGAATCAAGGTCGGATGTTGGCTGAGATCAGAAATTGTTTTGATGTTGAGCGAGCGTGCCAGATTACTACGAATGGCCAACACATAGGAGTTATTGAAACCCAGTGGCACCCCCGCACGCAAGCCCATCGGTGCCAGTCGTGCATTGATTTCCTCAAGCGACAAGGCTTGCTCGGTTTTTAGGATTTCACGTGCAATCGTACCTGTGTATTCGGGGTACACATCGATTTCGCCGCTTTTTAGTGCGGCAAGCAAGATACTGGTATTGCCCATGCCAGACTTGAGCTGTACGGAAGTATCGCCCGCATCGCGGACAGTCTGGGCAATGATTTCACCAAGAATAAAAGACTCAGTGAACCGTTTAGACCCGACCACAAAAGGTGCAGCGCTTACGATCTGTGTCATACAGACACAGATCGCTGCAATCACCGTTGGCATGAACCTCAGGTGCAGGGATCGCCACATTGTGCTTAGAGCACCACGAGTCGTGCGGCTTGCTTGTCCACGACCTGACCAATCACGCTCGCGTGTCCAAAATCGTGCTTCTTAAAAATGGCGAGCACATCCTGAACGGCTTCTGGTGCACAACACACCAGCAAGCCACCACTGGTCTGTGGGTCCGTCATCAGTGTCTGACATTCGGCGGGCAAGCCTGCTGCCAAACTAACGTCCTGACCATAACCGTCCCAGTTGCGACCTGAGGCGCCCGTGACCATACCCGCCTTGACCAAATCAACAACTCCTGGCAACAAAGGCACATCTGCCCATTTGATCTGCGCAGTCAAATCCGCACCGCGTGCGATTTCCAGTGCATGACCGGCCAAGCCAAAGCCCGTGACATCCGTCAACGCATGCACACCCTCAAGCTCAGCGAGCTCAGGTCCAGGTGTATTGAGCTTGGTGGTGTTGTGCAGCATGGAGGCATAACCCGCCGCATCAAGCGCTTCTTTTTTGAGTGCTGCGGACAAGATCCCTACACCGACAGGCTTGCCTAAAATCATCACATCACCCTTGCGGGCACCATCGTTGCGTTTCACGCGATCAGGATGGACGAGCCCCAGCACGACCAAGCCGTAAATGGCCTCGACTGAATCAATCGTGTGCCCCCCTGCAATCGGAATACCCGCTGCACGGCATACCGAGGCACCGCCCTCGAGGACTTTGCCAATTGTTTCTGTCGACAAGACATTGATTGGCATTCCCACGAGTGCCAAGGCCAAAATCGGACGTCCGCCCATGGCATAGACATCACTGATGGCGTTGGTTGCCGCAATACGACCAAACTCGTGTGGATCGTCCACGATCGGCATAAAGAAATCCGTCGTGGCGATCAGGGCCTGCTCGTCATTTAAACGATAGACCGCCGCATCATCGGCGGTCGCGATGCCAACCATCAGCTCTTTAGGGATCGGCATCTGAAGCGTACCCTTCAAAATCTCGTGCAAGACGGCCGGAGCGATTTTGCATCCACAACCGCCACCATGGGACAGGGACGTTAGGCGTGGCTCGATTGTTTTCATGAGAATCCTTGGGGGTTAAGACGAAATAGACTGTTGAACGATTGTAATCAAACGCTCTTGTTCCAGGGCAGGGGCAAATAAAGGGGCACGCAAGGCACACTGACTCGCCAGCAACGCATAAAAAGAGGGCTCATGTCGCACCCGTAACAATAAGGCTGCCAAGGCATTGGCATCCCCAGTCGGGAAAAATCCTGCGTATTCCTGGCCCAACATACCTTCGTTACCTGAAATACGAGAAGCGATCACCGGCACTCCGCTACAAATTGACTCCATGACCACATGCGCGCCCCCTTCCATCACACTCGGATGAACCAGTACATGGGCACGCTGAATCAATCGACGCGTGGCCTCATGCGGCCGCGCACCTAAAAAAGCATAGCGGGGACAGGCAGCGGCGGTCTCGTGCGCCTCACGCGCGAGCTCAGGATCATGCTCGCCACCGACGTGTTGCAGGTGAATATCCGTCTGTTCGGCCAACAGTTTTGCGGCCTTAAAAAAGGTCTGTGGTGATTTTTCAGCGCGCAAGTGTCCTACCATGAGCGCGCGGAGGTGGCGCGTCGTTTTGGGTAGCGTCTGTCGGGTAGTGGTTGATTGAAATGCCACCACCGTTTTGGGCTGAAAAGCCTCAGGCACTGCTTGCACACCCTCGGTTTGCAGAACAACCAGCGTATGGGCCCAACGCAGAGACTGCTGGGCCTCAGGATCACTTTGGATATCGCGGTACAAATCGGTCCCCGTGAGCACCACCACCAAGCCTCTTGCACCGTGGCGGACATGCCAGTCGGCAATCGAGGCATAACTGCGACGCGCATGCAGGGCAATCATCACATGATCTTGATCGCTGCCGTCCCATCGCTGAACAATTCTGACCCGACAACATGAACGGAGCATGCTTGCATAACGCTGTGCTGTTTGCCAATTGCCGTTGTTTGCCGCGGCCAGCGCAGGGCTGACGATGACGACATTTAAGCGAGTGGGCGTGGGTAAAATAGGCATAACAAAAGGTTACCAAGAATCATGAGACAGGCAGAAGTAAACATATTGACTCAAGGGCTTAAGACCCTCAGGTCTCAGACGCTAGAGGCCTTTGCTCACTATCAGCGCGCCGGGGCTCTCAACGTACCGCTAGGCGATGAGTTTAATCCGCCTCTGTGGGAGCTGGGGCATCTGGCCTGGTTTCAAGAATATTGGGTGGCGCGCAACCCGCAGCGAGAGCTGGGCGTGTCGCAAGATCTCAGCCATCCTCGCCTGCCCTCGATGCTTGCATCAGCCGATACTTGGTATGACAGCGCAAAAGTGGCACATGACAGTCGCTGGAGCTTGCCTCTGCTGCAAACGACTGACTGCCTGGCTTATTTACAAAAGACTCTGGACAGCACGTTAGAGCACCTTGAAAAAGAAATAAATGGTTCGCCTGCCTTGTATTTTTACTGGCTTGCGCTGCAACACGAGGCCATGCACCTCGAAGCAAGCGCCTATATGGCGCAAGCGCTAGACATCCCTTTTGAGGCGACCTGGACTCAAGCCCCTCAAGCGCAGCGATCTGCCAGTCAGCAGACCCTCACGACCCTGCGACACCTCAAGGCGGCGCAATGGTCAATGGGCACGGACTGGCAAACACTGTCAGGACAATCCTTTTGTTTTGATAACGAAGTGGGGCATCGCCAAACCGCACTCGAGGCATTTTCGATTGCGCTTCGACCCGTCACTTGGGCAGAGTATTTCAACTTTATCAGGGCGACCGGTCATCGCTTGCCTCTGTACGTACGTGAAATAGCGATCGCTCAGCCACCCTCATCGCCCCCCACCACACTCCCCTTTGAGATTAAAACTTTTGGGACCTGGCAGCCGATCAATCCCGAGGCTTGTGCCACGCACCTTTCCTGGGAGGATGCCCAGGCCTATTGCCAGTGGGCACACTGCAGACTCCCGACTGAAGCCGAATGGGATATGGCCGCACGCACGCAGGATGATTTCGCTTGGGGCGAAGTGTGGGAATGGACCGCGGACAATTTTGAGCCGTTCGAAGGCTTTACGCCACATCCTTATGTCGAATACTCCGCGCCATGGTTTGGCACGCGCAAAGTATTAAGAGGGGCCGCATGGGTGACACATCCGTATCTACGCGACGTGCATTACCGCAACTTTTTCACCCCAGAGCGGCGCGATATCTATGCGGGCTTTAGGGTTTGTATTGATCAAGACAGCAAAACTAAAGGCTGACACTTGAGATGCCTTAACTAAGGTGCCTTAACTAAGGTCCCCTAACTCGCCCAACATAAGGCGTATTGTGCTTTCGAATCCGTCCAGCACTGCGTCTGCGAAAACCCAGCCTGTTTCAAAAGTGCTGTGAAGTTTGGGATCGTCCATTTGTAGGAGTTTTCCGTGTGGATCGCCTCGCCCGCCTGAAATGCGCGCGACCGCTCACCCCAACGCACCGTGACGTCATGACGCGCCAACAAGTGCATCTCGATACGAGATTCGGCCACATTAAAAAGCGCCTTGTGCTGCCAGTCGCGGACATCAAAATCCGTCCCTAACAAAGTGTTGATATGTCTCAACACATTGAGATTAAAGGCAGCGGTCACCCCAAGATCATCGTCATAGGCGCGCTCCAGCACCTCGCTCGACTTCACGAGATCAATCCCAATCAACAAACCTGAACCAGTCTGTCCCTGCTGACAGAGACTTGCAATACGACTCAAAAAGCCAAGTGCCTCTGCAGGGGTGAAATTACCTAAACTGGATCCAGGATAAAAAGCAAAAATGGGGTGCTGCGTAAGCTGAGAGGCGAGCGCTGCAGGAAAATTGAGTGAGGAAGAAAAATCCATCCCCACACCCACCATTTTGACGCTTGGGTGACTACGCTGGAGATTGATCAGTGTGTCGGTCAAATAATCGAGTGAAATATCGACAGCCACATAAACGCCAGGCGGAGTTCCTGAAAACAGACTTGCCGCCTTTTGACAACTTCCGGCGCCTAAATCAAGCCAAACGGCTTGTTGCGGAATATGTTGGTGAATCTCTGCTTCATACTGAGCAAAGATACTGGCCTCAGTGCGCGTCGGATAGTACTCAGGCAAATGCGTAATCGCCTCGAACAAGGTCGATCCTAGAGCATTGTAAAAATATTTTGGAGAGCAATGTGCATCCGCTGCGGTCAACCCTCTCTCTAACTCAGCCGCCACCACACGAGGATCAAGGTCAAACGTTTGATAAAAACTCGGGGTTTGCTGGGTCATGCACGTGCTCCGGACAACTCACAATGAACGGCTCAAACCTTAACACGTCCACATTCAGCACTGCCTAAAACACCTTGGCTGAGGCATAATCACCCACACACTTTAAGCACTCAGCCCCATGACATCCACCCATACCAACAGCACCGATCACCACCCATGGAGAGTCTTTCTGATTTTCCTACGCTTGGGACTGACCTCCTTTGGTGGGCCCGTGGCCCATTTGGGGTATTTTCGCGAGGAGTTCGTGGTTCGCCGGCAATGGCTCAGCGATCGCAGCTACGCAGACCTTGTCGCGCTTTGTCAATTTCTGCCGGGTCCCGCGAGCAGTCAAGTCGGGATCGCACTCGGATTTTCTCGTGCAAGCTATACAGGGGCACTTGCGGCTTGGGCAGGCTTTACCCTGCCTTCCGCCATCGCGCTGATTCTTTTTGCCATCGGTCTCTCAAACTTTGGCAATAGCTTGTCACAGGGCGCACTGCAAGGCTTAAAAATTGTTGCTGTCGCCGTTGTTGCTCAAGCCGTCTGGGGTATGGCGCGTGGTTTATGCACAGAAGCGAAACGAATCACTCTCATGATGCTGGCGACCTGTGGTGCATTATTGATTCCCTCTGTCTGGTCACAAGTGGGCATCATTATCCTGGCGGGGATTGCTGGCATGATGCTGTTTAAGCCTGCTCAGCTCTCACCACACGAACCGCTACCCATTCAGCTTTCCAGACGCTCAGGAGCGGTCTGGCTCGCACTATTCTTTATTTTATTGATCGTCTTACCGCTTGCAGCAGAAGCATTTCCAAATCAGACATTGGCGATCGTCGATGCCTTTTATCGCGCGGGATCTTTGGTGTTTGGTGGTGGTCACGTCGTGCTGCCCTTGCTACAGACCGAGGTGGTGCCAACAGGCTGGGTCGGCGAAGAGGTCTTTCTTGCGGGGTATGGCGCGACGCAGGCGATGCCGGGACCATTGTTTACCTTTGCTGCATTTTTAGGTGCCTCCATGTCCTCCCCGCCAACCGGTTGGCTAGGCGGGCTCATCGCACTCGTCGCGATCTTTGTCCCTTCGTTTTTATTGGTCGTGGGTGCACTGCCCTTTTGGGAGAGCCTGCGCCAAAATCTTCGCACACAAGCTGCCTTAAGCGGCATCAATGCCTCGGTCGTGGGTCTGCTACTTGCCGCGCTGTATCAACCGGTCTGGACTAGCGCAATCCTAAGTACGCAGGATTTTGCGTTGGCATTGATCGCCCTAGTCGCCTTGATGTTCTGGAAACTCCCCCCTTGGCTGGTCGTTATGGCAGGCGGTTTGGCGGGAGGTTTGCTTAGCATTTTTTGATGAGTAACAGGGGTACAAGGGTTTTCGATAGTATCGATCGTCCCCTGCAAAGCTGAGACATCTTTTATATTACCCACACCAAGAAAAATTCGGAGACAAACACTATGCAATTCAAATTAGCCCTCGCGGCAGGATTACTTTCGGGATTGACCATGTCAGCAGTGCACGCGCAAGCTGACAGCAGCGTGAACGTCGGTATCGTGACCTTTTTGTCCGGACCAGCCGCCTCACCTTTTGGTGTGCCCGCCCGTAATGCAGCAGAGCTGATGCTGAGTGAATTTAACGCCGGCACCGCACCTGCACCCTATAACAAAAAGGGTTTCGGCGGCTCACCCCTGAAAACAACGCTGATCGACGAAGCGGGTACCAGCACAGCAGTTGTGACCGAATTTCGAAATCTTGTCCAACGCGACAAGGTTGACTTGATCGTTGGTTATATTTCTTCGGGTAACTGCCTGGCGATCACGCCTGTGGCCGAAGAACTGAAGACCGTCACCTTTCTGTTTGATTGCGGCACACCGCGTATTTTTGAAGATGGCAAAAAAGACTATGTCTTTCGCGCAGTCAACCACGCCACCGCTGACAGCGTCGGTGCCGCTCGCTATCTAAAAGCACAAAAGCCATCGATCAAGAATTTTGGTGGTATCAACCAAAACTACGCCTGGGGACAAGACTCCTGGAACGACTTCAATGCGGCCATGAAGGTGCTCTACCCCAACATCCAAGTCACCACTTCACAAATGCCTAAGCTGTTTGCTGGCCAGTACAGCGCTGAAATTTCAGCCTTGATGGCGAGCAAGTCAGAAGTGGTTCACACCAGTTTCTGGGGTGGCGACATGGAAGCCTTCATTCTGCAATCCGTGCCGCGCGGTCTCTACAAAAACAGTGATGTCGTGCTGGTCGCAGGCGAAACGGCCATGTTCCGCCTAGCCGACCGTATTCCTGACGGCACGATTATTGGCGCGCGCGGCCCATATGGCGTACTTGCTCCTGATACACCGTTGAACCGCTGGTTCCAGGAAAAGTTTATGGCGCGTTATAACGTCGCACCAAACTACACCGCCTACCAGATGGCTAACTCCTTGCTGGCTGCAAAACTGGGCTACGAAAAAGCCATGGCTGCGAACGGTGGCAAAAAGCCAACTTCGGATCAAGTCGCTGCTGCAACACGCGGCATTGAATACGAAGGCTTTGGTGGTAAGCACTCGTTCAAACTTGGTAACGGTCACCAGGCTGTTTCTGAAATCGCTTATGGTCGTGCCAAGAAAGTAGATGGCAAAATGACCCTGGTGGATGTTGTGCGCTTCCCTGCTGAGCAAGTCATGCCTCCAGAGGGTGTCAAAAGCAACGACTGGATTGCTGGCGGGATGAAAGCCAAGTAAGTCTGTCAGTGTTGATGACTTTTTAACCCTAGAATGGGAAGAGGCGGTTCCCTCTGCGAACCGCCTCGCATAGCTAAATGATTGATCAAATTATGATGGTGCTGGTTGACGGCATCAACTATTCTGCGTGGCTGTTTCTCGCCGCCGTTGGACTGACACTCATCTACGGTGTCATGAAAATTGTCAACGTCGCGCACGGCAGCTTTTATGCGCTGGGTGCTTATGTTGCAGCAAGCGTCGTGGGTGCATGGGTGGCCTATGATCTGCCACCTGCACTTTCGTATGTCGCTTTGTTTGTGTCCGCATTGTTAGCCGGCTTTATCGTCGGACCACTCGTCGAACGTCTGATCCTGCGCTATCAGTATGAGAAAGATGAAGTGGTGATCCTGCTCATTACTTACGCCATCTTTTTGGTTCTTGAAGATGTCCTGAAGTTGATCTGGGGTGTCGATCCCTATTTTATTGTCGAGCCCTACGCCTACCTAGGCAACTTTGAAATCGGTGGCATGAGCTACCCGAACTATTATTTACTGATGCTTGGACTCGCCATTGCCGTCGGCATTGTCCTCACGTATGTGCTGAAGAAAACGAATTTTGGTCGTTTGTTGGTGAGTGTGATTCATGACCGCGAAGTAAGCGCGGCCATGGGCATCGATGTCAGCAAAATCTTTGTGCTGACCTTCGGAGTTGGCTGCGCGCTCGCAGGGATTGCGGGTGCGTTTACCGCCCCCACCACTTCGGTGACACCTGGCATGGGCGTTGAAGTGATCGTGTTGTCTTTTGCCGTCGTGGTCACGGGTGGTCTGGGTAGCTTGCCTGGCGTCGCGCTGGCCGCCATCATCATGGGCATCGTGCGGGCCTTTTGCATTCATTACATCCCCCAGCTCGAACTGTTTGTCATTTTCAGCGTCATGGCACTGGTGCTGGCGTTCCGGCCCCGAGGCCTTTTTAGCCTGGCTGAGGCAAGAAAAATATGAGTTTCGATAAAACCATCCAGCGTTTCCTGCTGGTCTTGATATTGGTGCTGGCCTTGTCGCCGTTTATCCCGCAATGGGCGCTGTTCATGCTCACGATTACGGGCGCAAATGGACTGGTGGTGTTGGGATTGATGCTTTTCCTGAGAGCCGGCCTGATTTCCTTTGGACAGGCGCTTTTTTTCTGCGCGGGTGCTTACACCACAGGATTGCTTTCACTCACACTCAATATTCGTGAAATGAGTATCTTGATTTTGGCGAGTGGTGCAGCATCCGGAATCATTGCGTACTTACTTGGCTTTCTAATGGCAAAGTACCGAGGCATATTTTTTGGTCTTCTGTCACTTGCCTTCTCAATGATTCTGTATGGCTTGCTGGTCAAAACTGAAGCCTTAGGCTCCACGGATGGATTTAATGTTCCCGCCGTCACAATCTTTGGCTGGTTACCTGGCAAAGATTTGGTTCGTGTCGCTGTTCTGGGGATGACATTTTTAATCATCATTCTGTCAGTGGCTTTTGTGCAGTCTATTCTGAAAGGACCCCGTGGCTTGTTGCTCACAGCCATTCGAGACAATGAGATTCGTGCCGAATACATGGGCGCCTCGGCGCGTCGCACGGTGCACCTCTATTACGTCATCGCGGGGACGTTGGCAGGATTTGGTGGCTCCATTGCAGCCGTAGCGGTTGGACACATTGATCCAGCCATGTCGTTTTGGACCACCTCGGGCGAGTTCATCTTTATCACCATCCTGGGCGGCGTGGGAAGCGTGGTAGCTCCATTCCTGGGTGCACTGGTGTTTGGCATTGTTCACACCGTTGCATTTTCATACTCACCAAACACCTGGCAAATGGTCATTGGCCTGACGCTCATTCTTGTGATCCTCGTATTGCCCAATGGGCTCTGGTCGCTGAGAGATAAATTTCGGAAGAACAAACCATGAGCAATGTCATTCTTCATGCAGAGGGTCTGAATAAAAGTTTTGGTGCAGTCACCGCTGCAGCCAACATCAACGTCAAAGTACAAGAAGGCTCAGTCATTGGACTGATTGGTACAAATGGTGCTGGCAAAACGACGTTTGTGAACATGATCACAGGCTATTTAAAACCCGATACTGGCAGAGTCATTTTTTCCGGCCAAGACATTACACAACTCGCGCCACGTGACATCACAAGGCTCGGCGTATGTCGCTCATTTCAGATCCCCCAACTCTATAACTCCATGACTGCGCTCGAAAACCTCGAGGTCAGCTATGGCATTGTGAGTCTGATGGCGCATCACGGCAGTCTTTTTACCAAGATGGATGCCAAGATCCCCTCTTATGGGAAAAACATTCGCCAACTCGCAGAAGAGTCTCTGGAAAAGTTTGGACTGACACAGTATCGCGACAAAACAGCGCGCGTCTTGCCTGGTGGCATACGCAAGCTGCTAGACATCGCCATGGCGATGGCCGTTCGTCCAAAAATCTTGCTGCTTGATGAGCCGACGAGCGGCGTCTCAGCCGAAGAAAAGTTTGACATCATGGATATGGTGATGAAGGCGGTCCGAGACGGCAATACAACGGTGTTGTTTGTCGAGCACGACATGGACATTGTCAACCGACACGCCGAGCGCGTGCTTGCCTTTTATGCCGGTCAGATCATCGCAGACGAATCACCTGAACTCGCTCTCAGGGACCCGCAAGTGATTAAATACATTATTGGCGAAACGCACGCTGCGCGCCTGCAGGAGGCACACTGACATGCTCAAGGTTAGCAATCTCAATGTCTCGATTGGTGCTGTCGATATTCTGAGAGATGTCTCTCTCGAAGTCGGCGCAAGTGCGATGGTCGGTCTCGTGGGTCGTAACGGTGCAGGTAAAACTACTCTGATGAAAAGTCTGATGGGCTTACTCAAGCCAAAGTCTGGCACCATTGAGTTTGATGGTCAAAATTTTGTGACCACACCCGTTAATCATCGCAACAGACTGGGCGTAGGCTATATGCCCGAAGACCGTCGACTAATTCCAGATCTGACGGTCGAGGAAAATATCCTGGTCCCCGCCTGGGCCAACAAAAATATTGATGGTCCGGCGCGACTCGAATATGTCTACAACATCATTCCCGAGCTGAGAGAGTTTGCACCACGCCGTGGTTTGCAGCTGTCGGGTGGGCAGCAAAAACTCGTGGCACTGGGGCGCTCCCTGATGGTGGGTAAAAAATTACTCCTTCTCGATGAACCCTTTGAAGGTGTCGCGCCTGCGCTGGCGCAACGCCTGGCAGATGTCATTAGTCAATTAAAGTCTGAGGGAATGTCTGTGATTTTTTCAGAATCTGATCTTCAGTATTCCCGGCATCTTGTGGAGACGATTGTTTCAATCGATCGCGGTGCCGTCAGCGTACAAACTCTTTAAATCCAGTCACGACGCGATCATGACGTTTGATGCCAGCCAGCTCCGGGCCGCACTTTCTGATGCCAGTCGCGCGACCTCTGTTGTCACACAACTAGAAAGACTGGAGCTCTGGCTTCAAATCGTCGCAGACGATGCGGTATTGTTTGAACATGCTGCCAATACGGCACAAGCCCCCCAAGTCGTCTTGAATGCACCGCTCTCCGTGTGGCAAGAGGCTTGCAGCCTGCACCCCAAGCCTGGTTATCAATCACTCGGTGCACTCTATCGACTGTGTCCTGAGTTTTCCATTCAGGCACAAACCATTGAGTTGATGCAGTCACTGCCGACGGCTGAACTGCTGCTCGAAGCGGCTAGACATGAACTGCATCACGTTGTCGAGCCTTTGATCCACACCGATGATTTAAGTCAGATTAAAGGCGAGTATCTGAAAACACCGCAGGGCTGGGTCTATGTCGAGTCCGCGGGCAATCCCAACAATCCCTCCATTTGCATGCTACACACTGCGGGCGCAGATAGCCGCCAGTGGCACGGGTTGATGAGTATGCCAGCGATACTGGAAAAATGGCACATGCTGGCGTTTGATATGCCGGGGCATGGTCGCTCCACGCTCCCTGATCAGACAGCCAATTGGCAGTGGAAACTGACGCAAAATGATTATCGGCAGACTGTCCGTGACTTTATTCGGCAACGATTTAGTCAGCCTGTTGTACTGATGGGATGTTCCATGGGGTCCGCGATCGGTGTGACCTTGCTTGCCAAACATCCCGAGCTGTTTCGTGCCGCAATTTTGCTAGAAACACCCTACCATTCTCCTGGACGACGTACGCCCTACCTCGACCATCCGAAAGTCCATGGAGCGCGATTGGCGGCCACCTGGGTCGCTTCGCTGCTCAGCCCTCATAGTCCTCTCTGGCGACGTAAGCTTGCCACGTGGATTTACTCACAAGGTGCGCCGAGCGTGTATGACGGAGATCTTGCGTTTTACAGCGATGAGTTTCGAGCAAACGAACATACCGCTAGTATCAACACTGCGGTCACGCCGCTCTGGTTATTGACTGGCGACTATGATTATTCGGCTAGTCCGACCGAGACCAAACGCGTCGCCGCCGAAATCAAAGGAAGTGTCTTTCAAGAGATGCAAGGCTTCGGACATTTTCCAATGACCGAAGATCCAGAGCGCTTGTATCAGGCTTATCTGAAGAACGTTCTTTCAAAGCTTGCCTGAATCTGATGCCAGCCAAGCAAACTGACTTGTCAATCACTAAAACCTGATACAAACCACCTTTAGGTAATCAGAAATACGGTGCACTTAAATCTATGTTATTTGGTGTTTTTCTGAACCAAATCAACTTGCGACAAAATGTTGCGCAAACTCTCTGCAGTCTGTAAAAGATTAATAACCGACTCACGCGTGAATTGACGCTCGAGCTCGCCCACCATATGACTCAAATGGACCCATCTTCCATCTTCAAGTCTTTGAACTTTGCCTAATGCTTGCAAATTTTCAAGTTTCCTCCTAACCGTTTCTCTTGGTAAGCCCAGTATCTGAACAAGGTCTGACAATCTAAGCGGTTCAACGTGGTCATTGACCTTCATCCCGAGTTCATTCAAGGCGTCCATCGGATTTGCATTCATTTCAAGGTATGGCAACCTGTTCATATGTGCCAGAGTTCCCCAGATGAGTACGGTTTCGAGGTCCATATCCAAATCAACAGTAATACGTCTCATGTGATTGAGAATGAACCGATTCGCGACGAATGCCAGCAACCCGAAAGACCTCTGATATTTCTCATCAAAGGCAATTTCAGTAATCGGCAGATTTTGTTTTTTCAGTAATTTTTTATCTGTCATGATCAAGCCGACTAATGATGTTTTCTGAAAAACAATTAATTCTTTTATCTATTAAATTGACTTTAATTGAACTAACTTTTTAACATACTGAAAACGAGAGCGTCTCGCCCAAAATGGGCGGAATATCTTTCATACATATGTACGAAATCAGACAGGTTTGCTAAAAATGCAAGATATCGATTGTCCCCAACAAAAGCGAGAGCGCCAGTGACTGTTGGGCGATCGTAGAAATGGATTTTACCCATGAGCAAGCCCTTAAAATCACTGCACAAGTCAAAGATCTTTGGCACGATGGGCAACGCGTCAACCTCAGCATCATATCCCACTGAATTGTCTGGTTCGTATTCCAAGAACCGACAATTACTGTATTTTACGTCTATCAAATACATACTGGCATTCATCACTTTGGGGCTGCTGACTGCTTGCGTTCCCTTGGAACGACGTTCAGCACCTCCCTTCAGCACTTCCAATCATGCCAGCGTCCAAGGACTAGAGAACATTCGATACTCGTTAACCACTCAAAGCGGCATTGATGCGATTGTTGCGGACATTGATGAGCAACACAGAAAAGTTCCTTTCAGAAACGACACCAAGGAAGTGAACCTTTTGTCCATATCCGGAGGTGGTGATAATGGAGCGTTTGCAGCGGGACTCCTGAATGGATGGAGCGAAAGGAATGATCGACCACGATTTCAGCTGGTCACTGGGGTGAGTACAGGTGCGCTCATTGCACCGTTTGCGTATTTAGGATCTGATTATGATCATGTATTGAATCAGGTTTACACCCAAGTACAACAAAAGGACATCTTCAAACCTATCGGGCTATTATCAGCACTTTTCCGTGACAGTTACGCAGACTCCTCGCCCCTCATGAAGCTGATATCCACGCACATCACAGCTGATGTTTTGCGGAAAATTGCACATGAATATAACGTCAACCATCGTTGGCTGATAGTTGGAACGACAAACCTTGATGCAGGTATGCCCATAGCCTGGAATATGGGAAAAATCGCTTCCCAAGGTACACCGGAAGCGCTCGAATTATTCAAGAAGATACTGCTTGCTTCAGCTTCCATTCCGGGTGCATTTCCTCCTGTTCTGTTTGATGTTGAGATCAATCATCAGAAATATCAAGAAATGCACGTAGACGGAGGTGCCTCTACACAGGCATTCCTCTATCCGCCCACACTCCACAGGAATACAAATAACGACCCACAATTTTCAAAATTAAAATGGCGTGCTTATATCATTCGAAACGCACGTCTTGATCTCAAACGTATGGAAATAGAAAGGCGCACCACGAGTATCGCCTCTCGTACTATTGAGCAATTGATTTACGCACAAGGACTTGGGGATTTGTATCGCATGTACATTATCACGCAAGCCGATGGCGTTGAATTCAATCTTGCTTTTATTGATTCTACATTCAACTTTCCACACACTCGAGAGTTTGATACAAAGTACATGAAAGCCCTATTTGAATACGCTAAAGACAAAGCCTCCAAAGGCTACCCCTGGTGGTCTGCTCCACCGGGCATTGAAAGAACCCTGCATTGATCTGTCATCATGGAGAAGCCCTAAAATCAGACCGGTTCCAACCGCCCCCAAGCGCCGTGTAAAGTTGGACACCAGATTGATACGTGGCGCGTTTTAATTGCGATAAGATAATTTCACTGTCCAAGAGTTGCCTTTCGGCATCCAGCACTTCAAAAAACGGTGATATTCCGCTCAGATAACGTGCGCGACTCGCTCTCACTCTTGCGGTATTGGCCTGAACAACTCGCTCACCCGCAGCTCTCTCGAATTCATTGTTACGAATATTATTCAGTGCATCGTTGACTTCTTTGAATGCGCTTCTAATCTTGGCTTTATATTCCTGTACTAACGCTTCTTGTTTTGACTCTGCGATATCAACTCCAAACTGAATACGACCCGCATTGAAAATACTCGTCGATATCGAAGGTTGCAAGGACCATGCATAGCGACCACCTTGAAATAAGGCGCCAAGGGCAGGACTGGCAAAGCCGAGAGATGTGGTCAGTGAAATGCTCGGCAAAAACTCCTTTTTTGCGGCGGAAACATTTGCCTGAGCGCCGGTCAGCGCCTCCTGCGCCGCAAGAATATCCGGACGACGCTCGATCAGTTCGGAAGGAATGCCGGCATACATTTCTTTGGGTAAATTTAAGGTATCGAGAGAAACTACTCTTTTGATTGGCCCTGGATTGCGACCTAAAAGAATAGAAAGCGCGTTCTCTGCGAGGACCAATCGCCTCTCTTGTTCATAAAATACTTGTTCGGCTGAAGCAAGTAACGACTCGGCTTGACGAACATCCAGAATAGAAGCGATGCCCGCATCGAATCTCGACTGATTGACGCGTAACCCTTTTTTCCTAAAATCGATCGCTCTTTTAGAAATACGAATCTGGTTATCCAGATCCAGTACATCCAGATATAGGGTAGCAACTTGAGCGGTCAGACTGACTTGAGCTCCCTGATAAAGGGCGAGATTGGCGAGATAGTCTCTACGCGCTGCTTCTGATTGATCGCGTAATTTTCCCCAGAGGTCAATTTCCCATGCCGCAGAGACCAACCCAAGTCCGGCGCTCTCAGAAACCTGATTGGCTTCAGGATTAAAGCCCGGTGCACGTTGACGTACAAAAGCAGCATTTGCATCCAGACTCGGGAATAGTGATGAACGACTAATTCCATATTGAGCGCGAACGATTTCAACGCGTTGTGCCGCAATCAATAAATCACTATTGTTTTTTAATGCCTCAATAATCAGTGTATTGAGTTCATCAATGGGAAATACAACTATCCATTTCTGATCTGCAATACTTGGTCCTTGACTGCCCTGTTGTTCCCACGCTTTGGGCACATCAATATCAGGCTTTTTATAATCAGGGCTCGAACAGGACGTCAATACGCCAATCCAAATCAAGGAGAGCCACTTCATCAAGCACTTTCCCCTATTGTTGTAAATGGTTTTGAGACTGGAATCCTAAAAATCATTGCATAAAGCAAAGGCACGACAACAAGAGTTAGACCCGTAGCAAATATCAAACCAAACATGATGGTAATCGCCATACTTTTGAAAAACGGATCCATCAGTAGTGGCGCCACGCCTAAAACAGTCGTACCCGCACCAAGCAAAACGGGCCTAACGCGGCTGGCCGATGCGTCAAGTATCGCAACAAGCGGTAATTTCCCCGCTTTGATCTCCAGCTGGATTTGATCGACTAAAACAATCGCATTTTTAATCAACATTCCCGTCAAACTTAAAAATCCGAGAATCGCCATAAATTCAAAAGGTGCCTGAAAAACAAGCAGCCCAACAGTCACACCCACGATGGCCAAAGGTACCGTCAACCAGATCACAGCTGTCAGTTTGAGGGAATTAAACATCAAAATAACGGCGAGGATCATTGCTGCGAAACCAAATGGCGCAGACTTGGCAAGACCTTCATTTGCCTCAAGTGACGCTTTGTACTCCCCGTGCCATTCAAGTGAGTAACCCGGTGGCAATGGAATCGCTTCAATTTTTGGTCGTAATCTTTCAAAAAGAGGAGCGGCCAGCTGCCCGGCTGGGGGATCGCATTGCGCCTTGATAACAGGAAATCTGTTTTCACGGCGAAGAATAGAGTTTTTCCAAACCGTGTCGACTCCAAGTAAAAACTGATCAACCGGGACGTAACGCCCAGCCGCGGGACTGTAGACCTGAGTATTTCTCAAGTCCTCCAAGCCCTGACGTTCTTGACCGGGAGCACGGGCGATGATCGGAATCAACTTATCATTTTCGCGGAATATTCCGATGGCTTGACCTTTAAAGGTTCTTTCAAGTGCGCTGGAAATATCTGCAGGCAAGAGGCCTGCGCGTTGGACCGCGTCCTCAAAGTAGCGAGGTACGATAACAGGCACTTGCTGGCGCCAATCATCCTGCACTGCAATGGCCTCAGGATCTTGGCTCATCAGAGACTTGGCCTGATCTGCCAGTTTTCTCAAGACCTCTGGATCAGGCCCTCGGAAGGTAGCTTCTATTTTCTTTCCGCCTCCGCGTCCCAGTACGAATTTCCAGACCTTGATCTCCGCCTCAGGAAAATTTCGTGTCAGTTCATTTTGTAGTGTTGTTACAAGTTTGGGAATGTCCTTGTAACGATCGACATCAACTAATAACTGGCCATATGAAGGATTAGGATCCTCTGGACTGTAGGTCAACATAAACCTGAGGGCACCTTGACCTGCAATACTTGTAATTTGAGTGACTGCCTGTTGAGCTTTTACTTGCTTTTCAATATCTTTCAGAACGATGGATGTTCGACTGATATCTGTGCCCTGTGGAAGGTAAACATCTATCACAAATTGAGGTCTGGCCGAGTCAGGCATGAAGCCTGGCGGTACAAAACCGAATCCTAAAATTCCAGCGATCAGCAATCCAGTGAGAGACAAAGCTGAAATCAGGCGATACCTGAGTGCGGACAAGAGTATCCACACGCCGAGTTTGTTTTCCTCATGATCTTTAACAAATGGCAAAACAGTCACTGGCATACCGGGCAACAGGGAAATCCCTTTGGGTAAGTGATCAATCGTCAAGACCACCTCATATGTTTGCGTCTGTGGATCTGCTTCAGTCGTGTATGAACGCAACGTGAGATCGATTGGAGCTGTTTGGTTTCCCTCAAATATTGCTAGAGCGTATTTACGGGGACGTTCTGTTCTGAATATTTTTTCAGGAACATTAATCACGACCTCAAGACTCTTTAAATTTTGCAAATCAGCGACAGGTTGTTTTGACTGAACACTTGCATAGGTCTCCACCCGTCTTCGTGTGATGACGCCATCGAAAGGGGCACGAATGACCGTATCAGCCAGATCCTGTTCAGCAGCCGCCAGATTTGTCTTAGCAACCTCCAAGCGACTGAAACGATCATCGACCTCAGAGCGTGCAACGGCCTTTTCAGTCTCCCACAATCCTTTATAGCGTTCATAATCAGTCTTGGCACGGTTGAATTCTGCTTTGGCGGCGCTCACGCGCGCTTTAAATACTCTCTGCTCGAGCATTGCCACAACCTGACCTTTCGTGACGGGAAATCCCTCTCTCAAGGCAAAATCAGCCAAATAACCTGGGACACTAAAGGAAAGCTCGGCGCGCTCCACTGCTCGGACTCGACCCGGAAATCGGAGTTTGGCGCCTGCTCCTTGGGACTGAACTTCGTAGATGAGGGCTGGCCTGGCAGAGGAATCCACCGTGTCTACAGGCGTAGGATGGTCACATGCCGTCAAAAAAAAAGTGATCAACACAAATGGATATAGCACTTTTTTCAGGAATGATTTTTTGATTTGCATCGTGCGATCTCTATTGTCGAGACTTAATAGACTGAAAAGTCTCGCATTCCGCAGCATCACAGCTAGTTCATGGAATGACAATAGCGATCCGCCCATTTTGGGCGGATTTTCATTTAAATAAAGGCTCCCTGAGTGAAACGATTAAGCCTAGAATCGCAGAATTAAACCGTCCGCCCGTACTGATCCTCAAAGCGCACAATATCGTCTTCACCCAGATAGCTTCCCGACTGTACTTCGATAATTTCAAGCGGGATCGTACCTGGATTGGACAAGCGATGGGTTTGACCGAGAGGAATGTAGGTGGACTGATTTTCAGACAAAATTGTGACCTTGTCACCATTGGTGATTTCAGCTGTACCGGACACAACCACCCAATGCTCAGCACGATGGTGATGCATCTGCAAACTCAGACTCGCCTTTGGATTGACGAGAATCCGTTTGACCTTAAAGCGTCCGCCACCGTCGATGCTGTCATACCACCCCCAGGGACGATAGACCTTACGGTGCAAGTTTTGCTCTTGACGGCGTTGCTTATTGAGCGCCTCGACAATGTGTTTCACGTCCTGACCACGAGACTTGTCGGCCACCAAAATCGCATCGGCTGTTTCGATCACCACGAGATTTTGCACACCGACCAAACTCACTAAGCGACTGGACGCATGCACAAAAGTGTCGCGACAGTCTTTGGAAATCACATCTCCTTTGTGAGCATTACCATCTGCGTCTTTTTCTTGAATATTCCAGACCGCATCCCAAGCACCAAGATCACTCCAACCCGCATCCAGACTCACCATTTTGGTGGCGAATGCACTGCCTGGACAGCGTTCCATGACGGCATAGTCGATTGACTCACCCGGCACCTGCTCAAACTCGGCCTTGCCGGGACGAAGAAACTGGCTATCCGGCTGGCGGGACTCCCAAGCGTGCTTGATCTTGGTCAGCATCTCAGGCTGGAAGGTCTCCATGGCTTTCAACCAGACTGAAGCCTTTAAAACAAAAATACCGGCATTCCAGAAATAGCTGCCTTCGTTCACGTAGGCCTGAGCGGTTTCTAGATTGGGCTTTTCAACAAAGCGCTCTACAGTCGTCACAGTGCCCTGAGTATTCGCAGAAGCACCCGCTTTGATATAGCCATAACCTGTCTCTGGACGGTCGGGTTGAATACCCAGGATCACAATGCTGCCGGTTGCTGCCTCAGTAATCGCTGTTTTTACGGCTTGAGTAAATATTTCTACACGCGACACTGCCTGATCCGCCGGCGTCACCACCAATACGGGATCAGCGCCGCCATCTTGTGCGGCAAGCGCAGCGAGCGTGAGGGCGGGAGCTGTGTTGCGAGCGATGGGTTCGAGCAGGAACTTGGCACCCTTGATGCCACTTTCACGGAGTTGCTCTTGAGCAAGAAAACGATGCTCTTCGTTGCATACGATCAAGGGGGCAATCGCTTGGATCGTTGTGCTATCCAAGCCCTGTAGTCTTTCTGCGGTCTGCTGAAACAGACTGTTATCACCCGTCAAGCATAAAAACTGCTTTGGAAAGCCGCCGCGCGCGAGTGGCCAAAGCCGCGTTCCCGAACAGCCACAAAGAATGACCGGGGTAACTTGAATCACGTCGGTCCTTGAACGTGCAAGATGTCAAAACTTATCATTTTGGCATTGTAGAACGTAAAAAGACGCTCAATGGATCGTTTTCGGGCTCGGAAGCGAGTTGTCGTTTAACTTAAACCGCCGTTGTTCAAGACTTTTTATGAATACCGTCAACAATTTCTCTCGCCTGATTGGAGAGTTTGACGGCCTCCGCCGCAGCCTCTGCGGCCATTCTTGAGGCGACAGCCGCCTCGTTGGATGCTTTGAGCAAAGACTCCTCAGCCTGGTGTGCGACCGCTGCAGAGGCTGCGGCAGCGGCAGCGGCAGCCGCAGCAGCAGATTCAACCGCAGCCAGAGCGGCTGCGACAGAAGCCGTGACGGCCGACTCAACCACCATTAATAAAGCAGGATTTCCTGATGCCTCGCGGGCAGCAATCATTGCATTCATGGCAGCGACTCTTGATTGCTCAGTTGATTTGGCGGCACGCTTGGCCGCATCCGAAGAATGAATCGTCAAAGTATTTAAGCTGGTCAAGGCCACCATGTAGCGCTTACTGACACCCTTGTAGGTATTTCGCAAGTCCTCTAGATCAACTTGCATGGCCTCGAGCTTTTTATAAACGTGTTCAAGGCTTTGTGTCATAAAACTTCTCCGGTAACCGTAGCCTCAGGGTACTCCTAAAACACCCTCTTTCACTAAATTTTTATAATCCAACACAACAAAGGGAGTACATTGGGTCATGCCTCACACTCCGACAAATCAAGTAAGCACTGAGACGAGTTCAAATATTCGTCTAAAAGATATCGCCCAATCTATACATTTACTCAATAGCGCTATCAAGGCTGACCAGGAGTTCCTGAGCGGGATTGCGACGCCCCTGGAGCTCATGCAGCTACGCGCAGAAAACGCGGAAGCAGCCCTCAAGGCAAGTGATATCGCTCTCAAGGCCCTCAAGGTCCTACAAGCCAATAGCTATGAGATTATCAAAGCGAGCGATATCGCCATTGTCGCCATGAAGGCAACGATTAGAGCCAACGATGTGGATGCGCATCATAAGCAAATGGCACTGGACGAGCTCAATAAAGTCATTGAGAAAAACGCAGATAACCTCAAAGCCTCTGCTTACGCATTAAATGCGGTTCAGGAACTCGCTTTTAACGACCCGCTGACCGGCTTACCCAACAGACGACTACTCAAAGACCGTCTCCAACAATGCATCGCCAACAATAAGCGCTGGGATACACATAGTGCCGCAGTTTTTCTCGATCTTGATAAATTTAAAACCCTGAATGATCAATTTGGGCATGAGGTGGGTGATGAATTGCTCATCGCAGTCGCCAATCGCTTAAAACTTTCTGTGCGTGAGACCGATACTGTTGCTCGCTTTGGCGGTGATGAGTTTGTCGTGTTATTGGATCAGTTAAGCGGAAACTTTTCAGATGCGCGCGCCGAGGCTGAAGGCATAGCAAACAAACTGTTGTCTGCACTGACGCCCACCCATGAACTGCATGTGCGGCGTGATCATCACACGCACACCACCATCCAGTATCAAAATCTGGCAAGCTTTGGCGTTGTGGTGTTTGATGGGGATGAAAGCAAGGAAAAAAACATCCTTGATTGGGCGGATGAAGCGATGTACTGGGCTAAAAACGAGGGAGGCAGAACCGTTCGTTTTTATGATGCAATGGCATCCACCGAGCAGACGTTAAAAAGGCTCTATGAACTCGCCACTGAAAACGATATAGAAACGGCCAACCATGGCATACGGATGCAGCAGTACGTCAAAGCCTTGACGAATCGCGCCCTGCAAATGAATCTCTTTCCTGGCGAGCTCAATCACCAAATCAATGACAGAATTTTTAAGGCCACTCAACTACACGATATTGGTAAAACCAAGATCCCTTATTCGATTTTGCACAAGCAAGCAAAGCTTACAGATGAAGAGTGGTTGGTGATGAAAACGCACACCAACTGTGGTGCCGAAATTCTGGAAGACGCCAAACGACAAAACGAGAGCTTGACAGAATTTTTAGATATCGCCATCGATATTGCCATCGGCCATCACGAGAGGTGGGACGGGGATGGGTATCCACACGGACTCGCTGGCAATGCGATTCCTTTGGCGGGTCGCATCATCGCAATCGCTGATGTCTATGATGCGTTAATCAGCAAACGAAGCTACAAAGAACCCTGGCGTCACGAAGATGCTTTGGCCGCCCTCGTTTCAAACTCAGGCAAGCACTTTGATCCCTTGTTGATTCAAGCGCTCATCCGAGAGGAAAAGAACTTTAGACTGATTGCTGAAGCGATCAAAGATTGAGTCAAGCTTGAGTGCCTTTGACTTCAAGCAAACTGCAATTTTGCCAGCCTTGCATACAGCCCACCTTGAGTGATCAGAGCTTCGTGCTTGCCTTGCTCGACGACTATGCCGTCTTCGATCACGATGATGCGATCGGCGCGCAACACAGTGGCCAAGCGATGCGCAATCGTCAACGAGGTTCTCCCTGGGAGCACACTATCCAAGGCGAGTTGAACTTCACGTTCTGACTCAGCATCCAGCGCACTGGTCGCCTCATCTAACAACAGGAGGGGCGGATTTTTCAAAATCGCGCGTGCAATCGAGATGCGTTGCTTTTGACCACCCGACAAGCGCACGCCGCGTTCACCTAAAAAGCTGTCGTACCCCTGCGGTAAAGCAGAGATAAACCCATGCGCATGCGCAGTCTTAGCCGCGGCGATGACCTCTGCATCCGTCGCATCAAGTCTGCCATAGCGAATATTTTCCATGGCACTCGATGCAAAAATAACCGGCTCTTGGGGAACAATACCCACCATGCCTCTTAGTTCACTCACCGGCCATTGCGTAATATCGCGACCAAAAATTTCAATCTGCCCTGCCGTCGGTTGATAAAAGCGCAGCAACATCGCAAAAAGCGTGCTTTTACCAGCACCAGAAGGTCCCACCAGCGCAACACGTGCACCGCGAGGGACTGAGAGCGTGAGATGATTCATCGCCAGAAAATCTGGGCGAGAAGGATAGGCGAAGGTGACATCGTTAAAGACCACCGCCTCAGGCGCAGAAAGATTTGCGGTCGTTGACGTTTCAGTACGATCATTGCCTCGGGCGCTACTGGCCAAGGCAGGTTCTGCCTGCATCAACTCCACCAGCCTTTCTGTTGCACCTGCTGCACGTTGCAAATCACCCCAAGTCTCGGACAACGCACCGATTGAGCCCGCAATCAATACCGCGTACAACACAAACTGGGTCAGCTCACCCAGAGAGATCGTGCCTGCGGTCACTTGTCTCGCACCAATCCACAGCACAAACACAATTACGCCAAAAGCCATCATGATCGCAGTGGCGGTCAGTAATGACCGCATGGTGATCCGCTTTTTAGCTTCGAAAAAAGCCATTTCCACGGCAGAATTAAAACGCTTTTGCTCATGCGGCTCGCGGACAAACGCCTGAACAGTCGTCATCGCATTTAACACCTCGCCTGCCATCGCGCTAGTGTCTGCGACCTTGTCTTGGCTGGCACGTGACATCTTGCGCACGCGTCGACCTAAGGCCCATAAGGGCAGTACGACTAATAACAATAAAACAATCATCACACCGGCCAACCAAGCGCTGGTGACCAGCATCATCGTCATACCGCCAAGCAACATCACCAGGCTGCGCAGCGCAATCGAAATGCTTGACCCCACCAAGGTCTGGACTAAAGTCGTATCGCTTGTCATTCGTGACAGCACTTCACCCGTTTGCAGCGTTTCAAAATACGCAGGGCTCTGGCGCAGCACGTTTTCAAAGACCCGCTGACGAATGTCGGCAACGACCCGTTCACCGAGCCATGACATCACATAAAACCGACTCGCTGTCATCAATGCCAAGGCGATGGCCAAGAGCAGCAAGTTGATGAATTTCAGGTCAATCGCATCGCTGGTCAGGCCCGTATCCACCAGATCTCGAAAGGCCAAGGGTACGGCGAGCGTGGCTGCCGCAGCTAATAGTAGAAAGAGCGCGGCCAGGCACCATTGTGTTTTATACCGGGAGAGAACACGGTATTCGCGTAACCACTGCGTGAGACTGCTGAGTTTTGTCGCCATAGTGAATGAGTGTAAGTCAAGACCGGTTTCTACAGTGCCAAGGGCGCACCGTAACCCGTGAGCTCTAAATATCCTCTGCCAATCGTCTTGCCGTTTTCTTTTAACTCGACAGCACCCTCATAATAAAAACCTCCGGTACTGGCGCGCGCATCGACCTCTTGATCCTTCATCAATGGCTGTAGAGTCCACGCTCGTCCCGGAGCACGTAACGTAAAGCTCTCTGGATAAGTCGCCATGGATTTCGAAGACTGCCATTGACCAACAGGCTCCCAGCTAACGTTTTGATCAGGCTCCAAGAGCCTGCCCTGAGCATCACGCCAATCCCACTCGCTAAACAATGTCTGACCGGCCGCATCGCGCATGCGAAACGCCATCAGGCTCGAACCGTCTAAAAGATTGATTCCAATCCAATCCCAACCTACGGCGCCTGGCATCAACAGACTGCTCGACCACTCGTGATCAAACCAAGCTGATCCTGAAAGACTCAGGTGTTGGTCAGCGCGACGTGTTTTTCCTTGAGGACTTTTTAAAACCAGCTGAGCCAAAACTTTTAACTGTGGCCGGCTGTAATAATAGCTGGCTAACTCTGGAGATGGCCCTTTTAAGGAATAGCCGTTTTCTCCGCGCAAAACTGGAGCTTGGGCGGTGCTGGCTTCTAACTCAAGCGTAAAGTTGTCCGCGGGGATGAACACCTTGTAATGATCATCCGCTGTCCGTCGCAAACTCCAGCCCGATAAATGCAAAGCTGTATCTGCTGTGTCAAATGAAGCGCCAGCCGGTCCGGCACGCCCAGCGATCTCTGCATGCCGCAACTGACCCTCAGCAGGGAACGCGAGCGCAGCATGCGCAAACATCAGCTGGCGAGGTGCGAAACGACTCGGATTATCGTCAGGATGAAGCGTGCGGCTGCGAAAAAAAGTCACTTGAAAACCCATCGCCTCCGCGCCCTGCCCCAACCAACCGGTCATGTACCACCATTCGGTACGGTACTCAGGATGCGCCCCAAAATCCTGCGGAAAAATAAGCGGTCGCGGTTTAACCTCGGGATATTTCAATGCCGCAGGTGAAGCCCAGGCATAAACAGGAGGTGTTGTAACCAGTAATAGAAAACGTGTCATCCACGCTCGGCGCTTGGCGCTTTGCATCACCAGTCCTCCCGCAAAGACAAAGCCAGGCGATCGGCGTCTAGATTTCTCTTGGCGGCCCAAACCGCCGCCACAATCCCGAGTAGCACGATACTGCACATCAACACCAGGACAGCCACGACTGGCATACTCGTCTGCATGGTCCAATGAAATGACTGCGGATTGACCCGGTGAATTAACACCTGACTCATCAACAAACCCAATACCGTCCCCCAGCATGCTGCGAGCGCCAGCAGCATGCCTGACTCAACAGTCAGCCATCGAGTGAGCTGTTGAGAGGACTGACCCAGATGTTGCATCAGCGCAAACTCCTTTTGACGCAATAAAGTCTGGCCTGTGAAGCCAGCCGCAACAGAAAAAATCGCTACTAACAAAGCCGCAATCTCAAGCGCATATGTCAGCGCAAAGCTGCGGTCAAAAATTGTCAGTGATAACGCACGTAAATCAGCCGAGCTTCGAAACTCAAGATTTTTGAAAGAAGGAAACTGAGTGCGCAAACGCTCTAAAACTTCTGCAGCACGCGCTTGAGGCGCGAGCCATAGCGCAATATCCGTGCGCCGCAAATCCTGAGTCAAGCCCTGATAAGTCGCAATATCCATCACAACCGAACCGTGCTGACGTCCATAATCACGGAATACCCCCGCCACCCAAACCGGCAAGCCTCCGCTTATCGTGCCGTCAACGCCTGTCAAAGGCAGACGATGGATTTCACCTGGCTTCCAGTCGTACAAATCTGTCATCGCTTCAGAGACATAGACCTCAGGCAATACGGGCTGTGTGCCAGGTTTTTGCGTTGTGACACTTCCCGTCAATGGCAAAACTTGCGCTGCGCGCCCCTCAGGCACTGGGCGCGCGATCAATGCCACCTCGGGTCGCTCAGGTCGAAATAAGATTTGCTGTTGCAAAGTGAATTCAACGCGGGCGACTCCGGGGACTACGGCAATCGCCTGAAGTAGACTCGGATCGCGCATGAGCGCCTGATTTAAATCCGATCGACCCAAGCTCGCATACAGATCCGCTGGCAAGACTTGGTCCAACCATTGGGTGACGGAATCCCGAAAACTTGCCACCATCACCACCATTGCAACCGTGAGTGCGAGTGCGGCCACCACCCCTGCAATCAGCCCCGCAGCGCTGGCGGGTGCCTGAGCAAGACGCCAAGTCGCCAAGGTCAAGGAGGGAGTCGCAGACAGAGAGGGGATATGTTTGCCTGCGCGCAGCAACATCCGGGCAAGAAATGAAAAGCACTGATTGACCAACGAGGGCGTCAATGCCAAGCCGGCAAACAACAGAAAAGCAATGGATAAATATGCAGCAATCGGCAAACCACCTAATGCGGGCATAAAGGCCAAGACCAAACTCGTCAACCCCAGCACAATCGCCACGCGGTAATGCAATACAGGTTTGAGCATTCGCTCCGTCGCACCCGCGCGCAATTGCCTCACGGGTGAGCCCGCGGTCGCCGCACGCGCCGGAAAATACCCGGCCAGCACACCGACGGCTAAAGACAAGAGCCAGAAACCCAACAACACTATCGGGTCAAGGTCCATTGGTGGTATGGTCGCTGAAAAATATCCGCCTCCAAGATCTCCGCCTACTAGACGCAACAAAAGCGCTGCCAGACCCAGACCCACGCCAATACCAAGCGCACCACCGAAGGCAGCCACTAATAGGGCCTGCGTGAGCACTAGGATAAACAGCCATGGGCGACTCGCCCCTAATACGCTGAGCAAAGCCAACTGGGACTGCTGACGCAAGACGGAAAAACTGATGGTGGTAAATACTAGAAATGCACCCGTGAATAAGGCCACCAATGCCAGCACGCTTAAGTTCACACGATAGGCGCGCGATAAATTGGACATGCGACGATCCCGGTCATCGGCTGTCACTAGCTTGAGCCCCAAATTCGACTGTTCAAGTGCGGCCTCTAGATCCTTTAGGCTGCGCCCCTCGACTAACTGGATATCCAGTCGGCTCAAACGACCCAAGCCATCCAAGCGCCACTGAGCCACGCCTAGGTCCATCACCGCCAGACTCTGCCCCGCTGCACCGGGTACGAGGCCTGCCACTTTGAAGGTTTCTTTTTGACCCCTAACAGTCAGTGTCACCGTACCTCCTACCGCCACATCAAGGTCTTTTAACGCGGCCGCTGAAAGAAAAATCGCGTCTTGATCGAACAGCTGCATGCGCTGTGCCTCAGATACCGAAGGTATCAACGCAGGCGTGACACGTGCTGCCTGAAAAATATCCAGCCCCAACACACGCAAGGGTTGAGTGCTGCGCTCAAGCACAGGGCTCACGGCCCGAATGCCTAACTCTGTTTGGTGTGCAACAACTTGATCAAACAAACTATCCGGAAAATCACCCGCCGGCATCACCAGCTGCGCAGAAGCCTGACCATTGACCAAATCAAGCGCTCGACCAAACTCTCCCAGCGCAGAGCGATTGACCGTGTGAATTGCTACCGCTAATGCGATGCCTAGCGCAACCGTACCCCCCGCAATCAGCCAGCGACCTGGTTGCGCTCGAAAGGCAGAAGACAGAAGCCAATAAAACAACATCAGCCGGTCAAGACAAAAGTGCGATCCAGCCGTGCGGCTGCTTCGACCGAATGTGTCACCATGACCAACGCTGTCCCCTGCTCACGACAAGTGCGACACAGAAGATCAAGTGCTTGGTGAGCGGTCTCTGGATCCAGATTGCCTGTTGGCTCGTCGGCTAGCACTACCTCAGGCTGGTGTACCAATGCGCGTGCGAGTGCCACGCGCTGTTGCTCGCCCCCAGACAGCACGGCAGGAAAGGCTTCCGAGACCTCGCTGAGCCCAAGCGCTCCGAGCAAGTGCTCAGCCCGCGCCCGTGCCTGCGCGAAGGGCACGCCAGCGAGCAAGCAAGGCACCATGACATTTTGAAGAGCGTTGAGGTGCGGCATTAAATGAAATGCTTGGAAAACGAAACCAAACGCGGTGCGCCGTAGCACCAGTCGCTCGGTCTGACTCATTTGCGCAAGATTCTTGTCCTTGAACAACACGCGTCCTTCGTCTGGCTGATCCAAACCCGCCATCAAGTTCAAAAGGCTGGATTTGCCCACGCCTGAAGCGCCACGCAACGCGAGCTGTTCACCAGGAGCGACGGACACATTGAGGCCACGAAATAGCCAGCGTTGTGGTGAGACCCGTCTCGACAGGCCTTCGGTCTGAAGCAAGCTCATGAGACGACATGTGCTGCGTGAATTAAATGATCTCTCAACATGAGGCGACTGTACCACCAAGAAAGCGCTACAAGTCCCCCAAAAACCCTTAGCGCACCACGGGCAATTCGTCCCAGCGTGTCGTATATCTCGGCGAACGGTTTTCATTACGCATCGCCCAGTGTTGGGTAAAGCCGCTCACGCCTGACCGCACCGTGCCGTGTCCATAATCACGATTGATCGTATCAAGTGCTGTCATCAACTTGGTGGAGCGCTGGGTGACCACCAGATTGTCAAAAATACTCGCCTGACGCGCGTGTTTATCCGACAACAACGTCAACATCACGCCTGCTTTTTTATAGCGATACCCCGAACGATAAATCATCTCCAGCCCAGCGAGTGCCGCCGCCGTGAGCGTAAGCGTATCGTCGGTCGGCTCAGGCAGCGGCACCGTCAATCCTGCGTTGTATTGCTCATCCTTATTAAAGCGGTTTGTCTGCACAAACACATACACCGCGGCTGAGACTGACTGTTGCTTGCGCAGCTTTTCAGCGGCACGCGACAGATAACTCGCAAGCGACTCGCGTAGCTCCTCAATCGTTTCCACCGGACGGCCAAAACTGCGCGAGGACATAATCTGTTGTTTAGACTGGGCGATATCGTCGAGTGCCAGACAGGAAATCCCCCGCAACTCATTGCAGGTGCGTTCCATCACCACACCAAAGTGCCTGCGCATTTCTTTGGGCGAGGCATTGCGCAAATCCAGCACCGTATGAATTCCCATCACCTCCAAACGTCGCGCGATGCGCCCGCCCACGCCCCAGACCTCTCCCACCTCAATGCGACTCATCCAACGCACACGCTCCGGACGCGGGATCACATGCAGGTCGCACACGCCCTCAAACTCGAGATTTTTCTTAGCAAGATGATTGGCGAATTTTGCGAGTGTTTTAGTCGGCCCCACACCTACACAGACAGGTAAGCCCGTCCATTGCTTGATGCGTTCGCGCATCTGTTGCCCCATGGGAACCGCACCTCCATGCAGATGCGCCACCGTTTCGATGCGCAAAAACGACTCATCAATACTGTAGACCTCCGTGTCGGGTGCAAAATCGCGCAAAATCTGCACGACACGATTACTCATATCTCCGTAAAGCGTGTAGTTTGACGAAAAAGCCAAAATGCCTTGCTCGCGCGCCAGATCCTTCATCTTGAACCAGGGCGTCCCCATTTTGACGCCTAGTGCTTTGACCTCATTACTGCGGGCCACCGCACAGCCATCGTTGTTAGACAACACCACCATCGGGATGCCTTCAAGCTTGGGCCTAAACACACGCTCACACGACACATAGAAATTATTGACATCCACGAGCGCGAACTGTGGCGAAAGCGTAGAGACAGCCAACATCATCCGCCTCGCGCAGAATAACGACGCACCACTCCCACCACGACACCCCACACGAGCAACTCGCTGCCGTCTTTAAACTCGATGGGTTGGTATGCAGGGTTTTCAGCGCGCAACTCCACGCGTCCCCGATGCTTGAACAAACGCTTGAGTGTGTAATCACCATCCACTACCGCCACCACAATGTCGCGGTGCTTGGGCGTCATCGCCCGATCCACAATGACCTTGTCACCCTCCTCGATGCTAGCGCCCGACATCGAGTCCCCTTTGACCGTAAACAGGAAAGTCGCAGGCTTGTTACGGACTAAATAATCATTAAGATCCAGTCCAACCTCGATGTAATCGGCGGCGGGCGAAGGAAAGCCCGCGCTGATCCGATGCGCCAGAAGTGGCAAATCGTGGTTAGCCGGCTCCAGCGCCGCATGAACAGGCGTTTGCGTTAAGTTTGGCTCCGCTTTGAGGTCAGGAGATTTGAGCGTAGATATACTGTACATAAACACAGTATACGACTAACATTTGGATACAACCAAATGAATTTTTTAGAACCAAACGAAGCGACGAGACAGGCTATCACTCGACACTTAGTGACACTAAATGAAACTTTCCGATGAGTGAGATCATGCTTTAATCAACCTCAACTCAGCCCCAACAGGATAGAAAAATCATGTCTACTTCTCTTTACAGCACAACCGTCCCCGTGTTCAAACAAATGCTTTTGGCGCTGAGCGATGTGCTCAAAAAAGGGGAAGAGCACGCACAAAATCGTAAATTTGATCCCGCCGTGTTGTTGCAGTCGCGTTTGTTTCCCGACATGCTGCCACTCGTACGCCAAGTTCAGATCGCTTGTGATTTTGCCAAAAGCGTTCCGGCGCGCATCGCAGGCGTTGAAGTGGCCGCCTACGAAGACAGCGAACAAAGCTTTGCCGAACTGCAGCAACGCATCGCCAAAACACTGGCACTCATCGAAGGTATGACCGCAGAGCAGCTCAATGGCAGTACCGTCAAAGAAGTCGTTTTACGTCCCGGCACGCCAAAAGAGAAAAAGCTAACAGTCGAAGACTATGCGCTGAAATACGGCATGCCACAATTTTTCTTTCATGTCACAACCGCCTACAACCTGCTGCGTCATAACGGCGTTGAGATTGGTAAGAAAGATTACATGGGGACGTACTGAGCGTAGATTAAGTCAGTGAAGCAACCCGACAACGCACATCACAACACCCACCCCGAGGAGGCTTCCAAGACGTGGGACCTCGCGGGTGTGACCTTGTTTCGCACGCTTGGTTATGTCGTGGGATTACCGAGCTTTATTGTCGGTACCGCTGTGTTTATGCTGGGTTTTGCACTGATGGATGCAGATATCCTAAACGTTGCCTGCATCCTCTACAGTCTCGCACTGGTCTCAATCGGCGGTCGCCCCGTTTTGCTCAGACTGAACCCGCAAAATGAAATCCAAGCACTCAAGATTGCCGCCCTCTCTCTCGTCGCAGGCGCGTTATGTTACGGCGCGTTGCTCGGCATACTCACTGCACTCGGTATACAAATGATCTCGTGAGTAGACCTCACGAAGCATTCGGCTGCTTGTCCGCCAATTGAGTAATCACCAGGCCAAGCACTAGCAAACCAACCCCGAACAGTTTCTTCATACTCACCGGGCGAATCGCTGCGCCAAACAAGCCATAGTGATCAATCACCACAGACACCAGGATTTGCGAAGAGACGGCGCAAATGATGAAATTGGCCACACCAATCCTTGGCGCCAACAAGGTAGCATTGATCACATAAAAGCCAACAATCAACCCGCCCAGGTAGTCAATGAGTTTGACATCCTTCAGCGCACCTAAATTAGGGATAGATTGTGTCAGCAGCAGCGCACAGGCCAAACAAAATATAAAGCCCACTCCAAACAAAATCACTGGCGCGTGCAGTGGTTCACCTATGGTCCGACCCAGTCGGGCATTGAGAATCACCATCGCCGGAATCAGTGCGCCTGCCAGTCCTGCCCAGATCAGTAATCTTGCTGAAATCACTTGTCACCTCTGCATATTTGATCCTGGAAATCAGGAAAAGGCAGTGTACAAGAGCATCGATGGCTAAAGTCGCTTATTCCTCGGAGGGATCATTACTTAATCGCCCTCCTCCCATCGCCTGATACAACGCTACAGTATCGATGAGTCGTTGCGCTTGCGACGCGACGAGTTCAAACTTGGTTCTTTGTGCTTGTAACTGAGCGATCAACAATTGTAGATAGCTTGCACTCCCATGTGAGTATTGGCGCTCGACAGATTTTGCCAAGGCAGTCGCGGCTGCATTCGCCCTGGATTGTGAATCCAACGTACGCGCATCATTTTCAAGGGCACGCAACACATCGGCCACATTGCGTAATGCGTCCAGCACCACGGTTTGATAATTTGATGCGGCGGCATCAAAGGCCGCTAATGCTGCCCGGTTTTCCGCGGGAAGTCCCGGATTAAAAAGAGGCTGTGTGATTTGACCAAGGACCTGCCAGAAAAGTGAACCCGCGCCAAAAAGCGTTTCAGGTCCCAGCGCAAGAGACCCTAGACTCGCACTTAGATTAAGTTGGGGATACATTTTAGCGATCGCCGCGCCATACTCGGCATTCGCGGCACGCATCAGGGCCTCGGAGGCCTGAATATCTGGACGTTTGCGAAGGAGCATAGAAGGTACCGTCAACGGAAGCTTAGTAGGAATAAAAAAATCATCCATTGAAAAAGTCGGAATCACGGATTGCCCCGGAGGCTGACCGGACAGCGTCGCTAATAAATGCGTCATCTGCTTGTAGCGGGTTTCCAACAGAGGGATTCCCGCACGCGTTTGCTCAGCCTCTGACGTCAAGGCCAGCACATCGTCTTCGGAAGCCTGACCTAACCGAAGCCGATGACGCGCCACGATAATCTGATCGTCTTGCGCCTTCAAACTTGTCTGGTTGGCACGAATCTGACCTTGGAGTTTTGCCTGAGTAATCGCCGTCGTCGCGATATTCGCCGCAAGAGTCAGTTGCGCGCCCTCAAACTGAAACCTTTGAAATTCAGCGCGTGAAGCAAGCGACTCAAGTACACGACGATTACCACCAAAGATATCAAAGTTATACGAAACACCTACAGAGGCGTTATACAAATTGAACACATCGGGGCTTGTCGTCACCCCTTGATTCGCACCATTCAGTTGCACACGCTGACCACCAATCGTCGTATTGAGCTGCGGATAAAGGGTTGAACCCGCACGCGCATTGTAAATTTCTTGAGATTGTTTGAGTGTGGAGCGTGCGGACTGCAGAGAGGGATTCGCAAGCATTGCTTGCGCGATCAATCCGTCTAGCTTGGGTGAACCTAGCGCACGCCACCAATCTTTAGGCACCTCGGCAGAACTTTCAAACACTTGCGCTGCGCCAAAAGTAAACTCAGATGACACCGTTTTTCCTAAAAACTCTTTCGTTGTATAGGTTTCCGGCAGAGATCCCGCTGAGTTTTTAAAATCAGGGCCCACGGTACATCCTGTCAATACGAGGATGCTCAAGAATGTGCAATACATTTTCATTAGAAGGGACGTCCCTCACCGACTTCTTCATGCGTTACACCATCACGGATATGATAGATACACTTAAAAGTAGGAATAATTTTTTCATCATGCGTGACGACAATAATGGCTGTTTCGTACTGAAGCGCTAATTGATTTAGCAACCGAATCACCGCAAGCGCTCGCACACCATCAAGCGGTGCAGTCGGCTCATCTGCCAGAATAACGGGTGGGCGATTCACAAGCGCACGGGCGATTGATACGCGTTGCTGCTCTCCACCCGACAACTGAGCTGGCATTGCCCGCGCCCTGTGCACGACATCCAAGGCCTCCAGCAATTCGAGTGCCATTTTTCGGGCTGCGCTGTTGGAATGACCCGCGAGCATTGGTAACAACGCGACGTTATCCGTTACATCCAAAAAGGGGATCAAATAAGGTGCTTGAAAAATGAAACCAATTTTGTCACGGCGCAACGCTCTGAGATCACGAATTTTCCACTCATTATCGTAAATTAATGTCTCACCTACCGTCATACGGCCTGCGGTGGGCTCAACCACCGCGCCCAGACATTTAAGCAAGGTACTCTTACCAGACCCCGAGGGACCGATCAAACCAACAACTTCGCCAGGAGCAATCACCATATTGATGTCTTTCAGCGCATCAACGGCCGTATCACCGGTTCCAAAACGCTTACGAACACCCTCGATACGAATACCTGCGACCGCCATATCAACCTCCAATCGCTTCAGCCGGATCGACTTTGAGTGCGGCCCATATCGCAACAACGCTAGCAAGAATACAAATCACCACGATTGCGAGAAAACCTCTCAGCGCATCGCCTGACTCAAGCAACACATGCTTGGGAAAAAACGGTGCCCAAAATGTGGCAGATATTTTCCCTACGACAAATCCGATCACACCCAACCCTAAGGCCTGCTGAACAATCATGGACGCAATCGTACGGTTGCGTGTACCAATTAATTTCAATACAGCAATCTCTCGAATCTTTCCCATCGTCAAGGTGTAGATGATGAAAGCTACGATGGCTGCACTGACAACTGCAAGGATGACCAGGAACATCCCAATTTGCTTAGCTGAAGTTGCAATCAGCTTACTCACCAGAATGTCTTCCATTTGCGCTCGGTCATAGACTTGTAAACGCTGCCAACGACGGATAGACTCCGCAACATCCTTCGCGTGATCACCCGACTTAACTTTTACTAAAACAGCATTCACAAACTGATTAACGCTCTGTGACGCGATCACAGCTTCCAGCAATTCAGGAAATCCTGGTCTATTGATTGTGGGATTTTGCTCCGTACGACGACGCTGCTGGATAATGGCATCGTTATCTTTCAAAAATTGGGCTTGCTGAGCGTCTTTGATGGGAATGAAAATCATCGGATCACCACTTGAGGAAATCATCCGACGGGTTAGCCCCACAACAGTATATGTATTGCGTCTGATTTTGATTTGCTCACCAATTCGTATCCCCGTTGCAAGATCAGCGACTGCCTCATAATGACCTCTTGTGATGTGCCTGCCACTGACAAGATAAGGAGGCCAGCCGGAAGAGCCGGGCTCACCCATCACGACGCCAGTCACCATGGCTCGGACATCTCGATCACCGTGTCTCACCTGCATCGTCAGGTAGGTCACGTTCGTTGCCTCTGCAACGCCCTGAACGCCTCGAATGGATCGCCAAGTGTCATCATAAATACTGGACGATTCTGCATATGGACCCAGAGTATCTTTTTGTACAACCCATAAATCTGCACCGCTATTGTCAAGCAATACCTTGGCATCGTCGACCATGCCGCGATAGACACCCGCCATTGTCAGCGTCACACCAATCAGCAAGCCAAGACCAATTCCTGTAAAAACAAACTTTCCCCAACCATGCAGAATATCTCGCCCTGCGAGGCTAATCATTTCGTAGCACCCGCAATGTTTTTAACAATATTGATCCTACTTTTTGTTGTTAATGCTTGTTCGCTATAAACAACGACTTGCGCATTTGGACTCAGTCCATCTAAGACATGTATAAAACCATCCAAATCGGATGCGCCTAATATGACTGGCGCGAAGCTCACGTTTCCATTTTCTATCTGCCAAACCCCCACTTTTCCGTTTAAGCGTTTAATGCTGGCATTGGGCAAGACGGACACTGAATCAAGTGTTGGCAATGTCACGGTGACTTCTGCTAGCTCTCCTACGGGTGGCATCTGCTTGAGCGGACGATCAAAAGAAATCTTGACACTCATTTCCTCAGTCACTGGATCAGCCATGGGTTCGAGTCGTGCAATCCGCCCCTCCATTGCCTGACTGCGATCAGAGCGCAACATCACGCTAGCAGGCAGATCTATCCGTAAACCATTTGCATTGGACTGATCGAATCTTGCATTGATCCATAGATTTGCCGGATCAATAATCTCTACTGCCACCTGACCGGCCACAATCGTGGTCCCAGGATCAGCTTTCCTGAGAGAAACGATGCCATCGATTGGGGCACGCAGCTTCAAATTATTGCGTTGCGCAACAAGTGCCGCATAGTCAGACTGCGCGCGAGCATAGGTTTGTTCTGAGGCGCTTAAGTTTGCCTCTGACAACTGATACTCGTGTTTTTTTGTTGTGTAATTCTCTTCGCTTGTCGATTTCACGGCCAATAACATCTCGTAGCGTTTGGCCTGCGCCTTGGCATACTGTTGTCGTGTGCTTGTCTCTAGGCGTTGAGCCTCAGCTTGTTTTAGAACAGCAGACTGCGCGCGCACCTTATCGTCCAGATCGACGGGATCCATCTCGGCAATTACCTGCCCAGCAAGCACGCGATCCCCAACATCGACATCAAGCGACATGAGTCGTCCCGCTGCAACCGGACCGATTTTGTAGGTTCGGCGTGCTTCGACCGTGCCAACACCAAATATTGCAGGAGAAATTGTCTTTTTTTCGACGCCAACCACCGTGACGGCCGTAGAGGCAAGCGGTCCGGCGCGAAACACAACAAATACGAATAACGCCACTAAGGGAATCAAACCCAAAAGCAGGCCGAGCGTTCTCCCTCGTATCGGAAAGTTCTTAAACATTTATTCTTATCCATTAAGGAACTTCAACACACTTAATCTAGAAAGATCAAGTCTGAATGACCGCTTATAACCAAAACTGATTTACAGTATGCGTTGGAATGAAACATTCTTATATGATGTAGATCATATAAATGCTTATTAATACTTTCCCACCCATTAAGAATCACTCAAATCAATCTCATCCTAAACCTCACCGGTAAAGACCGGGACCCTCGGTCCAATCTGATTTTGGGCTGCATCATGGCGCTGATCGCCGGCGCGGTGAATGCGGGTGGATTTTTGGCGATCCAGCGATACACCTCTCACATGACCGGCATTATCTCCGGAATCGCTGATGACCTGATCGTCAGCGACCTCACTGTCGTGTTGGCGGGTATCGCCGCGCTATTGAGCTTTATCGCAGGCGCCGCGACTACAGCCATCTTTATCAACTGGGCGCGACGACGTAAATTACATAGCGAATATGCGTTATCTCTGGCACTCGAGGCTGCGTTATTGCTCCTCTTTGGTCTCTTGGGTGCAAACCTCAACGTGCTGATCGAAGTCTTTGTTCCCACCACGGTGTTGCTGCTCTGTTTCATCATGGGGCTGCAAAATGCCATCATGACAAAAGTCTCTCGGGCGGAGATACGCACGACCCACATGACAGGCGTCGTGACCGATATCGGCATTGAGCTCGGTCGACTCATCTATTGGAATAAAAGCAAACACCTCCCACCCGATGAAAATGTTCGTGCGAACAGACAGAAACTCAAAATCTATCTGTCGATTTTTTCTGCATTTTTAATGGGTGGAATTTTTGGCGCGCTGGCATTCAAAGAGGTCGGATATTTCACGACCGTTCCGATTGCCATTTTTCTCCTGTTGCTCGCCGCGCCCCCGATCCTGCGGGATGTATTCAAGATATAAAAAATAAACAGCGCGGTGAATGCACTTAGTGTTTATCGAGGGAACGATCTTCCAAAATCATCTGTGAAGCCCGCTCCGCAATCATGATGACAGGCGCACTGGTATTGCCGCTTGGCACCTGAGGCATGACAGAAGCATCCACAACCCTCAGTCCGTCAAGCCCTTTGACACGCAGACGATGATCGACCACTCCATGCTCATCCGGTCCCATCCGGCATGTGCCAACCGGGTGGTACATGGTCTGCGACTGCGCACGGATGTATTGTTCAAAATCACGGTCCGTCACGCACCCTGGACCCGGCAAAGTCTCTGCACTGACATGCTCTTTGAAAGGTGAAGTCTGATAGATCTGGCGAATGATTTTGAGACCGACGATCAACGGCTTAACGTCACGTTCATCCGCCAGATAGTTTGCAAACATGCGTGGCGCCTGACGGAAATCAGCAGACTGCAGCGTCAATTTTCCTTTTGAATACACATGCAGCAAGCCACACGAGGCCGTGATCGCAGGCGCTTTGTCTGCACGATACATCCCACTTGCCCCCAACATACTAAAGGGACGCATCTGCATCTGCAAATCGACTCGATCACTATTGACACCTGAGCGGGCAAACAGTCCAACTTGCGCGGCAGCAGAGTTGAGCAAACCTTTTTTAGACACAAGATAACGCAGGACCTCCGGGATCATCCTCACGTTACTAGATATTTTGTGATTGATGGAAAACGCAGGAGCCACACTCGCGAGACTATGCACGTAGACATGATCATGCAAGTTCATCCCCACACCAGGCGCATGATGCAACACCTCAATGCCGTGCTCACGGAGATGATCGGCAGGCCCAATACCCGAGAGCATCAAGATCTGAGGTGTATTAATCGCACCGCCTGACAAAATCACCTCACCCGCACCGATGTTCATCATCTGGCCGTTGATGAGACAACGCACACCGACTGCCTTTTTTCCTTCAAACAAAATACGCTCGACCAAGGCGTTGACCTTGACCGTTAAGTTTGCACGCTTGCGGATGGGATGCAAAAAAGAACGTGCAGCTGAGGCGCGCACACCCTTGTGAATCATCAGCTGTACGTAGCCCACCCCTTCCTGCGTGATGCCGTTGAAATCATCGTTGGATCGGATACCGGCATTGATTGCTGCAGCAACAAAAGACTGAGAGGCCAGATGAGGTTCCTCGAGCGCAGAGACTTTGAGCTCGCCCTTTGCACCATGATAGGTGGACTCGCCCGCAAAGTGACACTCTGTACTTTTAAAAGCGGGCAACACGTCGGACCAGCCCCAACCCGGGTTGCCGGCATCACGCCAGGCATCGTAGTCCTCAGAGGTGCCACGCATATAAACATGACCGTTGATGCTGCTCGAGCCACCCAGCGTTTTCCCGCGCGGCCAACCGATCCTGCGACCGTTCAAGCCAGGCTCAGGCTCGGTCTGATAACACCAGGAGACATTCGGATTGTTTACCACCCTTGGCACACCGGCAGGGATTTTGAGCCAAGGATTAGTATCCTCAGGCCCCGCCTCAAGCAGTAATACCCGGTTGGAGGCATTAGCAGACAACCTATTGGCCAGCACACAGCCTGCCGAGCCCGCACCAACAATCACAAAATCGTAGTGTTCACTAAATGTCATGGCGTTTTCTTTGAGTAATCGAGCACCAGAATCTTGTCATTATCGGCGATTACTCTCATCGCTACAAAATAAGTCTTGCTCGCAGCACCACCAATAATTCGGAACATACCTAATTTAATTCGCTAAACACTCAAATTCAGCGTTGTTTTTTGTTGGTAAAGTTCCATGAGCTCAAGTCTTTCCGAGAGCACGATTTGTCCGTTACGTTTTCGCCTCAAGGTGTCACGCTTCACCGAAAAATTCAAACCAGGCACTTGCCAGTACGTTTCTATGAGTTCAACGTCATTCGTCACATTCCAGCCACGCGCTTCGATTCTGAATGTATCAAACTCTCCTGCGGGAACCCGGATTTTTTCTACTGCGGCAATTTTGATATCGTAAGTCACCAATGATCTCTGGCCCTCGACAGTACTGATATTAGACGCCGTCCATTTCTTACCGAGTTGAAGCTCGGCGGGGATCATTGCCAAAGGCGTGTCGAATTTACGGCCACGGACGGACATAGGGTTGCCCATTAAATCCAGAACAATCAGGCCATTATTAATTTCAACAAAATCTGCATCAACATCCACTTTTGTAATTGTCGCAACACGTACCTCTGTCTCGATGCCGGACAACATGTCAGAGATCCGATTTTTCGACTGATCTCCCACAGTAAAGATTCTCCCGAGTTCGTAGCGTCCGACTGAATAGGGATTCGGAGAGGGCTTCCATAGCTTGGGCACAGTCAACCCTGGCCCTAACCTCACCGCAGCACCCGTCTCCGGAGGTGCGAAAGGCTTCATGTTTCCTGCAAGTTCTTTCTTGTTCTTTGCAGAAGCAACCCCACTTGAAGGAACAGCTGAAAGCGTTAGCTTAGAGGCTTGCTCCAACATCAGTTTTTTTAATCTCTGGTGCGCGACCTCGGAAAAGCGTCCGTTGGGATATTTGCGTAAATACGCCACCCAGTCCGTTTGGGCTTTTGAGTCTTTAACTTTTGACCAATCCGTAATTTCTTCCTGAATCAAACGCTCAAGATCAGCGGCGCTTTGTTTTTTATTTGCGGAAGGAAAAAGATATATATCTGATTCAAGCGAGGTGGTCTCCCACGGAATTTGATCTCCGTTAGACGCAATACGAACATTCAAACGCACTCTCTTAAGCGCATCTTCGACCCTGACGTTTGGCACCGAAAGCTCTCTCACAAGATTTTCAGTATAGAGACCATTTGCACCATTACCGTCAGACGCGACCTTGCCCGGTGAAGTTGAATAAGCAAGTAAGCTACCAACCGGCGCATCAAACTGTGACAGACCTTTACTTTCTAATTTGTACCGATTACCAAAAGGATCGTCTCGGCAAGCATCCAAAATAATAATAAAAGTCTTATCTTTAATTTGACTAAGCTGGCCAAGCAGATTGTTCAAGTCGACACAGCGCGACTCCATATCCGACCGCTTTGTCACGGCAGCATCAACTGGAACGAGATAGTTGCGCCAATCCAGTTGCGCACCATGTCCTGCGTAATAAAAAACAACCACCTTTGTTTGTGATTGTTTAATCGCCCTAGTAAAACGCTCCATCGCAGCAATCAAGTTGGTGCGAGTGGTATTGAGTTGTGTATCGGTGACAAAGCCAGCAGTTTTGAGCAATGACGAGACAGCAGTCGCATCGTTGACTGGATTGCCGAGTGGCATGTCAGCGTACTGACTGTTACCAATCACAAGTGCTTGGTGTGCAGAAGAGCTTGGCGCAGCGAACAAGTCAGAAAATGAAACCGCAGGGGCTAATGAGGCGATCCCTTTAAGGAAGGTTCTGCGAGTGCTCATGTCTATTCCACTTGGGTTAAGAGATCTCATCAAGCCAAATGAAGGGCTTGCCAACATTACATACTGCTGCTCTTGCGAATATATTACACTTGTTAAAAGCATAGCCATTGCGAGTCTTAAAATCAGGACTACAGATGAAAGCTCACCAGATATATTTGTTGTTGTTCACTATATTGACTAGCATCTTTGTACCTATTCGGGCCCAAACTCTCATTAGCGAACAAGAGGCTGCACTGCCTGCCTATATCTCCAAACCGGCCTCGCGCAGCATTATTCGCGGGCCTGTGGTTAAGTGGGTCAATCCTAAAAATGGAATCACAGTCAGCTCACCTTTCGAGCTTAACGTATTACTTCAGCCTCGCGAGGGTGTCGAAATTGATCCTTCGTCCCTAAAGGTCACTTATCTCAAATCACCACTTATTGATCTCATGCCTCGCCTGCGAACTGCAGTCACCCAAAACGGTATCGAATTAAAACAGGCGATCGTCCCTACCGGCTCGCACACCATTCGCCTCACAATCAAAGATGTCGAGGGTCGCGAGACTAATTCGCAAATCACCATTCAAGTGAAATGATAATGATGTGCCCATACTGTGTGAGCGATTTAAATAGTCATGCACTTGTTTGTCACCATTGCAGACGCGACATTGCTTTACCCAAGAAACTTATGTTGCGAATCAACGAGCTCGAAGATCAGCTACACACTTTAGAAAAAAATCAGCTAAGTCAGATGCAGTCTGACACACTATCGATCGAGACAGACAGCTTTGAAGCAACAACAAGCTCGTTCGAAAAATATCGTAATTTCTTTTTTGATTTCTCAAGGTTTTTTATGTTGCCGTTACTTTTATTAGTATTGGCACATGTCTGCATCACGATTATTTACGACACAAAAATTGTATACCTCCGTATCGTCACGCTTATTTTACCAATGTGTTTTGGATATTTTTTGTACCATAAGCAATCACGTAATACGCTTGTATGGCTAATCTGTGTGGTGACACTTGGGTGGGTTTCTGTTGCAGGCATGAGCGTTGTCACCAGCCACGTCGATGACTCACCGATCTGGCCCCAAACAATCTATGTATGGCGAGACTTGATCGAGTTTGCTATGAGCATAACTTTTAGCTACGTAACCGGCATGCTGTTAGGCAGACTCTCATTTTTAAAATCAAACAGCCCAGTCACCTCAACGACGGTCATTACACACACAGCAGGCGGCTGGTTTTTAGATAAAAATGAGGAGCAGGTACCATCTGCTTCTTTACAAATCATCGCTAAAAAAATTAACGAATTCACTGCAACCTTAGGCGCGATCATCACTACGATTATTGCTATTTACACAGGATTAAAAGGCTTGCTTTAAGAAAGTGTCCGCAACAAAACTGAGTGTTGCTTTCACGCTGTTCTCCAGATTAGAAACGGAAACCTCAGGCAGATAGTTTAGTAAAAGATGAATTTGCTCAGCCGCGAATGACACTATAAAAGCTTCCGCATCGGATGTTTCTCATACATTTTCTCTTTCACGAATTGTGTATAAACGTCATTGTTTGCAAATGCCTCTTCAGACAACAAGCGTTGATGAAAGCTTAATGTTGTCTCAATTCCTTCAATGCGCGTTTCGTGAAGAGCGCGTTTGAGACGAGCAATCGCTTGTGTACGATTTTGTCCCCACACAATTATTTTCGCTAATAACGAGTCGTAATACGGTGGCAGATCGTAACCAGCATATACATGCGTATCGACTCTCACACCTGGCCCAGCCGGCATTTGAAAGACCACAATCTTTCCAGCACAGGGTATAAAAGCCTTGGCTGGATCTTCTGCGTTAATTCTGACTTCTATTGCATGACCATGCAAATGGATGTCTTCTTGTGACAAAGAAAGCGGCTCACCTGCTGCCACGGAAAGCTGAAGTCCTACTAAGTCAACTCCCGTCAATATTTCAGTCACAGGATGCTCAACCTGAATACGCGTGTTCATTTCAATGAAATAAAACTCGCGCGATTGGGGATCGACAATAAACTCAACAGTCCCCGCACTACGATAACCAATAGACTGTCCCAACTGTCTTGCAGCGCTACGAATACGGTTTTGTAATTCCTGATCAAGAACCGATGCAGGTCCTTCTTCGAGTAGTTTTTGATGTCGACGTTGGATGGAACAATCTCGGTCGCCGAGATGTAAAACGTTTTGACCATCACCAAAAATTTGTACTTCTATATGGCGTATTTTCTCAAGGTATTTTTCTATATATACCTCGCCTGAACCAAACGCGACCTCGGCCTCATTTCTCGCGCGACTGATGCTTTCCTCAAGCTCTTTTTCGCTACGTACGACGCGCATGCCTCGACCGCCACCACCTGCAACGGCTTTTATCAAGACGGGATAGCCTACTTCATTTGCAATATCGATAGCCTGTTGATTAGAATCAACGGTATTGTATGAGCCGGAGCCGACTGGAACACCAGCTTGTTGGGCACACTGCCGTGCTCGAACTTTATCGCCCATCGTGCGAATGGTATCGGGTGAAGGACCAATGTAAATCAGACCTGCATCTTCGACTGCCTGCGCGAACTCAGCATTCTCTGAAAGGAACCCATAGCCCGGATGAACTGCGTCGGCACCCGTTTGTTTTGCAGCATTGATCAGTGCGGGTCCATTCAGGTAACTTTCTGATGGTTTCGGTCCGCCGATACAAACCGATTCGTCCGCCATATAAACCGCTGCGGTTTCACGATCGGCTTCGGAATACGCCTGAACGGTGGCAATACCAGCATCGCGACAAGCGCGAATAATCCGTACGGCGATCTCTCCTCGGCTGGCAATCAATACTTTCTTGAGTGTTTTTTTCATCATGCAAAGGCGATTAAACTTGATTTAAAGAAATATCTTTTTATAGCAGTTGCTTTATCAGATCTATCACATGGTTCAAATAGACCTGTTACTCAGATATGTACCGTATCTCTTTAATGCACCCAAGGCGCGGGCGGCAGAGGATAAATCCAAAAATGTTGGAATACCTGCTTGCATTGCTAACGTTGAATACTGATGCCGCTGCTCTTCATACTCCATCTGACCAGTTGAGCGTAAAACTAAAAATAGTCGCGTGTCGTCTGGCATCGCAGAATTGAGGTTAAGTACCATCTGCATGAGCTCTTGCATCAACTTTCCGTCGCGGTACGGAAGAATGACTGGCAAGTTGAGATGAACTAATACAACCTCGGGGCGATCTGCCTCCACAACAATTTTCAGTAATTTCTCTATCAAATCTTTACCGTATCGATTTAATAGATTTGCAGGAAAATCTAAGGGATTTTCCAAACTCGCGCCCGCAGAAATACCTAAAGCGCTTAACCCAACGCAGGCTTCAGGACCGATCGCCGGAATCTCAATCCCTAGTCGTCCCAAAGCATCTGAGGCCAACACACTCGCACCACCTCCATTACCAAACAATACAACGTTGCCCACAAAAGGTTTTTTACCTGAGCCCCAGCTTTGAAAGGCCACGAGCGAATCAATAAATTCCTCAAGACTTTCCACAAGAACGGTTCCCGTCTGGGCTGCCAATGCTTTCCAAACCTGGTCGTTTCCTGCAAGAGAGCCTGTATGGGATGCGGCTGCCCTTTGCCCTTGTTCGGTTCTCCCGCCCTTTAGAATCACGACAGGCTTTTTTGCATTGGCTGCGCGCAAGATATCAAAAAAACGGCGCCCTTCCTGAACGGTCTCGAGATAAGCTCCTATAACCTTGACGCCAGGGTCAGCCAGGTAATGCTCCAACAAATCACAAGGACCGACATCGAGACAGTTTCCCAGAGAAATAACGCCCGTGAATCGTAGACCGCGATATTCACCGTGTTTAATAATGTCTACAGAAAGTCCGCCACTTTGAGAAAAAATGCCAACCGTTCCTGGAGATGCCATTTGGCCATCAACGAAAGTCACTCCTGCGGAAGGCAGGTGCACGCCTAGGCAATTAGGGCCAAGTAAACGTACGTTGCCAGTGCGCAAGGCATCAAGCAAAGACGCTTGCAAATCCTCCCCCTTACCACCTTCACCGAATCCACTTGACATCACCTGCGCGAACTTAACACGTCCGCCTGCATTAGCGAGAAGTGCTGGAACACCCTCTGCAGGAATGGCAATGAAAGCGTAATCAATCGGCTCTGGAGTATCCGCGAGACTAGGATAGGCCGGCAGCCCCTCTAACTCTGTTTCCGTTGGGTGAATCGGATAAATATTCCCCGTAAATCCCGAGCGACGTAGCCGCTGAATGAAACGGTTACCCTGCCCCTCAGTCTTACTAGAAACACCCGCCACCGCGATGGATTTTGGATGAAACAGAGCATCAAAGCCAACGTTTAAGTCAGCATGTTGATTGGTTTTGTAGTCAGACATAGGATTCATTTTTTTATTTCTCTGCCAAAACAATACGCGCATCCAATGCAATGACACCTTGGTCATTCGCTAACAATGGATTGACGTCTAGCTCTTTGATTAAATCCTTCAGCTCAAAGAACAGGCCATGCTCACCTCCGACAGCCAACAACGTGCCAATGAGCACTTGATCAGAAACGGACACACTGCCTCTCGCACCCTTGAGTAACGCGTGGCCACGCAACTCATGGATCATCTCTCTCGCATCCACTTCCGTAATTGGGCAAATCCTAAATGTGACATCCTGCAAAACCTCAACGAATATGCCTCCCAGGCCATACATGATCACAGGCCCGAAAGTCTCGTCGCAGTATCCGCCAATGACGATTTCATGGCCCTTTCCGGCCATTTCTTCAAGCAAAAAACCGTCAATCGAGTATCCACTTTCTCGACACCGCTTGGTCATGTCATCGATGGCAGACTGAATAGCATCTACAGTGTTTAAACCAAGTACGACCCCGCCAAAATCAGATTTGTGGAGTACGTCAGGCGAAACAAGCTTTAGCACAACCGGCAATGAAAGTTTCTGCAAAGCGGTTTTAATGTCTTCGCTCACCTGAATGACCAAAGATTGTGGAGAATGAATGCCGTACTCTTTGAGTACTTGCTTAGATGTGGGCTCATCAAGCGCACGACGACCATGCGCCTTGGCCTGTTCAATCAATTGACGCGCCGTTTTAACTGTCTCCATGACTACCTCAAGTCAATTGTTCCGCGAGTCAAGGCTCATTCCACCTTGAGCGTCACTACGACATCGCCTTCAGAAATTGACTGTCCCTCAACCACACAGACCTCATGCACGACGGCCGTCTCGCTCGCTGTCACAGGAATTTCCATTTTCATAGACTCCAATATGACAAGCTCGCCTTCTTCTTCGACTGCATCACCCGGCTTGACTAACACTTTCCAGACAGTTCCAGTGATATCACTTTTAATTGAAACGATGGCCATTAAAAATCTCCACAATGATTAAATGAATGATTAACCTTCAGTAATGCTGTTTTTTTAATAGCTGGTCGGCCAATTGCTCAAACGATGCTGCCCTATTCCTTTCGATGGCGCTCTTGAATGCACAGCGAGCACTGCCTTCAGATAGTCTCGCGTTTCTCGCGGCTCTATCACACTCTGAATTTCATATAGCGCTGCGAGTGCCCAAGGTGCATTATCTTGCGATACATTTTCAACCAACTGCAAAAAGCGCACCGGATCATCCTCGTACCGCAAGCCATGCAATACATTCACAGCGGTCCCTGCATCCATAAAACCATAATCGGCTTCAGGCCATGCGGCAGCGTCATTACTATTGCGTCCACCGCCCATATTTAAATAAGCTTGCCCGTAGTTTTTTCTGAGCGTCACGGTGATTTTCGGTACAGTGACTTGCGCCAATGCGTTCATCCAATTGATGATCCGCCCAGGCGCACCACGTCGCTCACCATCTATACCGATTAAAAATCCAGGCTGATCCACCAGAAACACAATGGGGATGTTAAATGAATCGCAAAACACCAAAAAACTGGTTGCTTTCGCGCACGCATCGACATCGATGGAGCCACCTTTAAATTTTGGATTATTCGCGATCACACCCACTGTCTTGCCATCAATTCGACCCAAGGTGGTTACGAGTGACTTACCAAACCGCGGTTTGAGTTCGAACATTGTGTCCGTATCGAGCACGCGACGAATGACCTCTCGACTGTCGTACGTTTTTGATCTTGACTGCGGAACAATGTCTAAAATATCTTTAATCGCATCATCTGAACCTTCTGGCACTGCAGCCACGGGGGGCGCCTCGCCATTGTGACTTGGCAAATAACTCAGGAATCGCTTAACAGCATCCAGCGCCTCCTCATCTGTATCGACAGCCACATCGACTAGGCCCGTTGTAGCTGTATGCAACTTCCAACCACCCAACTCCTCGGAATCAACAGTTTGCTTGATTGCAAGCTCTGTGACCCTGCCACTCGCAACGGCCATCGTTGCCCCTTTGCGCATCACCACAAAGTCAGACAAACACGCATACCAGGTCGATGATCCATAACAACTACCTAATAACGCCGATACCCACGGTGTGCGGCGGTCACGCAAGAACTCCACCGGATCCTGCCCAAGAATCGCACGACCCTCTGCTCCCATCCGGTCAGGCATTCGTGCACCTGCAGACTCTCCAAGCAAGATGAGCGGCAACCCAGAATCATTGGCGACCGCACGGATATGCTTAATCTTCTTGCCATTCACGACACTACTTGTGGCACCAAGAACGGTGAAGTCATTTGAGACCACGGCAACCGGACGTCCTTTGACCTTGCCAAAACCGGCTATTTTTCCATCCGCAGGTGTTTTATCCCTCGCAGCAGGTCGATATGACGCAGCGAGCAGACCCGACTCGAAAAAACTCTCACTATCAAGGAGGTAGTCTAATCTTTCACGTGCATTGAGCATGTTTTGCGCGCGTCGCTTGGCAATTCGCTCTGCGCCACCCATCGCTAAGGCTTTTTCCCGTCGCTGTTGAAGTTCTGTTTGATTAGTCTCTTGGCTCATGGTGTTTTGTGTTGATTAGTGACGAGTATAAAATTATTGTAGTTGTCAGAGCTACTACTGTCAATCATGAATTATTATTGGATTTTGATGGAAACTCTTATGTCAAAACATAGCCCAACAAAGACAGTCTATGGCAGAAGAAATATTGAAAGCCCAAACCCCATACAAGACCTTCAAACATTGGGATTTTCGGAATATGAGGCATCCACTTACCTAGGCGTTCTTCGCAGGAACCCTGCTACCGCATACGAAATTAGTAAAACTGCGGGTCTTCAGCGCGCCAATACCTACGCAGCACTAGAGAATCTAGTCAAGAAAAAAGCCGTTCAGCCCATTAGCGAAAATCCTGTACGTTATGTACCTGTTGAACCGAGCATCTTGCTTGAAATGATTGCCTCAAACGTCAATGGTGTTTGCGATCGCCTTCAGCAAACGTTTGATGCCATGCAACCACAAGAAAGTTCTGATGTCGTATGGAGCATCGATGGCGAAGAGAGGATTACTGCGAAGATTGATGAGCTGATTGATACAGCCAATAGTCATATTTGGATTAAAGCTTCGACAGAGGTTCTTATCAAGCATGCACCGCGCATGAAAAAGGCCGCGGCACGAGGCGTCAATCTTGTTTTTGTTGTTTTTGGAGAGGACGTTAAATTTTTACGTTTTGGAAAAAACTGCAAAATTTATCTTCACGAAGGAAATGGTCAACGCGTCGGCGGCGCAGACAACCTTTTTACTCTAGCTATCGACTACAAAATCGCCTTGACAGCAAGCTTAGATGCCTCACTTACAGGCGCATACACAACAAACCCTGCGGTAGTGCGCATGGCGGAAACATTGATCCGCCACGATGTCTATATGGCAGAAATAATGACGCTCTTAGGCAAAGAGATTGAATTACGATTCGGCAAAGGCCTGATTGAACTCAGGAAAGAACTTTTCTCACCCGAACAAATGACTTTGCTTACAAAAAATCTCGATAAAGCGACCGATAACAATAAAAAACCTGCCTCACGAAAGCGAAAAACACTTTAATCCGTCAAACTTCATTGACTAGTAGCAGCCGTTGGTACTACTATAAATTCACACTCAAAAGGTGAAGCATGCAAGTCTGAGATCAATAACTAAACAGCGCATGTAAGGACCGGGTCGACTCAAGCCAACGTACTCGTGTTGCTTAATACTTGACATTCACTGCTGGAGACAAACGATGCGTAAGTTTTTTCTTCTCTGTATGGCCACAGTACTTTTGACACTTGGTTTGAAAGCCGCCATCGCGGAGCGCGTTCAGCTAGGACAAAACACTCAGTTCATCGTACCGGCTGGCGCGGGTGGCTCCCTTGATATTGTTGCCAGAAAGATTCAAGAACTACTCACGCGAGAAGACCTCGTTCGTAATTTCGTCGTACTGAACCGTCCAGGTGCTGGCGCCCAGCTTGCCTTAAACGTACTCAATCAGAACGTCGGCGATCCAAACTATCTCATGACATTACCGACGGCTATCATCAACAATAGTTATCTTGGGATGATCAAGACCACCTACAAGAGCTACACGCCCATCGCTATGTTGCTCGATGGTTACGTTGGTATATTGGTTAGAAGTGATTCACCCTTTAAAACTGCAGACGATCTGATCAATCATCTCAAAAAAGATCCCAATAGCCTGAATATCGCCATTGCCGCAAGCTTAGGCAATGATGTCCATGTGGGGACCGCCAAGGCCTTGATGCTTGCTGGCGTAGACATTTCAAAATTAACCTTCGTTCCGTTTAAATCATCTTCAGAGTCCATTACGAACCTTATCGGCGGAAACGTCGATGTTGTAGGTGCGACGACACCTACTATCATCCCAGCACTACAAGGTGGAAAAGTTCGAGTTTTAGCGATTGGCGCTCCTGAACGGCTCAAAGGTTTATTGAGCACTGTCCCAACATGGAAAGAGTTGGGTATAGACACCATCACCTCTTCTCCTCAGGGTGTGATGGCACCAAAAGGGATTACCCCCGAGCAAATCAAGTTTTGGGAATCCGCATTAAGCAAAGTCACTCAAACAAAAGAGTGGAATAATTTTCTCGACCAGAACCAGTGGGCTTCCCGTTTCATGACATCAGAAGAAACGATAAAAATGCTCGAAATGGAAACGGCAGTCATCGAAGATGTGTTGAACAAGTTAAAAATCAAGAAAAATTAAAGCACTAGAACTGGCACCTCTTGACTCAAAACACAAAAGTGAGTCGACATACGATTACACCGCATCGACACGGAGGATGGCAATCATGATGAGAAATATACTTTGCAGAGCGTTACTGATAGCAACAATGGGTTGTTCTTTATCAGTTCATGCCACAGCCGAAAAATATCCCAGTAAACCAATTCAATTAATCATTCCCTATACCCCTGGTGGCAATACCGACATCTTAGGTCGCTTAATCGCCCAGAAACTTGGTGAAGCGTGGGATGCAAGGGTAGTCGTTGAGAATCGCCCTGGTGCCGGAGGAACGATTGGCGTAAACATGGTGGCTAAAGCAAAACCTGATGGCCACACACTCGCCTTGGCTGCTTTTGGAAACATTATTGTTGCGAAGAGTCTGTATAAAGACTTGGCATACGATCCAGTCAAGGACCTCGATCCAGTGATTTTAGTGGCCACCCCACCTACCATCTTGACGGCCACCTCATCACTGCCCGCGAACAATGTCACTGAATTGATTGCTTACGGAAAAGCCAACCCAGGCGAACTCAATTACGGCTCTTCAGGCAAAGGAACTTCGAATCATCTTTTGGCTGAATTATTTAGTGAAATGTCGGGAGTCAAAATGACTCATGTTCCCTACAAAGGTAGTGGTCCAGCGATTAATGACTTAATTGCTGGATTGACGCAGCTGAACTTCGCTCCTCAACCGCTCGTACTGTCAGCAATAAAAACCGGCTCGCTCAAAGCACTTGCCGTCACCGGCAATGAACGCATGCCCATGCTGCCTGATGTTCCAACAGTCGCTGAATCTGGGTTGCCTGGTTATGAAGGCGTTGGCTGGTTTGGTCTCGTCGCACCCAAAGGCACTCCTCCAGATATCATTCGCAAGCTCAATGCAGAAGTCAATCGCATTCTAAACTCTCCAGATGTACGTAAACGTCTGACTGACGAAGGTGCGAAGCCGGTTGGAGGCTCCCCCGAGGATGCTAAGCGCTCCATCAATGATGGAATCGCTAAATGGAAAGGTCTTGCCACTAAAGTAGTGGAGTAATTCAGAGAAAAGCGATACGCCAATAATCTCGTAAGCGCTCGAGCTCGCCTCTAAGGAGTTTCTCAAGAAATTCCTATTGATTTCTCGACACTTCGTACGAGGTTGAGTAAGCGTGGTCCGATTTCATTTTCAAGTTGATTCGGACTTAAGCGAAAAATAGGAATGCCACAGTTGAATGCAAAAGATTCATCATTGATCTTGGCAAGAAGCGGGACACCTAACGAGCGCGTCTCTTTTACCAGTCCTTTTTTAGCAAGACAGAATCCCCATTTGTCGAACTGTTTGAGTGCTTCTGAAAAATTTGACTCAAGCTCTAGCTTATTAAACTGTCTACTCTGCTCTAATTGCGATATGAGCTGTTCTCTCTCAAGACCTGATAATCCGCAAAGGTAAGCTCTACCCATCGCCGTCACCAATAGCGGAATGCGCGCACCAATGCCCGCAACCACAGGCGTGACCGAAGTCGCACTTGCACAACTTTCGACAAATAACATTTGCGTCCCGTGCCTGAGGCCGAGAGAAACGACTCCGCCAACCTCGTTAGCGAGTTCTTGCATCAAAGGCCTAGCAATCTGTCTGATTTTCATATTTGCAATGACAGGGTATGCTGCGGCCAGAATTGAAGAACCAAGTGTGTACTTGGAAAGTGAGGCGACATACTTAATGTAGCCAAACCTGGACAAAGTGTATGTGATACGTGAAACAGTCGGCCTAGATAAACCAGTTATTTCTGAGATTTCTTTGTTTCCCATAAATTGATGGTTTCGGTGTTTCAAACACTCTAATACTTGTAAACCTCTCGCAAGCGTAGCAACTAGTTGAGGATCCTCGGCGACATCCAATCCTCTCATATCAGAATATGCTTCTGTACTTAAACGTTTTCTAACCATTTAATAGCGGCCTGCAAAGTGATGTTTGATAAAAATTTTCCATTCGTTTATCAGGCCTAAACGCATGCTCTATTTTGCTAATCCTAGTGTGGCCAGTACAGATTTAATGCTAGCAGACTCTTCAGCGAGTAGCCTCTTGGTATCCTGTGGGCCATAGAAAAATGGCGTCCATTGATTGTGCTCAAGAAATGCTTGCCACTCCTTGGACTCGGTCATTTTCTTTAATGATTTTGCCCAAAATGCAACTTGGGCTGGAGTCAAGTCTTTGGGCCCCAGCACACCTTGCACTGAAGATGTAGAAACATCAACACCCTGCTCTTTCCAAGTTGGAATGCCCGATAAAACTCCGCCCATCCGCTCAGGTGAACCAACAGCGATGACTCTTAACCTGTCATTTTTAAGCGCATTAATTAAATTGGGCGTCGTAGCCGCGACAACATCAATATGCCCGCCAAGTAACTGAGTGATAGATTCACCTGATGACTTGAAAGGAATGACACTTAATTTTTGAATGGCTACCCCAGCTTTTTGCATAGGTAAAGCAATACCAACATGAATATGGTTACCGACAGATGTCGCCACTCCGATATGCAACTTATTTGGATTGTCCAACATCATGCGAATGAGATCTTTCCCATTTTTAATTGGCGAGTCTGCTCGCACAATCACCCCTACATACTCTCTAAACAATAGCGCGATTGGCGTGTAGCTTTCATAACTACGGTTCAACGAACCAAGAAGATGGTTATTAATAATGGAGGTCGTCAAGGTCATCAAGTAGTTACCATCGCCAGGATGCTGATCCAAGATGTTCAGACCAATTGCAAGATTTCCGCCTGGCCTATTTGTGACCACTAGATTTTTGATGATATTTTCTTTGATCATCAGGTTTTGAATTTGTCGAGCCGCGCTATCCAGTGCGGCTCCCGGTCCCGCTGGGACGATAAACTCAACAGTAGATGTCGGCTGCCATTCCGACTGTGCGTGGATGGTTGTTGCAGCGATCAGACCATAAACAGCTATGAGCAACTTTTGTATCATTTTTTTCATGATGTCTCCGTATCGTGAATATTATGTGCTGCTTTCTTTGGAGTGTTTGTGATTATTAAACTCCAGTCCGACATGTTGATCACCCTGATTCAGACCAACACGCTTTTAATCTTTATGACTGCGTGTGAATCACCCCTTGCTTGAGCAGATCATTTAACTCATCCATATTTAGTCCAAGTTTGTTTTGCAGAACTTCAGTTGTATCTTGTCCAACTTTATGCCCAGCATGACGAATTTTGCCTGGCGTATCAGATAACTTGGGCACCACTCCCATCAGAGTAAGTTCTCCAAATTCAGGGTGTGGAACTTGCACAAGCATTTCACGTTGTTTGAAATGAGGATCATGAAAGATATCCTCAATCGTAAATACCTTTGAAACAGGGACTTCTGCTGCAATCAGTCGCGTTTCGATTTCTGCAGCCGAATAATGAGCGGCCCAATCCTCAACAATTTTATTGACTTCTTTCACTCTAGCTGCACGTGCACGCTGTGTTGCATAGCGCTCATCCGTACTGAGTTCTGGTTGATCCATTGCTTGAGCCAAACGTTTGAAAATCACATCATTATTAGCCGCGATTAGAACGAAGCTTCCGTCTTGAGTAGGGTACAGACTATTCGGTGCAGTAGATGGGAGATTTGAGCCAACACGTTTAGGTATGATTTTTAATCGATCGTATGCGGGTACGTGAGGCTCCATCATGCTGAAGGCTGATTCGTACAAAGTTGAATCAACAATTTGACCTTTACCGGTTTTTTGACGCTGCAAAATCGCCATCAATGCACCAAATGCTGCAAAGACAGCCGTATGCTCATCTGTGACTGCAAGTGCAACCCGAGCAGGTGGCCGATCCGGGTCTCCCGTCATATGCCTGACGCCTGCTATAGCCTCACACGTCACGCCATATCCAGGTCTATCTTTGTACGGACCGGTCTGTCCATACCCGCTAATCCGCACCATGACCAGACCCGGGTTATCTTTCGATAAAGACGCGTAATCCAGTCCGAGTCTCTCGAGCGTTCCCGGACGAAAGTTTTCAACCACGATATCTGCTTGGGCGATCAGCTTACGTACCAGACTTTGTCCCTGAGGTGTCCGAAGGTTGATTGAAACAGACTGTTTGTTACGTAGGATGCTTGTCGCATACAAAGAGACATTGCCATCGTGACTCCCCATATTGCGGACTGGATCGCCATCCGAGGGTTCAATCTTGATCACCTCTGCACCAAAATCTGCCAATAAACGCGCACATGCAGGACCTGCGATCGTAGAACATAGCTCTATGACGGTATACCCGGCAAGTGGTCCCTCATTTTCAGTCGTCTTCATTTTTGCACGTCCGCTCGTTTACCGCATTGGCCTTTGTTTTGGACCAAGCTGTGTTTGATTGACTTGATAGGCATCTTCAATCCAGTCGCAGAGCAGAGCTCGCGTCTCTGACGGTTTGATGATGTCAACGATCCCAAATTTTTCTGCGGTCCTAAAAGGCGAGGCCAGATTGTGATAATAGTTTTCTATCTCTTGTCGTTTGACAACAGGCTCCTCTGCCGCCTCAATTTCCCTTCGATAGGCTGCTGCTACCCCCCCTTCTACAGGGATGGATCCCCACACTGCGGATGGCCATGCATAGCGCAGGTTTAAGGATTGTCCAGTGGGCCCAAATTTCGGGCCATGCAGTCCTCCCCCAACACCGAATGCGCGCCGAATAATGATGGAAACCCAAGGAACGCTGGCCTGCTCAATCGCCCCAGCCGCCCTGTACGCGATTGGAACTGTGCCGGCACTTTCAGCCTCAAGTCCAATCATCAAACCCGGTTGATCCGTAAAGTTGACAATGGGCAGATGAAAGGTATCGCACAGATCCACGAAGCGCTCAACCTTCATCGCCGATTTATGCGTCATCGCTCCACCCATCACCATCGGATCATTCGCCATGATGCCAACGGGATGACCATTGAGCCGAGCTAAACAAGTCAAGGTGGACCCACCAAATAACCGACTCATCTCAAACAAAGAATCCTTGTCGACAATTTTTTCTAGGATTTTTCTTATTTGATAGGGTGAGCGTTTATTTTCAGGAATAGCGCTATCTAATTTTTCGTCCATTAGCCATGGATCATCTGTACATTCTGAAATGGGCGGCATTTGCCATACATTGCGCGGCAAATAAGAAAGAAACTTTTGAATTTGACGGAAAGCATCCTCTTCGGATTCGGCAATATTGCTAACCGCTCCAGACTTTGCCGCAACGCGAGCGCCTCCAAGCTCCTCTTTTGTCACGATCTGGTTGAGGCCTTGTTTGACCACTGGTGGTCCTGCCGCAAACACCTGACCGATATTTTCTACGATGACTGAAAAGTGCGAACACGAAACTTTTACTGCGCCCAGTCCTGCGCACGCACCAAGTGCCGCACCTACAACAGGGACCGTGCTTAAAAGCGGAATCACTGGCCAACTCGGGTAACCAGGAATTTTTGTTGCTTGTTGTTGTTCGATCAGCCTAACGCTACCGCCTGCTGTATCAACCATACGGATCAAGGGCATCCGAAACTGATACGCCATCCTCTCCGCGTATAGCCATTTGTCAGACACTGTGGCTTCACTCGAGCCCGCACCGATCGTGTAATCGTCAGCAGAAATCATAATCTTGCGATTATTGATCCGGCCAGTACCGGTCACAGCATTAGAAGCCAGAAAAGAAACTAAATGTCCTTGCTCATCATATTTACCTTTTCCGGTAGTCATTCCAAATTCGCGAAATGTCCCTGAGTCAAGCAGCGTCGCAATCCGTTCCCTGACGTTGAGTTTTCCAAGTTCTTTTTGTCTAGCTAAGCGGTCCTCCCCACCCATTTTGCGTGCGGCATCTCTGCGCAACTCAAGTTCGGCGTATGCAGTCTCCCAACTCATTTTTATCTCCAATTATTTTTCTAATTATCTGCGTAAAAACCTTAAAAAACAAATAATAGAATTGAATTCCTATATTTGAAAATTAAATCAGCTTGAATCGATAGCCATTGAGCAAAAACTCAGTGCATCTCCTTAGCTTTATCGTTATTTTGATAATGCTTTCTGTCGTTAAGTTAAGAGAGAGGTTTTTGACAACAAACGCAGCTTAATTTTTATAAGTTGGATCACTTCGATCAAGCTTACGGATCAACGCAGGCCACTCGAGATCGCCAAAGCGACGACGGGTGCTGGCCTGATAGTTGTTCCACGTTTCTTCTAGCACCCGTTCGGACACTTTGACCATCGGAGAATTGCAGGCCATAGCCGCCAGTTGCGCATAACAAGAAAGCTCCAAGCGGTGCATCCAATTAAAGGCTTCGCCAATTGTCACACCCGCTACGAGTGCACCATGGTTACGCAACATCAGCACGTTATTTGTCCCGAGATCTTTCACTAAGGATGCTTTTTCAGTATCCAGCAACACCACACCCTCGTAGTCATGGTAGGCGATCTTTAGGAAGCGCATCGAAGTTTGATTGAGCGGTAGCACGCCACACTCAAGAGAAGAGACCGCCATCGAGGCCCAGCTGTGCGTATGCAAGACGCAACCTACGTCGTGACGCGCTTCATGCACCGCGCTATGAATCACCGCACCTGCGCGATTGACGCCATAGCCAAGACTGCCAAAATCTGGCCCGCCCAAGACCTTGCCGGAAAAATCCACCTTGAACAGGCTGGAGGCCGTGATTTCCTCATACATCATGCCGTAGGGATTGATGAGATACACGCCCTCTTCGCCCGGAATGCGCGCGGAGATGTGATTGGCAATCATGTCAGACAGGCCGTACATCGCCACGAGTCGATAACAGGCGGCCAGATCGACACGCGCTTGCCACTCTGCCTCTGAAACTTTGCCTTTGAGTGACGGGATTTCCAGGTAACCATCTTTTGCTTTCATTTTGTCTCCAAAGTGCGATTTGATCGCGATGATTTTTAAAATATTTTTTTCATCATACAGCGATAAAAAGCCTTTTAAGAGCCTCAACTGTCAGCAAAATACGACGCGCCACTCCCCAGACGCAATATCGTTTTCAGGACTTTTGAAAACGACTCAGTATGAGCGTGCCCGCAACTCCCGCCCCCACTAGCGCTAGAACACCCAGCAGCCATGTGATCCAGATTGCGGGGATCAACCATCCCATCACCATGCCCATCGTCGGCAATACGCTGGAAAAACTGCCGAGCATGTCCTGAAGGGTTTCAAGCACACTCGAGATACCGGCAGGATCAAACCACGGCGCTAGCCACACAGGAAGCACGATATTTTTTGCCGCTGCTTCCAAAGTCGAAGTTGAGCCTGCAGACACCCATTGCGCAGACCATTGCACCGCCTCCGCCAGTATTGCAGCCCCACCCGTCCAGAACAGTGCAAGGAGGGCAACGCCTCCCCAAAGAATGATTTTCATTTGAACACTCCAGTCTTGAGTCGCGAAAGGCGAACTCGTTGGAATGTATATTGGCGATGGAATGACTTCGAATCAATCGAACTTTTTAAGAACTTATGTTCGATTTATTCGAAATCAAAGAATCTGACCAAACTGCAAAACTAAAAACTCTGCACCCGCCTCGCCTGACTCGACCGTAAACGAAACATCGGCCGGCTCACTAAAAAAGACCGAAGACTCCGCGCAGTCGCGATCGCCATACTTAAGAACACCCTGAATATTGACGAGGTACTGACCGCCACTTTGTATGGTGGACTGGATCGTGAAGGATTGGTTGGGCCCCAACCTCACCATACACGCCGACAAACCGTCATCGAGCGAATAGTGTGAATTGTCAAAAAGTTGCTCTACGACGGGTTTTTCCAGATGACCCAGCACTGCTTGAGTGCTTTTCACAAAAGGAATGGAAAAATGCCGCTTTTTCGAAGGACGGAGTTTTTCGCGATAGCCTTCTTTGTGCAGATAGATCGCCCCTGGATCCTTGCGCGGACGCAACGCGAAATAAGAGAGCCCCTGTTGGCTCGCCGTGATGGGGCCATAGCCCGTATAGGCATCCGTGTAATGCACCACCGAAGGACCGAGCTTGCCCTCAGTTCGCCCCATCTGACCTTCACCCTCGAAAAACACCTGAAACTGTTCCACCTCATGAAAATGCGGGTGAATAATTTCCTGAGGTGTCATCTCGATCAAGAACGCCTGCGGCGAGACCGTCTTACCCTCTTGGGGAGTCGTATCAGAGGGGCGCAGAAAATCCGTCCTCCAGTGCACCTCGCCGCTCTCCATGCGAGAGAGCCGTCTATTGACCAAGGACTCTTGCTTTGTTGACACGTGAATCATGACAGTCAGCCTCCTGAAGTAAATTTAACCCCGCATCGCTTTGAGTTGCTCTGGGTACCCGGACGGGTCGATCGATACATCGAGTAATGATGGGCCCTCATGGGCTAGCGCTTGTTGCATGCCTTCGATGAACGCTTGCTCGCTCGCAACGCGAATGCCCAAGCCACCCAGCGCAGTCATGGTCGCGGCAAAATCGTGATGACGCCAACGCACGCCCTCCGGTTTCATCGAACGACTTTGTTGTTTGATATCAATGAGAGATAACGCGCTGTCGTTAAAAACAATCACAATGACTTTGGCTTGTTGCTCGACAGCCGTGCAAAGCTCGCCCAGACACATCATCAAACCGCCATCTCCCGTAAAAGATAAAACCGGTGCGTGTCGGTGTTGAACCGCCGCTGAAATCGCGGCAGGCAAGGCAAAGGCCATCGTCGCCAAGCCATTGGATATCAGCACATCTCCAGCGCGCTCTGCAGGGAAAAATCCAGCCACAGAAAACATGTGCGCGCCGGCATCAATCGAAAACATGGGCTTGACCTCAGCCTCGCGACAACAAAGTGCCGCCAACTGTGCGACACGATCAGGTGCGACGCCGTATTTCACAGGCAAATATGCAAGCTGACTCCATGCACTCTCGCGTAGCGCAGCAAGAGACGACATACTCCAGTCGCTTTGCTCCAAGTCACCCGACGACAGCAATGCATTTAGCGTGTCAGTCAACGTACCCACTACACGCACCTCAGGCTCCACATAATGCACAGGATGGACGCAGGCCGCGATATCCACCACAGGGGTCGTGTAACGCCAAGGCTGCAAAATTAATTCAACAGGATCCATACCAATCAGGATCATCAGGTCAGAGGCAGCAATGGCCTCCTGCTCAAGCGAGCCACCCGTAAAAATACCCACTACGCGGGGATCCGAATCAGGAATCACACCCTTGGCTTTATATGTCGCCAGTACAGCACAACCCAAGGCATCGACAAAATTTCTAATTGATGCATCGTGCGCACGCGCTTCTAAACCAAGAACAACAATAGGCTTGCGTGCTTTTTTCAGTCGCACACTCAGCGTCTGAATCTGCTCAACAGGCGAGACGCCAAGCTCACCAGCTTGGGTCGGTCTGCGCGCCTCACAGGCTGGGTCTACCGAACGCACAGACACTGTCTTGCGCGCAGTCTCTGAGGTCAGCTCAATATGCACGGGACCCATGGGCTCGGTGCAAGCCAGGATCAGCAACGCCTCAATCTCTGCTTCTGGGTCTTCAGACTCGAGCCGGCTCACCGCCTTGACGATCGGCGCCAACACCGCTTTCTGATCAAAAACTTGATGCGTGATGTAGGACAGTTGCTTGGGAGTAAAGCCGTCGGTCAACACCACGACAGGCGCGCGATCCAGACTCGCATAGGCCACACCGTTGGCACTATTAGTGAGGCCCGGACCTTTGGTCATGAGCGCCACACCCGGCACCCCCGTTGTCTCAGAAAGAGCACCCGCCATCATGACGGCAGCATTCTCAGTTTTAGTCAGGATAAATTCGATCTGCTGAGCAGAAGCTGCAGCGATCACATCGAGCGAAGAGCCGCCACCGGGCAGACCAAATATTTTTTTTACGCCCTTCTGTCCCAGCTTACGGACCAATAACTGTGCAATCGTAATTGCTTCACTCATCGCCTTATCTCTTTCATTTTTTTTGTTTGACCGTTAATCTAAAGAGAATAACTTAAAAAACGGAGACAATTCATGGCAATCTTTGCATTCAAGTCCAAGGCCTATTTGCGCCTCTCTCTATTGTTTTTCGGCGTATGCCTTGCCACGCAGGCATCGAGCCAATCAGCATCCGCAGCTGCAGCTGTGTATCCCTCACAGCCTATCCGCTTAATCGTGAGCTTTGCGGCTGGTGGTCCGACAGATGTCTTTGCCCGACTGATTGCCTCCAAGCTCGAAAAAGAACTCGGTCAACCGATCATTGTTGAAAACAAACCAGGTGGCGGCTCCAACATCGGCTCAGAGTTTGTGGCCAAAGCCAAACCCGATGGCTACACACTGCTGGTGGGCACTGTCGCCAACACCACCAACATGGGGATATATAAAAACCTCGGCTACGACACCGTGCGAGACTTTGCGCCGATCACACAGATCATGTCCTCACCGAGTGTCTTGGTTGTTAATACTGACATTCCCGTTCGCACGCTGGATGAGCTCATCGCCTATGTCAAGGCCAGACCAGGCAAACTGAACTACGCCTCCTCGGGCGCCGGTGGCATGCAACATCACGCAGGAGAAATGCTCAAGCTGCGCGCGGGCATTGATGTCCTGCACATTCCCTATAAAGGGGCAGCACCTGCCCTGACAGATGTCATTGGCGGAACAGTGAACATGGGATTTAAAACCGCAAGTGGTGTGATGCCCGCCATTCAGAGCGGTAAAGTTCGCGCCATTGCCGTTGCTGGCAGCCATCGCCTGGCCCAATTGCCAGACGTTCCCACGATGGCCGAAGCGGGCATGCCTGGCGTCGAAGCTGACTCTTGGAACGGACTGTTTGCACCCGCCGGCACACCTCCCGCCATCATCAACAAACTCGCCAATGCAACGATCGCGATTCTAAAGACGCAAGAGATCAAAGACCGCTTTGCAGCGATCTCCGCGACACCCGTTGGCAATACACCCGTAGAGTTTTCAAAGTATGTGAAAGACGAAGTGGATAAATGGGGCAAAGTCGCGAAAGAAGCGAATGTTCAGTTGAATTAAATAGCACACATCAGATTGCTTGATCAATGAACCGTTCGAGCAATCCAATACACGATCCCCACCAAAGCAGAAGCGCCGCCCAAGAGACGCCAGGTCATGCCGTGCAGCTCGCGGTGTAAATCTGCTTTGGTTGCAAAGGTATCCAGGCGCGTTTCAATCCGCGCCAAACGATCGCGCGCATCGACCGCAAAGGCCTCTAAATCACTGATTCTGGTTTCCATTTGCTCGTCCGTCTGTGCTGGCTAAGTATTTTCTCAAGCCCTAATTCGGACAACAAGAAAAAAAGTGCAACAAACTGTCAACGAGTGTGGCGAGATGACAAGTCAATCAAGTACTTTTCTGTCGTAACAACAAAAACCCTGAAAAGGCAGCCAAGGCGCCGACGACACCATAAGACACACCATAATCATCAAAAGATGTGACCGTCACTGAGAACAAGGAAGGCAGCAACAACACGCCCGCGAACATCAGGCCAGAGCCTAAGCCTGTCGCTTCAGTCCTCTGGGCTCCACCCAAGCGTGCCCATTCCGCATAAGCCAGACCTGTAAACCCACTCGCCGTGGTACCCGCCACAGCGCAGAGCGAGAGTATCAACCAAGGCGCCCAGCTCATTCCAAACTGCCCGGTCAGCACGGCAGTACCGCCCATAATGAAACCCTGCCACGCCAATAACCTCTGTGCGGAAATCCACTTGTCCGCCAACCAGCCCCAGATAGGTCGACTGATCACGGCCGCCACTTGGTAGATGGCCAAGGCCCATCCAGCTTGCACCAAATCAAAACCCGTTTTGCTGGTCAAGTGCACCGTCAAAAAAGCGATAAAACAAAGTTGAATCCCGCCGTAAATAAAACTCACGAACGACAGTCGCCGAAGCTCAGGGCGATCGAACAAAATTTGCACCGGAGCGAATAATCCTTTGCTTAATATTTGACGCGTCGGATCGCGATCAACGTCCCACGAGCGGCGCACGCACTCGAGCAACAACACCGCCGTCAACACTGGCACTGTCTGCCACAGCAAGGCCGCTTGCCATCCTAGACTCAAAGTCAGCGGTGCCATCACCAGACCCGCCAATACCCCACCCAGTGGCACCCCAATCTGACGGATCGACAGCACCAAGTTCATCACGCGCGGAGGTGTGCGCGGCACCAACAAATGCGCACTCGCCGGTGCCGTGGCGCCATAGGCCAAACCCAGTAGCGCAGCACCAAGCACAACTGAAACAATGCTCCCGACAGCACACGCCAACAGCATCGCAAGCGTTGCAATTAAGACTAGCTGACTGACCCTGACCGCACCAAAGCGCCGGATAAAGCGCGGTGACAACAACGCGGAAATAATGCCAACGCCATAGACCATAGAGATAAAAAACCCTACCAGCGTACCCGGCACCTCAAGGTCTTGGGCAATCACGGGCGCCACGACTGGAAAAGAGTAAGCCGCCATCGTCGCCAGACTTTGCGTCGCGAGTGTGGCAATAAGAGGAAGAACTGGAAACTTTAAGCCCAAAATTTCTTCATCTCTGGCAGGTCTTGCATGCCTCGCTCAAAACCATACTTGATGGCAGGTTCCATGATGCCTGGATCCACCACGCTCAAGGTCTTTCTACCGGGCAACATGCCTACAACGACGAGCTTTGTTTTGGTACCGGCAGCCTCAAGATCCTTCACTTCCTGCAAAATCGTATTAGGTAGACGATTTAAACGCAGCCCCTCTTTTTCCTGCTCAATAGTGTCTGCCAGAGCCACGATCAGTGCTCTCTTTGATCCCGCCACAATATCGCAATGCGTTTCTGTCGAACCAATGCTGCCATCCATGCAGACACGATCTTTGACCCAAGTGGGCCCAGTCACTCCAGGTGCCGACGCGCTTGCTGCACAGGCGGTCGTGACGGGAACGCCAGAGTCAGGCGCAATCACTAAGCGCTCGGCGGTATAACAATCAATCGTCGTGATGAACATCTTTGGAGGAATCTCTTTCATATCCCCCAAAAATATTTTCATATTCATTTCAAATTTTTCAGAGGAAATCGATTTGGCCGCCATCGCAGCATGACCAATCGCCTGAATGATATCGGGATTGCCATCTTTGGCATCAATACCCATCTTCATGACCCGCTCTTGGCTGGGTAGGAAATTTTTAGTCGGCACAAACTTCGCCATCACCTTTGGGTAATTGGCTAATAAATTAAATTCTGCAGAAAACAAATCCAGCCGATGTCCTAACAAGGCACTTCCTAACACAGCGCCCGCAGAGGTACCAACCACAATATCCGCCAAACGTAAATTGACGCCATTGCTCAACAGCGCATGAAAATAGCCGACCAGAAAGGAACTCATGTACTCGGAGCCGCCACCCAAAACAATCGCTCTGTCTTTGCCGCGACCTGGAGGATTTTGATAGGGAATTGGATGAGCCAAACCGTCATTCCAAGTCGCAGTAGTCGCTTGAATCTCTCTGGCTTGTAAAGCCCTGACCTGAGCAATTGTGTTCTTTGGCAGAGCTGGACTTTGAGCCAAGCTCTGACTCGCACTCGCCGTAGCAGCAACACCAATCACGGATGACTTAAGAAAATGGCGACGAGAAGATTTGCTCATCAAGACCTCTATCACATTAAATATTGAGTAAAACGCATCACCATGCCTGACGCTTTCCACCGACCCATGTCTCTAACACCTTGATGTCAGCGATTTGTGCAGGGGCCGTCGTGCGTGGATTCTTTTCAAGAACAACAAAGTCGGCTAATTTGCCAGCTTCCAGACTACCAACCTCGTGATCCGACATCATCTGATAGGCTGCGTCAATCGTCACTGCGCGGATTGCATCATCGACAGAGACTCTCTCCTTGGGGCCCAGCACTCTTTCAAGTGGGCTTTGCCAAAGACGTGTGACACCCTGGGTAATGTATTTCAGTGGGCCATAGGGGGAAACGGGTGAGTCACTATGATAGGCAAACCGAATACCCTCTTTTTTCATAGAAGCGGATGCATCGATTCGGTTCGCGCGAGCGGGTCCAACGATTTGATTGTGAAACGGCTCGCCCCAGTAATGAACATGCCCGATCGTAAATCCTGGAACCACACCCAGTTTTTTAGTTTGGATGAGTTGTTCAGGCTTAGTGATTGTGAAGTGCTCAATACGCAGTCTTCGTTTCTCGGGCTGCGCGACACCGGCGAGAAGGGTATTGTAATTTTCCAACGCTTGATCGATCGCGCGATCACCATTGGCATGGATTGAAATCTGCCAACCTTGATCAAAATAAGGCCGCATATCGTTCAGGAGCGTCTCAGTTTGATAGTTGAGGCTCCCTTTGTTTTTGGTATCGGCTGGGTATGTGTACGGTTCATTCAACGCTGCGGTTAGGCCCTGCGTAGATCCATCGGCCAAAAATTTCACCCCCACAAACCGCAAGCGATCATCCCCCTGATTGGGCTTGATCGCATTAAATCCCTTGGGAATGGCGCTGCCATATAAATAGGCACGCACTCTGACAGGCAAACCGCCATTGGCCATCAGGTATTGATATAAACCTAATTCATTATCCAGACCAAGGTTCGCGCCAACGGTGATTTCAGCCGAGGTCGTGATGCCTTTCATCGCAAGCTTCTTGGTCGTCTTGCGCATCGCCTCAACCAGCTGAGCTTGCGTAGGCACGGGCATCTTGGCTTGGAAAGGCAGGTAACTCGGCGGTTCAATCAACTTGCCGGTCAGATTGCCCTGCGCATCCTTGACGTAAATACCGCCTCCGGGAGGATTAGGTGTTTTGTTGGTCACACCGGCCACTTCGAATGCCTTGGTATTGACATACGCAATATGACCGGATTGATTGACGATAAAAATTGGAACATCAGTCGAGACTTTATCAAGCACCTCTGTCGTCAACTCCGCCATAAAAGGTGAAGTACGCGAAGGATCTACACCGAAGCCCGCCAACCAACCACCTGGCGGCACATTTTTGAGTGCTGCACGCAGTTTGGTGCTAATTGTCTCCAACGTATCGTAGGGCAACGTAAAGTTAGACAAGTCTAACCACAGCCCCTCCACCATTGAAGTTAATACGATGTGAACATGCGGCTCCACAAACCCCGGCATCAGTGTGCGACCATTCAAGTCGATCACTTGCGTCTTAGGGCCTGCCCAGTTTTTCTTGATATCCGCTTGCTGACCGAGCGCGACGATTTTTCCATCTTTGACTGCGAGTGCTTCTACCTCTTCATTGTTGGCATTGACCGTGACGATCGGTCCGCCCAGAAAAATCGTATCTGCTGCCGCAGAGACCAGAGCACTCTGAGTACAAAGCAACACTGCAAAAAATGTGTTCAACACACCTGAAGTTCGCACTCGCATCGTTGTGACCTCTTGATTATTTTTTAAGAGCGGATTGATAAATCTGTTCCTGAACACTTTCAGGAAGTGGCTGGCTCTCTTCGGCGGAGATCATAATTTCTATATAGGAAGCACCATCATGGGCTTGCGCACGCGCAATGGCAGTATCAAGCTCTGCCACAGTGCTGACGCGTGCGCTAAACCATTTATCACAACCCATCGCGGCTGGAATTTGTGCGTAATTCCAATGTGCGAGATCATCATAGGAGGGGCCTTTCTCACTCAGCACAATCTCAACACCATACAGACCGTTATTCAGTACAAAAATGATAGGCTTGATGCCATACCGACCCATGACCCCGATTTCATTGGCCGTCAGCTGATGAGAGCCGTCACCTGTGATTAAAACCGTACGGCCTTGTTGATTGGCCATGCAGATACCCATCGCAGCAGGCGTCGCCCAACCAATCGACCCCCAAAGCGTCTGCGTCTGAAACCCAACATCTTTAGGTAATAACATCGGTGTAGAGTGAATCGTGCATGAGCCGGTCTCAACCACATACACATCACCTGGGCGAAGCATTTTTTGGATACGCGCGTACAGGTTGCCCGAAGAAGTCGGCTGACTCGGTTCTGCCTGAAGAGACAAGGGTGACAAGGAGATTGAAAACTCTAATTTAGGGAGTGCTTTTAACTTTGCAGTGAGGCCTTTCAGCATATCTTCAAGCGCCACCCCCGTAAAAATGGTGTTGCCCAATCTGACAAAATTATCACCAAGGGTGAGCAATTTGTCAGGGCTGATGTTGGAAGACCAGAAAGTGGTGTTGAAATCCTCAAATACGACACCGCCGATGTCGAGCACCAAATCTGCACCTTCTACGGCAACATTCAGGCCTGCTGGATTGGACCATACGCCACTATAAATACCTAAATACTGGGGATGAGCTTCGGAGACAATGCCTTTATCCATCGGCGTAGTCGCGAAAGATATTCCGGTTTGACCCAGGAAAGCGAGCAATGATTCCCGGAGCCCATAGTTACCAACAAGATTCGTTGGCAAGGCCACAATGTTTTTAGCCGCATTGATTTTTTCGATTGCAAAACTCAAGGCTGCACTCAAACTTTCCGGATTGCTTTTGACCCGTTTAATCTCAGCCAGCGCCTGACCTTTAACAGGTGTGCCGATGATGGGCATTTTCGCCAAGTCCATCGGTACTGTAATGTAAGCAGGAGCGCTCAGACGTAAGGCTTCACTGATCACCCTCTCCATCTCGCTCACGACGTTATCGGGTGTCAAGTTAGCCGTCACGCAGCAGGCAGCGGCTGAAAGGTGCTGAAATTGATTGAACACACCATCGCCAAGTGTGTGATGCGTGATCAGGCCTTGCTTTTGAATCCGTGTGCTTGGGGCACCAACAATATGAAAAACCGGCAAGCGCTGGGCACGCGCACCCATCACGCCATTGATCGCACTCAGTTCACCGACACCATACGTGGTCGAAAGAATCGAAACACCTTTGATACGCGCATAACCGTCTGCCGCATATGCAGCGTTGAGCTCATTGGCGCAGACAATCCACTCGACACGGTCGCTCGCCTCAATCGCATCATCAAAAGGAAACGCATAATCGCCCGGCACACCAAAGACACGATCTATGCCCAGGTCTGCCAGTCGGCTTACGACATACTCTGCTACGGTTGGGAGTGCATTCGCCATCATTTCGCCTAAAAGATTTAATAATTTAAGTGCTTGTATTATCGGTGAATATTACGAGCAATCCAAGCCTAGACGCTCAATGACTGGGTAAGGTCGAAATAAAGAGCGAAAGAAGACAGGCGTAAAAAAAACCCTGAAAAATCAGGGTTCATTTACTGCTTGGCGAAGGCTCAAGGCCACTCCCGCCCTGAGCTAGCAGTGCCCTGATATCAAAACGCTACCCGCAATCCCACACTTCCACCATACAGGTTTTGACCTGTTCTAGCTTCGGCAGAGATTCCTGCATAAGCGTAAGCGCTGTCAGCGACTTTGACCGTACCGTACAAACCTGCTTGCACAAACCCGACTCCTGCCGTGGGCGTGGTGACGCTGCTTGAGTAACCACCAAGGGTGGTGTTGAGCGTTGGATTGAGTAAGCCTTGGGACTCAGCACCGATCCCGAGGTTGGCGCGGTAGGTATATCCAGTTTTAAGCGGGTCTTTGCTGAGCGACCCTGCGCCCACACCGATCACTGCGCGTACGCCATTGGCATTCATTCGCCCGACGCTTAATGCCGCAGCGCTTGCACCCTCATCGTAGGCGGCTTGGCCCACGTACTGGTAAGTGAGTCGCACATACGGGGTGACGCGTAAATCGCTCGTCTCAAACGGACGGCTCAGGCCTGCGCTCACTAGGACATCGTTACCCATTACTGACTTGTTACTAAAGCCATTGCTGATACCGGTGATGTCGCTGCGCGAGAGGTTGGTTGAGCTCAAGCCCAAACTGACCATACCATCGAGCACATAATCCTGTGCCACAGGCATCTTGCCGTAGAGGAATAATGCGCCTTGCTGGATGGTGCTGTTACCACCCGTTGCATTGACCGTGGTGTTCGAGAGCGCCAAACCACCACCCAGCTTGAGTCCAAGCGCAGCGTTTGTGTAAGCATCCACACCAAACACCGCTTGGTATAGGTTGTTGTTATAGCCATTGCCACCGCTATTACCTGAACGAACGCCGCGCTGGTACGCGATCTCACCCCAGACACGACCGTCTTTGATGGCACCTGACGATAAGGAATTGCTCGCACCGCCATTGAGTTGAGTAGGTGGCATGGGGAAGTCGCCCAAGCGTGCCAACACTGCTTGCTGCACCCGTTGGGTCGCCTGAGGCAAGGTAGCAGCCGAGGCCGCGTGGATCTCACCAGAGAGCGACTGCGCATAGCCTGGCAGACTTGCTGCGGTTTGTCCGGCGACCGCGTAGAGCAAAGAGTCTTGTGCTGCCGTAGCAGTACCGGTCTTGTTAACCCCTAAGATCTGATCCAAGACATTCGCGGCTTCCCGGGCGTTTGTGGTGCTTGATGACAACGTAGAACTGTAGGAAGTCGGCGTCACCGCCAGATCCAGACTGTTGCTGCCATTGACGTTATAGAACGCAATGAACTGTGTGCCGCTTGCGAGTTCTGCCGGTTGCGTAAGTGTGTCGAAGCGACCAGAGATACCACCCGTGGCCGTCACCATGCGGAAGCGATCGCCAAGTGCTGGCACATAGATTGCACTACCGTAGCCCGACTCGCTTGCACTAAAGAGGTTTGAAAGGCGTGGAGTTAAGGAAGCTCCCGAATGAATCGTGAATAGCCCCCCAACACTCAACAGCGAGTAGTAGCCTGTGGCCCCCGCTGGAGTCGCGCTACTTGCCTGAACCAAACCCGCGATATCTTGTTGATAGGTTGAGCCTGTATTCATCGACACATTATTCGAGACAACTAAATAGCCTGGCGAGTTACCGGGTTTGAGTACGCCACCTACGCTCAAGTTGCCGCCAATCGTACCCGTTCCCATCAAGGTACCGGCAGACGCTACGAAGACGTCACCAGTGCCAGTGGGTGAGCCCCCGGCCAACGATAGCGTACCGCCCGATACCGTTGTGCCACCCGAGTAGGTGTTGGCACCTAACATGACCAGTGTGCCGGCGCCTGTAAAGGTCAGACCACCTGAGCCGGAAAACACGCCAGATAAAGTCGCAGCTCCAGTTGCTGGAGCCATAATCGTGCTCGACACTGGAACAGAGAAGGCCAAACTTGATGCCTCTCCATTTA
>NZ_JBASJR010000002.1:0-29981 GCF_049655405.1 Zwartia sp.
AATGTGTTGCGCAAATTCAGTTGCCGACTCGTGCCTCGTGCCAAATTGGCAAAATTCGTGGTGAGACGCGTACTGTCCGATGGAGAATAGTTCTCATCGAAGCAAATACTTTTCAGTTTAAAAATAATTTCTTGGTTCATTGTGATTTAATTTTTTGAATATTTAAAAGGATTAGAAAAGGCCGATTTCTGTTTCAAGCCACAGCGAATTGCTCGACCAAAGAGTGCTTGGCTTTGCGCGTCAACTCCAGCACTGGTTTTGCTCGTTGCAACGCCAGTGTGATCCTCTCGATCAGGGCGGCGTCCTGCACTCGGTAGTCGACAAAATCTTTGTCAGTCGCATAAATGCCTAATGGCAACGTGCGGGCCTGGAAGAAACTGAAAAGCGGCCGCAACTGGTGCTCGATCACCAATGCATGGCGCTCGCTGCCACCGGTAGCAGCCAACAAAATCGGCTTATCGATCAAGGCGTCCTGATGAATAAAATCGAAGAAGTGCTTGAAGAGTCCAGTGTAGGAACCGCGGTAGACCGGCGTTACGACCACTAACATATCAGCTTGCTCGACAACAGCAAGCTTGCGCTCAACTACCTCTGGCAATTGAGTTCGCCAGATCGCTCCAGCAAGCAGCGGTGCGAGTTGCCCAAGTTCAACCATATGTTCTTCGCTTGAGATTTCTTCAGCGATTAAACCCAATATGTGCTCGGCCAAGGCTACAGACTTGGAAGGGCTTTGTAGTCCACCAGAAACCGCTACTACACGAAGAGGATGTGTCATTTTCGTTACCAATCAAAGATAAAACAGAAGCAATGATTGATATGCTAGACTCCACAACTCATGAAGTAAAATGGTTATATCTCATATATCCATGAAAAATAATCATTCAAATGATCGAGCGCATTCATTTAAGAATCCTTCAACAGGTCGAGACACAAGGCTCGCTGACTGCTGCTGCGGGCATGCTGCACCTGACCCAGTCGGCTCTAAGCCACACCGTGAAGAAACTTGAGCAGCAACTGGGCACCGACATTTGGTTACGAGAAGGACGAAGTCTGCGTCTGACACAAGCCGGTCAGTATCTACTTACAGTAGCAAATCGGGTGCTACCGCTCCTGGACCTAGCCGAAGAGCACCTTGAACAGTTTGCGAAGGGCGAGCGAGGTACGCTACGCATCGGCATGGAGTGCCACCCTTGTTACCAATGGTTGCTCAAGGTGGTTTCACCCTATTTGACCGCATGGCCCGACGTGGATGTGGACGTCAAACAAAAATTCCAGTTTGGCGGGATTGGCGCACTTTTCGGTTACGAAATCGACCTGCTCGTCACCCCCGACCCACTCTATAAACCGGGTTTGAAGTTCGAACCTGTGTTCGACTACGAGCAAGTACTTGTAGTGGGCAAAGACCATGCGTTGGCTTCGGCAGCCTATGTAAAACCCCAGCAATTGAACCGAGAGGTACTCATCAGCTACCCAGTGGACATCGAACGCTTGGACATCTACAACCAATTCCTGTTGCCAGCCGGGATCACTCCGAAGCGCCACAAAGCCATCGAAACCACCGACATCATGCTGCAGATGGTGGCCAGCGGTCGCGGCGTAGCCGCTCTGCCTCGCTGGCTTGTCGAGGGATACGCAGCAAAGATGGATGTGGTTCCGGTGCGGCTGGGCGCACGCGGCATCGCCAAACAGATATTCTTAGGAGCACGCGAAGCGGACACAGTTATAGATTACGTGCGTGCTTTCATCGAACTGGCTCGCCAGCCTGAAACGGCTAAGCCCTCACTAGTTAACAATAATTACTAATTACATTAAGCCCTTGAACTACCAATCTTTTTACTTGGTCCCCACCCCACCACCACTGAAACTATAGAAACCCCTGCGTTCGCGCTGGGGTTTTTGCTTTTGTGGGCTTGTAACTGGATGTATCGGACTGAACACCACCCCAATCACATTATCTTTGATTGTTTGTTGACACCATGAGCACTAATATAAGCACACACATAGCCTCTATTTACAGCGCAAAAATCATGGCACATCTGATTTTGGCAGACATCACTGCAAGCATCTCAGAACTCAAGCGTAATCCTATCGCCACTGTTGCCTCTGGCGAAGGCTCAGCTGTAGCCATTCTTAATCGCAACGAGCCAGCTTTTTATTGCATTCCTGCCAAAAGATGTTTGTATTTGGTATTCATCGCAACACAGTACCTCAGGGTTAGTGTTGCACTTCAGTTTTGAACTCAACAAATAATGTATTGATTCCCAAACGTAGAAATAAGGAATCAAAATGAGCGCACTCGCAAACTTGAAGTTAAGCAATACAAAGCGTACAGCTGCATTAGCACCCATACAAATCCGCCGCAATAAGCTGTCAGGCAAACTTGCTGATCAAATCCAGTTGGCACTTGCCCAACAGCAGGGTGAGACATACACGACCAACCGTTTCAAAACTGTTGCCAGTGAAGATGGCAGTCGCAAGACCATTGAGATTCAGCGACGTGTACGCCCCATGTGGTGGACGAATGTAGATGGGAAGATTTGCCTAACTGTTCGCTATGGTGCAAAACAGTTGGAATTAGCCAAGGGCAAAAGCACCGTGGAAGTTGGTGCAGCAGACCATCTTGTAGGTACTTTGCAAGTGATCAAGCAAGCTGTGGAAGCTGGCGAACTTGATGCGCAAATCGAAGCTGCCAGCGGTGCACTACGCTCTGGGTTCAAACGTTGAGGTCAAGCGTCCTGTAACGGGACGCTTGACTCAGCACTTTTGCTTTGTTGGTAGAAGTCATGAGAAAAGAAGATAGTTTCCTAATCCCTATTATTTACTGGGTATTAGAAAACGGTTGACAAAATTTCCTGATGTATTGACATTAAAAAGCAAACTTAACACATGATATTTGATTTTCATAAGAAAATTCCTTTGAAAATCATGTGAGATCCATCTTATAATGACGGAATGAAGAGCTTTTTTTCAACCTTTGTTGCGATTCTTTTAAGCTGCCAACTGTCGTTGGCTACAGCTTTTGAAAGTTTCAATTATGCGTCCAACGAGGTTCATCAAGCTTTTTCTCATGATCAATCAATCGATCATCACCACCACGACGCTTTCGCAACACATTTTGATCATGGCGGTGGTGACGCAGCTCATCAGCATGTAACTGATCATTTTCAATCTTCTGCTCTGGTCCCTGATTCAGACGCACTCCCTCCCACATCAATTGTTGAGTTGTTAATAGCCTTTAACCCTCAAGAACCTCCCAGCGTCTTTTTAGACGGTCTATTACGCCCTCCTCGCAAACTAGTCTAGGCAGTCGAATTTTCGGACAACTATGTCCGATGCTTTCCTATTGACTAATTGAGGAATTTAAATGAGATACATCTCTCCCCAGCGTCTTGGGGTGCTGTTGCTCGCTCTTTTGCCGCTTATTGCTTTTGCGCACGGCATCAGCGATGAAGATAAACAGCGAATGTTGGATGGTGGTTATATCCAATACATCATGCTTGGTGCCAGTCACATGCTGACTGGGTATGACCATCTTCTTTTTTTGCTGGGCGTTGTATTTTTTCTAACTAACTTCAAGGACATTGTGAAGTTTGTCACAGTCTTTACGATTGGACACTGCATCACATTAATCTTTGCCACTTACTTCAAAATCACTTGGAATTTCTGGTTAGTTGACGCAATCATTGCCGTTAGCGTGATCTACAAGGGTTTTGACAATAACGGTGGATTCCAGCGCCATTTCAACATGTCGTCACCCAACTTAATCAAGATGGTGTTTGCTTTTGGCTTGTTGCATGGTTTTGGCTTGTCAACACGCCTTCAACAACTACCACTTGGTGATGATCCCGTTCACATGATTCTAAGAATATTGAGCTTTAACTTAGGCGTTGAATTGGGTCAGATCTTAGCACTGGCAGTCATGGTAGCTGTTCTGTCAATCTGGAGAAAAACTTCGCACTTTGGGAAGTTCAGCTACGCAGCGAACTTAGGACTCATTCTCGCTGGCATTTATTTGCTTTTTGCTCAACTTCATGGGTACCAGCACGATGTTAATGGCGAGTCATTCAGATTTCCAACTGAGGAACATCGCCATGTACACGAGGATCTGGACATTCAAAACACCACAGATAACAGTCGCAACGCCCTTTAACTACATTCTAGGAATCAATATGAAATCACTCATCAACACTATTATTTTTTCTCTTCTTACTTTTGCTCCATTCGCCTCAAACGCAGGCCCTGGTGATGGCTGTCACTTTCACGGATCAAAACCTGCCGCAGAATCCACGATTACTCAGTGTGCTGCCCAACGTAAAGATACCCTTGTGAAAGGTGGCAAGCTTGATAAAAGCTGGGCGCCAGTCAAGCATGAGTCAATAGAATACATTGACGGAAAAAAGGGTAAGGAGTGGAAGGTAACTTTCGCAAATCCAAATGCACCAGATCAAACAAAGAACAATCTTTTCATGTTCTTTAGTCCACCGGGCAATTTCATTGCGGCTAACCATACCGGTAAATAATCACCAGTAAAGTACCAGAGCAACCTAAGTTGCTCTGGCTGGAGCTAAACATGGTTTGGATTCTGACAAAGTATTTCATCACTGCAGGTTTGGTTGTTTTGATTTCTGAGGTGGCTAAACGTAGTGATAGGTTAGGCGGCTTTATTGCCGCCTTGCCTCTCGTGACATTCCTGACTCTTTTTTGGATGTTTTTTGAGAATCAAAGCCAAGAGAAAATTGCAAATCACGCTTATTACACATTCTGGTACGTGATTCCTACTTTGCCTATGTTTATTGTTTTTCCTTGGATTTTGAATAAGCTGGGTTTTTGGGGAGCAATGGGCGCCTCAGCTTTATTAACTGTCATTTGTTTTTCTTTGATGGTTATTTTGCTTAAGCCGTTTGGAATTAATTTACTCTGATCAGTAAAGATGCTCACTTGAAAAAACTGATTTCATTCGTGCTAATAGTTCTGCTTAGCTGCCAACTTGGATTGAGTGCAGTAGGCGGAGCTATGAATGATTCAATAGATCAAATCCATCAAGTTTTTTCTCATGATCGAGCGCTAGAGCACCATCATCATCAAGACCACTCAGTTCACTTTGAGATCGATACTTCAGAGTTGAGTCATCAACATCTGCAGGATAATTTTCATCCTTCAAACTTAACTGACCGTTTCCAATTGTTGGATGCAGTTCTGGTGGCAAGAACAATTAGAGATGCCAATTCGCAGATGCATCCTGATATATTTTTAGATGGTTTGTTACGTCCTCCACGAGTACTCACTTCAGTTGTAGCTTAAATGTTCGTGCTTTACAAAGCACGATTTTGATCGACTTATTTGTGGGGCTTAACAATGAATTATTTCTTAGGCTATGCGTGTGATGTATGCGCCCGATGGACGGTATCAACAGCTCTCTCGAGAGAAAGCGGTCTGATTTTGGCTCAGGAGACTTGAATATGGATGTCAAGTTACTAGTCAGCTTAGTCTGTCCTTTTTATAACGAAGAGGCAGGAGTTTTCGATTTTTATGAAAGTGTGATTCAGGAGATAGAACAGCTCAACGATTATGAATTCGAGATAGTTTGTGTTGATGACGGGAGTAAGGACGGAACGCTCGGTCATCTTGTTGCATTGAGCCTTAAAGATCACCGTTTCAAGATTATCGAGTTGTCTCGCAACTTCGGTAAAGAGGCAGCTTTGTCTGCTGGATTAGATGCAGCGATTGGGGACTTAGTGATTCCTCTTGATTCTGATCTGCAAGATCCGCCATCTCTGATTGGTAGGCTTATCCGGGCATGGGAGGATAGCGATGCAGATGTCGTTTTGGCTAAACGCTCAGACAGGAAAAGCGATAGCCTAAGCAAGAGATTGAGCGCAGCTGCATTCTACGACACGTACAATTTACTCTCTCACATCAAAATTCCAACGAATGTTGGAGACTGCCGACTCATGACGCGCGTTGTTGTGGATGCTCTGAAATTACTTCCTGAGAAGCAAAGATTCATGAAAGGTCTTTTTGCTTGGGTAGGATTCAAGTCGGTCACTATTGAATACGTTCGTCAACCGCGCTTTGCCGGCACTTCGAAGTTTTCAGGTTGGAAGCTTTGGAATTTTGCCCTAGAGGGAATCACAAGCTTCAGTACCATACCACTACGATTTTGGACATACATAGGTGTAGCGGGAGCTCTAATCACTGTCATGTATGGATTTTTCATTTTTATTCGCACATTGATTTTCGGTGTTGATGTCCCGGGCTATGCGTCTTTGTTTGTCGCGATTATGTTCTTTGGAAGCCTACAACTCATTGGTGTAGGAATTCTTGGTGAATACGTTGGACGTACATATATGGAGGCCAAACGTCGTCCAACCTATCTGATAAGAAAAACGTATCAAGACTTGCGTTTGACTGATCGCTCTGAATAACTGCGAATTAAGATTTATTGCTTAATGAAGAGACATATTATTAACTTCAAAATACTTAAAATTACTTGATGTGGCTTGTTGTTTTGTTTGCTCCAAAAGGAGTAATTAGGTGAATTTGATGCGCTAGTAGATGCTGCAAATCGAGCACTACGATCTGGTTTTATTTGTTAAAAAATCAAGCGTCCAGTAACGGGACGCTTGATTAAAATTGTGTCCTTTTGAAAGGACACAACCGATCTAGTCCGTACCTGCTGGTCTTCAGGCTTAAATACAACAAAGGGGATTGAAATGTTGATACGAGAAGTCACTAGCGCTGAAGATCAGTTGCATTTATTGAAACGAATTATCGATTCGACTTGGACAGCAATTTCATCAGAGGCTGCGGCTGAAGCTGCTGCCAAACAACAACGTGTTGCTACTACTGCTAGTAAGCCTCGTCCACGTAAAGCAATGCCACCAGCACCCAAACCCGCAGTCACTCCTAATACCGCTTCTGCATCCGATAAAAAAGCACCTGAGAGGAAGCAGACATCTAAAGCTGTGAAAAACAACGCACAGCCAGTTCAGCCCCGAGCGCAACAACAGCAACCTCGCCGTGTATTTCCCGCACCAAATAACAATAAACCTGTAGCTTTTGAGCCTCCTAAGCCAATTGCTCGTTTGGGTAAAGTGGCGGCACAGCCTATTTATAAATGATGGTATTTGAGCGTCCTGCTAAGGAGGGCATGATACAGCTGACTCGACTCTCTATAATTGACCTGAGGTGCTTCACACGTTTGAGTCAATCGATATAATGCGCAGTTCATCATATCTTGGAACTTCAATGCCAACATTTGCGAATCTATTCAAGGGCGAGGTCAGTCGTCTCGCAAAAAAGGAAGTCAAATCTGAGACCCAATCGCTAAAAAAGACGCTCGCAGCAAACCGTGGCGAAATCGTCTCTCTGAAGCGAAGGCTTGCTTATCTAGAATTGCTTGTTAAAAAAATCTCCAAGGAGTCGAGCCGCTCAAAATCAGTTCAAGTAACTGAGGACGTTTTAGGGGCTAGTTTGCGCTTTCGCGCAAAAGGCTTTGCTGCTTTACGCAAAAAGCTTGGAATCAGCGCTGCTGAAATGGGCAAGCTTCTCGAGGTCTCAGCGCAGAGCGTTTACCAATGGGAAACTGGCAAAACGAAGCCCCGCGCACGTCAGTTGGAAGCCATTTCTGCTGTGCGCAAGATGGGCAAGCGCGATGTCACAGCGAAACTGAATAACCATTCTGATCAGTAGATTGTCAGAGCCACAGTTGTATGCCTTAACGGACGACTCTATTTTCGCTTTGTTGCTCATAAAGAACTTCTTCACTTACACCTTTAATGTTTGGCTATACATTTTGACGGTGCGGTATGCTTGTTCTTGCTATGTTTTGTGTAACTAGAAGGGTCGGTATATTCCGAGCCTTGCTATTCATAATTATCATAGTAGGCACTCTCTTGCAGGGTATACAATTGCACTATACATAAGGAAATTCAAATTGAAAATAATAAGAAAGTCAGTTTTGACTATCCTTTACGTGTCATTTGTCATGGGCCTTGCAGGATGCAAGCAAGAAGGCCCAGCAGAAAAGGCGGGTAAAGAGATTGACAAGGCTGTTCAGCAAGTCAGTGGGGGTGTTAAGAATCTCGGTAACAAAGGTCAGAACTTGATAAGGTAAGACTCAGAGAGGTCCCCGATCGAAGAATTTTATTGAAATTCAAGTCGCTACTCTGAGTTTATGCCCATTGCTGCCTTTGGACGACCTATATCAGGTGTGACCGACAAGCGGCTGCGATGTGTGGGAAATATACGGCACACACAAACAGGGTCAAACCAATTCCTCTGCGCCCGCCCAATTTTTCGTTACACATTTTTGCTTGAGCAATTTCGCAAACGCTGCCACAATTTGTGCTCACAGTTTTCACGCCCTACCCCAACATCATGATTTATAAGCACAAATTGTGCGCGACATTTTGGTTGGATGATTTAACCGTTTGAAATCTATAGTCGAAACGCGGTGAGTACGGGATTGAAAATCCTTGTGTGGTTGGTTCGATTCCGCCCCGGGCCACCAAACCGCAAGGAGTCCAGATAATTTCCGGCCCTTTTTTTGCTCTCAAGACCCAGTAAATACAGGGTTCTGGGCGTTGAGCTTGCGAATGAGATCGACCGAAATAAAGCAAAAAAAGCAGATTTCATGCCGGTTTTGTCTCTTTTCTCCGATTGGCTTGCGGGTAGGCGCCGCCGCCCCTCTATATAAATCAATAAGTTACGAGTGGCGTTTTATAGTCAATTGTTTGCGATCGCCCAAAACTGACCCACCAGCTGTGCTGAAGCCGGTCAGGTTCGACCCCGTGTGTCCGTTGATATGCTGCCGCCCGCTCCCACACAGGAACACAACGCATCAAAACAATCGGGGTCCAGTGCAGTTCCTACGGTTTTTCGCATAATGTCTAGTGCCTGATCTAATGGTATTGCATTCCGGTAAGGACGTTCAGCGGTTATGGCATCAAAAATATCCGCAGTTGTGATGATGCGTGTTTCCTGCACAATGGCGTTAGCTTTTAAACCTCGCGGGTACCCGGCGCCATCAAGGCGTTCGTGGTGTGCAGCGGAAATTCTGGCCAGTTCTGCAAACCCTTTGAAACGTCCAAGTATCGACTCAGTATATTCAGCGTGTCGTCTTACTGCTTCCCATTCGGCGAGGCTGTAAATTAATTTGTGTAAGTTCTGGCGGCCTATTAACCTCTTATTTGAGGAACCGTCATGTTAGGCACACAAATGGATCGTACCAAACTTCAAGCATTGGCCAACGAACTGGCTAAAGATATTAAGACTGAGGCTGACCTAAACGCCCTGTCCCGAGAGCTTCTTAAACTAACGGTAGAGACGGCGCTCAGCGCAGAACTAACCGAACATCTTGGTTATGAGAAACATGGCGATAGTCGGCCAGCCAAGGGCAATGCCCGCAATGGCACAACGCCCAAACGGTTAAAAAGCCAACACGGGGATGTTGAGATCGAAACGCCACGCGATCGCGACGGGACGTTTGAACCACAGCTCTTACGCAAAAACCAAACCCGTCTGACACAAATGGATGATCAGATTCTCACGCTTTATGCAAAGGGACTGACAACTCGTGAGATCGTCGATGCGTTCAAAGAGATGTATGACGCTGACGTATCTGCAGCCCTGATCTCTAAGGTTACGGATCGAGTTATTGAGCAGATCACCGCCCGGCAGTCGCGCCCACTGGATGCCATTTATCCTATTGTGTATCTAGACTGTATCGTGATCAAAATACGCGATGGCATGCGAGTCATCAACAAAGCGATTTATCTGGCACTGGGCGTAAATATAGACGGTCACAAAGATCTTCTAGGACTATGGATGTCCGAGAACGAAGGAGCCAAGTTCTGGGTTTCTGTTCTGACAGAGCTAAAAAACCGTGGCGTACAAGACATATTGATTGCCTGCGTCGACGGACTCAAGGGCTTCCCAGATGCAATTGCAGTCGAGTACCCACAAACCCGCATCCAACTATGTATCGTTCATATGGTGCGCAATAGCTTGAAGTACGTATCCTGGAAAGACTATCGGGCTGTCACAGCAGATCTGAAGCGAATTTATCAATCTACAACTGAAGATCAAGCACTTAGCGAGCTTGAGCGTTTCGGCCAGACATGGGATGGCTCATACCCTCAGATCTCAAAGTCCTGGACTACGCATTGGCCGAACTTGCGAACGATCTTTGAATATCCGCCAGAAATACGTAAAGCGATCTACACCACGAATGCAGTCGAGTCGCTCAACAGCGTTATCCGCGCGGCCACGAAACGTCGTAAAGTATTCCCAACCGACGAGTCGGCAAAAAAGGTTATTTATCTTGCTATAGAACAAGCGTCAAAGAAGTGGACAATGCCGATCCAAAATTGGAAAATGGCACTGAGTAGATTTGTAATGGATTTCGGTGATCGGCTTGCCAACCACCAATGATTAACCCGCTAGCAACTTACACAGAATTATTTACAGGCTCGAGATTAATTTTCTTACACCTCAACTTACGCATCAGTTTGGCAATGGGCAACGCATTTGGGTCGTTGATGATGAACCTGCGATTGTTGGTTATCTCTACGAATTTCTAACAACTGCCGGCTATCTGGTTAGATGTTTCTCTGAACCTAACCAAGTAATAAGCGCATTTAAAACAGATATGGATAAGATTGATTTATTAGTAACAGATCAGACTATGCCGGAGATGAGTGGAATTGAACTCGCAAAACACATACATACAATAAAACCAAGTCTGCCAATTATTTTATGTAGTGGAAATGTATCAAATTACGACCCCATGGATCTTAAATCGGAGAGTATCTCATGTGTCTTTAGTAAACCGCTTGTCATTGACTCATTTCTAGCAGCGGTATCATTCCAAATTAATAAAACAATATGATACTCATTTAGTGAATACACGTGGCTGTGAGATTGCGCAATTTACAGAGATGAAGTAATTTCGATTTGGTCCGAAGTATCCTTAATTTGCACAATTTTTTCTAATCAAGACTGGTAACTTTTCCGATATTACGTATCATTCAGTCGCGTTGCCTTTCTAAACTCGCCATAAACTCTCGTTAATAATCCAACGAAAATTAGAGTTCTTTTCTCCACTCTTGTTCCAAAGCACATGCTTGAACTAATTAGAGTCACAGGTAAATAAATAAAAACGATCAACGTGCGGAAGTCCGAGGCTTAGCGTTGCTCCATTGGCTTGAGCTTCTTCCGACCACTTTCGTACAGATGCGGAGCGCATAGGGGCAAATCCGCCCAAAATGGGCGAAATAAGGAAGTGTCAAACTCAAAATGGGTGATCATTGGTCTATCCAATTTGTCCGAGAACTAAAAATGACACGAGTCTCAATGAAGGTTTTTTTAAAAATGGGGCTCGTAGCATTTTGTTTTTCTGCATCAAATGCATTTGCATTAGATGCATATGAAGCACCACCCAATACATTTCTCTCTGCTCCTTTATATGGAATCACCCATTTCAATTCCGTGCAAAACTACACTATTCCTTACGCAGTAAGCAGATGGCCGTTATAGGTGTCATGCACGCACAATCAACGGCCACAACGATTCACCGGGTGGTTAGTTGATGACTTTCAGCTTGCTACCCGTTTCGGTGGCACAGTGCATACCCAAACGGCTCAAGAGAAGGCGATCCTTCTCAGCCTGAGGATTGCTTGTAGTCAGCAACCTATCACCATAGAACATGCTGTTAGCGCCTGCCAGGAAGCAAAGGGATTGGAGGCTTTCTGGCATATCTTCCCGCCCTGCTGACAATCGAACCATGGATCGTGGCATACAGATACGCGCAACGGCGATCATGCGGACAAACTCAAATGGGTCCAATCTCTGAGTTCCTGCCAACGGGGTACCTTCTACTTGCACCAAATTATTAATAGGCACGGATTCAGGATAGGGAGCCAGGTTAGCGAGCTGGACAATCAAGCCGGCGCGTTGACGACGCGTTTCCCCCATACCGACAATGCCGCCGGTGCACACTTTGAGCCCTGCATCTCGAACACGCCCAAGGGTATCGAGTCGATCCTGATAGGTTCGGGTCGTAATAATCTGGCCATAGAACTCGGGGGAAGTGTCCAGATTATGGTTGTAGTAGTCTAGCCCAGCGTCCTTAAGTTGATCAGCCTGCACATCATCAAGCATGCCAGCGGTCAGGCAGGTCTCCAGCCCCAGTGCTTTGACTTCGCTTATCATTTCTCCAATCTGTTCGATGTGACGTTGTTTGGGAGAGCGCCATGCCGCTCCCATGCAAAAGCGCGTGGCTCCACTGGCTTTGGCCGCACGAGCCGCATCCAAAACCTCATCAAGCGGAAGTAATTTTTCGGCTTTCAGGCCAGTATCGAAATGAGCGGATTGCGGGCAATATTTGCAGTCCTCTTCACAGCCCCCTGTCTTGATGGACAGCAACGTGGAGAGCTGAATCGCATTGGGGTCAAAATTTTCTCGATGAATCTGCTGCGCACGGAAGATCAGGTCGTTGAACGGCAGCTCAAACAATGCAGCCACTTCATCAACCGTCCACGGTTTGGTGTTAAGGCGATCAGCATCAGTCGTCGATGTCAGCGTATTGATTTGATTGGTGTTCATACGATTTCCATAGCCTGACGCAAGGCGCTCAGGCTCAAATGAGCGGCAACAGCCGCAGGATTGGGATTTTGCAAGCGAGGCACCTGCCCCCAGCAAGGAGCATTTAGTTCGGTCGACAAAGCAGCCAGATTATCTTCAATATAGAGCATTGAGGGATCAACGGTATTGGCAACCCAGCCAGCCAAATTCAATCCACGTGAGTAAATGGCCTCAGCGGTCAGCAAAGCGTGATTGATGCATCCAAGGCGTACGCCCACCACAAGAATGACTGGCAAATGGAGATCTGCGGCCATGTCAGCAGTATCCCAGCCAGAGATAAGTGGCACTCGAAAACCACCAACACCTTCAACGAAACCGATGTCACAAAGATTCAGCGTCTGCTGCACGACTGCAAGCAACGCTTCGGGTTTAATGATGACCCCCTCGAGTTTGGCCGCAATGTGAGGCGCGCAAGGCGTACGCAGCTGCAAAGGCCCAACCTGTTCGTCCGTCAGCTCAAGATTGGAGGCCGCACGTAGACGTAGTACGTCCTCGTTGATCCAGCGATTGTCCACAAAATCCTGGCCCGCAGCCAGTGGTTTGATGGCTGCGCTGCGCAGTCCTATACTGGCCCCCAGATGGGTCAGACCAGCTGTGATTGCGGTCTTTCCAATTTCCGTGTCGGTTCCCGTAACGAAAAATCCCCTCATGAGCTCTCCATGTATCGCGCTGCCGCTTGCAGCGACTGCAACAGTCGGTCGATGTCACTTGCAGTATGGGTGGCACACAAAGTGATGCGTAATCGCGCTTGTCCCTCAGGAACCGTAGGCGGACGAATGCCTGGAACACGCAATCCTGCCTTTTCCAGTTCGGAGGACAAAATCATCGTGACGTCGTTTGAGCCAACGATGAGGGGTTGAACTGGCGTGGGTGAATGGGTCAAGTGCCAACCAAGATTGGCGTGACGATCCAGCAAGTTGGTCAAGCCTTCACGTAATTGGTTTTGCAATACCAATAGGTGTCTGCGGCGTTGTTGGCCAACATCTCCCTCGATGAGGTCGAGGCTTGTCAGCATCGCATGGCTGACTGCCGGCAAGGAGGCGGTTGTGAAGATGTAGGTGCGAGCCACCTGAATCAAATACTCGATGACATGCTCGTGTGCAGCCACAAAAGCTCCTGACAGACCAGCCGACTTGCCCAGAGTGCCAACCAGAATGATGCGCTCACTGGATAAGTTAAAGTGTTCAAGAGCACCTCGTCCAAGCTCACCCAGCACACCAAAGCCATGGGCATCGTCGAGAATCAGCCACGCATCATGCTTTTGAGCTAACTCTAATAACTCTGGCAAAGGACCGATATCACCGTCCATGCTGAAAATGGTGTCACTAATAATGAGTTTGACCTTCGCTGTGCTGATCATCAGAAGATTGCGCAACTCGGCTACATTGCAATGGGAGTAGCGACGAATGGGCGCTTTGGCCAAGCGCATACCATCAATCAGAGATGCGTGATTAAGTTCGTCAGAAAAGAACTCGGCCTCTGAGTCTCCCAAGGCGGTAGTCACCGCCAGATTGGCCATGTAGCCCGTACTAAAGCTCAAAACGCGAGCTCGCGGAATGTGAGGGGAAAACCAGCAGGCTAGCCTGTTTTCAAGTTGCTCATGTGCCAGCGTATGTCCGCTGATCAAATGCGAGGCTCCAGAACCACCCGCCCAAATTTGCGCACCTTCGGCCAAAGCTTCGGCAATACGTGGGTGGCATGCCAATCCCAGATAGTCGTTTGAGCAAAACATTAGCCTTTGCTGGCCGACACCATCTGCAATGCGAACATTTTGATGGGGTGATGTCGGCGATTCTGCAGCGCGCAACACTCTGGTTAAATGCTGCTCAGCTATAGCATCGAGTTTCTTTGTCAAATGCTCAAGCAGCATGATGCAGAACCTCGTTTAAGGTAACACTCACTGTATGCGCCAAAAAATCCGCCGTCGCTTGATCTATGACGTAAGGTGGCATCAGGTAGACCGTGCTACCGATCGGTCGGATCAACAACTCATGGTGTCGTGCAGCCAAATGAAAGCGCTCACTGAACCGGTCGCCAGAGTCTGTAACATCGAAAGCGAGAATCATTCCCCGCTGTCTGAAATTCTTGACTCGGGGATGATTGGAGAACGATGAAAATGCATCAGTCAATGTTGAGGCTTGTACACGATTGGCTTCTATCTGACCCGCATCAAATCGATCCAGGACCGCATTCGCTGCAGCACATGCCAGTGCATTACCTGTGTAGGAGTGCGAATGCAGGAATCCTCGGGACACGTCCTCACTCCAGAATGCACGGTAGACGGTTTCGTTAGTCAATACCAGTGACAAAGGTAATGTTCCACCGGTAATACCTTTGGAAAGAGTGACGAAATCTGGCCAGTGCTCAGTGTCAACTTGTTCCCAGGCAAAGAAGGTTCCTGTACGCCCGCAACCAACCGCAATCTCATCTGCAATCAAGTGAACGCCGAACTCACGGGTCAGCGCGCGCACCTTGCGCAAGTACTCAGGTGAGTGCATGACCATTCCGGCAGCCCCTTGAACCAGCGGCTCCACGATCACCGCAGAAATGTACTCACCACGCTCGTCGAGCAAGCTGCGCAAGGCAGAAAACGCTGCATCCTCATTGTTCAGTCGGCTATCCGGTGATTCGACGATGTGCGCACGCATCAACAGCGGATCATAGGCATCACGGAAGATGGCAACGTCGGTCACGGCAAGTGCACCGATGGTTTCGCCGTGATAACCGTTCTTAAGGCAAACAAATTCGCGCCGAAGTATTTGTCCCTGATTGCGCCAGCTATGAAAGCTTTGTTTAAGCGCTATTTCAACCGCACTCGCACCATCAGAGGCAAAGAAAGCATGTCCAAGCGCCCCACCTGTGCGGGCGCTCAGCCTCTCGGCCAGCTGGACTGCCGGCTCGTGCGTGCAGCCTGCCAACATGACATGCGGCAGCGTGTCCAGTTGGTATTTGATTGCTGCGTTGATGTCAGGTTGTGCATGACCGAACAGATTGACCCACCAAGAACTGTTGGCATCGAAATAGCGCCTTCCTTCGGTGTCAAATAACCAAGGGCCTTCGCCACGAACTATTGGAAGTGGTGGTAATTGCTGCGCACGCGCCATCTGTGTGCACGGGTGCCATACCGCATCAAGACTGCGCATGGCCAAAGACTTGTTTAGTGAAGATAAGGCCATAACACTCAGTAGGCAAGTAAGGATGGGGTAAAAACGATACCGATGGCATTCAGGCAGAGTTTTTACACTACCGAGTCGACCAAGCTGCATATGCCCTTAAAACTTCGATGTGAAGGATAAGGGCATATGTACCTTGGCGCGCAGGGTGAATGTTCGTCGCTGTACCAGAAAATACCCTCACCCCATGCTTATAGTACATGGCGAAACAGCGTCATCTGGCGAGGCATGAAATACACCGCGAGTATCAACTTTTTTAGTTATAGCCGATATTCAAAAGATCGTACTTTATTGTTGAAAGTGGTGCAGCTATACCGCTGCCCCTAAGCGTGTGCCTGGACTAATCAGAGGGAGATGCGAATAATTGAAAAACGAGGATTGTGCGGAAATCAGCGTGATAACTACCATTCGCTTTAAATCGCTCATTAGAGGCAGGTAAAGCCATGTACTATCCACGCCTGAGGAAGCGAGTTTATATATAACTTCAGCTTCCACCACCAAATACAGAAGCCCAACCGTTCTCGGTTGGGCTTCTTCTTTTGTGCCATCCCCAGTGTTCGCGGGGCTTCCGGCGATCTGCGTGTGCCAAACAGTACTTGCTACCAAGGGTACGTTCGCAGTTATATCTTATGTTCTGCCTCTCCTTCTCGAATTACTTCAGAGAACTCTGTCGATCTGGCACACGCAAAACGCCTTTATTTCCAACAACTTATACGTGTGTCGAATAGAGTGGTTTTTGATGTTAATTGCTGAGGCAAACCATTCAGAAACAAAAAACCCACCGATTAAAGGGTCGGCTGTGCAACCGTTCTTTTGCACGGGAAAAACCTCGAGCGTCTAGTCACGGGGCGGTTAACTTCCAGCCGATCTGAAATGTCTCAATTAATTACTTACTGTTCTTAATTTACTCAACCAGCATTGACGCTGAGCGCTTCACTGTAAATTTTTAATTGAATAAGTGCTGTATCGTTTGAAGCTCATGGTTGTGCCACGAGCGAGAATTTTCGCTTTTGTTCAATCTCAATTGTCCAGAATGACATCCTTTAGGGGCAAAAACATGAGCGCAGCCGTCGTCAAAACTGTTGCAAGACGTTTTTTAAATAGTGAGACACCAGAGGTACTTGCAATAAAAGGAGCTTGGGGGGTCGGCAAGACTTTTGCTTGGAATCAACTTCTCTTACAGAATAAAAATAACTGCAAGTTGCCCAGCTACTGTTATGTCTCACTCTTCGGAATCTCCTCAATCGCCGAACTCCGAACAGCAATATTTGCTAAGACTACGGCAGTCAGTTCGCTGGGAGAGCATTGGGATTCAAGAACCACTAATAAAAAGTGGGTGGACTTTGGTTTGGAGTCAATAAAGGGCTGGAGTCACCAACTTTCAAAGTTCAAGGACGTTCCGTACCTGAAAAACCTCTCTATTGGCCTTGAAGCATTAGCGCCACACCTCATTCGAAAAACGATCATTTGCTTAGATGACTTTGAACGCCTGAACACCGAGCGTATCAAGCCAGAAGAGATCCTTGGGCTCATTTCAGAACTGAAATATGAGAAGGAGTGCAAGGTTGTTCTAATTTTCAATGAAGTCGAATTGCATTCTAAAGAGACTTACCAGCGATACAGAGAAAAGGTGATCGACATCGAGCTGCTGTATGCGCCGACGGCCGAGGAAGCCTGCGAACTAGCACTACCAGAAGATTTGCCCCATCGAGAGACAATCAAGAAACACGCAGTTTCATTAAAAATTAAGAATATCCGCATCTTGAGGAAAATTGCTGAGCTTGCCAAGCTACTACACGAGGCGATCGGATCTCTACATATTGGTGTGATGGAACAAGCGTCAAATAACTGCCTGTATAACCCTGTGACTTGAGCTCGTTAAACATGGCACGTGCGGTACGCCTGTCACGCTTAGCTCGATGACTATCTGTTTTAAGCCATTGACGAATTTGCTCAAAGTATGGCTCGACAATGGTTCTCGTTGGTCGAGCCGCATATTGAGGCTCCGACATATCTGCCTGTCGCAGCCATTGCCGAATCGTATTTCTGGATAAGTTGGTAAGTCGCGTGATCTCTCGGATCGAGAGTTTGTCGCGGAAGTACATCCGCCTGATCTTAGCTAGCATGCCCACTGTGATCACTCCAAATTCTCCTGCTCAATCCCTGAGCAGGACATTCAATCACATGGGTCAATTTTGAGTGAGAACTAATGCACTAAATGGGTCAAATTCAAACGATTATCAACAGGTCTGACATCAGAACTCCTTCAAGCGGGTCATGCCTGCCATCAGAGGCGTGGCCTTCGCCGTGAGCTGCTCTTGGGAACGCCGGACGCCGTTCTCCACGGCCCGCAAAGATGCGGTGCCTTCGACCAGCAAGACGGCCCGCCCACCCTGCACGGTGCGGACCTGGTAGCTGTTGAACACCTCATTGACACTGACAGCCTGGCGGAAGAATCGCTAGTTCTTACCCGCTGTCTGCAGTGCATAAATGCCGGAGTATCCGGCTGAAAAATCTGGCGGTAACTCGATCACACCAGCTTCCACGCGTGCGTGAGTCGCTGGCTCGCCCCTGACCATCTGGTTGCGATGAGTGCTGTCTACAACTGGTGCGGTGTAGGCGAATGCGTCCGCGGCAGCGTACTGGATGATGTAGGTCGTGCGCAAGGTATCTGATCGGTTTTGACTGGAACCGTGTACCGCAAGGCCGTGGTGTGCCACCACGTCTCCGACGTCCAACTCGTTATCGACCACATTCGTGTAGTCTTCGGGGGTCATCGTGTGGTTGCAATTGAGTTTGTAGATGCCGTTTTCCCAATGGCTGCGTGGTCCACGCTTGTGGCTGCCGGGAATCGTCTGGAGACAGCCATTGATTGAGCGTGATGCGTTCAATGGCACGCTCAGAGCCACGAGATTGGTGTTGGTATGCGGAAACACCGGCCAGTCCTGATGCCAGCCGATCTCAGCGCCGCCGTGGGGCAGCTTGAAATTGATCTTGGAGTGGTAAAACTTGACTGCCCCGCCGATCAGATCTGCAGCGATGTCACCCAGAATCGAATCGAAAGCGGTTTCAACGTACACCGAATCCAGTTCGGTAGGGCTGGAAATTCGCCGAATGCGCGGATTCTGGACAGTGTGCTCAGGTTCCAGATCGTAATGTTTGGTCTTTTGCTTGAGTGAACGGCCCTCGTCGTAGAGTCGCTCTGTGGTGGCGATGAGCCTCGCTAGCAATGCGGGATCCAGTGTTTGACGAATATTGAGGTAACCGGTTTCGTGATAGTCCCTGATCTGCTCATCGCTCAGGACACGTTGATGGCGAATCTTCATCAAGCCTCCTGCACCATGTTGGTGGATGCAAGGATGTTGTCGCTTCCGACCATGAGTGGATTCGTGTTAACAGATCGCACGTAATCAGGTCGAGGGTTAGGAACATTGCGACACTGGTTCTCGACCGGGTTATAGACCACATAAATCGCCCAGCGGTTGTGTCGGGATAAGTTGTGTCCCGATGCATGCAGGATGTTGCAGTCGAAAAAAACCACTGTGCCAGGCTTGCCAACTATCGGAATCGGTTCAGGGCTTCGCGCCATGATTTCGAGCAGCTTTTCTTTTGGCGTGACATAAAACTTGTAGCCTGTGGCGTCGTTGAACTCAGGCTCCAAGCTGCCCTCCTTGTGACTGCCCGGAATGAAGTAGAGGCAGCCATTCATTTCGGTTGGCTCGTCAAGCATGATCAAGGCCGTTGTTGGACGTGGTTCAGGCATACCATCGCGCTTCCAGGTGCCGTAGTCTTGGTGCCATGCCCACACCGAACCGTCAATTGCGGTCTTCAGGTTGCATTTGGTGTGATGGATGTAGAGCCGCTGATCGCAGAGCAGGTCCTGAGCGGGCTCTAGCATCCGCGGAGAACGCGAGACGGCATGAAAAACTGGCGAAGCCGTTGGGCCGTCTGCTTCGTGAACGCGGTAAATGGTCTTGGCGATGTGGCTACCGTTCTCACGGACCAAATGATCGGTATCTATCGCTTGAACCCGTCCGAGCTCAGCTCGCATGGCAGCTACCTCAGCAGCTGAAAAGAGGTCCGCAAGGACGAGGAATCCATCACGGTTATAGGCTTCGACTTGCTGATGGGTGAGGCGCACAGGTAAACTCCTTGAACAGGAGTTCATGGTATGTGACTGGCATACCAGATGTCAAGTGCGGGTGATCAGGGTCCTGGTAGCGAAGTCAAAAAGATCGTCAATCAGGCGATCACTGGCCTCTGCAGCCTTTTCAGGCTTGCCAGAGGCGATCGCTCTTGCCAGGGCCACGTGTAGACGCAGCGTCGCGTTGGCTTGGCCATGGTGGTGGTAAAACCAGAAACGCCGCGAAGCCGAATGCAGGGCCGCCACGGCCGAAGCCGCCACCATATTGCGGGCGCTGAGTGCAGCTTGCCTGTTCATTTCGTTGTCCCATTGCAGGAAAGCCACTAGGTCGCCGGACTTCACTGCTGTCTCCATGCTCTGCGCAATGTCTGTCATCGCATCACGTTCTGACGCGTTGGCGCGGCTGGCTGCAGAACGAGCAATCAGACGGTCGAGCTCTCGTCGCGTCTCCAGAATCTGCAGTTGATGGCCTACATCTATGGCGGTCACCACAACACCACGTCGCGGGAGAATCTGAACCAGATGTTCTCGGGCGAGGCGTTGCAAGGCCTCTCGAATCGGGGTATGACCAATACCAATGCGATCGCTGAGCATGGCCTCCGACACCACGCTACCTGGCGCAAGCTCAAGGGTCACGATCATCTCTTCAATGCGCCGATAGGCTTCTTCATTGAGTGAGGCTGGTGCTTGGCCGGGTGGTGCCGATTTAGAAAGAGGGCGGGATTGACGGGTCATGCGCAACATGGTGCCACAAGTAACTTAGTCACTCAACTAGTCCATGTTGCAGCTTGGATGCCCACTGTGATCACTCCAAATTCTCCTGCTCAATCCCTGAGCAGGACATTCAATCACATGGGTCAATTTTGAGTGAGAACTAATGCACTAAATGGGTCAAATTCAAACGATTATCAACAGTATTGGCCTGATCAAGACAAAATTCGCGCCTGGAAACAGCACTCTGATCATTTAATCGCTCAAGAACTTGGAAAAAAGAACTGGTACGAGTCTTACTCTGTTCAGATTTGTGAAGTGAAACGCCAGTACAACTCAATTACTTAGTCACTAATGACCAAACGATGAAAATTATCCGAAGCAAAGAATTCATTGCTGATCGCCCATGGGGAGCTTTAGATATTGCCAGCATGAACGGCATCACCATACGCCTGCACTGGACTGATAAGCCATACAATTGGCACATCAATGACGGTGAAGAGATTTTTGCTGTGTTGGATGGTCGAGTTGAGATGAAATATCGAATCGATGGACAAGAAAAATCCACAGTTCTGGATACAGGCGATATTTTCTATGCATCCATTGGCACCGAACATGTGGCTCATCCAATAGGACAGGCTCGAATACTTGTTATAGAGTCGGCTGGTAGCGTCTAGTTACTGGACGGTTGAATCAAAACTGTCGTGTTACACGACATATCAACTCCACACTCAACACAAAATCAGGTCGACCATCTAAAAATCCGAAATTAAAATAGCGATATGAACAAAACCATATCCAACAGCTAATGTCCCGCAGACGAGATAACCTACAAAATCTCGTCCTAGTCCCCTCACCTACCCACGATCGCTCTTCCCTAGCCCGCCTCCAATACGCACAACCATCAAGTGTCCAGTTACGGGACGGTGATGTCGTTGTGTTTCGTCGTCCCGATAGTCCACTATGGCAATTCCGCTATAGCATTAAAAATGGTCGTTGGCATAGACAAAGCACTAAGAAAGCATCACTTGAACTGGCTGTTGAAGTTGCCTGTGAAGCCTATGACCTTGCCAGATTTCGCCAGAGACTGGGCTTAGCACACAATGCACACAGCTTTGCACAAATTGCTGCTGTCACACTGGAAGAATGAAGACGGCAAATAGATGCAGCCCGAGGTAAAACTGCGGCTGATAGCTATGTCAGTTGTATTGAACGCTACTTCCTGCCCTACTTCGGCGATAGGCAATTCGAACAACTAACCCATCAAGATGTTGTGGACTTTGAAGTGTGGCGTGACAGGCAAATGGCGAAGCGGCCTCGTGCATCCACGCTGATGAACTTCGCGTCGGCTTGGAATCGTCTACGCGAAACTGGAGTACGACATGGCTGGATTAGCCCTAACGCCAAGATACCCAAGCTAAAGACTATTGGAATTAAAAGTGTCACCAGACCAGCTTTTAGTAGAGCAGAGATTGACCATATACTCGCAGCAATGCCTGAATGGACTGGTCAGGGCAGACTAGCTCTTGAGAAGATCACACGCCCACTATTACGTGACTACGTGGAAATGCTGTTTTATACAGGCATGCGGCATGGCACGGAAGCACTGGGTATCCGCTGGCAGCATGTAGGTTGGCATACGGACAAGGGCGTTAAGAATTTGCGTATATGGGTTGATGGCAAAACTGGGGGGTGTTGGCTCATTGCCAAACATGCCGCTGCGGATGCGCTTAGACGATTACATGCACGGCAAAGTGATATTGCTGGCATGGACTTTGAGCAGTTATTGACCAGCAATTGCTCGCAACTGGTATTCCGTACTAGTGATCTGCATCAACCAGCACGTATAGATGGCATGTTTAAGAGATTATTGAAAGATACGGGATTATTGAGGGATGCGAATGGTCTGGTCAGGACGCTGTACTCACTAAGACATACCTACGCCACGTTGGAATTGCTGGAAAATTCGACCGACATTCACACTCTGGCACGGCAGATGGGAAATAGCGTGTTGATGATCGAACGGCATTATTCCAAATTGACTGCAACTATGGCTGCTGGGCAATTGGCTTGATTGGGTTTTGAGGGGTGGAATGTCAGGTTTTGTCCTTTTGAAAGGACGTTTAGTACGAGCGTCTAGTTACGGGACGGTTAATGAACGTTGTTTTAAACGACAACTATCAACGCACACATGGTTCATGGCTTATAGGTTAGAAATGTCCTTTCAAAAGGACAAAACCTCGCGGGTCTTGTTATCGAACCCTGAAATAATCAGAGTGTGACAGCCAAGTCATCAAACGCTTTACCCCAAGTACGTATCTTGTAACTTCGACGATCAAGCGAATAATACGGATCTGACTCAATCAGCTCAACCACTCGCTCTCTACTGGGCACATCAAGCACCCACAATCCTCCAACATATGCTTGACCTGGCTCTTCTCGACAGCCACCTGCCAACAGGATCTCATCGCTATGTTTTCGCAAATACGCAAGGTGGTCGCGTGCCGTTAGTCCTCAACAGCCTCAGCCTGCCAACTCGGAGAGTAGTTGGGACCCCACGCAGGGGGTCCGGGCAATCTTCCTCTACAGGCGCCTAACGCCATCCTCGATCTTCGAAAGCTCTAACATATCTCTCCCGAGGTCACGCAGACTCGCTGCAGTCTGTTAAGAGGGTCAACGTGTCACACCGTTGAGAAATGCCGCCTTGATGGACGCCGGGTCGCTTCCCTCCAGGCCCAGCACGAGTGCTGTGCGACCCGTGGCTTCGAAGTCGTTGTCGCAGAGGATCCCGCTGATCCTGATGAAGGCATCCGTCAGCGGAAGCGGGAGTCCAATTTGCCTGGCCAGCGAACTCCAGGTAACCAGGCCAAAGGGGATGTCTTCCGTGAAGTAGCGGTGGGTCAACGAGTCGGGTTCGGGGAACGCTTGGCGTCCGTAACCCTGGACGATCCGCTCTACATAGGTGCCGTCGGTGACGCCGTAGGCGGTTGCGAGGAACTCCCAGAAACTTTGTGTCTTCACGCCAAGAGCTTGCGCGAGGGATAGGCGTTCTTCATCCAGCGCGTTGATGACTGCCGCAATCCTGGGTGTGACGAGCGTGTGCAGAGGGAGCTTGTCCGAGTCCTCCACCGTCTTGATGTTCAATACCGACGGGGGAACGTGGTAGATCGCGTTGCAGTTTCCAAGGCCTACCGAAAGCGTGTCGGTGCCGGCCACGTAGCGATTGCCGAAGTACTGGCTGAGTCGGTTGAGTGCCTTGTCGCAGGCCATGTGCGGTATGGTTGCCAGTTGCACCGCTTGCTTGATGGCTCCGATGTAGACCTTGGCAGGACCGCGCAGGCGGCAGGTATAGAGGCTGGTTGCCGTTTCCGCGATCAGGCAGGGAGGACGCTGAGCCGACGCAAAATGCATCGCGAGTTCAAGCGAACTTCCCAGCACACTGGGCTGGAAAACCACCAGTTGCTCTGGCTCCAGGAATGCAGCAAGCTGCTGCGACAGGTATGCATGGGCGAACGCTGGTGCTGCGACGATGACGGTGTCTGCGCCCTTGACCGCCCTCTCGATATCAGTGGTCAGCAGAGGTTTCGCCGCACGGCCTTCCACATCGCCTGATAGTTCGATGCCACCGGTCGAGTTGATCGCTTCGAAATCGCGCTCCCACCGTGAGTACAGTCGGACATCGTGGCCGAGCAGAGTCATGTGGCCAGCGATGGCTTGGCCAACGTTTCCAGCGCCTACAATTGCAATTTTTCCCATGAGGTATGTTTCTTTCATTTAAGGTTATTAATGCACCGTTCGTATGAAGGGTGCGTGAATGAATTCGTCCTACACCGCTTTCGTATGCAACATAGATCCGAATCCGTGTTGTCGTCCCGATTGCCGGTTGAAAACCGGATACGTTCTGTACGCGCTCGGGGGAATTAGTCAGCCGTGATCCGGCCCTTGCGGATGACTTCACCCCACTTCGCGTAGTCCGACTTGATCATCGCCGCGAACTGCTCGGGCGTTTTGACGTCGGTTTCGGAGCCCATGGCCTCGAACTGCTTCTTGAAGTTGGGTTCCGACAGGATCTCATTGATGGTCGTGTTTAGCCTCTTCACGATCGCGGGAGGCATGCCCTTCGGACCGACGATCCCCGCCCACGTCACCATCTCGAGGTAAGGCGCTCCCGCCTGAGCGACGGTCGGTACGTCGGGCAACCGCGGCGAGCGCGTTGAACTTGTGATGGCCAACGCGCGGATACGGCCCGCCTTGACGAGTGGCTCCATCGAAGTGAAATTGCTGATCATCAGCTGGATATGGCCCGCGGCAAGATCACCTTCGGCTGCCGGCGCGCTCTTGTACGGCGCATGGACCATCTCGATGCCTGCGTTCATGCTCAGCATTTCAGTCAGGACGTGCAGAGAGGTCCCTTGGCCAGTCGAGCCGAAGGTAATTATGTTCGGGTTCGCCTTCGCATATGCGATGAGTTCACCGAGCGTCCTCACCGGTAGGCTCGGCGTGACGCCAACGAGATTCGGCTGAGTAAACAGCGAGGAAATCGGCGTGAAGTCGCTCTCAATGCGATACGGCAGCTGCTTTGCAGTGAGCGTACCCACGATGAACGTGGCGAGGTTGTTACTGCCGATGGTGTAGCCATCAGGCACTGCCTTTGCAACCACGTCCATACCAATCGCTCCGGACGCACCGGGCTTGTTTTCAATGACGAACGGCTGCCCCAGCCGCTTGTGGAGCTCGGTGGCCAGTGCACGTGCGTGGTTGTCCGCTGCGCCGCCTGGCGCCGCAGGGACGATCAAGCGGACGGGTTTTTCGGGATACTCCGCACGGGCAGCCTGCAGGGGGGCGAGGACGCCGATCATGAGCGCTGCAACAAAGATGGGAATTCGGTATTTCAAGGCGACCTCTACGGTTGATTGATGGTGCACTTGATCGTAGTGCAGATCGGTGCCTGGCATCCATGCCGCCTGAAGCATCAACCTATTCGCGCGTGGTATGTGTTCGAGCCGCGTCGGTGGCCGATTTGAGCAGCTGGATCAGTTCCCGCGCGGGCGCACCCAGCCGCGTGTCACTCATCGCTGTCGCGTATACGGTGTAGGTGCATGCAGGCCGAAGCGGCAAGGTGATGCCTCCACGCTGGCGGTGCTTGATACCGGTAAACGGGTCCACGACCGATACGCCCATTCCACGCAGGACCAACTCACTGACGGTCTGGAAGAGCGACGCTTCGACCATTGCTTCGACCGTCACGCCGTTGACCGACAGCAGCGCATCCAATTGCCGTTGGAACGTCCCGGTCAACGCCACGAATGGCTTCCCTGCGAACTCATGAACATTGACTTGCTTCGCGGAGGCAGTAAGCCACTTGCTTGTGCCGATGCAGACACAATCGGAGGTGAACTCCGCGACGGTCTCGAGGTTGCCGATGGACAGCTTGTCCGCCGTGAGACCAATGTCCGCCTGCCTGTTCCGGACGTTGCGCGCCACCTCGAGGTACGAAGACACCGTGAGGCTTACGACGACATCCGGGAACTTGGCGCGCAGGTGCTCGATGATCTCCGGCATCACCGAGTGTCCGATCGAAGGGATGGTACAGATCGAGAGCCTTCCAGTCATTTGCTTTTGCAGTTGCGCCGAGAAGTTAGTGATTTCCTCGAGGCCGACGAACGATTGCTGGACCTTCGCCATAAGAACAATGGCTTCGTCGGTAGGCTTGACACTTCGCCCGCTTTTCTGGAAGAGCGGAAAGCCGACGACCCTTTGCAAGTCAGCAATCAGTCGGCTCATAGAAGGTTGGGGAATTCCCAACGCATCGGCGCCCGCGCTGATGCCGCCATGCAGCATCCCGGCTCTGAACGCCTCTATCATGCGGTGGGTGACATGTCGCTTTGCCATAGCTTTGCAGTGGATGCCGAGAGATTACGCCATTGCCAGCACTGCCATCAAGAGCCACGTGTGCATGGCCGCTTCTGGCCCATAACTGACCACCATATTACTGAACCGAGTGACGGCAATCAGCCTGTTCCTGTCGGCCACCATGTGGCGGTCACTGATGCAGTGACTGCGGTAGTTCGGAATTTTGTAGCGTAGCATCAATCGTAGAATTGCAAAAAGTTTCTGATATTTAGCCTGGCTGATCTTGTCGATAAGGCATCGGATTTGACAGGCTTTATCTTACCACCGTGCGGTCAGATTTCTGCGAGCAATCGTCTGCGTTCAGACGCCACGTTTGGCTCGACAAATGTCGGCTATGGGTCGGAAGCACCCCATCACCCAGGCCACAAGCAGTCATTCCACGTAGCTATTTCAAGTTGTCTTTTCAGTTGTGACTGCTGTGGGCTTTAGACCGGTCACTGGATGCAATGCATAGCGAACGACCGGTAATGGCAGACGCAAAATATCAGTCTCAGCCTAGGGATGTCCGCTATCAGCCTTTTGCCGACTTTGCGGACGTGCTTTCGGCCTAACACGTCAACTGCATAGGCTCTCTTCCACTCCTACTTATTGACGTTTTGCCGCGTAAATACGTGGGCCGACTCCGGTGCGCTGAACAACACGCCCCGGGCCACCAAGAGTACCTGAATGCCCCGTTTTATACGGGGCATTTTCTTTTGGGGATGGGCTTTCATACCGAGCACATGGTTTACAGATCAAAAATGTCCTTTTGAAAGGACAAAACCTAAAATAGCTAATCCAGAGTGACTCAACGGTAGCACACAATGCACACAGCTTTGCACAAATTGCGGCTATCACACTGGAAGAACTAAGACGACAAATAGATGCGGCTCGAGGTAAAACTGCGGCTGATAGCTATGTCAGTTGTATTGAACGTTACTTCCTGCCCTACTTCGGCGACAGGCAATTCGAACAACTCACCCATCAAGATATTGTCGAGTTCGAATTGTGGCGTGACAGGCAAATGGCGAAAAAGCCTCGTGCATCAACACTGATGAATTTCGCTAGTGCTTGGAATCGACTACGTGAAACTGGTGTTAGGCATGGCTGGATCAGTCCCAATGCAAAGATACCCAAACTAACGACCATTGGCATTAAAAGTGTCGCCAGACCAGCGTTTAGCAGAGCGGAGATTGATCAAATACTGGCAGCAATGCCTGCGTGGACTGGTCAGGGCAGATTAGCAATTGAAAAGATCACACGCCCACTCCTACGTGACTATGTGGAAATGTTGCTGTACACAGGCATGCGACATGGCACAGAAGCACTGGCGATCCGATGGCAGCACATCAGCTGGCATATGGACAAAGGCGTTAGATATTTGCGCATATGGGTCGATGGCAAAACTGGGGGGCGCTGGCTGATTGCCAAACATGCTGCCGTTGCGGTATTGGAACGATTGCACGCAAGACAGAGTGACATTGCTGGGATCTCGTTTGAGCAGTTATTGACCAGCAATTGCTCACAGCTGGTATTTCGCACAAGCGATCTACACCAACCAGCCAGACTAGATGGTGCGTTTAAGCGGCTGTTGAAAGATGTGGGATTGCTGCGGGATACAAATGGTCAAGTACGTACGTTGTACTCGCTACGACACACCTACGCCACTTTGGAACTACTTGAGAATGGCACTGACATACACACTCTGGCTAGGCAGATGGTGATTTCGATGGGACAGCAAATGCGAGAACGAATCAAGCAATGGACCGGACTGCCTGTTTGCGTGGGCGTAGGTCCAACAAAGACACTTGCTAAGTTCGCTAATCATTTGGCCAAGAAAAATGCTCAATTCGATGGGGTCTGCGATCTACATTCAATTCCCAGACCAGAAAGGATCGTCTGGATGAGCGGCATTGATGTCAGCGAAGTCTGGGGCGTTGGCTCCAGAATCTCTAAACGGCTCGAAGCAATGGGTATTTATACCGTACTTGATCTACGTAACGCCTCGCCCAAAGAAATCCGAACGCACTTTGGTGTCGTTCTAGAGCGCACCTGTAACGAGCTGCGTGGTATTTCATGTCTTGAGCTTGAGGACATTGCTGCACCTAAAAAACAAATCATGTCGTCCCGAAGTTTCGGCACACCCGTTCAAAGCATTTATGAATTGCGCGAGTCTATTGCTAGTCACTTGGCCAGTGGGGCAGAGAAGCTGCGCAAGCAACATTCTGTCTGTGCTGCCGTTTATGTCTTTATCCAAACCAATCGGTTCAATAACGACAAACAGTACAGCGCAGGGATCACTGTGCCACTGAGCGATGCAACCGATGACACATCAACAATGACCAGGGCTGCTTTGGTTGGGCTAGATGCCATATATCGATCTGGCTACAAATACAAAAAGGCAGGAGCAATGCTGACGCTCATCTCAGACAAACAAACCCGCCAGATGACTATCTTCGATGACCAGGTATCGACTCAACGATCAGCTCAGCTAATGAGTGCGGTAGATTCGATCAATCGTGATTACGGACAAGGCACAATACGTTCAGCCGTGAGTGGCGTTGCCCAGCGTTGGGCGATGCGATCTGAAAACCGATCGCCCCGCTACACGACTAGTTGGGATGAGTTGCCGTTTGTTCATTGAGGAACATTTGATTAAAGACAAGCACATGGCATTGCATAAAGACCTTCACGTCTTTGCGTGACGACTAATTCTCTATAGGACATCAAAGGAAGATCTGCCCCAGGCTTATCTTTGTCTTTGGCTTTCACCTTGAACACATCAATAGGCTTCTCGCTCTTAAGCCCAGCCTTAGCCATAATTCTCTCGGCGCGCATAGGCTCGCCTTTGAATGACCAAAGCGCTGAGAACACAGCGGCCTGGGCTTCGGTCAAATTGACATGACCATGCCCAGGCAGCACTACTGATCTAAAGTCGACTGCAAAGGGACCATATCTCACATCTGCTGTCTCATGTGGCAGCACGGCAGAACGCTTATCCGAAGACTCAATAAAGGAAATAGCTCCACCATAAAAAGCGAACCGATCCTCAAGCACCAGCCACTCAATATCCTGTGCAAATGGATGAGTCGTCTGCCCCATGGGCCTGGGAGTAATCACCCGCAAATTTCCATCTCGAACACGCAAACCCTCAAGCAACCCGGGGTTGCGAAGCAAGTCATTTAGATTGCGCACCAAGATGACTGGAGTGCTACGAGAATCTCCCAGACGCCAGATACCCTGCCCTACCTGATCGATGCCATCGCGGCTGTTGATTTCAAGAGCCATACGCAACTTTTGACGCAGCCACTCTTCATTCAACACAAGTGCATCGACATCTTGCGATCCAAGTGGGATTGAGCCGCACTCGGGACAGCGGCAAATCTTGCCACCGCACCCATCGCCAAAAACCTCCC
>NZ_JBASJR010000003.1:0-268184 GCF_049655405.1 Zwartia sp.
TAAATGGAGAGGCATCAAGTTTGGCCTTCTCTGTTCCAGTGTCGAGCACGATTATGGCTCCAGCAACTGGAGCTGCGACTTTATCTGGCGTGTTTTCCGGCTCAGGTGGTCTGACCTTTACAGGCGCTGGCACACTGGTCATGTTGGGCGCGAACACCTACTCAGGCGGCACAACAGTGTCCTCAGGTACGTTATCTGTCGCAGGCTCATCGCCCACTGGAACGGGAACAGTGACAGTTGCTTCGGGCGCCACCCTCTTGGGTCGTGGCACCATCACCGGCAGCGTCAATGTCTCAGGTACGCTCAAGCCAGGTAATTCACCAGGCTATTTGTCGACGACTTCCACAGTCACGATGAATGCGGGCTCAAGTTATGTGCAAGACATCGCTGGCACGGCCCAAGCCAGTAGCACCTCGCCTGTGGGTACCACAGAGTATTACTCATTTCTCAATGTCACCAATGGACAGTTTGTGATTCAGCCGGGCGCTACCCTAACGCCGCGCTTGTCCAATCTCTTTAGCGTCGATCAACCTAGTTACGGTAGTGCGATCTATGTGCCTGGCTTGGGTGATCGTCTGCGTATCGTGACTGCTGCGGGTGGAATTGCAGGCAAGTTCTCTACGGTGACTCAACCTGTTGAGCTGACTGCAGGCACGCAACTCCTTGCGTTCTACAACATGGCGGCGAGCAATAGTATTGATCTGGCAGTGATCCCGACCTCTTATCAAACCACGATCTCCACCGCCTCAGGTAACGCCAACGCGCAGTCCGTGGGTGGCGCGTTTACACAAATCACGCAGGCTAGCTCAGCAGGGACTGCGACTGCAGCTCAGGATCAGTTGCTTTACGCCATCTCTGGGCAGACCACCGCTCAGGGCATCACGAACTTTGCGCAGAGCCTGGCGGGAGAGGTGTATGCAGCGACCATCGCGGTCATCGCGCAAGCCACGCAGCGCACGCAACAAGCAGTCCTGACTCGACTGAGTGAGACGGCAAGTCTAGGCATGACCGGACAGATGGACAATCCTAATATGAGTACTCAGGCGGGAGGTGCTCCGACTGCTGCAGTGAGTTCCAACCCGAACGTTCACCAGAAGGCCGAAGCAAAATCCTTCTCCAAAGGCAACGTCTGGGGTGATCTTGCCTACCAGCGCGGCAATCGTTCAAGCGACAGCCAGTCCGGTGGCTGGAGTAGCAACTTGTATCAGCTGACGTTTGGTTCAGACCTCTATTCTTCTAATGGCACCACACTGGGTGCTGGTTTTGCGCTCTCGAGTTCGACCATCAATCCTGTCTATGGCTCGTCCACCATCCAGCAGGGTTCGTTGTTCGCCTATGGCAAGATGTCAGCTGAGCGCTTTGTGGTCGATGCCATGGCGAGCGTGGGTTTGAGTTCAAGCGACATCAAGCGGGGCGACGTCACAGGCCTGAGGTCGGGATTTAGAAATAACGCAGTATCTGGCAACGATGTGATGGTCAGTTTGGGTCTGAGTCGTCCGATCGACATGGAGAGTGTCCGTGTTACGCCCTTTGCTCGAATCACGTGGCAGATGGTGACGCAGTCTGGCGTCAAGGAGGGTGATGTGGCCTCGGCACTATCCGTCAATGGTTATACCGGTAACGGTGTGCGCGGGGTGATTGGTATCGCGGCCGGCTCCAAGGCCAACAATCCGATGAAGGCTAAAAGCACCTATCGTGCCTACTTGGGTATCGGTGCGGACTCTTCAGGGCTCTTGAACCCAACGCTTAATGCATCACTCGCAGGGATTGGAACAAACATCTCAACCCCGAACGCTGGTTCGACGTTTGTCCAGGCAGGTCTATATGGCACAACCAAGATCTCTGAGAATACGTTTGTGTATGCCGGCATTTCGGGTGAGGCGCGCAGCGGTCAGACCATGGGTACAGTGAACGTAGGCTTGAAGGTGCAGTTTTAATCGCGAGTAGACTTTAGGCATTCAACGGGCAGGATCAAACTCTATAGAAACTTAACTCTGCCCGTTGATAGATCGTAGATGCCCCCTACGATTTTTAATTGGCCTTTTGATACGCGTTCGCTAAGAATCGGATTGGATTCTTTAAGTTTCTCCACATTGATTTGTACATTCGCGGCTGTGGTCGCACTCACTAGGCCTTCAGCGTTGACTGTCTTGGATGCTTCGCGAACTGCTGGTGCCAATGCAGTGGTTAGTGATTGGATATGTCCTGGATACGTGGCGTTTTGAGTGTAGGCCTTAATAGCGGCGTCAATGGCACCACAACTTGTATGGCCAAGAACCAAGATGAGTGGTGACTTCAACACTGCAACGGCATATTCGAGACTCGCAAGGATATCCGTATTCACAAAATTTCCTGCGACTCTTGCGACAAACAAATCTCCACGGGCCTCATCAAAGCAAAGTTCTGGACTCACTCGAGAGTCCGCACAACTTAAAACACAAGCGTAGGGATTTTGTCCGCGACTGAGAGCACCTCTCGTTCCTTTGACATCGATGCTGAGAGAGTCCGCGTTGGCGTAGCGTGCGTTACCTGCCATCATCCGCTCGAGCGCCTGATCAGGTGTCAGCACATTATCTGGTTTTGGCGGTGCACCTTTCGCATATGATTGGCTTCCCAAACCCATCAATGCCGATGCCGAGACTAGACCGACCGTTTTTAATAAACGGCGGCGCGCTAAGCTTTGCTCAGGCCGCATGGCCGTAGTTAAATTTTTATTGATACAGGCTATGCACATATTGCCGCTCCTGAGAGGTGTTCACGTCGAGTCAAAAAAACCCAGGCGCGAGAAATTCATTCACACCATCTTATCTCTAAAAGGCGACTTATTGCTCTGCGACGAACTCTGAGCACCAAGCTGAATAATTCCCAGCCCAATGTTCAAAGGATCCGTTTGAGCCGCGACTTTCACCACAGCCGAACATACGATCGCCTTCAATATTGAAGATTGCTGAACTATGAAAACTCGCGAGTTGGATGAGTTTTCCATCGGCACTGATGGTTCCTATATATCTCGTCTGACCATAAGCCGAGCGATACATTAGGTCAAGATGGCGGCCCTTTTGTTCTATGATTTCGAGAGATCCTGGAACAGTAAACACGTTAAATTCATCGCCTTGCTTTCCTTTGTCAGGCGAGGACGGGTTATTGGGATTGTGACCTATGGTGACGCCAACGGAGGTACCCGTTGAAACACCTTTCCAGTTTTTACTCAGACTTGGTACGGACTGAGACAAAGCTGGCCTGGCAAATACTAAAGCGAGCAATAAGAGTGTTGTGCTGATTGTTTTATTCATAAAGTTGAAGCAAGAGAGGATGATGACAAAATATTGTCACAATCAGGATGGGATCTTTTATTGATTGCACTGTGAAAGATTAAAAGACCTGTGCTGGATTCACTGATTGACTAGACGAGAGTAAAAGATCGAATTCTGAATTTCCATAGAAGTAAAACAATTGTCAGTATTCGTCAGAATGATTTTGTGCGGTCGTATGAGCAATCTCTGAGTGTTCTCCCAAGCTATTTCTCAGTAAAATCAATGGGATAAGAATAGGTCGCCCAGTCTGTGTATAATCACGCCCTTGAACTTCATGTTCATTCCAATCAAGCAAACCATTTGCGTTTGTTTCAGATTGGGCGGTTAGCTCAGTGGTAGAGCACTGCCTTCACACGGCAGGGGTCACAAGTTCGAAACTTGTACCGCCCACCAAAATCCTTAATTAAATCAAATCAGTAACGCGATCTGCGGGCTCTACCCCAGGCTCTACCCCATTAACGGGGGATGAGCCCTTTGATGTTGCGGTATGGATTAAGTAATAAATCCTGAGCCAAGGGGGGATAGGCCAAGGAAGCGGTCAAGTTTTGGGTGCACTTATGACTGTTTCGAATTACTCATTAATTGCACTTATTTGTTAGAAAGAGTCAGTAACAAGTGCCATCAACCACATAAATTACGAAAACGTGCTGTTTAGACTACTAGTAGTACAGTGCTTGCCCACAAGATAAATCAACTTGAGATTATGCTTGGTAGAAAATGACTAACAGGGTGCAGGTCAAAAGTAGCAAGACAAATTAAGCCGTTTCTAATGGAAAGAATTTAGGAATTGTAGAGGCTGGTTATTGAACCGCTTCGTTTGTTATTAGGATTTTTATCCTACATAAAATGCTTGGATTCACATATGCCAATTGGTATATTTGTAACCATTTAAAAAGCAAGGTGTACGGAAAATGTTGCAGAAAAGTCTTTCAGGAAAAAGGCTTGATTTTCTATTTGTAGTATTGAGTGTATTTGCCTTGATTAACTGCGCTCATGCAGATGATCCCTGTCCTGTACAGATCCTGAGTGGAACGCAATCATCTACTGTTTCAGTTGCATCAACTGCCAACTGTGCAGTCACTATTTCTAGCGGAGCAACTCTATCACCCTCCGGTATTGCCATTTCGGCGGGCGGCACGGGTTCTACAGTAGTGAACGATGGAACAATCACCGGGTATATCGGGTTAAGAAATTCATCTCCTGGGATCAGCAACTTCACAAACTCCAGCACTGGTGTCATAACTACTTCTAACGTCAGCATTTGGATCTCTAACTCCACCATCACAACTTTTAACAACAGTGGATCCATCGTAAGCAATACCGATGCATTTTCAAACCGAGGTAGCATAATAAACCTAATAAATACAGGTTCAATCAAAGGAGGTAACGTTTCTGGCGGAACTGGCTCCGCAATAAAGAACGGCGACAGTTCGTTAATGGGCAACGTCACAAATTTAACGAATACCGGTGCATTAAGCTCAGGAGGTACAGGCTATGGAATTTACAGTTATCTCGATAAGGGATCTGTTTCAAATCTCAATAATGGTCAAGGTGGGGATAGTACGACACCAAGCACAACCGCACTAAAGCACTGGGGACCACTTCCGACCAACTACAATCTCATCGTCACTTCAGCCGCAAAATACGGCCAACTTGAAGCGACCAGTCCTTCCGGGTCAATCACTTTTGGTATTTACTCCGGTGGTGTAACGGGTGTCCCAGCCTCCACGTTAGCGTCAGGCACATATACAAACGTTTTTACTGGGCTCAACGAACTCAACATTTCAGGCGCAACCTCTGGCACTTATGGAACTTACAATTGGTCCCTTACTAGGATAGGCACTAACTGGAACCTTATCGTTACTTGTGCCAGTAGTTGTAGTAATAGCGGCAGTAGCAACAGCTCTAGCGGTAGCAGCAGTAGCTCTGCTGTCACCAACATAACGTCTAATCAATCAGTTCAATTATCCGCTGTTGGTTCAACAGCTAATCCCGTATTAGACGGTGGCACATTATTGCTTGGCTCAGGTGAATCATCATCTCAACGCTTCAGCGTAACCAACAATAACGGATGGGTGACTTCTGCTGCTAAAAGTAAATCTACTTTGTCTGGCGGATTTACTGGCCCAGGTGCTTTGACTTTTAATGGCACAGGCAAAACGGTTTTAGTTGGCACAAGTTCCTACACTGGTGGAACAACCGTTTCAGAAGGTGCGCTAGAGTTACAGAACGGCTCGCTGGGTTCGGGTTCAGTAACAGTGGAAACAGGTGCCGAACTGCGCGGTTCAGGCACGATTGATGGACCAGTTCAAGTCTATGGTTTGCTCAAACCTGGTAACTCACCAGGCTATCTGGCGATGAACTCATCAGTAACAATGAACAGCGGCTCAACATTTCAGCAAGACATTGCGGGAACAACGCAAGCCAGCCAACTCACCCCGATCGGTGCGACGGGTTACTACTCGTTTATGAACATCATCAATGGCCAATTCATCATCAACTCAGGTTCGATCCTTAAGCCTACGCTACAGAACCTATTTAGCACTGATGAATCTGGCTACGGAAGCATTTCCTACACACCTAAACTGGGAGACCAGTTCCGTATTGTCACCGCGGCAGGTGGCATCAGCGGTCGTTTCTCAAGTCTTGTACAACCCGATGGTCTGGCATTAGGCACACAGTTTGTGTCGTTTTACAATATGAATAGCAGCAATAGCTTGGACTTGGCTGTTGTGCCATATTCATACAAGACAACAATCTCATCTGCTTCAGGCAACAGAAACGCACAGTCCGTAGGCTCGGTGTTAGACCAGATCACACAAGCCAATACATCAGGCACTTCGACTTCAATCCAAGACAAGCTGCTCTACAGCATTTCAAATCAGACATCAGGCTCTGGTATTGCGTTGTACGCACAGAGCTTGGCAGGTGAAGTGTATGCCGCAGCGGTGGCCACCATCGCTCAAATCTCACAACGTGTTCAACAAGCAGTATTGACTCGACTGGGCGACACGATGGGCTTGGGCTTACCAAACTCATTGACCAATCCTGCGGGTAATACTGCTCTGATGAATACCACCAATACCGCATTGAATGGTGGTGTAGCATCTTCTGCTGTCAGCACGAACCCCAACGTCAATCCAGCAAGTGAGTCGTTTTCCAACGGCAATGTTTGGGGTGAGCTGGCTTACCAGAAAGGCAATCGCGCAAGCGACAGCTACTCAGGTGGTTGGAACAGCAATCTGTATCAACTGGTGTTTGGTTCTGACTTCATCAAAGCAAACGGCTTAAATGTGGGTGGTGGATTTGCGTTATCCAGCACTACATTGAATCCAACCTACGGCTCAGGCACGATTCAGCAAGGCTCACTTTTTGCTTACGGCAAAATTCCTGTAAAAGAATATGTCGTGGATGCGATGGCAAGCTTTGGATTTAACTCAAGCAATCTGTCGCGTGGAGATATCACGGAGTTGAGCAATGGATTCAATAACAAAAGCATCTCTGGTCAAGACGCAATGATCAGCTTGGGCGTCAGTCGCCCCGTGGATATTGATCATTTCCGAATTACGCCCTATGCTCGAGTGACTTGGCAGGTCGTGATGCAATCTGGTGTGAAGGAGGTGAGTGCCGCGTCAGCCCTGAGTGTCAATAACTTTACTGGCAATGGCGTGCGGGGCGTGATCGGCATTGCAGCAGGATCCAAAGCCAGCTTTCCCATGACGAATCCATACACATATCGAGCTTATGTGGGTGTCGGTGCAGACTCCCCTGGAGTGTTAAATCCAACACTGAACGCTTCGATCGCAGGGATCAACACAAACATCACCACCCCCAATGCAGGCGCTACGTTTGTTCAGGCAGGTCTTTACGGTACTGCGCAGATTTCCAATAACGCCTATGCGTATCTTGGACTCTCGGGATAAGCACGTAGTGGTCAGACTCTTGGCGCTGTTAATTTAGGGGTTAGAGTTCAGTTTTGATGACTCAACCAATCTAAAAACACGCACTGCATTGAGGTAAGCCACTTTTTTAAGCGTTTCTGGTTTGAGGTATGGGAAAAGACCATTTCTGAATTCTTGCATGACCTCGTCGTATTTAGATTCGTCTGGATCGTGTGTATCACTTCCAATCATGAACCTGTCCGGATAAAGCTCTAAAGTTTTAAGCCAAATGATTTTTACGCCATTGCGAGTTGAAAAAGCCTGTCCCGCTTCTTTGCTGTTTAGAACAGCGCCTTTTCTTGAAAGTTCAAAATATATGTTTGGGTGTTTTTCAAGCAGGTCACGTATAAGTGTTTGTTTCCCATACGGTAATCCATGAGAAATAATGGTGCTGACATTGGGAAACTCTACAAGATATCTCTTTAAAGCAACAATGTTTACATCGTCAGCTTCCATATGTAGTTGAACAAAACTTGAATGTTTGTTTGCAATTTCATACATGGTACGTAAAACAGGATTGTCTAACGTAATCTTTCTTGCAAACCTGAATGAAGGTGCGGAGTTTGAATTATCTATATGAATTTCACCAAAACCGTATGCATATTTTGATGCAAGCTGGCTATCTGCAACTTTAAATAGGTCTGAGAATGATCTATTGTTTTTATTCTTTAGTCCTTCAGCACCAACATCGAAAAATACCTGAGTAAATTCTGTTTGACCCAAGCCCAAAAAATACCTGTTGCCCAACACGGATTGGATTTCTTTTGTACTGGGTGGATTTTTTCCTGTTGGTCCAACACCGCCACCCCACTTCACATTGTTTCTATCCATCTGCGCTTTATGAAAAGCCGCGGAACGATCAACGATGTGCATATGTACATCAGCAATTGGGACAGTCTTTGAAAGCTCTACGGACTCTTGAATTTTTATTGGTATTTCCTGAGCTTGTAATGGAATGCATAGGGTCAAGAGAATCAAAGAGATTGACTGTTTAATGTTCAATTGGAAAGCCTTTTGAAGTTTCACATTTCTGATCCATCGGATTGATGCAATCTATTATTTACATTCTCCCGACCAACGTGACACTCTTAGTTGATATGTTCCATTGCTAGGTATGTTTCTCGCACCGCAGGAGGGTGTACAGGCTTTTGCAGGGTTTTCTTGGGTATTCGGACTTTCAAGATACCAAAGCTCGGAACCAGGAGTCTCCTTGAGCACCATGTTGCCGCAAAGTTTTCTGACACCTTTTATCACATCATCTTTCTTATTTGATGACGCCAATACGAGTTCAAGTCTGTAAGAATTAATCTCTGTGACTTGCAGACCATAAAACTTACTATCTTTACTGATCCCTCCGTTGGATCGATAGCTGTTGCACTCGGATGAGTCTCCATTGCCAGTTTTAAGACATTTTTCCAGTGACTGGCCAACCGCGCTGTTGGAGATCAGTAAAGCGCTAATAGAGAAAATAATACTCACTACACCATGAAGAATTTTCAAAATAAATATCCTTTAGTATTGTTAGGCCGTGATTTAAGCTTTACTCAGTGACGCTTGTCTGCTTTCCAAGTGCCACCATAGCGATAAAACGGTTGGTTTTGAACTTTGACTCGGCAGTTATCGCATATCAAGACCCATTGCCCCTTTTCATCATGGACCACTCGGAATAGCGTCATGTTGATTACCTTGCAGTGTTCGCAAGCTTTAATACGTATACGAGCGGGTTTTGCCATGGCAATATTGAAAACAAAGTGAGTGATGCTAATCCATCCACGGAAGCACCAACTAATAAAAATCAATATTTAAATTAATATATATTTGACAATTAAACCCATCGGTTAACGCCTTTTGCGCGACAAAAGCTTCAAAACCGAGGCTCATGCTTAAGTGCATCCCTGTCAAAGGCCCATTAATGTTAAATATTTCTGCATTCCGCATCGTTCTTTTGCTGAGCCTCATGGCGACTTTCAAGCTATCTTATGCGGCGAGTTTTGATTGTTCAAAAGCCAGTACAGCAGTTGAAGGCAGTATCTGTGCTAACGCCACACTTTCTGACTTAGATGATCAGTTAAGCGCAGCCTACAGAAAGGCGCGCGCGACGTCGTCAGACCCTGCTGCACTACAAAAAGAACAGCTAGCGTGGATCAGAACTAGAAACACCTGTGGCGCAAATGTCGCCTGTTTGACTCAGTCTTACAAATTACGTATTGATGAGTTAAAAATCATCACCATGGGTAAATCAACACCCTCGGCTCCGACAGTACAACATTACGTATGAAACAGGCTTTGGGAATTTGTGCCCTTAGAGAAAATGGCTAGATTTGAATATTTTTTAAAGATAAAACCTGATGAGTACTCAACGTGGAGTTCACCCAATGAAGTTATCAAATATCGTTAAAGCAGTTTTTTGTTCGTTATTGATGTTCTTTGCAGCGCAAACATCCTTTGCACAAAACCTTCCAAAAGTCTCGCAAAACAAGCTCGATATTTATTACACCGCAAACGTTACGCGTGCAGAAGCGAAAAAATTACTTGAATTTCTGATTGAGGAAGAATTCACAGATGGAAGTCGTGAACTGGCTACCCAACTTGATAAGTCTGGTAACACCTATGAGTTCAAATTTAATGTGAAGAAGGGTATTGATTCAGATCCTGATTTCATTAAGATCGCCAAGACGCTATCAACAGAAATCAGTAATGATGTATTTAATAAAGCACCGGTAGACATCCATTTGATGGACGATAACTTTAAGCTGCTAAGGGTTGTTGTTGCATTTTGATAGATAACATCTAGTAACAATATATTCGCCCTCTACGTATTGCTTCGATGTCTAAGCGCTCGTTAAAATTTGCACTATGCAAACACGAATCGCACGCATCGAAGCAATCATCCCCACGCTCGCTACGCGCGAAGATCTCGCACATCTAGAGGGGCGCATGCGTAGTGCGATCCAAAGCGTCGAAAGCACGCTTCACCAAGAGCTCACGAGCCAAACCTGGCTGATCGTCAAATGGGTCTCGGGTTTGTTGATCACACTTTTGCCGAGCCTGATGGCGGCAACGTTCTATATCGCTCGATATTTGAACTAATCAGACACTCTCAATTATTGTTGTTTCGTTCCAATGTACGTGTGAGCGTCCTAATCGTACGCTTTTTGGTCTATGCTCGTGACTAAAAATATGATGCATCAGATGAATACGCTCAACTTTTTGGACAAGACATGAATCACAACGTGCGAAGCGCCGCGCTCTGGCAGCAACTTTGGCGTTTTCTGTTGGGCTTATTGTTGGTGATGCTGGCATATCCAGCCGTATCTCAGCAAGAGTCCAAGGTCTTGCGAAGTGGTTGGTACCAGTGGGATCCCTATCAGTATGAGATAGTTAAAGATGAACTTAAGCATTTGACGGGTTTGGACGTGCAGTTGCTTAGGGCTGTCTTTGGCAAAATGGGCATCGAACTGCAGATTGACCCTGTGGGTTGGCGTCAACATCAACTGGACGTGAAGGACGGTACACGCGATATTGCGGGTGGTGCCTTCAGAAGTAAAGAGCGCGAGGCGTATGCCTACTATTCGATCCCGTATCGTTCAGAAAAAGACATGCTGTATGTCAGAAAGGACGAGCAGAAAAAGTTTAGGTTCAAGACTGCTGAGGATCTTGTCAAGATTCTAGAGACTGGCACATACAAGCTCGGTGTGATTGATGGTTATTTTTACGGTGGTCCGTTGATGCAATATATCAACGACCCTCGATATGCAGATAGGATCATCAAGGTAAAAGACGATCGAGCCAACTTCACCAATTTGTTGGAACACAAGATTGACGCGTTTCCGATTGATCATTTAGTCGGTGCAACCTTGGGCTGGCGTCATGGCTGGCAAAAGCAGGTCGTGGAAATGCCCAACCCAGTATTCGAAGACTCCATTCATGTTTTGTTTAGTAAAAAAACAACGAATCCTGAATTAGTCGAGCGCTTTAATCAAACGCTGCTGCAAATGCAAAATAGCGGTGAATACAACAAGGTGATGCGAGATTATCTTTTGCCAGTTTTGCTTGGGCAAACAGCAGGGCAAACTTGGTTTTTTATTATTGATCTGATTGGCACGATCGCGTTTGCAATCTCTGGTTTACTGCTCGCACGAGAGGGTAAATATAGTCTGTTCGGCGCACTTGTTCTGGCTGCGCTCCCCTCAATCGGTGGTGGCGTGTTGCGCGATATCTTGATCAATCGGGAGAAACTTTCTGTTCTAAGTTCTCCCGTGTATTTAGCCACTATTTTTGCGACGGTGATGTTTTTCTATGTCGTGTTCCATGTGGAGGATTGGTATCGTCGCAAGAAAAAGACGACACATGGTCATGAGCACATGTTTATTGGTCGCATCTCCAATCATGCTGCAATTGAGTTTTTTGATGCCTTAGGTTTATCGACTTTTGCTGTGGTGGGCGTGATTGTCGCAGTCGAAGCCAAGATTCAACCGTTGTGGATGTGGGGGCCGTTGCTGGCTGCGTTGACCGGTGCAGGTGGTGGAATATTGCGCGACGTGATTCGTGCGGATGCTGACAATCCAGGACTAAAAGGGTCTTTCTATGCAGAGGTTGCCCTAATCTGGGGACTGATTCTGTCGCTATTTTTAAACTGGTATTCGTTTTTGCCTAAATATGAGTTGATTCATTTGACGCTCGCGGTGGTGGGCGTGATTTTGGGTGGCTTGGCCACGAGGATCGCGGTGGTGTATTACAAAATCCGTAGTCCGATGTATTGAGGTCAATGATTCACCGTATTAAGTACGGTGAATCAAGGCCTCGTCCGTGTCGTTTTTGCAAGCTTCGTCCAAGGCAAATCCGCTGGATCTGCAGCCATCGGACCCGCAGCCTTTGCCACCAAAATGTGCGACGCAATCGGTGTGAAATCGGCTCGGAAATGGTTGGAGCTTTTCACCACCAACACTTTCATCGTCTCGGGATGTACGCCCAGCATTCTAAAAAGTTCGCGATCCAAAAGTTGTTTCTTACCGCTTGCGACTGCGATCAGTACGCCTTCGATTTCAAGCAAGGCGCATGGGCCAAGCGCAATTCGCGAGCCCGTCATCATGGGACCTTTGAGCGTCACTTTGCCATCCGAGAGTGCTTTGACTTTAAAGGTGCCTTGAACAGGCGGGTCACTGAACTGACCGGTAAAGGTTGGTACCGCCGTGCCGATCGCAGTCGTGATGGAGGCGCCTAAGCCTGCCGCGTGAGCCATGGTGGCTGTCGAGGGATCAAAGAGCAAGCCGAGCGCGACTTTGCCGGGCAGTCTTTTGCCGGCACCTTTTTCAAGCAAGGCGCGCAATAGTCCTGTTGTGTTGCTGTCACCACCGGCACCCGGGTTGTCTTGCGTGTCTGCGATCACCACAGGTTTTTCATTTGTCTCACCGAGCAGACAGGCACGCTCGACCGCATCGCGGGCGGAAAACATTTCCAATGCCCACTGTGTGGGTTCGCTCACCTGTTCGTACAGTCGCTGCACCGCAGCCTCGGCACGCTCCCCATAGCCCCACACCATCGGTGCGCATTCCTCGATATCCGAGGCCGGAAACGCCATGCAAAAGCTCAGACAGGTGTCGAAGTCACGATCCAGATCGGCGAGCTCCTCGTAGTGAGATTTGGCGGGTTCAAGCCAGGTGCTTTGTGCATTTAATGGGATTAGATAGGGCAGGCGATGAAACGCCAACGGCTCTTTCGATCCGCGCTTGAGGCGTCTTTTTAAAAGCTTTGCCGCGAGCGCACCGGTCTTGGCCATGTCTACGTGCGGATAGGTGCGGTAGGAGACGAGCGCGTCTGCCTCAGCCAACATGCGATGGGTGACGTTGGCATGCAAGTCCAGGCTCGCAACAATCGGCATCTTGGGCCCAACGATCTCTCTTATGCGTGCAATCAGCTCGCCCTCGGTGTCATCAATATGCTCCGCAACCGCGGCACCATGCAAATCCAGATAGACAGCATCAAAGCCGCCTTGGCGGATATCGATCAAGATTGATTCGCTGATACGTTCAAATGCATCGCGTGTGACGTGCGCGGACGGAATCGCGCCACACCAAGAGCCAGGCATGAGCTGCCATCCCTCGAGCCGCGCCGCCTCCATAAATCCGCCGATGGGGATGTTGACGTCACGCAAACTGTCCAGCATGGGTTGGCCGGTGATAAAGGCTGGAAAGGACTCACCGCGATTAAAGGCGGCCCAGTCTGCTTTGGTAGGGGCAAAGGTGTTGGTTTCGTGCTGATAGCCTGCGACGTAGATTTTCAACTGTTGACTCCAGTGGCGCGCGTGTTTCATATTGATCTTTCGATCAAAGCTGAGGATGTATATACATTAGATAATATGGGATGGATTGGCTGATTTGTTAAAATTCAACCACTTAATGGTATTGCATTACAAAAAAAATCTAAATCAATAGAGTCTTTGTTTTGAGAATAACAACATGGTAGAAATCTTACCGACCTTGCCTTTATGGGTCGATGTCACCGCGATATCGACGACGGCAATCTACGGCGCTGCAACAGCCCGTAGTCGTAACGTACCCGTCGCAGAAACCTTGTTTGCGGGTATTTTAGGAGGAGCTGCAGGAGGCATGGCGCGAGATGTGCTGCTTGGGTTGTAGCCTGTCGCGATCACGGGCCCCCTATTATTTCCCTTGGATCTTGGTCGCCACCCTCTTTGGCGCGTTCTTCTTTTACAATTTTATTTCTCAAAAAGTACCCTTCCTTGTTCTAAAGGGTATAGCGATCGGTTTGTTGATTGCCATTGGCTGCCAAAAGGCGCTCATGCATGGGGTGCCTTTTGTTTCGATCATCCTGTGTGGTGTCTTGACCGCGACAGTCGGAGGTATGGTTATCGATGCGCTGTCACTTCATCGTGCCGCAGTATTTAGTCAGGCGCACTGGTTCGCCACGGCGCTCATCATTGGCAGTCTTGTTTTTTATGGACTCACAATCACCACACACTTTTACATTGCGACAGTGGGTGCGACGCTGACTGCTGCCGTGCTTTATGTCACGAGTGCACTTCGAAACTGGCCATCCCCTACCTGGCCCAAAGAAGACAAAGATATGTCCGCCTGATTTCATCTGTTAGGAAAAAATATGACTGCTGTAAAAGAAGCTTTTAAAGTCGCTGCGATACCCTGATTAAAAAAATGCAGGGTGGCACGACCGCTTTTAATTTAGTAGTGTTGCCATCGCTTTCCTTTAGCGGTCCAGTGTCAAAAGACAACGTTGAGCGTACCGCGGAAAAAGCACTTGGCAAATCCACACAAGCCGCGAGTGATTTTGCCGTCCGCTTAAAAACACACCTCGTGGCAAGTTTTATTGAAAAGGATGATGAGCGCTATTTTCATACTGCAGTATTGCTCGCGCCTGATGGAAAAGTGCTTGGTCATTATCGTCAAACGCATCTCGACCCTACCGAAAGTGCCTTTTTAACTGCAGGTGACGATTTACCCGTGTTTGAAACATCGATTGGCAAAATCGGTATCTTGCTCAACGATGACTTCCGTTTCCCCGAGGCGTCTGGCATATTGGCATTGCGTCGCGCAGACATCATCGCGGCCCCAGTGAGCTGGTCTGGTCAGTATGGCAGTCGTTTGCAGGATGCTGCGGGTCTGTTCGATCATCCTTATGCCGCCAATACGATGGTGTTTTGGTATGCCGCCGCGAAAACGGCGCAAGCTTATACCGTCGTGGCCAACTCTGTCGGAAATGGTTGCCTGGGATCAAGCGGGGTGTTTACGATCAACCCGATCGACTCTCTCGAAATTCCTGTGGTGGGCTCCATCGACAATGAAGAGGTGGTGTCCCTAAAGTTCACGACGCTTGGCAACGCGTATTGGATGAATCAGAGCAAACTCCTTGGCGGACGTCGTGCTGATCTGGCTTCTCCTTTGGTTTTCCCCGCGACATCCAAAGCACTCCAACAATGGAAGAGCTCACCAGGTTTCGAGATTGATGCTTGGGCGGCGTACAAACAATAAAGAGTCAATGTGACTTCACCGAACTATGTTTTCAATTTCGACGCCCTGATTTTGGGTTGCATCACGATATTACTTTGCTTGATTATTCAGGCATTGTTTGTCATGGTGGTCACCTCCAAGTTCAAGTCTGGCGTGCGACAACTCGTCAATGGTGATCGATGGGTATTGGCTCAAATCGTATTTTTTGCTGGCATCCTCATGCTGCTGATTTCACATTTGGTGCAGATCTACATTTGGGGTCTTTCTCTGACGCTTTTTGACATCATCCCCAATCAGCATCAGGCGATGGTGTTTGCCGGCAGTACCTATACAACTGTTGGGTTTGTGACTGACCCGCTACCGGTGCACTGGCAGTTGATGACCGTTATCATGGCAGCCTCTGGGTTTTTCTCGTTCGGTTGGAGCACGGCGGTCATGTTTCTGCTTTCTCAGGCACTCTTTCCGTCGGAAAAGTAAGCGACACTCTTCTTTGCCAAAAGGGCTGCTCTGCAAAACGAGATACAGACTGATATTTTTGTACAAGTTCAGTTTGATAGGCTTGCATTGCCTGCGTCATTGTTTGTTGATAGCGTTCGACTCCCGAATGATTGCCACGAATGCTTTGGACAGACGCCTCAGCTGCTTTCCAGCCTGACCATAGCGCTTGGGTCATCCCATGCGACGATAGGGGGTCTAGTGTCGCGAAGGCGTCACCAGTCGCGACCCAGTTGTTCCCTGGGGCTTCTGTCTGAATCAACATACCAGCATCGCTTGCTAACGGCGCCTCCAAGGCTGCATAACCTGCGGACTCAATTCGTTGGCAGGTTAGAGGTGCGTGCTCAATGAGTGTCTGCCACGCCCGAAGGTCTCGGTTTAAATGCGTGGGCACACAATCTGCATAAGTATAAAAAGAAATAATCATTCGATGATCTGGCAAGATCGCCGAGTACCACCAGCCATTATTGACGGCTTCAATCATGATCCCGACAGTGGGTTCAACCTCTGTATCGATTTGCTTGATAAAACTGTAATAGCAGAGCATGTTGTCGATGCGGTGACGCGTATTCAAGCGTCGTCCGATCACCGCAGCACGCCCTGAACAGTCGATGACAAATCTTGCGTCTAGCGTTTGTTGATGATCGAGTTCGAGCCGTAGACAATCCGCGGCTTGACTACAGCGTTGTACTTTGTTCAATAACCGCTGATGATGACCTCTGTCCGACTGCACTCTGAGAAAATCCTCAAAGTCCCGCCGGTCAATTGACCAATTCGATCCTTCAGTATTTGAAAATCTGGTTTGCTGTGTGAGAGATGACTCTTCCCAGGCTGAAAAAACAAGATCATGGACCAGATATCTCCTCTCCAGAAAAGCATCCCAGAGTTGAAGCTCTTTGAGAATTCGGTTCGCGGAATATGAAAGCGTTTCACCGATTGTGTCGCTAGATTTCTCTGGTGGTGCGATTTGTGTAGCAGACAATCCTTGTTGGCTAAGAGAGAGCAGCGCTGCAGAGGCAGCGATGCCAGATCCAACGACCACGATGTCAGCTCTCATATATCCATTGAGCCACGTTCTGTTTCAACATACAGAAACTCCGGCAAGGCACCTGGACCGGTTCTCAGCGCTGTTGGGGTTGGTTTTTTAACCACGAAACCCAAGCGTTCCCAAAGGTAAATGGCGCGATTCAGTCCATCAAAATAGCTGCCGTTGGCGTGATAACCCACACCAGCGGCCCCTCTGGACCATGCCGCTCGAACAGAGGCGAATTTCAAACGTTCTTCGCGTGTAAGGTCTTCGCGCACGATTCTTTGATAAGCGAACTCTGGCAACACATCGACGGGTAGGTTTGCCGGCCACCATACGACGGTCGGATAGTCGTGTGGATAGTTCACGCTCTGACAGCTAAAAGCATCGGGCTGCCAGGGGAGTCCCATCCAGCGCGTGAGATCGCCAGGCATTTGCGGACCAATAGGCGATTGTTGTGAGGTTTTCTCTGTTGTCTGAGGAAAGGTGTTTTGAGGGGTGATCAAGGGGCCGAGATTTTGTGCCAAGGAAGCTCTGTTGCCGACTGCGATCCTAAAAGGGTGCTGATCATCAAATAATTCAGGTCTTTCAAGAATCCATGTGAGTTCAACCCCAGGGTGAAAGTTGCCGCCAGACAAGGGCTCAAGTGCTGCACGGGTCAAGGCTGCTGGTTGGTCTTGCAAAGGTAAGTCTGAAATTTTTGGCTGTTGATTCGGCTTGCTGAGGCTCTCGGATAAAAACTGTTGCCAATCATCGACAAAATTTCCTTCATTCCATTTTGTCAAAATCCAATATTGCAGACTGGTCATTTGAAACCAATGCGCATTTATGCCCTCGAAATCAACGCCTCCTCCCAGCATAAAGGGCAGACGAAATTGCTGCTCGTCTTTCGATTGTGGATTTCTAAAGGCGGAGAATACCTGCTGTCGCAAGGCGTGTTGATCTTTACGCGCAAGCTGACCGATGAATGTTTGATCAGAAAAACTGGGGATATCGATCCAGCCTGCCTGCAAGTGTGCGGCGCTCGAGACCCATTCCATTTGCGCCATACGATGAAAAAGCGGATAAACATCTCTGACAAAGGATAGGGGAAGTGCAGGTTTTTTAGGCGGATGTACAACCTTTCGCAAGGACGTTTCATCCCAACGTTCATATTTTTTGACGAGATTATTTTGAATCGAGTCATACATGGTTGTGAACGGCGTAATGTCAGGTGCATAGTCAGGTCCGCAAGAAACCACCCAGGCGGGCAGAGCCTGCATGCGTTTTCCATTGCGAAGCGTAATCGAGGCATTGACAGAGCCATCACACCAATCGTCGTACCAGGCATCATTTTTTGTAAAGTCGACGATTGGATTGTTTGGAATCACGGGCACCGAGACGCCATTAGCGGGCAGCACGATGAGTCTTCCCACTTCGTCTGTCGCCAAGTTACCCAGGCTGACCTTGATGTCATCTCGCCAAAAATGACCGGCAAGATTGTATTGCTCTGTTTTCGCGTTGCGATTGATACTGTTGCCTTGGATGCTCACTTCGCCAGAGTCGATGACTAGGCGCTGTTCTCGTTCAGTGATTGAGCGCACGCCTTGATTGCGCAGCTTGGCAGGGATGCCAGGTACTTCAGGACCTAAGTTGAAAGGGTTGTTAAAGCCGTACCAGGCCGCTTTGGTGTTGGCGACTCTGACTTTCCATTCGATGTCAGCATCTTCGGCGGTGATTTCTTTGACAACTTGTCCGGACTGATTAAAACCATACAAATAAAAGCGCTGGGCTTGTTTTTTGATTTTCGACGTGCCGTCTTTGAATCCATCCTTGGGCTCTGGAGCAAAGCCTGGAACCTCTGGAGAATAGAACGCATGTTCGACTGAAGCACTGCCGACACGTGAAATGCCAATAGGCGGATAAATGCCGATGTAGCTGATCTCTTGATCTAGGACTTTTTTTCCGGCGTTTGCAGAGGCTGCGAAAACTGGTAGAGGCAAGGCACAGGACAGTAGACTGATGTGCGTGGTCGCAGCAAGAAAATCTCGCTTGCTTCGATTTAAAGGGTGTGTGTGATTCATTGCTGCGACCAGAGAACGATTGATGTTTTGAGGAAATCGGAAGTGAGACACAAATGTGACTCACTAAGTCGATCCGCACTAAACGTTATCAGATTGTTTGCAGACTAAACACGACTGAATTCTTGCAAATACTTACCGCATTAAACCAAGGTACTTTTAATGCCGATGAAATTGATCCTGCAGGCTTTCCACCTCGAGCACCGTCCAGACATCATCGCCTTTCGGTACGGTAAAGATATCGTGCATCACTGCGTCTACCGTTCCTTGATTGACGCCTGCCATTGAGAGTCCTGCAGGCATGTTGTAGCAGTCTACTGCTTGCGCGCGCTGTGGTGCGCTTCCCTCGAGATACAAGGTCATTTCACCCTCTAATACACAGGTGACGCCTGAGTGGTCGTGACGATGCACAGGAGTGCGGGTGCCCGCTTGACGCACCGTGCGTACCACAAGGACTTCCATCCCGTTTGGTCGATCGACTTTTAAGATGGTGTCGGAAATTAATGCGCGGGCGATTTTACCAGGGGGGGTCTCAGTATTGATCGTTATGCTTGGCTGAGCGTGTAAAAGAACGCTAGGCATGAATAAGACGGCGGTACAAAATAATTTAAATAGATGTAGGTTTTTCAACGGTGAGGCTCAAAGGTGATTCGGGTGGCTCAGCATAAAAACGAATATCGTTTCTACCTGCAGTTTTTGAATCATACATGGCAGCGTCAGCTCTGTTGAGCAGTTGTGTTTGATTAAATGCCTTGCCTAAAAATAGTGAAATCCCAATGCTCACCGTACAGGTATGCGAGAGTCCGCTGGTTTCTTCATTAAGACCGCCATGTTTAATTTGATAGGGTTGAGCAATCGTCGCGCGAATTTTTTCAGCGATCTGAAGAGCGTTTTGTTTGGCCTTTTCTTGATCCTCCGAGAGGGACTCAAGCAGAATGACAAACTCATCTCCACCGAGGCGTGCGACGGTATCGACTTCTCGCACGCAGGAGCTTAGCCTGTGTGCCACATCAATCAAGAGCTGATCTCCCGCTGCGTGACCGTGGGCATCATTGAGCGGTTTAAAATTATCAAGATCCAGCATCATCAAGGCGCCATAATGACCGCTGCGCTGGCTATTGGCCATGGCAAGTGTTAGTCTTTCGCTCAGCTTTTGTCGATTAGGTAGTGTGGTTAAGGTGTCGTGTAGAGCGAGTTGTTCAAGACGTTGTTGCTGTTCTTTTTGCAAACTGATGTCAGAGAACATGGCGACAAAATGCTGGATAGTGCCGTCATCCGAGTGAACAGCACTCACCCTAAGCTGCACTGGAATCGTATCTCCGCGCTTACGTTTAAGTTCAGCTTCGCCGCTCCAGTGACCAATATTCTGCGAGTGACCCAAAATATGTGCGAACAAAGCGCTGTTTTCGTCTGAAAAGCCTATAACACCTGAACTTTTTCCAACCACTTCATCCTTTGTATAACCCATGATGCTTGTGTAGGCTTCATTGGCATCAGTAATGAAGCCTTCACGATCTGTCAGCACAATTGCCTCAAGGGCTGCGGTAAAAACACTTGCTGAGATTTTTAATTTTTCTTCTTGTTGTTTGCGCAAGCTGACATCACGTATCAGCATCAGGATAAATTTTTTCCCCGCCCATTCGGCGTAACTAATTGAAATCTCTGCGGGATATCCTGAACCATCTTTACGATGATGAAAAGACTCAAAAACTGTTGCTTTTTGAGCGAGGTTTTCTATTTTTTCAACATGGTCTCTAAAAGAAAAGTAACTATCCCATTCGAATATTTTTAACTTTGATAGCTCATTTTCAGAGTAGCCAAGCATTTTTAATATTTGCGGATTTGCTTCGATGATATTTCCATCTTCGCTCAGAATGATGACACCATCTGTCACGCTACTAAAAATCGCGCGTCGGCGTGAGGCCTCATTGGAAATTTCTTGTTGAGCCGAGATTTGTTCTTTTTCCTGCCTGGAAATAGTATCCAGCAATTGATTGACGTTCTTGGCTAGTTCGCCTAGTTCATCACGACGCCGAATATTTTCAATACGCGTCGCTCTGTCACCTTTGCCAAAGCTGGTAATGATATCGGTAATGTTTTTAATTTGTAGAACAATAGCGCGGCCTGCGTTCAGATAAATGATCGAAATCGCCAGCATAATAAGACCCAGCATGGCACTGACAATCGCCAAAATCAGCCAGGCGGTATTGGTATAGGGCCCCAGCGGAAAGCCAACGGCAAGTGTCGCGATTGTTTTTTCATCGCCATTCAGGATTGGCGATATCGCGAGACCAAATCTGATGCTGCCAATATCTTGTACGTCGTATTTATTTTGAAAAATGCCTGTGCGTTCAAGAGAAAGCCGCGATGAGGAAAGCTGAGCAGATTGAGGCCCGAGCGTTTTTAAGCGGCTATTAATGATGCTTTGTGTGCCTACAAATATCCCGACAAATCCTTCAGCCCGTTCGGGTAATTTACCTGCCGGGTAAATAATTTCACGCATATGCTCGATTAAAGTCATATTTTGATTCACAAACACGCCACCCATTAATACTGCGTCTTGTTCGATCACAGACAAAGGAAAATGCGCAGCTGCGTTAATGAGTGTGATTTTTTCATTTAAATCTGTCTTAAGCGTGATGAGCTGTTTGACTTTGGTCGGCGAAAATGCATAGAGCTGACCAAGTGTAAATTGTTCAAAACCTGAACTCGCTACACCAATATGAGCTTGTTTGATGACGTACGATTCTGGTACGCGCTCGCCGTCAGCGACGTCGTTACTTGAGCCCAGTACAGTTCCATTTCTGTCTATGATCAATAAAAAGTCGAAACCACTTCCCCTAAGGGTGGCGGATAAGGTTTGATCGATTTCATTGCGTGGAGTTTTTTGTTGTACGAGTTTAGTGATGCGGTCAGACTGAACAAGGTCAGCGATTCTTGATTGCAGATCAGATTGAACGACATGCAAATAGTTTTGCGCGCCTGAAAGGTTACTGTTGAGTTGACTTTGAATGAGTTGACTGAGCTGAGCGCTGCCGGATAAGCCAAGGGAAATCAAGATGATGGGAAATGCCAGCAATAGCGGCATTAGACCTAGCCACATCAGTCTGAATCTCAGAGAATGATTCCAAGCGTGGATTAACCGACGAGGGGCTGATGCGTTGTGAGTTGTGTTTCCGTAGACTTGAGATGTGCCCACTTTGCGTCCAATTAACCTTTTTTTGTGGTTTTTAGTTACCTTTTGATTCTATTCCTATCCTGATGCTTTTACTTCTATTTAAATGACTGACACCTGTTATCACAATCGAATTAAAATTATCTTAATAATTATTTAAGAATTGGGCCCATGCAATGATAAAGATCGCTCGTTATTTCCTTTTTTTCGTTATTTTCGCCTCGCTTGCCAGTTGCGGTAAGCAAGAGCCCCTCTTGGTGGGTTTTATTGGCGGTCTGACGGGGCCTAACTCAGATAATGGTCAAGCAGGCTTAAATGGTGTGACTCTAGCGGTCGAAGAGTTTAATCGTGAAGGGGTTTTGAAAGGACGTTTGGTTGAACTTGTCGTCAAGGATGACGGACAGACAAAGTCTAAAGCAGAGGCTTCCACAAAAGAACTTATCGATGCCAAGGTGCAAGCCATCATTGGTCCTTTTACGAGTGGCATGGCCGAAGTAATCGTCCCCCTCGCGGGTCAAGCCGGTATCTTTGAGGTGAGCCCAACGATCACTTCCATGGATTTTTATGGCAAAGACGACAACTTATTTCGCATCAACCGTACGACGAGAGACAATGCGATTGATTATGCAAAATTATTGACGAGTCAGGGGATCAAGAGAGTATCCGTCGCGTTTGACTTGAGAAATAAAAATTTCACTGAGTCCTGGCTGACAGAGTTTAAAACTGCGTTGCTCAATCATGGTGGTCAAATTGTGGCAGCGATTCCTTATGAGTCTGGTAATACAGCACCTTTTGAGCGAGTGATGCAAGAGATGTTGGCGTCCAGGCCGGAGGGTCTGTTGTTTATCTCAGGTGCACTTGATGTGGCCAGATTGGCTCAGCAGGCTCGGCGTCAGGCACCTGAAATACCTATCATCGCATCTGAGTGGGCAGCAACTGAGCAGTTGATTGACCTGGGCGGCAAGGTGGTTGAGGGATTAATCATTGTCCAAAATTATGATCGTGACGATACATCCGCTCGATTCAAGCAATTTAGTGAGGCCTATTTTAAGCGTTTCCAGCGTTATCCGGGCTATAGCTCAGTGTCTGCTTATGATGCGGCAACAGTGGTGTTGCAGTCGCTAAAAAATCAAAAGAAGGGTGAAACCGTAAAAGACGCGGCTCTTCGAAGCGGTCCTTTTCCAGGGCTTCAGCAGACCATCGTCTTTGACAAAAACGGCGATACGCCCAGGAAAATATTTTTCACAAGAATCAATAACGGACAGTATCAAAAAATTCAGTAATTGATTAGAAACTTGAATGCTCATCCAACCTCCAACTAAGCGGTGGTTATCATGAAAGCGATTCTCACTATCTTTTTTCTTTTCTTGAATGCCATGCTTGTGGCGGGAGCAAACCCAATGATGGATGACTTTTCTGGAAATCCCGAGGCGCGTTGGGAGTTTTTGACGGATCAGGTCATGGGTGGCGTCTCTACTGGCAAGATGAGCTTTGAAAGCGTGGATGGTCGTCCTGTCGCCCATTTGTCTGGGACAGTGAGTACAGCCAATCGAGGTGGTTTTATTCAGTTTCGTACCGCGCTCAAAGAACACTTAGCGCAGCAGGTGGCTGGCGTTCAGATCACCGTCAAGGGCAATGGCGAGCGATACTTTGTGCATCTCCGCACGTCGTGGACCTTGCTGCCTTGGCAGTATTACCAAGCTGGTTTTGATACCACTGGCGATTGGCAGACGATCCAGCTGCCGTGGTCAGCCTTTAAGGCGTCCGGCAGTATGCTCTGGCAAACACCCGGCCCGACTTCGGTACGTTCTTTAGGAGTCGTCGCTTTTGGTAAAGACTATGAAGCGGATCTCTGGATTCAGAAGGTCGGTTTTTATTGAATCGCGCGAAACGTCAAATTGATGCGCGGGCCGGTGGGGCGAGTGGTCTTCACGAGGCTGTGATTCCAAAAAACCTGAGTTGGTGCTTGCATGAGCAGTAGGCTGCCATTTTCCAGCATCAGCGAGGCATTTGTCTTGTCGGCTTTGTGCTTGAAAGAAAATTTACGCGCTGCACCAAGGCTCAATGATGCAATGGGTGCCGCTTGAACGAGCTCCGGCTCATCGTCACTATGCCAGCCCATGCCCTCGCTACCATCGTGATACAGATTCAGTAAACACGAATTAAATTTCCATTGAGAGATTTCTTCTACTTTGCTTTTGATTAGTAAGAGTTCGGGCGTCCAAGGTTGTGGCTCTTTTTTGACACCTGAATAGGTATAGGAGCAGCCCTCATCTCCGACCCAGGCAACTTTTCTTTTGGTGGTGATCAGTTTGCCAAACATCAATAGTTGATCGACCCGCCAATCTAGTGAACCCATGAGCGAAGTAAACATTGCCGAGCAATCGATTGGATTAAATGTCGCCGGGTAGTAGAGCACGCAGCCGTCTTTGTTTAGAAGATTGTGGACCGGGGGATCACTCTCAAATAGTGGCGCTTGCATAAACAATACTTCGGAATGGGCTTAACGATCGCTTGAGATAGACTCTTCGTCCAGCAATAGATGACGATCTTTGAGTGAGCTACAAATAAACAGATAGGCAGTCACAGCAATGAGAATTTGAAAGGGCAAAAGGGCGACTAGCATGATGAAGCCCGTCGCCATGAAGCTGCCGTAGGCTTCTTCAGAAGTGGCTGACAACAAAAAACCAATCATAATCAGCGTTGACAGTAACGGGCCGCTGGAAGTGAGCAACGTTGCCCAGCGTCTAAAGTAGGGCGGGTCATAGCGGTGGGTGGTGGTGACAGGAAGCCAGCTAAACCAAGCTACAAAGCAGAGATAGGCGATGATGTAAAAAATGCCGTCCACAGCAAGTTCGCCCTTTAGATAAATCAGTGATGTCCGGAGTGTTGGAGCGCGTCCAATCAGAACCCTTAGTCTAGCTTAGATCGGGACTTCGCTCTGAAACCCCCACATTATTTAAGTCTAATGAGTTCTAGTGCGGCTGCCTATCATTGGTACTTAAATACCAATTTAGAGGCTGCACCTTAAGCTGTTGGGATAATATACGCCAAATGGTTGCTCTCCAATCATTCCTTCAGCAAATGCCAGCTGATCTCTAGATTGATGAGATTGATGAACGTAAGCCTGCAACGTGTAAACAAGACTTTATCGCTGTTCGCCGTCATGCTTGCATGTTGCGTCTTTGCTCAAGCAGTTCGTGCCTTTGTTTTGGATCGGGATACCGCATCAGTCAATCTTATTCCTTATGTCGAAGTCCTGACTGATCCAACCGGGAAGCTCACACTCCAAGAGATTCTGACTCATCCTGATCAATATCCATTTTCAACAAAAACAGACCCAAGCGCACGAGAGTTGAGTTTTGGATTTTCAGACGCTGCGCATTGGATACGAGTAGATCTCTCTAGGCAGCCCGAGGCCAGCTCGCGCTGGGTGCTGGAAGTTCCATATGTAGCCATTGATGATCTTCAATGGTATCCGCCCTCAGGCCAAAAGGCTGTATCGGGTACAACGCGCTATTTGCTTGATCGTCAAATTATCACCCGCTCACACGCGTTTTATGTGGATGTGGATCAAGAGTCAAAGACTTATTACCTCAGAGTGCAGTCCAGCTATCCACTGACGCTTCCTATGCAGTTGATGCGCACGGATATCTTTGGTCGAGAGCAATTGATTGACACCATGGTTCAATCTCTCTACTACGGTGGTTTATTGAGTTTATTTCTGTACAACTTGATCATTTATTTTACGAGTCGTGACCGCCGTTATCTCTTGTATTGCATGTTTGCAGTATCAGTAGCGATGGCAATGTATGCAGGTAATGGGTATGGGCGATTATTTATATGGCCAGCGCATCCATTGTTTGATCGCATATCACAAGGTTTCTTTATAGGTTTGGCGACAGGTTTCGCGTTTCTTTTCAGTTGCACGTTTCTACAGTTAAAGCAGCGTATACCAACGGTCTATTGGATATTACTCATTGCGACAATAGTGAGTCTTGCGGTCTCATGCGGTCTATTGCTCAGCATGTTTATCCAGATGTCTCTCGGATGGCTATATATGTTGCAATTTTCGACCTCGAGTCTTGGCATGGTTGCATGCGTGAGCGTGGCGATTCATTTGTCGACAAAGGGCGTGCGTGAGGCAAACTACTTTATTGTCTCTTGGGGTTTTTTGTGTATCGGAGCAATCACGGGCAGTTTGCGCGCGTTTGAGCTTTTGCCAAATAATTTGTTCACCATGTATGCAGTACAAATAAGCTCAGGGTTTGAGGCGCTGTTTTTCTCTTTTGCGCTGGCCGACCGGCTGAGATCTGAGGGACAAGGTAAAGAGCTTGCTCAAAGACAGTTATTCGCTTCTCAACAAGAAACGGTTCAGGCTTTGCAGATATCTGAGGAACGACTCGCAGCGGCAGTCGATATCAGAACCCAAGAGTTGCGTGCCGTTGTGGTGAAAGAGCAGCAAGTGCGAGAGCAGTATGTTCGCTTTGGGGCCATGATCGCTCACGAGTTTAGAAATCCACTCAATGTGATCGAAACGCAAAATGCCTTGTTCGAAATGGAACCGGATGCTGGCCGTGAAAAAGTCAAGAAGCGTGTAGGTGTCATTCGCAGTGCCGTGACGCGCTTGTCCGAAATGTTTGATCAGTGGTTGCAGAGTGACCGGTTGAATCAAGCCTTTGCCAACATTACGCCGCTGCCGATTGATGCAAGGGGTTTGTTAGAGGACGCCATTGTTGCGAGTCGCAGTTACCACAGTGATTTTGTAGTCTTAAGTGACCTTCCTGATGCGGCAGTTGTCATTCGTGCGGATTATGCATTACTCAGAATTGCAATATTGAACCTCATCGATAACGCTTGTAAATACAGCGCTCGCGGTGGAGAAATTCGTATCGGAGCAAGTGTTGATCAAGAGTGGCTCCGAATGTATGTCAGTGACAGCGGGACAGGTATACCGCTAGACAAACAAAAGACAATTTTTGAGCCGTATGTTCGGCTAGCGTCAGCAGAGAGATTGGTCGGAGTGGGATTAGGGCTCTCTTTTGTCAAAAGAATCGTTGATTTGCATGAGGGGCGCTTGGAGGTGATCAGTCACCTAGGTGTGGGGTCGACTTTTACGATCTTGATCAAACTGGACCAAGACGCTTGATCATTTACGGTATCAACAGACTTCTGGCTTGGTACCTTTCACACCCATAAATTAGGTATCCCGTGTCATTGTTTACTTAACACATCCAAGGGTAGACTTTCCCGTTGCAAAATATCTGCTGACATTTGTTCAAACGGGGCTGTGTTGAGTGCGAATCCTAATATAAAAAACGGTCTGTCGGAATGCCCTATTTTGTCGGTGCGGCGTTTGTGATCGTTCTGATCGTGACTTTTGCAGGACTAATTTTGTGGCAGGAAGCCAAGCAAAGTTTCCACAATACAGAAATGCTTGCGCAGAACTTTGCTGTTCAAACTGAATATGCAGATTACTGGAGTGCCAGTACAAGATTGGTGATAGTCTTTAGTGCGCTAATGGTCTTGGTGACGACTGCAGGCGCAAGACGTATGTATTTGCAAACGACAGAAAGTATTCAGCAGCAATTTAATAAGTACTCTGTTCGAATTTTGACTGCATCCCCTGTTGCGATGTTAATGCTCGACAGAAATAACGTGGTCATCCAGGCTAATCCCGCTGCCAAAAGACTGTTTGGTTATCCGGGAGAGATGCTGATCGGATTATCCGTTCAAAAACTTCATCTGTCTTATCTTGATGAGCAGCAAGTTAAACCCCTGCCTCAAGTCAATTCGAGTGTCGAACTCGTCAGTGAGTCGCAGTATGTCAGGCTTGATGGCAGTCGCTTTAGCGCATTACAGTCGATTGCAGCTTTGCCTGACATGACGGGCCACGTCAATCATTACATTGAAACTGTCGTAGATATTACTGACCTCAAGCTAGCGCAGGAGCGTTTGAAAACGCTTGCAGAAACGGACAAGTTGACCGGTCTGCTGAACCGGCATTCGGGTGACAATATTTTGTTCGAAACTGCGCAGCGTGTGAGAGACTTAAAAAGTTCAGATGTGACCTTTGCCGTCATTATGGGTGATATTGATCATTTTAAGCGGGTCAATGATACGTTTGGCCATCCTGAGGGCGATAGAGTGCTGGTGCGAATCGCCGCTGTATTAAAAGAAGCCATCCGAGTGGGTGACTATTGCATACGTTGGGGTGGTGAGGAGTTTTTGATTGTGTTGCCTGGCTGTCCAGTTGCGGTCGCCTCCAGTTTGGCACAAGGAATGTGTTTGATGATTGCTGAGATGGATCATCAACAAGTCGGCACTATTACGATGTCATTTGGCGTTGCAGAGTGGAGAGAAGCAGAGAACGTTGAAACGTTAATAGAACGTGTTGATCATGCTCTCTATGCTGCCAAGCATTTAGGCCGCAATCGAGTGGAAATCTCAGGCTAGTCGTTCCCAAGTCATAAATCTGTCATTAATCTGTCAATTAGTTTTCATATTTGCAGCCCATGATTAGAAGGTTATTCAATCTAATTAGGAGTTGCTATGAAGACACTACGTTATTTGACGTTGGCGACAGCGGCACTTGTGGGAGCGCAAGCGCAAGCGATGGATCCTCGTTTCACTGACACAAATGGCGACATGGTGGCAGACGCTCCAAAAGACGCCAAACAATTTATTGATCCTGCGACCCTCGTCTTTGCATACACTCCGGTCGAAGACCCCGCAGTCTATGCCAAAGTTTGGCAAGAGTTCATTGATCACCTTGCAAAGACAACAGGTAAGCGCGTTCAGTTTTTCCCTGTGCAAAGCAATGCAGCCCAGATCGAAGCGATGAGAGCGGGTCGCCTGCATGTGGCGGGTTTTAATACTGGTTCTAATCCAATCGCAGTCAATTGTGCGGGTTTTGTGCCTGTTGCGATGATGGCTTCAAAAGACAATCGCTTTGGCTACGAGATGGAAATCATCACATATCCAGGTAGCGGAATTGAAAAGGTCGAAGATATCAAAGGCAAGCGCATGGCGTTCACTTCAGAGACTTCAAACTCTGGCTATAAAGCGCCTTCAGCATTGTTGAGCAAGCAATTCAATTTAGAAGCTGGCAAAGACTACACGCCTGCTTTCAGTGGTAAGCATGACAATTCTATTTTGGGTGTGGCAAACAAGGACTATCCAGCTGCAGCAATCGCTAATTCGGTCAAGCAGCGCATGGAAAGTCGTGGCACAGTCAAACCCGACCAGACCAAGGTGATCTACAAGTCAGAGACGTTCCCAACGACTGGCTATGGATATGTTTACAACCTTAAGCCTGAGTTGGCTGCAAAAGTGAAAGAGGCGTTCTTTACATTTAATTGGGAAGGAACTGCCCTTGCGAAAGAATTTAACAACACATCACCCCCGCAAGAAAAGTTCATGCCGATTACTTTTAAAGAGCATTGGCAAGTCGTACGTGACATTGACAATGCTATGAACGTCAAATACACCTGCAAGTAAGGCGATCAACATGCTAGAGCTGCAGCAATTGGAGAAACGTTACCCAACTGGCGATTTGGCACTCAAAAGTGTTTCTTTGAATGTGGGTGCAGGTGAGGTGTTGGGACTCATTGGTCCGTCTGGTGCCGGTAAGTCCACGCTGATCCGATGCGTCAACCGATTGGTGCAGCCTAGCGGTGGAAAAATACTACTAGAGGGGCAGGATCTCAGCCATCTTGGCTCTGCAGGTTTGCGTCGCGCACGTCGTCAAATCGGGATGATTTTCCAAGAGTATGCATTGGTGGAGCGTTTGACCGTAATGGAGAACCTTCTCTCAGGCCGCCTTGGCTATACGGGCTTTTGGGCAAGTTGGTATCGACGTTTTCAGTCACAAGATATTTCTCAAGCGTATGCACTTTTGGATCGAGTCGGTCTCAGTGGAATGGAAAATAAACGCGCGGATGCCCTGTCAGGTGGACAACGTCAGCGTGTGGGTATTGCGCGCGCCTTGATGCAAAGCCCAAAGTTATTACTCGTGGATGAACCCACTGCAAGCTTAGATCCCAAAACTTCCCGTCAAGTCATGCGCTTGATTTTGGAACTTTGTCAGGAGCGCTCTTTGGCTGCAATTGTTAATATTCACGACGTTGTACTTGCCACTGAGTTTTTGCCGCGTATTGTTGGTTTGCGCGCAGGCAGTGTTGTTTATGATGGTGCCGCAGCTGGAGTAGACCGACATGTGTTGACGCAGATATACGGTGATGAGGACTGGAGCACGATTACTCAACACCTTGATCGCGCGCGGGAGTCTTCAGGATTGAAGCCGCTTGAAATCGTGGCTGTTGTTGAATGAATAAAGTTCATTCTGTTATGAAACGGACTGATCGTTGGCATCGTCCTCCATTTATTCAAAGCACTTTGTTGCGCTGGTCGCTTATTTTTGGAGCGGTCATCTACCTTGTTTTGGCGCTTGGTTCGATCGAAGTCAACTGGCAGCGTGTTGTTCAAGGACTGGATCGCGGCTGGGCCTTTGTGCAAGGTTTTCTACAACCTGATTTTACGAGTCGCAAAGAAGATATTTTGATCGGTTTTCAAGAGAGCGTCACGATGGCGATCACTGCGACTGTTGCGGGTGTTTTTTTATCAATACCAGTCGCTGTTGGTGCGGCGAGTAATCTCGCTCCTAGATGGATCTATATCATTTGCCGCGCAGTCATCGCGGTATCTCGCACCTTAAATGAAATTATTGTCGCCATATTTTTAGTGGCGATGTTTGGATTTGGTCCTTTCGCTGGATTTTTGACCTTGACCTTTGCCACGATTGGTTTTATGGCCAAGCTAATGGCGGAGGATATCGAAGAAATCCAACCCTCTCAACTCGAGGCATTACGTGCCACGGGTGCGGGTTATTTACAGGTTTTAGATTTTGCTGTGTTGTCGCAAGTCATGCCCCGCTTGTTGGGTTTGTCTCTATATCGACTGGATATCAACTTTCGCGAATCCGCGGTGATCGGTATTGTCGGAGCGGGTGGTATTGGCGCCACGCTCAATACAGCGATGGACCGTTATGAGTTTGATTCTGCAGCCGCCATTATTTTGATCATTATTTTGATTGTGATGCTGGCAGAGTATGGATCAAGCTGGTTGAGAAAAAATATACAGTGATCATGACAACGATTTCGACAAGCACAACAGCACCGAAACAATCTTGGCAAAAACGTACCCCGCGCGCCAGCGCATTTGTTTTTATGGGTTGGGTTATCACGTTGGCGTTTGTCACGTGGTGCTTCCAAGTCATGACACAAGACACTATCTGGGCGTTTGTGACTGATGCGCCTAAACAAGCTGCAGATATCGGTAGTCGCATGATGCCACCCAACTGGGGCTATGTGAATGAGCTTTGGTGGCCTATTTGGGAGACGATCAACATTGCAACGATTGGTACTCTCGTCGGGCTTGTTTTGGCGGTGCCTATTGCATTTTTAGCTGCACGCAACACAACGCCTAGTGCGAGCTTTATTCGTCCGATTGCTTTATTTGTGATTGTGGCTTCACGTTCCATCAACTCTTTGATCTGGGCCTTGCTACTAGTCGCGATTCTCGGTCCGGGTTTATTGGCAGGCATTATCGCAATTGCTTTGCGTTCCATTGGCTTTATCGGAAAACTTCTTTATGAGGCAATCGAAGAAATCGATGCGGATCAAGTTGAGGCGATTGAAGCGACGGGGGCCTCGACAGCACAAGTGATGACGTGGGGTGTCGTGCCACAGGTCGCTCCAACTCTCGCAGGGATCTCGATGTTTCGCTGGGATATCAATATTCGCGAGTCGACCGTGTTGGGTTTGGTCGGTGCGGGTGGCATTGGAGTCAAACTTGAAGCTGCCTTGGGCACCATTGCCTGGCCCAAAGTCACAACCATACTTTTGGTTATTTTTGTGACCGTTTTAATAAGCGAGTGGGTAACGGCCAAGGTCCGCAAGAAATTGATCTAAACCGCCCTTTGCATTGACAACAAACGTTGATTCTGTTGTGATGCAGCAATTGTAAAATGTGTAAATCAGTTGGTAGTTCTATACCAACTTTGCACTGTCTGTCTTTCATTCCTAAGGATCTCCACATGACCACCGAATCCGTTCCAAAAGTCCTCGATTTACCGATCGGAATTTCCGCAACTGGATTGCGTCAGGAATTTGACAGTATTGGTAAAGTTCAAGTGCCCGCCGATCATTATTGGGGTGCTCAGACTCAGCGTAGTTTGGTTCACTTCAATATTGGTCATGACAAGATGCCCAAAGAGGTCTATCACGCTTACGGCTTTGTGAAAAAAGCAGCTGCGATCGTCAATACAAAAGCAGGGCGTCTGCCAGCCTGGAAGGGACAGCTGATTCAAAAGGTTGCGGATGAAGTGATCAGCGGCAAGCTGGATGCTGAGTTTCCGCTGTACGTTTGGCAGACAGGTTCGGGCACTCAATCCAATATGAACGTGAACGAGGTGATCTCGAATCGTTGCATTCAATTGGTCGGTGGCACTTTAGGCGCTCAAGAGCCCGTGCATCCGAATGACCATGTCAATATGGGTCAGTCGAGCAATGATACTTTTCCAACGGCGATGCATATAGCCGCCTACAAAATGGCGACGGAAAAAACGATCCCTGCACTCAAGCGCTTGCGCGATGCACTGGATGCCAAGTCAAAGCAGTGGGCCAATATTGTCAAGATTGGTCGGACTCACCTTGAGGATGCGACACCTTTGACTGTCGGCCAAGAATGGTCTGGCTATGTGGGCGCTGTGAGTGATGCGATTGTGGATGTCGAATACGCCACACAAGGTTTGTTGCAGGTCGCGATGGGCGGTACCGCTGTCGGTACAGGATTGAATTCACCGGTTGGTTTTGGTGATGAAGTTGCCGCTGAGTTGACAGCGTTGACTGGTTTCGCCATCAAGACCGCGGATAACAAGTTCACTGCTCAGGGAACACTCGATCGCATGGTACGTGCGCACGCTGCTCTGAAAACTGCTGCGGTCACACTCTTTAAAATTGCCAACGATATGCGCTGGTTGGGTTCTGGTCCACGTACAGGTTTGATGGAAATGACCTTTCCCTCGAATGAGCCTGGCTCCTCGATCATGCCCGGCAAGGTCAATCCTACCCAAGCTGAAGCGATGCTGATGGTGTGTATTCAGATCATGGGTTCGGATGTCGCGGTACAGATGGGTGGTGCAGAGGGTAATTTTGAGCTCAATGCTTTCCGTCCGATCATTATCAGCAACTATCTCCACTCTGCCTTGATCATGGCCGATATGTCGGATCACTTCCGTGAGTTCATGATTGAAGGTGCGGTCGTAAACGAAGCGCAATTGAAGTCCAACATCGACAATTCGGTCATGATGGTGACAGCGTTGTCACCAGTGATTGGTTACGACAAGGCTTCCGTGATTGCACACTACGCGATTGATCACAACACCACACTCAAGGCAGCTGCGTTGGCTTGCGGTGTCGATGAGGCGATGTACGACCGAGTCGTGGTGCCAATCAATATGACAAAACCTGGCTCTGCTGACATTCCTGCTAAGAAGGTCTAATCTTGGACGAGAACTCTCAGGCTAGCCTCGCCGGCAAACAGGCTTTAAGACAACAAGTCGGTAATCGTGCCTATGCCGACTGGAAAAGCAATGATCACCGGGCAAGGAGACTGGTCTCAGAGTTTATTGGTACGTCGGGCCTGACCTTTGTCTTATCAGGTGGGGCAGCCATTCTTGCGGGTTATGGTGGCGGAGATTTAGCACCTTATCAGTATGCGTTCATTTTGTCGGCGATTGCCGCCCTATGGTTGACCGCAGCTGTGTATTTTTTGGGTGATATTTCTTCTCACTTTAATCCAGCAATGACGCTTGGTTTTGCGTTGCGCGGCGATATGGGATTCCCCATGGCGCTTTGCTATATGGTTGTGCAGTTTATTGCGGCAGCTGCGGGGTCTGTGACGGCTGCTGCGCTGTTTGGTACCGGCGGCAATCTTGCTGCTACTGTTCCTCAGCCAGACATGCATATGCAGGCAGTGATCTTTGAAGCGATACTGACCTTTGGTATGGTCTTGTTGATCTTGGGAATGACGGATGGTCCTAAGCTACTCGGTAGTTCTGTGCCTCTTGCTGTCGGAGCCTATGTGATGGCGATGGGCACGATGGGTGGACCTTTCGACGGCGCAGCTTTTAATCCTGCACGCGCGTTCGGCCCGGATTTTGCGCGGGGCGATTTATCGACTTACTGGATTTACCCTTGTGGCTCCTTCATCGGCGTGTTGGCTGCAGTAGGGATTGCAAGATTTTTACGTGGTCCTGCCAAGGCGCAAGAGGCGAATGCCGCGATGGGAAATCCTCTCGATCATTAAGATATATCTTGTTATCTCAGTAGTTTTAAAAATGTCCCGGTTGGGACATTTTTTTTGGGGTGAGCACTTTAGCGCGAGCGTTCACGGGCTCTGAGACATGATGCACTCGAATGATATTGATTTATTAAATAAAGTTAAATCCATATCGACTTTGAAGCGTATGGACATACACTGCGACGACCTCGTCAAGTCGCCATAGTGAGACTTGTTGCGGACCCTTTATAGAAAATAAAACCGTAACAGGTTGATCGATGAATAGAAACTTTTGCAGCGCGTGTGGATTGTGGGTATTGGTGACCCAGCGCCTATGCCCAGCGTGTGGCCATCGCTCCTTTAGTCAAAATCCACCTACAAAATTATCGAGCAATGAACAGGTCCACAAAGAGCCAGCATGTACTGACGTTTCAATGCCCGGCACTGAATGACCAAACATTTACCCTGATATTGACCGCGGTTGTAAATGATCAGGCGCTTGCCCTGAGTGTTACGGTGAGTCTGACAACAATATTGAAATACAAGGTATGCCCAAGCGGCTGCGTATTACTTCTTCCGGTTGGACTTTGTTCGTTCAGACGACTTCTGGGCAGGAGAGAGCGATTGACATGGCGACAGTGGTGAAAGCCAGATTGTTAAAGTCTTAAAAAATATTTATTTCATATCGAATCTAAATTTCCGGAACTAAAAGACTTCACAGCAGTCCGAGCCGTTAATGAGAATCTTTTCGTCTCAGAGCATCCTGTTTTACAACAGATTTGTCATGCATCTAAGAGGCAAAAAGATGTTGAATATGCTCAAACTACCACTGATTGCGACGATTCTATTGTCAAGTGGTTGTGTTGCAGTCGCACCTAGCCGTCCTGGTTATGCGTATAACCCAGGAAATTATTATGGTGGTGCGTATTATGTTCCTCCCGTTCGCTACTACAGTCCCCCTCCCATTTATGTTGCACCGCCACGTGTTGTCGTCGTGCGCGAACGTCCCCGTTGGTCAAAACCTGAGAGGCGCCGACACAATCATGGTCCCTCTTTGTATTGATGCACCGCAGCAAGTCGTCTAAGCGGACTGGATGTTCGTTCGGGCGACTCAATCGCCAGCAAGATCTGAACTTAGACGGATTGGAAACTCTCACAATCCGGACAGAACTATTCGGCTTTGCCAGATAAAACCATTTCACAAGAGGTATCCTTGAGCTAATTTCTACAATATTGGAGATGGCATTCAATGAACTTCACATTCACTCCCGAAGAGGAACAGTTACGCGCGGATGTTCAGGCGTTCCTTGTTGAGCATTTCACTGAAAAAGTACGTGCAGAGAATGCCGCAGGTAAGCGCGGAGAGGGCTGGGGAGAGGCCATTCGTGATTTCTTTGAAAAGGTGAATCAGCAGCGCTGGTTTGCGTGGAGTTGGCCCACTGAGTTTGGTGGTGGTGGTGGTGATAGGACCACTCAGTTTGTGATCGAAGAGGAGTTTTATCGCTACACAGGCATTACGCTCGGGGGCGGCACCGGTGCCCCTTCGATCCTGATGTTTGGCACGCCCGCTCAGAAAGAAGAATTTGTCCCGCGCTCGATTAAACGGGAAATTATTTTTTGCCAAGGCTATAGTGAGCCAGGCTGTGGCACAGACCTTGCCGGTATTCGTTGTCGCGCCAAGCGAGTGGGTGATAAGTACATCATCACCGGTCAAAAAATTTACACAACCAATGCACAGAATGCCACGCACATCTATTTGATGGTGCGCACGGATCCTGATTCGGTGCGTCATCGCGGCTTGTCGATTTTGCTCGTTCCGATGGGAATGCCTGGTATGACTGTGCGGCCGCTTTGGACCGTACAAAACGATCCGCCTGCCCCGTTTGGCACAACCTATGGCGAAGAGCGCACGAATGAGGTGTTCTTTGATGATGTGGAAGTCCCAGCTTCTTGCCTCTTGGGTGAGGAGGGCGGTGGTTGGGAGGTCGCTCGACGCGGATTGAATCTGGATCGTGTCGGAGCTTGGCGCTATCTGATTTCTGTTATGCGCGACGAGGATATCGTCAACTGGCTCCATACCGATGGAGAGCTCCAAGACACGCTACGGGATGATCCACAGGTACGGGATAAGGTCGCTGAAATGTGGACCGAAGCCGAAGTCTGCCGCTTAATGACGATGCGCAGTATCAGTATTGAGCAAAACGGGGGCAAGTTCACCTATGAAGGATCGGCGGAAAAAGTCTTTGCACCAGAGCACAGTGTGCGGGCAACCGAAGCGTATAGCCAGATTCTGGGACCCTTTGCGCAATTAATGCAAGGCTCACCCAATGCGATTGAAAAAGGAATTTTTGCTCACAACATTCTTGGCGCCTATCAATCGACGATTAATCACGGAAGCGTGCAGGTCATGCGTGATCAGGTGGCCCGTATTGGTCTGGGTCTTCCACGCGCCGCAAAATAATTAAGAGACAGGTGATTGAAAAATGAATATTTTGCTTGATGAACAAGAAGTGCAAATCCGCGAAGCGGCTGCAGAGTTTTTAGAAGGCGAGTGCACACCGGCTTTGGTGCGTCAGGTTGAAACTGGCACTTTGCAATACTCTCCAGAGCTTTGGTCAAAGTTTGCAGAAAATGGCTGGCTGCAATTGTGTCTGTCAACGAAGGCGGGTGGCGAGGAGTTGCCCTTGCCCTATCTCGGTTTGCTGTTTGAGGTCGCGGGCTATCACATTGCGCCTATTCCGTTGCATGCCACGATGGTGCCCGCGCTGATCATTGATCGTTACGGTAGTCCTGAGCAAGTTGGTATGTTGCAATCGGTGATTGCGGGTGAATTGATCTTGAGTCACGCTGTAGCTGAGCAGACCGGACGTTGGTCAACAGATGCCATCGCAACGCTTGGGCGTGTCGACGGAAATGAACTCGTTTTGAATGGTAGTAAAACCTTTGTGGGCAGCTTTAGTGCATCCCAACAATGTATGGTGATTTATCGCGATGCGAGCGCACCGAATTCGCTCGGTGTTGTGCTGGTGCCAACGGATGCAACGGGTCTGAGTAGTGAGCCGCTTGTATCGATGGCAAAGGACGGCGAGTCGAATGTGCAGTTTAAAGAGGTGCGCGTACCGTTGAGTGCCCGTATTGGAAACGCACAATCCGGCAATCTGATCGCTCGAGAGTTAATGGACGTGTCGTCTGTTTTGTATGCTTCTATGCTTGCAGGAGCCGCCCGCAGAACCTTGGATATGGCCGTCATACACGCCAAGCAGCGCGAGGCCTTTGGTCAGCCGATTGGAGCGTTTCAGGCGATTCAACATTTGTGCGCGAATATGGTCAATGCGATCGATGGCACGACGATGCTTGCACGTGAGGCGCTCTGGCGGATGCAGGAAAATCTTCCCTACCAAGTCAACGTGGCGCAGGCCAAGTCATTTGGTAATGAGCAGTGCATGATGGTGGTCCGCTCCGCGCAACAGATCCATGGCGGTATGGGTTTTATCCGGGATTTTGATTTAAATCTCTGGTATCGTCGAGTAGGCTCATGGAGCCTGCGAGGTGGTACTGCCGCGGAGCATCGTCGTACGATCGCTGCGGCCTTGATTGATCAACCTAAAAAAGTCCGAATCGGCGTCGTCCCTTCAACCTGAGAGTCATCATTTGATCGAAATCCGCAATCTTGAAACCTTTGTTTGGGTAGCAACACTGCGGAGTTTTCGTGCGGCAGCGCAAAAGCTCAATACGACGCAACCCGCAATTTCTCAGCGGATTGCGTCTCTTGAGGCGACGCTAGGCGTCAAGCTTTTGGATCGCAATACCAGAGGTGTCACGCTGACTGCCAAGGGCGTGGAATTGTTGGTGCATGCACAGGAAATGTTGGACGGCAAGCAGGCAATGATGGATGCTGCACGCAGCACCAAAACGATTGCTGGTCAGGTGAGGCTAGGCGTATCGGAGACCATTGTTCAGACTTGGTTGCCGCGCTACCTCGAAGAAATACACGCCATCTATCCTGAACTCAGTGTTGAATTAGAGGTCGACACTACGCCAGTACTTCGCGAGCAGGTTCGATCGCATCACTTGAATCTTGCTTTTTTGATGGGGCCAATTGACGCGCCGAACGTAGAAAACGTTCCTCTTTGTCAATATCCTTTGGCTTGGGTCGCGAGTCCGCAATTGGAACTTCATCACTCCACAGTGACACTGGCGCAAATCGGCACACGTCCAGTGATTACCTACCCGGCAACGAGTCAGCCTCATCAGTTTGTCCGGGATTTATTGACAGACTCCGGTATGCATTCGCCTCGCATGTACGGGAGTGCTTCGCTTTCTGTGGTCGTGCGCATGACGCTTGATGCCATTGGCGTAGCAGTCATTACTCCTGTGTTTTTGCAGGACGAAATACGCGATGGACGACTTTGCTTGCTGGATGTTGCGGGAGATGCATTGCCGGACTTAGCATTCACCGCTTCTTGGTCTCGTGGACCCGATGAGCATATTGCGGTGACGCTCGCAAAACTTGCGCAGCAGATCGCCGATAGCGATCAATTCGGCAGGTGAACGCTGACAGGACTAATAAAAATAATTTATCAGTCCTGATTTGAAAGCACGATTGGACAGGTTTTGACGTCTGACGTCGAATAGGAGCTCGAGTATTAGCTTCTAGAGGGTCGTATGCTGCCGTCGCAACAGGTTCGTCAAAATATCCGTCAAGGTCTATTTACCCTTCCGACTGCTGGCGCAGCCCCCGGATTTGTTCAAGCTAATCTGGTGGTGCTCCCTAAAGCGCTGGCGGCTGACTTTTTGTTGTTTTGTCAGCGCAACCCCAAACCTTGCCCACTGCTGTCTGTCTCTGATCCAGGTAGTACGTTCTTTCCTGGTTTTGGTGACGATCTCGATATCCGCACCGATGTTCCACGTTACCGAGTGTGGCGAAACGGTGAAATGATTGACGAAGTCGCGAACGTGACGTCGTACTGGAGAGATGATTTAGTGAGTTTTGCGATTGGGTGTTCTTTTTCCTTTGAGGAAGCACTGGTTGCAGAGGGATTGGATGTCCGCCACATCTCTTGCGCATCCAATGTTCCCATGTATCGTAGCAATATCGCGACGCAGTCCGCCGGCCCCTTCCATGGCCCAATGGTAGTTTCGATGCGTCCCTTTAAACCTGCTGCGGCGATTCGGGCGATTCAACTGACCTCAAAGTTTCCCTCTGTGCATGGTGCACCCGTCCACTTGGGTGACGCCACACAAATTGGCATCACCGATTTAAATAAACCTGATTTTGGTGAACCCGTCGAGATTCGCGCTGGCGAGATTCCCGTATTTTGGGCCTGTGGCGTCACGCCTCAGGCCGTGTTGATGGCATCCAAGCCTGAGTTTTGCATCACTCATGCACCCGGCTATATGTTGGTCACTGACAAACTCAATGCGCAGCTCGCCATTATTTAAAGAATATAGGTCATTGAATACTGTGCCGATTGCATGCGGGAGATCGACACAGGCGTTACACCCCGTTATCTAGGAGACTCTTTAATGAAGACGCTAATGTTGGCCGCTTTGAGCGCTGCTGCAGTGATGACTACAAACGTGGTCGCACAAGAATTGCCACGGACACAGTTGAAGGTTGTGGGTGGTTTGAGCAATCTGACTGCATATAAAGATTTTGAGCAGCCATTCTGGACTAAGACGATTCCAGAGCTGTCGAAAGGCCGTGTGACGGCAGAGATCCAAGGGTTTAACCAGATGGGATTGAAGGGCCCAGAATTAATGCGTCTGATTGGTCAGGGTGTCATTGAGTTCGGTACAGCCACCTTGTCGTATTTTGCAAGCGATAACCCCATTAATGAAGCCATCGATTTGCCAGGTTTGGCGCCTGATGTGAAGACTGCGCGTGAGATCACGAATCTGTTCGAGCCTGTTTATTCAAAGCTCTATGGTGGCAGCAATAACGTCAAGATTCTTGGCTTGTCGCCATATCCCGCTCAGGTCATTTTTTGTAATGCGCCGATCAAAGATTTGAGCGATTTGAAAGGCATGAAAGTGCGCACGAGCAGCCGTACGCAAGCCGAGTTTGTGCAAGCGCTAGGCGGAACGAGCGTCACGATCGCCTTTGGTGAAGTGGTGCCAGCCTTGCAAAACAAGGTTGTGAACTGTGCAATCACAGGTTCGCTCTCTGGTTACTCTGCCAAATGGTACGAAGTTTCAACGCACTTGCTTGCGCTTCCAATTAACTGGAATCAGCAAATCCATGCTGTGAATCAAAAGGCATGGGACAAGATTGATCCAAAAGTTCAGGCATTCTTGCAAACAAACATCAATAATTTGATGAGTACGATGTGGAATGCAGCGAATGAGCAGACAGAGCAAGGCTATGCATGCAACACAGGCAAAGCGAGCTGCCCATTTGAAGTCAAGGGAAAGATGACTCTTGTCACTCCTTCTGCAGCGGATAAAGCGATGCTCGATAAATTGCTAGTGGATGTGATTTTGCCAAAGTGGGCTGCACGTTGCTCGACCCAGTGCGTGGCTGATTTCAATGCCACGATTGGTAAAAAACTGAATGTTGTTGCAAAGAAATAAGAGGATCACCATGCAAACTCAACAGGCGTCAGGGCTCACGTATGCTCACCGTATCTCAAGGTGGGGAGTATGGGGTGGGGGAATTCTGACACTGTTGAGCGCAGGTCTGGTGTGTTTTGATGTCATCGTTAGAAAGCTGTTCTCAATTTCTATCGGTGGCGCAGATGAGCTTTCTGGGTATGCCTTTGCAATTAGCACCACATGGTCATTGGCGCTCGTCGTGCTGGAGCGCGCGAATGTCCGTGTGGATGTTTTTTATCAGCATTTCTCTGTTCGTCTCGCTGCGATGCTCGATTGGTTATCGCTTGTCGCGCTCGCAGTATTTCTCACGTTGTTAACTCGTTATGCGTATGAAGTGGTGGCGACTTCGTGGATGCAAAGTTCGACTGCCAATACCCCACTCGCCACACCTTTATGGTTGCCGCAAGGACTGTGGTTAATCGGTCTAGTGTGGATGGTTGTTGTCCTGGCTTTGATGCTAGAGCGTGCTAGCCGTGCACTTGTCACAGGTAACTATCAAATGGTGAATCAAATAGCAGGAGCGCGCTTGTCTCAAGAAGAGGCACAAGAAGAAGCGAACGCAGGAAAGCGTCGCGTCATGGAGGATCGCTCATCATGATTGCGACTGCATTGACTATATTGCTTGTGCTGATTGGTCTGAGTATTCCTGTTGGAGCCGCATTGGGGGTTCTGGGAATTGTGCTGGATCAAATGTATTCGATGCTGCCTTTATCCCGTGCGATGGGGGAGTTAGCTTGGACAACAAATACTGAATTTCTACTCGTCGCGATTCCTTTATTTATTTTGCTTGGAGAGCTGTTACTGCGCGCGGGTTTTGCCGAGCGCATGTATTCATCTCTGAGCTTGTGGTTGTCTTGGCTGCCTGGTGGCTTGATGCATGCAAATATTGGCGCATCAGCTCTGTTTGCAGCGACTTCTGGTTCGAGTGTGGCGACTGCAGCAACTGTTGGCACGGTCGCGCTCCCTCAGATCGCAAAGCGTGGCTATAACGAATCGCTTTTTTTAGGAAGTATCGCTGCCGGTGGAACATTGGGAATCTTGATTCCTCCCTCAATTAACCTAGTGATCTATGGCGTCTTAACTAACTCTTCCGTACCCAAGCTTTACCTAGCAGGCATTTTGCCAGGCCTATTACTTGCTAGTCTGTTCATGCTCACAATTGTCATCGCTTGTCTGTATAAGCCTGCATGGGGCGGTGAGCGTATTCACGCAAGTTGGTCAGAGCGTTTGAAATCATTGGTACACCTCGTGCCGCCGATGGGGATATTCTTGTTAGTGGTGGGTTCAATCTATGCAGGGGTGGCAACACCCACAGAGGCTGCTGCTTTGGGTGTTTTGGGTGCGATGCTGTTGGCCGCGGCATATCGCCGTCTGACCATCGCCATGGTGCGAGAGTCTCTTGAAAATACAATGCGCTCCTCAGCAATGATCATGTTGATCGTCGTCGGGGCAAGTTTTTTAAATTTCGTGATGTCTGCAACTGGATTGACAAGCGCATTGACGAACGCTATCACGGGATTGGGCTTTTCGCCTTATGTCATGCTGTTGTTATTGATTGTTTTTTATCTTGTGCTGGGTTGTTTTATGGAAACCCTGTCCATGATGATCACCACGATCCCAATCGTTGCACCGGTCATGATGGCGCTTGGTTTTGATCCAGTTTGGCTAGGGATCATCATTATTATCTTGGTTGAGGCAGCATTGATCACGCCTCCGGTTGGCTTAAATCTTTTTGTCGTCCAAAGTCTGCGGACCAGCGGTTCGATGACCCCTGTGATTATTGGTTCCATCCCGTTTGTCGTCGCGATGATGTTGCTTCTTTTGTTGCTCGCGCTTTTCCCCTCGCTGGCACTTTGGTTGCCGAAGTTGTTCGCGATTTAGATTGTTGGACTTATAAATTTCTAAATAATTTTCGGAAAAACTATGCATTTGAAATTTGATCTCTTGGCACTTAACGGTTCTAAACAATCTATCTCGACCGACATCCATCAAATGGTGATCGCAGGTTGGGCGGGACGTGATCATGCGGCGATTGAGCATCATATTGAAGAGTTGGCCGCGATTGGGGTGCCCCGTCCAAGTTCAGTTCCACTTTTTTATCGTGTAGCGAGTCAGACGTTATCTCAAGCTTCCACGATCGAAGTGGTGGGTCAAGAGAGTTCGGGCGAGGTTGAGGTATTTGTATTCACCCATCAAGGCGAGTTGCTGGTTTCACTGACGTCAGACCACACGGATCGTGGTCTGGAGACGGTTAGCGTTGCCTTGTCTAAACAGGTTTGCACCAAGCCTGTTGGCTCAGAAGCATGGCGTTTTCAGGATGTTGCTGCGCACTGGGATCAGTTAATGATCGAGTCTTACATCACTGAAGATGGTAAACGGGTGCAGTATCAATCCGGCCCCTTGTCTGCATTGCTGCATCCTATGGATTTGATTGCGCGCTATGTCAAAAGTGAGAAATTGCCAGCAGGAGTGGCGATGAGTTGCGGGACTGTTGGCACACAAGGCGCGATTCGTCCCGCCGCGCGTTTTGAGATGAGCCTGATCGATCCAGTGTTGAATCGATCGCTCACGCATCGTTACGATATTGAGACTTTGCCCAAAGTGAGCTAAGTCCCAGACTGCTATTACTCAGGCTGGATGCCTGCCGCCTGAACAGTTTTGCTCCATTTTTTAATTTCAGTATCAAGGAATGCAGCAAACTCTTCGGGTGACATTGCGACGGGCTCTTGACCTGCTTTGTTCATCATTTCGATAACTTGCGGATCTTTTAATACCTTGTTGAGCTGTGCGTTGGCTTGTTTGACGGCTTCGGGTGGTGTGCCTTTTGGCGCGACAACGCCTGACCATGAATAGGCCTCATAATCTTTGACGCCAGCTGAGGCAATGGTGGGGAGCTCAGGGAAAAAGACGGAAGGTTCTGGGTTGCCAACGGCGAGCGCGCGCACTCTGCCAGACTTAATGAAAGGAATTGCTGAGGTCGAATCTGCAAACATCAGCTGCACTTGACCGCCCACAAGGTCTTGCATCGCAGGTGAGCTTCCCTTGTAGGGGATATGCTGCATCTTGACGCCAGTTAGGCTCGTGAAGAGCTCGCCTGCCAAATGCGTGCCACCGCCCGTACCCGCAGAGCTGTAGGACAGTTTGTTGGGATTCGCTTTTGCGTAGGCAATCAACTCTTGTACAGATTTAACTGGCAAAGAAGGGTGCACGACCAAGACGATCGGGTAACGAGCACCCATGCCAACGGGGACGAAGTCTTTCTGAATATCGTAGGGCAGTTTGGTTTTTAGACTAGGCAGTACTGCGTGATGAATAGCCGCAAAAAAGAAATGATAGCCATCGGGTGCTGCTTTTGCTGCAGTCTGAGCGCCTACGATGCCACCGGCTCCCGCTTTATTATCGATCACGGCAGGTGTCGACCAGTTTTTTGACATCGCCTGTGTGGTGAGTCTGGCGGTGGTGTCGACCGGACCGCCTGGAGGAAAGGGCACGATAAACGTGACTGCTTTCTCAGGCCAAGTGGAGGCTGTCTGAGCGTGTGCCACGTCGTTTACCATCGCGCTGGTGAAGGCGAGGGTGCAGAGAGCAAAGAAATGGCCAAAGCGAAGTGATGTGCGCATAGAGATCCTTTGAATAAAGACTTTTGTCGATCGATACAGACTTTTAAAAAGCATTTTAGCAATATAACTTAAGTCATAATCTGACCTTATCTGATTAATATATCTATTGACATTCAAAGCTGCTAAATTAATCAGGCTGTTAATAATCTCACACTTATGCACAGGAATACGCCATGATCACTAGACTTAAATTTCTTGGTGTTGGCATCGCTGCCAGCGCTGCGCTGTTGTTTTCGCCAGTATGGGCTCAGGCAACGCCAGATCTTGGTACACCTACACTGCCCGCCCCTGGCTTTAAAAAGCTAAAAGTCGGCGAAATGGAAGTCATTTCACTGAATGATGGCGTTGGACGTCGTCCCTTGGTCGCGGAGTTTGTCAAAAATGCGCCACTCGATGAAGTCAAAGCGCTGTTGACGTCGCAAAATTTACCAACCAATTACATTGATATTCCTTACACAACATTTTTGGTTGTTAACGGTAATCAGCGCTACTTGATGGATACGGGTTTTGCCAATAATGGTGGTCCTACGACAGGTAAGACGATTGCAAACATGGCGGCGGCTGGTTACAAACCAGAAGACATTAATAATGTGGTCATCAGCCATTTCCATGGAGATCACATTAATGGACTGCTCTACAAGGATGGTTCCTTGGTCTATCCAAATGCCAAGGTGCACGTCCCTGCTGGTGAATATGCATTTTGGATGGATAAAGAGCGCCTGGAAAAAGCGCCGGCTGGCTTGAAGGGTGCCATGACCAATGCGCAACGTGTATTTAGCAAGATTCCTGCTGACAAACTGGTCAAGTTTGAGTCCGGCGCAGCCGTCGCACCAGGCATTACTTCTATTGCCGCGTTTGGTCATACGCCCGGTCACTCACTCTTTACAGTCAAGTCCGGTGGTCAGTCGTTTATTTATGTGGCGGACATCACGAACGTGCCTGAATTGTTTGCACGTAATCCTGACTGGGCAGTGATGTTTGACATGGATCCAGAAATGGCGCGTCAGTCACGCCGCAAGGTTTTTGACATGATTGTCAAAGACAAAATGACGGTAGGCGGCTTCCACTTTCCGGGTTCAGCGATTGGCACCATCGCTCCTTCAGGAAACGGGTATCAGTTCACTCCAATGAAGTAAGTCAACCTATGCGACCGATATTGGGTTGCATAAAAGAGCCCTTGCGAGTTTGAGTATTCAAGCTTGCGGGGGCTTTCGTCATTTGTAAGCTCTACAATGAACACATATAAGACTGATGAACGGATGATCTCCATGTATTTAATCAATGTTCGGTGGACCACCACTCTCCAAGACTTCAGCGCCAAAATATTATTAATAGGTGCTCTGATGCTGGTTGCAACCTCTGCGTCTGCGCAATCAAGCAGCTTTGACTCCTGTGTCAAAGGTCTTCGCCAATCCGTCCTTTCTCAAGGCATCAGTGGAGCCGTTTTTGATCGCGCAACCGTTGGACTCGAGCCTGATCCTGATGTTCTCAAGGCTTTTTCTTTTCAGCCTGAGTTCAGAACCGCGATTTGGGATTACCTCGCTGGGTTGGTCGATCAGGAGCGGGTGGATGATGGTCGTGCGAAGCTAAAAGAATGGTCCAAAGTACTCACAGAGGCTGAGCAAAAATACGGTGTCGATCGCAACGTCATTGTCGCAGTATGGGGCGTTGAGTCTAACTATGGTCGTATTCAGGGCAAGCGTGAGTTAGTCCGTTCTTTGGCCACACTCATTTGTGCAGATAAACGTCAGGCATTTTTTAGAGGCGAGTTGTTGGCGACCTTACGGATTTTGCAAAGTGGCGACATCCCGCAAGAGGCTTTGGTGGGCTCTTGGGCGGGCGCCTTTGGTCAAACGCAATTTATGCCAACGACGTATCAACGGTTGGCGGTGGACTTTGATGGCGATGGTCGTCGAGACATCGTAGGCTCAGTTCCGGATGCATTAGGTTCAACTGCAAATTTTTTAAAACAGGCAGGCTGGATCACTGGGCAACCTTGGGGAGTTGAGGTCAAGATTCCCTCCAATTACGCGGGGCCTTCTGGGCGTCGTACCAAGCAATCGCTTGCGCAATGGAAAAGCTTGGGCATAAAAGCGTTAGGATCAATCTCTTTGCCAGAGACTACCCAAGCTGCGCTCCTGTTGCCAGCAGGTCCACAAGGGCCTGCATTCTTGGTGTTTCGTAACTTTGATGCAATCTATAGCTACAACGCAGCAGAGTCTTATGCTCTTGCGATTGCACACCTGAGCGATCGTTTAAAAGGCGGCACACCTTTCAAGACCGCTTGGCCCACAGACGATGCCGGAACGAGTCGCGCCGAACGACGCGAAATACAGCAAGCTCTGCTCAATCGTGGGTATGACATTGGTGAAGTGGATGGATTAATTGGCGCTAAAAGTCGTGAGGCCATTAGCGAGTTTCAAAAAGCGAGTGGATTAGCCGTGAATGGTCGGGCAGGGCAACAAGTGCTCAAGGCATTGCGCGCCCCTGTGTCACCCCGTGCGCCGGTTGAAGCTAAACCTGCAGTGGGTGGATAGCGATCAATCAATGAAGAGGATGCCATGCTCGTCACGCTGGTAGGTCTTGCCTTTCTCTTTGGGTTGATGCTCAAACGCATAGGCTTGCCACCGATGGTGGGATTTTTGCTTGCTGGCTTTGTGTTTAATTTGTCTGGATTCGAAGCCCCAGATGGATTGAACATGATTTCGCAGCTTGGCGTGACGTTGTTGCTCTTTTCAATCGGCCTAAAGCTCGATTTTAAAAGTCTGACAAATAATGAAATTTGGGGCGTATCCCTCGCGCACATCACTGTTTCAACATTGTTTTTTGCTTTGGTGTTGTGGCTTGGAAAGACCTTGTTTCCCACGCCGATCTTTGATATTTCGCCATTCGTCATCGTGTTGCTCGCTTTCGCATTCTCCTTTTCAAGTACGGTTTATGCCGTCAAAGTACTTGAGGATCGCGATGATATGCGTGCCTTTTACGGCAAGGTTGCGATCGGTATTTTGGTGATGCAGGATATATTCGCTGTCATTTTTTTGACTGTGAGCGAAGCAAAATATCCATCAATTTGGGCATTGTCGTTGTTACTCTTGCCTGTCATTAGAAAGATATTGTTTAAATTGCTCGATGCAGCAGGGCACGGCGAACTGTTAGTTTTGAGTGGTTTGTTTTTTGCACTCGGTGCAGGTTTTGAGTATTTCACTTCCATCGGAATCAAGGGTGATTTGGGTGCGCTCGTGTTTGGAGCTTTGTTATCCAGTCATCCCAAAGCAGGCGACTTATCCAAGTCACTCTTCAGTTTTAAAGAGTTGATGTTGGTAGGATTTTTCTTATCAATCGGCATGCAGGGACTACCCACGCCCCCTATTATTTTTGTGTCGCTGTTGTTGTGTGCCTTGTTGCCTTTTAAAACATTTCTTTATTTTTCGATCCTCGAATTCTTTGGTTTGCGTGCACGCACTTCACTCTTTGTGTCCATCAATCTTGCGACATATTCAGAGTTTGCGCTGATTGTGGCTGCGCTGAGCGTGATGAAGGGATGGTTGCCTGTTGACTGGCTCATTATTATGGCAATTTGCGTGAGCGTGAGCTTTGCCCTGGCTGCTCCCTTTTCTATCAAAGCAGAGCATATCTACAAACGCTACAGAGCTTTTTGGAATGTCTTTCAGCGCGCGAATCACCATCCACGCGATCAATTGATTCAGACGGGTGATGCAAGGGTGTTGATTATTGGAATGGGGCGTGTGGGTTGCGGAACCTATGACAAGCTTAGTTCTGATTTTGAGCAAAAAATAATTGGAATCGAGCACAATGCGCAGCGCGTCAGGCAACAGCGTGAATATGGCCGCAATGTCGTGCAAGGTGACGCAACGGATTCAGACTTTTGGAGCAAGCTAAAAGCCGGCACAACGTTGGAACTGATCGTATTGGCGATGCCTAATCATCGTAGCAACATATATGCCGCTCAACAGATCACTGCAAGCGGCTTGGTCTGTAAGGTTGTCGCAATCGCCAAGTACGCCAGTGAAGTCCAGGAGCTCAAGGCGTTGGGTGTGCCTGCTTTTAATATCTACTCTGAGGCTGGTTCGAGCCTTGCAAGCCATGCGCTTGATGTACTCCAAGACCGCACACAGCCTTAATGTGTTGTCGAAAAGCGTCGACTTTCACCTACCCTAACGATTTAGAGCTCTCTGAGGCACTTTTGAGTGGGTATTTTGGAGTTAAATAGAAAGCTGACACTTATACGCCTCCTCGCTGCACACATGACCCAACCATCTTCTGCCCAACCCAAGTCTCTGGGCGAACTATTCACAACCTTTAGCAGACTCGCGATCCAAGGCTTTGGCGGCGTCCTAGCTTTTATCGAGCGAGAGCTCGTCGAAAGAAAAAAATGGATGACACGCGCTGAGTTTGTGGAGGAGTGGGCGATCGCCCGAACAATGCCGGGCCCTCCGGCGCTGAATCTTTGCATCATGGTGGGCGCGCGTTATTTTGGCTGGCGTGGTGCGCTCGTCTCATTGGCGGGAATGTTCATGTTCCCCACAATGATTATTCTGGCCTTGGCGATTGCTTACGCACACTTTGGCAACCAACCTCAAGTCGTAGATGCGTTGCGTGGCATGGGTGCCGTGGCGGCGGGCATGATTGGCGCGACAGGACTCAAGCTTCTGTCCGCTCTCAAGACCAACCCGCTTGGTACGAAAGTTTGTTCAGTACTCGTGATCTTGAGTTTTGTGGGCATCGCGCTTGTGCAATGGCGATTGTTGTATGTCTTGGTGATATTGGGTGGAATTGGTTATGTGCTTGCGTTTCTAAAACTCAAGGACCAAGCATGAACGAGACCTTGACGCTGGCGATGTTATGGACCGACTGGTTCAATCTCTTTAAACATTTCGCCTCGATTTCCATTGCCTCAGTAGGTGGGCCACTCGTACTGTTGCCTGAAGTTCACCACTTTTTGGTTGAGCAGCAAAACTGGCTGACTGATGCCCAATTTAGGGCTTCAATCGTGATTGCCCAAGCTTCTCCGGGTCCCAACGTGATGTTCGTGGCCTTAATGGGTTGGAACATTGGATTAAATGCGGGTGGTTTTGGTTGGGCAGCATTTTCAGCCTTGATTTGTATGGCAGGTATTTTGATGCCGAGTTCGATCTTGATTTTTGTGACGGCACGTTGGGTGCAAAAACATCAAAATTTGCGGGCTGTTCGAGCGTTTAAGTTGGGGTTGAGCCCAGTGGTGATCTCAATGATGATTGCTGCAGGTTGGTTATTGGCGACTGCCAATACCAGCACGACGCGCGATTGGCCACTTTGGGTCGTGGCTGCGGTCACTGCCTTAATTGTTTATCGCACCAAAGTGCACATGCTCTTGTTGTTGGCAATTGGTGCAGCGTTGGGTGCGAGTGGATTATTGACGATTGGTTAAGGCATCATTGTTTAATGACTCAAGATCACGCGCAATCTTTCCAAGACTTCAGCACGCATTTCATTAGGCTGTGTCACCAGCGCGCTCGCAAGCGCGTGATGGGCATCCGATACAGGTCGCTCTTGACCTAAGAGTGCGATTGCTTTGATCAGTATTTTTTGAGCTGTTTCAGCATTTTTCATCAAATTCGCAATGGCGGATTCGGCCGTGACATTGGCCTCCCGTGGATGCCAGCAATCAAAGTCTGTCACCATCGCTAAGCTTGCGTAAGCAATTTGCGCTTCACGCGCGAGCTTGGCTTCTGGCATATTGGTCATGCCAATGACACTTGCCCCCATTGAGCGATACCAATGTGATTCTGCAATCGAAGAAAACTGAGGACCTTCGATACAGACATAGGTGCCGCCGCGATGTAGGAGTGGTTGCTCCATCGACTGAGTTTGTCCGCCACTTTCCAGCCACGCACGCGCCAAAATATCAGTCAGTTTGGCGCAGACGGGTTCAGCCATTGAGACATGGGCCACAGCACCTGCACCAAAAAATGTACTTTCACGTTTTTTGGTCAGATCGATGAATTGATCAGGTAGCACCATGTCGAGTGGACGGTAGTCTTCGCGCAACGAACCGACGGCTGAGACTGAAAGCAGATATTTCACGCCCAGCTGTTTAAACGCATGGATGTTGGCGCGAAAGGGAAGTTCTGAGGGAAGCAGTGTGTGACCACGTCCATGACGGGCGAGAAAGGCGACAGGGACTCCGCTGATGGAACCTGTCACGAACACGTCAGAGGGAGAGCCAAATGGCGTATTGAGAGTATGTTCGAGGGGATGTTCAAGCGCCTCCATACGATAAAGACCGCTTCCACCGATGACTCCCACGACAGGTTGTTGCATGCTGATTCTCGCTTTTTCTGGCTAAAAACATGAATGACAAGGATTGTTACCCACTATGATGAAGACTGTGTAAGAAATCGATGTCTGGTCACGACTATACAGAGAGAATTCTATTTATTGTGCAGTTTGACGACCCGCAGGTCGGGGGAGTGTCATGAAACGATTAGTACTTGTAGGGGGAGGGCACGCTCATCTTTCTGTCCTTGATAAGCTTGCTCAAAAGCCGCTGCCAGGTTGCGAGGTGATATTGATCACTCCTAATCGCTATCAAAATTACTCGGGCATGTTACCCGGCTGGATTGCTGGGCACTATACGCGCGAGCAAAGCAGGGTGGACTTACAGCCTCTCGTCGCGGCTTCGGGCGTCACAATGATCACGGAGAGTGTGACGGCGATGTCTGCTGACGCACGCAGCTTGACGTTATCGGATGGTCAGCAAGTGACCTATGACTTGTTGTCTTTAGATATCGGCAGTGAAACGCAAACAGAAGGTCTTTCAGCACTGGGTACACGATTGTTGCCCGTCAAGCCGCTAGACGATTTTTTTGATCAGTGGCCCGAGATTCAAAAAAAAGCTGCTCACCAAAAGGAATATGCCCTAGTCGTGATAGGTGGGGGAGCAGCGGGTGTGGAGTTGGCGTTTGCCGCCCAATATGCTTTGCAACGTGTGGGTGCACAGGGCCATGTGACACTCGTGGTTTCGTCGGATGGAATGCTAAAAGGCCATCACCCGTCGGTGCGCAGGCGGGTGATGGCTTATGCCCGTCAGGTGGGTATTGTCTTGTATCAGCAAGCCGCGACGGGTGTCGTGGATGGCTTGCTATTTGCCGATGGTCATCGCATCTATGCAGATCAAGTGATTGCGGCGACAGGCGCAAAACCCTTGCCATGGCTGCGGCAATCGGGGCTCACGCTCAATGAACAAGGCTATATTTTGGTAGATGGCTGTCATCGCACGCTTTCCCATCCTGAGGTCTTTGCTGTAGGTGATACTTGCGCGCGTACGGATGTCCAGATGGCACGATCCGGAGTGCATGCGGTCAAGGCAGGACCTGTGCTCGCGGACAACCTTTATGCTGTGTTAGCTGATTCGAGCGCCCACCTCAAGACTTACCAACCGAGAAAGAGCTCATTGTATTTATTGGCCTGCGGACCTCAGTACGCCATTGCTTCTTGGGGGCGAGTTTCTTTTGAAGGTCGTTGGGTCTGGCGACTCAAAGACTGGATTGATCGGGGATTTATCAAAAGATATAGCCAAATCAACGAATCATCTGTTAACAAGAATTAACACTTGATTGAATGATGCATGCATTATTTCGATCAAAAGTGTAATAAAACGTCGACTGTTGCGACTAACCAGATATTACTCATACGGACTGACCATGCACGCAACTCTTCCTTTGCTGAAAGACACCGATTTCCCGCGGATCAAACGTGGCGCGTTGACGACGCTTCAGGTCAATCTTGGATATCGCTGTAACCAGTCTTGTGTGCATTGTCATGTCAATGCAGGTCCAAATCGCACCGAAATGATGGATGAGGCCAATATCGATCTCGTGCTGCAGGTGCTCCAGGATCGAAAAATCGAAGTTCTGGACTTGACGGGCGGAGCGCCCGAGTTGCATATCTCCTTTAGGCCTCTCGTCACTGCGGCGCGTGCAATGGGTGTGCGGGTGATCGATCGTTGTAACCTCACGATTTTGCTTGAACCTGGATACGAGGATCTCGCTGATTTTCTGGCGAAGCAGGGTGTGGAGGTGATCGCCTCGATGCCGTGTTACTCCTTGGAAAATGTCGACAAGCAACGCGGTCAAGGGGTGTTTGACAAGAGTATCACCGGACTGCAGCGCCTCAATGCGTTGGGCTATGGTCAACCGGGTTCATCTTTGACCTTAAATCTTGTCTATAACCCGCAGGGACCCTCGTTGCCGCCCGAGCAAGGTGCTCTGCAAAGCGACTACAAGCGTGAACTGGCCAAGCATTTTGGCATCGTGTTTAACGAGCTGTATGCATTGACGAACATGCCGATTCAACGTTTTGGTTCCATGCTGATTTCCAAGGGCACATTCAAAGGCTACATGGAGTTGCTGCGCAACAGTTTTCAGCAGGCGAATCTGGCCGGCGTGATGTGTCGCAGCATGGTGAGTGTGGATTGGGAGGGTTATCTGTATGACTGCGACTTTAATCAGCAGCTCGCTTTGCCGTTGCCTCGCACCATTGAAAAAATAGCAGATCTGGACCGCGGTCTGCATCTCAAAGATTTGTTGGGTGTCGATATTGCCGGGCGCTCAATTTTCGTGGCGGACCATTGTTATGGCTGCACCGCTGGTCAAGGCAGTAGTTGTGGTGGAGCATTGAAAGAATAATGAATAAAAAGATGGTCACGCGAGTCCTCATACTGTTAATAGCGATTGTGCTACTCACGCTATTTTTTAGCTTTGACTTGCATCAGAAGATGACGCTCGAAGGGCTGAAGTCAGGGCTTGCGCAGTTGCATGCGTGGCGTGATGCCGCACCCTTGCAAATGGCCTTGGGATATTTCTTGATTTATGTAGTGGCTACGGCGCTTTCTCTACCAGGTGCCTTGGTATTGACGTTGGCGGGTGGGGCGATTTTTGGTTTTGTGCAGGGATTCGTATTGGTGTCGTTTGCTTCGACCATCGGTGCGACATTAGCCTTTTTAGCGGCGCGCTATGTCCTGCGCGACTGGGTGCAGCAACGATTCGGTGAAAAGCTCAAGCCCATGAATGATGGCATCGAGAAAGAGGGCGCCTTTTATCTATTTACCTTACGCTTGGTACCGGTCTTTCCATTTTTTCTCATCAATCTCCTGATGGGTCTGACCAAGATGCGAACGCTGACTTACTACTGGGTGAGTCAGTTGGGCATGCTGGCTGGGACAGTGATTTATGTGAATGCTGGCACACAATTGGCCGCGATTGATTCGCTCAAGGGGATTGTGTCACCCGCCATCGTGTTGTCCCTCGCAGCCTTGGGTTTGTTTCCTCTGATCACTAAAAAAATACTCGATATATTTAAGAAAAATAAAATTTATTCAAAATGGAACCATCTCAAACCCAAGAAGTTTGATCGTAACGTCGTAGTCATTGGCGCGGGTGCGGCAGGTCTCGTGACCTCTTATATCGCGGCGGCTGTCAAAGCCAAAGTCACCTTGGTTGAGGCCCATAAGATGGGTGGAGACTGCTTGAATTATGGTTGCGTTCCCAGCAAGGCCTTGATCAAAAGCGCCAAGCTCGCCCAGCAGATCCGTCAGGCGGATCATTATGGACTGACAGCTTCGCAACCAGAGTTCAGTTTTCGTCAGGTGATGGCCAGAGTCAACGAAGTCGTCAAGAAAATAGAACCTCATGACAGCGTGGAGCGCTACACGGAATTGGGTGTTGAGGTGTTGCAAGGCTATGGCCGTGTCCTCAACCCTTGGACGGTAGAAATCAAAGACGAACACGGTGTGACGCAGACTTTAACGACGCGCAGCATCGTGATCGCAGCTGGTGCACAGCCTTTTGTGCCTGCTTTGCCAGGCCTCGACGAGGTCGGCTATGTGACGAGCGACACCCTGTGGGAAAAGTTTTCTGCGTTCGATGCACCACCTAAGCGTTTAGTCGTTCTCGGTGGAGGGCCGATCGGTTGTGAGCTCACACAATCCTTTGCGAGATTGGGTGTGCAGGTCACGCAGATTGAAATGTCGGGACGTTTGCTGAGTCGCGAGGACGCTGAGGTGTCGGAGATTTTGACTGAGTCGATGCGTAGCGATGGTGTGACGATTTTGACGGAACACAAAGCTTTGCGTTGCGAGCGCAAAGAGGTGAATGGTCTGACTGTCAAGTCAATCGTGGTCGAACATGAAGGCGTTGAGCGTCATATTGAGTTTGATGAGTTGTTGTGCGCGGTGGGTCGAGTGGCGCGCTTGCAAGGCTATGGTCTGGAGGAGTTGGGGATTCCAACGCAGCGTACAGTGGTCACCAACGAATATCTGGAAACACTGTATCCCAATATCTATGCAGCGGGCGACGTGGCAGGTCCCTATCAGTTTACGCACACAGCTGCGCATCAGGCATGGTATGCCTCCGTGAATGCGCTCTTTGGTCAGTTCAAACGTTTTAAGGTTGATTATTCAGTCATTCCTGCGGCAACCTTTACCTCGCCAGAAATCGCGCGCGTGGGTTTGAACGAGCAAGAGGCCGTTCAAAAAGGAATCGCGTTTGAGGTCACCCGTTATGGGATTGATGATCTGGATCGTGCGATTGCGGACAGCACAGACCATGGCTTTGTTAAAGTCCTCACCGTACCCGGCAAAGACAAAATTTTGGGTGTGACGATCGTCGGGGAGCATGCAGGTGACTTGCTAGCTGAGTTTGTTTTGGCGATGAAACATGGCCTAGGACTGAATAAGATCCTTGGCACGATTCATACCTACCCAACTTTGGCCGAGGCCAATAAGTATGTGGCGGGTGAATGGCGACGCGCGCATACGAATCCTGCAGTCATGAAGTGGCTCGCGCGTTATCACGCTTGGCGTCGAGGCTAGTTTGTGAAAACCCTGATCATTGTTCCCGTCCTGAATGAAAGTGCTGCGCTTTCGCAGCAATTAGGTGAATTCGATGTGTTGCGCGCGATGGGTGCTCAGGTGTTGCTGGTGGATGGTGGCAGTACGGACTTGACGGTAAAACTTGCGCGAGACGCTGGGTTTGATGTGTTGGAATCTGCGCCCGGGCGTGCTCGGCAAATGAATGCGGGTGCACGTGCTGCGACGAGCGATCTGTTGCTTTTCCTGCATGTCGATACACATCTTCCGCCGGGGGCATTGCAACAGATTGAAAACCACCTCAATAGCAAGAGGGGGTGGGGAAGGTTTGATGTCAGCATCTCAGGAAATTCCTCTTGGCTCAAGGTAATCAGTTTCTGTATGAATTGGCGCTCGAGACTGACGGGAATCGCGACTGGTGATCAGACTTTTTTTATGACACGAGAAATGTTTGAACGCGTGGACGGTTTTCCGGAGCAGCCCTTAATGGAGGATATCGAAATGAGTAAACGCCTCAAACGATTCAGCCCTCCCGTGTGTTTATCTGATCGAGTGGTGACATCGGGACGCAGGTGGGATCAAAAAGGCGTCTGGAAAACAATTCTTTTAATGTGGCGGTTACGCTGGTCCTATTGGCGCGGTGTACCGGCAAGTGAACTGGCGCGTTTATATCGCTGAGTCACTCTATGCCTAGAAAAACTCGTATTGTGATTTTTGCCAAAGCGCCGATCCCCGGGTTTTGTAAGACACGCCTGATTCCAGCATTGGGTGCTGAGGGTGCCGCTGCACTTGCTTCAAAAATGTTGTGTCGCACGGTTGTCATTGCCAGAGAGGCTGACTTGGGTCCTGTAGAGCTATGCGTGACCCCTGATCCTGACCATGCATATTTGCGTGCATTAGAGGTATCTTCCGAGGTTGTCTGGAGTCGCCAGTCTGAAGGTGATCTGGGTGCGCGCATGGCAACAGCCGTCCAACGAACCTTGGCGAGAGATGAAAATGTGTTGTGTATCGGGACTGATTGTCTGGAGCTTAACGTCGAACACTTGCACAAGGCTGCGACTGCACTGACGCACGACCCTGTCGTGATTGCCCCTGCGAGTGATGGCGGCTATGTATTGCTCGGTCTTAACCAATTTGATGCCAGTATTTTTCAGGACATGTTATGGAGCACGGATGGTGTATTTCAAGAAACCATGCATCGTATTGTCCGTCTGGGCTGGAGTGTGACCCAGTTGGAGACATTGCGCGATATCGACGAGCCTAGCGATCTTGCGTTTTTACCCGTTGAATTCAAATAAAAATATCCCTAGTGATTCGGAGAGTGCAATTGAGAATCAAGCTCATGCTGGCTTTGATCGTCATGTCTGGTGCTGTATGTGCGCAGTCAAGTCCCAATGTGATTGGCAGTTTTCCTGCTGGGACAGGACCAGTGCCTGAGCCTTGGCGCCTCATTCAGTTTGATACTAAGATCGCGCCAACGGCATACCAAACGCGGGTCTGGGATGGTGTATCGGCTGTCGAGGCGAGTGCCGATGGGAGTATGGCCTTGCTGGCACGCGGGGTAGAGGTTGATTTAAAAGCTACGCCTATGCTTTGTTGGCGCTGGCGCGTAGATGACGTGGTGAAAAATGCGGATATGAACACCAAGGCGGGTGATGATTACGCTGCAAGGGTATACGTTGCCTTTAAATTGCCCTCAGATAAAATTGATTTTGGTTTGCGTCTGAAGCTTCAATTTGCGCGCAATCTCTATGGTGAGCATGTACCGGATGCTGCGTTGAATTACGTTTGGGACAACAAAAATGCTGTCGGTCACCGTCAATTCAATGCTTATACGGATCGAACGCAAATGATTGTTCAGCGCAGTGGTGTGGCACAGGCAGGAGGCTGGGTGTCGGAGCGCGTCGATGTGTTGTCAGATGTCGTGAAAGCCTACGGAAGCGATCAGGCAAAAATTAATCTGTTAGCACTCGCCTCTGATACAGATAACACCAAATCGAAAGCACACGCAGGTTTTGCAGATTTACACTTTGTTGGACGGGATGCGCCTTGCGTGTTTCCAGTCAAGTGATGAATGAGAATCTAGGACTTTTCTATGCGTAAATTATTGATTTTCATCTTGATGAGCGTCGGCGTTGCAACCAGCGCGCTGACCTTTGCCGCATCGCCTGACAAACATCCACCACTGAGATTTGGCGTTGGGATGTTCCAGCCTGACAGGGAAAAAAATGATGCCACCTATCGTCCCTTAGCCGAGTATTTGTCTGCCAAACTCAATCGCCGTGTGGAGTTGCGTACGGTGGATAGTTGGGAAGGATTAGCTAAGTCGCTCGCCAATGGCGAGACCGATATGGCGCTAATGGGTCCTTGGGGCTATGTATTGGCCAATAACGAAGCGGGTGCTCAAGTGGTATCCACGATTTTGTACGACGACAAGCCTGAATATTTTGGCATCATCGTGACGCACCCCAACTCATGTATCAACACCATCGCGGACCTCAAAGGAAAAACCTTTGCGTTTGGCGATAAGGGTTCCACCTCTGGATATTTGATTCCGCGTCACTTTTTTATGACACAGGGAATTACACCCGAGAAATACTTTAAAAAGGTGATCTATACCAAACATCAGGCGATTGAGACCCAAGTCGCCCAAGGGATGTTGGACGCCGGGGCAGATTACAATCGAAATCGGAATGCGATGATTGCCCAAGGACTGATCAAGGCTGAGCAATCTAAAATCATTTGGCAGTCAGACCCTTTGCCCAATGACGCTTTTGCCGTCGGCAGGACACTTTTTTCGAATAAAGAATTTGTGACACAGCTTCAACAAGTGTTGGAGTCGATTGGACCGGCCTTAAAACAATCCCCTAATCTTTTGCCTACGCACTACACAGGCTTTGTGACGCGTGACAATGCGTTTTACAAGCCGATCCGAGATGCTGGACTGGCGACTGGTGTGTTACGACCGCGATAAACACTAAACATGTCAGCAATCGATATTCCTCCTTCATTGACGAACGACCGTTCTGGAAATTTTTTTCTGCATGGTCGCGCAGGTTTTCTATTGATGACCCTGATGTATGTTGTCCTGATCTCGGTCTGTTTGTTTTCTTTGATTCAAGATGGCGAGCTCTCGATCGGTCGCAATCCCTGGGCAAATTTACTCAAGACCTTTTCTGAGTTTTCTTACCCAAGTTTTTTCGATGTCTGGTTTGGTGATACCGCGCTCGAATACCGCAGTGATGATGGGCGTGTATTACGTGTTGAAAATCGTCGGGAAGTTGAGCTCGACTTCCTGATGGGTTTGGCGCGTGCAACCTGGACGACGATCACGATCGCAACGCTTGGTTCATTACTGGGTGCGCTTTTGGCGCTTCCGCTTGCGGTGTTGACTGCTCGTAACATGTCCGCTCCTAGACTTTTGGCTTGGATAGCCAAAGGCTTGCTGGATGTCATGCGTTCTATTCATACCCTTGTGTTTGGACTGGTTTTGGTGGGCATTGTCGGCTTAGGACCGACAGCGGGTATCTTGGCGATCGGGCTGCATTCCATGGGAACATACGGTAAGTTGTTTGCTGAGTCGATCGAGTTTCTCGATATGCAAGCCGTCCATGCCGTGCAGAGTGTCGGAGCGGGTCCAGTTCAAGTTTTTTTTAATGCGATCTGGCCTGCTGTTCTGCCGCAGTTTGTGTCCAGCCATTTGTATATCTGGGAGTTCAATATTCGTGACTCCACGATTCTTGGCATGATCGGTGCCGGTGGTCTGGGTTTATTGATTACCGAGGCAACCTCTTTGTTTCAATGGGGGCGATTGTCCACGGTATTGCTTGTGGTGATTGTCTTAGTGACTTCTTTTGATGCCTTGAGTCGTCGTATTCGTCGGAGCTTGGCATGAGCCCGAAACCATCCCTTGCGATTGATCTACGCGATGTGCTGTGGAGCGTGCATGGCCGCACGGTATTAGAGGTTGGCGCGCTCAAGGTTTTCGCAGGCGAGCGTATCGCGCTGGTCGGTCCCAATGGCGCCGGTAAATCGACACTATTGCGTTTGATTGCTGGCACCCTTACGCCTACGCATGGCTCATTACACGTTCTTGAGCGTTCACCCTCTCGCAGTCTCAACGCGCGTGAGCGTCGAGTCTGGAGGCGTGAGGTCGGACAGGTTTTTCAGGGCTTGCATCTTGTTTCGCGCCTCAGTGTTCTGGACAATGTGCGGATTGGTGCGTTGGGGCGTCTTTCCGGCTGGCGCACATGGTTGCGTTTTTATCCTCACGAGATTTCTCAGCAAGCCTGTGAGGCGCTGCGGGCAGTGGGTTTGCTCGGACAACAGGACACACGCGCAGATCATTTGTCAGGCGGAGAACGACAAAAAGTGGCCATTGCCCGACTGCTTCTGCAGCAACCAAAATTAATTTTGGCGGATGAGCCGACTGCGGCTTTGGATCCAAATGCAGCAGCGGAGGTGTGTCGACTTTTAGTGCAAGCCGCGCAGGGGGCGACCCTCTTGACGGTCGTACACAATACGACCTTACTGCCGCTGATTGCTGATCGTGTCATTGGTTTACGTCAAGGCAAAATCGCGTTTGATCTCCCAGTTGGTGACGTCGATGATCGCGCGCTGCTAGCGCTTTACCAAATGGATACACGTCGTCCCTCGGATCAATTGAACGTTGTGCTGCCTGCTCGGGCAGAAGTGCAGACACAGGAGCTGTCATGACAAATGATGATTCAGAGGCTCCAGGCCGGAGTTGTCCGCTCAGGTATCGCTATGGTGCCTCTGCAATCGCTCGGTCTCCACTGATTGATACTGAGACGCTCTATGTGGTGGGTGGTCTGTACGGAAATCTTCAAGCACTCGACACCATAGAAAATCTCGTCTCGAGCGAAACAGGAGATGTTCGCCTCTGTTTTAACGGTGACTTTAATTGGTTTAACGTGGATGCCCCAAGCTATCAGGCTGTGATGTCTCGAGTGCTTGAGTACGATGCAGTGCTGGGTAATGTCGAAGCAGAGCTCGGGATGGACGGCGCGGATGCCGGCTGCGGTTGTGCCTATCCAGATGTCGTCGACTCAGCAGTGGTTGAGCGATCTAATCGTATTCATGCGCGACTCAAAGAAACTGCTTCCCGTCATCCTGCGTTGACGACTCGTCTGGAGTCGCTGCCTATGTTTGCGCGTTACCGCGTGGGTCACTGTCAGGTCGGGATCGTACATGGTGATGCCGACTCGTTAGCGGGTTGGCGTTTTAGTCGAGCAGACCTTTCCAGTGCAGGTGCTGATGAGTGGCTTGAACAGGTCTTTTCTGAGGCAGAGGTTGATGTATTTGCCTCCAGCCATACCTGTGAGCCTGTCTTGCATCAGGTGACGCGTGACCGGGGATTGGGAGTTGTCATTAATAACGGTGCGGCTGGCATGCCAAATTTTCAAGGTCAACTGAGCGGCGTGATCACCCGCATTGGCGTTGCACCATTTAGTGCTTCGTCAATACAGGGCGCAAAAATGATTGAGCGCACCCTCATCAAAGGTGTTGAGATCGCGGCGATTTCACTGCCTTATGACCATGAAAAATGGCGAACCCATTTTCTGTCGAATTGGCCACAGGGGTCAGACGCTCACACTTCATACTATGCGCGCATCATGGGAAATCTTTGATATGAATCTTCTTGAAATTGATTTAAATAGTAAAAAAATCCGGATGCGTAGATCCGGATCTCTGGTGTTGTCATGCGTACTTAGTTGACTTCGAGCAACTCGACATCAAAAACAAGCGTGGCATTTGGAGGAATGACGCCACCTGCACCTCTTGCGCCATAGCCCATTTCGGGAGGAATGATCAGGGTGCGTTGACCACCGACTTTCATTCCGGCAACACCTTCATCCCAGCCACGGATCACATGGCCGGCGCCGAGTGGGAAATCAAATGGATCGCCGCGGTCCCGTGAACTATCAAACTTTGCACCTTTGTTACCCGGGGCAGATGCATCGTGCAACCAACCGGTGTAGTGCACGGTGACATGTGCACCTGCTGTGGCTTCCGTACCGCTACCAGCGGCAACTTCGATTTTCTCTAGTGTGCTCATTTTAGTTCCTGTGTAGTTGATGATCAGGCCGCACTCTGTACGACCGGGGGTTTTGGGGTTTTGACACGCAAGCGGTGCATGAGCATTCCGACCGTAAACAAAGCGAGGATGGCATGCACAAGCCATACGCCTAGGCTAAAGGAGAGTTTGCCGCTGATAATCCAGCCCTGCGAGATGTTGATTAAATTGAGGTAGAGCATCGCGATTAAGCCTGCTATGAGCAGGTCACCCGAGCGTCCCATGCGTGGGTTGACTGCGCCAAGAGGAATTGCCATCAGCGCGAGGTTAAGTGCTGCGAGAGGCAGCGCTAAACGCCACATCAGCTGGCCCAGTGAAGCGGGAACCTTGTCGGTGATCAGCAACTCGGTCGGGCGTGAGCGTCGACTATTGAGTGTTTGTTCGCGTGCATTTTCCAGTGACTTTTCACCGTCTTTACTTTCGATACGGGCACCAAAGGCCTCAAACTTGGTCAGGCGCATTTCGGGTGCGCCAGGCTTGATGTCGTAGCGTTGTCCGGGACCCAGCACCAAAAATTTATCACCATTGTTTTCCATGACTGTATCCGCCGAGGAGGAAGTCACGAGGGTGAGCCAATCGGGATCAATGATGCGCATGAATACTTGACCGAGCGGGCCATCTGGCACGGTGGAGCCTTCCACGAAAAAGACTCGGGCCCCTCCTTCGGTTTCTAGAAACTGGCCGGGTGTGATCTTTGAGAGGTCCGACCGTAACTCAAAGCGGGCGCGGTATTCACCGATCTGTCGGTTGGCCCAAGGTGTGCCAAACAGGGTCAGTGACGCGATGATCACAGCGACGGGGATCGCAACACGCAAGACCGGATTGATCCAGTTGAGTAAGGATAAGCCGCTTGAGAACCACACCACCATTTCAGATTCTCTGTAATTGCGGGTGATCGTGGTCAGCACCCCAATAAAGATGGATACCGCCAAAATAATGGGAAGTGCGGCGATGGTGGTAAAGGCGGCTAGGCCAATCACGACATCTGCACCGATGCGGCCGGCAGCGGCTTCGCCTAATAAACGCACCAGCACGACGCTCAGCCATACAACAATCAGCGTCGAGAGTACGACGCTAAAGTGGTTGGTAATTTCGGAGACAACGGAACGTTTAAATAGGGACATTGTGCGCGATGCGGTGTTGCATCAAAAAAATGGTGCGGCGCAAACAACGCCGACACCATGAATTTAGCACAATGAGACGGGCTAGGCCTTAGGCATTCGGTAGGCTGTCGATCAGTTGAATCATCCGTTTGCGCATCGCAGCATCTGGAAGACGGCCTACGCCACCCGCCATATTGTCGATCATGTTGGATACGCGACTAGTCGCGGGTGTGATGCAGGTGACCGCAGGGTGGCTGGCCACAAATTTCAAGAAAAACTGTGCCCAGGTAGTGGCATCAAACTCTTTGGCCCATTCGGGTACCGCTTGACCTTTGACGCGGCTCCAGAGGCGGGTGCGTCCAAAGGGCGCATAGACCAAGACGGCGATGCCGCGTTCTTGCGCGAGTGGAAGAATCGTTTTCTCTGCGAATAAGTCATCAATGGCATAGTTGGTGCCAATAAAGTCGATTTTTTGCGACCGCATGGTGTCAATCATGCTGTCGTATTGATTGCTAAAGGTTGTTGTGATGCCAAGATAGCGAATCCGACCTTTTTCTTTGGCTTCGCGCAAAATAGGGAGTTGAGTCTGCACGTCTCCCATGTTGTGGATTTGAACCAGGTCAATGACTGGTTTGCCGATGCGCTTGAACGACATCTCCAGCTGCGCATGTGCAGCCGCTGCATCTGCCGCACCGCCTCCGCGCGGTGCCACATTAAGCTTAGTGGCCCAAAAGAGTTTTTGTGCGATGCCGAGGTCTTGCGCGATTTTTCCTGCGACCTCTTCAGAGGCACCGTAACTTGGGGCGGTATCAAAGACCGTTCCACCCAGCTCCACCATTTTGGCCATGACATTTTTTAGCGCTTCGCGATCTTCGGTGCGTGCGACTTGCGCAAAGGTGGCCGAACTTCCAAGACCGATGATGGGCAGACGCTGTCCGCTTGAGGGAATCGGGCGTGTGATCAGAGGACCTGTATTGGCTAAAGTCTGTGCCCAGGCGCCTGATAACGCGGAGGCGCTGGCAGCGGTAAGTGTGGTTTGAAGCCAAGTGCGACGATTCATCATGTGAGTCTCCTAAAAGGATGGTCTAAAGTTGTACGGGCGGGCGGGCAGGCGTACTGCGTTTTGCTTGGGCATAGCCGAGCCAAAGTCCCAAGCTCATCCAGATCACTGCGAGCGGAACCGCGAACCATGCGAGCCCAGCCAGTCCCATCCCTAGACGGCCTAACAAGCCTTCTGTTTGAGAGCCCAGGGCGTCACCGCTTCGGTAAACAAAGGTGTCGATAAAAGCCTTTGCCTTATAGCGTTCGGCCCGGGGAACGGTAGTAAAAAGTGTTTCACGCGCGGGGCGCATGATGCCACGCTGGACGGCGCGAAAAGACGCCTCAAAAGCGATCAGCGCTGCCAATGAGCCGAGTAGCGCCAGCCCGATAAAGCCAAAGGCGACCGTGATAGGCAGCAGTGCAAGCGTCACTGCAATTCCAAATCGTTTAATCAGATGACTAGTCAGAAAGGCTTGCAAGACAAAGGTTGCTGCTTGAGTGTAGAGATCAATCCGTGCAAACGCCTCGGTGCGTGTGTCGGTATCGAGTGCCAAGGCTGCGACCATCTGCAAGCGGGTGAAATACAGGAGGGTCGCCACGACGGCCAATATCAGCACGTATGCAGAAATACCAAGTAGGTAAGGGGAACGGAGCACTGCCGTAAAGCCTTCCCACGCACTGCCGCCAATGAGAGTGTGTTCAGCATCGGGCTCGGAGCTGTTGGGCCGCCTCGCATCTGTCGCGTGTGCTTCTTCAAGATCTATCTTTAATGAGGTGAGCCACCAGGCACTCAACACCGCACACAGCAAAAAGCCAGCTGCGATCAGCAGTAACAAGGGCGTACCAAAAGGACGGGCAAGCATGCTGGCAAGCCAAGGACCAAACATCGCGCCGAGCGTTCCCCCCAGGGAAATCGCCGCAAACAAGCGCTGACTTTGGTCTTTTGAAAAGCGATCGGTCATCAATGCCCAAAAGAGCATGGTGGCGAAAAGATTAAAGACGCTGAACCAGACATAAAAAACCTGACCACTGATCAGGCCGACATGAGTGGGTGCAAACGTGAGCAGCAGGTAAAAACAAAGCAGTCCAAACGAAAAAAAACAGTAGGTGGCTGCGATGAAAACCATGCGCCGAAAGCGACTGACAAGCAGACTAAAGAGGGGGTTGATCAAGAGTGTGACGAGCAGTGTCGCCATAAAGAGCCATCGAATGGCGTCTATGCCTCGCTGCATACCCAAGGCTTCGCGAGCAGGTCTGACGACCATGAGCGCGCTGAGAATGCAGAAAAAAAACAGACCGGCTACCAAGGTAGGCAGCAATTCTTGTCGTCTGATGTTGGTAAATGTCTGTAGCACTGTTTTCATTGAGTGGTATCCCCAAACTCGCAGCTATCTTACTGAGGAATCCTCGTTTGTGTGGAGTTGTTTTTGTGCTTTGGGCGTCCTCATAGTGGAAGTGCAGCCTAAACAATGCTTTTTATCTGAGAGTTTTTCCGGGGACGGATAAAATACTGTTTGATCGAGGCGTTTGTTGCCTCTGCAAAGACTGTTTTTGAGAGAAATGCCGTGCCACTCACCCCAACCGTTGAACGCGAAGAGGTTCACCAACGTCAGATTGTGATGAAAGCGTATCGCAGGTCTGATGGACTGTATGACATAGAAGGTCGGGTGGTGGACACCAAAACCTCACCTTTTCTTTCTCCTGTGGCCCAGGCGGAGCGTCAACCTGGCGAGCCGATCCATGATATCTGGGTGCGTTTGGTGATCGATGAATGGTTTGAGATTAAAGACGTGGCGGCGAGTTCTGATGCGACGCCCTTTGTCGTCTGTACCCAAGCGCCACCCACTCTCCAATCACTGATTGGTGCAAAGATTGGGGCGGGTTGGTCTAAGCTCGTGAGGGAAAAGCTTAAAGGTGCGGCTGGCTGCACGCATATGATGGAGCTGTTGGGACCCATGGCGACAACAGCATATCAGGCTCTGTGGCCAGTCACCAGCAAGCGGCCACAGCCACTGGATGCGAATGGGCGTCCAACCAAAATTGACAGTTGTTTTGCTTATGCGAGTCACACAGAAATCGTGGCAACCTTATGGCCCGAGCATTACACCGGACCCAAAGTTACAAAGGAGTGATCCTGACCAGCTGGTAGAGGCGATGCAGGTCCGTGGGTTCGCATAAGTTTGAGTCCACGTTCATGACGGCTGCCGCGGCACTCGCCATGCCAAAGCCAAAGGACTGCTCCAGTGCGTGTTGATTGCACAGGCCCCACAGAATGCCGGCGACGAAATTGTCGCCAGCCCCCACCGTGCTGACGACTTTGACAGGGACGGCGGGCGCACGAAAACTTTGCTTGGCTGTCACGAGCAACGCACCCTCTTCACCGAGCGAGAGCGCAACAATTTCAGCCTGACCCCGCCCGACAATCTCACGCGCGGCCTCGTGCCACTGAGCCTCCGTTGTGAGCGTTTGTCCAAGCAGTTCTTCGAGCTCACGCAGGCTGGGTTTAAACAAGTAGACGCCGACTTCAAGCGCTGCACGCAAGGCTGGACCTGAGGTGTCGAGCACGAAATGCTGACCGTGGTCTTTTGCTCGCTTGGCGAGCCGAGCATAAAAGTCATCTGAAACGCCTGGAGGCAGACTACCGCTGGCAACTAGAAAGCGAGCGGCGGCTCCTCGCTGATCCAGGGCGGCGGCGCAAGCTTGTTGCTCCGCGAGAGTGAGTATGGGTCCAGGTAATAAAAAGCGAAAGTCCTTGCCGCTGGATGTCTCGTGAACGGTAAAGCATTCCCTTGTTTCCTGAGCAATCGGGATGCCCTGACTCTGCACGCCTTCGTTTTCGAGCAGTTGGGTCAAAATCTGACCGGTAAAGCCACCTGAGGGGTAGATGGCCGTTGTTTGGGTGTCAAGACGCCTGACGACACGTGAAATATTGATGCCACCACCCCCGGGTTGCGTTTTTTCCTCTCGACACCTGAGCTTATGGGTGGCGACGACCTTGTCGACGGAGGTCGAAATATCAAGGGCGGGATTCATGGTGAGCGTCACGATTTGCGTCATGCGGGGGCACTCTTTTTTAAGGATACCTGCGAATTATCGCTGAATCCCCTCACGCTATACTCGAAGGAGAAAATTAAAGGCATCGCGCGATGCCGTGTTTGAATAACGGAGATGAGTGATGCGTTCCTTGCTGTTTGTGCCCGCCGATAGTCCACGCAAGCTGGAAAAATCCTTGCAGAGCGGGTCGGATGTACTGATTTTTGATCTAGAGGATGCTGTTTCCCCTTCTCGCAAACAAGAAGGTCGCGTGGAGTTGGTCAAGTTTTTGAATGAAGTGAAAAAGGCCGGTCTCAAAACGCCTGAACTCTATGTGCGTGTCAACGCGCTGACAACGGGCATGACGCTGGCCGATTTGGCTGCTGTGATGCCTTGTCGCCCGGCTGGTGTGGTGTTGCCCAAGTCAACTGGCGCACGCGATTTGGCTCTTCTGTCAGCCTATCTCGAAGCCTTTGAGCATTTGTACCCGCAGACACCATCGGTTGGATCGGACGCATCGACCCAGGCACTGACCTCCATCATCGCGATTGTCACTGAAACTGCTGATTCGTTGGCAAGGTTGAATGAATATCGGGGCGCAACGCCGCGCTTGGCCGGCATGATGTGGGGGGCGGAAGACTTGTCGGGTGATATTGGCGCGTTAACCAACAAGGAAGAAGGGACTTCTGAGTGGACCACCCCCTTCAAGCTTGTGCGTTCGCTCTGTCTGTTCGCGGCCTCAGCCGCGGGCGTGCCTGCCATTGATACCGTGCCGACGGAAATTAACAACGTCGAGGCGTTGACGCGCGAAACGCGACAAGCCTATCGAGATGGTTTTTCAGCGAAAGCTGCGATTCATCCCGGACAGGTGCCTGTGATTAATGCGGCGATGACGCCCGATGCCGCCACGCAGGAGTGGGCCGCTCGCGTGATTGCCGCTTTTGCTGCGAGCGCGAGCGTGGGTGTGGCGACCATGGATGGAAAAATGTTGGATACGCCGCATTTGCGCTTAGCTAAAAAAATTATCGCTGCGGCGCAACTCGCCTAAAGCCTCAAGGAGTTTGACGATCATGGTAGGTCCTTTGGATGGTGTGCGTGTCATTGATATGACATCGATTTTGATGGGGCCGTATGCGGCACAGTTGATGGGCGACATGGGTGCTGATGTCATCAAAGTCGAATCCCCCCAAGGAGATATGGTGCGCGACGTCGGACCGATGTTACATCCACGCATGGGCTCGCTTTATCTGCACGTCAACCGCAGCAAGCGCGGCATGGTGCTCGATGTCAAACAACCCGAGGGCCTTGAGGCGATCAAAAAACTGATCGCAACCGCTGATATCTTGCTATATAACGTGCGGCCTCAAGCGATGGCCCGACTGGGCTTGAGCTACGAAGTCGTCAGTGAAATCAATCCCCGTATTTTGTACGCAGGGACTTTTGGTTTCGGTCAGGATGGTCCCTATGCGCACAAGCCGGCCTTTGATGATCTGATTCAGGGGGCGATTGGTTTGCCGTCCTTGATCAAGCAAGCGGGTTCGGACGTGCCTCGTTATGTACCTTCCAACCTTGTTGATCGCACGGTAGGGCTCTATGCCACCTCTTCTATTTGTGCCGCGTTGTACCACCGTGAAAAAACCGGACGCGGACAGCGGATCGATATTCCGATGTTTGAAACAATGATCAGTCACTTGCTCAGTGATCATATTGGTGGCAAAACCTTTGACCCGCAGTTTGGACCTCCAGGCTATCCGCGTTTGTTGGCGCCTGAACGACGGCCTTATAAAACCTCGGACAGTTATGTTTGCGCCGTGATTTATAACGACAAGCAGTGGGCCTCATTTTTTAGTGCGATTGGTCGATTGGATATTTTTGAAAATGATCCGCGTTTTAAAAACTTGAGTATTCGCACGCAGCACATCAATGATTTGCAGGGCTTGGTGGCTAAATTCTTTCTGGAGCGCACCACGCAAGAGTGGCTCAATCTGCTTGAAAAAGCTGATATCCCCAGTATGCCGTTGCATGACCTTGAAACGATTTTTGAAGATCCGCATCTCGAAGCGATTCATTTCTTTCAGTGGGAAGACCACCCCTCAGAGGGGCGTATTCGTCGCGTGGATGTCCCCACCACATGGTCTGAAAGCCAACCTGTGGCGGGGCGTCCTGCGCCGATGTTGGGACAGCATAGCGAAGAAATTTTGCGTGAGTTGGGCTATAGCGATGAATCAATTGCTTCCTTTATCCGCCAAGGTGTCACGCAGACTGCCGTGATGCCCAAGGAAGCGTAATGACGGTGGATCAGAGTTCGGCATGGCAGCCTTTGAAAGGCGTTCGCATCGCTGATTTCTCTGTGCTGTTGCCTGGTCCGCTTTCGACAGTGTTGTTGGCAGATCTGGGTGCAGAGGTTGTGAAAATCGAATCACCTCATGGCGATCCTGCCAGGAGTCTCTTGCCCGGCGTGTTTAATACGCTCAATCGAAATAAACGCGGTGTGATGCTTGATCTCAAGGATCCGGCGAATGCAACGCGTGTGGCTGAGTTGATGCGCTGGGCCGATGTGGTCGTCGAGTCTTTTCGACCTGGGGTAGCCGCGCGTATCGGGATTGGCTTGGAGGTGGCGCGCAGCCACAACCCTAAAATTATTTATTGCTCAATGTCCGGTTTTGGTCAGGATGGACCTTGGCGTGCCAAGTCAGGCCATGATCTGACCTATAGCGCAGCGGCGGGGGCGATGTCACATTCAGGGAGTTGGGGCCAAGCTCCAGCGCGTTCAGGCTTGCCGGTCGGCGATCTCGTGGCGGGCATGATGGCTTCAAATGCTATTCTCGCAGCGCTCCGTGAACGCGATCTCACGGGTCAATCTGCCCATCTTGATCTCAGTATTTTCGAGTCGATGTTTTTCTGTGCCGCAACGCGACACGGTTTGGACGAGCAGGTCGATCTCACTGGTCATTTATTTCCTGGCAATGATTTGTATCAAACGGCGGATGGTCAAACACTCGCACTGGGCTTGATGGAAGATCATTATTGGCAAGTGTTCTGTGATCGCACGGCTTCTTTAGCAGGCGGCCTTTCTGAGTGTCGGGACTTGGATGAGCAAGCACGTCGGACACGCGGCGATGAGCTGACCACTCAGCTCAAGGCCTTGGTGCGTTCACAAACACTAGAGCAATGGTGTCAGAGACTAGAAGGCAGCGATATTCCCTTTGAAGTCTGCGTGACGCCGGCACAAGCGGCGAACTCTGCGCACTTGCGCACAAGGGTGCGGGTGGCACAACAAGAGGATCAGAAATTTGTTCCATTTCCCGTGACGGTCAATGGTCGGCGGCGTCCTGCAGTGTCGCGCGTGAGTCCAAGGATTGGTCAGGAAACAGAAGATTTTTTTAATGAACTTCAAAGCGCTCAACAATGAGCTAATTTAAAAGTATCAGGGAGTGACGATGGATTTTTCTTTTTCACAAGAACAGCAGACGATTCGCGAAGCGATCAATAAAATCTGTGCACAGTTCGATGATCAGTATTGGTTGGAAAAAGATCGTAACGGTGGCTTTCCTGTGGAGTTGCATCAGGCGCTCGCCAAAGACGGCTGGCTGGGAATTTGTATTCCTGAGCAATACGGTGGTTCAGGCCTAGGAATCACCGAAGCCACCATCATGATGCAAGCCATCAGTGAATCCGGTGCCGGCATGACCGGTGCCTCATCCGTGCATATGAATATCTTTGGTTTAAACCCTGTCGTACAGTTCGCGACCGAAGAGCAAAAAATGCGGATGCTGCCGCCTTTGATTGAGGGCCGCGAGCGTGCCTGTTTTGCGGTGACCGAGCCCAACACAGGGCTCAACACCACCCAGCTCAAAGTAAAAGCGGACCGCCAGGGTGATCATTATGTGTTGAGTGGAACCAAGGTATGGATTTCGACTGCGCAGGTCGCCGAGAAAATGCTGATCTTGGCGCGTACGACACCGCTTGAAGAATGCAAAAAACACACCGATGGCTTGAGCCTGTTTTATACCGATCTTGATCGCAATTTTGTGCGTGTGCACGAGATTGAGAAAATGGGTCGTAAAGCGGTGGACTCAAACGAGTTGTTCATCGATGGGCTCAAGGTGCCGGTCGAGGACCGAATTGGCGAGGAAGGCAAAGGCTTTCACTACATCATGCACGGGATGAATGCCGAGCGCATCCTGATTGCTGCCGAAGGTATTGGTTTGGGACGCGCGGCGCTTAAGCGTGCAACTGAATACGCCAAGGAACGGATTGTGTTTGATCGTCCAATCGGGATGAATCAAGGCATTCAACATCCGCTCGCCGCAAACTGGATGGAGCTGGAGGCCGCGAATCTGATGGTGTTTAACGCTGCGACACTGTTTGACAAAGGTGAGTCGTGTGGCGCGCAAGCCAATGCGGCCAAATACCTAGCAGGCGAAGCCGGCTTTAATGCGTGTCAGCAAGCGGTGATGACGCATGGTGGGTTTGGCTACGCCAAGGAATACCATGTGGAGCGCTATTTGCGCGAAGTCCTGATCACACGTATCGCTCCCGTGAGTCCTCAGTTGGTGTTGTGCTTTATTGCCGAGCGCGTGCTGGGCTTACCCAAATCCTATTAGGAGATTGTGATGGCTGGTTTGTATTTCGAAGAATTTGAAGTGGGTCAGGTGTTTAAACATGCGATGACGCGCACCGTGACTGAAATGGACAATGTGTTGTTTTCGACCTTGACCATGAATCCACAGCCCTTGCATCTGGATGCTGAGTTTGCTTCCAAGACTGAGTTTGGGCGAATCTTAGTCAACAGCTTGTTTACATTAGGCTTGGTGATCGGGATCTCGGTCGGTGAAACCACGCTTGGCACGACAATTGCCAATCTAGGGATGACGGATACGCGTTTTCCAAGTCCCGTGTTTTATGGCGATACGATCCGTGTGGAGACTACGATTGTGTCCAAGCGTCTGAGTAAGTCGCGCAGCGATGCAGGTATTGTCGAGTTTGAACACCATGGGATCAATCAGCGTGGAGAGATCGTGTGTATCTGTCGTCGTTCTGGTTTTATGAAGTGCAAACCAGTTTGATGCAAGTGTCAAAAAAACGATGATGTGGCAAGCGGGACCGAGACGACAACTGCCCGACGCCAAAATGGCGTTGGTGGTCCTGTTGATTTGCTTTGTCTTCAACATGCTTGGGCGTGGGATCGGCGATACCTACGTGACGTTTCTGTTGCCGCTTGAGACTGAGTTTGGGTGGACCCGCTCCGAGCTTTCGAGTGTCTACAGTATCTATATGGTCGCGAATGGTTTGTCTGCTCCATTTGTAGGCATCCTGTTCGATCGCTGGGGACCTCGTCTGGTTTACTTGTTAGGTGTGGGCAGCCTGGGTCTCGGATACTTTTTAGCGGGCAATCTGACGCAGTTGTGGCAGTTTCATCTGTGTATCGGTGTGGCGGGTGGCATTGGTATCTCCGCCATCGGCATGGTGCCTTCTGCCAGTTTGATTAGCCGATGGTTTCCTCATAGCACCAGCACAGCGATTGGTATTGCTTATGCAGGCTTTGGTGCGGGAACGCTTGTCTTGGTGCCGTTCGCGCAATATCTCAATCAAGCAGTGGGATGGCGTGATGCCTATCATGTGATGGGTGGTAGCTTGCTGATCGCCTTGCCCATCGTCATGTTGTTGCCCTGGCGCGTCATTCGCGCTGGCTATGGCGCGCGTGAGAAGCTCAGGAATAGTCAACGTGCTGTCGATGATGCCTTTACGAATGCCAATACATCTGTTCAACCAAAGTCTTCGCCCTTGCGCGCGGCATTGCGACACTCTGGTTTCTGGGGTTTAGCCCAAGCGTTCTTTTTTACCTCGGTGGTGGTCTATACCGTTCTGGTGCAAATGATCGCTTATCTGGTCTCAACGGGATTCACGCCGATTGAGGCTGCGAGTGCGTTTGGCTTTGCGGGTATGTTGTCTGTACTGGGTGTGGGTTCGGCGGGTCGCCTGGCGGATGTGTTGGGCCCGAGGCGAACTGCGACACTCACCTTTATGTGCACCACACTCGGTCTCGCGAGTTTGTTGGCATTGAGTTATTTTCCCTCCCACTGGTTTTTGATGTCGTTTGTGGTGTTCTTTGGGATCGCGCAGGGCGCGAGGGGGCCGATTATTTCTGGCCTGTGCTCCAAGCTGTTTCCAGGCCCCGGTTTGGCCACCATATACGGCGTAGCCTATGCCTGTATGTCGGTCGGTGCGGCAACGGGAGCGATGATGTCTGGCTTTTTATATGACTGGACTGGGGGTTATCAGGCAAGCATTATTTTTTCCATGTTAAACGTCATCCTGGCGGTTTCACCGTTCTGGGTTTATCGTGAACTCAGAAAGTTTGGTTGAGCGAGAGCATGAAAAAATCATTGTTGATGATGCTGTTATCTGTCTGTACGGCAATCTTTTCCTGGCCAGCGCAGAGCTCGTCTCTGTTGAGTGCGCTCACGGATGGGCAGCACGTATTGATGATTCGCCACGCAGATGCCCCGGGCTATAGCGATCCGCCAGGCTTCAAGCTAGGTGATTGTTCCACGCAAAGAAATCTGGGTGAGCGTGGTCGCAAACAAGCAAACGAACTGGGCGTTTGGCTCAAGCGCCAAGGTATCGAGTCCGCAGTCGTGCTCAGTAGCGCATGGTGTCGCTGCGAGGAGACCGCAAGTTTGTTGGCCTTAGGCGCTGTGACAACCGTTGCTGAACTCGGTTCCTTTTTTCAAAGTATGAGCGATTCAGGTCCGCAAACACGCGCACTCAGGGTCTTGCTCGCACAGCGGTTCAAGGCGTCTGCACCGCAAAAACCCATGATTTTGGTCACGCATCAGGTCAATATTTCAGCATTTGCTGGGGCCTCTGTGGGCCAAGGGGAGGTGTTGTTGGTCAAAATCGGCACAAACGGTGAGTTTGTTTCTGCTCGGTCAATTGCGACTCCAACCTCCGACTGAGTGTTGACCGCTTCAATTGCGGTGATAATGTCGATTCTTTAGAGAGCGAGTTTAGGGGCAAGATCGGCATGACCGAGCAAACAATCTATTTGTGGAAAGCGTTTTTTCTAGGCATCGTAGAGGGCATCACCGAGTTTTTGCCCATTTCGAGCACTGGCCATTTAATTCTCTTTGGTGACTGGATCAGCTTTGAGTCAAACGAGGCCAAAGTTTTTGAAGTGGTGATTCAGCTCGGCTCAATTTTGGCTGTTGTATGGATTTTTCGTCATCGCTTGTTCCAGATGGTTCGAGGCACACTGCGTCTTGAGCCTGTCGAAGTCGCCTTTACGCGTAACTTATTGATCGCTTTTTTGCCTTCCGCGATTGTTGGGCTCTTGTTCATCAAGGCGATCAAGGCTTTGTTTTTTCATCCTGGCGTGGTGGTCGTCACCCTAGTGTTGGGTGGCTTGATTATGCTTTGGGTAGAGCGCAAACGTCCCGCTAACAGTGCAGATGCACCCGCCAATCAAGTGCAAACCATTGAAAAAATCACCTGGAAACAAGCCTTGATCGTGGGCTGTGCGCAATGTCTCGCAATGGTGCCGGGTACTTCTCGCTCGGGCTCGACCATCATTGCTGGCATGCTCTCTGGCATTCAACGCAAGACCGCGACAGAGTTTTCATTCTTTCTTGCGATTCCAACGATGTTGGCGGCAGCCGTCTATGATTTTTACAAGCATGCACATTTGCTGAGTCAGCAAGATATGTTGGCGATCGCTGTGGGCTTTGTCAGTGCGTTTGTGTGCGCGTTGGTGGTGGTGCGCGCCATTCTTGTATTTGTGTCTCGACACACCTATCGTGCGTTTGCGTGGTACCGAATCGCATTGGGCCTGGTGGTGGGTGCGTGGCTCTGGATATAAGACGTTAGGTGTTCATTTTGAGTTGAAGTCATTAAAAAAATAAAGGAGAGTGAGAATGCGTTTATTTAGCTATTTAGATCAGAACAATCAAAAACGTGTGGGCGTGCTGAAAGCCGCGGGTTCGCAGGAGTTCGTGGATTTGGCGGCAACCGATGCCACGCTACCCAAGAGTTTGTTGGAGATTATTGCTACGCCGGGTGCGATGGATCGTGCTCAGCAGGCTACGAAAAGCGCCTCAGCGGTGGTGCAGTCTCTCAAGGATGTACGTTTCATTCCCCTGATTGATCGTCCTAGCAAAATTGTTTGTCTGGGTTTGAACTATGCAGATCACGCAGCAGAAGGTGGTCACGCGCGTCCGGAGTACCCAAGCTTTTTTATGCGTGGACCAAGCTCCATGGTGGGTCACCTTGAGCCTATGATTCGTCCCAAGGCTTCGGATAAGTTTGACTTTGAAGCGGAGCTTGCCTTTGTGGTGGGCAAGTCAGGACGTCATCTGACTGCTGAAAACGCACTTGAGCATATCGCAGGCTATAGCGTATTTAATGACGGAAGTCTGCGCGACTATCAGCGCAAATCAACGCAGTGGACAATTGGTAAAAACTTTGACGCGACCGGTGGTTTTGGACCTTGGTTGGTCACGCCCGACGAGTTGCCACCGGGTGCCGACGGTTTGCGTATTCAGTCCCGTCTCAACGGCCAGATTATGCAAGACGCCAACACCAAGAGCTTTCTGTGGGGTGTCGTAGAGACGTTGGTGCTGATTACCGAATGTATGACGCTTGAGCCAGGTGATGTCGTGATCACAGGTACGCCAGCTGGTGTAGGCTATGCCAGAAAACCACCTGTTTTCATGAAGCAGGGCGATACGATCGAAGTCGAAATCGAAGGTGTTGGTTTGCTGAGCAATCCCATCGTTGATGAAAAATAAAATGCATGGATCGCACTTTTAAAATTTGCTTTTAAAAGTATTGCGATCAAAAAAGGGGACCCCGTGGTGTCCCCTTTTTTATTGACGCACACTGCGAGCGACTTAGACCACGCCTTGCTCTTGGAACTTAGCGATTTCGTCGGCAGAGTAGCCAACCTCTGACAACACCTCTTGCGTATGCTCACCCCATTGTGGTGCTGTGGTGACCACATCGGCAGGGGTGCGGCTCAAGGTTGCAGGCTGAGTAATAAAGCCTTTTTCATTGCCCGCTTTGTCTTTGACCATTTTCGAGATGTTCGCTTGCTTGACGTGTTTGTCCGCAAACATCTGTGGCACGTTGTAAACCGGACCGGCTGGCACGCCTGCGTTATTCAGTGCCTCGACCCAATACTCGACGGTGTTGGTGCGGAACACTTCATTCAGAATCTTGTTGCAGCGCGTACGGTTTACTGTACGGGATTTTTCGTTCGCAAAATCTGGATCGGCGATCCACTCGGGATGCTGAACCAATTCACATAAACGCACCCAGTTGCCTTGGCCAGAAGCGCCAAGGTTAAAGGCGCCGTCGCTGGCTTCGAACAGACCCATCGGCGTGGAGGTGGGATGGTCGTTGCCCGCCTGACCTGCGACATCGCCCTCATTGAGGTAGCGCGCCGCCTGGAAGTCCATCATGGCGATTTGGGCGTGCAACAGCGAAGCGTGGACCCATTGGCCTTTGCCAGAGCGTTCGCGCTCTAGCAGTGCTGTCAGGATGCCGATACCAGCGTAGAGTCCTGCGCTCATATCCGCGACAGCCAGACCAGCCCGGACGGGTCCTTGGCCTGGAATGCCGGTCACGGACATCAGACCACCCATGCCTTGCATAATTTGGTCGAAACCAGGGCGTGAGGCGTAGGGGCCTTCTTGTCCAAAGCCAGAGATACTGGCCAAAATAATGCGAGGATTGACCTTGGCCAGGGACTCATAGTCGATGCCGAGTTTCTTTTTGATATCAGGACGCCAGTTTTCGACCACAACGTCGGCTGTCTTGACTAGGCGCATCATAATGTCGAGCGCACCAGGTTTTTTCAAGTTGAGCGTCATCGCCCGCTTGTTGCGGTTGAGGTTCTGAAAATCGCCGCCTTCGCGGTTGCCGGCAAACATCCCTTCGTTAGGGTCGACGCCTTTCGGAGGTTCGATACGGATTACATCCGCGCCAAAGTCGGCCAATAAGCGCACGCAGTTTGGACCCGCACGCACGCGCGACATATCAAGAACACGAAGATTGGAGAGTGCAGAAGAAGCCTGAATTTTGGACATGGTTTTTTTATAGGTGATGAATAATGAACTGTATGTTTTATATGTTGCTTTGAGAATTATTGCAAGAGATACTAGGGGGCTTAAAAAGATAACAGACAACGATTATTTAAAAGGACTTTCATGGCTGAGTTATTGATCACCAAAAATGCAGCGGTTGGCACGATTACGATCTCCAATCCCAACAAAATGAATGCGATGTCGGTCCAGATGTGGACAGACCTGCCAAAGGCCATCCGCGCCTTTGATGCTGACCCCGAGGTGCGTGTCATCGTCATTACGGGTCAGGGTGAAAAAGCCTTCGTATCGGGGGCAGATATTTCTCAGTTCGATACTTTGCGTAGCTCGCCGCAGACACAAAAAGACTACGAAGACGCTGTGGCGGACTCGATGATTGCGCCGCTTGAATGTTCCAAGCCCGTCATCGCGAAAATTCGTGGTTTTTGTTTTGGTGGTGGGTTGGGTTTGGCAGCGGCTTGTGACATCCGTATTTGTTCAGATAATTCCAGCTTCAGAATGCCTGCGGCGCGCTTGGGTCTGGGTTATGGACACACGGGTATCAAGCGTTTCACCGATGTGATTGGTTTGGCCAATGCCACAGATATTTTTGTGACAGCCCGTCGCTTTGATGCCCCAGACGCGCTACGTATGGGTTTTGTGTCGCGCGTGTGTTCTGTAGAGGAAATTGACGCAGTGGTCGACCAGTACACCCAAGCGATTTCTGACAATGCGCCATTGACCGTGGCAGCCAGTAAGTTCATCGTCCGTACGGTGTGCGCGCACCCTTCTGAGCAGGATATTCCCCGTGCTGAGGAAATGGTTAAAAAGTGTTTCGCTAGCGAGGACTTTAAAGAAGGACGCGCCGCCTTTATGGAAAAGCGGCCCGCCCAATTTAAAGGTCGTTAATCAGGCAGCGGCTGTTGAGAGACAGCCGTCGCTTATGCGAGCTCTCTTTTTGGAAACTGCATCAGCATAATCGCAACACCATCCGCGCTGGCGTGGATGGTGGGTGCAGCCTCATCAGGTGCGACAAAAACCAGCGAGCGCTCGGTGGCGGCTTGACCATTGATCTGACAGTGCCCCCGCATGACGAGCCAATACTGTCCTCGACCTTCTGCCGGTGAAGGGCCCGCAATCGCAGCCTCGCCCGTGGTTTGAAAAAGCGTACACACCAGACCATCATCTTCTTGGGGCACGATGGTCTGCGTCAGCACACCCTCGATATTCTTTGGGCCGTCCGCATCCCCGAGCAACGCAGGGATAGATCCCAGGCCGTGACGATAGGACTTTGTCCGACCTTTGAGCGCCTCGCGATGCTCAGGCATCCAGCGAGCGCCAGGATCCCAGCCGTTACGCAGAGTTAAGTACTCGACGCCTGTGCTGTCGGCATGAATAGGGGCATAGGGCGTGAATGCCATGGCATAGTGCACCGTCAGACCCTCAATGGGTTTGATGCCAAATTTGCCTTCGCCGGCCATAAAGACTTGAAACTGATCCGCCTGATGATAGTGACCAGGAATCATGCTGTTGGCGCCTTGCTCGACTAAAAAGGCGATTGGCTCAAGCGGTGGTGGAAAAGCCTCGGGCGTACGCGCTGGCAAGCCTTTTGCGCGGCGCTCCACAGAGTTGATCCCCACATAAGACGAGATCCAGGTGTCTGTGCCATTGGGTAAGCGATAGTGATGGCGTTCATTGCGCGCCTGTTCTTTTGTGACAACAGTCGTCATGTCTGAAATATCTCCAACAATCAATTAAAAGTTTTGAGCCGCGAGGCGAAAGCTCTCGGGTACAGCAACAGGGCGCTGCGAAGCACGATTGACACAGACGTGCACAAACTGACCTTGTGCGGCCGCCTCGTCTGATTCGTCATTAAACACCGCGACCTCATAGGCGATTGAGCTGCGTCCCAAGCGACCGATACGCACGCCGACTTGAATCACGCCGGGTGAAGAGATTTGACGAAAATAGCGGCACTCTGAGGCGACGACAAGTGTTTGATATTCGCCCGCTAACGTTGAACGCATGTCGACATGTAATAAAAATCCGTCGACCGCTGTGTCAAAAAATGAGTAGTAGTGGGCATTGTTGATATGCCCATAGGAGTCGTTATCCGCCCAGCGCAAGGTAATCATTTCAAAAAACTTGAAATCGCTTTTTGACAGCGGGCCGGCGCGAGGTGTCTCTGCAGTCTGTTCGTTCATCACAATCATCTAAAGTAGTTTGATTAAGCAGGTCGGTACTTGGTTGAAATCATGCACAAGGCCACAAAAACGCACAATCCCAAGGTCCAAGACAGCCACAGGACGTTTGATCCCCAGTCAGTCAAGGCGAGTCCAAATAAAAAGGGCGCGGCGGCTTGCGCAAACTTTGACGGCATCATGAGCCATCCTTGTCGTTGCCCATATCCCTTTGTACCAAAAATTGCGAGAGGTAAGGTGCCGCGGGCGATGATCAGGATCCCGTTCCCAATGCCGTGCAAAATGACAAAAGCCATTGCAAAAGGGGCGCCAAACACCAGCAACAACGCACCACCAATCGGGTGTGTCAAGGCCGCGAGACGGGTGCTCACGAGCGGATGCCAACGCCGCATAAAAAAGAAATCGATCAATCTGCCCAAGACTTGGGAAGGACCGACTAAAGAACCAATCGTGAAGGCCACGGCAAGAGGCACACCCATACCCTCAAGCATGCGAGGCATATGGATCATCAGCCCCATGCCAACGAAAGAGTTGGCGGCAAACACAAAAGCCAGCAGGAAGGCGGTGTATTTGTTTGGGATGGGTGCTGGCTCAGTGATTGGTGGTGGAGTCAGGGGGGCGGACGTGGCGGAGGCAGGCGAGACGCCACCTTCTGGCGCCGCAGTGTTAAGCGCCCGCTCGGCGCTCGCACTCAGCGGGCTAGGCAACAGGGCGTTGAGCGGTAAACCGACCAGTATATGGACGCAGGCCCAAAACCAGCACACCCCGCTCCAGCCGAATTTGCTCTCGACGTAAACGGATACCGTCCAAGCCACAAAGCTCGCGAAGCCCGCGATCAGTGTCACCCCAGTAATTGGGTTGCGCGAGCTCTTACCAAAGAGGCGGACAATTGCTGAAAAAGCGACCTCAAACAGGCCCGTGGCCATGCCTAACCCCAAGATGGCATAGCCAAACAGGACGCTCCACATGCCCTCGGCAAAGCCAAGACAGGTCAGTCCCAAGGCAAAAATCAAGTTCGACAGCATCAGAACGGGTCGGCCACCAAAGCGGTCTACCATTTTTCCCGCGAGTGGTCCTGCCAAGGCTGACACGCCCAGGGCGATGGAAAACCCGGCAAACAAGACGGCAGGAGGCAGTCCGAGATCCCTGCTAGCGGGAATGGCGATGACGGCGGGAAGGTAGTGCGCGCCGGCGCTGGCAATCACTTGAGCCGCGCCAGTGACGCTGACGGCGCGATAAATACGAGAGGACATGCGTTTGTCTTGTCTGTCTAGGGGTTATTTTTTCCTTATTGTCCACTTTAAATGACTCAAAATATTGGGTTAAAGGCGAGGTTGTGCGATTCGGTGCCAAGCTTTAAGCTTGTGCAACACTTTTTCCTGTGAGCACACCCATGAGCCGTCAGCAAGCCATTGATTTAGCTACCGCCTATTTTGACCAGGGTCAATTCCAAACGACGCTTGAGCGCCGTGTCGCGATTCCGACTGAAAGTCAGGAGCCTGGAAAGATACCTGTACTGACCGCATACCTCACCGAAGAGCTCTCGCCGCTTCTGGTCAAGCTCGGTTTCGACTGCAAAATCGTTCCAAATCCGATTGAGGGTGGCGCACCTTTCTTGGTCGCGAGTCGCACCGAGCCGGAAGCAAACTTTACGGTCTTGACCTATGGCCATGGTGACGTGGTGCGCGGTTACGCTCCGCAATGGCACGAAGGACTCGCACCTTGGACGTTAAGCATTCGCGGCGACCGTTGGTATGGTCGCGGCACGGCAGACAATAAAGGTCAACACACCATTAATCTCGCCGCGCTCGAGCAAGTGATCACCGCAAGGCAGGGCAAGCTGGGCTACAACGTGACCTTGCTCATCGAGATGGGCGAGGAAATGGGCTCGCCAGGTTTACGCGAGATGTGTACGCTACACGGTGATTTACTCAAAGCTGATTTATTCCTGGCTTCTGATGGTCCGCGCGTATCGGCCTCGCGTCCAACCCTTTTCTTGGGCTCGCGCGGCGCGTTTAATTTCGAACTGCGCCTGAACGTGCGTGAGGGTGGTCATCACTCCGGCAACTGGGGTGGTTTGCTTAAAAATCCGGGCATCCGACTGGCGCATGCAATCGCCTCGATGGTGGATCCCAAGGGCCGTATTTTGGTGCCAAAGTTGTTGCCGAGTTCGTTGCCTGACAATGTGCGCCGTGCCTTGGCCAACATCCAGGTGGGCGGTGGCCCGAACGATCCTGAAATCGATCCTGATTGGGCTGAGCCCGGCTTGACACCGACTGAGCGAGTCTTCGCTTGGAATACCTTTGAAACACTCGCATTTAAAACGGGTAATCCTGACGCACCTGTAAACGCTATTCCGGGCTATGCCATTGCGTTCTGTCAGTTGCGTTATGTTGTGGGTAGTGACAACCAAAACTTTTTAAAGCATATTCGCGACCATCTGGATGCGCATGGTTTTACGGATGTCGAGGCCTTGCCCAGTCGTGGTGAGGCTGCTGAAGCCACCCGTCTGGATCCTGATAATGCCTGGGTCAAAATGGCGGCCGCCTCCATCACGCAGACAACCGGCAAAGAAGTCGACGTCTTGCCGAATTTAGGCGGGACCTTGCCCAATGACGCTTTTTCAAAAATCCTGGCTTTACCCACCGTATGGGTGCCGCACTCTTATGCGGCATGTTCCCAGCACGCTCCAAATGAACATATGCTGGGCTCAGTCGCCCGCGAGTCTCTGCAGTTGATGGCAGGCTTGTTCTGGGATTTGGGTGATAAGGGCGCCAAGATCGCAGCGTGAGAAGTTGTGTCAAGCGTACCGCAGGTTTCAATCTATCTGGAGTTGTAAAAGATGAGCACACAGTTTGATTTGCTGATTAAAAATGCCACCGTGGTCGATGGCACCGGTGCGGACCGATTTACAGGCGATATTGGTATCAATGGCGATCGCATTGCCAAGATTGGCGATCTCTCAGCTTGCACGGGAAAGCAGGAAATCGACTTAAAGGGTCAGGTCGCGGCGCCTGGTTTCATCGATGCGCATACGCACGACGATCGGATGATGCTCTCAAGTCCTGAGATGACACCAAAGGTCAGCCAAGGTGTGACCACGATTATTGGCGGCAATTGCGGAGTGTCGCTCGCGCCGATGCCACGACCGATTCCTGACCCTGTGACGCCTCCGCTCAACTTGCTGGATGATGTGGGTCATTGGTTTAAATACCGAAGCTTCAAAGAATATTTAGATGCTTTGCGCGCCGAACCGTCAACGACCAATCGCGCCATGCTGGTGGGTCATACCACTTTGCGGGTTGCGACCATGGATGATTTGGAAAAGCCTGCAACGCCTGCTCAGATCGAGCAGATGCGTGAGCTTGTAGTGGAGGCCATGCAAGCCGGTGCGATTGGTGTATCAACAGGTTTGTTTTACGAGCCTGCTGTCGCAGCTCCCACCGAGGAAGTCATCGAGATTTGTCGCCCCTTGAAGGAATACAACGGCTTGTATTGCACACATATGCGCGATGAAGCGGATGGCGTGATGGACTCGCTAGAGGAGACGTTTCGCATTGGTCGCGAAGTGGACGTGCCGGTCGTGATTTCTCATCACAAGGTGATCGGTGCGAAAAATTACGGTCGTTCGGACGAGACGTTAGAGTTTATCCGCAAGAGTATGGCCAAGCAGCCGATCTGTTTGGATTGCTATCCCTACACAGCTGGCTCTACAGTGTTATCGATGAGTCGGGCAATCACCTCCGCGCGTGTCATCGTGACGTGGTCGAAAACCTTGCCTGAATATGCAGGTCAGGATCTGGACAAGATCGCAGAGAAAATGGGTGTCACGCAAGAAGAGGCGGTTGAGCGCCTGTTGCCTGCAGGCGCCATTTATTTCCGGATGGATGAAGGCGATGTCCAGAAAATCATGCAGTTCGCTCCCACGATGATTGGTTCGGATGGTTTGCCGCACGACGCTTCGCCGCATCCACGCTTGTGGTCTACCTTCCCCCGTGTGCTCGGTCACTATCGGCGCGGTCTGGGTCTTTTTTCACTTGAGACCGCCGTGCACAAAATGACGGGTCTGACGGCCGTTAACTTTGGTCTGACAGATCGCGGTGTCTTGAAAGAAGGCGCTTTCGCAGATTTGACTTTGTTTAACGAAGAAACGGTCGATGAAGTCGCGACCTACGAAAACCCGATCGCGATGGCGCGCGGGATCAACACAGTGATCGTCAATGGCGCAGTGGTCTGGGATCAGGGCAAGGCAACAGGTGCAAGACCGGGTCGTGTGCTGTCCCGGCCCGCCGCAGCACACTAAGCTGATATCTCTACTTCTTATACCGACATTATTTAGGACACGACGCATGACCACGCTTTTGCCGACCCTTGATCCGTCTCAACTTGCTCGGGCAATCAGCCTGCTGGACGAGGAGTGGTTGCAGCACGACCCCGATTTCGGTCCGGTAATGCCCTTGGTGCTTGGTCGAGGTGTTGGCCAGGATTGGCACAAGGCCGGTACTTTTCGGCATCATCTAATCGGTGTGACACGGACGTTGACATTGTGGCAGCAACCCAAGCATGTGCGTCAGCTTGGGCTCTTGCACAGCGTATATGGAAACGCCCACGTCGATCTCATGAAGTTCGATCCAAAAAGCGAACGGGGTCGTCTGCAAGAGGCCGTCGGTGAGGATGCGGAGCGGCTGATCCATTTGTTTTGTGTCATGTCGCGCACTGAGTTTCTGGGAGAACTATTCAAAGGCAACTTGAAGGACGATGGCAGTTTGACCATCACGCTGCAAGGTGCGCCTTTTGTCTTGCCTGCACGTGATGTGGCAGCTTTTATCGTCGTCAGCATGGCTGATATCTGCGAGCAATGGTACAGCTGGCAAGATGATATTTATATGGGCTATCCCGATTATAAAGCTCAGCCTGCTCAACAGCATTGGGCCGCAGCGCTTTGGCCAGGTCCCATGCGTCCCACGACCTATCGGTGGGGTCAGATTTCGCGCCTGGGGAATTTTCTGCAACATCCTGCCTTAAAAAACCAGTTGCCACAGCCTCCCGTGTTTGACCATGGCCGTCAGGTCATGGCACCCGGCGACGAAGCCGCCGCTGCGGCCCTGTATTGGTCGGTGATGCAACAAAGCCAGCCACTGATGTCGCCGACCGCAACAGCGGCGGTGCTTGAGCAAGCCATCAAGCTCAACCCTTGGGTGGCCGAGCCCTATATGGTGTTGTCGCAGCTCCATATGACAGAGCGCAACTTTGATTTGGGTCGTCAGTATGCAGAGGCCGGTGTGCAAATGGCGGCCTGTTGGGGTAATTCTTGGGACAAGCGGATTGGTTGGGACGGCTGGATGTCTTGGGGGCGAGTGTTGTTACAGTCCGCTCAAAAACGTCAATGGCCCGAAACGCTGAACAAACTGAACAACGTTGCCTTGACGCCGGAGCTTTAATTAAAGCTCAATGATTTGCGCAGAGCCGTTCATGATGGGTTTGCATAAAATTTTGTAGCCATCGCTATCAAAGCCGGGTGCTGTCAGATGCAGCGTCCGCGCTTGCTCTACAGTCGCGACACTCCCCAGATAAAACCAGTTTTTGACGACATGAATCTGTGTCTCGTCATCCAAGGTTTCGATCAAGCCGATCGCGCCTGAATAGGGCCAGCAAATGACTCGACTGTGGGAGAGGCTGTCAAGAAGTCGCCTGCGATGTGCGGCGTGAGTTTCTTGGCCATGACAAGCCCCCGCGCAGCGGTTGAGCATTGCCCGAAAGCAGGGTCGATCACCCGAAAGTTTTTCAAGGCCAAGCACGCTCAAGCAAAGCCGTTGTTCATCAGCAATATTTTTGAGTGCTTCAAGTGCGGCATGCCGACTCGCATATAAACCGTACAAATCAGGTGTGTTAGAAAAGTCGATTTGATTCGAATAGACTACTTCGGGTTTGTCACCGTCAATACGCAGTGAGCACATTTGTCTGCTACGGCGCAATTTTTGATTAAAGAGCGGTTGCTGCTCTTTAATCAATCTGGCTTCAAGTAACAACGCACCGATTTCACCCGTTGTACGGATACAGGTGATTTTTTCAGTTTGCTTGAGCATGCGTGCTTCATCTGCAGTCCGCAGATGAGACATCACGCGCGAACGGATGTTGACGCTTTTCCCGATATACAACGGCAAATCACCAGACTCACCGTGAAAAATATAAACACCTGGTGTGCTGGGTAGATCCGAGATGCTTTCACGTAAGTGTGTGGGATATTCGTAGCCAAGCGTGGCATCAAAGTCCGTGCGCCGCGCGACACGTTTCATGACTGGTTGAACACCTAACCGGACACGTAGCTGAGAGCTAAGGCCTCGGCTACGCGAATCCCATCGACGCCTGCCGACAAAATACCGCCTGCATAGCCAGCCCCTTCACCTGCGGGATACAGACCTTTGACATTGAGACTTTGGAAGTCCGCTCCACGTGTCATCCTTAAGGGGGAGGACGTTCTGGTCTCCACGCCAGTCAAGATGGCATCGTGCATGGAAAAACCTTTAATTTGTTTTTCAAAGGCAGGAATCGCCTCGCGGATGGCTTCGATGGCATAGTCGGGCAGGCTGGTCGCCAAGTCTGTCAAGTGAACGCCAGGCTTGTAAGAGGGGATCACGCTCCCGAGTTCAGTCGAGGCGCGACCCATCAAAAAGTCACCCACGAGTTGGCCGGGTGCTTCGTAGTTACTGCCGCCCAAGACATAGGCGTGCGATTCGATTTGTCGTTGAAAGTCGAGGCCTGCAAGCGGCCCGCCTGGATAATCTTCGGGTGTGATGCCGACCACGATGCCCGCGTTGGCGTTGCGCTCGTTGCGTGAGTACTGGCTCATGCCGTTTGTGACGACACGATTGGGCTCAGAGGTTGCGGCCACGACAGTACCTCCTGGGCACATGCAGAAACTGTAGACGGCTCGACCATTGCTGGCATGATGCACGAGCTTGTAGTCCGCAGCGCCGATAAGCGTGTTGCCTGCGTAGGGTCCGAGGCGCGCGCGATCAATCAAAGATTGTGGATGCTCGATCCGAAAACCGACTGAAAACGGTTTGGCTTCCATATAGACGCCCGCATCATGCAAGACCTTAAAGGTGTCACGGGCGCTATGTCCGAGTGCGACGATGACATGATCAGCCGCGAGTACTTCGCCGCTTTCGAGTTGAACAGCGCGAATCTGCTGCTGCTCGATCTCGAAACCTACGACTTTTTGTGAAAAACGAATCTCTCCGCCCAACGCGATGATTTCTTCTCGCATTTTTTCAACCACACCGACCAGACGAAAGGTACCGATATGCGGTTTGGCGACGTAAAGGATTTCTTCGGGTGCACCGGCTTTGACAAACTCTCGGATGACTTTGCGACCGTAAAACTTTGGGTCTTTAATCTGGCTCCAGAGCTTGCCGTCAGAGAACGTCCCGGCTCCGCCTTCGCCAAACTGCACGTTTGATTCGGGATTGAGTATATTTTTACGCCAGAGTTTCCAAGTGTCCTGCGTGCGCTCGCGCACCGCTTTGCCGCGCTCCAGCACAATCGGTTTTAAGCCCATCTGCGCCAACAACAGTGCCGCGAAAATGCCACAGGGACCAAAGCCAATCACCACAGGCCGAGGACGCGCCTGTTTGGTCACATGCGCCGCGGGCAGGACGAATTTATAGTCAGTGTCAGGTGTTGGACGAATATGCGGATCACCACTAAACTTTTTTAATAGCGATTCAGGTTCAGTGACTTCGACATCGACGGTATAGATAAAAGTGAGTGCACTTTTCTTGCGCGCATCGTAACTGCGTTTAAAGATTTCAAAGGACAGCAGTTGCTCAGGTGCGATGGCAAGCCGCTCGAGAATAGCGGTGTGTAACGCATCCTCAGAGTGTTCGAGCGGTAGACGTAATTCGGTAATGTGGATCATAGGGTGAACGATACACAAATTTTGGCTTGGCTGACACGAACACCCCTGTTTAGACGTCAGAGTTGAACCGATACTGACCCAATTCCGTCAAATTGGGCGACCACCAGATCACCCGCCTGTGCCGCAGGCACGCCTGACCAACTGCCTGTCGTCACGATCGCACCCGCGGGTAAGGTTTGGCCGCCCGCTGTCGCGTGACGGACCCAGGAGGGGATCACCCAGCGGGGATCTTGCATCGAGTGGGTGCCAACGAACTCCAACGGCATTTGTTCGCCAATTTTGACCGTGCAGCGCTGTTTGGACCAATCGCGGCGCGCCTCCTGCTCGCCATAGGGTTGCCATTGCCCCACGACCAGCACGCCATGGGATTGCATGTCCGCGAGCTTTAACAGTGCAGCAGTATCGTTACCTTGTTGCCAGCGCGAGTCAACCACCTCGATGGTGACGGTAAAGGCTTCAATCAGCGCATGACCTTGTTCTTGGGTCATGTTGACTGCCTCGGCAGGTGTGACGGCGTGTTTGGTTTTAAATCCAATCTCGATTTCGATCAGCCGCAGATTAAAAGGGTGTGCACCGGCTTGGGCGGGGCTTTTCCAAATGCCCGCATCCAACAAAGGCGTATTTAAAATCTCACCCGTGCGCGAGGGGCCACCTGATTTCCAGTGGCGGGAAATGGGCGTCTGTTGGGGGGCGAGTGCCGCAAGGACGATGTCCTGAACGGCGAGGGCCTCGGCGCTGTTTTGGAGCTTTCCGTCAAACGGGGTTGAGTCGGCGGGTATCTGGTTACGGCGAGCCGTCAACAAGGTCTGGGCAATGGCGTCAATCTGTGGGTTTGTCATGAAATTTCACTAATGAGTGGGTAATCAAGGATAATCCAGATCTTCCCGTCATGGCGTACGAGCGTCTGACTGCACTTTAAGACGACTTATGGCCCTGCGCGCGACTATCTATAAAGCTGAACTCAATGTGGCGGACTCAGACCGTCACTATTATGAGAGTCACACTCTGACGCTGGCGCGTCATCCTTCTGAAACAGACGAAAGGATGATGGTACGCCTCTTGGCGTTCGCCCTGAATGCTCACGAGGACCTGATGTTTACCAAAGGCATCAGCGATGCCGATGAGCCCGACCTCTGGCGTAAAGACCTGACGGGTGCCATTGATCTCTGGATCGAGGTGGGACAGCCAGACGAACGCCGGATTCTAAAAGCTTGTGGGCGTGCAACCGAAGTGGTGATTTATTGCTATGGCGGGCACACCAGCAAGATCTGGTGGGACGCCATTCAAAACAAATTGGCACGTACACGCAACCTCAAGGTTGTGTGTTTACCTTCAGAACAAACCAAAGAGCTCGCGGCCTGGGCTGAGCGCACGATGACCGTGCACGTCAATATTCAGGATGGCGAGCTCTTTGTTTCCTCAGATAAAGGCCAGATCACGCTAGAGCAGCAGATCTGGCGCTAAGCCAGTTTACGCACGCAATTAAACGCCCATCTGGGTCGCCAGATCGCGAATATCCTTGGCGACGATATCCCAGTCATGGGCCGCGACCAGATTGGTTTTCTGGTCTGGACCATGTTCCGTCGGACGAGGCCAGAACGCTGTTTTGAGGCCAACATTGCGCGCTGCCAACAAATCATCGTTATGGGCCGCGCACATCATGACTTCGCCGGGCTCCAGTTGCAAGGCTGCACACACACCCAGATAGGATTGGGGCTGTGGCTTGTAGGCGCGAAACACTTCGGTGGAGAGATTGAGATCCCAGGGCAGGCCGGTGTACTTGGCGATATCGGTCAGCAAAGAGATATTGCCGTTCGATAATGGCGCAATGATGTATTTGCTTTTGAGACGCGTGAGTCCGCCCACCGAATCAGGCCAACCATCGAGTCGGTGCCAGACCTTGTTGACATGTACGCGTTGTGCTTCGGTCATCGCATCAAGACCGAATTCCTTGATCAGGATCTCGAGGGATTCACGATGCAGCACATCGAGAATAGTCCAGGGACGTTTGCCGCTGCGCACAGCTTCCATTGAGGGCTGGTACATTCCGCGCCATTTGACGGCAAAGGCAGTCCAGTCGGCTTCAAAGCCGTTTTCTTGCCCCCAGCGGGTCAGGTCGCGCGTGATGCTGCCGCGCCAGTCAACCACGGAGCCGAACGTATCGAACACCATGGCTTTGACGGTTGTAGTGAGTGATGACATAACGATTGCTCCGTGATTACATCACTGCGGATAAGCCGCCATCCAGGTTGACACTGCTGCCGGTGACATAGCTGCCACCCTCAGACGCCAGAAATGTGACGACATTCGCGACTTCTTCAGCGCGACCCACGCGACCCAGTGGAATATTTTTGCCCATCGTCTCGTACATTTGCTCAACAGGAATGCCTGCTTTTTCAGCTTTGCGCTCGTGTTGTCCGGCTTTGATCAAGCCGATACACACGCTGTTGACCAAGATATTGTTGGGTGCGAACTCTTTCGACAAGGCCTTGGTCATGGCGAGACCGGCTGCGCGCGTGACCGTGGTGGGCATGGATTTTTCTTTGGGCTGTTTGGCGCCAATGTTGGTCACGTTGATGATGCGACCCCAGTTGTTCTTTTTCATTTCTGGGATAGCCAGGCGCGTGAGGCGAATGGCGGCAAACAATTTCAAGTCAAAGTCGGCTTGCCACTTGTCGTCTGTCACGGATTCAAATTCACCTGTCGCAGAGGTGCCTGCGTTGTTAATCAAAATATCCAGGCGACCGTGGGTCTTGAGAATTTCCTGGACCAAGCGTGTGCATTCTGCATCTTGTGAAACGTCTGCCGCAATGGCGGTCACTTTGCCACCGGCCGCACGAATCTCCGCTGCGACTTCGTCCAGCAAGGCTTGGCCACGGGCCGCGATGACGACTGTCGCGCCTTCTTGGGCGAATTTCATCGCAACTGCTTTGCCGATGCCTTGTGAGCCGCCTGTGACCAATGCGACGCGATTATTAAGTTGTAAGTCCATGTGATGTCTCCGTCCTAAATGACCCGAAATCTTAGCGATCGAGTTGTTGTGAAATAGATAATGCGGCTAATTTAATTTTTGTCGTCAGTTTCTGCAGCAATCTGACGCAAGGCCTGTTCAAAGGCTTCGGGAGGTTGCGCACCCTGCAGCAGATAGTGATCGTTGATGATAATCGAGGGCACAGAGTGAATGCCCATGCTGGTGTATTTTTCTTGTTGCGCGCGGACCTCAGCTTTAAATTCCTCGGTGTCCAAAATATTTTTGGCACGCGTCGTATCCAGCCCCGCGCGTTCAACTGCTGCAACCAGATTGCTCTTGTCATCTAAATTAACGGCAAGCGTAAAGTAGGTGATCAACAATTCGCGCTTGAGGCGATGTTGCGCAGCGGGGTCGTACTCGAGCCCCGCCCAGTAAATGAGTCGGTGCGCATCAAAGGTGTTGTAGACGTGCTTGCGACCTTCGGGGTGAAAGGGAAAGCCCACCTCGGCGGCGCGCGCTTTGATGCTGTCTTGTGTCACACGGACCTGCTCCACCGTTTTGCCGTATTTTTGCGTCAGGTGTTCAAATACTTCCTGGCCGCCAGGGGGCATCTGGGGGTTGAGCTCAAACGGTTGAAAATGAATTTCTACCGGAATGCTGTCACCGATATTTTTAAGCGCGATTTCAAGTCCGCCGAGTCCGACCGCGCACCAGGGGCACGCGATATCCGAAACGTAGTCGATTTTAATTACCATGTTTTTTCCGAATCAGGGGTTGCCGAGACGTGGTGGATGCTGAGGTCAGCGCCCGCATATTCGTCTTCAGGATCCATTCTCAAACCAAGGATGAGTTTGAGGGCACCATACACGATTGTTCCGCCTAGCAATGCAATGATGACTGCCACCGCAGTGCCGATGAGCTGCGCAGTCAGACTGACACCACCCAAGCCGCCCAGGGCTTGCTGACCAAAAATGCCGGCAGCAATGCCACCCCAAACACCGCACAAACCATGCAGAGGCCAGACACCCAAGACGTCGTCGATTTTCCAGCGATTTTGTTCAAGAGTAAAGATAAATACAAACAGTGCGCCGGCCGACAAACCCACAAACAGAGCACCTAAGGGGTGCATTAAGTCTGAGCCCGCACAGATGGCCACTAGACCGGCAAGGGGGCCGTTGTAACTAAAGCCTGCGTCATTTTTGCCAAAGAACCAGCCGCCAAGCGTGCCGCCTACCATGGCCATCAAGGAGTTGATCGCAACCAGTCCGCTGATTTTGTCGATGGTTTGTGCGCTCATGACATTGAAGCCAAACCAGCCCACAGTCAAAATCCAGGCACCCAAGGCCAGAAAGGGAACGTTTGACGGAGGGTGAGCCGCGACCTTGCCGTCTTTACGATATCGACCGCTGCGGGCACCGAGCAATAAGATCGCAGGTAGTGCAATCCAGCCACCCACGGCATGCACCACGACCGAGCCCGCAAAGTCATGAAAATCTTCACCGGTGAAGGATTTGATCCAAACTTGAAAGCCGGAAAAGTGGGTGGGATTCCATGCCATGCCTTCAAACAGAGGATAGATGAACCCGACCAACAAAAAGGTGGCGAGAAGTTGAGGATTAAATTTGGCGCGTTCGGCAATGCCGCCAGAAATGATGGCAGGTATGGCTGCAGCAAAGGTCAGTAGAAAAAAGAACTTCACCAGCTCGAAACCATTTTTGGTGGCCAACTGCTCAGCATCCATCCAAAAATTGAGTCCATAAGCCAAGCTGTAGCCGATAAAAAAATACGCGATGGTTGATACTGAAAAATCAACCAGGATTTTGACTAGCGCATTGACTTGATTTTTTTCTCGCACAGTGCCGAGTTCGAGAAAAGCAAAACCAGCGTGCATCGCCAGAATCATGATGGCACCCAGCATGATAAATAAGGTGTCTACACCTGCTTTAATATTTTCCAAGATCATTCCAACCGAAGAGTGGATCGTTACAATTGAGGCTGAATCTTAGCTCGAATGTTTAGGCATATTGTTATAGGCCGAGACGGATCACGAGCCTAAAACAACAAATCACTATTTTGGTGCAAAAAATAACGAAGAGGAGCAAAAACTGTGTCAGCAACATATCAAATCGCAACGATTGAAGGTGACGGCATTGGACCTGAGGTCTGCAGCGCCACGGTGACGGTACTCACAGAAGCCTTGGGTACCGGGGTCATGGACTTTAATCAGTTCCCCGGTGGGGCCTCGCATTACGTCAAGTCTGGCTCCGTGCTTCCCGAGGAAACTTTTGTAGCCTGCCAGACCTCGCATGCCATGCTGCACGGCGCGGCAGGTTTGCCTGAAGTGACCTATCCCGATGGAACTGAGGTGGGCAACGATCTGCATTTGCAGTTGCGCTTCAAGCTGGATTTGTATGCGAACGTCCGTCCGATCCGGTTGTACCAGGGAGACTTTTCGCCACTCAAGAATCGTCATGCGGGTGATATCGATTATGTGATTGTGCGTGAGAACACGGAAGGCCTGTATGCCAGCCGGGGTGCGGGTGTATTGCTGCGCGGTGAGGTGGCGACCGATACCTTGGTGCTGACACGCAAGGGCGTCGAGCGCATCGCCAAGTTTGCTTTTGAGCTGTCGCGCAAGCGGGGCGGTGCTCCCTCTGATCACAAGCGTCGCATGACAGTATGTGACAAAGCCAATATTTTGCGCAGTTATGCTTTCTTTAGATCCATTTGCGACGAAGTGGCGCAGAGTTACCCGGATGTGGCGATTGATTACTCCTACGTAGACGCCATCACGGTGCACTTGGTCAAGCGTCCAGAGTTTTATGACGTGATCGTGGCTGAAAATATGTTTGGCGACATCATTTCAGACTTGGGGGCGGCGACCGTAGGCGGCATGGGCATCGCGCCATCGGGTGAGCTGGGGGATCATCACGGTTTGTTTCAAGGGGCACATGGCTCCGCGCCAGACATTGCGGGCCAAAATATCGCGAGTCCCTTAGCGACTGTCCTGTCAGGGTCTTTCATGTTGCGTTGGCTGGCAGACCGTCATCAGGACGAGAGACTGACGGAGGCCGCCGGTCGTATTGAGCGCGCGGTCGAGCTCACACTCTCTCAGGGCACTGCGATTCCGCGTGATTTGGGTGGTCAGGCTTCTTGTACAGAGGTGACCGAGGCGATTTGCCGCAACTTAAGATAAATAATATTTAGTTTTAAACGCACACTAGGTCAGTTTTCTTAGGAAATCTGACCTATTTACTTAAATAACTGGGGTTGACCCGTATAGAATCGTAGGATTGGTTGAATGTTCGGGAATCCCACATGATCGGCGCAGTACATCACGCTTTACCAAGCTATCAGACAAAAACTTTGCGACACCTTTTTGTGCGGTATATTTCCAGAACTCTATTAGGAGCTTCTGCAATTTGGTTGGGGTGCTCAGGACTGCTACATGCTCAGCCTGCGGGTCCGCAAGGACCTTTGGCGGTATCCGTGATACAGGCTAAACCCACCAATATCCCCAACGTGCTCGAAGTCACCGCGCAAGCCGAGGGCGCCAAAGAAACCGAAGTGCGTTCACGCGTCAATGGTATTTTGCTCAAAAGGCTGTACGAAGAAGGTAGTCCTGTTCAGGCCGGTCAGCCTTTGTTTCAGATCGATCCCGAGCCTTTCAAAATTACCCTCGAAGAAGCCCAGGCTCGCGCCAAGCAAACAGCGCGTGAGGCTGCGCGCTTGAAGTTACTCTTTAGCAAACAGGCCGTGAGTCGGAAAGAATTCGATGATGCGACTTCCTTGAACGAAATCGCACAGGCTACGCTGAAAACGGCCCAGCTCAATCTTAAGTGGACGACGGTGACCGCGCCCGTGGATGGCATCTCAGGGCGTTCGCTGCGCTCCGAAGGCAATCTGATTTCAAATACGGGCGATGCGGGTCTTTTGACCTCCATCTATCAGATCAATCCGATCTGGGTACGTTTTGGTTTATCGAGCAGTGATACTGCTCAGTTGCCAAGCGGTCGTCTCGACCCAAAGCAAAACACAAGTGTCGAGTTATTGCTTCCAAATGGGCAGGTCTATTCTGAAAAAGGTCAGCTCAACTTTCAGTCAACCTTTATTGATCCAAAACTCGGCACCCAGCAAATGCGCGCGGAGTTTCCCAATCCCAACAGCGTAATTTTGCCAGGTCAGTTTCTGCGCATTCGCGTGACAACAGGCATGCAGGAAAATGTATTCCTTGTGCCACAGGCCGCTGTGATTCAGAGTGAGCGTGGCTTTATGGTCTGGACCGTCGGCCCTGAGGGTCAGGTCATCCCGACGCCCATCAAGGTTGGCAAGTGGTCAGGGAAAAACTGGATTGTTTTGTCAGGCTTAAAGGCGGGCGATCAAGTGGTCACGGACCAGCTCATCAAGATTCGACCTGGTGCGCAAGTCAAGCCCACTGTGGTGCCGCTCGGTCAGGCCTCACCTGGAACGGCCTCTGGATCTGCTAGCGCTGAAGCGCAAAAGAACGCCGCCGCTCAGAAGGATGCTCGATGAGTCTGTCTAGCTTTTTTATCGGTCGGCCGATTTTTTCGGCAGTGATCTCCATCACCATTGTGATCGCAGGACTGATGGCCGCGCGTGGTTTACCGATTGCGCAATATCCCCAAATCGCCCCACCGACAGTCATTATCACGGCCACGTATCCTGGCGCCTCGACGGAGACATTGACACGCACTGTGGCCGGCCCGATCGAAGAGCAGTTGTCAGGTGTAGAAAACCTGCTGTATTTCAACTCGAGTGCCCAATCCAATGGTTCGCTAGTGATTACTGCGACGTTCGAGGTGGGCACCAATATTGATACTGCCACGGTCAACGTGAATAACCGTGTCAAGATCGCCGAGCCGCGATTGCCGGATATTGTGCGTCAATTTGGCGTCACAGCTCAAAAGCGTTCAAACGATATTTTGTTGGTGACGGCGATTACCTCGCCGACCGAGGAATTTTCAAATCTGTTTTTGTCCAACTATGCACTCGTCAATATTGTGGATGAGCTCAAGCGCCTCCCGGGTGTGGGCGACGCACAGATTTTGGGTGCCAAGGATTACTCCATGCGCATCTGGCTCAAGCCAGACCGCATGGCGCAGCTAGGCATTACGGCACCTGATGTCGCTGCGGCGATTGCGGCGCAAAACAAGCAAAACGTCGCAGGAAAGATTGGACAGGAACCGGCTCCACAGGGGCAGCAGTTGGTCTATACCGTGACCGCAAAAGGGCGCCTGGTCACGCCAGAGCAGTTTGGAGACATTGTCATTCGCTCAGAGGGTGCGAGTGGCACGCTCAGACTGAAAGATATCGCACGGATTGAGCTTGGCGCGGCAGACTACGACGCCAATACCAAACTGGTTGGCAAACCCGTCGCACTTGTCGCGACTTATTTGCAATCTGGTGCCAACGCGTTGGCCGTTGCCGAAAGTGTCCGCTCCAAAATGCAGGAGCTGGAGAAGAAATTTCCAAAAGGGATCGACTATGTCATTCCCTTTGATACGACAAAATTCGTCACCGCCTCGATTAATGAAGTGATTAAAACCTTGTTCGAAGCCATGGTTTTAGTCGCCCTCGTGGTCTATTTGTTTTTGCAAAATTGGCGAGCGACTTTAATTCCTCTGATCGCGGTCCCTGTCTCATTGATCGGAACATTTGCAGGTTTGTGGCTGTTTGGCTTTTCCATCAACACTCTGACACTGTTTGCGATGGTGTTGTCGATCGGTATTGTGGTCGATGATGCGATCGTTGTGCTGGAAAACGTCGAACGTCTCATGGCGGAGAAAAATCTTTCTCCAAAAGACGCGGCCTATGAAGCGATGCGAGAGGTGTCCGGAGCGGTAGTGGCCATTGTGCTGGTGCTTTCCGCCGTGTTTATTCCCGTGGCTTTTTTAGGTGGGATCGCCGGAACGCTCTATCAACAGTTCGCAGTCACCGTGGCGCTCGCCGTTGTCTTGTCAGGGATCGTTGCTTTGACCTTGACGCCTGCCTTGTGTGCGCTGTTACTCAAGCCGGGTATGCATGCCCCCAAAGGGTTTGGATGGTTTAACCGCAGTTTTGCCGCATTGACCGATCAATACACCAAGCTAGTCAATAAAACTTTGCACCACCGCGTCTTGGGCGCCTCGGTGTTCGGCGCGATTTTGGTGGGGTGTTTTGTGATGTTTCGCCTGGTGCCTGGTGGTTTTGTTCCAGCAGAGGATCAGGGTTATCTGATTAGTGCACTGGTGCTGCCGGATGGCGCAAGCTTGCAGCGCACCGAAGCAACGGGTGATGCCTTTCAAAAGCGCGTAGTCCAGGACCCTGGTGTCGCGCGTGTGTTTGTGATTGCTGGTCGAGACATTATTGGTGGCGGCAACAAAGCCAACGCAGGTACGATTTTTATCCCGCTCAAGGATTGGGACGAGCGGACTTCGTCCTCTGAACAGCTCGCCAAGAAATTTACTGGTGTGGGAATGAGCTTGCCCGATGGCATGGCGCTGGTGTTTAACCCGCCTCCGATTCGTGGCTTGGGTTCTGCTGGGGGTTTTGAGTTTTATGTGCAGTCTAAGGGCGAGCCCTCGGTGACGGAGTTGGCGAAAGTCGTCAACAATTTTACAGAGGAGCTTAAAAAACAACCCAAGCTCACTGGCATCAATACTTTTTTTAGACCGACCGCCCCACAACTGTATGTTGAGGTCGATGAGGCGAAAGCCTTGTCCCTTGGAATCCCCGTGGCAGATGTTTACCTCAGTCTGCAAGCCACGATGGGCGCACTCTACGTCAATGATTTCAACTTAAACGGTCGGACGTATCGCGTGCAGATGCAGGCGGATTCCCAATATCGCACTGAGCCCACTGATCTCGGTCAGATTTACGTGCGTGCCAACAACGGCAGCATGGTGCCGGTGTCCGCCTTGATCTCGGTCAACCAAGTAGTCGGCCCCGAGCAACTTGAGCGATTCAATGGTTTCCTGTCCGCCAAGGTGCTGGGTAGTGCGGTGCAAGGTGTGAGCTCTGGTGATGCCATCAATATTGTTGAGCAAACCGCACGGGCGTCTTTGCCCACTGGCTATGAATTGGCGTGGGCCGGACAGGCATATCAGCAGATTCGCACAGGTGATGCGTCTGGTTTGGCCTTTATGTTTGGCATCGTGATGGTGTTTCTGATTCTGGCTGCGCAGTATGAGCGTTGGTCCTTGCCAATTGCCGTGCTGTTGGCTGTGCCCTTTGCGTTGTTTGGTGCCTTGCTGGCAGTCTTGTTGCGCGGCATGCCCAATGACATTTATTTTCAGATTGGTTTGCTGGTGTTGATTGGCTTGTCTGCTAAAAACGCAATCCTGGTGGTGGAGTTCGCTTCACAAAAACGGGCGCAAGGCATGAGTGCCATGGATGCCGCCTTAACGGCGGCTAGACAACGCTTCCGACCGATTGTGATGACCTCTCTGGCATTTATCTTAGGCGTATTTCCTTTGGTCATTTCCTCTGGGGCAGGTGCAGCGGCACGTCAGTCCATGGGCACTGGCGTATTTGGCGGCATGTTGGCGTCGACGTTCATTGCCACTATTTTTGTACCGATGTTTTTTACTTGGTTATCTCGCAAAAAATCATGACGCAACCTCTTTCTTCTGGTGTGCGTACATGGGTTCGCACGATGTTGGCACTGTCAATCAGTGGCGTCCTGAGTGGGTGTCTGCTCGGTCCTGATTACGCGCGGCCCCAAGTGGATTTGCCGGAGCGTTTCAATGCGCAAACCTCAGTAACGGCACCACCCGGAGCGATCATTTCTCCAGCGGGCGCTTCGAGTGCTTCAGGATCCACCCCCGCTGCGGTTGCGTTGGCGGACTGGTGGACATTGTTTAATGATCCTGTTCTCAATGACCTTGTTGCGAATGCTCAAAAGAATAATGCGGATGTGCAGATCGCAGTCGCCCGCTTAGGTCAGGCTCAGGCACTCGCCCGACAAGCAGGTGCAGCGCTTTATCCGACCTTGAACTTAACAGCCTCGGGTGTGCGAGCCTCAACCGGTACGGCGGTTTCCGCTTCTGGCGTGGGCTTGCAGACCAACACCTCACAAGTCGGGTTGGTGACTTCCTACGAAATTGATGTGTGGGGGCGTGTGCGACGCAATATAGAGTCAGCAACTGCAGTGGCGACCGCCAGTCAGTATGAGCAGGACAGCGTACGCCTCACAATCTCTGCCTTGGTCACCAATACGTATTTACGTTTGCGCGCCTTGGATGCGCAGACCTCTGTGGTCAGCAACTCCGTCAAGACCCGCGAAAATTCACTGCGTGTCGCGCAGGCCAAGCTCGATGGGGGGTTGGTGTCGCCCATTGATGTCAGCCAAGCCCGTGCGGCCAAGGCTGCCTCCGAGGCGACGCTCTCAGAGCTCACACGCCAACGCGCGATCGTACAGAATCAACTCGGTATTTTGACAGGACAACTCCAGCTGAGCCTCGCACCCGTAGATTTGCGCGGTTTACCGATTCCACCTATTCCGCCTGCGGGCATCCCTTCGACGTTGTTGGAGAGCCGTCCAGACGTCAATCGGGTGGAGCAAGAGTTGACGGCAGCAAATGCGCGGATTGGCGTCGCGACGGCTAACTTTTTCCCAACACTCTCTCTGACGGGTGTTTTTGGTGCGCAAAGTGTGGATTTCAGTGCGTTTCTTTCGGGGCAAAGTGCCGTATGGTCTGCAGGTTTAGGCTTGCTCCAGCCGATATTTTCCGGTGGATCATTGACGGCGCGTCTGGATTTTGCCAAGGCTCAACAGCAGGAAGTTCTTGGTAATTACGTTAAAGTTGTCAGAAATGCGTTTGGCGAAGTGGGGGATGCGCTGGTGTCAGTGCATCAAACCCTTCAAACCGAGCTCTTTTTAACGGAACAAGTCGCTGCAGCGACCAAGGCACAAGAGCTCGCGACCGTGCGTTATGAGGCGGGCTATGTCGATTATTTGAATGTGCTGGAGGCGCAGCGTGTGCAAAACGAGGCGAATTTGGCTTTTGTATTAAATCGTTCCCTGCGCTTGCAGGCGGGTGTGGACTTATTTAAGGCTTTGGGTGGTGGCTGGAACAAGCCGACGCCATAGTCTTGAGCAAAATGAGAGGATGACATGATGAATGAAGCGATTGAAAAACAATACAACCCCCGCACCACGGTGACGCCTGAGCAGCTGGCACATTTCAGCGAGCTCGGCGCGCGCCTCAGCGAGGAGGCACGTCAAAAATACGCGGGACGTTACGATTTGCGCTTCGGTGAAGGCCCGTTAGAAAACGCCGATTTCTTTTATTGCGGTAAACCCAATCGTCCCTTGATGGTATTTTTTCATGGCGGCTATTGGCGTGCCCGTGACAAAAAGGACTACAGTTTTGTCGTGAATGGCGTCTTGCCACTGGATTGTTCTGTCGTGGTGATGAATTACGATTTGTGTCCCGCGGTCACTGTTCAACAGATTGTGGCGCAAACCAAGCGCGGACTCGAATGGGTCGCCCAGCAAGTGGCGGCTTGGCAAGTCGATCCCAAGCAAATCTATGTTTCTGGTCATTCAGCTGGTGCGCACATCATTGCGGCGACGCTCGCACACACTGGCGAGGCCTTTCAGTTGAAGGATCACAACATTAAAAAGGCCTACTTGATTAGTGGTGTCTTTGATGTGGAGCCTGTCCTACACATTACGGTCAATGAAGAAGTGAAACTCAAGCCCAGTGATGTGCAAGAGTTGAGTCCGATTCGTCATCCGTTTTCAGCAAACGTTGCTTACGAGGTGATCGTGGGCGGCGCGGAGCCCAAGGATTGGATTGGTGAATCAGAGCGCATGGCCGCTCACTTGCGTGCTCAAGGCTGTCAGGTGGGTTTGCATGTGTTGCCAGGCTTGAACCATTACACCGTCCTGCACGAAATGGATCGGCCCGAAGGCTATGTATCCAAGCTGTTCGCACGCGATATCGGATAACACATGGAAAATCTCGATCAGCCAAGCGTTGAGTCAAACGCAACCATGACGGTCTTGCGCAGACAGTTAGGCGAGATTCTCATGAGTGAGCGCTTAAGTCAGAAAAAAGACACCGTCGATGTCGCACGTCGCTTGATGCTTTCCAAGCAACAGTTGCTTGCGATCGAGGCGGGTGAGGCCGCAAGCTTTCATCATGAGCGTCGTTATATACAGGGTATCAAAAGCTATGTGTTTTATTTAGGTCTGCAGAGTCGGATGGATGTTGAAAGCTTCCTCAAGCAGATCGAGGATTGCTCTGCAGAGGCATTGCGCGCCTCGCCTGCAGCCGGTGTTGCACAACTGCATCGTGCGGCTGCAACGCCTGCAAATACAAAGCCCTACTCATCGCGCAATCCTCGTTATGTCTACCTTGGGTTGGCCTTGCTCGTTCTGGGAGCCGTTGCGCTTGCCATTTCAGAAGGATGGCCGTTCAAGGGCAGCAACGACGAGGTCGTCAGCAGCGAGTCCACGCCAAGCGCTGCCTTGACGACGGAGGTGAGCAACAACACGCAGGTAGTTCCTACACCTGCGCCTCCAATGATGCCGCAGTCTGAGACCTCCGCGCAGACACAGGCATCTACAACTATACAAGCCCCCTCACAAGTACAGCCTTCACCCAGTCCGCCGGTTGTCGACAAAAGTATTGCGACTGAAAAGCCCGCACCTGCCGTCGCCTCTGGTGCTCCCGGCATAATGCGGATCGATTTCAATGCAGAGTGCTGGATGTCGGTACAGACAATAGATGGCAAAAAAATAGATCGCATTTACAAGCAAGGCGAAAGTTTTTCGATGCCTGTCGCGAACGTGAGTGCGATGATTTTGGGTAATGCGCCTGCTGCCAAAGTATTTTTTGGAACACGACAAGTGGACATCATGTCCAAGGGCTTAGCGCAAGGCAATGTATCCAGACTCGATCAAAAAAGCCTACAGCTGCTGCAAAAGAATTAAGCGCTGAACGTCGAGCGTTTAATTCTTTTCTGCAGGTTCTGTTTGTGACGGGTCTGGTTTGGCAAAGCCTTGCCAACCACCTCCAAGCGCCTTGACCAACGCCACACTCGCGATAAATTGTCCGCCATGCATCTGCCACTTGATGCGCTGTGCGGTGAGCTGGTTTTGCTGAATCAACGCAAGTGTTTGTGCCGTATCCAAGCCTTCGCGATAACGAATCGAACTGATTTGATAGGCACGATTCAGATTGCTGACAGCCGCATCTTGCATCGAACGCGCACGATCAAGTTGTTGCAAAGTGCTCATCGCATCTTGCGTCTCTTGTATGGCGACCATCACTGATTGACGGTAGTTGGCCAAGGTCACGCGATAACCAGCTTGCGCAAAACGATAGTTGGCGCTGATGCGGCCACCATCAAACAACGTTTGCGTTGCGGTCAAGCCAATCGACCAGATGAGCGAAGGTGCATTAAAAATCGAACTCAAAATTGAGCTTTCGCCGCCGATAAAAGCCGGCGCCAGTGTCAATGTGGGAAAGTACGCGGCTTTGGCGACACCGATCTGAGCGTTGGCAGCCGCCATCGCCCGCTCAGCAGCCGAAACGTCTGGTCGTCTTTCCAGCAGGGTAGAGGGCAAGCCGACAGGAAACGCGGGCAATTGCTGAGGTAATTGACCTGGTGGCAAACTAAAGGCGGAGGCGGGCGTGCCGGTTAAAGTTGCCAGCAGATTTTCCTGGACATTACGCAACGAGCGTAGGAGTTCAAGTTGGGCGCCGCTGGACTGTGTCAGGGCGGTCTGCTGTGACAGCTCTGTGCGCCCTGCTGCACCCATGTCATAGCGTTTTTTGATGAGCCCTAAGAGCTTGTCCTGAATCTGGACGATCCCGGTAAGCACGCGAATCTCTTCGTCGTATTGTCTTAAGAGAAAATAACTATTTGCAAGTTGAGCCGTGAGTAAAAGCTTGACGTTCTCAGTATCGGCCGCGGCTTGCTCGGCCGTGCTACGTGAGGCCTCGACTTCACGACGGACTTTACCCAACCAGTCGATTTCATAGGTCATCACCGCGACAGGGCGGAAGTTATTCTGCGTGGTCGATTGACTGACTGTGCTGTAGTTTGTACCAGGGCGATTGGCCGAGGTTTCAGTGCGTGCGCCGGTTGCGCCAAGCGAGACCGTCGGCAGTAGCGCAGCGCCTCGCGCTTCGCTCTGGGCGATTGCTTGATCCAAGCGGGCCAGAGAGGCTTGCAAGGTATTGTTATTGCTCAGTGAGGTCTCGACCAGTTGATCCAGCGTCGGATCACCAAAGGCTTTCCACCACTTTTCTTTCGGGACGTCATCCGCGGGTGTCGCTGTTTTCCAAAGCGTTGGATTCGCACTCGGCAGGGTTTTCCAGTTTTCCGGAAAGTCGACGACAGGTCGTGCGTAGTCAGGCCCAATCGGCGAACAGCCGACACAGGCAAACACTAATACGCTGAGAGCGAGGCTTGATTTCATCATGCGCTTAGGAGCCGCGTCTGGACGCTGGTGCGCGTGGCGCAGGTGCCTGGGGCACGACGGTTTGTCCATTCACCAAGGAATCCATGGGATTCAAGATCATCAGATCATCTGGTGCGAGACCACTACGAATCTCAACTTGATTACCAAAGTCGATACCGAGCGTGACCTTTTTCTTTTCAGCGCGATTGTCTTTGACGACTGCGATGTAAGGGCCCCCAGAACCAAAAATCAAGGTATTGGTCGGAACAATTAAGCTGTCACCAAGTGCAACAGTCATCGCGACTTCGACATAAGCACCTGGCAGGAGAGCGTTACTTTCGTTCGGGATCTCGACATCGACTTGCAGTGTGCGAGTATTGATATCGATGGCGCCAGCAGTGCGCGCGATGCGGCCTTTGATGATTTTCTCCGGCGCATTCGTTTGATAAACCGACACTTCATCCCCGACCTTGACCTGTGACGTACGATCTTGAGGGAGGTAGACATAGACGCTCAGTTTGTCGGTACGCGCCATCGAGAACATGGCTTGCGCATTGCCTACGTTACCGGCATTGACCAAGTCGCCAAGATTGACATTGCGTCGTGTGATGCGTCCTTCAAAGGGGGCGACCACCGTGCCAAAACTCTGCAACTGTTTCAGACGATTGAGTACGGCTTCACTTTGGCGATAAAGAGCTGTTTTTTCATCCATCTCTTGCTGAGAAACCGCGTCTTCGGCACGCAAGCGTTTCCATCGGTCATAGACTGTTTTCGCGAGCTTGAAGTTCGCCGTGGCTTCTTCCACTTGGCGATTGATTTCCGGGATGTCGATGAGCGCGAGCGTTTCACCTTGCTTAGCCGTGTCGCCTAGATCTTTGAACCATTGTTTGACGTAACCCGTCACGCGCGAATGAATTTGCGCCTCATTAATCCCGCGCAGCGTCCCTGGCAGCACCAGTTTCATATTGGGATTGTTTTTGTCCGGGGCGGTTGGTTTGACCACCAAGACATGCATGACGCCGCTGTCATCTGCTCGCTTGGCCAATACTTCCGCATAAGACCAGCGCTCAAATAGTGCGGTGCCTAATCCAAACAGCATCAACGCAAAAATGATGACAGCCACAAACTTGACCGAGCGAAGCGATTTTTTCAATTTGATCTGCGAGTCGGGGTTGTCAGGATGTCCGAGGGGTAGACCATGCGAATCGTGGAGCGAGTCCTTCATACTTTTGCTTCCTTGGAGGCGTGGCGTTGATCGAGCCAGCCGTGCAGACTTGCGAAAAGAACGGGTACGAATAATACGGTTGAAACTGTCGCCAGCAATAAGCCGCCGATCACAGTGCGACCGAGTGGTGCGTTTTGTTCTGAGCCCTGCCCAAAGCCAATCGCCATGGGAATCATGCCGATAATCATGGCCAGTGCAGTCATCAGCACAGGGCGAATACGCGTGGCACCCGCCTCGAGAGCTGCAGCAAGTGGCGAGAGGCCGTCCTTGAGGCGCTCGCGCGCAAAGGAGATCACCAGCACACTATTGGCAGTCGCTACCCCCATCGTCATGATGGCACCGGTGAGTGCAGGCACACTGAGATTGGTGCGCGTAATAATCAGCATCCAAGCAATACCAGCCAGCGCAGAAATCAAGGCGGCAATGATAATGAACGGATCCAGCCAAGATTGGAAGTTCACGACAATCAGCAGATACACCAGCAGCACAGCACCAAGCAGACCAATGCCAAGACCGACATAGGATTGCTTCATGGTCTCAACTTGACCGCGCATCGTCATGGTGCTGCCGCGCGGCAGTTGTGATTTTGCTTCGTCCATGATGACTTGAATATCCATGGCAACTGCCGCGAGATCACGTCCGCGCACGTTTGCGTAAATGTTGATGGAGGGTCGAATGTTGTAACGCGTCAAAATCGCAAACTCTGTAGTGGGTGTCGAACTCACCAGGTTGCCTATGAGTTGTGTGCCGCGATTAGCGGTTGCATTGGCTGTCGCGGCGGTGGCTGACGCAGCCGCATTAGAGGGGCCGACAGGCAATCTGAGCAAATCATCAAGCGAGTCGATGTTGTATTGCGGTGTCTGGGCTTGAATCTGGTAGCTGATGTTATTAACCGGATTGAGCCAGAATGAGGAGGTGGTTTGGGCGCTACCGGAAAGTGGCAACAGAACGTTTTGTGCGAGGTCTTGTGGCGTGAGCCCCATGCCTTGCATGCGCGTGCGATCCATTTTCAAGGCAATCGAAGGTTGATCCAAGCGCTGATGGATATGTACATCCGCGGCACCTGGTACAGAGGCGATTTTGCCCATGAGCTTTGCAGCGAGCTGATGGTTCGCGGCATAGTTATTACCAACAATTTGAACGTCAATGGCAGCAGGTGTACCGAAATTTAGAATTTGTGTGACGATATCTGCGGGTTGATAAAAGAACTCAATGCCCGGGAATCTTTTTCGCAGAATGGGTAACAGTTCGTCCATGTACTCCAAACTCGGCTTGTGGCCAGGTTTAAGAGAGATCATGATGTCCGCATCAAATGATCCAATCGTGCCGGAGCTGCTGTAGGAGAGGTTAATACCGCTATTGGGTAAGCCGACATTATCCAAAATACCCTCTAGATCTTTTTCTGGAATGACTTCGCGGATGACTTTCTGGACTTCGTCCGCCAAAATCGCAGTCCGTTCAACGCGCGTGCCAGTAGGCGCGCGCATGTGAAGCTTGATTTGGCTCGTATCGACAAACGGAAATAAATCTCGTCCGAGTATAAAAAAGATACTGCACGACAGCAGACAGAACGTCAGGAAGCCAGCAATGAATTTCTTGCGATTGCTCAGCAGGTGTCCGAGAAATAAGACATAGCTCTCGCGAAATATTTCAAAGCGCGCGTTAAAGCGGACATGTAGGTTATGAATCCAGCGCCCCACAGGTCCGGGCTGTCCGGCATCCTTGAGCATCAGATAGGCGAGTGTGGGAACCAGCGTGCGTGAAAGAATATAGGAGGCGATCATCGCAAAGCTCACCGCTTCGGCAAGCGGAACAAACAAGTAACGCGCCACGCCGCCCAAGAAAAACATCGGGACAAACACAATACAGATCGAAAGGGTCGCGACAAAGGTCGGGATGGCAATTTCTCCGGCACCATCCAAAACAGCCTGGTACAGATCCTTGCCCATGTGGATGTGACGCTCGATATTTTCGATGGTGACGGTGGCGTCATCGACCAAAATACCCACGGCAAGCGCCAGACCTCCCAAGGTCATCACATTGATAGTCTCGCCAATCAGATGCAGTGCAATCAGTGAAGTAAAAATCGATAGCGGGATTGAAATTGCGATGATCGAGGTGGTACGCCAATTGCCCAAGAACAGCAGAAGCATCAGCGCAGTCAGACCGCCAGCAATCAGGATTTCGTGAATGACACCGGCGAGTGCTTTTTCAACAAAAACGGATTGGTCTCCTAGTAGTCGGACATCAATGCCTTCGGGTAACAGAGGCAAGATAGCAGGCAGCTTTTCCTTGACCTGGCGGACAATATCCAGCGTCGAGGCACCCCCGTTTTTAAGCGCGGTCAGGGTGAGGCCGCGCTCGCCATTTTGCCGAACGATATTGATCTGAGGGGAAAAACCATCACGGACGTGCGCGACTTCGCGCATAAAGGTGGTGGCACCATTGACGGTCCGAATCGGAATGTTATTGAGCTCTGCGATCGTATTCGGGGACGAGTTTAGCGAGATGCTGTATTCGACATCGTCAATTTTTGCAGAGCCAGCCGGCAGGGTCAGGTTTTGCGCAGTGATGGCATTGATCACATCCGAAGAGGTCATGCCTTTGGCGCGTAAGGCCTCGGGATCGATATCCACAGAGACTGCGCGGACTTTGCCGCCATAGGGAAAAGGCACGGCAATGCCCGGAATCGTAATCAGCTGCGGCCGCATGATGTTGAGCGCGGCATCAAAGAGCTCTTTTTCAGAAAGCGTCTTGCTCGACATTCCGATTTGGATCACTGGAATGGAAGAGGCGGTGTATTTAATGACGAGTGGCGGCGCAACACCCGGTGGCATTTGTCGCAAGGCTGACTGAGAGACAGCCACGACTTGTGAGATAGCCGTTTGAATATTCGCTTTTGGCTGAAAATAAATTTTGATAATCGTAATGCCGCCGAGCGAGCGAGATTCGATGTGTTCGATATCGTTGACCGTGGTGGTGATCGAGCGTTCGTGGTTTTGGGCAATCCGATTGCCCATCTGCTCGGCGGAGAGACCACGATAGTTCCAGATCACGCTGATCACTGGAATATCAATTTCCGGCAGCACGTCAACCGGTGTGCGCATAATCGCCAACGGGGCGGAAAACAGAATGAGAAGAGCCATCACGATAAACGTGTATGGCTTATCTAGTGCTATCCGAACGATCCACATCCTGAATTACCTGCGTTAAGCGCCTACGTTCTGCAAGCCAATATGGCTCTACTCGTCAGATCAGCACGCAGGAAGTATAGATAAACTGAACAGGGTCGGATAGATGTATTTCAATTTGACGCTCGAATCAGTGGCTAAATAGCTCGATTCAAGGGTTTTCCCGAAGCGAAGTGCCATGCAAATACTCTTGTTCTAAAACTTCCATCAGGCGCTGTGCACTCATGGGTCTTGCTTGAGCATAGGCACGCCCGGCCCATAGGCTTTGGTGCTCTCCATCGTTATGCTGCACCGCCATTTGTCGCAGATGACTGGTCAAGGTGTTTTGGAGTGGAAAAGGCAAGTGCGGTTGACCGTGCATCACCTCAATAAATTCGTTGCGTAAACCTTGGGCACGACGACCGGAAAATGCATGCGTGAACACAGTTCCGCGCGTGGGCTTGGTCAAAAGAAAGTGTTTGTGCGCAGGCGTTGCACCGGACTCATCACACACCAAAAAGGCGGTACCCATTTGCGCCGCCGCTGCACCTGCCGCCATGGCGAGAGAGACATCACCGCCTGTCATCAGGCCGCCCGCCGCGACAACAGGAATACGCAGGGCTGCGGAAAGTTGGTTGACAAGGGTGAGTGTGGGTAGGTCCTCATCGAGCATGTCAGGCTCAAACGTCCCTCTGTGCCCGCCCGCCTCGATGCCTTGAGCAATCACAAAGTCTGCTCCCGCCGCTTCGATCGCGTGTCCTTCTGCCAAACAGGTCGCACTCACACCAACGCAGATGCCCGCCAGTCTGGCGCGTTCGAGCACTTCAGGTGCGGGCAGACCAAAGTGAAAGGTCAGGACCGCAGGTCGATGCAACCAAACGGGCTCAAGCATGGCGTGTATGTCTGGAAAATAGGGCAGCTCAGGAGGTAATAGCTTTAGATCTTGCGCGATCGGCAGACGCTTGAGTGCGGCAATAGAGTGGTGTTGAAGCTCAACACTCGGAGTCGGGACGGGATGAAACACAAAAAAGTTCGCGTTGATGGGGCCGGCTGTCAGTTGTTTGGCTGCCCCAAGATCATCACTGATTTTTTGTGGTGAGCTGTAGGCAAACCCAAAGCTCCCTAACCCACCGGCGTTGCTGACCGCAGCCGCGAGTGCGGGGGTGTTGACCCCACCTGCCATAGGTGCTTGAATAATCGGAACACGTAATTTGTTCAGAGCAAAAGCCATGGTCACGTCCACCTTTAAAAAGGGATTGGAGACCCATTCTATCCCCTGATTGCCGTTTATCATTACTCAAATGAATTAAAAATATCAATTCTTGAGACGACACCATGAAAAATGAAAGACTGCTGACTTTTGTAAAAGGCATGAGTCGCCTGCTAGAGGGACAGCCTCACGAACCACTGATTTTGGAGCAGGGGGGGGCGTTGTTGGCGGAGCTAGTCAGACATGATGACTGGTTGCCTGAAATCTTTGCACGGCCGCATCCACAGTACTACCAACAATATCTCTTGTATGCCGATCCGTTGGAACGCTTTTCAATGGTGAGTTTTGTTTGGGGTCCCGGTCAAAAAACGCCTGTCCACGATCATATGACCTGGGGGTTGATTGGAATGCTGCGCGGACAAGAAATCGATACGCACTATTTCAAAGAAGCCGACGGTCACTATCGGCGTGGTGAAAGTTCGCTGTTGTTACCCGGACAAGTGGGTTCGGTCTCGCCCGCGACCCACGATGTCCATGAGGTCGCCAACTATTACGCAGATCGCCCCTCAATCAGCATTCATGTGTATGGCGGAAATATCGGTCGTATCCATCGTCATGTGTTCGATGCGGTGTCCGGTCAGGAAAAACCCTTTGTCTCGGGCTACAGCAACGATGTCGTCCCCAACCTTTGGAATTAAGTCAGATGCAGAGCACAGTCCCCGTTCCTTCTCCTGTCGATATTCAGTCTTGTGATTATCAGGCGGTGCGTCAGGCATTATTAGACAAACGTGAGGTTGCTTTTTTGGACGTGCGCGAAGAAGATCCGCACGCCCAATCCCATCCGTTGTTTGCCGCGAATTTCCCACTGTCGCGCGTTGAGCTTGATGCCTACAGTAAGTTACCGCGACGCGATGTGTGGATCGTGACCTTGGATGAAGGGGATGTCTCCCTGGAAGCGTCAGATGCGATGCAGGCCGCGCGACGCTTGGCGACCCTTGGTTACACGAATGTCAGTGTCTTTAAAGGCGGTGTGCGGGCATGGTCTGCGGCGGGTGGCGAGTTGTTTAAAGACGTCAACGTTCCAAGCAAGTCTTTTGGTGAGTTGGTCGAAGCACGCAAGCACACCCCCTCCTTGTCCGCGCAGGAGGTCAAGGCATTGATTGATGAGCAGGCCGATGTGGTGATTGTCGACGCACGTCGGTTTGATGAGTACAACACCATGAGTATCCCGACTGCAATCAGTTGCCCTGGTGCAGAGCTTGTGTTGCGTATCGCCGAGTTGGCACCTCGTCCGGAGACGCGGGTGATCGTCAATTGCGCGGGCCGTACGCGCAGCATCATCGGTACCCAGTCTTTGATCAACGCGGGTATTCCCAATAAAGTCTCGGCCTTACGCAACGGTACGATTGGTTGGACGCTTGCTGAGCAGGTCCTGGACAAAGGGCAAACCAGAAAGTTTTCTGAGGTCTCCGCTTCTACCACGCAAAGTGCTGCGACGCGTGCGCGCAGTGTGGCCGACCGTGCAGGCGTCAAGCGAGCCACCTTGACAGACGTCCAGGCTTGGCGAACGCAGTCGGCACGGACGACGTATTTTTTTGACACCCGTAACCCTGAAGAATTTGTGGCGGGTCATCTGCCAGGTTTTCGTTCGACACCTGGCGGTCAGCTTGTTCAAGAAACCGAAATGGTCGCGCCTGTGCGAGGCGCGCGAGTGGTGTTGGTCGACACCGATGGCGTGCGTGCCAATATGACTGCGTCTTGGCTCGCACAAATGGCGTGGGAGGTCTATGTGCTCGACGGTGTGGGAGCACAAGATTTCAATGTCGAGGGCGCTTGGCAGGCCACACTGCCTTTGGTCCCAGAGGCACCGTTGGTGACGCCTGCGACGCTTGCGGCCTGGTTGCAAGCGTCCGCACCAGATGCAGAAACCCTCGTGATCGATTTCGCGCGTCATGCGCAGTATGTGCAGGGTCACATTCCCGCTGCGCGTTACGTACTGCGCTCACAACTTAAACAAGCCCTCTCGCAGTGTCCTCGCGCCTCGCGTTATGTGCTGACCTGTCCCGATGGTGTGATGGCACGCTTTGCCTTGAACGACTGTGTCCAAATCCTGCGCGAACTTGGCAATACAGCGTCTCTGTCTGTCTTGGAAGGGGGCACTCAGGCTTGGCGTGATGCTGGGCTGGACGTGGAAAAGGGCCCTACCCATTTGGTTTCACCTGCGATTGATCGCTACAAGAGACCTTATGAGGGGACAAATAATGCCCGTGAAGCGATGCAGGGCTATCTCGACTGGGAGTTCGGTTTAGTCGAACAGCTCGGTCGAGATGGCACGCATCATTTCTGGGTTTTATAACGTAGCGCGCTCAGTGCTGCGCGATCGTTAGCGCAGCACCTTGCTCTCTTTTGCTTTTTCAATCAGTGCTGCAGCATCGATGGGCAGTAAAAAGCCTTCTTTAGCTGCGCGCTCGGTGGCTTTTGTCACGGCGGCGACATAGCCTTCATGACTACCATAGCGCTCCTCAAGAGATAGGCGAGGATCTTGATTCGCTTGTCTTTCAGCTGCTGTACGGGCAAAGGGAATCATGCCACCCACATAATTGCAAATCTGATCCTTGTGAAAAGGCTTGGCGCCATCCGCTGTGATGTTCCAACCCAGATAAGTCCCAAGAGGCGCATCGAGCAATACAACGGGAACACCCCCAAGCTCATTGCCATCTTGATCCACCTTGGGTGCATACATTTTTAAGACTTGTTTGATCGGTGGCGGTGCCTTGGTAGGAATGCCAGAGACATCCAAGGCATTGAATTGAGGGCCCCAGTCGTAATCCAGGACGCTCATGATGAAGTCAGGTTCAGGAACCGTAGGTCGCAAACCTGGCAGAGTTGGAAAGCCGATATCCTTTTTATTCGCAAGAGCCAGCGTGCCGCTCTGTTCACCTGGCTGTGCCGCCAGCGTTGGGTAGCGGCTAGGCGGTGGTTCTGTTCCCTTCATGACCCAATCGCGGAAATGCACGCGGATAGCATTGACTGTTTCAGTGTGAGGAACGGGGTTCGCAGGCAAAATGCCGACACCAAAATTATTGCCGGGACATACGGCTGGTGTTTTAGGTAGCCCCACACCTGGCAGGCTTGTATCAAATCCACCGGCCCCGCCGCCGTGATGGCTGCTGGCGATGTAATACCGTCTGACGGTGTTGGGGAGGGGCAAATCCTGCTTGCCATCGGTGCCGACCCATTCCGGGGTGAGCTTGAGGGCCCAGACCTCTGCAGAGCCAAAATGCTCAACAATTTTCGGACAGGTGTTGGAGGCGGTGCAGCGATCCAGAATACCTGCGGAGGGCAGACCTCGAACAGGATCGGGGTGCGGAAGCCACCATTGCGGTCCTTCGCTGCCCGCTTGATACAACTCAAGCACGCCATCGGCTTGCGCCCAGCGGAAATTGAGTGCGATACGACGTCCTGCGATGATGGGCCACATTCCATCGTGCACCATGCCACCGCGTTCCGCCTGGTTGAAACCAAGATGGAGCCAACCCCGCAGGAAATTTCCTGACTGTGACACACCACGACCAATGCTGTGCTTGGCGATGCCAGCGATTGGATTGGCGGTTCCTGCCTCATCTTGCGTAGCATTTTTAAAGAAATCACCCACATCGCGCCAGGCCGCAAATCCAATCCCTAAAACATAGGGATCTGCCGCCGTAAAGACCACCTGATACAGGCGCTTGGGATCAAAGCCTTCTTTTAGACAAATTTGCGTAGCATCGGGTGTGCCAGGAAAGGGAGTCTTGTCATCACATTTTCCCCAGGCCCAGTCTGAGTCGGCAAGGCGGACTTCATCGATGACTTGTCCGTGCATGCCCTCACCGGCACGCGAGGTCAGTGTTGATTTCGAAGTGTCGAGCGAAACTGGCTTGTAGGGGAGGGGATTGCTTTGGACAATCAAGGGTTGTGAGGACTTTCCCGAGCGATTGACGATACGACCAAAGACCTCACCTGTGACAGGATCACCATTGAGCTGGCGCGCAACGGGGACCTCAAGAAATTGACCCGTCTTGGCGGAGTTAACGGGACGCACACGTGTATTGCCGCTGTTATCGCCTTGCCATGCGCTGGCAAGGAGAATGTCGCCAAGCGCTTGTTCGCGGGGTGAAAAGGGGTAGACACGTCCACGGTTTGGGACATCGTGCCATAGCAAACCGCTCGCATTTTTTAGTTCAACGGGCTTATGAATGACGAACGAAGCGACATAACGGACCTTGCCGTCCTTATCTTTGGCGAGTTCGATATCCTGAATGAGTGCGTTGTGCGGCAGTTTGGGGTCCAGCTCTCCAAACGCTCTTCCGGCAATCGTTTCGTAGGCAATGGCTGGAGCAGTATTGCCTTTTTCAACTGCCATCGGTGTAGTTTCGTCGATGATGATTTTGGTCACACGTGCTTGAGCCGTTGTGGCAACAGTCATACCGAGTGCACTCGCAAGTAGTGCAGCGTGAAACAGATGATTTTTCTTTTGATGAAGCATATTGTCTCCTGATTATTTTTTTATTAGACCGCTTGTTGTAACGCTCTTAACTTTTCTAAAAATAACACTTCGCCGTGATTGATTTTTTCGTGCCAGTCCTGGCCAGAGTCATCATTGGTAAAGTCGGTCACATACTTGTAGGAAAGCCAAGGGAGCCCGTGGGCATGCGCCACGGCGGCAATCGCGTACAGCTCCATGTCGACGACATGAATGCCTTGCGCTTCGAGCCAAGGGTCTTTGGCAGTCACAAAGCTGTCACCTGTGCCGCAGGTGTGCGTCCCTTTTTCAGAGAAATACTCATGAGGACGTTCACAAAATGGCACACGTCCTCTGGGAGCAAGGGGTTCGGCAATCATGTCGCGCTGCACCACGCGTGAAATTTCAATTAGACCCGATACGTGCGGACTGACTGCGCCGACCGTCCCGAAGTTGACGATCAATGCAGGTTGCGCTTGCTCAATGGCTTGGAGCGTCGTGAGGGTGGCATTGATTTTGCCAATCCCGGTATAAAAAATCTGAACGCCCTCGGGCATATTCTGAGGATCTAGCTCCGGACGTAATGCGGTGAGGACGATCAGCTTGGTGGCCATTGTTTGAAATGTTTAGTCTTTTTTAGGCCAAAGCACCATTTGTGTGCATCGGAAGATCGCGATTTTTTTATCCGTGGCGGCATCCGTGACGACAGCATCCCAGACTTGAGTATTGCCGCCTAGGTGCTGTGCTGTTGCAGTGCAGCGAATGATTGAGCCTTCGCCACGCACTGTCCCTAAATGATTGCTCTTGAGCTCGATGGTCGTAAACGACACAGCGCCCTCGGGAAGGTGTGCAATCGTCGCATAACCACAGGTCGTATCTGCAAGAGCGATAACGCTTGCGGCATGAAGATACGTGTTGGGTGCGAAGTGCACTTTGCGCAGCTTCATCTGACTCTTGAGCGTACCTTCTGATAGCTCCAGCATTTCGACCCCCATCAGGCCAGGCAGGTTTTCACCGCTACGGAGATTGAGCTCATTGACAGTGATGGTGGGGCGAAGCTTGGGCATACAGCAGATTCCTACAGGAGAATAGATTGAATTAACGTAAGATTATGCCGTAACTGAATCCAACTCACTTTAGTGGACCACCATGACATCGACCCCTTCAACTCCCGTGCGCCTAGGCCCTGAATACGAAGCGCACCTGCGCCAAGGCTTTTCCCAGTCCAGACTGGATCGCCTGGGGCTCTCGATACAAGAACAAATCACGGCCGGACTTTTTCCCGGCGCGGTCACCATGGTGATGCGCAATGATGAGTGCGTGCATTTTGAGGCCTATGGACATCAGAACGCCGCAGGCACGATTCCAATGGCGACAGATTCGATTTTTCGTCTGGCCTCTATGACCAAGCCCTTAGTGACTGTCGCGGCCATGATGTTGGTCGAGCGTGGGCGCTTTAATCTGTATGACCCGATTACCAATTGGCTGCCTGAACTCAAAGACCTCAAGGTGGAGACGCCCGAGGGAGATGTGCCACTGATCCGCCCCATCACCGTTCAAGACTTGATGCGACACTCCGCAGGTTTTGTGCATGGCGATCGGGCGCAGTCACCACGCATTAGAAAGTTGTATGACGAGTTACAAATCGAGGCCAACAAGCAAGACATCCTGGGTGATCAGATGCTCAAAAATCTGGGCACGATTCCGCTTGCGAGTCAGCCGGGTGCGCACTGGGAATACTCCATTGCTGTGGACGTGTTAGGTCTGTTGCTTGAGCGTGTTGAAAATAAAACACTCGAGGAAATCCTCAACGTGTTGTTGATTAAACCGTTGGGAATGAAAGACACTACTTGGTGGGTGGAACCTGAGCGCCTCAGCAGACTCGCCGAAGCACCGGACTCGGATCCACTCAAAGCCAAAATGCTCCTTGCGTATCGTCAGACCACTAATCCTGTGGGTCGCACGTATCTGCGCGGCGGGGCGGGTCTACTTGGCACAGCAGCAGATTACATGCGGTTTTTGCAGATGATGTTGCGTGGTGGCGAGTTAGAGGGCAGGCGATACCTGTCTCGTCGCACAGTTGAGTTTATGTGTTCTGAACACACCATCGGGATGACGGGCTCGACCCATGCCAATACGGGACCAGGCTATGGTTTTGGACTGGGTTTTGCAGTCAGACTGAATCAAGGCATGTGTTGGGTCCCGGGTTCGGCTGGTGAATCGTTGTGGTCTGGGATCTGGGGGACGAGCTTCTGGCTGGATTTCAAAGAAAACCTCACGGCGTTGATTTTGACGCAAGGCCCCACACACAAAATTCAAAGTCGTATGCTCTATAAAACGCTGGTGTATTCGGCGCTGGTGAAGTAAGTGCGATGACGCGACAGAGTCAACAATCCTCCGCCGAATTCACTGCCGAATTTGCAGCCAATCAGCCCATCGATCCGGATCGTTTGCTGGCTCTTGCAGCAGCTGTTTACCGCAGCATTGGCGTACCCGAGCAAGAAGCTTGGCTCGCGGCAGATACGCTAGTTCAGGCTGATCTGTGGGGGCATCAATCGCACGGACTTTTGCGCTTAGGCTGGTATTACGCCCGGCTTGAGTCCCAGGCGATGAAAGCCCAGACCGTGACGACGCTAGAGGTGGATGCAGGAGCGGTCGCCGTGATGGACGGCCATGATGGTGTGGGTCAGGTCATCACCAGACGCGCTGTCGATGAGGCAGTCTCGCGGGCGCGTAAACATGGCGTTGGCATCGTTTCGATCCGCAACTCCAATCACTTTGGTACCTGCATGTACTACACACGTCTGGCCGCGGAGCAAGGCTGCATCATGATGCTGATGAGTAATGCGGGTCCCAATATGGCGCCTTGGGGCGGGTTGAAAAAGAAAATCGGCACCAATCCCTGGTCGATCGCAGTTCCTGGAGGAGCCTACGGTCCTGTGGTGATGGATATGGCCAACTCAGGTGTGGCGCGCGGCAAGATTTATCTCGCCAACAAACGTCGCGAGTCGATTCCGGATCATTGGGCAGTCGACGCGCGCGGTCGTCCCACCACCGATCCCAAAGAGGCGCTGGAGGGTTTTATCTTGCCGATGGCGGGCCACAAAGGCTACGTGATGGGCGTGATGGTGGACATCTTGTCTGGTGTGTTGTCGGGCAGTCAATTTCTCGATACGGTTCACGGACCCTACGACCCGACCAACCGCAGCGGTGCAGGTCACTTGATGGTGGCGATGAATGTCTCGGCGTTTCAACCCCTGAGCGAATTTGAACAGCGCATTGATGCCTATATCCTTTCGTTAAAAGACGTGCCTTTAGCCGAGGGACACGAGCAGGTCTACTATCCTGGCGAGATGGAGAAATTAGCCGATATTAAAAATCGACAACAGGGCCTGTTGTTGCCTGAGGACACGCTGTCGGATGTGCTGCGCGTGGCCAAACACGCGGGTGTGTTGTAGTTCAATCAATAGAGACTCTTGTAAACAATCGTTTTAGAACGTTTAAAAATAAACAAAGGGGTGGAGACCATGGAATTTAGTATTCAACATGCAAAGGACAAGCCTTTTTCGCACGATGGTTTGCGAGAGTATTTTGACTATCGAGACCTCGGGATCTTTGATTCCACCAAGGGCGCTGCGGTGATGCACGTCATCCGCGCGACCAAAGGCTGCAATGCGACGGGTGAATGGCATCGCCACGAATTGAACTTCCAGTTCGTCTATGTGCTCAAGGGTTGGGCAATTTTTGAATACGAGGGTCACGGCGAACATAAACTGGTCGAGGGTACCTGTGTGCATCAGCCTCCCAATATCCGACATCGTGAAATCAGTCACTCAGAGGATTTTGAAGTGCTTGAGATTGTGTTGCCAGGTCAGTTTAAAACGGTTGCACTGTGATTGTGACGCGGCGGCGTGTATTGGGAACGCTCGGCAGTGTCGGTCTTGCGGGCGCGAGCGTTTTAGGCTTTCCCGCCCTCGGATTGGCACAAGCCAGCAAAGGCTCAAAGGCCTCAGCAACATCGTCTGATCCCGCGATAGAAACGCTTAAAAATCCTAAGACAGGCCGTTCGATCAAGCTACGCGTCCGCTTGCCTGAGGCACAGATCCCGACAGGGTTGATTCTGTATTCGCCCGGCCTGGGCAGTGGTGTATCGAATGGCCAAGCTTGGTGCGAGACGTGGCGCCAAGCCGGTTATCTTGTGGTGACGCTCGCACACCCTGTCACTGATGACTCCCTTTGGCGTACCAGTGACAAGCAGAGCTTTAAAACCAATATGCAACTGGCGCTTGCCGGCCCGCAATATGGTTTACGCGTGTCCGACTGCAGTTTTGCGTTAGACCATTGTTTACAGTCAGCACTGCTCAAACCCTATATTGATCCCGACAGGATTGGCTTGGCCGGGCACTCCTATGGCGCCTTGACGGCGCAGACCATTGCGGGACAGCCGCTTGGTGCCAATAGTATGAGGGACCCACGCATCAAAGCGGTGATTGCTTTTTCGCCTGGTGCGACTTCACCTGAGCGTGCAAAGTCCATGTCCAAGGTAGAGATCCCTTTCTTTTGCATCACAAGCGATCGCGATCAGTTTGTGACCTTTAAAAAGGATGCAGACGCCATACAGCTTGGTGTGAGTTTAGCCAATCGAGAGTTGGTGTTTGCTCATCTTCCTGCAGGAAAGAAACTTCAACTCAAATTTCGTGATGCGGACCACATGAGTTTTGCAGGCGAGGCGGTGGACCCCAAGCGCTTTAGCCGTGATATCAAGGTGACCGAGCAGGGTAATCGCGTGTTGTGGGGGCGTGTGAGTGAGATGACGACTGCCTTTTGGGCATATTATCTGGCGGCGGAGGGACGCTCTGTGCCTGCGACAAAAGACGCCTTTGAAGAAAAATTACGCACGCTGAAAGGCCCGGATGACGAGTTGAAGTTTGGTTAATCAGTACCTGAATTGTTTTATGCTTATTCGTTAAAAATTAATATTCTTTTTAGAGACCCATGATGAAAATTATTGTGCTGCCAGGTGATGGTATTGGTGTAGAAACAGTTTCAGTCGCCGTCGACGCGCTTGAGTTGATTTCTAAAAAATTCAAGCTCGACTTGTCGCTTAAGCATGATATTGCCGGTCACGAAAGCCTGAAAAAGTACGGCACCACCATTCATCCAGGCTTGCTAGAGTCTGTTAAAAATGCAGATGGTTTGATTTTGGGCCCGATGGCCACCTACGATTTCAAAGACGAATCCAAAGGTGAAATCAACCCGTCAAAGTTTTTCCGCAAGAGTCTGGATCTGTACGCCAATATTCGTCCTGCCAAGACCTTCCCTGGCTGCGGCACCCCCCACAAACCTCTTGATCTCGTCGTCGTGCGCGAGAACACCGAAGGCTTTTATGCTGACCGCAACATCGAGTCGGGCGGCAGCGAAATGTTGATTACACCGGACGTTGTGGTTTCCTTACGTCGCATCACTCGCCTCTGCTGCGAGCGCATCGCACGTTCTGCTTTCGAACTCGCGATGACCCGCAGAAAACACGTCACTGTGGTGCACAAAGCCAACGTGCTGCGGCTCGGTGATGGCATGTTCATCGATTCTTGCCGTTTGATTGGTCAAGAGTTCCCAGAGGTGCAGATCGAGGAAATCATTGTCGATGCCATGATGGCGCACGTTGTCCGTACACCTGAGCGCTACGACGTCTTGGTCACCACCAACATGTTCGGCGATATTTTGTCCGATTTGACTGCAGAGCTGTCCGGTAGTCTGGGCATGGCGGGTTCCATCAATGCAGGCGATCACTATGCCATGGCCCAGGCGGCGCATGGCTCCGCGCCTGATATCGCCGGAAAAAACCTCGCCAACCCTTTTTCGCAGGTATGGTCAGTGGCGATGCTGTTGAACTGGTATGGTCAGCGTAAAAACAAGCCACAGTTTGTGACTGCTGCACAAGTGATGGAGACGGCGATGGCAGAGGCGATTGCAGCCGGTGAATCGACCTCAGACATTGGCGGTAAGCTTGGCACCAAAGAAACCGGTCAAGCCTTACTGGAGCGCTTGTCTAAGGCCTGAGCATAAAAATAGCGGAGCCATGTGCTCCGCTACTGGTGACTACATCATCAGGTGCGCGATATTTAAATAAATTGAGGCACTCAGCCTGCTTTGTTGAGTGCCTCAATTTTTTTGAGCGCGCCGGCAATCGCGTCGCCAGACAAGTTGATGGCAGGGATGCCTCTAAAGACAAAAGCAATTCCCGCGACAGCCTGTAACTCTTGCACAGAAGCACCTGCGCGTAATGCAGCGACTGCATGGTTTTCTGCTGCTTGCGAAAGGTTCATTAACAACATGCCAAATGCCATGAGTTGACTTGTTTTTAAGTCTAGCGCTTCGGGCTCGAGCAGTTGTGCACGGAGGCGTTCAACGCCCTCGGTCATCTCAGGAGCAGTCTGAACCCCAAGCGTGATTCTGGAATGAATCCTGTCAGGCACAAAGCCCAAAATATGTTTGTAGTTCTCTTCGAGCGCATCAATCTTGCTTTGATTGCTGCTCTGTTGATTGTGATCGTTGCTCATATGCTTGCGTTTTAGTTAGTCTGGATCAGCGTGAATATGGTTTGAAACCGTAGAGGCGTTCAGCGTTTGTGACAAACAGTTTTTGGCGCGCTGCCTCATCAGGTATCCAGGTTTCCAGCAGATCGATCAAGTCGATGTCATTGGGCATTTGGATATGGATGCCTGGGTGAGGCCAGTTGGTCCCCCATACGCAGCGATCAACGTGGTGCGTGAGCAAGGTTTGCGCGAAAGGTTTGATGTCAGGGTAAAGCGGCATGCCAACCGCGGGGGCAGGGACTTCTGACATTCGGTACAAGCTGGAGATCTTGACCCAGGTGTCAGATTTTTGATCCAGCAGGCGTCGTACTGCCAAAAACTCCTCGGCATCGACACCGCGGCTGCCACGAACCCGACCCAGGTGATCAAACACCAAGCCGACCGGACACGCCATCAGGCGTTGTTCGAGGCCTGTCCAATCCGTGCCATTCAGGATGTTGATTTCGATATGCCAGCCAAAGTCTGCGACCAGGTCGGCGATGGCTTCTAGGTCGCGTGTTGTGGCACCGTTAGGATATTGATCCATCAGACGCGCAGCCCGAAAGCCCGCATCATGCAGGCGTTGAATGTGCGCTTTGGGTGTACCAGGAGCAATCGCGGCGACACCGCGAAAGCGCTCAGGGTCTGTCTTGATAAAGTCTTCGGTAATGCTGTTGTCAAAACTATAAATCGAACCGTGAACTTGCACGCCACGATCCACACCCATGATGCGATGCATATTGAGCCAGGATTCCCGTGTGCAGACAGGTGGACTGTACTTGCGGTTGGGATCCATGGGATAGCGATCCACCTGATCAAAGATGTGCGCGTGGCAGTCGATTGTGCCAGCAGGCAGTTGTCGTTTGGGTGCGCGCAAATCCAGGATAGGGGGCAGCGGTGTGGCGTGTGTGTTCATGATGACTGATTAATTGAGGACGATGTTGGCCGCTTTGCCGATTTCTTTGTTGGTGTTGTAGTCTTTTATGACATATTCCTGAAACGCTGCGCGATCCAGAGTAATAATTTCCACACCGAGTGCCGTAAAGCGATCCTTCACACTGTCGCGTGCAAGCGTGTCTTTCAAGGCCTTGGTCAGTTTGTCCACGACAGGTTGTGGCATGCCTTTGGGCCCAAAAATACCGGTGTAGGTCATCATGTCAAAATCTTTGACGCCGAGCTCTTCAAAAGTTGGCACGTTGGGGAGCAAGGGTGAGCGTGTCTTGCCTGTTTGCGCTAACGGAATCAATGCGCCACTCTTGATGTGTTGAAGCGATGCGGTGAGCTGGTCCATCATCGTGTCCACCTGGCCACCAATCACGTCCACCAAGGCTGGGCCGCTACCCTTGTAGGGGATGTGATTGAGCTTGACGCCCATTTTTAAGGCCAGTAATTCGAGCGCAAGGTGCTGGGTCGAACCGTTACCTGCCGAGCCCACTGAAATTGGGTTTTTGTCTGTTTTGGCGCGCGCAGAAAAATCAGCAAAATTTTTCATCGGGCCTTTGGCCGAGGCGCTCAACACAATCGGTACGGCATGAATCGGTCCAATCGCCACTAGGTCCGTTACAGGGCTGTAGGGCGCGTTAGGTGTGAGGGCAGGCGCAATTGAGATGGATCCGCTCGAACCCAACAGTAAAGTGTAGCCATCTGGGTTCGATTTCACGACGCCGGTGCTGCCGATAAAACCACCCGCTCCGGGCTTGTTTTCCACAATGACTTGCTGGCCCAGCAGCTCAGACATTGTGGGTGCCACAGCACGGGCTGTAATGTCAACGTTGCCGCCCGGCGCCCAAGGCACAACGAGTTTGATGGGCTGTTTTGGGAAGTCCTGTGCCTGAGCCTGTGGGCCCATGGCTAAGCCCAAGGCGCTGATAGTCAACGCTAGGCTGGGAAGTAGTCTGGATAGTTTCATCGTGGTCTCCGTGTTGTTAGGATAGCGGCAAGCGTTTGAAAGAAACGCTCCTAAGCCCGAGCAACTGTTTTTGGTATCGCTTAGACTATTGGTTTTAGGGGCAGGGCGCAAGCCATTTCTAGAGCATCCTTTATGCTAATGTAACGCGCACTACAATCCTCTGGGTATCCCCTGCCTGGAACGTTTAACCGAATCGTTTAACTGAATCGTCCAACAGGTTCGCAAAGAGACAAGGAATAAAGTGAATACATTTAACGAGACCGCCGAAGGCGTCTACCTGATTACCGTGACCCCTTTCAAGGACAACGGCGAGCTTGACCTGCCCAGTACCGATCGCATGGTGGATTTCTGCCTCGAGCGCGGCGTCACGGGCCTGACTATTTTGGGCATCATGGGCGAAGCCACCAAGCTGACCGCCGAAGAGTCCCGTCAGTTTGTGCGTCAAGTTCTCGCCCGCGTGCAGGGCAAAGTCCCCGTCGTGGTCGGTGCCTCGGCTGCCGGCTTCGCACCGATGAGCGAGCTCACCAAAAGCGTGATGGACATGGGTGCCGCTGGCGTCATGGTTGCGCCACCTTCGAGCGTGCGTACGGATGATCAGATTTGTAGTTATTTCGATATGGTGACCGAGACTCTCGGACCCGATGTACCTTGGTGCTTGCAGGATCACCCGACCTCAACCGGCGTGCAGATGTCCCCAGGTGTGGTGATGCGCATTTTGAAAAACTCGCCCACCTGCGTCATGCTCAAGCATGAGGACTTCCCCGGTCTGGCCAAGCTTTCGGCTGTACGTACCGCGATGGAAAAAGGTGATCTGCGCAAAATCTCGATTTTGACGGGTAATGGTGGTGGCTTGTTCTTGCCCGAAGAGCTGGTGCGTGGCGCCAACGGCGCGATGACAGGCTTTGCCTATCCAGAGATGATGATTGACGTGTGCAATGCCTACAAAGCGGGTGATGTGGAGCGCGCCTTTGATATTTTTGACGCGTACTTGCCCTTGGCGCGCTACGAACAGCAGGCCGGCATTGGCTTGGCGGTTCGCAAGCACATCTTGGCACAGCGCGGCGCGATTGCCTCAGCAGCCGTCAGAAAGCCTGGACCCAAGCTTTCCGCCCTCGACTTGGCTGACATCGCACGCCTCATTTCCAGACAAGAGAAAAGACTCGCAGCGTTGGGTTGATTCCCCGCAGCTTTTATTTTTTAAAACATCACCTCACGCTTAGTGACCCGGAGAGTACTCATGGTAGATATGAACATTGATCCCAAGGTTAGGGATATCCTTGCTGGAATTTCCACCGCAACCTTGACAACGATTTTGCTCAAAAAAGGTTTGCGTAACGTCTGGATGCGCGGCACCAAGCCTATCCGCGCAGGTCAGCCCCGTTTGGTCGCACGTGCGTTTACCTTGCGTTTTGTACCCGCACGCGAGGATCTGGCGACACCTGAGTCCTGGTCGTCACCCAAGTCGACACGCGGCGCGATCGAAGACATGCCCGAAGGTTGTATCGCCGTGGTCGATTCGATGGGTGTACAGGACGCTGGTATTTTTGGCGATATTTTGTGTGCACGGATGGCAAAAAAGAAAGTCGCCGCACTGGTGACGGATGGTGTGGTGCGTGACTTGGCGGGTGTGCTCGGTACCGGGTTACCTGTCTGGTGCTCAGGTGCTGCAGCGCCTCCATCGGTCGCAGGCTTGACCTTTGTGGATTGGCAGCAACCGATTGGTTGTGGTGGCGTGGCTGTATTCCCAGGCGATGTCGTGGTGGTGGACGATGATGGCGCCGTCCTGATCCCCGCCGCGTTGCTGGATGATGTGGTGACCAGTGCAGCCGCTCAGGAACAGCTCGAAAACTGGATCATGAGTCAGGTCGAAAAAGGCCACGCATTGCCGGGCCTGTATCCACCCAACGCGGAAAATCTGGCTCGTTACAAGGCTGAAACAGGTCAGAAATAATTAAGCTGAGTGTTTCAGTGCGTTCAAAGGCCTGCACCTTGATGCAGGCCTTTTTTATTCTGAGGACCAAAAGAGCGCCAGGTAAACCAAGCAATACTCACGCTAGCGATTGCGGCAGCGACCCATTGCACAGGTTTTGTCTGAGGAAAATCAATCGTCGTGGTCAACAAGATATAGACGCCGACCAAGCCTGCTGTACTGATGATGCGCATCAGCCATGCTTGGGGGAGCAAGGCGCGTGCGGGGATGGATTGAGTCAGCCTGGCACCGGCGATCCCGCTAAACAGACCGATCGCGGCACCCGCGCAAACATCGGCAGGCCAATGTGCACCCACTGCAATACGTGCCAGGCCAGCTAGCGTCGCGACAACGAACAGCCAGCGATAGGCGCTGCGTTTGTGTACTTCGATCGCAAAATAAAAGGCCGTCAAAATCGCAAATGCCGTCAGGGTGTGACCTGAAGGCATCGAGAAGTGCGTCAGCGTTTTACCCATGATGTTGAAACTGGACGGATCCAAGATCGCAGCAGGGCGTGGCATTTCAAGCGCGTGTTTAAAGAAATGCGAAAGCGTGCCTGAGATGGCACCGCCAACGAGTGCTGCAGGCAGTAGACGGGGTGCGAGTACGAGTAGCGGGCATGCCAAGGCGAACACGCCCCAGCCGTTACCCAGCATATTAAAGCTGGCCCAAAAAATTTCTGGCAAAACGTGTGCGGCACGATTGAGCTGAAGAAATAGTTGAGGCTCTGGCGCAAACAACCATAGCCCAAGCCAGACCACGAGAGGAATCAGGCACCAAAGAAAATCTTTGGCGTAAACGGTTTGTACGGGTCGAATAGTCTTGTCGTTCTGCGTGGGCTCGGAAATCTGACTCATGCGCGTGCAGCCTCAAATTGAATCGCAACTTTTTCCATGACTTGTGACACAGTGATGGCTTGCATGCAGACATTGTCTGAACAAGGAGTCTTGCGGTGATTGGCGGCACTCACGCATGGTGAGCAAGCGAGTTGGGCGGTGATCGGTATAGATTTTCCAAGCGAGCCATATAGCGCAGGCGTTTCAGGTCCAAACAGCACGACGGTATGCAGACTGGTCACAGAAGAAAAGTGTCCGGGTCCCGAGTCGTTCGTCACCATGACATCTGCGAGACTATAGAGCGCGGGGAGTTCAGAAAAAGATACCTGGCCGGCAAAATTGAGGGCGCGAGTGACCTTGGCGCCCACGCGCACATTTTCAACGTAGGCAAACTCAGCGGGCGAACCTGTGATCAAAATCAGACTGTCCGGCCATGTGCGTTGTAATTCGACAATCAGTGCAGAAAAGCGCTCTGGTGCCCAGCGCCGTTGAACTAAGAGCTCACTGGCATTGGGATTGACCAAAAATAACGGCTGAGTGCCCAGCTGGAAGTCACATTGCGCTTGAGCGGCGAGTTGTTCGATGCGACCCAATACCGTTTGACGCACCGAGGGTTCAATCACGGCTTGTGCAATCTTGATCGCTTCATCAGGGATATGAATCTTGCTAAAGGGCGTTTCTTGTGCGGTCGCAAAGGCTGCGTGAATGAGCGACAAGAAATTTTTAGCGATATGGATATGGGGGTTGTAATGGACCTTGTGCGTCAGCATATTGCCGCGCCATAAGCCTTCGCCATGAAAGATGTAATAACCGACGCGCCGGCGTGCACCGCAAAGACCTGTTAGAAGCGCGGTAAAACGCGAGAACAGCTCCAGATCGATGACTGTATCAATTTTGCGCGCGCGCGCCCACAAAAGAAATTTAAGGGTATCGAGCGCGAGCGAAACGACTGAGCTTGAATCAATCGTGAAGACGTTTTCAGCAGGAACTGTATTGAGCAAACTCAAGCTTGCACGATTGCTCTTGAAAATCAAAAAGAAAATTTCAGCACCACGCGCCTGCGTATCGCGCATGGCGGGATCCACAATAATCGCGCTTCCCATTTCGGAAAGCTCGATGAACAAGACCTTGCGAGGTGTACTAGCAGGGCCCGCGAACAGACGCGTCAGCCAGTCGATTAACATCACAAACGGCGTAAATAAGGCGCAAAGCGGGACACCGACTCGATGGTCGATGGTGCGCATGGTGTCTACACTGAGGCTCATAAGCTAAATATTTTAAAGATTTTTTGAAGAGAGTTGCGTTGCGCTGTCAGAGTCTTCACGCTTGCGCCTCAAGAGTGACAGGGAGCCGGGCAGGTAGGTGGCGAGTGTCACGATACCAAAGCTCACCGAAGCGAGAACGGTTATGCCACTGTCGATCCCCCACAGCGCTAACGTGGCCGAAAGTGTCGCCTCGCGCAAGCCCCAACCAGAAATACTAATCGGCAGCATCATGAGCAGAGCCAGTGCTGGCATGCCAATCATGAGCGCAGAAAACGGGGCGCTGACGCCAAAAGCTTTGAGACAGCACCAAAAACTGGTGAGCGCTAAAACATGAGTCAACACAGAAATGATGAGTTGGGGGATCACTGTGGGCCACCCCAACCCGGTCTTAAGCGCAAACATCGCCTGAGGCATGCCAAGTTTGTTGAGTATTCGTTGAATCAGCTCTCGGCTCTTTTGCACTTTTAACAGGATTGCGGCCGTCGCAGCGGCGCCTAACATGGCGGCGAGTATCCACCATCCCAGGGATTGAGCCCACGGGGCGAGCATCGCTCCTCCCACCATGAGTCCGCACGCACCCACAATGTTGTTACTCAGTAAGCCGAGCCCGCGGTCGAGCGCGACGCTAAAAAAACCTAATCTCAGACGTGGGGGCGCACGGTTGAGTTCGACGGGTTCGTGGAGCTCCTGCTGGAGTGTTTGGGGCGTGGCGCGCGCCGCACCGCCCTTGTCTGGGTGGCTATTGGCCTTAGCATGATAGGGGCGACTGCCTTCGACTGCGCGATAGCTGTCGCCTCCAATCGTACTGGGTAGCCCCTGGTTGATCAGACCACCGGCAAAATACAGTGTGATGTAGTCTTGGACGGGTCGATAGAGTTTGACACTGCGCATGAGCCAGCCCCAGCGTAAAACCGCTAAAAGGTTGGTGAGCACCAGCATCACCAGTGCGAGCACAAACCAGATGGGATGGATGGCAATTTTGGTGTCTCTGAGTGCTTGCCAGTCGATACTTCTCGTCGCGAGCCAGAGCAGAGCGATGGAAAGTGCGATGCGGATATAGGGCCAGAGTTTTTTAAAAATTTGTTTCAAGGCAAGCGCTTTATTGAGTGCCTGGGGTGGCACCCCAGTGACGACAATGGTAGAAATCAAAGCGTGAGATGTGACGTTCGAAGCGTTTTGCTTCAAAGGTGCCAATCAGTCGGCACCATTCAAACTCTCCCGGCTTGGTCGGTAGGTCAAACTTTACTTGCGACCAGTTTACAAAAAGACTGTCCGACCCGGGCGGAATATTCCCGAACCACAGGTCAAATTGGTCGAAACGGCTGTCCAGGACATGAACAGGCAGAGGTCTGGCATACCAGGCGAGGCGACTCCCAAGCGTCCAGTTTCTGACAGAAAGTGACTTGAGATCGTGCGTTTGGGCAAGCTCTCGCGCTTGAATACCCGCTTGATCCCAGCCCCATAGGTCCGCGAGCGGGTTTTTACGTGACAAAGGGTGGTCTGCCGACAGCCCAGGAATACCAACAAAAAACAAGGCGGCAAACGCAATGAGGCAGATGACGACTTGCGCCCGGATAAACGCCAAAATGAGCGCCTTGTGCCCACTGGACCAACGTTGTGCGAGAGCGATCGCCGCGAAAGGTGTCATTGCCAGCCAGGCTGGTGCAGTCCAGTGGGGCAGACTTCCGCCACCACCCGACATCAAGCCCGTCACCACAAAGGGAATAAAGAAAAACAATAAGAGACATGCGAGCAGCCATTGTCGTCTTTGGAAAATCTGGCGCGTGGCGAGATAGGCACCCAACACCAGCAAGGGGCCGTAGGCCACAATTTGTATGCCAATAAACGCCGCGAGTCTTTTTGCTTGCCAGGCACCACCACTGCCATGTTTGAGCTGATAGGCAAAAGAAATCCACTCGTTGTGCGCATTCCAGAGGAGTACTGGGCTAATGAGTAAAAGAGCCAAGGCGGCTGCTAGCCAAGGACCGCTTGTCCACAGCAATCTCACCCCGCGAGCCACTAAAAGCGTCACAATCACGGCTAAAGCAGGCAGGATGGCGGTGTATTTGGAGAGCCCAGCCAGTCCGAGCAGCAGGCCAAGCGCAAGCCAACGTGACCACTCGTGCCGCAGCGGATCGGCCTGTGCCAAGCTCAGCGTGACGGACATCAGCAACAGTACCCACACCATCAGCAAGCTGTCTGGCAAGAGACCGACTGCCAGAACGTGTAAGACAGGAGCCAGCAAGACGAGCCCGACTGCCCACAGCCCAACTGTGTCGCGATTGAGGGGCTGGGCGACATCGGAGCCGTGCGCAGTTACCTGCTGTTGGTCGAACAGCCGCATCGCCAACTGTCGCGCCAGCAAACTGGAAACCAGCCAAAGTGCCTGTGGAATCAGACGGATCACGCTGTCCGGGGCACCTGCGGCGACCAACGGCCATTGAATCCAGCCCACCAGAGGAGGGTGGTCGAAGTAGCTCCAGTCAGGCTTGGCCGCGTACAAGACATAATGGGCTTCGTCGACCGACAGGGTCAGCAGAAAACCAAACCCCGCATGGATCAACAGACCTAGCAGCAGCAAACGGCTTAAGTTGATGACGGACGAGGTCCTCTCAACATTGTGGGTATTTTGGGTGTGCACGGGAGGTCAATGGCCCGTTTTATTTGATTTGGACAGGCATGACGCGCCATGTCACTTGTCGCTTTCCATCCTCTGTAACTACTTTGGCATTGGCGCGGGTTGCGGTAAAGCCGGCGGGGAAATCGGTTGTGCCCGTCACGTGCAGATAGTGATTGAGCTTGATCGCAATGCGAGGCAGTACGATTGTCTCGACACGCCCATTGGCATAGCGCCCTTCAAAGGAAAGTTCGAGCCATCCCTTGAACTCTGGTTTTTGTGCATTTTCTTGTAACAACCACACCAGATAAGAAAGTTTGGTCGCGTTTTTTTCCTGGGTAAATGAGCTGGTGCTGACACCAATCGGACCATAGCGCGGATCGAAGGTCAGGGTCTGCGCAAACAAATTAAGTTGTTCGCGTAAAGGACCGATGAGCGACTCGGCCTTGGCTAAGCTGGATTTAAGCTGATGAATTTGCTCATCGCGCACGCGCACTTCTGAATCGAGCACTTTTTGAGAGGCATCGACTCGCGTTTGCAGGGATTGTTTTTCGACTGAAAGATTTTTGAGCTCTTCGGTGAGCTTTTGCGTCTCAGCGAGAGACAGACGCTTTTCGCCGTAGCTGGCTTGTAGAAAAAGAACGCCGCCGCCGCCCAGCAAAATACCGACTAAAAATAAAATCAACCAACCCGGCAAGCCGCGTGAGCCCCGCCGTGTGTCATACGGGGCGGGTTTAAAAATCGCACGTTTAGCTTGGACACGTATGACCATCTCTTTCTCCGCGAGCGGACCTCAACTCTTAAGCATGCATTCTAACGTGTTGAGTCGTTCTGGGGTACCGACGTCAATCCACGCGCCTTGGTGAAGTTGACCTGTGATCCCCTTGCGCGCAATTGCTTGACGGAGGAGGGGCGCAAGTTTTGCTGGCTGATGCGCGGGTGTCTGAGCAAAAAGTGATGGTTTATACACACCGATGCCAGAAAAGGTGTGTTTTTGAGCTTCTGCAGGCGAGTCTGTGTCTGTGATCAGTCCGTTTGCCATGAGTCCAAAATCCCCCTTGGGATGATGATCAGGATTGGGGACAAGTAGCAGCCAGGCTTGCTGCGTACTCTGAGCCAAGCTGGCACCAATTTGTAAAGCTTGTAACGGATTCCAGTCACACCAAATGTCGCCATTCATCACTAAAAATGGCTCAGTCCCCAAAAGTGGCAGCGCTGTGGCAATCCCACCCGCTGTTTCGAGCGCAACCGTTTCAGCAGAGTAGTGAAGATTGACCCCCCACTGGCGACCATCTTTGAGGGTGTGCTCAATCAGGGCACCCAGCCAGGCGTGATTGATCACAATCTCAGTGATCCCCGCAGCTGCCAATTTTTCGATATGCCACTGAATCAAAGGCTTGCCAGCGACCGGAAGCAGAGGTTTTGGCACAGTGTCCGTGAGTGGGCGCATCCGTTCGCCTCGCCCGGCGGCAAGAATCATCGCGCGCATCAGAACGTGTACCCGACCTTTGTTTGCACTTGATCGAGTTCGTCGAGGATACGCAGCAGCGGTTTGAAGGCGATGTATCGTCCTGCGACTTGGCGCACGTATTGATTGACACGCGGAATGTGTGCCAGATAGGCGGCTTTGCCGTCGCGGTGATTCAGTCTGGCAAATACTCCGAGGATACGCAAATTACGCTGTAGACCCATCCACTCATAGTCTTGGTGAAAATCTGCGAAATCAGCCGGTACTGGCAGACCATTTTTCCGTGCAAGTTCCCAGTAGCGAATGGCCCAGTCCAGTTGCTGGGGTTCTTCCCAAGTGGTGCGGGCATCCATCACCAAGGAGGCCAGGTCATACGTGATTGGACCTGAAACGGCATCCTGAAAGTCCAAAATGCCCGGGTTGGCGCCGTGCTCTGGACGCTCACAGCGCATCAGATTGGGGGAGTGAAAGTCCCGATGCACCAGAACGCGAGGTTGTGCGGCGTTGCGGGTCACGAGCAAATCAAACACTTGGTTGAGCCCTTCGAGCGCCGCGGGCGCCAAGCTCACCTTGCAATGCACGGACACATACCATTCGATAAACAGACCTAGTTCGTCCTTCAGGCGAACGGTGTCATAAATCGGCAGTCCAGTCGCATCAGCCGCTTGCATTTGCACGAGAGCTGCAAGTGCGTCGCGATACATTGCTTGCAAACTAGCGTCAGTGACGCCAGCCTGAATGCTGTCGTAATACGTGGTGGGCCCCAAATCTGTCAAAAGTAAAAAACCCTGTGCTAAATCCTGCGCAAGGATGGTGGGGACGTTGAGGCCTACGGCTGCGAGCCGATGTGCTACGTCGACAAAGGGCCGGCAATCTTCTTTTGGAGGCGGCGCATCCATCACGACAAGCGTACCCTGCGCGGCTTCAATCCTGAAGTAGCGCCTAAAGCTAGCATCGCTGGATGCCGGGGCGAGGCTGGTGGAATCGAGTCCTAAAGAGGGTGAGCACGTGCCGAGCCACTCAAGAAGACTGGCCATTCTGGGTTCTGAATTGATGGTTGACATGAGCGTAAATATTTAATGAAAAAGTGAATCAAGCAGACGGTTTAAATGATCGCAGCAAAGATGATGGGCTTCTCTATAATAGCGGCTGTGTGAGGCATATCCTCAGAGTTATTTTCCAAAGCAAAATACAGTCTATTTTGCTAATTGTTTGTATTATGGTGACTTTTTAGAACGTGCGACTCTTTCATTCGCTTTGGGTGTTTTTAGGGCTAGGGATTGCGGCAGCGCATGCTCAACCTACCCCTATTTCCGTGACCCCAGCGATTGTAGGCCCAGGTTTGCGCGTTTCACCATTGCTTGAGCGCAGTACGGTCCCAGACAAAGAAATGCCGGCCTTCCTCGAAGGTGCCCAAATGGAGGGTGATGGCTTGGGAAACGCCAAGCTGCGGGGTAAAGCGACCATCAGACGTCAGGATGCCGTCCTCAAAGCTAATATCATTGATTACAACAAACGCACGGGTGTGATGGACGCACAGGTCAATGCGCGTTTGATCCGGGACGGTAACGTGATCACCGGCACCAGCATCATTTACAACTCCGAGGACGGTACTGCCAGCGTCGCTCAGCCTAACTTTTGGGTGGACAACGGTGGCGCGGGGGTTGGCTCCTGGGCGGATGTCTTTAACCGCGATCAGATGAGTCTGACTGATGTCACCTACAGCGGTTGCCCATGCCCACAGCCGTCTTGGTATATCGAGACGGAAAAGCTTGATTTGGACTATGCCGCCAATGAAGGTGTGGCCCGTAATGGTGTCTTGTACTTTAAAGATGTTCCAATTTTGGCCTCGCCTTATCTGACGTTTCCCATCAGAAAAGAGCGAAAATCAGGTTTCTTGTTACCAACTTTCGGTAACACGTCCAACACGGGCTTTGACTACACGCAGCCCTACTATTTTAATATCGCGCCTAACTACGATGCCACGCTGCAGGCGCGCGCGATGTCCAAACGTGGCGTTCAGCTTGGCGGAGAGTTTCGTTATCTCGGCCAAAGTTACAGCGGGACGATGGCCGGTACGTATTTGTCAAAAGATCTCCAGACTGGTGAGGATCGCTGGCTCTACAGCGCCCAACATAGCCAGAGTTTTGGTCGCGGGTTTTATGGTGCGTACAACATCAATGGTGTATCGGACAACAAATACTTTGATGATTTTGCAAGCTTAGGCATCAATCAGGCCGTCATCAGCGCCTTGCCACGGCAGGCCGGTGGAGGCTGGGCCAACGAGTACTTCAACACCAGCGTGCAAGTGTCGACGTTTCAGACGTTGACCGGTATTCCTCAGTACAACAAAGTCCCCGAATACACTTTAAACGCAGCACGTTTTGATTTCGGCGGATTTGATGTGCAGAGCTTAAACACTGCGACGGAGTTTAAGGCACCCCTCGATAATCGCTTTGCTTACGGCCCTGGCGGCAGTTTGCGCTGGCGTCCAGACGGACAACGTCTGCTCTCCTACAACTCGATTGCCTACCCCATCGTGCAACCAGGTTGGTACATCACCCCCAAGATCGCCCTGAGTCTGGCCCAGTACCAAACCAACTGGTATGGCTTGGAGCAGAACTTTGGCTATGGTCAAGCGTCTAATTCGCGGGCCCTGCCCATCATGTCCGTCGATTCGGGCATGACGTTTGAGCGCGACACGACATTCTTCGGCAAAGGCGCACTCCAGACCTTGGAGCCTCGCGCCTATTATCTGCGTGTGCCGTATCGGGATCAGTCCCAGTTTCCTGTTTACGACACCACCTTGGCAGACTTTAGTTTTTCTTCTGCCTTTCAGGAAAATATCTTCGCAGGTTTTGACCGGATCGCAAACGCCAACCAAGCGACCTTTGCCTTGACGACCCGCTGGCTCGACGCAAGCTCTGGTTTTGAGCGTTTGCAGCTGGGTGTTGCTCAGCAGTTTTACTTCGAGGATGAACAGGTCACTTTACCTGGCCAGGTGCCGCGGACCAATACCAAGTCTCAGTTTTTGTTTGGTGGAAGTGCGGCGCTGACCGATACCCTCAATTTGACCTCGTTGGTGCAATACAACCCCTACGCCAGCCAGATCAGTCGTGCCCAGATTACCAGTCGCTGGCGTCCGCAGAGGCTCGCGACACTTGCCTTATCCTATCGCTATCAGGTCAATCCACCCGCGTTGAGTCTTTATCAGTCTCAGGGTCAAAATCAAGTTAGCGCAGCCTTTCAGTGGCCGCTCACAAATAAGTGGTACTCGATCGGACGGGTGGATTACTCTCTGAACAACGCCACGGCGCCGAGTGTGATTGATCCTTCTTTGATCAAGGCCGTACCCAAAGTCACCCAGGCTGTGATGGGACTGGAGTACAAAGGCGATTGTTGTTGGACCGGTCGGGTCGTTGTGCAGCGCTATGTGGTGAGCGTCGACCAAACCAATACAGGTATATTTTTTCAGCTCGAACTCGGCGGACTCGGCAATTTAGGCCAGAATCCAATGGGCGTGATTGGTCGGAGCATTCCTGATTATCAGCCGATCAATCCTCCAGTTCCAAGCATTAGTAAATTTGAAAGGTACGAATGATGGCAAGCTCAATGGCAAGCTTAAAGGCGATTGCGATGACACGCTCAACAAAAAGAGCAAACAGCTTACAGCGCTGTTTAACCTGGCTGGCTTGGATGGGTCTTGCGACCTTGGCGATGCCAAGCGTGGCGCAGCTAGGTGCGCCTGCTCCAGTACGCGCAAATACTGCACAAAAAGCACCTGCTGACCGAGATGCTGACGGTATTGTTGCGGTCGTTAATAAAGACGTCATCACGCGTCGCGAGCTGGATGCCCGCATTCGGATTTCAAAACGAGAGCTCGCCGCTCAGCGTATTCAGGCTCCGCCCGATTCCGTACTTGAGCCTCAGATCTTGCAGAGACTGATCACTGAAACGCTTGAGCAGCAAGAGGCGCGTCGCCAGCGTATCGATATCACCGATACGATGCTCAATGCAGCACTTGAAATTGTTGCAAAGCGCAACAACACGACAGTCGCCAGTATGCGCAAACAGATTGAGGGTGCAGGCATTAGCTGGTCAGATTACAGCTCCATGATTCGTCGTGAGATCATGGTCGAGCAGCTTAGACAAAAAGTGGTGGACAGCACAATTTTTGTCAGCGATGCAGATGTCGATTCCTATCTCCGTGAACAAAAGGCGCGCAAAGAAGGCAACCTGCCATTATCCGTACGTCCAGCGCCACCACCGGCACCCAAGCCGCCACCACCTAAGCCACAAGCGGTCAAGCCCGCCATTATGGGACTGGCTCAAATTTTGGTACGCGTACCTGAGGGCTCCACCGATGAGGAAGTTAAAGCGCTGCGCGCTAAGGCTCAAGCCTTACTCACGCGAGTGCGTCGTGGTGAAAGTTTTGACGCGGTCGCTAAATCTTCTTCGGACGGTCCAGAAGCCAGTCGTGGAGGAGATATGGGCGTGCGCTTGGCGACTGACTGGCCTGATTTGTTCACCAAAGGCGTGGCGGGCGTACCCGACGGGCAGATCAGCAACATCATTAAAAGCCCGAACGGTTTTCATATCCTGAAAGTGATTGGTCGCGCTGGTGGTGCACCGCCACCAGAGCCTAAACCTAAGCCGCAAGCAACGCCTGCACCTGGAACGCCTGGTGGACCCATCCCCCAAGGACCCATGCCGGTTCAGCAAACTCAGGCTAGACATATTTTGATCAAGACCACTGCAGTCGTGACGGACGATATTGCCCGTCAGAGACTGGAGCAAATTCGACAGCGAATTGTTCAGGGTGGAGAATCTTTTTCAGATTTGGCTAAACGCTTTTCTAATGACTCCTCTGCTCCTCAAGGCGGCGTGCTAGGTTGGCTCAACCCAGGCGAAACAGTTCCGCCCTTTGAAAAGGCGATGAATGCGCTTAAAGAAGGTGAGGTCAGCGTTCCCGTACAAAGCCAATTCGGTTGGCACCTCATCATTGTGGATGGACGTCGTACTCAAGATATGGCGGATCAGTTCCTGAGAAATCAGGCGCGACAACTCCTGTTCCAACAGCGTTCAAGCGTTGCGTTTGACGCATGGTTGCAGCAAGTCCGTACGAACTCCTTTATTGATAACAGGCTTGAGAAAAGCCAGCGTCAGTCTGGACGCTAGGACGTGGTAAATAGCCACTCCAACCAAGCGCACCAAGCGCGCAAGCGCTTTGGCCAGAACTTTCTGGTCGACATCGCTGTGGTGGAGTCGATTGTTCGCGCGATTGCGCCGCAGCAGCAAGACAATATGGTCGAGATTGGGCCTGGCTTGTCTGCGCTGACGGCACCGTTGCTCGAGCGTCTCAATCGCTTGTCCGTGGTGGAGATCGACCGCGACCTCGCCCAGCGTTTGCGCGAGCGTTTTCCGGCTGAACAGCTCAACATTGTTGAGGGCGATGCCCTGCAAATTGATTTCGCTCAGTTTGGCGACAAGCTTCGGATTGTGGGCAATTTGCCCTACAACATTTCAAGCCCTTTGTTGTTTGCTTTGGTAGGGAGTGCAGAGCGGGTCATCGATCAGCACTTCATGTTGCAAAGAGAGGTGGTCGATCGCATGGTCGCAAGTGCTGGCGAGTCTGATTACAGTCGCTTGTCGGTGATGTTGCAATATCGCTATCGCATTCAAAAGCTATTCGATGTCTCTCCAGATGCTTTTGATCCACCGCCGCGCGTGACCTCCTCAATTGTGCGGATGATTCCCTTGGGCGCGGAACGTTTACGCGCGCAAAGCGACACCTTGTTTGCGCAGGTTGTTCAGCGCGCCTTTTCCCAACGTCGCAAAATGTTGCGCGGTGTCATGGGTGAATGGACTGCTTTGATTCCTTGGCAAGCGCTGGGTATCGAACCGACTTGGCGCGCAGAGCAGGTGTCTGTTGCGGGGTTTGTCGGCATGACGGATGCCTTGTGGCATGCAGGTGTGCGTTAGGCCCGCGCAGCGAGCCACACCCTCAAAATATCTTGTGCCCGATCGCTCAGCAGAGACTCTGCGTGTGTACAGGCATGCGCTAACGTAGAGGGCCCGGAAACTAGGCTAAACGCTGCCACAATTCCGGTTTGATATAAGGCTTGATAGCCTTCGCCCAAGGAGCCTGCGATCGCGATCACAGGGATGCCTGCAGCTTGCGCAATTTTTGCGACACCCATTGGTGTTTTGCCATGCAGGGTCTGCGCGTCCATACGCCCCTCTCCCGTAATCACGAGTTGGGCACCCTTGATGGCTTGTACGAGGCCACCGAGCTCTGCCACCACCTCGACGCCGGGTCGAAAGCGGGCGTGCAGCCATGCGTGTGCAGCGAACCCTACACCACCTGCCGCACCAGCACCCGGTGCTTCACGGTGGTCTTGTCCAAGCGTCTGGGCACATGCTTGCGCAAAACGACCTAAGGCATGGTCCAAGGTGATGACTTGCTCGGGGGTGGCTCCTTTTTGAGGTCCAAAAATGGCCGAGGCTCCCGAGGGGCCGCATAGGGGATTGTTCACATCCGACGCAATGGTAAATTCAACTTGACTCAGTCTGGTATCGAGGTGGGTGCGATCGATATGCGCCAGTCGGGCAAGCGCGGCCCCACCTGGGGGAAGTGTCTGGCCTTGCTCATCCAAGAGAACAAGCCCAAGCGCTTGAAGCATGCCCGCACCCCCGTCATTGGTCGCAGAGCCACCTAGGCCGAGAACAATTTTCTCAGCCCCAAGATCAAGCGCATGGCGTATCAATTGGCCCACGCCATAACTGCTTGCGCATAAAGGGTCTCGTTCAGACACGGCAATATGCTCAAGGCCTGCAGCGCAAGCCATTTCAATGATGGCAACCTTACCTGGGAGCCAGCCCCAAGGCGCTTCAATAGCACGGCCCAGAGCATCTTGCACAGTGTTGACGCGCCTTTCACCTTGAGTCGCCGTGAGAATGGCCTCCACGGTTCCTTCACCCCCATCCGCCATAGGAATGCAGAGGCAGTCGACATTTGGCAAGGCTCTTCGCAGGCCGTGCGCGATCGCTGCGGCCACAGCGGGTGCGGAGAGCGACTCTTTAAAAGAGTCGGGGGCGATGACAATTTTCATGCGATCAGGAGGCTGTCTTTTTTTGGATAAGTTCGATTTTGTAACCGTCTGGATCCTCAACAAAGGCAATCACTGTGGTGCCGTGCTTCATCGGACCCGCCTCGCGCGTGACTTTGCCACCGCGAGCGCGGACGAGATCGCAAGCTTCGTAGGCATTTTCCACAGACAGTGCGATGTGGCCATAGCCGGTGCCGAGATCATAGGAAGTGGTATCCCAGTTATAGGTCAACTCCAAGACAGCACCTTCACTTTCGTCTTGATAGCCAACAAAGGTGTTGGTAAAACGGCCGCTGGGGTATTCAGTGCTGCGCAGGACGTGCATGCCAAGTACTTTTGTGTAGAACTCAATAGAGCGTTCGAGATTTCCAACGCGCAGCATAGTGTGCAAAATTTTCATGGAGCGTCCTTTAGAAGAAAAGTGCAGATCTGATTGGTTGTGGAATCATACCAATGGACGGCTGGTGCCCATCACAATTCAGGCACGTGATCAGGGGTGTGATGTTTGAGTATCTTTTTCGCCTGCTGATAATCTGGATACAGTTGTTGCACTTCAGACCAAAAGTCCTGGCTATGATTCATTTCTCGTAAGTGTGCGAGTTCGTGGGCAATGACATAGTCGATCACCATGGGCGAAAAATGGATCAGGCGCCAATTGAGCATGATGTTGCCGTCACTGGTGCATGAGCCCCAGCGCGTGGCTGCTGACGATAGGCGCCAGCGACTAATTGTCAGACCTGTCTTGTCAAGAAAGTGTTTAAGACGTTGTTCAAACCACACTCGGGCGCGCCCTTGCAGCCAGGCTTGTGCCATGTCACGGATGCGATGCGCGTCAGCATCATTTGGCAAGGGGAGCCAGAGCAGTTGGCCGTGCTCGGGCGCATCTGGATTGCCTTCAAAATAAGCGGTGCCGCGTGCGACGTGCTCGCCAGGGATACCGTTGCGCAAGATAATTTTGCAACCCATGTAGGGGAGTTCTCCGCCTGATTGCCAGCGGGTATGCGCCATTTCAAGTCGTTCTTTTCGGGCTTGCCAGTCTTGGAGCTTGGCAAGAATCCACGGCATTTTTTCGATCACGGCTTCATCAATCTGGGAGAGTGTGACCCAGTTGGGTGCGGTCACTCTCAGGCCTTCGTCTTGAATCACAAAGCCAATGCTGCGACGGCGCGAGCGTAACAAGCTAAATCCGACCGCCTGATCGCCGTGTCGAACAATTCGCCATTTGGCGCCGAGCGGAATGGTTTCAGGCGCAACTGTCCACCCAGGTTTTGGGGTGTCGGCATCTGAAAGCAAGAGCTCGAGTTGGCTCATGGTTGCGTGGGATAACGCTCTGGATTCAAGCGTTGCATCTCGGCTTCGATCCATGCTTGCACACGCTCGTTGAGGATCTCTGGCGTGAGGCCTGCTGAGTCGATGGCGGGACCAATAGAGACAGTGATGCAACCAGGTTTTTTGATAAAGGCATTGCGCGGCCAGCATTCGCCGGCGTTGAGCGCGATGGGAATGACCGGCGCGCCGGTACGAATGGCAAGCAAGGCCCCGCCCATTTTGAAGCGTCCCACCTTACCTGGCGCGATTCGCGTGCCTTCGGGAAATAAAATGGGCCAGCGTCCTTCGTCGAGTCGTTGTTGCCCGACTTTGACGACTTGCTCAAAGGCATCACGGCCTTTGCTACGGTCGATCGGGATCATGGCGAGCAAGGCCAAGCCCCAGCCGAAAAAGGGTACGCGATGTAATTCGCGTTTGTAAACAAAGCAGACTTCGCGGGGCAGGTAGGCGGGCAAAAACAAGGTCTCCCAAGCGGACTGGTGCTTGGATAAAACAATCGCGGGACCGTCGGGTAGATTTTCCCATCCTTGCACCTGCCAACGCACGCCACAAATGACTTTTGCTCCCCAGACTGCGAGTCTCGGCCAACCCATTGTGAGTGTGTAACGCCAGTTCAAGGCAAGCGGTGACCAGATCATGCAAGCAAAAGCGTAGGGAATGACCGTGACCACCAAAAACAAGGTGTAGAGCGTTGCACGTAGAGTCAGAAAAAGTTTATTGAGCATGGGTGAGTATTTTTTCAACGGCTTCAGCGAGGTTTTGAACAACCTGCGTATTGTCAGGAAGTTGGCCTTGTCGAAGGGTTTGAGGACCATTGCCCGTTTGTACGAGCCAAGGCCGACAGCCTGCACTCGCACCAGCCTGGATGTCTCTCAGAGAGTCACCCACGGTTGGGACGTCGGTGAGGTCAACGTCGTAGCGTCGAGCGATATCGTGAAACAAACCAGGAAGAGGTTTTCGACACAGACAGCCATCATCTGGACCGTGCGGGCAGACAAAAATCGAATCCACAGCACCGTTCAGTTGTGCGAGTTCTTTGCGTAGCTTGAGATGAATGGCAGTCAGAGCGGAAATATCAAACAAGCCCCTAGCCAAACCGGATTGATTCGACGCGATCGCGACAGTCCAACCAGCTTGATGCAGGCGCGCGATGGCCTGCAAGCTGCCGGGGATGGCATGCCACTCGTCCGGACCTTTGACATAGTCCGGACTATCTTCGTTGATCACACCGTCACGATCGAGGATGATGAGTTTCATGTCGCCAGTCTGGAAATGTCAGCGACTTGATTCATCAAACGATGGAGCTGGGCAAGCAGTGCAAGCCGATTCAGACGGACCGCTTGGTCTTCGGCCATCACCATAATGTCATTAAAGAAAGCATCGACGGCCTCGCGCGTTTGCGCCAAGGTTGCCAAGGCTGCTTTGTAGTCGCCTGCATCGAATTGTTGCTGAGCCACTGGCTGGACTGCGGCAATGCTCTGGGCGAGCGCCTGCTCAGCGGGCTCAGTTAAGAGTGCGGGATTCACTGCAGGCAGTGCTTCTTCGGTCTTTTTCAAGAGATTGCCCATACGCTTGTTAGCAGCAGCCAAGCTTGCGGCATCAGGACTTTGCGCGAAGGCCTCGGCAGCGGCCACGCGAGCGGGGATTTGATGCAGCGGAGGCGTGAGGGCCAGCACGGCCTCGACTGCATTGCGATCATGCTGGGTGATGAGCTGATTGCGCAAGCGCTCGAGAATAAACGTCCCAACCTCGGCAACGGTATCGGTTTGCAGTGTGCCGGGCGCAAAGGTATCTGCGCTTGCTTGCAAAAGTCCCTGCAAGGTCAGGGGACCGTCTTGTTGAATGTGCAGGATTGCTCCGGCAGTTAATTGCTCGAACGCACTGATCAGGCCAAGTGCCGCACGCCGCAGACCGAAAGGATCTCGCTCGCCAGTCGGTGCGAGTCCAATGCCCCAAATGCCCACAAGGGTTTCTGCACGCTCGGCCATGAACAGCACCGTCGCAGTGAGATGCGCTGCGGTGACGGGCGTATCAATGCGGATGCGGTATTGACCGGCAAGGGCCTCGACAACGCCAGCAGGCTCTTGATCTGCACGGGCGTAATAGGCGCCCATAATGCCTTGCAGTTCAGGAAACTCGCCCACCATATTGGTATTGAGATCAGCCTTGGCCAACAAGGCTGCACGCGAGCACTCGTCGACATGGGCCCCAAGAGCGTGTGCAAGCCAAGTGGCAATTTTTTGAACGCGGTGCGAGCGCTCTAGCTGCGTGCCGAGTTTATTGTGATAAACGATGGTGCTGAGCGGTTCAACGCGTGCCGCAAGCGGCATCTTGCGATCTGTTTCAAAAAAGAATTCAGCATCAGCCAAGCGAGGACGAATCACGCGCTCGTTGCCCTCAATGATCGCGACAGGTTTGTCGGTTGGCATGTTGCTCACAATCAAAAACTGATTGGTGAGCTTGCCAGTGACGGGGTCAAAGAGTGGGAAATACTTTTGATTGAGACGCATAGTCAAAATCAGACATTCCTGAGGGACAGCCAGAAAACGTTCCTCAAAGGTGCCAACATAGACAACGGGCGCTTCGACCAAGGCGGTGACTTCATCCAGCAAGGCCGGTACTTCTGGGTCGTGACCGAGTGATCCACCTAGCTTGCTCGCTTGCGCATCCAGCAAAGCCTGAATCTGCGCGCGGCGTTTGTCAAAGGATGCCACCACAAAGCCGGTCTCGGCGAGTTGAGTTTCGTAACTGTCAGCATGTGTAATGCTGAGTGGTCCTGGATGTAAAAAGCGATGTCCGTGCGTGACGCGTCCCGCTTTTAAACCGAGAATCTCTGCAGGAATCACGGCGTCACCAAATAAGGCGATCAGGCCATGCGCAGGACGGACAAATTTGACGGAGGTGTGCCCATCGGCCAATTGGTATTTCATCACCTTGGGGATGGGCAGGCCTGCGATGGCGGCTTCGATCGAAGCTTGTAAAACGTCCACAAGTTTGGCACCGGGAGCCGTTCCGCTCGCCACCAGGTAGTCTTGTTTGCCATCGGACTCGCGTCCCAGTTGACTCACGTCCAGTTGCTCCCAGCCTTTCGCCGCGAGTTTTTTAAGGAGTGCAGGGGTTGCTGCACCGGCAGCGTCTAAGGCGATTTTGACGGGCATCAGCCTTTCAGAAAATGCCTGCTCAGGCGCCTCTTCCAGAACTTGGGACAATCTGACCGCCATGTGTCGAGGTGAGGCAAACGGAACGATTGTGTTGTCTTTTCCGATCAGACCGTGCTGGGAAAGTGCAGTGAAGAGACCCTCGGCAAAAGCCTGTCCGAGTTTGGGCAAGGCTTTGGGTGGAAGCTCTTCGGTAAAGAGTTCAACGAGCAGGGGACGCTTGATCATGACTGAGCCCCTTGTGTGGCGTGCAACATGGGGAAACCTAATTTTTCGCGTGATTCGTAATAGGCCTGAGCGACGGCGCGTGACAGGTTGCGGATGCGTCCGATGTAAGCGGCACGCTCCGTCACGCTAATCGCACCACGTGCGTCGAGCATATTGAAGGTGTGGGCCGCTTTGAGCGTCGCCTCGTAAGCGGGCAGCGCCAAGGGGACTTCCATGAGGCGCTTGGCCAAGGTCTCGAAATCCGTGAAGTGTCTGAACAGTGTTTCAGCATCCGAATGTTCAAAGTTATAAGTGGATTGTTCGACTTCGTTTTGGTGAAACACGTCGCGGTAGAGCACACGTCCATTCGGTCCGTCGGTCCAGACCAAGTCATAGACGCTCTCAACACCTTGCAAGTACATGGCCAGGCGTTCGAGGCCGTAGGTGATTTCTCCCGTGGTTGGGGTGCAGTCCAGACCGCCTACTTGCTGAAAATAGGTGAACTGGGTGACTTCCATGCCGTTGAGCCAGACTTCCCAGCCAAGGCCCCAAGCACCGAGGGTGGGATTTTCCCAGTCATCCTCGACAAAGCGGACGTCGTGCTCAGTTGGACGGATACCGAGGGCTTCGAGCGAGCCAATATAGAGGTCCAAAATGTTTGGAGGTGCCGGCTTGAGCACGACTTGGTATTGATAGTAGTGCTGCAGACGGTTTGGGTTTTCGCCATAACGACCGTCTTTGGGGCGACGCGAGGGCTGTACATAGGCTGCGCGCCATGGCTCTGGGCCGATTGCCCGCAAAAAGGTCGCGGTATGCGAGGTACCAGCACCGACCTCCATGTCATAGGGTTGGAGCAGGGCACAACCCTGTTGATCCCAATACTCTTGCAAGCGCAGGATAATTTGCTGAAAAGTGATCATGAAAATTTGACGCAATAATGGCGAAATAAGGCTGCATTTTAGCTTGGGGGCGGGGTGTATGGTGATGGGGCAAGGGTTCTAAAGACTGTTTGGGCGTGAATCGCCTATGATTTAAGAAATTCAGTCGTTTTTATTGAATATTTCGCCTTTTTTCCCTAAGGAGCACCCATGTCCAGTTTGGTTAGCGTGGATTTCACCGACGGTATCCTAATTATTACGATCAACCGCCCTGAGGCGCGTAATGCCATCAGTTTTGACACGGCGCAGCAGCTTTCGGACGCCTTTGACCAAATGGATGCCCGCGAGGACGTTCGAATCGGAATTTTGACTGGTGCGGGCGGCACGTTTAGCTCTGGGATGGACTTAAAGGACTTTGCCAAGACGCGTAAGCGCTCGGCGATTCCGGGCAAGGGTTTTGGTGGCCTGAATGAGTCGCCTCCTAAAAAGCCTCTGATCGCAGCTGTCGAAGGTTATGCGGTAGCGGGCGGATTTGAGATGGTGCTGGCGTGCGACCTGATCGTGGCAGCGAATAATGCGAATTTCGGTTTGCCCGAGGTCAAGCGAGGTCTCGTGGCGGGTGCGGGGGGCTTGGTGCGTTTGCCGCGTCAAATTCCCTATCACATCGCGATGGAGGTGCTGCTCACGGGAGATATGTTGACGGCTGAGCGAGCGCATCAGTTTGGTCTGGTCAATGTCATGGCCGACCCAGGTCAGGCGCTGTCCGAAGCCATCAACTTGGCGCGTCGAATCTGCGAAAATGGACCTTTAGCGATTCAGGCAGTGAAAAATGTCGTCAACAAAGGGCTGGATTTTCCTGCGGCCGATATGTTTGACTTGCAGCGTCCGTTGATTGAGCACATTTTCATGTCCGAAGACGGCAAAGAAGGCGCAACGGCTTTTGCGGAAAAGCGCAAACCGGTCTGGCGAGGCAAGTAACTCTCGTGGCACATGCGTGTGCCTAAATAATTTGATTTTTATCCATTGCAGCATCGTTTTCACACATCGAAACACAGATAGGGTTCTCTATGTCCATCACTATTCAAGAAGAAGATTTCGTCAGTTCGATCGCCGATGCGATCCAGTTCATCAGCTATTACCACCCGGCTGATTACATCAAGCACTTGGCGCGTGCCTATGAGCGCGAGGAAAGCCCCGCAGCCAAGGATGCGATTGCACAGATTCTGACTAACTCGCGCATGAGCGCCGAGGGCCGCCGTCCTATTTGTCAGGACACGGGCATCGTCAACGTCTTTCTGAAAATTGGTATGGATGTCCGTTTCAACTCCAAAAAGAGTATTCAGGAGTTGTGCGATGAGGGTGTGCGCCGCGGTTATCTCAATCCGGACAATCCTTTGCGTGCCTCGGTGCTGGATGATCCAATTTTCTTGCGCAAAAACACCAAGGACAACACACCCTGTATCGTCAACGTTGAGCTGGTGCAGGGCGACACGGTCGATGTGCAGGTGGCGGCCAAAGGTGGCGGCTCAGAAAACAAATCCAAGCTCGCCATGTTGAATCCGAATGATTCGATCGTGGACTGGGTGTTGAAAACAGTTCCCACAATGGGTGCTGGCTGGTGTCCACCAGGCATGCTCGGGATTGGTGTGGGCGGCACAGCAGAAAAGGCCGTGCTGATGGCCAAGCACTCGTTGATGCAAGACTTGGATATGTATGAGCTGCTTGAGCGCGGTCCAAGTAACAAGCTCGAAGAATTGCGGATTGAGATCTATCAAAAGGTCAACGCGCTTGGGATTGGCGCGCAGGGCTTGGGTGGTTTGACGACGGTGCTGGATGTCAAAATCGAGACCTTCGCCACCCATGCGGCCTCCTTCCCCGTTGCCATGATTCCAAACTGTGCGGCGACTCGCCATGCGCATTTTGTGTTGGATGGCTCAGGTCCTGCTCATTTGCATCGTCCTTCCTTGTCAGATTGGCCGGATGTGCATTGGGCACCAGACTACAAATCGTCCAAGCAAGTGGATTTGAATAAACTGACGCGCGAAGAAGTCGCCAGCTGGAAACCAGGCCAGACCCTGTTGCTCAACGGAAAAATGCTGACCGGTCGCGATGCGGCTCACAAGCGCATTCAGGATATGCTGGCCAAGGGCGAGCCCTTGCCCGTCGACTTCCACGGCAAGATGATTTATTACGTGGGTCCTGTTGATCCAGTTGGTGATGAGGTGGTGGGACCTGCGGGCCCGACAACGTCGACACGCATGGATAAGTTCACCGATATGATGTTGGAGAAGACGGGCTTGTTTGCGATGATTGGTAAGGCTGAGCGGGGTCCTGCAACGGTTGATGCGATTCGTAAGCATCAGTCGGCTTATTTGATGGCGGTGGGTGGTGCGGCTTACTTGGTTTCTAAAGCGATCCGTGGCGCCAAGGTCATCGGTTTTGCTGATCTGGGCATGGAAGCCATCTACGAATTTGATGTGGTGGATATGCCTGTGACGGTGGCGGTTGATTCTAAGGGGACTTCGGTGCATACGACTGGACCAAAAGAATGGTCAGCAAAGATCGCAGGGATTCCTGTGGTGGCTGGTTAAGAGCCTCTATAGGTAAAAGCCATGCAGCCCTAAACAGTTCGGTGCGCTGCCTGTCGAGCCGAAGCCCCGCCGTGTTGACGGGAAAAAGACGACCCCCTGTTTGAGCGAAGCGAGTTAGGGGTCGTCGCCGTCAACGCAAGGGGTCTGAGGGCAGCCTGCGAAGTAGGCCGAGAAAGCCAGCGCACCGAACTGTTTAGGGCTGCATGGCTTGCTGTTACTTAAGCGCTCTGTGCTGAATCTAGTTTTTGTTGTGCCAGTTCTCTGAGTTTGACGCGCTGAAATTTATCGCCATTGGCGCTTGCGGTGGCGGGAAAGGCGTCGATGAACCAGAGGTGGGTGGGGACTTTGAAGGCGGCGAGTTGTTTGGAAAGTCTGGCGAGGATGCCCTTTGCGTCGATTGCATCGCTCTTTGACTGATCGCTGAGTGTGTCAGATCCAATGACAAATGCGACAGGCCTGAGTTGACCTTTGATTTCAATACCAACGACTTGCGCGCTTTTGATTTCAGGTTGCTCAGCAAGCAACTGTTCAATCTCTGTTGGATCTACAAGAAAGCCGCCTAGTCGCATGGTGTCACCCATTCGGGACTGATAGACAAAGCTGCCGTCTGCTCTGACATAACCGAGGTCGCCTGTTTTAAAAAAGCCATCTTCTGTGAAGGCTTCTTTGGTGGCAAGTGGGTTGTTGAAATATCCTTTAAATAACGTTGGAGAGTGTATTTCCAGCTCGCCTGAGATGCCTGGTGCGCAAATCGCTCCTGACTCTGGATCTCTAGCGCGCACTGTTGCAAGCGAGCCCGCTGCGGGATAGCCGCCGCCGAGCGCGCGCTCCTCGATGGGGATGTCAGGCTGTTGCAGAGAAAATAGTGCCATGACCTCGCTCGATCCGTACAAACCTCGCATGGGAATGCCGCGAGGAATCAATGCTTTGGCCAGGTCAATGAAACGAGGACTAAAGGATGCGAATCCAAACGTCTTCAGCGAAGGAAAGGGCGTTGGCTCAGCATCCTCAATCAAGCGACGCAGCATTTCGTCACTGCCAAAAACATGAGTGATCTGTTTCTCTTTAATCAGTGTTGCAGCGGTATTTCCATCAAAGAAATCCATCAGTACGACAGGCATCCCAGCAGCGATCGCACCCAGCACACTGTTTAAACCAAAGACACCACATAGAGGCAGTGCTGCGAGCAGCTTGTCGCCGGGCTCGCCAAAGTGATAACCAGAGGTGACGTGCTGAGCATGCTCACTAAGCGTGCGTTGCGTATGCATGACAAGCTTCGGCCCCTTGGTGGTGCCTGAAGTCGTAAAGAACGCAACGTTTCGATCGGCGAGTGAGCTTGTGTTCTCTGCGTCCTTTGAAAAAGAATCATCCATCAAAGTACTGGGTTTAAAAGCAATGACTGGACGGTCAAGTAAGCGAGTCGGTGTCGAGGCGTCGGCATCCAGCATGATGACGCGCTGGAGATGCTTGAGTGCCTGAGGGTCAACATCTTTCACGACTGCGGCGAAATCAATCTTTTTAAAATTGAGCTGCAGGATGAGTGTCGTGGCGTGTGAGTTTGTCAAAATATATTGCAGCTCATGCGCACGATATTTTGTGTTGACGGCGACAAGTGTGGCACCGATTTTGGCCAGTGCAAAAAGCAGTACTAACCACTCGGTGCGATTGATCAGCCAAACTGCGACATGGTCACCGGGTTCTATGCCCTGCTGGAGCAGCCAGGCGGCTGTTTGATGGACCTGTTGGTCAAACTGCGAATAGCTCACAGTTTGACCCTCTTGAACGAGCATGGTGGCGTTTGGGTGGCGCTCTACATGTTGTTGGTAAATCGTAAACAGCGACCCCGCATGCGACATATCAATACAGTTCCATGAGTTCAGTGTTGTTGCTAAATGCTTCAGGCGAGCCTTCGCGAATGAGTTGACCGGACTTCATGACGATGACGCGATCAGAAATTTTGAGTGCTTCTCGAACGTTTTGTTCAACAATCAAAATCGACATTTTGCGTTCTTGCTGAAGCGCACGAATCGGACCCGCCAAGTCTTGAAATAATTTGGGCGCAAGACCAATTGAAGGCTCATCCAGCAACAGGCAGCGTGGTTGACTCAACAGCGCACGACCGAGAGAGACCATTTGTTGCTGTCCTCCCGAAAGCGTACCCGCACGTTGCGTATAAAACTTTTTAATCATCGGCAAAACATTCATGACCCACTCGAGCCGAGCGGTCTGTTCGCCAGTCGGAATGTTGTTGGCCCAAAAACCCAGCTTCATGATTTCTGCAACGGTCAACCCGGGAAAAACGCCTCGACCTTCTGGAACCAGTGCGATACCGGCAGCACTGAGTTCTTTTGGATCCGGTTTGGAGATGGACTTGCCTTCAAGAGTAATGGACCCGTGCTCCAGAGGAACGAGTCCAAACAAGGCCTTGAGAAGCGTGGATTTACCCGCGCCATTGTGGCCGATCAAGCACAAGACCTCGTTGTATTGGAGGCTGACATTAAAGTCTTCCAGCACGGGTCTGCCGCCGTATCCGACGCGCAGATTTTTAGCTTCAAGAAATGGACCCTGGCTCATGAGCGGTCTCCAAAATAAATAGCCGCTAGATGCGGATCTTTGAGAATGTCCTGAGAACTGCCCTGTGCCAGGAGTTTGCCTTGATCGAGAAAGGCGACACGGTCTGAAAGCTTGATCACGATGTCCAGGTTGTGTTCAATGATGCAGATGGTGATGCCGCGTTTGGCATAGTTACGTAACAGCGCAACGAATCGTTCAAACGAGCGCGGATCCAGTCCGGAGGCAGGTTCGTCGAGCAACCAAAGTTTGGCCTCACTCGCCATGATGCGGGCCAGGCTGAGGAACTTTCTTTCTGCGTATGCCAGATCAACCGCACGTTCATTGCGTTTATCGCTGAGTTGCGTTTCCTCAAGAATTTCCGTGACTCTGCGTTCGGCGGCTTCTTTACCACTTTGCCACAGCCAGCTGCTTCGCTCCATCACCGTCATGATGTTTTCTTCGACGGTCATTTGGTTAAAGAGGCGCAAGTCCTGAAAAGTGCGCGCGATGCCCATGCGTGCGATCTGCCAAGGTTCAATGCCTTTGAGAGGCTTGCCGAGCCAGTGTACGGTTCCGCTGGTGGGCACGAGGTGCCCAGTAATGAGGTTAAAGAGTGTTGTTTTGCCCGCGCCATTCGGACCGACGAGCGTGGTGATCACACCTGCAGGCAAGTCCATCGTGACTTCTGAGATCGCTTGAAGTCCACCAAAATTTTTATTCAGTGCACGGATCTCGAGAAGAATTTCTTGAGGTGCCTGATGAGCAGGCTGAGCGTGATGAGTTGCATTCACCGAGGTTGTCGCTGTCGTCATGCTGCTTTCCCCTTTGTGCGTCCACCGACAAGACCGCCGGGTCTGAACATCATCAGTAGCACCATCGCAAGGCCGTAAATAATTTGCTGGATTGTGCCGAGCTCAGAGGGTGGCAGGAAAGGCAGGTATGTCAATGCTGCAGGTAATGACATCAGCAAGGCTGCACCGACGATTGGCCCAAATAGCGTCCCTGTTCCGCCAATGATCACCATCGCCATCAACAAAATCGACATTTCAAGCATGAAGCTTTCAGGGTTAATGAAGCTCATGTAAAACGCGTAAAGTGAGCCTGCTACGCCAGCGAGCCCGGCTGAAACAGCGACAGAAAGCGTTTTGACGGCATTCACGTGTTTGCCATAGGTCTGAGCAGCTGACTCACTATCTCGAATCGCCATGAGGCTTCGACCAAAGCTGCCTCGTACCAACAGCGCGGTGATGGCAAGGACCATCAAAAGAATCACGAGTGCGAGTGCGAGAAAAGCAGTATCGCTATTAAAAACGTACCCAAATAAATTAGGTCTTGGAATGCCAATCATGCCGCCGAGACCACCTGTCACAGATTTCCACTCTGAAAAAATGGTGACGCCAATCACTTGCAAACCAAGCGAAGCGGCGACAAAGTATTCACCCCGCACACGCAAAGCAGGGAGTGCGAGTGCCATCGAGAGGACGGCGGAAATCATTGCCGAGGCAAAGAGACAGAGCAAGAGCGAGTCGGAAAAATTTAAGGCGATATATGCAGTCGCATAGGCGCCCACACCAAAGAACACAGCATGCGCAAGAGAAAAAATACCCGCATAGCCCATGATGAAGTTCAGCGTCAGCGCAAGGATGCCGTTGATGCAAAAAAGGACAGCAATATTTTGTAGGTAGGCAATCATGTTGTGTCCTTCCTTAAGAAACTGTGGCTCGACCGTACACGCCACCAGGACGGAACAGAATGAACAGGAACAAAATCACAAAGGTGACGGCTTCGCTCCACTGGGGATCGATAAAAGCCAAGCAAAGGTTTTCCGCGAGTCCAAGTAGCAATCCTGCAACGGCCGCGCCTTTTAAGCTGCCGACCCCGCCTACGATGGTCGCGGCAATACTGATCAACATGACGTGGTTGCCCATTGAGGGATTTAAGCCTGAGGTCGCCGCCGTCAAAATCGCGGCTGGAACGACTAAGACAGAACCGATCAGAAAAACATATTGAGACAGGCGGCGTGGAGTCAGGCCATAAACTTCGATCAAGGCGGGATTTTCACCTAAGGCACGCAGTGCGATGCCCAAATTGGTGCGTGTCAGCAACCATTGAAGTAGGGCAAACGATACGATGGCACTGGCCAAGACCGCTGCTGCGATGGGCGCGATAAAGAGACCCGGAATAATTTCGAGGCTCTTGCTCAAGGGGGTGCTGACAGTCACCATGCCACGACCGAATACGATCGAGATGACGTTCTGCACCACGATGGCTGCGCCAAAAGAGGCGACAAACACTGTAAAGAATGAACCCTCGTGGCGCTGAATCACTGCATAGACCCAACGATCCAACAGGATACCAAAAAGGCCTGCTGCGGCTGCCGAGGCGATTGCCGCCAGTGGCCATGCCCAACCAAGCACGACATAACATTCATAAAAAATAAAGCCGGCGATCGTAAAGGTCGCGCCATGCGCGGCATGAAATATACGGGTCATGCCGAAAATCAGCGAAAACCCAGCCGCAATCAGTGCGTAAAGCGCACCGGTTTGCAGCCCATTGGCTAACAATTGGGCAAACAGCATGGAGCAGTTTCCTATTTAGACATCCAAATGACGCGTGGACAAAGCCCACGCGTTGACTAACTCGCTTGCTTATTTAGCTGTGGAGATGACTTTGCTCGTGCCATCGCCGACCATTTCATTGATTTGAATGGGGGACTTGACGGTGCCATCATCAGCAAAAGAGACTGTGGCGCCAACGAACTGGAAGTTTTTCGTGGCTTTGCGCTGTGCCAACAGATTTTCGCCTGTGACGGGTTTCCCTGCTTTTTCAAGCGCTGCAGCGAGGTCAGCAAAAGTCAATACGGCGTTGTAATAGTTGAGCACGTACATATTTGGCTCTTTGCCGTATTTCTTTTTGTAGTCATCTTGGACACGCTTGGTCAGAGGATCGTTTTTGTCTAACGAGACTTGCTGGCTGGTGTAAACAAGGCCTTTAGCTTCTGGCAGGGTCAGAATCGATGGCAAGGACATGGCCGAATAACTCGCCAAGGGTTGGCTCACACCGTTGTCACGCAGTTGCTTGACCAATTGAACTTGCTGGTTGCCGTAGGTCGCGATGTAAACGGCATCAGGTTTTGTGTCACGCACGCGCGCAGCAACACCTGAGAACTGTTGAGCTGTTGTAGGAATAGAGAATGAACCCACCACATCGCCACCAGCGGCTTTCACTTCTTTGGTGAGATCTTTCAATACAGCTTGGCCAAGTGGATCATCCACATAAATCAACGCAATACGCTTGTAGCCTTTTTCTTTGACGAGATAAGGCACCATGGCTGTCACTTCGAAGTTCGCCAAGGGAATGGTGTTCCAGAAGTATTCACCGAGCATGGCCAAATCAGGGCCGACGCCACCGCCGTTCACCATGACAGTTTTGGTGCGTGCGCCAATCGGAGCCATTGCTTTCGATACACCAGTAAAGGCTGAGAGAATAAAAGGCACTTTGCTCACGTTGATGAGTTTATTGGCAGCAATCACGCCTTGAGCAGGCAGTGCTTGGCTATCTTCGTACACGGCCGAGAGTTTGCCCGACAGTTTTTTGTCTGCGTTGATGTGCTCAATAGCAAGGTTCACGCCCGAGCTAAAGACCTGACCATATTCGGCATTCGCGCCGCTCAGAGGAAACGCAGCGCCAATTGCATAGTCTTTGGCCATCGCGGGTGTGGCAAGTGCTGCGTGCACCAAGGTTAAACCAACAAGTAGTTTTTTCATTTTTTGTCTCCGGGTTTATAAATAGACTGCTAATTAAATGGGCTACTGATTTTCATGATGAATTGAGTTGCCTTGCCGATTAAGCGTCGATCTTTAACGCGTTCGACCTAGCAACTCCTTTAAGATCTCATCGGTATGCTGCCCCAGCATCGGTGCTGCACGCTTGTATTGAACAGGTGTTGCTGAAAAATTCATCGGGCTTGCTGTCGTGGGCGAGGTGCCGCCTGTTGGATGTGGAATGTTTTTCCAGATTTCGCGCGCGATCACCTGCGGATGATCAAATACCTGATCGATCGTTTGAATCGGACCGCAAGGTACACCGACCGCTTCAAGCTTTGCGATCCATTCATCGCGTTTGCCGGTCGCCATGATTTTTTCCAGCGCTGGAATGAGCTCTTGACGGTGAACGATACGCTGACGATTGGTCACGAACTTTGGGTCGGTTGCATACTCGGGGATGCCGATTGCGCCGCAAAATGAGCGGTACTGCGAGTCGTTACCGACTGCGACGATCATAAAGCCATCCGACGTTTTAAATACTTGGTAAGGTACAACGTTTTGATGCGCATTTCCGGCACGAACCGGAGCCTGACCTGTTGTCATGTAGTTCAGGTTTTGATTCGCTAGCATCGAAATGTGGCAGTCAAGGAGGGCAATATCTAAATGCTGTCCCAAACCGCTGTGATTGCGCTCTTGGAGCGCAGCAAGAATAGCCACTGAGGCATACATGCCCGTGATAATGTCGGTCACTGCGACGCCTGCTTTTTGCGGACCACCGCCTGGCAAGTCATCACGTTCACCTGTGATACTCATCAGGCCGCCCATGCCTTGAATCATAAAGTCGTAGCCAGGACGCTCCGCATAGGGGCCGGTCTGACCAAAGCCTGTGATGGAGCAATAAATCAGGCCAGGATATTCGTCTTTCATGCTCTCGTAGTCGAGACTATACTGCTTGAGGCCGCCCACCTTGAAATTTTCAACCAAGATGTCACAGTGTTTGGCGAGTTCTTTGACAAGCTTAATCCCCTCGGGACTGGCGAGGTCAATTTCGATCGAACGTTTGTTGCGATTAGTGCTGAGGTAGTAGGCCGCTTCAGTGGTGTCATTGCCCTCTTGATCTTTGAGAAACGGAGGCCCCCACGCGCGCGTATCGTCACCTAACTTGGGCCGTTCGACTTTGATGACATCGGCACCCAAGTCTGCCAGGTTTTGCGTGCACCAAGGGCCTGCTAATACCCTGGATAAATCCAAGACACGAATGCCAGCGAGGGGAGCACGGCGTGCTTGAGGTTGTTGCTGATTCACATCTGAAGTCATGCTTTGATTCCTGCGTAGCCATGGCTTAAAACAACGATGTCGCGTTCTGCGACCTTGGCCCTAAAGCGTACTCCATCCTGACCATCGCGCCAAATCTCACACACCAGTGTTTCACCAGGGAAAACAGGCGAGGAGAAGCGGGTGTGTAACGCTGTCAGACGGGTGGCGTCGTGATCACAGGCGGCTTGCACAATCGCACGTGCTGCGACACCGTAAGTGCATAAGCCGTGGAGAATCGGGCGTGGGTAGCCTGCGCGTTCGGCCACAGCGGGATCTGCATGCAGGGGGTTGTTATCTGCACACAAACGGTAAATCAACGCCGCTTGGGGGAGGGTGGGCAAAGAGCAGGTCATATCGGGTGCGCGATCAGGCGTCGCCTCGAGCGCTGGAGGGCTCTCGTCAGAATGACTCAGTCCACCATCACCACGACAAAAAGTTGTTTGACCGATTGTGACGAGATGATTGCCGGCACCGTCATGCAAAGTACGCTCAGATAAAACCAGTGCACCCTTATCCGCGCCTTTGTCGATCACATGCGTAATGCGTGTGCGACCAATCACGCGGCCCGAGGCAGGTAAGGGTCTGTGAATCGTCAGACGTTGCTCACCATGCACCAGTTTGACCCAGTTGATGCCGGCTTTTGGATCTTTCATCCAAAAGCCGGGATAACCGAGCACCACAGCCATGGTGGGAAAGGCCTGCATATCCTGCTCATAGACGTATTTCAAATGATTTGGATTGGTCGGTTCCTGACCGAAACCAATACCGAGCGCATACAAAATACTGTCGTTTTCAGTATAGGTCCGATCGACTTCAGGAAAGACCCAATTTTTAATCAGTTGATAGTCCATGATTAGATTGGATCCCAGTCGATTGCGTCAGGTGAACGCTCGAGCGCCATAAAGTGATGACGCATGGCGGGTGCAGCGATTTCTGCGATCGCTTCGGGTGTCCAGCCTGTACTCATGTGCACAGAGCGAATCGGGCGAGGCTGACTAAACAACATGATTTCATTCGCACGCACGCCAAAGATTTGACCGGTCACTTCCTTAGCTTGGTCGCTACCAAGGTAAACAGCCATTGGCGCGATTTTGTTGGCTTCCATTTTTTGAAGCTTGGTAACGCGGGCTTTTTCCTCGTCGGTGTTAGCGGGAATCGAGCTTGTCATCCGGCTCCAGGCAAAAGGTGCGATGCAATTGGAGCGGACGTTGTAGCGTTGCATGTCCAAAGCGATTGACTTGGACAGTGCAGCAATGCCAAGCTTGGCTGCTGAGTAGTTGGCTTGACCTAAGTTGCCGATCAAGCCTGAAGTCGAGGTCATGTGTACGAAAGCGCCTGACTCTTGTTCGCGATAGTAGTTAGCTGCCGCACGGCTGACGAAGAATGTGCCGTTGAGATGCACGTCAATGACTTGAGTCCATTCTTCTTCGCTCATTTTGTGAAAAACGCGATCACGCAAATTGCCAGCGTTGTTCACCACAATATCAATACGTCCAAAACTTTGGACTGCTGTTTCAATAATGTTGTGTGCGCTGACGCGAGTCGCCACGCTGTCGGTATTTGGAACAGCTTGGCCGCCTGCTTTGATGATCTCGTCGGCAACCTGTTGGGCTGGGCCGGCGCCAGAGCCTTCGCCAGCGAGGCTCGCGCCAATATCATTGACGACCACTTTTGCGCCAGCGGCTGCCATGGCCAATGCAATACCACGTCCGATTCCGCCGCCCGCACCTGTCACGACAGCAACTTTGCCTTCTAACATTCCACTCATCAAGAGCTCCATTTAATCAATTTAATTAAAAAAACTTCAACAATCTGAATTGATTATTGGTTCGGGTAGATATTGCCTTTTGTAATCACGTCTTCCCACATTTTGTATTCGCTGTTGATGCGAGCACCCAAGGCTTTTGCATCACCTTTGTCAAGCGAATAACCGCCAGCTTGAACCGCTTTGATGAATTCAGGATTACGCTTGACCGCATCTATTGCAGCAGTTAGCTTTGTGACAATTGTCTGGGGAATATTCTTAGGGCCAATGACAGCAAACCAGCCCAGCACTTCATAGTCAGCGATACCTGCTTCGATCATGGTGGGGATGTTTGGCATACTTGGATTACGCTCTTTTGATGTCACAGCCAACCCGCGTGCTTTACCGCTGTCGATAAAAGCTTTGCCGGTGCTGGTGATGTCAAACATAAATGTGACCTTACCACCTAACACGTCCACCATAGCAGGTGCATTGCCTTTGTAAGGTACGTGCAGCATTTGTGTTTTGGTGGATTGCTTGAGCAACTCAGCTGATAAATGATTGGATCCACCAAATCCTGCTGAACCAAAGCTCACTTTTTCGGGGTTTTTACGCGCATAGTCGACTAATTCTCCCACATTTTTTGCGGGAATCTGCGGACCAATCAGCAGGACGTTTGCATAGTTCACAATCGGACTGATTAATGTGAAATCAGTGCGTGGGTTAAATAATTTGCTACGTTGAACAATAGGTGAAATAGTCAAGCTGGGACTTGCAACAAAGTTCAGGGTGTAGCCGTCTGGTGTCGCTTTCGCCGTTGCGTCTGCACCAATCATTCCGCTGGCGCCTGCTTTATTTTCAACAACAACCGTTTGCTTGAGTTCATCGCCTAAAAATCGCGAAAATAAGCGACCCGTTGTATCAACCGGTCCGCCTGGTGGATATGCCACGATCAGTTTGATCGGACGGTCTGGCCAGTTGGCCTGGGCGTGTGCTGAGGTGGAGATACCAAAGGTAAGTGCTAGGCCACAGACAAGTTGCAAGGCTTGAGTGATTGATGTTTTGAATAATTTATTGTTCATTTTTTGTCCTTAATATGATTAGTTAATTTTTGCGCCAGATTCTTTAACGGCTTTATTCCATTTTGCAAGCTCAACATCAATATGTTGAGCAAATGCCGCTGGCGTGGAGCCCACCATTTCATAGCCATTGGAATTCAGTTGTGCTTTGATCTTTGGATCGGCAGCGACTTCAGCAAAAGCTTTGCTCAGAGTATTCACAGTCGCGGCAGGGGTGCCTGCAGGCGCGAGGATGCCATACCAAACATTGACTTCAAAGCCTGGAAGCGTTTCTGCGACAGTCGGGACATCAGGCAAGATGGAGGCGCGTTTCGCGCCAGTCACGGCGATCGCTTTCAGTTTGCCAGTTTTGACCTGCTGATAAGAGGTCGAAATACTGTCAAACATAAAATTGACTTCATTGCCAAGCATCGCAATGACGGCCGGGCCGCTTCCTTTGTAGGGGATGTGAGTCATCTTGGTGCCAGTCTGCGATTTAAATAACTCGACAGCGAGGTGGCTGGTGTTGCCGTTGCCTGCAGAGGCATAGGACAGTTTGTCTGGATTTTTCTTGGCCAAATCGATGAGCTCAGGAATCGTATTGGCGGGTGTTGCAAGCGGGGCCGCGACTAAAAGTGGCAGCGTGGCGACGAGCGAGACCGGTGCAAAATCCTTGCGCGTATTGTAGGGGAGTGAGGGATACAGCGCATCGTTAATCGCATGTGCGGTCAGTACCATCAGGAGGGTGTTGCCATCGGGTTTGGCTCGAGCAAGTGCTTGGGTCGCAATGGTGCCACCGGCTCCCGCTTTGTAATCCAGCACGATTGTGCGGCCGAGTTTCTTTTGAAGCTCAGGCAGCATAGGGCGTGCCAGCATGTCCGCACTACCACCGGGTGGGTAGGGAATAATGAGGGTAAGGGGTTGGCTGGATGCACTTTGTGACCAAGCTAGGCTGTGCGCGACGAGTGTCGCTGCACCCAAGGCAAGTTTGAGGCCTACTGAGAATTTACTGTTCATCTTTGATCTCCTCGATTCACAGAGCCCGATTGAAACTCTGTATGGGTGGACGTGTCCCCGTCCTTGATCCCTGTATTGTGACTGAAACAGTCTTAACCGCTATTCATGACTACCCGTAGGTGGGATGGCCCTGTGCATCACGTCGTATGACTGAAAGCTTGGCGCTTGGCTTGAGCGGTGCGCCAGTTTTTTGTTGCAAGGCCTCCATTGAAAGACCCTCGATGAGGGCACGGACCTCAAACCCCTGTGGAGTGACGTCGATGATGGCGAGGTCGGTGTAGACCTGGTCTACCACCCCTGCACCTGTGAGTGGATAAGTACATTGCTGCATCAGTTTTGAGCTTTGATCTTTTGCCACATGTTCCATCATCACGATCACATTTCGTGCGCCGATTGCTAAATCCATGGCGCCACCAATTGCCGCGATTGCGTCCGGGCCGGAGGTGATCCAGTTGGCAAGATCGCCGTTCGCTGCGACTTGAAAGCCACCCAGCACGGAGTAATCCAGATGACCGCCGCGCATCATCGCAAACGAAACAGTGTGCTCGGTAATTGAAGCACCATCGAGAAGCGTCACGGGCGTGCGACTGGCGTTAATGAGATCGAGATCAATTTCATCTCCAATCGCAGCGCGTCCCATGCCCAAAATGCCATTTTCGCTATGGAGCAAAATTTCGCGGTCTTTGGGTAAAAAGTCGGCGACTTGGGTAGGCATGCCGATTCCAAGGTTCACGACCGAGCCATCAGGAAAGTCATGGGCGACGAGATAGGAAATTTCTGCGCGTGAAAGCGGCTTGAATGTGCTGTCTGCGGCTGTGCTCATCGCTCGCCTCCGATTGCTACAACAGATTGAACAAAAATCCCGGGTGTCATGACATGCTCGGGGGCGAGTTCGCCAAGTGGCACGATGCGATTGACTTGCGCGATGGTGTGCTTGGCGGCCATACACATGACGGGCCCAAAATTGCGCGCAGCCCATCGGTAGTTCAGGTTGCCCCAACGATCACCCAGATGCGCGCGAATCAGTGCAAAGTCCGCCGATAGTGGTTGCTCAAGGATATAGCCTTTGCCATCAATGACACGTTGCTCTTTACCTTCAGCAATCAACGTGCCGTAACCTGTTGGGGTGAAAAAGGGACCGAGTCCAGCTCCCGCTGCGCGTAAACGCTCGGCGAGTGTGCCTTGTGGCATGCACTCGAGTTCGACTTGTCCTGCGCGATAAGCATTTGCAAACACATCTGAGTTGGCTGGGCGCGGATGAGAGCAAACGATTTTACGTACCCGGCCTGCTTTGATGAGTCCGGCGATGCCTGTTTCGTGCGTGCCAGCGTTGTTGCTGATGATGGTGAGTTCACGTAAACCTTTGTCGAGCACGGCGCTCATCAGCTCAAATGGGATGCCTGCATCACCAAAGCCGCTGACCATGATGGCGGCACCATCTCTGATCGGTTCGATTGCTTCTTGCAGGGATGCTTTGACTTTATCGAGCATGCTGACTCCAGGTAAGACTGATCGTTAAAAAAGACGCACAAGCGTCGAGTATTAGGGTTTTCATCAGTGTGGTGCTGTCTCGTAGAAATGTTTTTTTTGATTGTAGGGGGTTTTTGAATCAGTATTGCCTCGCGGGGATTTTCACTTGCGGAATGCGGACTTCCAAAATGACAGATGGAATCGCTGCGGGGGAGCGTTAAGATACTGTACATAGGAGAACGCTCATGGATCTGACTTGGACCCCCGAAGAACGCGCCTTTCGTGAAGAGGTGCGTGCATTTGTAGTGGCTAAATTACCGGCCGATTTACGTGCAAAGTCTTTTGCGCATCAACGTATCAAGCGCGATGACTATTTGCGCTGGCATCGCATTCTTGCCGAGCATGGCTGGGGAGCGCCGAGTTGGCCAAAAGAATATGGCGGTACTGGCTGGAATGCCGTGCAGCGCATGATCTTTGAGATTGAATCTTTCAAAGCCGGTGCGCCTCGCTTGTTGCCTTTTGGCCTGAGCATGATTGGTCCTGTATTAATGAAATACGGTAATGCCTCACAAAAGGAGCGTTTTCTTTCCCGCATCATTAACGTGGATGACTGGTGGTGTCAGGGCTATTCGGAGCCTGGTTCTGGCTCTGATTTGGCCTCACTCAAGACACGTGCTGAGCGCGTGGGTGACCGTTACATCATTAACGGCCAGAAAACCTGGACGACTTTGGCGCATTATGCTGACTGGATGTTTTGTCTGGCGCGAACGGACCCAGCCGCCAAGGCACAGCGCGGCATTTCAATGATCTTGATCGACATGCGTCAGCCAGGCGTTCAGGTCAGACCGATCAAAACGCTGGATGGTGGTGCTGAAGTCAACGAGGTCTGGCTTGAAAATGTCGAAGCACCTCTTGAAAATCTCGTCGGGGAAGAAAACAACGGCTGGACCTATGCCAAGTATTTGTTAGGCCACGAGCGCAGCGGAATTGCCGGAATTGGTCACTGCCATCGCGAGCTGGCGATTCTGAAGTCACTCGCTGAACGCACGATGGCCAGTGGTGAGTCATTGAGTCTGAACTCTCGCGTGCGCGACAGTATCAATCGCGTCGAAGCACAAGTGTTGGCGCTTGAAATGATGGTCTTGCGCGTGGCGGCCGATGAGTCAAGCGATCCTGGACCCAAAGCATCTATTTTAAAAATTCGTGGTTCAGAGCTTCAGATGGAACTCGCAAAACTGCAGATGCAGGTAGCGGGTTCAGACGCGTTGCCCTACGACCCGGAGTGGATGTTGGCAGAGTCAGAGTTTCACGGCCCAGGCCCTGAATATTCGGCTGCAGCAGCAGCGGCGTATTTCGACATGCGCAAGACTGCCATTTACGGTGGAACCAACGAGGTTCAGAAAGGCATCATCGCCAAGCAAATTATCGGGGTCTAGGATACATCATGGATTTTTCATACTCAGAAGAGCAACGGATGTTGACAGACAGTCTGCACCGTTTAATTGCAGACAACTGGACTCGACCCAAGCGCCGTGCGCGTCAAGTCAGCGGCAAGCTTGATGTGTCCGCTTGGAACAGTTTGGTCGAACTAGGCGTAGGTGGTTTGTTAGTGGCCGAGGAGTTTGGTGGCTTTGGCGAGACGCCCGCCACGATGTTGGCAGTGCACCAAGAGCTTGGTCGCGGCTTGGTCAGCGAGCCCGTGATTTCCAGCGCAGTGATGGGTGTCACCTTGCTTGCGCAGAGCGATAATCAGGCGCTCAAACAGCAATGGCTGACCGCGCATGCTGAAGGTGAGGCCATTCTTGCAGTGGCTTGGCAAGAAGAGGGCGAGCGTGATGCTCAGCGTCCTCTGAGCACGCGCGCTTCTGCGCATCAGGGAGGCTATCAGCTGGACGGTAAAAAAATTCTGGTTTGGCATGCGGCCGGCTCAGATGCTTTACTGGTCTCCGTCGTGCTTGAGGGTGAAACAACTGTGCTGCTGGTTCCCACCGGTTCGGCTGGCGTGTCGATCGCTGACTATCCCACTTTTGATGGCTCACGTGCTGCGACAGTCACCTTCGAACGCGTCGTCGTACCCGCGGAAAATTTGGTGGCGAAAGGTGTACTTGCGCAAGCCTCGCTCACGATGGCACTGGACTTCGGGATCGTCGCGTTGTGCGCGCAAGCCTGCGGTGCGATGGCTTATCTCACTGACAGCACGATTCAGTACCTCAAGACACGCAAGCAATTCGGACAGCCTTTGGCAAATTTCCAAGTCTTGCAACATCGCTTGGCCGAGATGCTGATCCAGTCCGAAATGGGCTTGTCGATGACCTATGTCGCGGCGATCGCGCTCAGCGAGCCAGATGCGCAAAAGCGTAGTCGCATTGTCTCCATGGCTAAAGTTGAAGTGGCTGCCGCTGCACGTTTTGTAGGTGAGGCCTCTGTGCAGTCTCACGGTGGTATGGGCGTGACAGACGAGCTGGAGGTGGGCGATTACTTTAAACGCTTGACCTATCTTGATTTGTTACTTGGCGATACCAACTACCACTTGCAACGCATGCAAGATCTTGAGACTTAAAGAAAGGAAGTGATCAGATGTCGACGACAGATTTAAATGCGTGGCTAGGCAAGTCGCAAACCGTTGTGGACCGCATGGATCCTGGCCACGCTGCCTGCATTGCGGCAACCTTAGGCGAAACGACCCCGCAAGTGGGTCAGGTGGTGCCGCACCTCTGGCATTGGGCTTTTTTCCTTGAAACCGTGCCAATTGCGCAAACCGGTCTTGATGGTCATCCCGCTCGCGGCAGCTTTTTGCCTCCTGCGGACAATCGCAATCGTATGTGGGCAGGCGGTCGAGTCTCTTTCAATGAGGGCTTGCGCGTGGGGATCGAGGCACACAAAACCTCGACTGTTTTAGCCATCAAAGAAAAGCAAGGTCGCACCGGTTCTTTGCTATTTGTGACGGTCAAGCATGACATCGTCCAAGAGGGCAAACTCGTGATTAGCGAGGAGCAAGATATCGTCTATCGCGAGCCAAGCCCGCCAAAGCTTCAGGGTACGGAGTCTGCACCGGTCGCACAATGGAGCGAGTCAGTGGACCCGAGTCCGGTACTGCTGTTCAGATACTCGGCCGTGACCTTCAACAGCCACCGCATTCACTACGATCACCCATATGTGACGCAAACCGAAGGGTATCCAGGGCTTGTGATCCACGGTCCTTTAATCGCAACGCTCATGTGTCGGGCGTTCGTCCGCGCCAATCCCGCCGCACAAGTACGTCATCTTGCTTATCGCGGTCTACGACCTCTCATCGCACCGACACCTTTCGCGGTCGCCGGCATGATGGAAGCGCCGGGTGAAGCCAAACTATGGGCTGAGCAAGAGGGCACGCTTGCCCACCAAGCAGAATTGAGGTTCGAAGTATGAAAAAAGCTGGTCCACGCCCACTCGATGGGATTACTGTCGTCAGTCTAGAGCACGCGATCGCAGCGCCGTTTTGCACCCGTCAACTCGCCGACAATGGTGCGCGCGTCATCAAAGTCGAGCGGCCGGGTGTTGGCGATTTTGCTCGCAAATACGATGAGCGCACACGCGGTATGGCCTCGCACTTTGTTTGGACGAATCGCTCAAAAGAAAGTTTGACCTTGGACCTCAAACATGAGGATGCCGGTCCGATTTTGAACGAATTGCTGGCCGAGGCCGATGTACTTGTGCAAAATCTGGCACCCGGGGCTGCTGCGCGCATGGGTTTATCTTTCGAGGCCTTGCACGAGCGCTTTCCCAAACTGATTGTGTGCGATATATCAGGCTACGGCGAAGGCGGTCCTTACGAAACCAAAAAAGCGTACGACCTGTTGATTCAGAGTGAAAGTGGTTTCATCTCTGTGACGGGTTCGCCTGATGCGCCCGCCAAGGCAGGCTGTTCGATCGCGGATATTGCTGCCGGTTCGTATGCCTATTCCAGCATTTTGAACGCATTGTTGTTGCGCCATAAAACGGGTTTGGGCAGTCATCTCGATGTATCAATGCTCGAGAGCATGGTGGAGTGGATGAGCTTCCCACTTTATTACGCCTTTGAAGGACAGTCTCCTCCGCCACGCGCAGGCGCTGCACACGCAACGATTTACCCTTATGGCCCCTTTCCCGTGGGGGACGGTAGCAACGTCATGCTTGGTTTGCAAAACGAGCGTGAGTGGCAAGTGTTTTGCGAAAAAGTGTTGAACCAACCTGCTTTGGCGAAAGACCCACGTTATGACTCGACTTCCAAGCGGGTTGCAAATCGCGATGGCTTGCGGGGTTTGATTGTCGATGCTTTTGCCAAGATGACGATCGACGAAGTCATTGAGGCGTTGGAAAAAGCACAGATTGCCAATGCGCGGGTCAATGAAATGAAAGACGTATGGGCGCATCCGCAACTCAAAGCTCGTCAACGCTGGACAGAGGTACAGACTCCTGTGGGTGCTTTACCTGCCTTGCTTCCGCCAGCCACTAGCAGCGCCTTTGATGCTCGAATGGATCCCATTCCGGCCATTGGTGAGCACACGCTCGCGATTCTCAAATCCTTGGGCGTGAGTGACGAAATCATCGCCAAGCTTGAGGCCGCAAAAGCGATTTAAATTTCAAATGCTCTAAAGCGGTAGCGGCCAGAGTTTCTGGTCGCTACATTGCTCCAGCAGAGTCTGGAGGCTTCCTTGCTTGAGTACGAGATCTGGGGTCAGCTCGCTGAGCGGCCGCAACACAAAGGCTCTCTCGTGCATGCGTGGATGGGGCAGTGTGAGTCTCGGTGTTTCCATCTCGACACCTTCATATAAAAGTAAATCGAGATCCAAGGTCCGTGGTGCATTGCGAAACGGCCGCTCTCGTCCATGCGCCTGTTCAATCGCCTGCAAGGCGTCGAGCAAGGCTAATGGCGCGAGAGTGGTATGAATTTGAGCGACTGTATTGACAAAGGTCGGACCCTGCGCATCGACGGGGTCACTGCCGTAAAGCGGCGCAACAATCAGCGACTGAATACCTCGAGTCTCGCCAAGTGCTTTAAGAGCCCGTTCAATCGTCTCGCGCGCGTCCCCAAGATTTGCACCCAGGCCGATCCAAGCGCGCGCAGACATTTTCGAAGACCTAACTTGGGTCAGAGGATGGCGAGCGCTGGGTGTCTGTACTTGGGCTGCGCTTGCGACGGCGTGTGCGCGGACGAGTTCCGGTCGCACTTGATTCGCGAGGGAGTTTGCTCAAGTCTTCAAGCATCGCTGCCCGACCCTCATCATCAGCATTCGCAAGATCCATCCACCATTGCGCCAGAACACTATCGAACTGATGCGATGCTGCGCGTAACTGCAGAAAATCGACAGCGGCTCTAAAGCGAGGTTGTTCGAACATACGCCAGATTGATTTAGGCAAGCGCTTTTCAAAGCGTGGTTGCATAAACCAGATCTCTCGCATATCAGCACTAAAGCGTTTTTGAATGGCGAGCTTTTCAGTTTGTTCGTCGAGGACAGAGTCCGCGGCTTCCATGAGCGCTTGAATCGAAGGCTCGCCGGCTGCAACACGTTGCTGCCAACGCACATCGACTTGATGCCAAAGCAACGCGGCGAACAGAAAGCTTGGGCTGACAGTTTTGCCACTTCGAATACGCTGATCGGTTCGTTCGAGCGAGAGCTCGATAAACGCCTCGCCACCGGGCTGCTCAAGCACCACGTCCAACAAAGGTAAGATCCCTTGATGCAAGCCGTCTTGTCGCAGTTGCGTCAAACATTCCATTGCTTGACCACAGGTCAGCAATTTCAGCATCTCATCGAATAATCTCGAGGCTGGAACGTTTTCAATCAGTTCAGCCATTGATGCTAAAGGCTCTTTGGTCTCAGGCTCGATCTTTCCCTTGAGCTTGACCGCAAAGCGCACGGCACGCAGCATGCGCACCGGATCTTCACGATAGCGCGTGCGTGGATCACCGATCATACGAATCAAACGATGTTTGAGATCGTCGACGCCATTGTGATAATCGATCACTTCTTCTGTGCTGGGATCGTAGTACAGCGCGTTGATCGTGAAATCTCGACGCGCCGCATCTTGTGCATGGGTACCAAACTCGTTGTCGCGCAAAATGCGACCATGCCCGTCGGTGGATTGTGATTCAGAGGCAGGCGCTCGAAAGGTCGACGTTTCAATGATTTCTTGGCCAAAGACCACATGTACCAGTTGAAAGCGTCGGCCGATGATGCGAGCGCGCCTGAACAGCGGACGGATTTGCTCTGGCGTTGCATTGGTCGCAACGTCAAAGTCTTTGGGTTCGAGTCCCACAATCAGATCTCGAACGGCACCCCCGACAATGTAGGCTTGGTAGCCTTCGTGCTGTAAAACCTCGCAGACTTTGATGGCATGACGCGAAACAATCCGGCGATCAATGCCATGCTTATCTTTGCTGATACGTCGCAAACCCTGTGATCTCTGGCCAAACAGCTGACCAACAAAGCGTTTAATGGTGTCTGTAAGCATCAGGATTTATCGTCGGCTAGCGTGTTGAAAAGATTGAGGACGGGCCATTTGCGTTGTTGTGCAACGGCGAGCAGGCTCTCACTAGGATTTGTCACGATGGGATGCGTGACGACTTCGAGCAGCGGAAGATCATTGATCGAGTCACTGTAAAAATAGGACGCATCAAAATCTTGTAATCGCTTGCTCAAGCCTTCAAGCCAGCTGTTCACGCGGAGGACTTTGCCATGTTTAAAACTGGGCGTGCCTAATATTTTTCCGGTGTAACGGCCTGCAATGTATTCGGGATCTGTTGCGATCAGTGTGGGCACACCAAACGCACGCGCAATCGGCGCTGTCACAAAGCTGTTGGTCGCGGTAACCACTGCACAGAGGTCGCCTGCAGCCAAGTGTTGTTGTACGAGTTCAATTGCCGCTTGAGTCATCGCCGGACGAATCACGTTTTGCATAAACTCTTCATGCCAGGCTGCCAGCAAGTGAGGAGGGTGCGCAGCCAGCAAACCCAGCATAAACTCTGCGGCTTGTTCAGCAGTCAACTCACCTGCGTTATAACGGTCCATCAGCTCTTCGTTGCGACGCAACGCTTCGGCCGGATCGCCCGCCCGCCCGGATTTGGCCATGAAAACAGCCCATTGATAATCACTATCAAGAGGCAGTAGCGTGTGGTCGAGATCAAAAAGTGCGAGTCGTCTGAAGGTCATGATTGTAAAAATTCTCGGTCGGACAGCATTTGGCGCACAAGGGGCACAGTCACCGTCCGGTGTTTAGAAAGAGAGTACCGGTCTAGCGCATCCACCAAGGCAAAAAGTTGCCGGATGTCTCGGGTGTAATGCGTCAACATCCAGTCCAACACCTCTTCGGAGAGTGGGAGCCCACGCCTGAGCGCATAGGCTTTGAGCGCTTCGAGTTTTTCCGCATCGGACAACGGGTCTAGGCGAAACACCAGATCCCAGCCCAAGCGGGTGCGTAAGTCTTCACGCAAGGACATCATCATCGGCGCACGATCACCTGTGACAACCAGTCCGAAAGCTTGAGGCGTCGCAGCAAGCTCGCGCCAGCGATTGTACAGGGCAAACACGGCTGCCTGCTGCTCTGCGGTCATCTCCTGGATGTCATCCACCGCCACAACTTCTGCCTCAATTTGGTCGGCTGGCAGGGTGGCGAGGGCCATAATTTTGTCAGAAAGTGTCTCGATATTGAAAAAATGAGCACGTTTGTCTTTTATCATTGCATGCAGCAAATGGCTGCGCCCACAGCCGGGTGGACCCCATAAATACAGTGCCCGTCCCGGAGACAAGCCCTTTGCCGCATCGATAGCGGCGGCATTTGCGCCCACCACAGTGTTGTCCAAACTTGGACTTTGGGTGGGGGAGATTTCTAGAAGTAACTGCCGACTCATCGACTCATCGTAAAATCAGTAAAAATACGGACGAAAGTCCACAATTGTCACACAACCACGGCTTTTTCCCATGACACAACCTCAAGCTCCTCTGACTTACCGCGACGCTGGCGTCGATATTGACGCGGGCGATGCCCTGGTCGACCGTATTAAACCCCTGGCAGCGCGCACAATGCGCGAGGGTGTCCTGGCAGGCATTGGTGGCTTTGGTGCCTTGTTTGAGGTCCCAAAACGCTACAAAGAACCCGTTTTGGTCTCAGGCACCGATGGCGTTGGTACCAAACTCAAGCTTGCCTTTGACTGGCAACGCCACGACACCGTCGGAATCGATCTTGTGGCGATGAGTGTCAACGACATTTTGGTTCAGGGTGCAGAGCCATTGTTTTTCCTGGATTATTTTGCCTGCGGCAAATTGTCAGTCGACGTGGCCGCTCAAGTGGTGGGCGGTATCGCCAAGGGTTGCGAGCTTTCTGGTTGCGCACTCATCGGCGGCGAAACTGCTGAAATGCCCGGCATGTATCCGGATGGTGAGTACGACTTGGCTGGTTTTGCTGTGGGCGCGGCGGAAAAGTCTGCGCTGATTGATGGCAAATCCATTCAACCAGGCGACGTGGTGTTAGGTTTGGCCTCAAGTGGTGCCCATTCAAACGGTTATTCCTTGCTGCGCAAAATCTTGCAGCGTGCCAATGCCCGTCCCGAACAAGACTTTCACGGTCAGCCTTTAGGTGATGTCGTGATGGCGCCGACGCATTTGTATGTCAAGCCCGTATTGGCGGTCCTCAAGGATTTTGGTAAACAAATCAAAGGCTTGGCGCATATTACTGGTGGTGGGTTGCTAGACAATGTGCCACGTATTTTGCAGCCTGGTTTACAAGCGCGTCTGCACCGAGATGCTTGGCAAATGCCCAAACTTTTTAGCTGGCTGCAAGAGCAGGGCGGCGTCGCCGACACCGAAATGCACCGTGTTTTTAACTGCGGAATCGGTATGGTTGCTGTTGTGCCTGCGGCTCAAGCAGAGGCCATCAGTCAAGCACTACGAGCCCAAGGCGAGACGGTCTATCAGCTCGGAGAGATCGCCGAGTGTGCGGCTACAGACGCACAAACTGTCGTCCTCTAAGTTAGTCGACAATCGTTCGGTCGTGGATCAAACGATCCACGATTGCCAAGGTCTTCTCGGTTGCTGCACTTGAATCAGCTTCGATCGTGAGGCGATCGGGTAGGCTACGCAGCCACGTCAGTTGCCTTTTGGCCAATTGACGTGTGGCTGCGATGGCTTGCTCTCTGGCCTGTGCGGGCGTGACCTCGCCCTCCAGCATGGACCAAAATTGTCGATAGCCCACGCAGCGAATCGATGGCAGGTCTGTATGCAAATCGCCTCGCGCACGTAGCGTTCGGACCTCCTCAACCAAGCCTTCCTCCAGCATTTGATCAAAGCGTAACGCAATGCGCTGGTGCAGATGGCTACGCTCTGTTGGCTCAAGACTCAAGGTGACCGTGGCCAAAGGTTTGTCAGTTTGTTCGGGAGCGCTGAGCAGCTCAGACATCGTCTTGCCGCTGATATGCCAGATCTCAAGTGCCCTCTGTATGCGTTGACTATCGTTGGGAGAAAGCCTCGCAGCGGTGACGGGATCAATCAAGTGAAGCGCTGCATGCATTGCAGGCCAACCCTCGACAGCGGCTCGCAACTCAAGTTCTTTTCTAATCTCTGGGTCTGCGCTAGGTAAGTCATTGAGTCCATCGCGCAGGGCCTTAAAGTAAAGCATCGTGCCGCCCACCAACACAGGCAGGCGTCCTCGGGCGCGTATTTCTTTTACGCAACGAAGCGTATCGCGTCTAAAGGCTGCCGCTGAATATGATTCCAGCGGATCCAAAATATCTAATAAGTGGTGATGAATCGCGGCACGCTCTTCTTGCGAGGGCTTGGCTGTACCAATATCCATGCCGCGATAAATGGTGGCAGAGTCAACATTAATAATTTCGCATGGCCACTTTTGTGCAATCGCGCGTGCGATGGCGCTCTTGCCACTTGCTGTGGGGCCCGCAATACACAGCAAAGCGGGAGTGTGAAGTGACTGAGCGGAGAGTGGGTCCGCTGTCATTGGCCGCGTAAAAATAGTTTGTCTAAATCCGATACGTTCCAGTGGATCCAGGTGGGCCGTCCGTGGTTGCACTGATCCGCGCGTTCAGTCTGCTCCATCTGACGCAGCAGGGCATTCATTTCTTCGAGCGTGAGTTGACGATTGGCACGCACTGCCCCATGGCAAGCCATTGTGCCAAGCAAGGTGTTGCGCTGCTCGGTTAAAAGCTGACTTGCACCCAAGTGTTCAAGGTCGCGCAGAACGCCGCGTGCGAGCGCCTCTAAATCACCTCGAACCAGCATGGCGGGTACGGCCCGTAGCGCCATATCTTGAGGTCCCACGGTAGCCATCTCAAAGCCGAGTTCGTTGATCTGTGCACGAAATTCTTCGGCCAGTGCGATTTCTTTTTCGGTGACTCGAAACACAACGGGCACAAGCAGAGTTTGTTGCGGCAATGATTGCGTATCAAGCGCCTTTTTAAGCTGCTCATACACCACACGCTCGTGGGCGGCATGCATGTCGATCAACGCCAGCCCCGAACTCGTTTGAGCCAAGATGTAGATTCCATGCACCTGGGCGAGGGCGCGTCCGAGTGGCCAGGCAGGTGTCGGCTCATCGAGTGGCGCGTAAAGTGTTTTCCATGCCTCAGTCGAAACAGATGAGGCTGGTCCATTCTCACGTAAATGAAAAGTGTTCTGTGTCGCGGCTTGCCAGGGTACGCTTGGCTGAGTGCGATGATCAAATGCGGCTGAGCGACTGCTCGATCCCGCGCTTGCAAAGGTCGCTGGCATAAAGCCAGTCACGTTCTCTTGCGTGGTTGGTGCATTCGGATCAGTAGATGTCCCCACAGCAGAGACTTGCTGGGCGCCCGCGACACCGGCGAGTGCTTGAGTGACTGTTTGCTGAACAAAACGATGGACGGCACCAGAGTCGCGAAAACGGACCTCGTGTTTGGCCGGATGGACGTTGACGTCTACGGCGGTAGGGTCCACATGTAAAAATAATACATAGGCGGGTTGACGATCGCCATGCAAGACATCGGCGTAGGCGCTACGCAAGGCATGGGAAACCGTACGGTCTCGGACATGACGGCCATTGACAAACAAAAACTGTCGATCTGCGCGGGCGCGTGCTGCCGTGGGCCTCGTCACCACACCCATGAGAGAGATCAAGCCGCCTTGGGCATTGACCTCGATGCCGTGCTCGTTAAATTCTGATCCCAGGACGTCGCTGATCCGTTTGAGGGCTGAAGTGGGCAACCATTGACGCACCGCCCGGTCATTATGAAAGACACGGAAGCCAACTTCTGGAAAGGCCAGTGCGATGCGTTCGATGGCATCAATGCAGTGACCAAATTCCGTCGCTTCTGCACGCAAAAATTTACGTCTGGCTGGTACGCGATCAAATAAATATTTCACATCCACTGTGGTGCCGAGGGCGCCAGAGGCGGCCGTCGCATCGCTGGCACCAGGCTCCAGGCACCAAGCGTGTTCCGCTTCTTTGGGGCGAGAGATGAGTGTCAGCTGCGAAACCGCGGCAATTGAGGCCAGCGCTTCACCACGAAACCCCATCGAATGAACAGACTCGAGTTCTTCGAGCGAGTTGATTTTGCTCGTCGCGTGACGGGTCAAAGCCAGCGCGAGTTCTTCTTTCGCAATGCCGCCGCCATCATCTATCACCGCAATACGTCTGATGCCACCTGCCTCAAGACGTACCTCAACCGTTTGTGCGCCCGCATCTACGGCATTTTCCACGAGTTCTTTGAGCACGGAGGCAGGACGCTCGATGACCTCGCCGGCCGCGATTTGACTCACTAGCAGGTCGGGTAGTGCACAGATGGGGCGACGAATAGACATATTGAGAACGAACAAAAAGAAGCCTCTATTCTAGAGGCTTGTTGGGGCAGATGTTCGTATTGTTGTGTTAACCGACGGTTGAGAGATGCGGATTGACTTTGAAAAAATGGTGAATACCTGAGTGCATCGCCGAGGCGAAGCGATCTTGAGTCTGAGCGCTTCTCAGCATCTGCTCTTCGGTTGGATTGCTGATAAAGGCTGTTTCGACCAAGATCGAAGGCATATCAGGCGCGCGCAACACCGCAAAACCGGCGTTTTCAACCTGTGGTTTGTGCAGGCGATAAACGCCGCGCAGCTGATCCAGCATTGTCGAAGCCAGTTGGGTCGAATCTTTGATTTGGGCGGAGGTAGACAGATCAAGCAAAATTTTTGCGACTTGATTGTTTTGTGTCTGAATATTGATGCCACCGATCAAATCCGCTGAGTTTTCTTTTTCAGCTAACCATTTTGCCGCAGTGCTCGAGGCGCCGCGATCTGACAGGACATACACAGAGCTGCCACCCGCGGTGGGACGAGGGAAGGCATCTGCGTGAATCGAAACAAACAGATCTGCTTTGACTCGGCGGGCCTTCTCAACGCGAACATGGAGTGGAACGAAATAATCGCCGTCACGGGTGAGGTAGCCACGCATACCGGGTGTGGCATCAATGCGAGCTTTTAGCTTTTGAGCAATTGCGAGAACAACGTCTTTTTCGCGTGTGCCGCCTTTGCCGATTGCACCTGGATCTTCACCGCCATGGCCTGCATCAATTGCGATTGTTACCATGCGACGCCGACCGAGAGGCGTCGGACTGGTGCTTGGGCTGCTAGGCGCAAGTGGTGGCGCGACAGAGTTGGGGATCACGGGAACAGCAGCCATGCCCGTTCCTTTTGGATTACGACTGATGTCGTTGAGCACCCGCGCAAGAGGATCCTCGTCCAACTTCTTCTGCGGCATTTTCTTAAGCAGCGCGGTCAGAGGGTCCTGCGCTACTTTTGGATACAGGTCAAGCACCAAGCGGAACTTATAGTCCCCGACTGGCTTGAGCGTAAAGACCTGTGGCGCAATGGCTTGCTTCAGATCAAAAACAATGCGGATAACATTGGCCCGGTTCTGCGCGACGCGCAACGAGCTGATGTAAGGGTCGTCAGGGCGTACTTTGCGGACCAAGTCGTTGAGTGCCGGGTTCATCTCCATGCCCTGAATGTCCACCACCATACGATGCGGATTTTCTAGAGTGAAATGTTCGGCACGCAATTCACTGTCGAGTTCGAGCGTGACGCGTGTGTAATCATCCGCTGGCCACGTGCGCACAGCGAGTAGCTTGGCCGCCATGGCGATTCGAGGAATCACTGGCAAAAGTAAAATCGTTGCCGCACCCAACAGACGGCGACGAGCAGGGGCTTTTAGCCCTTCTGAGCATCCTGACTTGTCTGAGGCAAAGCGTCGATCCATTTAAGCCCTCTGGCTGTATAAGCACTAAGTGTTGCAAGACGACCCTGGTTGGCATAAGCCAGCTGAATAAGTAGATCCGGATGCCCTAATAAATCGCCCGCACGTTCAGGCCATTCGATCAAAACAAGTGCTCGGTTATTGAGCAAATCACGGAACCCAGCGTCTAACCATTCTGCAGGATCGTTAAATCTATAAAAATCAAGATGATACAAGTATAAGTTAGAAACTTCATAAGATTCAAGTAAAGCGTAACTTGGGCTCTTAATTCGTCCAGAAACGCCACATTGTCGTAAAAAAGCTCTGGCTAAGGAAGTCTTTCCTGCGCCGAGGTCGCCTTCCAGATGAATGCGGCCGCCAGCGTCGGGACCGGGCTGATCTCCCTCGGACGATGGCTGCATATCCGCCGCAACCCGGGCAAGTGCTTGACCGAGAAGATCGGTATCCACTTCTCCGGGTAACAATAGGGAGAGGGTTTTCAGAGGGGCAGGAGGCATAGGGTAAAACTGGCAGATAAGTGGGTGAGTGAATGCTACTATCATTTTCTCATTTCGCGTCATGGCATCCCGCATGAGTGCTCAGGAATCAAGCGCTGTCGGCACCTTTATCGATGCGGTTTGGCTCGAAGACGGCCTGGCCGCCAACACGCTTGCGGCTTATCGCCGCGATTTGAGTGCGTTTGAACAATGGCTGCAGGTTGAGCGTGGCGTTGCACTTGATGCCGCCGTTGGCGCCGATATCGAGTCTTGGTTTGCCGCTTTGCATGCCAACAGTAAACCCAGCACAGCCAATCGCCGCCTCGCCACACTTCGTCGTTACTACTTGTGGGCCATTCGCCATCAACGCGTCTCGGCGGACCCGTGTCTACAGCTGACAACGGCTCGTCAGCCGCTGCGTGTGCCCAAGACGCTTTCTGAGGGACAAGTGGAGGCTTTGCTTAAACAACCTCCTGTTCATACACCGCGTGGCTTGCGTGATCGCGCCATGCTCGAGGTGTTGTATGCCACAGGTTTGCGTGTTTCTGAGTTGGTCAACATAGGCGTGTTGGAAATCAGCCTGTCCGATGGCGTGCTCAGAGTCGTGCAGGGTAAGGGTGGCAAGGACCGCTTGGTGCCGCTTGGCGCCGAAGCTGCACAATGGATTGATACGTATATGAAAGAGGCGCGTCCCGTCTTGCTCGGACCGCGGACCAGCCCTGCGATGTTTGTGACGGCTCGGGGGACGCCGATGACGCGGCAGTCTTTTTGGCTGTTGATTAAAAAATATGCGGTGCTGGCGGGCGTGCGGGCACCGCTATCTCCGCACGTGCTGCGACATGCATTTGCCACTCATTTGCTCAATCATGGCGCGGACTTGCGCGTGGTGCAAATGTTGCTGGGTCATGCAGATATTTCAACCACACAGATTTATACCCACGTTGCACGCGAGCGTCTAAAAAGCTTGCATGCCCAGCATCACCCTCGCGGCTGAGGGACTTGCTCAACACTTGTTAAACTACACCACACGCCGCCGTAACTCAGTGGATAGAGTACCTTCCTCCTAAGAAGGGAGTCGGACGTTCGATTCGTCTCGGCGGCGCCACCAGATTCTCAAGGGTCACTCTTTAAAAGCATCAATATCTTTTGACATATTTTTATATCGAAAAAAATAACTATTAGATAAAAAAAATAAGCCTTTTGATGAATTTACGCTCGACTGCTTCCTGATCAGACTTGAAACGTGGCGAACATTTGTTTGCCGTCGGATCAAACGTGTTGCCTTTCTTGGCCACGGGATCTTCAAGGAGAATGATATGGATTACAGTTACGAAGGTAATGTTGAGTTGCTTTCAGAAGAATCAGTGAATTCGGATTCTTCGAGTCGTACCGGTTTAAGTCAGATAGACTTTCCTTCAGTTGCAGTCAATGCAGATTCTTTTTCTAGAGATATCCATAGTAGCGTGGCACAGCTTTATATTGTTATGCTTGGCCGAGCGCCAGAAAAAGCGGGCTTAAATATTTGGAGTGGAGAGCTGGCTAATGGGGCTGATATTCAGGACGTATGCAGTTATTTTGCGGCCTGTTCAGAGGTTTCGGATACTTTTCGCGGAATGACCTCAGCTCAACAAGTCAATATGTTTTATTTGAATGCATTTGATCGTTCTGCAGACTCGGAGGGACTCAAGTATTGGGGCGGGCTAATCGATGATGGTATCCCTTTTTACGAAGTTGCGAGAATGCTGACAGAGGCGGCATTTAATGGTTCGGGCGGTGTAGACGCTGCTGATACTGGAGCAATCAGGAGCAAGGTCGAAAGAGCGACTAATTTTGCATTGCATTCCCAAAATGATGACATTGATAGCGCAAGAGATGCGGTGAGGCCATCCACACCAGATGTCGGTGCTCCTGTTCAAACGGATCCTGCCCCGCAATTGCCAGTGAACGTGACTCCGGGACCATCGGATCCGGGTCCCGTGAATCCAGGTCCCGTGACGCCAGAGCCTCCTCCGGTACCAACGCTTACCTATAGTTCCGGTACATTTGTGGAATCTACTGCAAATAACGGGACCATTGGTAGCTCGATTGTGATTACTCTCGCTGGGGATACCTTTTCTACAAATGTTGCAAATAAAATTCTAGTCGCTAATGTGCCTGAGGGGCTTGTTGCATCGTTTACGTTAGCTAGCAACACGATTTTGACTGCCACGCTCACAGGAACTGCGTCACCTAGTGCCAGTGTTCACGATATCAATAATCTGTCCTTTACTTTTCTCGATGGTGCATTTGAGACAACGCCTAACGCGTCAACGGTGGTCAATTACACAAAAACGAGTTTGGTTGTAGATTTTATTGATGGAACTTCTACCGATGAGGGTGGAGGAAGTGGAGGGAGCGGAGGAAGTGGAAATGGTGGCGGTGGCGGTGGCGGCGGGGGTGGCAGTAACGATAACGGTGACTTGTACGGCGATCAGTACGTTCTTCTCCGTGATCTTGACGCAACTGATGGCTTTGGTAACGGAGAAGCTGTTCTAGATGCGAATGGACAGCAAATCCTTGTAGGTACAAACGGCGCTCCAATCTATTACGTGCTCAATGCCGATGGAGATTATGAAATTCCTGCAGATTTGCTGGCGTTTACTCAAACGGTGGAACTCGAGCGAGCAAACGTTGTGCGTGCACCAGAGTCTGTTTTGAATCATGCGCTGACTGAAGCACTTTCTAAGATCGATGCTGCCACTAGTATCACAACGGATCCCGCAGGTCGCATAATGTGCGATGGTGCAACGATTGATTCACCTCTTGAAAATCTAGCACTCTATAAATATTTGATGACAGCAGATGGGCAAACTAATTGGAATGATGTCGTGGACAATTGGCCCGATAAATTCAAAGCCCTTGCCGGAGACGATGCTCTCAATCCGGACTGGAGTCCTGCGAGTCTTTTAGGTGCTGTATTTTCAAAAGAGTCAACGGTCCTCGTAGACGCGGTCTTATACGAAAATACGATGCTTGGCGTCAACACTGTGACCCAGGTGGATGGAGAGCCTCATGTTGATTATTTTAATTTCAATAACGGCAGCAGTGAGGCGTTTAATTATGATCGTGAATCCCATTTTGCAGATGTCTGGTTTCAATGGTATGAAGACACAGACGGGGATCTGAATAATCTTGAGCTTGTTCAAAAGTCTCTTATGGATGCTGTGTTTAATGGTGAGAACTGGTCTGATGAGTACATTGCAGTGTCTGAAGATGGCGCTGCTTTTGAGCCTGTCGCTGCAACGTCCTCAGGTATGAATGATTTTAGCCAGTCTGTGGATGACTCTAGGGCCGTCATTAATTTTATGCATGAGAGTTTTGGTGCAGTTCAGATTCAGGCCCCGGTCTCGTCAGCTTTCGCTTCTGCAGATGCTTTTCTGACTTCTGTTGAGAGCTCTCAGGCCCTCATTTTCGACGAAATTGATAGTATGACCCCAAGTCAAGAGTTGTCGACGCCAACTACGGATTCGCCAGCTCAAGGTTACGCCTTGGTTCAGACGCCTACCTCGGATGTTGAGGAGCTGTTTTCTTTGGAGGAGCCAGATGAAGCGGAGGATGCAATTCAATTGGATGCAGTTCTGACGGACTCGGACTATGTCTTTGAACATACATCTGGTTGCTCTGGTGGGTCTTCAACACAAGAATCTCACCTTTCTGCCATGGCTTCACATTATGTTGAAGTGCCGTTGCCGGTCGCCGAAGTGTCCATTTAATGGTGTCAGACTGGGGGCTGTGTCCTGTGGTCGCGGTTGAGTGCTCGGTCTGATTATCGTTAATTTATAGTCTTATCAGAAAAGATAAGACTATTTTTTTTGTCAAATTGTTAATATGCATTTATCTGCTTACAGAATGTATGTCTGCAAACTTAATATCAGATAGCTTTAATCAAAGGAATTACGTTGTGATGATGGCTCAGAAGAAAAATAAAGCATCAGTTTTCTGCCTTCCATCGGCATGCCTGATGTTTTTAGTCGCCACGTTACTAACCGGTTGTGTTGGCGATAAGCCTGGATTGGGAGACGGGACAAATATTACAGTTTCAGATACTGCCCGCATGACAAAATCAGGATTTCTCTCTGAATACGGACGTTTGAAAGCGACCCAATGGGGTGAGGGTATGCAGTGCTGGAGCGAGCAAAATTTAAAAGCCTCCCGCTACAACAAGGTACTTGTTTCACGAATAGTCGTGTCATTTGCTTCGTCAACAGACAGGCGCAACGAAACAATGATTGATCCTAATGACCTCAAAACCCTGACGGATTATTTCCACGAGGCATTGGTTAAAAGCCTTAAGCCTCAAATGCAAATAGTAGATAAAGCTGGCCCGGGTGTAGTTGTCATGCGTGTAGCATTAACTGACCTTGTCCCTACGCAAGTGACTGACAGCATTGCTGGTACCTTGATTCCCTACGCCTTCATTCTGGAGGCTGGCTCCGGAACAGCAACAGGGCGTCCCGCTGGATCGACCCCATACATGGGTGAAACCGGCATGGAAATGCAGTTTCGTGATGGTGTCACAGGCGCGGTGCTGGCAGAATGCCGCGATACAGAAATTGGACGTAAATATGCAGCCGACATGAACAGTGGTGTTGTAGGTGCTGCGCAGACTTGGGCGAGCGGTTATCTCAATTCTTTTCAGCAATGGTCCTATGCCAAAAACGCTTTTGACAAATGGTCAGTCTTGATTGCGCAGCGCATGGCTGAAATGCGAGGCGTTTCCGCAGCAAAAAAATAAATAAACAAGTCTCCTGACTTTTATCCTCTTGATCCAGATTGCTGCAGAGACATATGACACAAGCGACCGCCAATACACCAGAACAAAAAGATCAATATGCAGTCCGGACTATCCTAATAGGAACATTCATTGTTCTTTTGGCGATGGGGACGCGCGCGACCTTTGGTTTGTTCATGCAGCCAATGGGGCTTGAGCATAACTGGCCCCGTGAAGTCTTTTCGATGGCGTTTGCCATTCAAAATCTGGTCTGGGGATTCGGAGCGATCGGTGCTGGCATGATGGCGGATCGATTCGGTTCGGGCCGAACGATCGCTTTGAGTGCAGTTTTTTATGCCTGTGGTCTTGTCGGCACGCGTTACGCCACGAGCGTATCAGATTTGTATCTGAGCGCAGGCGTACTGGTGGGGCTTGGACAAGCGGGTACAACTTTTGCGGTCATTCTCCCTGTTATTGCAAGAACGGTTCCTGTCGCGTCACGTAGCACGGCGATGGGTATTGCGAGTGCAGGTGGTTCCCTCGGACAATTTTTGGTGGTTCCCACCGGTCAATTGTTGATTGATACATATCAGTGGACGGGTGCGTATTGGATAATGTCAGTTGTGCTGGCCTCGACCTTACCGCTGATCTGGTTTTTGAGAGGAAAGCCTGCGGCTGCAGTCGGGCAGCAACAATCGCTGCTCAGCGCGATTAGCCAGGCCTTGAAACACCCGACGTTTCATTTCCTGTTCTGGAGTTATTTTGTGTGCGGTTTTCACACCGCGTTCATTACTCTGCATTTGCCTTCCTTTGTTACAGATGCGGGTTTAAACGCGAGCACCGGAGCGATCGCGATTGCCTTGATTGGTTTATTCAATGTTTTTGGCTCTTTTTCCGCAGGCAAAATGGGCGGCACACACAGTAAAAAGAACTTGCTCGCCTTCTTGTATTTCATGCGTGCCTTTGGCATTCTTTGGATTTTGGTGATGCCGACAACGACATTCGTCGTCTACGTATTTGCTGCGTGGATGGGGTTATTCTGGCTGGGGACGGTTCCGTTGACGTTGGGTCTGATCGCTCAGATTTACGGCCTGCGTTATGCGGCGACACTTTCAGGTATGGTGTTTTTAGGGCATCAATTGGGGAGCTTTAGCGGCGTCTGGTTGGGAGGCAAGGTCCAGGCGATCACAGGTAGTTATGATCTGGTCTGGTGGATAGGCATTGCATTAGCACTCATAGCCGCAGCCTTATGCCTGCCAGTCAAAGAAAAACCACTTGCCCTCGGCCTCACTCCTGCTGGCGCTTGAGATGCCTCACACTAAACAACATTCTGGTTTTTCAAAAATACTACTCAAGGTACTCGGGGGCGGAGTACTGCTTGCTGTACTCGTGATCGGTTTCTTAGGTTACCTAACGCCCGGTATGCGCATCAACTGGGAAACAGTCGCCACGATGTGCGGGTTTTAATTGTCTGAGATGCCTGCACTAAAAGATTTTCCTGCTACGGATTACACGCAGCTTTGTGGCTTGCCTGCACGTTCAACTGCTGTATTGACCGTCAACAATCGATTGACTCGAAGCGTGATTCAGTCTCTCGCGGCGCATCACGCGCGCACTGCAGAGATCCCACTGGTCGCACCCTGGTCCTCCTGGCTCACGCATGTGCTTGCACAACTTAGCTTTGAGGAACATATTCCTGCACCAGCGTATGTGCTGGATAGTTTTTCAGCACAAACACTTTGGACTCAGGTGATACAGGACCTCGAGACCGAGCGGCCACTGCTTGATATGAATCAGGCTGCCGCAGCAGCGATGCAGGCCGATGCCTTAATGAGCGAGTGGGAAATTGTGGTTGCTGAGGGCAATCACACGGAGGAGTTTTTAAGCCTTGAGCGTTGGCGTGATGCATATCGCACGCGCTTGCACGCGTTAGATGCGCTTGATCCAAGTCAACTCATCGAACGCATCATTTTGCATCTGGAGAAGCTTGCTGACGAGGCTGTGCAAAGCAAAGTATCGATGCCTGCACATGTTGTACTGGCTGGATTTTCTGAAATTTCACCGCGTATGGCGAGGGTGTTATCCGCCTTGTCGATGATGGATGTCTCGATCTCTGTCTTGAGTCAGGGTGATGATCAGCCAGGTCAAGTCAAGAGAATCCTGGCCGCGAATGCTCAGGCAGAGTGGCACGCGGCGGCGTATTGGGCGCGGCACCAGCTGATTCAGAATCCTGAAAAGCGTTATGCAATCGTCGCCGCTCAGCTGGATCGAGAAGTCCCTTATGCCAGGCGCGTGTTGGATCACATTCTTAGAGAAGATGTCGTTGAGCCGCTGGCATTTAACGTCGCGGTGGCTAGACCTTTGTCTGATTGGCGTGCGGGACGTGCGATGCTCGCCTGGTTGAGAACATTTGTCTTCATGAAAGACCGTAAGGGGGCCGAACCTGCGGAACTTGGTGCAGCATTACTGGCTGGCTATTGCGCGGGTGATTTAAACGAGATGGGGCTGCGCGCGCGAATTGATGCGCGTTGGCGTGACAGGCAGACAACGCGCGTGACCTTAGCGGGATGGTCGCGTGCCATTGAGCCACTTTTGATATTAGGACCTGCCTGGCAGTTGGCCTGGCAAAAGTGGCAAGACTTCCCCCGCCAAGCGGACGCTCAGACATGGTCGCAACTTTTTCGTACAACACTTTCCCTCATTGGCTTTCCTGGCAATACCCAGCAAAGCTCCGTGGCCTATCAGGTGACAGAGGCGCTGGACGTTCTGCTCGATCGATTCGCACGTATGAATCCGGTGTTAGGTGTTGTGAGTGCTTCCGAGGCATGGTCGTCGCTGAATCGCTTAGCGCGAAGCTCAGCTTTTCAACCACAACGTGATGCAAAAGCGAGGCTCGATGTTCTAGGTTTGCTCGAGGCGGAAGGCGGGAGCTGGGATGGAGTCTGGATTCTCGGGTTGACGGATGAGGTCATGCCTGCGACGCCCAAGCCTAATCCCTTTATTCCGCTATCAGCTTTGCGTGTTGCGCAGGCACCTCGTGCGACGCCAGAGCGTGAGTATGAGTGGGCACAACAAATTTACAAGCATTTAACCCACACTGCACCAGAAATCATGGTGAGCTCGGCCTCACAAGAAGGTGAGAGGGCTTTGAGGCCTTCGCCGCTCATTTCCAGTCTGACTCCAGTCGCTGATGTCTGGTCGCCCGAATCTCATCCACTCCATAAGCAGGATACCCTGCAAGAGTTGGTGGATGATCACGGACCCGCACTGCGCACGGCAGAGGTGACCGCGGGCGGCGTCAATGTTTTGGAGACGCAGTCTTGTAACCCGATGTGGGGATTTGTGCGTTACAGGCTGGGTGTGCAAGGTTTAAAACCTTATGCGACGCTACCCTCTAAAGCCTTACGCGGTATTTATCTGCATGCAGTGATGCAGCGACTCTGGGAAGAGTTGCGCACACAGGACAGTTTGATTGAGAGACGTGATCGTGGTGAGCTTCAGGGCTGGTTGGAGGCCCTGTTGCACGATGTCGCAAAGCAGAAACTTCAGGAATATCCTGAAATGTGGCAGCAACTGGAGGCTGAACGCTCTGCGCCAATCGTCATGCAATGGTTAGACCTTGAGTCAGAACGACAGCCTTTTACTGTCACTGAAATTGAACAAAAGCGCTTGATGACCATTGGTTCTGTTTCCAAACTCAAGCTTGAATTGAGACTGGATCGGCTTGATACGCTTTTGAGCGATGAGCGACAGGTGGTGATTGATTACAAGTCAGGTTCTAAATTACCGGATGTACTCAAAGACTGGAAGCAGTCCAGACTGTTGAATCTTCAGTTGCCGAGTTATGCAGCGCTAATGCTTAGCCATGATTCGTTTCACTCTGACGCTGAACACCTTGGTGCGTCAGCCGCAGAGGGTCTGGCTGGTTTTATTCTTGTGCAATTGCACAGTAAATCTGTTGCCGCGATTGGTTTGGTGGATGAAGATCTCGGACTCAAAGGTCCCAAGTCACTGAGTGACGCAAAATTTGATGATCCTAGTTGGGGCAGTGCCATGCAAAGACTACACGACGCAATCACGGGGCTTGCAGATGAGTTTTTACAAGGTGTGGCAATTAATCAGTCCTTTAATAAAAATGATCTGAAGTTTTGCGACGTTTTGCCGATATTACGTGTCTATGAGGAAGATCAGGATGACTGAAAAAATCCCTCATGATGCAGCTGTCCGCGCGCGTGCGATTGATCCCAGACAGTCCTTTTTAGTTCAGGCGCCGGCAGGTTCGGGTAAAACTGAGTTGCTCACGGATCGTATTCTTGCGCTCCTTGCGACGGTGAATCGCCCCGAAGAAATCGTAGCGATTACCTTTACGCGCAAAGCCGCGGCGGAAATGCACGAAAGGGTGTTGCAAAAACTGGTGGCAGGTCTGGCGGTCGATCCCCCCGACAAAATGCATGCGCGTAAAAGCTGGGAGCTGGCGCGTCTGGCCCTTGCGCGAGACCAGGAGATGGGTTGGCAAATCTTGCAACATCCCGCGCGGCTTTCGATTCGTACGATTGATGCTTTTTGCGCATCACTCGTGCGCACGATGCCTTGGCTGTCCTCCATGGGCGGTTTGCCAGGAGTGGTCGATGATGCGCGTCCGCATTATCTGGCCGCTGCCCGCATGACGCTGGACCTTGCTGATCAGCAAGAGTTTGTGTGCGTGACTGATTTGCTCAAGCATCTAGATCTGGATATCGAGGTCGCAGCGGATGCGCTTGCAGATATGCTGGGTCAGCGTGATCAGTGGTTACCTTTGCTCGAAAAAGGAGATGATCGCGACTTATTGGAATTGAACTTACAGACTGCGATTGAAGCGGATTTGTCCCGCCTGTCCTCGCTCATGCCGATCGGCTGGGCAGAGCAATTGGCGCCAGTCGCGCGCATGGCGGCTGCTGCACTGTCTGAAACGCATGCAGAGCACGCGCTGACTGATTTACTCGATTGGGAGGGAGAGTCGTTTGGCGCTGAGGTTGAGTACTTGGCGCAATGGCGCGCGCTGGCTGATCTCCTCTTAACGGGGAGTGGCACATTGCGGCGCGCCTTGAACAAGAACAATGGATGTCCACCGCAATCACAGCAAAAAAAATTATTGCAGGAATGGCTGGCTTCGCACGAAAGCGATGAGCCTGCGGCTTGGATTGAAAGATTATTTGCGATCGTTGAAACGCCTGACCCTGCATTTTCGGATGAACAGTGGCATATCCTGAGCGCACAAATAAAATGTTTGTGGATAGCTTCTGCTCAACTCATGGTGCAATTTGCACAAGCCGGTGAGGTGGACTTCATTGAAATCGCCAGGCGCGCAGATCAGGCGCTTGGGCGTTCGGACGATCCTTCGGAATTATTGTTGAAACTTGATGCCGGCATCAGGCATTTGTTGATCGATGAATTTCAGGACACGAGCCAGTCACAGATTGATTTGCTCAAAAAAATAACCTCTGGGTGGCAGACCCATGACGGCCGAACGCTTTTTCTGGTTGGCGATCCGATGCAGTCGATTTATCGGTTTCGTAAAGCGGATGTCGCGCTGTTTCTAAAAATTCGCGATCACGGCCTAGCGGATTTGCGCGTAGAGTCTTTGCAGCTGACCGATAACTTCCGCTCGCAAGCGGGCGTGGTGAATTGGGTCAACACGACTTTTTCTAAGCTGTTGCCTGCTGAGGATGAACCCGCAGCGGGTGCGATTTCTTATGCGCCTTCGCAGGCCTTTCATCCCTTGAGCCTGGATCCTGCAGTGAGTTTTCACCCTGTATTCGTACAGTCTGGCGCGAAAGCCGAAGCAGTGGTGGTGGACTTGGTACGCGAGGCGCTTGAGATGTATCCCGACAAGCAGCATCCTGTTGCCGTTCTGGTGCGCGCGCGGACGCATTTGAAAGAAGTGACGCAGTTGTTATCTCTGGCTGGCATTGCTTGCCGGGCGGTAGAACTCGTTCCCTTGTACAAGCGCCCGTTTGTGGTGGATCTGGTCCAGATCATCCGTGCCTTGAGTCACCCCGGCGATCGTGCTGCTTGGGTCTCTGTTCTGCGGTCACCCTATTGCGGCTTGACGCTCAAGAGCCTGCACGCCTTGGTGTCTGAGGATCGGCTGGAAGCGGTACCCGCGATACTGGAGCGTGCCTTAAAAATATCCTCAACGGGCAACGTCTGTCATGCAGAGCAGGTACTTGAGCCTGATGAGTATGCTCGCTTGATGGCGACTGCCCCGATATTACTGCGAGCATTAAAAGAGGATGATATTCGTCCGCTCGCCAACATGATTGAGCGGGTATGGCGTTTGCTTGGCGGTCCGGCTTTGGCACAAGGGGCCGGGGACTTGCAGGATGCCGAAAGAGTGTTTCAGCTAGTCGAGCAGATGGCACCATATGGTGGTCTTGATCTTGATGCCCTTGAGTCAAAGCTTGAAAAACTGTTTGCGGCACCGGATTCTGAAAGCCGTGCTGTCGAAGTCATGACGATGCACAAATCCAAAGGCTTGCAATTTGAGCGAGTCATTCTCTTCGGTCTGCATCATGCGCCACGTTCGGATCAAAGTCCGCTGGTGCGCATTGAGCAGATTGATGAGCACGTCATGTTTGGTCCGATCAAACCTCGGGCTAGCTCCGATGCTGATGTTTTTTCCAAATATCTCGGCTCACGTGAAAAGCGTCGCGCAGCCTTTGAAGTGGATCGTTTGTTGTATGTCGCTGCGACGCGCGCCAAAGAATCTTTACATTTAGTGGCAGAGGTCAAGCTCGACAAGAAAACCGGTCTGTTAGCGGATCCTGTTTCAGGAAGCTTGCTCGGACGTCTATGGTCGCATGTACAAAAACCTGAGGTGCCGCAAGGTTTGCAAATCCCCGATGAGGTCGCCTCGGATCGACCGGTCCTGACGGGGCAGCCACTCAGGCGCCGCCTACATATTCCGCCTGCGTTCCCGCTGCACCTTGATGCCCCGCGCAATGCTGCCTATGCCTGGCGCGATTCAACGACCTTCGATCGGGAGGTCGGCATTCTTGTGCACGCCTGGCTCGCGCACATTGGCGAACAGGGGCTGGCTGGCTGGTCACCTGAGGCAGTCCTTGAGAAATCCTCTTTGATTCATCGTCAGCTCACGCAGGCGGGTTTACCTGTTTCACAAGCTGGATTGGCTGTGACTGAGGTCACTGATACTTTGGTGGCGATGCTGACACGAGAGCGCGGGCGCTGGTTGTTAAGTCATCCGCAATCCTATCGGGAATGGACGTTGATGGATGCAGCTGGCAAGGTCTCCGTGATCGACCTTGCCCTCGCGGATGAGCAGGGCTGGTTGGTGGTTGACTATAAAACAGGACGTCCGGGTCAGGGTGAAGCTCATGTGAATTTCGTGCAGCGCATGCACGAACGGTATGCCCCCCAACTTGAACGATATTGTCAACAATTGACCGATCTTGATGGTCGAAGTGCGCGTGCAGCCCTTTATTTTCCAAGAGATGACCTTTGGATACCGCTCAATTCAGATTGATGGGGCAAGCCCTGCTAAAATCGAAGTTGGCGGGCCCCTTCGCATGGTTCGGCGGTCAATCTGGTCAGGTCGGGAACGAAGCAGCCACAGCCGTGCAGAATTAGTGCCGAAGTCAGGCTCGCCTCTTCAATTTCCGTCTCTGATCGGTAAAACTTATGAGCTATCTGGTCCTCGCGCGTAAATGGCGTCCTCGCTCGTTCGATACGCTGGTCGGTCAAGATCACGTTGTTCGTGCCCTCACGCACGCACTGACTACCCAGCGACTTCATCATGCCTGGCTGTTTACCGGCACACGAGGCGTGGGCAAAACAACGCTTTCCCGTATTCTGGCCAAGTCGCTCAATTGCGAGACAGGTATCACACCAACCCCTTGTGGTGTGTGTCAGGCTTGTACCGAGATTGATCAAGGGCGCTTTGTCGACTATTTAGAGCTTGATGCCGCGTCCAATCGCGGCGTCGATGAAATGACTCAGCTGCTCGAACAGGCGGTGTACTCCCCGAGCGCGGGCCGTTTCAAGGTCTACATGATCGACGAAGTCCATATGCTGACCGGTCATGCGTTCAACGCCATGCTCAAAACGCTCGAAGAGCCTCCCGCTCACGTCAAATTCATCCTGGCGACCACTGATCCTCAGAAAATTCCTGTGACGGTTCTGTCGCGTTGTTTACAGTTCAATCTCAAGCAGATGCCGGGCGAGGCGATTGTCGGTCATCTTGAAAACGTCCTCGGGCATGAGCAGATTCCTTTCGAGGTGCCTGCTTTGCGCCTGTTGGGTCAAGCCGCAGCGGGTTCGATGCGTGATGCCTTGTCGTTGACTGATCAGGCCATCGCTTACAGCGCCAGCAACCTCACCGAAGAAGCGGTGCGTGGCATGCTGGGTACGATCGACCAGCGACATCTCGTGCGACTGCTCGAGGCGCTGCAGTCTGGTCAAGCGCCGGCTGTGCTCGAAATCGCCGATGAGCTGGCAACACGCGGACTTTCCTATCGTGCTGCCTTGGCCGATCTCGCCGTGCTGCTGTCCCGCATTGCGATTGCTCAGCGGGTCAGTGCTGCTGTGGATGAGGCAGATCCGATCGCACTGGATATCCGCAAGTTTGCGACTTCTTTGCACCCAGATGTTGTGCAGTTGTTTTATACCGTTGCGGTGCACAGCCGCTCCGAGCTCGCGATTGCTCCCGATGAGTATGCCGGCTTTGTAATGGCTTGCTTACGAATGCTTTCGTTAGGTGGCTCGTCCGGTGTGCCGATGCCTGCGCCTGAGTCGACGTCTCAGCCAATGATTACGCCACCCTCCGTCTCTGCTGTAGCAACCTCGGCTGTACTCGCGCCCGCACCAGCTCCCGCGCCAGCGGCTGCGGTAGCTGCGGCACAGACTGCTGCGCCTGTTCAGGCTCGTCCAGCTGTGGTGACGACACCTCCGGCACCTGCAGTGACCGCACCCACACCCGCACCCGTTGCTGTTTCATCGCTACCTGCGCAGCCTCCTGAATCAGATTCGGAACCAGAGCCTGACGACGGGTTCGGTTTTCAGGACGCGGGCGAGCACGACGAGTATTCGTTGAGCGCAGCAGACTTTGAAAGAATGCATGTTGCAGAGGATGAGGAGGCCCTGGGCCTCAATCCAGCCACTCCCGCTCCCACTCTCGCGCCTGCCCCCTCGGTCCCCTCGGCGAATCAAGACACGATCGTCCTGCCAGAGCCTTGGGCCGCGTTTGCCGCCAAGCTCCCTTTGTCTGGCATGTCGGAGCAGCTTGCCAGACAGTCCGAATGCGTTGCCATATTCAAACAGCAATTGACCTTGCGGGTGCCGAGCAAGGCGTTGTCAGAGGGCGCACCGGTCGAGCGCTTGCGCACGGTGCTGAACGATTACTTTGGTTTCAAGGTCGAGCTGCTCTTTGAAATTGGGGCAGGCGAGGGCTCCTCTGCGCATGCCCTTGATTTAGTGGCGCAGCAAGCGCGACAAGATGCCGCCGAGGTCGCCATTGATCAAGATCCTTTCGTACAAGCACTGATTCAAGATTTTGGTGCCAAAATCGTGCCAGGATCGATTCGTCCAAGTCAGCTTAATTAGCGCGCTCACCATACCCATTCTTTAATTTATTTAGGAAATCCAATCATGATGAAAGGACAAATTGCCGGTTTGATGCGTCAAGCGCAACAAATGCAGGAAAACATGAAAAAGGCGCAAGACGCGTTGGCCGATATTTTGGTCGAGGGCGGTTCGGGTGGTGGTTTGGTCAAGGTCACCATGACTTGCCGTCACGATGTCAAGCGTGTGTCGATTGATCCGAGCTTGCTCGCAGACGACAAAGACATGCTCGAGGACCTCGTAGCAGCCGCCTTTAATGATGCATTGCGTAAAGCTGAGGCCACCTCCTCAGAAAAAATGTCGGCCGTCACTGCTGGCATGCCATTGCCACCCGGCATGAAACTTCCTTTCTAAGATGGAAAAAGTCGGCTCTGAGCCACAACCGCTGCTCGCGCTCGTGGACGCGCTCAAACGTTTGCCCGGCGTCGGTGTCAGAACCGCGCGCCGCATGGCCTATCACTTGTTGCAGCACGATTTGCAAGCAGCCGAGCAGCTGGGTCAAGCGTTGACAGATGCGGTCGAGCGCCTGCAGCACTGCGAGCAATGCAATGGTTTCACCGAGGTGCCCGTTTGTGCGACGTGCGAGCATCCTGAGCGTGATGAGACGTTGCTTTGTATCGTTGAGACCCCGGCTGATCAAAACTCGATTGAAGCGACCCACGGCTACACCGGTTTGTATTACGTGTTGATGGGGAGTCTTGCGCCGCTTGAGGGCAGAGGGCCGGATGAGCTGGATTTTGGGCGCGTCTTGAAAAGAGCGGGCAACGGCATCGTGAGCGAAGTGATTCTGGCCACCAACTTTACAGCCGAAGGCGAAACCACGGCCCATTACCTGTCAGAGTCGTTGCGCGCACTCGGTATTAAGGTCACCCGATTGGCACGTGGCGTGCCCGCAGGCAGCGAAATAGAGTACGTGGATGCCGGCACTGTGGCATGGGCGCTGATGGAACGACGTCCGACCTAAATCGTCGCCCACCTCAGTGCTGACCACCTGGCTTTAGCGTTGCGCGTCGATCAAAGCGTCGAGCTTACGCGCATCGGCCACAAATGCCCGAATGCCCTCTGACAGCTTTTCACTCGCCATCGCATCTTCATTCAACAAAAAACGGAAGCTTTGTTCATCGCAGGGCAGGGCTTGTGGCTGACTGGCGCGCGCATTTTCTGGCGTGAGTGAGGCCGCCAAGCTTTCCTGCGCGTCGTTCAGGCTGCCTAAAAGCTCAGGGCTGATCGTCAGGAGATCACAACCTGCGAGGGCCAAAATTTGACCAGTATTCCGAAAACTCGCACCCATGATTTCGGTCGTGATGCCAAAAAACTTGTAGTAGTTGTAAATCTTGGTGACTGACAGCACACCAGGGTCGTGACGGCCACTGCTTGCCGCCTCATCCCAGGCGCTGCCTTGTTGTTTTTTATGCCAGTCGTAAATGCGACCTACGAAAGGGGAAATCAGCTGAACGCGAGCATCTGCACATGCCACAGCCTGCGAAAGCGAAAAAAGTAACGTCAAATTACAGCGAATGCCTTCGGATTCCAATACGCGTGCAGCCTGAATTCCCTCCCAGGTCGCCGCAATCTTGATCAATACACGCTCCCGGTCAAAGCCTTCGGCCTCATACAGCGCCATAATTTGGCGAGCCCGATCAATGGTGGCGCGAGTATCAAAGGACAGGCGGGCATCGACTTCGGTTGACACGCGTCCCGGCACAATACTAAGAATTTCTTTCCCAAACGCCACCAATAAGTGGTCCACCAAGGCCTCTTTAGAGGCGTTCGGGTGCGCGTGCACACAGCGTGCCAGCATTGGGCGGTAGACCTCTTGCTGTACCGCCTTCAAAATCAGGGACGGATTGGTAGTCGCATCGGTCGGCTGATAGCGTTTCATGCTCTCAAAGTCGCCGGTGTCTGCTACAACAGTGGTGTACTTACGTAAAGATTCGAGAAGGCTGGCCATCGGGTTATACTTCCAAGGTTTGCTTACTAGATTTGATGCCGGGGTTAATTGTGCTGCCAAATATATTTGATGAAATTGAGCTTAAGAACCCAGGGTCTGGAACTAATTCAAGTGCCACTAAAACAATTGCTATTCTAGCGTTGGCTGATGGTACCGTGTTTCGAGGCATCTCGATCGGTGCCCCGGGCCATACGGTTGCCGAGGTGGTGTTCAACACCGCCATGACAGGTTACCAAGAGATTTTGACAGATCCGAGCTACAGCGGCCAGATTGTGACGCTGACTTATCCTCATATCGGCAATACGGGCGTCAACCTCGAAGACGTCGAGTCCACCAAAATCCACGCAGCTGGTCTGATTGTTCGTAACTGCCCCGCGCGGTTGTCCAATTTTCGCTCGACCCAGTCCTTGCCAGACTATCTCAAGTCGCAAGGTATTGTCGCGATCGCCGAAATCGACACCCGCAAGCTGACACGCATCCTCAGAGAGGGTGGTGCGCAAGGCGGTTGTATCTTTGTGGGCGATGATGCGGACCAAGCACTCAAGCTTGCTAAAGCCTTTCCAGGCATGTCTGGTCAGGATTTGGCCAAGGTCGTCTCTGCCAGCAAAAATGCCACATGGACAGAGTCCACTTGGCAGCTCGGCGAAGGTTTTGGCAAAAATGACAGCCAGACCCCTCACGTGGTCGCCTATGACTTTGGCGTCAAAGCCAACATCTTGCGCTTGCTTGCCGAGCGTGGCTGTCGCATCACTGTGGTGCCCGCCCAAACAACTGCTGAGCAGGTCCTAGCACTCAATCCGGACGGAGTATTCTTGTCCAACGGCCCGGGCGATCCAGATCCTTGCGATTACGCGATTGCCGCCACCAAGGTTTTCCTGGAGCGCAAGCTCCCGACCTTCGGCATCTGCCTTGGACACCAGATCATGGGCTTGGCTCTAGGCGCCAAGACCGTCAAGATGAAAACAGGCCATCACGGCTCCAATCATCCTGTTCAGGATCTGGCGACAGGGCGAGTGTTTATTACTGCCCAAAACCACGGGTTTGCCGTGGATGCTAAAACGCTCCCCGCAAATGCCCGTGTGACACACATTTCCTTGTTTGACGGCACCCTGCAGGGCTTTGCGCTCACGGACCGCCCAGCATTTTGTTTTCAAGGGCACCCCGAAGCCAGCCCTGGACCGCACGATATCGTGGTCCTGTTCGATCAATTCATGAGCCTGATGGCCGGTAAAAAATAAAGAGTCACCATGCCAAAGCGTACAGACCTAAAAAGTATTCTCATCATTGGTGCAGGCCCGATCATCATCGGTCAAGCCTGCGAATTCGATTACTCCGGCGCACAGGCCTGCAAAGCCTTAAAGGCTGAGGGTTACCGTACCATTTTGGTTAACAGCAACCCTGCGACCATCATGACGGATCCGGAAACCGCCGATGTCACCTATATCGAGCCCATTACCTGGCAAGTGGTCGAAAAGATCATCGAAAAAGAGCGCCCCGATGCGGTCTTGCCTACGATGGGTGGTCAGACTGCGCTCAATTGCGCGCTCGATCTCGACAAGCACGGCGTACTGAAAAAATACAACGTCGAGTTGATTGGTGCGAATGCACACGCCATCGAAAAAGCCGAAGACCGCCAAAAATTCAAGGTCGCGATGTCTGCGATTGGACTCGAGTCGGCTAAATCCGGTGTGGCGCACACACTCGAAGAGGCTTGGGAAGTTCAAAAGCGTATCGCGATTGAAATTGGGACTTCAGGGTTCCCTGCTGTCATTCGCCCAAGCTTTACCTTGGGCGGTAGCGGTGGCGGTATCGCCTACAACGCCGAAGAGTTTGAAACCATTTGCCGTCGCGGTCTCGAGGCCTCGCCCACCAGCGAGCTGCTGATCGAGGAATCGTTGCTCGGCTGGAAAGAGTTTGAAATGGAAGTCGTGCGTGATTGCGTCGACAACTGCATCATCGTTTGCTCGATCGAAAACCTCGATCCAATGGGCGTGCATACCGGTGACTCCATCACGGTCGCGCCTGCACAAACGCTGACCGACAAAGAATATCAAATCATGCGTAACGCCTCGATCGCGGTGTTGCGCGAGATTGGCGTGGATACCGGAGGCTCGAACGTACAGTTCGCCGTCAATCCCGATAACGGTCGCATGATCGTCATCGAGATGAACCCACGTGTGTCTCGCTCCTCGGCGCTCGCCTCCAAAGCAACGGGTTTCCCCATCGCCAAGGTTGCAGCTCGCTTGGCTGTTGGTTACACGCTTGATGAGTTGAAAAACGAAATCACCGGCGGTGCGACCCCTGCCTCCTTCGAACCGACGATCGATTATGTGGTCACCAAAGTGCCACGTTTCGCTTTCGAAAAATTCCCGACGGCTGATGCGCGTCTGACCACACAGATGAAGTCGGTTGGCGAAGTCATGGCGATTGGCCGCACCTTCCAAGAGTCCTTCCAGAAAGCCTTGCGCGGCCTCGAAGTTGGTGTTGACGGTCTCAATCAAAAGACGACTGATCGCGAAAAAATTCAGGTCGAGCTCGGTGAGCCCGGTCCCGAGCGGATCTGGTATGTAGGCGATGCGTTCGCTCAAGGCTTCAGTCTTGACGAGGTGCATCAGCTCACCAAAATCGACCCTTGGTTCCTTGCGCAGATCAAGGAAATTGTCGACATCGAATTGGCGCTCGAGCAGCGGACTCTGGCAGATCTGGACGTTGAAACACTCTTGCAACTTAAGCGCCGCGGTTTCTCCGATCGACGCTTGGCATTCCTGCTCGATACAGTCGAAGCCGAAGTGCGTAAGTTGCGCCATCAGTACAACGTTCGCCCTGTATACAAGCGTGTCGATACCTGCGCGGCCGAATTCGCCACCAACACTGCATACCTGTACTCAACGTACGAGCAAGAATGCGAAGCTGAACCCACCAATCGTAAAAAAATCATGGTGCTCGGTGGTGGCCCCAACCGTATTGGTCAGGGTATTGAGTTTGATTATTGCTGCGTACATGCAGCCCTGGCATTACGCGAAGATGGTTACGAGACCATTATGGTCAATTGCAACCCAGAGACCGTGTCGACCGATTACGACACCTCTGATCGCCTGTATTTTGAGTCACTGACACTTGAGGACGTGCTTGAAATCGTCCACAAGGAAAAGCCGGTCGGCATTATTGTTCAGTATGGTGGCCAGACCCCCTTGAAACTCGCACGCGCACTCGAGGCGAACGGTGCACCGATTATCGGTACCAGCCCAGAGTCCATCGACGTGGCAGAGGATCGCGAGCGTTTTCAAAAACTACTCAACAAACTCAATTTGCGTCAGCCGCCTAACCGTACCGCGCGTACAGAAAGCGAAGCCCTCAATCACGCCCAGGAAATCGGCTATCCCCTGGTGGTGCGTCCAAGCTATGTGCTGGGTGGCCGTGCGATGGAAATCGTGCACGAACAAACCGATCTCGAGCGTTACATGCGCGAGGCTGTCAAAGTCAGTAATGACTCACCCGTCTTGCTCGATCGCTTTTTGAATAACGCAATCGAAATCGACGTGGATTGCTTGTGTGACGGCCAAGAAGTATTTATCGGTGGTGTGATGGAACACATCGAGCAAGCTGGCGTGCACTCTGGTGACTCCGCTTGTTGCTTGCCGCCATACTCGCTATCCCCTGAGTTGACCGAGGAAATCAAGCGTCAAACCGCGCTGATGGCGCGCGCGTTGAATGTGAAAGGTTTGATGAACGTTCAGTTCGCCATCCAAAATGATGACGTTTACGTGCTTGAAGTCAATCCACGTGCATCGCGTACGGTTCCTTTCGTCTCCAAGGCTACAGGCTTGCAGTTGGCAAAAATTGCCGCACGCGCGATGGCGGGTCAGACATTGGCTTCGCAAGGCATTACAAAAGAAGTCGTGCCACATTACTTCTCAGTCAAAGAAGCCGTTTTCCCCTTCGTCAAGTTCCCCGGTGTGGATACGATTCTCGGACCCGAGATGAAGTCGACGGGCGAAGTCATGGGCGTAGGCGAGACGTTTGGTGAGGCCTTTGTCAAATCCCAAATGGCTGCGAGCGTCAATTTGCCTGAGTCCGGTACGGTCTTTATCAGCGTGAAAAATGCTGACAAGCCCAAGGCGGTTCATGTCGCACGCGGTCTGCATGCGCTGGGCTTCAAAGTTGTCGCGACACGCGGTACAGCGGCTGCGATTCAAGAGGCGGGGATTCCCGTGACCCTGGTCAACAAGGTCGCCGAAGGTCGCCCGCATATCGTGGATATGCTCAAAAATGGCGAGATTGCGCTTGTGATCAACACGGTCGAGGAGCGCCGCAATGCGATCACCGATTCACGTGCGATCCGTACCCAAGCCTTGGCAGCACGCGTGACCTACTACACAACGATCGCGGGTGCACTTGCCGCCGTTGAGGGTATGCAATACCTGCGTGAAGGTCTCGGTATCAAGGTTTACTCACTGCAGGACTTGCACCGCTCGCTCGCTTCTTAACCTCACCTTAGGCAGACTGGCTGATGATTCTTCCCTACACCGGATTACGTGTTTTAGACATCAGCCAGGGCATCGCGGGGCCTTATTGCGCACATATCCTGTGGCAACAGGGTGCTGACGTGATCAAGGTCGAACCCCCTGCGGGAGACTGGATTCGCTCCATCGGTGTCAGCAAGGGTGAACATAGCGCTTACGGCATTCAGAATAGTGCAGGCAAAAAAGCGCTTGCGCTTGATGCACGCACAAAGGACGGCAAGAAAATTTTGTATGACATGGCGATGCAAGCGGATGTGATCGTGCAAAACTTTCGTCCTGGTGTCGCGCAGCGACTCGGTGTTGGCTACGAGGAGCTCTCCAAGCTTAAGCCTGAGCTTATCTATGTTTCGATTAGTGGTTACGGTCCGGATGGCCCTTACGCGGATGCCCCTGCGACAGACTCCGTCATGCAGTCCGATAGTGGCTTGATGTTCTCCAATCAGGATGAGCAGGGCACGCCCAGGCGGATGGGGGTGTTGGTGGCCGACATCATGACAGGTTTGTATGCCTCGCAAGGTGCTGCAACGGCTCTATACCAGCGTTTGGCGCGCAAGCAAGGCACGCATGTCGAGGTCAGTCTGTTCGAGGCCTGTGCCTCATTTCAAGGCATGTGTTTTCTTGAGGAAGCAATCGCAGGCAAACGACCTTTCGGTTCTGTCAGTGCACCCAACGGCGTCTTTGACACCTTAGACGGCAAGGTGTCGATCGTGACCGTTCACACGGGACACTTTCACAATATCTGTGATGCGATGGGTCGAGACGAGTGGAAAACCGATCCGCGTTTTATCGATAATCACAATCGTTTTGAAAACAGAGACGCCTTGCGCGAAGAGATGAGCCAACAACTGCGTCATCATTCGACCGAGCACTGGGTTGCTTTGTTTAAAAAGCACGATGTGCTGCATGCCGTGGTACGTGATTACCAAGGTGTGCTCAATCATCCTCAAGCGCTTCACCTCAACTTGGCCCAGCAGCTCGATCAACCAGGCGTTGGAATGTTGCCCTACATCGGAATACCGATTCATCCCCACCGTCGCCCTGTTGAGAGCTCACCGCGGATTGGTGAGCATTCGATTGAGATTCTTGAGCAGTTAGGCCTGTCCCAGGAGACGATCGAGCAACTCATCGCGTCTGGTGTTGTGAAACAGGCTGGTCGCTAAGTCGTGGCCGTCTTTATCACGGGTGCCAGTAGCGGTCTGGGTGCAGCCTTGGCGCGGCACTATGCCGCGCAGGGTCACGTGCTGGGTTTGCTGGCGCGTCGGGGTGAAAGGCTCAGAGAGCTCGTCGCGACCTTGCCCGGATCGCATCACCTCTATGTGGTCGATGTCTGTGAGCGTCAGGCCTTGCACGCGGCGGCCGCAGACTTCATACAAAAAGTCGGGCGGGTCGATATTGTGATCGCATCGGCCGGGATCAGCGCCGGAACCCTGACCGAACAAACAGATGATTTTGACGTGTTCAAAGCGATCTTTGAGACTAACGTTTTGGCGACCGTTTCAACCTTCGAGCCTTTTGTCCCTCACATGAAACAGGTCGGAGCAGGGACCTTGGTTGGGATTGCCTCGGTCGCCGGTGTGCGAGGCCTCCCCGGTGCCGGTGCCTACAGTGCTTCTAAGTCGGCCGTGACCACCTATTGTGAAAGTTTGCGCTTGGAACTCAAACCTTTTGCTGTGGGCGTGGTGACGATTGCCCCGGGCTACATCAAAACAGAGATGACGGCTAAAAATCCTTACAGCATGCCTTTCTTGCTCGATGCGGAGGTCTTTGCCACCCGAGCGGCGCGGGCGGTCGCACGTCAAGATTCTTATGTGGTGATTCCCTGGCAGATGGGAATTGTCGGAAAAATCATGCGCATGCTCCCGAATTGGCTCTACGACAAGATGGCCGTCAATGCGCCTCGAAAACCCCGCATGTCCCGTCAGCCCCGCCAGCCTTAACCGCCATTGCGCGCAGATTGACGGGTACATTGATCGTCAAAACAGGTCAGGGCGTCACATCGCTTTGGGCGGCACCATCCAAATGCGCAACTTCACCCCAGCTTAAGATTTCCCAACGTTCTGGCGAAATGCGCAGACGATTCAGGCTGGCATTGAGAAGTGGCGCATCGCGCGTGGCTTGTAAGCCCACTTGGCTGGCATGCCGCCAAATAATATCCATCGCACCGCCGTGACTGACCACCATCACGCGCTCCCCAGCGTGTTTTTGAGCCAACTGATTCAGTGCGCCCACGACACGTTGGTGAAAGACCCCGAGAGATTCGCCTTTGGGCAGTTCTGCCTCCGGATCGCGGCTCCGCCAGACCTTGGCAGCCTCGGGCTCGTGTTGATCCATCTCATGGAAGATCAAGCCTTGCAAGACTCCAAAATGACGCTCACGCACACCAGGCTCAATCGCGACCGGCAGGCCGACAGCGTCGGCCACGATGCTTGCCGTATGATGCGCGCGCTTGAGGTCACTGCTGTAAATAGCATCCAGACGCGTGCCTGACTCAGTCAGCTGTTTAACGTGACGCGCGAGCGACTGTGCTTGCTCAATGCCCTTGTCATTCAGCCCGATATCTTCCCATCCTTGAACGCGACGCACAACGTTCCAGGGTGTTTCTCCGTGCCGAACTAGCCAGATTTCAGTCATGCTGTGCATCCATACTCAAAATAGAACGTTCAGTGTACTGCCCGACATCATTGCTCGGCGAAAGCACGCTCAATCACAAAGTCACCGGGCCGAGTCGTATTGCCTTCTTTAAAGTTGCGGTCTTCGAGCATCTTTTTAAGGTCACGCAGCATCTCAGGACTGCCACAAATCATGATTCGGTCTTGTTCGCGATCCAAGCTTGGTACACCCAGATCAGTAAAAAGCTTGCTGTTTTCGATCAACGTGGTGATCCGTCCCGTATGGGTAAACGCTTCGCGTGTCACGGTCGGGTAGTAGCGCAACTGTTTGCGGACCATCTCACCCAAAAACTCATGCTCAGGCAATGTTTGGGTCAAATAGTCGTGATAGGCAAGCTCGGCAACTTCGCGTACGCCATGCACCAAGATCACTTCTTCAAACTTTTCATACGTCTCGGGGTCACGAATCACGCTCAAAAAGGGCGCCAAACCCGTGCCAGAAGCAAACATATACAGACGCTTGCCAGGCAACAGATAGTCGATCAGTAAGGTGCCGGTGGGTTTACGCCCCACCACGATCGAATCACCGACCTGAATGTGTTGCAAGCGCGAGGTCAGGGGACCGTCCTCGACTTTGATGCTCAGAAACTCGAGATGCTCTTCGTAGTTAGCGCTTGCGATGCTGTAAGCGCGCAAGAGGGGCTTGTCGTTCACCCGCAAACCGATCATTGTGAAATGACCATTGCTAAATCTTAGTGAAGGGTCTCGCGTGGTCGTAAAGCTAAAGAGACGGTCTGTCCAGTGGTGCACACTCAGGACTTTTTCTTCGTTAAAGGCACTCATGCGGATGTTCTTTATGACTGACAAAAAAAAACTATAACAAATATGATGCAGATCCTTAGTCAAGTTGACCGATATGTCAGGCTAAGTCGCATCCCGAGCTCAATTTGGTTAAAGTTTTTTGCTGAGGCGGCTATAGTGTTCCTTCGCAATAGTCTTTCGCCGCAATGTTGAAATGTTGTCAGAGGAAAAGTCATGAGTGTGCAGAATCCAATGAAGTGGACCCGTTTGCTGTTAAAAGCTTGCGCAATGTTGGCGTTTTCGTCCGCCACGCTTGCACAGAGCACCATCAAAATTGGTGAAATCAATAGCTATAAGGCGCAACCCGCCTTTCTCGAGCCCTATAAAAAAGGCATGGAGCTTGCGGTCGAACAGATCAATGCGGCAGGCGGTCTGAACGGAAAAAAAGTGCAGCTCATTACCCGTGACGACAATGCAAATCCGGGTGATGCGGTGCGTGTGGCTGAAGAGCTGATTTCTCGCGACAAAGTCGATGTGTTGACGGGCTCGTTTCTGTCACACATCGGGTTAGCCTTGACTGACTTTGCCAAACAGAAAAAGGTATTTTTTCTGGCGAGTGAGCCGTTGACGGACAAAATCGTCTGGCAAAACGGTAATCGCTACACTTTCCGCTTGCGGACCTCTACCTACATGCAGGTCGCGATGTTAGTGCCCGAAGCGGCCGCGACGAAAAAGAAACGCTGGGCGATCGTTTATCCCAATTACGAGTACGGCCAGTCCGCCGCTGCCACGTTTAAAACGCTCATGAAGGCGGCGCAGCCTGATGTCGAGTTCGTCGCAGAGCAGGCTTCCCCTTTGGGTAAGCTTGATGCAGGGAGTGTCGTACAGGCTCTCGCCGACGCCAAGCCTGATGCCATTTTCAATGTGCTGTTCGGCGCGGATCTTGCAAAATTTGTTCGTGAAGGCAACACGCGTGGCTTGTTCAAAGGCCGTGAAGTCGTGAGTTTGTTGACCGGAGAACCTGAGTACCTCGATCCTTTGAAAGACGAGACCCCTGAGGGCTGGTTAGTGACGGGCTACCCGTGGTATGGCATCAAGACTCCAGAGCACGAGGCCTTTCTCAAGGCGTACCAGGCACGTTTTAAAGACTATCCGCGCCTGGGTTCTGTGATCGGTTACAGCACCATCATGTCGCTCGCAGAGGGCATCAAAAAGGCCAAAGGTACTGATACTGAAGCCTTGATCACTGCCTTTAGCGGTTTGCAACTGATGACGCCTTTCGGACCGATCACCTACCGCCCTGAGGATCACCAGTCCACCATGGGCAGCTATGTTGGCCGTACGAAAAATGACGGCGGCAAAGGGGTGATGGTAGATTTTCGTTACATGGACGGCACAGGATTTTTGCCAACCGCCGCCGAGGTTAAAAAGCTTCGACCGGCTGACTAAACACGCTCACCACATCGTATGGATTTTGCTAGTTTCATTGTTCAACTCTTAAACGGTCTGGCCGGCGCTTCCTCATTGTTTTTGGTGGCGGCCGGGCTATCGTTGATCTTTGGCGTGACTCGCATTGTCAACTTTGCCCACGGTTCTTTTTTCATGGTGGGCATTTATGTCGCATACAGTTTTGTTGCTAAATTTTCTGCCACGATCGGGTTTTGGCCCGCACTTCTCGCAGCACCGCTTGTTGTAGGCGTGCTTGGCGCCTTGGTTGAAATGACCCTCATGCGTCGCATTTATCGAGCACCAGAGTTGTTTCAGTTGCTGGCCACCTTTGCGCTCGTGCTTGTCATCAAAGATGCCGTCTTGTGGATATGGGGACCAGAAGAGCTGCTCGGTCCGCGTGCGCCAGGCTTTAAATCCGCGGTGCAAATTTTAGGGCGTAGTTTTCCCTCTTACGATTTGCTACTGATTGTGTTGGGGCCTGTCCTCCTTGGCTTGTTGTGGCTGTTGCTGACCCGAACGCGTTGGGGCACCTATGTGCGTGCCGCAACCCAGGACAGGGAAATGGTCTCTGCACTTGGCGTCAACCAGGCTTGGTTGTTTACGAGCGTGTTTGCACTCGGTGCCTTACTTGCGGGCTTAGGGGGAGCACTTCAGCTTCCGCGCGAACCCGCTAGCCTGGAGATGGATCTCAATATTATTGGCGCCGCTTTTGTGGTGGTGGTGGTCGGTGGCATGGGCTCCATTCCTGGGGCTTTTGTGGCGGCGTTACTGATTGCAGAAATTAAAGCCATTTGCATATGGTTAGGGATCGTCACCATTTTTGGTGTTGAAATTTCTTTTTCTAAACTGACGCTCGTGGTGGAGTTTTTAGTCATGGCAACGGTGCTCATGCTCAGGCCTTGGGGACTGCTTGGTCGACCCCAGCCACCTGCGCGACAGGTTGCCCAAGCCGAAGCGCCTTTGCGGGCGTCAGGGGTCTGGAGCTTGCGACTGTGGGGAGTAGGAATTGCCTTGCTTGTCGCCTTGCCTTGGCTGACGCAGTCCTCGCCTTATGTGACGATTTTGAGTATTGATTTGCTGGTGGCTGTTCTGTTTGCGACGAGCTTGCATTTCATCATGGGACCCGCTGGCATGCATTCCTTTGGGCATGCCGCCTATTTTGGTTTGGGGGCCTATGGGGCGGCTTTACTTTTAAAGTATGCAGGGGTGCCCATGGAGGGGGCATTGTTGCTCGCACCTGTCGTGGCGGTCCTTGGTGCGGGTTTGTTTGGCTGGTTTAGCGTGCGCCTGTCTGGCGTGTACCTTGCCATGCTGACGCTCGCTTTTGCGCAGATCACCTGGGCCGTGGTGTTTCAATGGGATGGCTTCACGGGCGGCAGCAATGGTCTGACCGGAGTGTGGCCCGCCCAGTGGTTAACGGATAAAAAGCATTACTACTGGTTGACGCTGGCCTTGGTCGTCGCCGCAGTGTGGTGGTTACGCTGCATGCTCCATGCGCCGTTTGGTTATGCGCTGCGTGCGGCGAGAGACTCAGCCTTGCGGGCAGATGCCATCGGTATTCACGTCAAGCGTATGCAATGGTTTGCCTTCATGATTGCGGGTGGGTTTGCGGGCTTGGCGGGCGCGTTATTCGCCTTTTCAAAAGGAAGTATCTCGCCCGAGGTATTACATGTCAGCAAGTCCGTCGATGGCCTGGTGATGGTGTTGCTTGGCGGGATTCAAACCTTATCGGGGCCGATTGTGGGTGCACTATCGTTTACTTGGCTACACGATACGGTTGCGCGCAACACCGAATATTGGCGCGCCATGTTGGGTGCCATTATTTTGTTATTGGTATTGTTATTTCCAGAGGGCATTGCGGGAGCCGCGCGCCGCCTCTTTACTCGACAGGGTGCCCGATGAGCTTGCTGACGGTCAAGGATCTGGGAAAGTCTTTCGGTGGTTTAGCCGCAGTCGATGACGTCAGTTTTTCGATCCGCCCGGGCGAGCTGTTGGCCCTGATCGGTCCCAATGGCGCAGGCAAGACGACGACATTCAATATGATCAACGGACAATTGCGGGCCGACCGAGGCTCAGTACGTTTATCTGAGCATGAGTTGCTTGGCCTAGCGCCGCGCGACATTTGGCGAATGGGTGTTGGTCGGACCTTTCAGATTGCAGAGACTTTTTCCTCACTGACTGCGTTGGAAAATGTGCAAATGGCGCTACTGTCGCATCAGCGACGTTTGTTTTCGTTTCTCAAACCTGCACGCGCGCTGTATCTAGACCGAGCCCGAGAACTCCTCCACCAGGTCGGCATGGCAGAGCAAGCGGAGCGCGCCTGTAGTGCGTTAGCGTATGGTGATGTCAAACGTGTCGAGCTCGCCATGGCGCTGGCCAATGAGCCAACATTACTACTGATGGATGAGCCTACCGCTGGCATGGCTCCCCAAGAGCGCCACGCCTTAATGGCACTCACTAAACGTTTAGTGCTTGAGCAAAATATTGCCGTGCTCTTTACCGAGCACAGCATGGACGTGGTGTTCGCCTTTGCAGATCGGGTGATTGTGTTGGCGCGGGGACGCTTGATTGCGCAAGGCACGCCCGCCGAAGTTCGTCGCGACCCGCTGGTTCAAGACGTCTACTTTGGAACAGGGGCGACCTTTACCACGCATGAAGACAAGAGGGGCGCGCATGCTTGAGCCAGACCGCAATCAACCTGCGTTATTAACAGCTGAAAATTTGTGCGCCTGGTATGGTGCCGCGCAAATCCTGTTTGACATCAATCTTGAGGTCAGGCGCGGCGAAGTTGTGGCCTTGATGGGGCGCAACGGGGCCGGCAAGTCGACCACGCTCAAGACGCTCATGGGCTTGCTGGAGCGTCGCGCGGGATCTGTCACATGGATGGGGCGTGACATTTCTAAGCAACCCTCTTATCGCATTGCTTCGTCTGGTCTAGGCTTTGTGCCTGAGGATCGACGGATCTTTACCGATTTGACCGTGCTTGAAAATCTAGCCGTTGGACGACAGCCGCCACGTCGCTGGCCGGAGGGTGATGCAGCGCCCGCGTGGACAGTCGAACGTGTGTTTGGTCTGTTTCCTAATCTGGCTGCCATGCCGGAGAGACTGGGTGGACAAATGAGTGGTGGTGAGCAGCAAATGCTGACCGTGGCCCGCACCCTGATGGGCAATCCTTTTTTGGTGTTGCTCGATGAGCCCTCCGAGGGTGTCGCTCCCATTGTGGTGGAGCAGATGGTGCACATGATCCTTGCGCTCAAGCGCCAAGGTGTCAGTATTTTGCTGTCTGAGCAGAATCTCCACTTTGCACGCTTGGTGTGCGATCGCGTGTATCTGCTTGAAAAAGGCCACATTCGTTTCGCCGGTACGCTGGCAGAGCTTGACCAGCTTGAACAGGTCAAACAGGATTATTTGACGATGTAAAAAGCAGGCAGGCCAAGGCACTGCAGCCTTGTTTGATTTGGCCGCTTGCTTTTGCTGCCAACTTTGCTCACAATAGAGTCTTGATCACCACCCCGGCTTCGCATCGATCCGGGGTTTTGTTTTTTGGGAAAAATACCATGGCCACTATTCCTCTTACCGTGCGCGGGGCCGAGCGCTTGCAAGCCGAATTGCATCGCCTCAAACACGTCGAACGTCCTGCTGTGATCAACGCGATCGCAGAGGCGCGCGCTCAGGGCGACTTGTCTGAAAACGCCGAGTACGACGCCGCACGCGAACGTCAGGGTTTTATCGAAGGCCGCATCAGCGAGCTCGATGGCACCTTGTCCAACGCTCAGCTCATTGATCCCACAGCAATTGATGCTGATGGTCGCGCCGTGTTTGGCTCAACCGTTGAGATCGAGGATCTCGAGTCGGGCGAAAAGGTCACCTACCAGATCGTGGGCGACGTTGAGGCCGATATTCGCGCCAACCTCATTTCTGTTTCGAGCCCGGTCGCCCGCGCGTTGATCGGCAAATACGAGGGTGATGTCGTACAGGTGCAGGCACCCTCTGGCATTCGTGAGTTTGAGATCGTCAGCATCAAATATCTCTGATCTTTTGACAGAAATACTTGTTATGCAAAAAAAACGCCCCGATGCTTGGTGCATCGAGGCGTTTTAAATTTAAAGGTTTATTTTTTACAGTGTGTTTTGCGGTCGGCGTGACAGCAAGCGCAACGTCCGTTAACGCTTAGGTGCCGGGCGTTTGCGAGACGTCAATCCCGCTGCGCCACGACGTGCTCCCGCACGTAACGACAGTGCGCTACGACGTGGGATGCCATGTGCGGTATCCTTAGCACCTGTTGCACGCGTGCTTGGGCGTGCAGGACGGTCGCCAGAAAATACGCGAGGGCGATCCAGATCCTCTTCGCCATCCCGCTCGGCGCGTGTGCGGCGAGAAGGTTTTTCAAGCTTTTTGCCTTCGGCAGCGAGCTTTTTAGGTGTGTGAGGTTCGGAGGGTTTGCGTTTAGCAGGCGAAGTCGGTGCAGGTGTAGTCTTGAGGTAGGTGCCTTTTGCGCCATAACGGTACAAAATCAGCATCTTGCCCAGATGATGTACGGCGGCACAAGACAGTGCCTCGCAGATTGCACTGAGCATTTCCTCGCGCGCCTCTCGATCTGCTGTGCCAGCACGGACTTTGATGAGCTCGTGGGCCGACAGGTTTAGATCGATTTCTTTTAGTACTGCCTCAGTCAGGCCGTTGTCTCCAATCAGGACGACAGGGCGCAGTGGGTGGGCAGCAGCACGAAGGGCGCTGCGTTCGCGTGGGGTAAGTTCCATAATAGTCATAAGGTAGATTGTACGGGAATGGCCAAGAACAAATTTTCAAAAGAGTGGGTGATGCAACACATCAACGACCCATTCGTCAAATTAGCCACGCAAAAAGGGTATCGTGCCCGTGCGGCCTTCAAGTTAACCGAAATTCTTGACGCCGAAAAGCTCATGCGGCGGGGCGATGTGATTGTTGACCTGGGTTCAGCCCCTGGAAGCTGGTCTCAAGTCGCGCGTGAAAGGCTGGTGGGCAAGGCGGGTGTGATCGATGGGCGGATCTTGGCCATGGACATCTTGCCCATGGAACCCATTGCGGGCGTAGAGTTTCTTCAGGGAGACTTTAGCGAAGAAGAGGTGCTGAACACTCTTAACGCGATGCTCGGCGACACTAAGGTAGATTTGGTGATGTCGGATATGGCACCCAATTTATCTGGTGTGGGCATGGCCGATGCGGCCCGGATTCAAATTGTGATCGAATTAGCCCTTGAATTTGCGCTGATGCACCTCAAACCTGAGGGAGCACTCATCGTCAAAGCGTTTCACGGAAGTGGTTTTTCCCAAGTGGTAGAGAGCTTCAAGCGCCATTTCAAGCGCGTAGTCGAACGAAAACCCAAAGCATCACGTGATCGTTCTTCTGAAACTTTTCTGATCGCCAAGGGTCTTAAGAAATAGGCACGTCAGCTCGGTGGTGTGCTGATCGCGTCACGGCGTCCAATTTGTTTGTGTAGCTTTTGATTTTGCTTAACTTTTGATCCCTCAGGTGCGTAGGGAATGAACTGAGGGCAGGCTCAGAACGGAGTAGAATTACAAATAGCTGAATCGCGAAATTCCCTCACAAAGGGTTAACGCTTGTAGGAATGACAAGCAGGAGATCTTCCTTGAATAATTCGTTTTCTAAAGTTGCAGTCTGGATGGTGATCGCGCTGGTTCTGTTTACGGTGTTTAAACAGTTCGACAGCCGTGCGCCCGCCCAAGACTCGGTCAGTTACACCCAGTTCATGGATGACGCCAAGGCTGGCAAAATCCGCAAGGTGGATGTGCAGAGCGATGTGCTCCACGTCACGCCTGATTCTGGTCGCCCCTACACCTTGACTTCGCCCGGCGATATCTGGATGGTGTCGGATCTGATGAAAGCTGGCGTTCAGGTCTCTGGCAAAGCTCGCGAAGAACCCTCATTCCTGATGAGTATCTTTGTTTCGTGGTTCCCAATGTTGCTGCTGATCGGCGTATGGGTATTTTTCATGCGTCAGATGCAGGGCGGCGGCAAGGGTGGTGCCTTCAGTTTCGGTAAATCCCGTGCCCGACTGCTGGACGAGTCCACGAACGTGGTGACCTTCGCAGACGTTGCAGGATGCGATGAGGCCAAAGAAGACGTTCAGGAACTGGTCGATTTCTTGCGCGACCCCACCAAGTTTCAAAAACTAGGCGGTCATATTCCGCGTGGCGTGCTGATGGTGGGTTCGCCCGGTACAGGTAAAACGCTGTTGGCCAAGGCCATTGCCGGCGAGGCCAAGGTACCTTTCTTTAGTATTTCAGGCTCAGACTTCGTTGAGATGTTTGTCGGTGTCGGCGCCTCACGTGTGCGCGACATGTTCGAAAATGCCAAAAAGCATTCTCCTTGCATTATCTTTATTGACGAAATCGACGCCGTCGGCCGCCAGCGTGGCGCGGGCCTCGGTGGTGGTAATGATGAGCGCGAACAGACCCTCAACCAGCTTTTGGTCGAGATGGACGGTTTTGAGACGGGTGTCGGTGTCATTGTGATTGCAGCGACCAACCGTCCAGACGTCTTGGATGCAGCTTTGCTTCGCCCAGGTCGCTTTGATCGTCAAGTGGTCGTGCCTTTACCTGATATCCGCGGTCGCGAGCAGATCTTGCACGTGCACATGCGCAAAGTGCCTTTGGCACAAAACGTCAATGCCCACGTCTTGGCCCGCGGTTGCCCTGGTTTTTCCGGTGCTGACTTGGCGAACTTGGTCAACGAAGCCGCATTGTTTGCCGCACGCCGCAACGGCCGCACCGTTGACATGTCTGATTTTGAAAAAGCAAAAGACAAAATCATGATGGGTGCCGAGCGTCGTTCACTCGTGATGCCCGAAGAAGAGCGTCGCAACACGGCCTATCATGAGTCAGGTCATGCGATTGTGGCGCGTATGTTGCCCAAGACAGATCCTGTGCACAAAATCACGATCATTCCTCGCGGTCGTGCGCTGGGTGTGACGATGCAATTGCCTGAGGGTGATCGTTACAGCATGGACAAAGAGCGTCTGCTTTGCACGATTGCTGTGCTGTTTGGTGGTCGTATTGCCGAAGAGTTGTTCATGAATCAAATGACGACGGGCGCCTCCAATGACTTTGAGCGTGCAACTGCGATTGCCCGTGACATGGTGACGCGTTATGGCATGACGACTGAGTTGGGCCCTATGGTCTATGCCGACAACGAAGGCGAGGTGTTTCTGGGTCGTAGTGTGACCAAGACCACCAATATGTCCGAAGACACCATGCAAAAAGTGGATAACCAGATCCGCAAAATCATTGATGAGCAGTACAAAGTGGCGCGTGCGATTCTTGAAAACAACCGCGATAAAGTCGAAGTGATGACCAAAGCCTTGCTCGAATGGGAAACGATCGACTCGGATCAAATCAACGACATCATCGAAGGTCGTCCACCACGTCCACCCAAAGTGCCTGAGGCACCGCTGGATTCGACTGGAGCACCTCCAACTAGCGGAACCACGCCGGGTACGACCACTGATCCGGCTGCTGTTGTCTAAAGCGTAAGTGCTGAGCACAATGTCAGAACGCTGGGTATGCGGGCGCTTCGAGTTTCAACTCAAGCGCCCGATTCTTATGGGTATCGTCAATGTCACCCCGGATTCTTTTTCGGACGGTGGTCTGCACGCTCGCACAGAGTCGGCGATTCGTCATGCCCATACACTGATTCAAGAGGGTGCGGACATCCTGGATATTGGAGGCGAGTCCACGCGCCCAGGTGCTTTAGCAGTTTCCGTGCAAGATGAGCTTGGGCGAGTGTTGCCTGTGATCAAAGCACTCATGCACAGCGGTGTGGCGATTTCAGTGGACACCTGCAAGCCAGAGGTGATGCAAGCGGCCTTGGATATGGGGGCGGACATCATCAATGACGTCACCGGTATGCGCGACCCATCAGCTCAACGTATCGTGGCTCGTCACGGTCAGTGTGGCGTCTGTTTGATGCATATGCAGGGCGAGCCTCGCACCATGCAAGACAAGCCGCACTACAACGATGTCGTGCAAGACATTAAATCTGAATTGATCCAACAAGCCCAACTGCTCGAGACAATGGGTGTTCAAGCCTCACGGATCAGCCTGGATCCCGGTTTTGGTTTTGGTAAAACCGTTGAGCAAAACTATCAGCTACTTGCCAATTTGAACTCAATCGTCGATGCGGGTTATCCTGTCGTCTTAGGTGTGTCACGTAAATCCATGATCGGTGCAGTCACAGAGCAGCCGGTTGATCAAAGATTGTCTGGCAGTATCGCTGCGGCCCTTGCGGGAGCGCTTCGTGGGGCCCGAGTGTTGCGGGTGCACGATGTGAGAGAGACGCGGGATGCCTTGGCGGTTTGGCACGCTGTAGAAAATGCGGAAAAATAAAATGTCTAAAAGAAAATATTTCGGAACCGATGGTGTGCGCGGTCTCGCAGGTGGCCCTGTCATTAATGCGGAGTTTGCTTTACGTCTGGGCTATGCAGCCGGCAAGGTGTTGTCTCAAGGCCATGACAGTGCGAACGGACGTGGTGGTCGACCGACTGTTTTGATTGGTAAAGACACCCGCATCAGTGGCTATATGCTTGAGTCTGCGCTTGAGGCGGGCTTTGCGTCCGCCGGTGTGGAGGTTTTGCTGGCAGGTCCTTTACCCACCCCCGCGGTGGCCTATCTGACCCGTACGTGGCGCTTGGTCGCAGGCATCGTGATTAGTGCTTCCCACAATCCTTACCATGACAACGGCATCAAATTTTTCTCCTCCAAAGGGATGAAACTTCCTGATGAAACCGAGGCCGCGATTGAGGCGGCGATTGATCAGCCCATGGTTTGCGTGCCCTCTGAAAAACTAGGTCGAGCACGCCGGATTGACGATGCGCCTGGCCGCTACATCGAGTTTTGTAAAAGTACCTTTCCCTCCGACTTGGATTTGAAAGGTCTCAAGCTTGTGATTGATGCCGCCAATGGTGCGGCGTATCACATTGCACCACACGTGTTTCGTGAGTTGGGTGCCGAGGTCCATGCCATCGGTGTATCGCCAGATGGCTTCAACATCAATAAAAACGTAGGCGCATTGCATCCCGAAGGACTCGCTGCTGAAGTCCAGGCGCGCGGCGCCGATCTCGGTATCGCCCTGGATGGCGATGCAGATCGCTTACAAATGGTGGATGCAACGGGTCGAGTGTTTAACGGTGACGAGTTGCTGTTTGCGGTGGTCCGTGAGCGTTTGGCGCGCGGCCCTGTCGCAGGTGTTGTCGGCACCTTGATGACTAACTTTGGACTGGAGAAACAGTTCAAAACACTGGGTATCCCTTTTGAACGTGCTCAAGTCGGCGATCGCTACGTGCTCGAACAATTGCGCAATCGTGGCTGGCTGTATGGTGGTGAAAGTTCTGGACACCTGTTGTGTCTGGATTCGCATACGACCGGCGATGGCATCGTGGCGGCACTGCAAGTACTCGCCGCGCTCCAGCGCAGTGGTGAGTCTTTGTCTCAGTGGTTGCAAGCGCTCAAAATGTATCCCCAGACGATGGTCAACGTTCCTTGGGTCCCCGGCAAAAGTTGGGCTGAGCATGCCGGTTTAGTCGCGGCAAAAGCTCAGGTCGAACATATGCTCGGAGAGCGCGGCCGCGTGTTGATTCGTGCGTCGGGTACAGAGCCTAAATTACGGTTGATGGTCGAAGCAGAGGATGACAGTCTGGTGGAGCAGGGCATTGCCATGCTCACAGCCGTCAACCTCAGCTAAACCTGTCTCAAACCAGAATCAATTCAAAGTCAAAGCCGACCTTACCCCACTCAGACTCTTCGCCGTGCAGCGAAAAGTCGGTGAGTGGGTGTGTGGCGAGCCATTTTTTGTCGACCTTGCACACGATAGAGTTGCCGTGCACGCTGACAGTGAGCGGTAAACGCGTGACATCTTCGCGACGGCGGCAGAGCAGCACAGCCAGTCGCAAACACAAAATAGTGAGCCACTGGTCGCGATTTTTTACCAGAGGCTGGGATTTGGCGAGCTTGCCAGTGTGAACAAGCGCCAACAGGCCGAGTTGCAACTGATCAATCCGAGAAAACCCCGGCATGTCCGCATTGTTCAAAATGTAAGCGCTATGCTTGTGATAGCCGGCTTGAGCAATCGATAGGCCGACTTCGTGCAGATCGGCAGCCCAGCTCAATGTGTGTCTCAACTCATCTTGTTCGCCGCGGTCTGGAAACAAGCTTTCAAAGAGACTGAGTGCTGTGCGTTTGACTCGGGCAGCCTGGCGGGGATCCACGTGATAGCGTTTCATAAAGGCGGTGACAGATTCGTCACGGCGATCATGCGCCTCTTCGCGGCCGGCCAAGTCGACCAGCACGCCTAAACGCAGCGCGCCATCGCCCGTTGTCATGGTGTCGACGCGCATTTCATCAAAAAATGCACTCATGATCGCCAAGCCGCCAGTCAGCACGTCCGTGCGATCCACCTTGATGCCAGGTAAATCGCTTGTGACGACCCGACCTGCGCGAATCAGTTTGGCCTTGAGTCGATCCAGCCCGTCTCGGGTGATGCCACCCGTGGTGAGCTTTCCGTCGGTCAAAATGGCAAGTAGAGCTTTGGCGGTACCAGAGGAGCCATACGCCATGTCCCAGCCCATCTTTCTGTAGGGCTTGGTGATGACCTCGATTTCGCGTCGTGCTGCGAGCTCCGCTTGTTTCATGCTCTGCGCATCAATGCGTCCGCCAGGGAAGAATTTTTGGCTAAAACTCACGCAACCCATATAGAGCGAGGAGGTGAGGATGGGTTCATCCCCCTTGCCGATAATCACTTCGGTGGAGCCGCCTCCGATATCGATCACCAGCCTTTTTTCAGCTGAAATGGGAAGGGTATGACTCACACCGGTATAGATCAGTCGTGCTTCTTCGCGCCCGGCAATGACCTCAATTGGAAAGCCTAGCGCAGCCTCTGCCAGTGGTAGAAAATCGGCCACGTTACGGGCCACGCGAAAAGTGTTGGTGGCCACTGCACGCACACGATCGGGGTGAAAACTCCGTAACCGCTCGCCAAATCGCTGCAGCACCTCGACCGCGCGGTCGATGGCTTCTTGGTTGAGGTTTTTGGAGGCATCCAAACCGGCAGCTAGGCGCACGGTTTCTTTTAGACGGTCGATCTGATAGATGTGTTTGGCGCCATTTTGTTCGGCTACCCGCCCAATCGACAGCCTAAAGCTGTTGGATCCAAGATCGACTGCAGCCAACAGGTGTTTCATAAAGTTAAACCAAATTGCGATTCCACCATTATAAAAGGGTATCTTGTAAAAAGTTTGTCATATGCGTGAGATACGCTTTACCCACGAAAATGCCGCTATCATGTCTTGAACAGCCCCTGAATAGCCCCTGAACAGCGTCGCTCCTCACTTATCCACAGGTTTCACCCCCATGCCCGCCAGAAAAAAAGCTGAGCCCCTTTACTTCAATCGTGAATTATCACTATTGCAATTCAACGAGCGCGTCTTGGCGATGGCGGAGCGTCCTGATACCCCGGCGCTTGAGCGTTTGCGCTATGTCTGTATCGTGGGCTCCAATCTGGATGAGTTTTTTGAAATCAGGGTGTCGAGCCTGAAAGCGCAAATTGCTCAACATCCTCATTTAATGGGCCCGGATGGCCTGACAACCGAAGAAGCGTTCGAGCGTGTTCAGCAAGCCGTTCACGTGTTGGTCGACAGGCAATACGCCTTGCTTAATGAGCAAGTGTTGCCTGCACTCAAGGCTGAAGGCGTGGTGCTGCATCAGGCCGCCGAGTGGAACGCTGCGCAGAAAAAGTGGGCACGCGAGGTTTTTCATCGCGACGTGATGCCTTTGTTGACGCCGATCGGTTTGGATCCTGCCCATCCGTTTCCAAGGGTCTACAACAAGAGTCTGAACTTCATTGTGCCTTTGTCTGGTGCAGATGCCTTTGGTCGAAAGGCCACCATTGCGATTGTGCAGGCTCCCAGAGCGTTACCGCGCTTGATCAAAGTGCCGCCCGCAGTCTCTGGTCATCCGCATGGTTTCATTTTGCTGACTGGATTTTTGCGCGCCTTTGTTGGGGACTTATTTCCTGGCATGCATATGGAAGGGTGTTACCAATGGCGCGTGACGCGCAATAGCGATTTGTTTGTCGACGAAGAAGAAGTGACCAACCTGCGCCAAGCCCTGCAAGGTGAGCTTTCGCAGCGCAACTTTGGCTCCGCTGTGCGCCTAGAGATTGATCACAATACACCTCCGCATATCGAGGCTTTTTTACAAAAAGAATTCTCGCTGACAGCGGAGGATACCTATCGCGTCAATGGTCCCGCCAACGTCGCGCGTTTGATGCAAATCTGTAATATTGTTAAAGCGCCCGAGTTGTTGTTTTCCGAGTTTCAGGGAAAGATTCCTAAGCCATTTAATAATTTGCCGAATCGTTCTTCAGCAATTTTTGAGGCGATTGCAAAGCAAGATCATTTGCTGCACCACCCGTATCAGTCCTTTACGCCCGTTCTGGATTTTTTGACTGCAGCCTCAATCGACCCTGATGTGGTGGCGATCAAACAAACGATCTATCGCACGGGTGAGGATTCGGAGCTCATGCATTTGCTGCTGTCGGCAGCCAAGGCAGGTAAAGAAGTGACCGTTGTCGTAGAGTTGATGGCGCGCTTTGATGAGCAAACCAACATCAATTGGGCGGCTCGCCTCGAAGAGGTCGGCGCGCACGTCGTCTACGGTGTGGTGGGACACAAAACGCACGCCAAGATGGCCTTAGTGCTGCGGCGTGAAAAGGGACGTATTCGTCGTTATGGACACATGGGAACCGGCAACTATCATTTGCGTACCGCCAGTCTTTATACAGACTTTGGTCTGTTGACGGCCGATCCCAAGCTCTGCGACGACATGGATCAGGTATTTTCTCAGCTGACCGGGCTGGGGGAGCGACGAAAATTAAAAATGTTGCTGCAGTCGCCTTTCACCATGCACAGCACGGTCATCAGCATGATTCGCGCTGAAACACGGGCTGCACGTGCGGGTAAAAAGTCACGGATCATGGCAAAAATGAATTCATTGCTTGAGCCTGTGGTGATCCAAGAGCTCTACAAAGCCAGCCAGGCCGGCGTCAAGATCGATCTGATCGTGCGCGGCGTCTGTGCACTGCGTTCCGGCGTGGCGGGCTTATCCGAAAATATAACCGTGCGGTCGATTGTGGGACGTTTTTTAGAGCATTCTCGCGTTTTTTATTTTTATGCTCAAGGCGCTGAGTCCGTCTATCTTTCCTCTGCAGACTGGATGGATCGCAATTTCTTCAGGCGTGTCGAGATTGCCTTTCCCGTGAATGATCCTTTGCTCAAAAAGCGTGTCATTGATGAGGCGTTTACGGAAGCTCTGCGTGATAATCAGCGGGCTTGGCTACAGCTACCAGATGGTACATATGAGTTGATTCGCAATCGCCGGGCACCATTTTCATTACATCAACATTTAATGGAAAAGTTGGGCTGAGACCTCAAAAGGTCTGATTTGTCACAAATCCGTCATCTTGGCTCTTTAAGATGACTTCTGTAGCAAATGAAGACCTACTTTTTTATAGCTTTGTTGAGGATTAAAAATGATCAAACGCGTACTGACTTCCGTGACAGCAGGTATCGCCATGAGCGTTGCCGCCCTGTCTGTGCAAGCTGCCGACATTACTGGTGCTGGCGCTACATTCCCTTATCCAATCTTCGCCAAATGGGCTGAAGTCTACAAAAAAATCGAAAACGTTGGTTTGAACTATCAGTCGATTGGTTCATCAGGTGGTTTGCGTCAGATTCGCGCCAAGACCGTGACTTTCGGTGCTTCGGATGCCCCAGTCAAGGGTGAGCAGCTCGACAAAGACGGTATGGTTCAGTTCCCGGTCATTCTTGGTGGCGTAGTGCCTGTGGTCAACCTCGAAGGTTTCAAGCCCGGTGAGCTGAAGATTTCTGGTGAAGTGCTGGCTGACGTCTACATGGGCACTATTTCAAAATGGAATGACCCCAAAATCGCGGCGCTCAATCCAGGCAAAACTCTGCCTAATCAGTCGATCACTGTTGTTCACCGCGCCGATGGCTCCGGTACAACCTTCATTTTCACTGACTACTTGAACGAAGTCAGCAAAGCGTGGGCCGATAAAGTTGGTAAGGGCGCTGCAGTCAAATGGCCCGCTGGCAGTTCAGTCGGTGGTAAAGGTAACGAAGGCGTCGCTGCTAACGTGACACGCGTGAAAGGTTCGATTGGCTACGTAGAATTCGCTTACGCCAAGAAAAACAACATCACACACCTTCAGTTGTTGAACAAGAACGGCAAATACGTCAATCCAAGCGAGTCAACCTTTGCTGCAGCTGCAGCCGGTGCAGATTGGTTCAGCGTGCCAGGTATGGGTATTTCCTTGGTTGAGCAAAAGGGCGATGCTGCTTGGCCAATCACGGGTGCTTCGTTTGTCTTGATGTACAAAGAGCCTACAGACAAGGCTCTCTCCAAGGACGCCATCAAGTTCTTTACCTGGGCCTTCAAAGACGGCAAGCAGCTGGCTCTGGATTTGGACTACGTGCCGCTGCCAGACGTCTTGACACAGCAAATCGCAGCTAAAGTCTGGTCACAGATCAAGAACTAAGCTTCAGTTTCGATAGTAAGCTTCTATACAAGCTGAGATGAAGGTTTAAGTCTCAAATCAGACTGTCCAGGCCCGGTGGGTCTGGACATTCGGTTCTAAGGAGTAGTGGATGGGTACGCCCCCAACGACGAGCGGCATGTTGGACCCCCGCATGATGGCGGTGGTCAAAAAGCAGCGTATTCAGGACTTTCTGTTTCATAAAGTCACGATGTTGTTTGCAGTGTTGGTGTTGGTCGCCTTAGCAGCCATTTTGGTGTCGCTGATGATCAGCGCCTGGCCAGCTTTTCAAAAGTTCGGTATCAGTTTTATCTGGACGGAAGAGTGGGACATTATTAACGAAGATTTTGGAGCCGCGATCGCCATTTATGGCACGCTGGTGAGCTCTGTCATTGCACTTGTGATTGCCGTGCCTCTGGCCTTTGGCATCGCCCTGTTTTTAACCGAGATGTGCCCGACCTGGTTGCGCCGCCCACTCGGTACCGCCATTGAATTGTTGGCCGCGGTGCCTTCGATTATTTACGGCATGTTCGGATTGTTTATTTTTGCGCCACTCTTTGCCGAGTACGGTCAGCCCGCCTTACAGTCCACGCTCGGACAGATGCCTTTGATCGGGCCTTTGTTTGGTGGTGCGATGAATGGTATTGGCCTGTTGGCTGCCGGCATTATCTTGGCCTTTATGGTCTTGCCTTTTATCGCTGCGGTGATGCGCGATGTGTTTGCGATTGTCCCGCCGATTTTGCGCGAGTCCGCTTATGGTCTGGGCTGCACAACGTGGGAGGTGGTTCGTTACATCGTATTGCCCTATACCCAAAAAGGCGTCATCGGCGGCATTATGCTTGGCCTGGGACGCGCATTGGGTGAAACGATGGCGGTGACTTTTGTGATCGGAAACTCACAACGTATTAGCGAGTCATTATTTGCGCCGGGTACCTCGATTGCATCGACCTTGGCCAATGAGTTTGGTGAGGCCGATGATTTCCACTTGGCCACGTTGTTTGCGCTTGGCTTTCTCTTGTTCGTCATCACCTTCGTCGTGCTTGGCATCGCCAAGGTCATGATCATGCGTACTGAGCGCGCTCAAGGGGCAAAGACATAATGAATCACAACATGAATACCAGTCTCTATCGCCGCCGCAAGTTCGTCAATACGCTTGGCCTGTCGCTTTCCCTGTTTGCGATGTGTCTGGGCTTGTTCGTCTTGCTCTGGATTTTATTTATCTTATTTAAAAATGGCTTTGCCGGTTTGAGCCTGGCCATTTTCACCGAGTCCACCCCTGCACCGGGTACACCAGGGGGCGGCTTGGCTAACGCGATCGTCGGCAGTCTCATGATGATTGGCGTGACAGCCCTGATCGCGACGCCCATCGGTATTTTTGCCGGGGTATATCTGGCAGAGTTCGGTGATGACAACAAATTAGCCTCTGTCACGCGTTTTGTGACGGACATCATGTTGTCCGCGCCTTCGATTGTGCTGGGCTTGTTTGTCTATGCCGTCCTCGTGGCGCAAGTCAAACACTTCTCTGGTTGGGCGGGTTCTTTGGCACTCGCGTTGATCGCCATTCCGGTGGTGTTGCGTACGACTGAAAACATGCTGCGCTTGGTGCCAGGCAGTTTGCGTGAAGCCGCTTTTGCCTTGGGTGCGCCTCACTGGAAAGTGACTAACTACGTGACCTTGCGTGCAGCCCGTGCCGGAGTGATGACGGGTCTGTTGCTCGCCTTGGCGCGTATCAGTGGCGAGACCGCACCTTTGCTGTTTACCGCGCTGAACAATCAGTTTTTCTCCACCAATATGAACGCGCCGCTGGCGAACTTGCCCGTGGTGATTTTCCAGTTCGCGATGAGTCCGTATGACAACTGGGTCAGTCTGGCTTGGGCCGGTGCGTTGCTGATTACGCTCACTGTGCTGGTGCTCAATATTATTGCGCGCGTGGCTTTCCGCGAAAAATCTTCTGGTTAACCTTCTGGAACCCCTAAATGAATAATCAAGCTACTGCAGCGCCCCTGAAAAATGCCCTCGAGGTGCGCGGTCTGAACTTTTTTTACGGCAAATTCCAAGGTCTGAAAAATATTGATCTGGATATCGCTGAGCACCATGTCACGGCCTTTATTGGTCCTTCCGGCTGTGGCAAGTCTACGCTGTTGCGTGCGCTGAATCGTATGTACAGTTTGTACCCAGGCCAGCGCGCTGAAGGGGAGGTCAATTTTTACGGTGAAAACATCCTCAACCCCAAGCAAGATCTCAATATGCTGCGCGCACGGATCGGTATGGTGTTTCAAAAGCCTACACCGTTCCCAATGTCGATTTATGACAACGTTGCGTTTGGTGTGCGTCTCTATGAAAACCTGAACAAGGCTGATATGGACGCCCGTGTCGAATGGGCACTGACCAAGGCTGCGTTGTGGGGCGAGGTCAAAGACAAGCTCAACCAAAGCGGCCTCTCACTCTCTGGCGGTCAGCAGCAGCGTCTCTGTATCGCCCGTTCGGTGGCGGTCAAGCCTTCGGTCATCCTGTTTGACGAGCCTACCTCGGCGCTGGATCCGATCTCGACCGGCAAAGTCGAAGAGTTGTTGCACGAGCTGAAGTCCGAATACACCGTTGCAATCGTGACGCACAATATGCAGCAGGCGGCCCGCGTGTCGGACTTTACGGCTTTTATGTACCTCGGCGAGTTGGTGGAGTTTGGTCAAACAGACAAAATCTTCGTCAAGCCCAAACGCAAGGAAACCGAAGACTACATCACAGGCCGTTTTGGCTGATTTTCAATTTTCTGGTATATTGTCGGTCTTCGGGGCGTAGCGCAGCCTGGTAGCGCATCTGCTTTGGGAGCAGAGGGTCGTGAGTTCGAATCCCACCGCCCCGACCAGTCATACCAACGAGTTACAGATCAAAAGTCTGTAACTCGTTTTTTTTTCAAACCCTCACAGTCAACCTTTTGTGTAAGTGCTAATAGAGGTTTTTCAAAGTATCGATTAAAATACGTACGTTATTACGCACGTAATTGCATGTTGACATATCGTGCAAATACATATCGAGCAAAAGGGTTTTTAAGATGACTACATTAACTGCGAGCGAAGCGAGAGCCAGTCTTTATCGCTTGATTGACCAAACGGCAGAGTCGCATCAGCCAGTATTAATCTCGGGAAAACGCGCCAATGCCGTTTTAGTCTCTGAGGAAGATTGGAGCGCCATTCAAGAAACGCTTTACCTTTTGGCGGTTCCTGGCATGCGAGAGTCCATCAAAGACGCAATGTCTGAACCGCTTGCCAAAAGTACAAGGACGCTAAAGTGGTAACTTGGAATTTGGTTTATTCCAAGTACGCATTAAAGGATGCAAAAAAGCTCTCGGCTGCTGGTTTAAAGGAAAAAGCGAAAGTACTGCTCGACATCCTGGAAAAAGATCCATTGCAGAATCCACCTCCCTACGAAAAGCTCGTCGGTGATTTAAAAGGGGCGTATTCGCGCAGAATTAATATTCAGCACCGTCTGGTGTATGAGATTTTTCGTAAAGAAAAAACGGTCCGTATCTTAAGAATGTGGACACATTACGAATAGCGAAGTTCTTTTCAGGTTTGCATCACCCATGAATTCAATCCGACTCGATTGGTTTTCCAATATCCGTCATGATCTGCTCGCAGGTCTGGTCGTCGCACTGGCCCTAATCCCCGAGGCCATTGCCTTTTCGATCATTGCGGGTGTGGATCCCAAGGTTGGCCTTTACGCATCATTCTCGATGGCGGTGGTCATCGCTTTCGCAGGTGGACGCCCGGGCATGATTTCGGCAGCGACGGGTGCGATGGCCTTACTGATGGTGACGCTCGTCAAGGAACACGGGTTGCAGTACTTGCTCGCAGCAACCGTTTTGACTGGTGTCCTGCAAATTATTGCTGGCTACATCAAGCTAGGTGTGTTGATGCGTTTTGTGTCGCGCTCGGTGGTGACGGGTTTTGTCAATGCACTCGCGATTTTAATTTTCGCGGCTCAGTTGCCTGAGCTGACCGGTGTGACATGGCATGTATATGCGATGACCGCCGCGGGTCTCGCCATCATCTATGGCTTTCCCTACATCACCAAAGCGATCCCTTCACCGCTAGTGACCATCTTGGTGTTGACGGCTGTTTCGCTTCTCTTGGATTTGGATATCCGAACGGTGGGTGACATGGGCGCGTTGCCTGATAGCCTCCCGATTTTTTTGATCCCAGACATTCCCTTCAGTTTTCAAACGCTTGCCATCATCTTTCCCTATTCGCTCACGATGATGGTGGTCGGACTGCTTGAGTCGCTCATGACGGCGACGATTGTGGATGAGATGACCGATACCAAAAGCGACAAAAATCGTGAGTGCGTAGGCCAAGGCGTGGCCAATATCGCAACGGGTTTCATCGGTGGTATGGCTGGTTGCGCCATGATCGGCCAGTCTGTTATCAATATCAGATCCGGGGGCCGTGGCAGACTCTCAACTTTTGTGGCGGGTGTTTTTTTATTGTTGATGGTGGTGTTTTTGTCTGACTGGGTGAGCCGTATTCCGATGGCGGCACTCGTCGCGGTCATGATCATGGTATCGATCGGGACCTTCAAATGGAGCTCGATTACCAATCTTCGTCAAAATCCAAAGAGCTCAAGCATCGTGATGATCGCAACAGTCATCATGACCGTTGCTACGCATGACTTGGCTAAAGGCGTACTGACGGGCGTACTGTTGTCTGGTTTCTTTTTTGCTCACAAGGTCGAACGGATCATGAGAGTTGCCTCCCAACTGAGCGAAGATGGTCGGGTGCGAACCTATCAGGTGTTCGGTCAGGTATTTTTTGCTAGCGCGGATCGTTTCTCAAATGCCTTTGATTACAAAGAAGTGATTGCTAAAGTCCGTATTGATTTGAATCAGGCACATTTTTGGGATATCACCGCTGTCAGTGCGCTAGACAAGGTGGTCTTGAAGTTCCGCCGTGTGGGAATTGAGGTCGAGGTGCTTGGGCTGAATGAGGCGAGTGCCACGATGGTCGATAAATTTGGCGTCCATGACAAAAATGCTGCGGATACCACCTTGTAAATCCAGAGTTCAACTCTGAATTTACAATGTTTGTCATTTTTCGCTGTTTTCACGCCAAAATAAGGCGCGTAGTTAGGCAAACTGTGCCAATATTCTCCCCATATCCTAGTCCCTTGCCATTTGGATCAGCATTGAGCCTAAATTGTCCGTCTCCCTGTGTTCAGATGCAAACCCACCTCGTGCAAAGCAAGGCGGCAACAATTGAAATATTTACGGTGGGAGAGGGGCCTTGGCTGGTGATGCTGCCCTCGCTCGGGCGAGGCGTTGAGGACATGGCAGATCTGGCGCATCGAGTTGCCGAGCAAGGCTTTTCCGTATGCCTCCCCAATCCGAGAGGGATTGGGCAAAGTTTAGGATCGATGTGTAATCTTTCCCTTGATGACTTGGCTGATGATGTGATACAGGTGATTCGTAGCCTAACAGAGCAACCTGTCGTCATTGCAGGGCATGCGTTTGGCAATTGGGTTGCACGTAACCTTGCGACACGTTACCCAAGCCATATCCGTGGCGTCGTACTGCTGGCCGCCGCGCACAATACGATTCGTCCTGAACTCGCCCAACACATTAATACCTGCATGGATATGGCTTTGAGCGATGAGGTGCGTTTGGCATCTTTGCAGTTTGCATTTTTTGCGCCGGGACACGATGCGCGTGCCTGGTTGTCAGGGTGGCACCCAGAAGTTGCGCGGATGCAGAGAGAGGCCAGTCAGGCCTGTCCACGTGACCGGTGGTGGCATGCAGGGTCGGCGCCCATCCTGGATCTACAGGCAGAGCAGGACCCCTTTGCCCCCTTAGCGACTGCACAAGACTTAGCCAAAGAACTTGGGGCCGACCGCGTCAAGGTATTGCGTATTCAGGATGCTAGTCATGCACTGATTCCTGAGCAGCCAGAGGCCGTGAGTCATGCCATTATTGCGTTTATGCAGTCCATGTTTGAATCTGCACCAGACAAAAAATAGTTTTATAAAAAGGTACATTTAAAACGTACTTAAAAAAATACTTCAGGAGACAAAGATGTTGGGGTTTTTAAAAAGACAAGGTTTGGTTTTGCTCGCGTCGCTTGGCTTGACCTGTAGCGCATTGGCCGCCTATCCGGACAAGCCGATTCGCTTGGTCGTGCCTTTTCCGCCAGGGGGCGCGGCAGACATCATGGCCAGAGGCATGGCCGTCAAACTGGGTCAAGAGTTGGGGCAACCCATTGTGATCGACAATCGAGGTGGTGCGGGTGGCAGCACGGCCAGCGAGCTCGTCGCAAAATCCCCTGCGGACGGATACACCATTTTGTTTGCCAACATGGGCACCATGGCGATCAATGTCTCGCTGTATCCCAACCTGCGTTACGACCCCGTTCAAGACTTTGCTCCGGTCAGTTTGACGCACTTAACGCCGCGCGTGTTGATGGTCAGCCCAGATGTGCCGGCCAACTCCATCGCCGAGCTGATTGCTTTGGCTAAAAAAAATCCTGGCATGCTGAGTTATGGTTCAGCGGGTAATGGGAGTTCGAGTCACATCTCCGGCGCGCTGTTCGGCACGATGGCGGGCGTGGAGATGCTTCACATTCCTTACAAGGGTAGTGCGCCACTGGTGACGGATTTATTGGCGGGTCGCGTCAATATGACCTTTGACTCCTACTCCGTGTATGAAAATCACATCCGGAACGGCAAGGTCAAAGTGCTTGGTGTCACTGCGCCCACGCGCATGGATGTATTACCTGCGGCTCCAACCATTGCAGAGAGTGGACTGAAAGGCTATGAAGTGCTCAATTGGCTGGGCCTCGTCGTACCAGCAGGAACACCGACGGACGTGATCAAGCGGTTGAACGAGGCAACCGCCAAAGCGATGGCGGATCCCGAGCTGCGCAAACAGCTGATCCAGTTAGGCATTGAGCCAACGCATTCGACACCTGAACAGTTTTCAGCGCTGATTCTGACCGAGATTCCTAAATGGAAAGCCGTTGTCAGCAGCACAGGTGCGACAAACAACTAGTGACCTAAGAGATATTATTGCCCCGTGTAGTTTGCTGCGATGAAATTTCCGACAGGCGTAAAAAACATGAATAGATTTGTTTTTGTTTGATCAGGTGCTTGGGGGTTGTTAAAGATGACCTTCCATTCCTTTCCTTTTTTTCCATCAACATAAGCAATCGATTCGTACTTGATGGACGTCCAACTTTTATCCAACTTATTGCCTTTGATCAAAGTCTCTTTACGTTGGTTCGCGCATTGGAGGATGGTTGCTTCGGCAGCGGGTTTTGAGCCGTGAAAGTGACAAGCGTTACCTGGATCTGCGGTCGATAAAACCGGAGCAAATGTCACCAGAGAAAAAATAACGGCGTGGATGAATGTTTTCATGAGGATTCCTGGATAAATTAGAGTGCGTTGCGACTACTGTCCGTGGCATTGTTAATGTCTATATCTTCGTGCGCATGACGATGCTCTTCAGTTGGGAAGCGAAATGATTCCCCATTGACGTCGTGCTGATAGCCGTGGAGTTGGACAAAAAGGAGATAGAGGCCTGCCAGAATGAGGCCTAGATTCGCAGCGTAGCTAAACCTTTCAAAGCTGGGAGTTTTTCGCCATAAGGCAAGTACGCCAACCATGACTGTCAGTGCAGCGATCTGACCCAGTTCAACACCTGCGTTAAAACTCAGGATTCGAAGAATCATGTGCGCAGGATCGTCACCCAACGGTAATTGCTGGAGACGGGTAGAGAGACCAAAGCCGTGCAATAAACCAAAGGCAAAGACCATCTTGAGCACGTTCGGTGACGCCATGTTGAAGTGACGTTGAAAGCCTCCGTTGTTGTCAAAACCTTTGTAGATCACGCTCACGGCAATGATCGCGTCGACGAGCCAGAAATTCCAGGTGATTTTGAAATACGTCGCAAAAATTAACGTCAGGCAGTGCCCAAGCGTAAAGACCGTCACAAACTTCAAAATATCTTTGAAGGTGTTCAAAAAGAAGACAACCCCTAGCAAGAACAAAAGATGATCATAGCCAGTGAGCATGTGGCTCGCGCCGAGCCAGATGTACTGAATATAGCCGCCGTCCAGCATGCTTTGTTTGTCTGCTTCGCTGATGCCATGCGCAACAGCCATGAGCGGAATCAGCGCGAACAGCAACACCCCAAGACGGTGGGGAGAAAGGTAACTCATGGAAATTCCTTAAACAGTCCAATACGGCCGAGCGGATGAATCCTGCTCGGAAGTGAGTAAAACTAGACTGTGGTGCGAGGGGGGCGAAGCAAACCGTCAAGATAGACGGAAGAGGGCTCTTTGGGATGGGGGGCTCTTAAGGCTTCGGTTCTTGCTAAAAAAGAAAAAGCATTGAGATCTGAAGTGAGGGCCGATGTCTGAAAATTGTCACTGGTGTGCTGATGACCATTTTCGCCGTTGTGATGATCAGCGTGAGTCGAGAATGCATCGTGATGGTGGTGATCAACCACTTGTTCATGAGAAAGCACTTGATGGATTTCGTCTGATGCAACAGTAAAGATTTCCACAGCTGAAACGAGAGTCATCTGGCAACTGAGAATGATGGCAACAATGAATGATCGGAAACTACTCATCGTAATATTGTAAAGAATCTTTACAAATGCGGCAGCACTTTATCCAAACCTGGAACGGCATCGCGCATCGGACGACAAGCACCCGAGTCATTCGCGCAGCAGTTCTCTGTCAAAAACGCAATCACCTCTAGCATTTGAGGGATGTTGGCGCGGTAACGCTGAAAGCGGCCCTGTTGTTCCACCAAGGCAAGTTTGGCCTGGACAAGTGTTTTTAGATGAAAAGAAGTGTTGGTGAGAGGAATGTCCAAGGACTTGGCGATGTCACTGCTGACCATACCTTCGGTGCCCATCTTCACCAATAGACGATACACATCAAGCCGTACACCGGACGAAAGCGCCGACATCGCCTCAAGCGCAGCTGTTTTGATCATGTCTGATTGTCACTTATTTGTCATCTAATGATGCAATTATAGTTGCAGTATTGCATTGACTCAATAGGTTTAGATATTTAAAGGAAAAAAATGACCGAGCGCATTTTCAACACTCTCTTTATTTGCACCGGTAACTCTGCCAGAAGCATCATGGCAGAGGCCATTCTTAACAGTATCGGACAAGGGCGCTTCAAAGCTTATAGCGCTGGCAGTCGGCCTTCTGGCGTGGTCAGTCCTTATGCCCTTGAAATAATTGAGAAAAATAATCTCCCTGATGAAGGGTTACGTAGTAAAAACTGGAGTGAGTTTGCCTTGCCGACCGCGCCTGCAATGGATTTTATCTTGACGGTGTGTGACACAGCCGCTGGAGAAATCTGCCCTGTTTGGCCGGGGCAACCGATGACGGCGCACTGGGGTGTCGAAGACCCAGTATTATTTGTGGGCTCGGATGAACAAAAAACAAAGGTATTTATAGATGCCTTTCGTATTTTGCACAGAAGAATTTCGCTGATGACGAGCCTTCCTTTTGACAAACTGAGCAAGCTGGCTTTGCAAAAGGAAATGGATCAGATTGGCCTGGTATAAAGACGTGATGGAGATGGTGCGTGAAACCAAACAAAGTCGCTACCAAATGGGATGAATGGCTCCATCAGTTGATGAGAATCACCGGATGAAGCCCCTGGCTAACCATGATCGCATCGTCGAGGGCGAGGATTCTGCCCAGGCGCTCAATCACACCTGTTATTGCAAAACGCTGAATAAACAAACGCTCCAAAAACAATTGGATCGCGACCCCAGCGTGAGCGCGGTCATGACAGATCTTTGGCAATCCCGCCCTCATTTGTTCTCCTCAACTGTGGTGTTCATCTCTCCCGAGACGCGTCAACACATCACCGAGGCCATTGAGGCGTTGGAGCGTGTCATTGCGCTGCCTGCTTATCAGGTCTTGGCGCTTGAACGTGCACCAGCAATTGCCAAGCATCGCTTCGGACCGCGCGGTGTATTTCTGGGGTTTGATTTTCACTTGGACGCTGAGGGTCCCAAGCTGATTGAGATCAATACCAATGCGGGCGGGGCGCTGCTCAACACCGCGTTGGCGCGCGCGCAGGAAGCGTGTTGCGTGGAAATGGAATGGACGCGCCAACCCAATCAGGAACTTGACTCACTTGAAGAGCAATTCCTAAAGATGTTCAAAAACGAGTGGCACTCGCAGCGCGATCAGGCACCTTTGCGTACGCTTGTGATTGTGGACGAGGATCCGCACAATCAATATCTGGCACCAGAGTTCGAGCTTTTCAGACTGATGTTTAACAAGGCGGGAATCGACGCGCATATTGCTGCGCCCTCCTCATTGATTTGGCGCGAGGGGCAGTTGTATCTAGGACAACAGCCTGTGGATATGCTCTACAACCGCCTGACGGATTTTTATCTACAAGAGCCTGCTCATGAAGCGATACGCAAAGCCTACGAACAGAATCGGGTGGTGATCACCCCCGATCCGCATGCGCATGCGCTTTATGCAGACAAGCGTAATCTGATTGTGCTGAGCGACGATGATTGTTTGGCGCGGTGGGGAGTGACCGAGGCCGACCGTATTGTTTTGCGTCGCGTGGTGCCACGTACGGCGCTTGTGAGCGTTGACCAGGCAGAAACGCTCTGGTCAAATCGTCGTAATTTATTTTTTAAACCTGTTGCGGGTTTCGGTTCGAAAGCGACATACCGCGGTGACAAACTTACTAAAAAGGTATGGGCGGAAATACTCGAGGGTGACTTTGTTGCCCAGCAACTGGTTCGTCCGAGCGAGCGTCTCGTATCTTATGACGGCGTGTTGGCCGAGCTGAAATTCGATGTGCGCGCTTACGCGTATGCCGGACATGTACAACTGCTGGCGGCGAGGATGTACGCAGGCCAGACGACGAATTTTCGAACGTCTGGCGGTGGCTTCGCACCGGTTGTTGTCGTGCCTGAGTCCAAGCCTTTATAGTGCGACGTCGTTCAGTCGCGCACTATTTTGAGCGAAACACCTCAACGCCCACGCCTTCGCAGTCTGGATAGACATCAGGCTTTTCGGTCGAGACGCGTGTGGCATACACCAGCGGATGCGCGAGCATGCGTTTGACGATTTCATCGCATAGCGTTTCTTGCAGATGTATATGACCTGTCGCAATAATGTCCGCGATAGTCTGACGCATAAAGTCGTAATCAACGACTTCGCTGAGTTCGTCTTTGTTGGGTGTGTTGCTTTGCAGTGGCACATACAAGTCGACATTGATGATGACACGTTGCTCCCCTTGCTTTTCGAAATCATGCACACCGATATTCATGTTGATCTCAAAAGCTTTTAAGAACAAGCGACGGCAGTGTGTCAGGTCGAGTTTTTCAATATGCGTAGGAGTCATTGGTCAGGTGTGCAGGTCAAAGAGTCAAAAGTCAGAAAGAGTCCGGATTACGATGTCAAAAACATCACATCACGGTCGGAGGATTTGAGATGTTGGCCGCCATCCACATACAGCGTGGTGCCGGTGATAGCGTGTGCTGAGGCGAGGTAGACCGCGGCAGCCGTAATATCCTCGGGTGTCGAGGACTTGCCCAGCGGCGTCATATGGTGTGCTTGCTGAAAGCCGTTCTCAGTCTGATCGCCAGAGACCAAGGTAATGCCTGGCGCCAAGCCAACGATTCGGACGTGAGGCGCGAGCGCCTGTGCCAAGAGGCGGGTAGCTTCTAGCAGGGCGGCCTTGGAAAGTGTGTAGGACAAAAAATCTGGGTTAGGGTTGATCAGTTTTTGATCCAGCAAATTGATCACAACAGCAGGATGCTCGAATGAGGTCGCGCTTTGAATTCGCGCACGGTGCAGGTCACGCGCAAGCGATATGGGCGCGGCCACGTTGATCTGCATATGCGCATCGAGTCGCGCAAAGCTAAAGCTCTCTGCCTGGTCATAATCAAACAGCGAAGCATTATTAACAATGCAGCTTGGCAATCCGAGTAACTCAGTGCAACGTGCAATCAACGTCGAGACTGACGCTTCGTGTGCCAGCTCGGCTTGTAAAGTGATTGCTCGACGACCGAGCGCCTCAATATCCCGCACAGTCTGCCGGGCGTGCTCGGCAGACGCCCCGTAATGAATCGCGACATCCCAGCCTGCTGAGGCAAGCCCCAAGGCAATGCTGCGCCCCAGACGCTTGCCAGCGCCTGTGACTAGGGCAATTTTTCCAGAAGGGAGAGTAGACACGTCCGTGTAGCCTGAGCAGTTTGCGACGCCACAAGCGGGCGTCAACACAACCGTCATATTAACGTGCCTGGCGGACTTTTAACCTATACACCCTGGAGCAAGGGGCTTAACACCCGCGAATACTGGCTAGCCATGTCATAGGCATGTCCGAGCTGCAGCACTTCAAAGTCATGTTGCAAGGAGCCAATCACCTGAATCCCTGCGGGCATACCGGTTGCGCTAAAGCCGGCCGGCATGCTGAGCGCAGGCAGTCCGGCCATGGTGGCCGGGATCACTGACTGCATCCAGCGGTGGTAGGTATCCATTTTCTGACCAGCGACTTCTTTGGGCCAGTGTTGCTCTGCATTGAAGGGAAAAATCTGCGTTGTCGGCATGACCAGGAAGTCATAGGTCTCAAAGAGTCGGCGCAGTTCTTGATACCAGGCTGTGCGGACCTTGGCCGCGGCAAAGACAGCCGGTCCAGTCAGATTGAGGCCTTGTTCGATTTCCCAGACGGCTTCGGGCTTGAGCATGGCGCGACGTTCGGGGGAGTCATAGTGCTGTGCATTCCCGCCTGCAAAGGTAAAGCTGCGCAAAGTCAGCCATGCATTCCATAATTGTTCGAGATCAAAATTGGGGTGTGCGTCTTCGACCGTGCAGCCAATCGTCTTGAAGTGTTCGAGCGCGCGCGTGGTGACGGCGAGTAATTCTGGATCCATCGGTAAGTGACTCTTGAGATTGCCCAGCCAACCGATGCGTTTGCCGCGGAGGTCTGTTTCAAGAGGTTGCGTAAACAAACGTGGATCGTCTTGACGACGGGTCAAGGGCAAGCGCGGATCAAAACCAGCCTGCACGGCCAGCAACATGGCCAAGTCGGGGACGTTGCGCGCCATCGGCCCTGTGACGCTGAATTGCTGGAAAAAGACCTCTTCGCCGGGACCGTGGGGCACACAGCCTGGCGAGGGACGAAAACCAAAGACATTATTGAAGGCAGCTGGCGTGCGCAAAGAGCCCATCATGTCCGAACCATCGGCCACGGGCAGCATACGGAGCGCCAAGGCCACACCTGCGCCGCCGCTGCTTCCGCCTGCGGTACGCGAGGGGTCAAAGGCGTTACGGGTAATGCCATACACCTTGTTATAGGTATGTGCACCCAGACCGAACTCTGGAGAGTTCGTGCGGCCGACAAAGATCGCCCCGCCGGCTCGCACCCGTCCGTTGGCAGCCGAGTCCACCTTGGTCACCTGATCTTTAAAGATCAGCGAGCCGTTGGTCGTGACCATGCCGGCAACCGGCGCGATGTCCTTTGGGGCCTGAGGAAAGCCGTGGAGGGGCCCCATGCTTTGATTGCGGGCAAGTTGTGCATCACGCTCTTGAGCTTGCGCAAGCAAAGTGCTGCGCTCAGGCATCGCCACAATCGCGTTGACGGTTGGATTTTGCGCATCGATTTGAGACAGAAATGCCTCCATCACCTCAACGCAAGACAGCGCGCGCCGATGAATCGCACGAGACAAGCTCGTCGCATCCATTGAAACAATGTCCCAATTATTGTTTGGAGGGCTGGCCTGGCCAGACTGCTTGGCAGATGAAGGTGTTGTCATGATGTCGGTAGGTTGCGAGGGTCAGGATCGTGCGATTCAAAAAACAGACACTATTGTGCAATAAAATCCCTCAGAATAAGCCCGCAGACGGATACAGGAACGAAATGAGTCTATTTTCTTTGCACGGTAAAACGGCACTGGTGACCGCAAGTGTGCGAGGACTCGGTTTTGAGATTGCGCAGGGTCTTGCCAGGCAAGGTGCGCGCGTCCTGCTAAACGGTCGCGACGAAGCCACGCTTGCGCTTGCGCGGGATCAGATACGTGCCCAAGGCGGTCTGGCCGAAGCGATAGCGTTCGATGTCTCGGATTTGAACCAGCTCCATGCTGTCATGAGTGAGATTGACGCATCTTTTGGTCCCCTCGATATTTTGGTCAACAACGCAGGGCTGCGTGACCGCCGAGACGTATTTGCCTTTGAGCTCGACGCTGTCCGTCAAATGTTCGAGGCGAATCTTGTCGCACCGTTTGAGTTGTCCCGCCAAGTCGCGCAGCGCATGGTGAGCCAGCAGCGCACTGGGCGCATCATCAATATCACTTCGATTGCAGGTCCGATTTCGCGTGCCTCTGACGCCGTTTACACCACAGCAAAAGGGGGGCTCGCCGCCATGACACGCGCGTTGGCAGCGGATTTTGGTCAGTTTGGCATCACGGTCAATGGCGTTGCGCCGGGATTTTTCGCGACCGAAGCTAATGCAGCTCTGGTCGCCGATCCCGCGCTTGGTGCAATGCTTGAGAAACGCACCTCATTGGCGCGCTGGGGGCAACCCGCTGAGATCGCCGGTGCCGTGGCGTTTTTAGCGTCCGATGCCGCCTCTTATGTCACAGGCGAAGTGATTGCTGTGGACGGTGGTTATTTGGCACATTTTTAGAAAAATGATCATTCTTTGAGTCTTTAGCTAGCGCGCCATTAAATAAGTGTTGAGGCAAGGCCTGTCTTTTTTGTTTCGCGCTCTGGAATTAAAACAATTGCTTGACCAGCAACACCGACTGCCATGACCCAGGGGTTGGCGTCTGTCTCTGTTGTGCCGAGACCCGCAAATATCAATGCCATATCAATCGGTAGGCGTAAGGCACCTAATGCTTTTCCCGGATGCTCCTGTATGCGCTGCGTGATTCTTTTTTTTAAATCGGATAAGAGGCAGTGTTGCTAAAGACCTAAGCGTGTGCTGAGTGACAGAGTTTATTGTGTAGACAGTATTTGTCGTTTTTTTTAAGGTAGATAGCACTTACTATGCTCTATTAAAGGCAATTCCACAATGATTCAATCATGAGATGCGTTCGGATAGGTTTTGGAAAGATTGCACGCATCCACGATGAGCAGCTGCAAAAGCATGGCGTTCTGACAGTCGGAATCTTAGAGGTGGATCCTGAGCGCATTCGGGCCATTGAGCAAGTGGGTCTTCGTGCAATTGGGTCGCTACAAGAGGCGGTTTCTATCCGGCCGGATTTTTATGACATCTGTACACCGACGCATGCGCGTCTAGAAATTCTTCGCCAGCTTTGTGCACTGGACCCGCTGGCTAATATTCTGATCGAAAAGCCAATCTGTGATTTTCAAGATGTTGCGCAGATTCAGCAGGTTTTGCAGCAACATCGTGGCCGCATCGTCATCAATGAAAATTATGCCTCCTCTAACGTGACTCTGGCTGTTCAAGATGAACTGGCAATCCGAGGCATCACTCCGACCAGAGTCATCATTGAATCAACTAAAAATCGTGGTGCAGACTTTCTGGCTGGGCGATTCATCGATACGCGTCTTGGCGCTTTAGGCTACGAGGGCTCACATTTGCTTGCGTTGATTGGTGCGTTTGGAGAGGGATATACAAAGGCGCATTTGTTAGATTCAGATATCGACAATATCGCACTCAGTCAGCCCGATTTTTTACCCCAAGAAACGGTCCATTTGGTCAATCAAGGTGGTGCCTTCATGAAATACCAGGCCAAGAATGGGTGCATCATTGAGTTGTATTCATCGATGGCTGGACGAATTGGTTTTCCATGTCCTCCATATGCCCAACCTGATCAAGTGATTGGCCATCTTGATGTCAAAACACGTTTCAGAATATTACGTACAGATGGAATCAATGCTGAGGGTGTTGCGCATCAAATCATCGGATTGTTTGAACCGGTGCAGAATTTAAAGAGATCCCAGGGGCTTTTGCTGGTGTTTAAAAACTGGGTGCTTGAGAGTATTTCGGCGCCTATTGAGGACAATACAATGTCCCAGCACTTGCTCCGTGCGATTCGCTTTTTTGAGGGTTCGGCGCCCAATCCTTATAGCTTAGAGCGTGGATTCGATGATGTCCGAATGTTGCGCGAATGGGCTGAAAGCTGTTGGTCCAACGATGATGATTCCAACGAAGAACTCGGTCGACCGGATAGTGTGCTGGAGCGACGAACAGACGCTCTTCGTTTCAAATTGCCAACATCACGACTAGTCTGACTCGAGTGACCGCCAGCTTAAGGTCTCGTGCTAGCGCAAGCTACAAACATCCATCTTCAAACGACCAGAGGTTTTCTTCTGCTGGCCAGATTTGCTGCCCAAAAGAGCACGGTTAACAACACCGCAGCACCGACTTGGGCCACCAGGACAATGTCATAGGATTGATCGATCGCCCAGAGCCAGGCCGCCACCACAGGCCCAATCGCTCGCGCGATAATCGTCGGGACGGTGATCAAGCCATTCAGTGCTCCGTAAGCATGTGCACTCAACATTTCGGGGACGACCTGAGAGCGCACAATCGTAAATACGCCATTTGCCAGACCATAGATCCCAAACAGCGCCGCGACCAATTGAAAACTGAGCGAGTCCAGCAAAAAAGTCGCGAATACAAAGGGGAAAATGCTGAGCATGATGGAGCCAAGCGTGCGCATAGAAACGCGCGTTGCAAAGCGACTGATGATGATGCGTCCAAGGACTTGAGCGGGGCCAATAATGGAAATCGCCCACACCACTTCGTTTGTTGGCAGTTGTTTGTCCAGCAGCATCGGGTACATATGAAAGGTGAATACTGAAAACACCATTGAGTAAGTGGTCAGTGCAATCAATAAAAGCCAGAACACTGAGCTGTGCAGTGCTTCGTGAATGATGTTTTTGTCACGGGCGATGTTGTCAGCTTTGCTCGTCGTTTGTGTCGCATTGACCGCGTCCAGCTCGGGTTTGATCCAGTGCCAATAGCCCGCCGCGCAGACGACATTGACCAGTGCGAGGACCCAAAGCGAAGCACGCCAACCCCAGCCATCGATCAAAAACTGTTCGAGCGGAATAAAGACCGTGCTGGCAAAGCCTGCCCAGAGCGTAATCGTGGTGATGCCTGCGCGAGAGTTTTGTGGACCGACGCGACGCGCTAAAAGTGCAAAGGCAGACTCATAAAGGATGGCGGCTTGCAGCGAGCCCATGGCTGCGGCGATTAAATAAAAAATGAACAAGCTTTGTACAAAGGACCAAGCAATAAAGAGCACCGCAGCAGTCAGTGAGCCCCACACCATGACACGTCTGCCATGACCGCGATCAATCGCGAGACCGACTGGATAGGCAAGCGCAGCGGCAAGCAGCAAGCCAATGGTGAGGGCGCCGTAGACATCGGACTTTGACCAGCCAAGTTCGCGTTGCATGGCCACAATAATGAGCGGAAACGCATAATAAATCGTGCCATAGGAGCAGATTTGGGCGATGCCAAGAAAGCGGGCGAGGCCGTGAAGTTGACCAGTGGTAGGGGCGCGTGCGGTTTCCATGCCTTGTCTCGGTGTTATGATTTATTTTGTCATTATGGCAACAATTTACATTTGCATCACATTCTGATGATGTATGGATCGCCCTTCAATTCACATTTCAGCAAAAGATTAACTCAATATGAAAACCTCATCGATTTTGGCTTTAGTAGCTGGTACCTCCTTAGCTATTTTGGCGGGCTGTTCGGGCAACACCCCAGGTGATACGGCCTTGGCGATGCGCGCAGACATGTGCAAAACCAAAGACATGGGCAGTATGACGAAATACTTGACCGAAGAGTCCAAGCCTATGATGGAAATGGTCACCAAGCTGGCCTCCAGTCCAGAAAAGAAAGCCATGATGGACAAAAATTTGACAGAGACCTGTGCCAAGCCGGCCAAGGTTGTTGCTGAAAAAATTACGGGTGATACCGCTGAGGTCACGCTCGAGGGTGACAAGCCAATGAAAATGCGCAAGGTCGACGGAAAATGGCTCGTCGTCATCTCCAAAAACTAAGCATTCTTGTTGGAACAGGAACAGCCGCACTGATTGTTGCGGCTGTTTTTTTTCTGGTATGGCCGACAAAACATGAGACCGACTTGTCTGCGCCTCAAGCGCAGCAACTGGCCTTAGCGTTCGCGCCACAACTTCAACAAGGCGACTTGGTATTTCGCCGCGGGCGAGGCTTTTGGTCGGAAACCTTCTCTGACAAGGCGGGCTCTAATCTTAGCCACGTGGGCGTACTAATCCATGATCAAGACGGTTGGGGGGTGGTGCACGCAGAGGCAGACGATTTGAGTTTGATTGGTGGCGTGCAACGCACTCCACTTGCGTTATTTCTAAACGGCACAGCCCTTCGTCACATCCGAAGAATTCAGATGCCAGAGGCGGCACGTGAAAAGTTCGTGCAAAACATCCGAGAGCATTTGCGCCGACAGACCCCGTTTGATACGAGTCTTTCGCTTGAGGATGATGCGACCCGCGTCTATTGCTCCGAGCTGATTTGGAGTGCGGCTCAATATGCCGGGATCGAGCTGGCTCGACCCCGGGATTTACTTGGCAAGTCATACATCACGATTGACGACTTGTTTTTTAGTCCGTTATTGAGCGTCGTGTCAGCCCAAGCGCACTAACCCGTCTACCGCCAAGACTTTATTTTCCTGAACAAATAAGGGATTAATTTCGGCCTCGAGAATATTCGCGCCCGATACCGCCGCTAGCTTGGAAAAGGCCACGACAGCTTGCGCCAAAGCATTGCAATCACCTTTGGGCAAGCCGCGGAATCCCTTGATCAGCTTGGTGACTCGCACCTCGTCGATCATGGCGTGGGCTTGTTCGAGTGTGACCGGTGCCAGTCGAATCGCAAAATCTGGGGAGAGTTCAGCGGTGATGCCACCTGCACCCAAGATGATTGTGGGGCCGACCAGCGGATCATTGCGGTAGCCGAGAATCAATTCCAGCAGACGCGACTCCATCGCTTGGACTAAAAATCCATCTAGCTTCGCTTGAGGCGCGTAGGCATGCGCACTCTGGGTAATTTCTTTGACCGCAGTTTCAAAATCAGCAGTGTTGCGAACGCCAACCTTGACACCACCTGCTTCGGTCTTGTGCGGGATATCGCGTGAGGATACCTTGACCACTACGGGGTAGGGAACCGTGTGGGTAGGGTGCTCACCGCTCACGAGTTGAGCCTGCGCTGTGTTGACCCCCAGCGTTTTAAAGACTTGTGCGGCCTCATACTCAGTCAGTAAGCCTTGTGTGGGCAAGCCAGCGGGCCAAGCAATGTCTGCCAGAACCGGTGGTGCTTTGTCACGGGCCTGAAAAAAGACCGACAAGGCATCCGCGCACGACTCTGGTGTGCGAAAGGCAGGAATGCCGGCTTGCTGAAGTAGGCTCAGCGAAGCCATCGCTTCAGGCGCTAAAAAGACCGCAAGGGGTTTGGTGTCCGGCTTGTCGGATTCGACCAGAGGTTTGACGGCCAGCTCGGGGTGGAATTGCGCGGACGACCCCACCACGCTTAGCACGGCATCGCACCAGTCAGTGCGTAACAATTGCTCGAGCAAATCTTTGTACTGTGCGCTAGTGGCCGCGAGCGTCAAGTCGATGATGGTGGTTTCACGGATTTTCATGCCACGCTGGGCCATTTGTGCCACAAACGACGGTGGGGGCGCGACCGCTACCATGCCCATCAGTCCCAAGTTGTCCACGACCGTTGCCGCGCCGCCGCCCGTGGTGGTGATCACCGCCACACGTGCAGGCTGAGGGTGGGGCGCCGTTTTACCCAGATAACGTTGGGCCAGCGGTGCGATTTCAAACAAGGTTTCAAGGTTGCGCACACGCAGCACACCGTGCGCGCGCAAAAAGGCATCCACTGCGACGTCATTACCCGCTAGGGCACCCGTATGTGATTGCGCGAGTGCATCACCTTGCTCGGAGCGGCCAATCTTGTAGGCAATCACGGGCTTATTGTGCGCACGTGCGCGTTCGAGGGCGCGGGCCAAGGTCGGTGAGTCGCGAATGGTCTCAAGAAACAGCAAAATCACTTTCGTGTTCGCATCATCGACCAAAGCGTCAATCACTTCGCCAACAGTGACGTCACTTTCGTTACCAACAGAAACTGATTTTGCAAAACCAAACCCGCGCGCGTTGGCGCGTGCCATCAATGAGCCCATCATTGAGCCGCTTTGTGACACTAAGCTCAGTCCGCCGGAGATGAGTGTCTCTGCTTCGAAGGCTGCGTTGACGGACAAAATCATGCCGCTATGCAAGTCAGCCAAGCCAATACTGTTTGGTCCCACAATACGGACACCGAGTTCTTTGGCGCGGGCAATCAGGGCGTCTTGGGCCACCATGCCTTCAGGACCCGTTTCTCCAAAACCATCCGAGTAGATGGTGATGACTTTCGCGCCGGCCTTGGCGCAGGAGTCAATCAAGGGCAGGACCAAGTCGCTGGCGACCATCACAAACGCTTGATCAATTGGGCCGGGCAGATCGGCGAGGTCAGCGTAGGCGGGCTCGCCCATGATCTCTGTCTGCGTGCGATTGATGGGATAAATTTTTCCCTGAAAACCATGCTTGCGCATAAAGCGCATCGGTCTGGCAGTGTTTTTTTGTAAATTTCCTGAGGCACCTACCAAGGCAATCGCGCGAGGAGAAAAAAGTGCTTGGGCAAAGTCGGGGGCAGAGACGGGCTTATTCATTCGTTCCAACAAGTTTAGAGGGTACTTTCGTGAATGAGATTAATCTTTCGTTACGATAACTCAAAGAATCACGCAGTTTTTTAGACCGACTACCCTACAATCGTCGGTAGACATAAAAATCTGGTTACAAACGGAGGGGGTTGACCCATGAGTAAGGAAAGTAGCGGAAAACACGTTAAAACGCCTGAATCTCTGCGCAGCGCACGCTGGTTCGCACCGGACGATTTGCGTTCCTTTGGTCACCGGTCGCGTGCCATGCAAATGGGTTATGGTCCCGAGGACTGGGTGGGCAAGCCCGTGATCGGTATCGTCAATACGTGGTCCGACATCAATCCCTGCCATAGTCACTTTAAACACCGTGTCGAGGACGTCAAGCGTGGCGTACTCCAGGCCGGAGGCTTTCCGATCGAGTTGCCTGCCCAGTCTTTGGCAGAGCAGTACGTCAAACCCACCACGATGCTTTACCGCAACTTACTCGCCATGGATGTCGAGGAATTGCTGCGCTGCCATCCCATCGACGGCGTGGTCCTGATGGGTGGTTGCGACAAAACAACGCCAGCATTGTTGATGGGGGCGACGAGTGCCGGCTTGCCTTCTATTTACGTCCCGGCCGGTCCGATGTTGCGCGGGAACTGGCACGGCAAGGTCTTGGGCTCTGGTTCGGATGCCTGGAAATACTGGGATGACCGCCGCGCGGGTCTGATCAACCAAAAAGACTGGATCGAAATTGAGGGCGGTATCGCACGCAGCCACGGCACCTGTATGACCATGGGTACGGCGAGCACGATGACCGCGATCGCCGAGGCTTTAGGCATGACCTTGCCCGGCGCCTCCTCGATTCCTGCACCCGACTCCAATCATTTGCGCATGAGCGCAGAGTCCGGACGACGGATTGTCGACATGGTGTGGGAAGACCTGACGCCTAACAAAATTCAGACACATGCCGCGTTTGAAAACGCGATTGCTGTGGCGATGGCCATGGGCTGTTCGACCAACGCCATCATCCACGTGATTGCACAGGCCAAACGTGCCGGCTGTGACATTGGTCTCGAGGACTTCGACCGCTTTAGTCGTTTTGTTCCCGTGATTGCCAATGTCCGCCCAAGTGGTGATGCCTATTTGATGGAAGACTTCTTCTATGCCGGCGGTCTGCCTGGTCTGATGTCGCGTATCAAACAGCATTTACATTTAGATACGTTGACCGTGACCGGCAAAACGCTTGGTGAAAATATCGAAGGCGCAGCGGTGTATAACGATGATGTGATTCGCCCGATAGACAATCCTATTTATGCCGAAGGCGCGCTGGCTGTGCTCAAAGGCAATCTGGCACCAGATGGCTGTGTCATCAAGCCGAGCGCATGCCCGCCACACTTGCACCGTCATACCGGGCCTGCACTCGTGTTTGACGACTATCCGTCAATGAAAGCAGTGATTGACAATGATGATCTGGATGTCACGGCTGATCATGTTTTGATTTTGCGCAATGCCGGCCCCCAGGGTGGTCCCGGGATGCCGGAGTGGGGCATGTTGCCTATGCCTAAAAAGCTGCTCAAGCAAGGCGTGCGTGACATGCTGCGTATGTCCGATTCGCGGATGAGTGGCACGAGCTATGGCGCGTGTGTATTGCATATTTCACCCGAGTCGTTTGTCGGTGGTCCTTTGGCGTTAGTGAAAACGGGTGACATGATTTCGGTGGACGTGCCCGCACGCACGATCAATCTCGAAATCTCCGAAGAAGAGTTCGCCCGCCGCAAAGCAGCCTGGAAGGCGCCCGAGCCCAAGTACGAACGCGGCTATGGCTGGATGTTCTCCAAACACATCCAACAAGCCAACGAAGGTTGCGACTTTGACTTTTTGCGGACTGACTTTGGTCGTGCTGTTCCCGAACCCGACATTTATTAAAAGACTAAAAAGAGACTGACTGATGAGCAAACTGTCTGCTGCAACACGTGAAAAACTGATGGCGGTGAGCACGGCCACACTGGCGACTTGCCTCTACAAGCGAGGCTTGCGTTCGCAATTTATCCAAAATGTACAAAAACTCTCGCTGGCCAAGGAAAATATGGTGGGCGAGGCGTACACACTGCGCTACATCCCTGCGCGTGAGGACTTAAATGGCATCGAGGTATTCAAAGATCGTGCGCATCCCCAGCGTAAAGCCGTAGATGAGTGTCCTGCGGGTGCGGTCATGGTCATCGACAGTCGCAAGGATGCCCGCGCCGCTTCGGCCGGTGGCATTCTGGTGGGGCGCCTCATGGTCCGTGGTGCGGCCGGTGTGGTGACGGATGGCGGTTTTCGGGACTCCGCGGAGATCGCAGCGCTTGGCATCCCCGCCTATCATCAGCGCCCTTCGGCGCCAACTAATCTGACGCATCATCAGGCGATTGACATCAACGTGCCGATTGCCTGTGGAGACGCACCTGTTTTCCCAGGCGATGTCATGGTCGGTGATGCGGACGGTGTCTTGGTGTTGCCCGCGCATTTGGCCGACGAGTTAGCCGATGAAGCAACAGAAATGACGGTTTTTGAGGATTTTGTGACCGAAACGGTCAAGACAGGGCGCTCTATTTTGGGTTTATATCCAAACACGGATCCCCAAACAAGCATTGACTTTAAAGCTTGGCGCCAAAAAATGGGCCGATAAACCAACAGAAATCTAAGTGGGGTGAACGACGGGGCTCGAACCCGCGACAACCAGAATCACAATCTGGGACTCTACCAACTGAGCTACGTCCACCACAGAAGCAAAATTCTATCATGTTTGCGCGTTTGTCGTGCTTCGGAAACATCATTACCCTTTATCGCTAGGTAGCATCACATGGTTCGGCTCCAAGAAGTTTTGATTGAATATTGGCCCCATCTCTTGCTGGTGATTTCGATCGCCGCCAGTGCAGTCGCCTCCGTGCATGCCGCGATGACGAAACAAGATGTACGCGCGGCAATCGCGTGGGTGGGGGTGATTATCTTTTCCCCTATTTTTGGTGCTTTCTTGTATTTGGTGGCTGGCATCAACCGGATTCGCAAAGATCGCGTCTCTGCTCGACGTGCGCATACCCTGTATGACCAGTCCAAAATTGACAAAGTCGTGGTGCACGATGTCGTAGCAGTCTCTGGAGCACAATTTGCCTCCCTGAAAACGTTGGGGGACCATGTCAGCGACTTTAAGGTGCTCGGCGCCAATCAGATCAAGATGTTAAATGGTGGGGATGAAACCTACCCAGCAATGCTGGAGGCGATTCGGCAGGCACAGCGCTCTATTGTGTTGCAGAGCTATATTTTCGATCACGATACGGTTGGCAAAGAACTGGCACAAGCGTTGATAGAAGCTCACAAGCGTGGGGTAAAGGTCAGGGTATTGATAGACGCTGTCGGGTCAAAATATTCGCGCCCACCCATTACCGCGCTGCTTAGAAATGCGGGTGTTCCAACGGCATTGTTTATGCGGCCTGTGATTGGCATCCGGCTGGTGTATGCCAATTTGCGGAGTCACAGAAAGCTTCTTGTCATCGACGGTTTGCACGGCTTTACAGGAGGCATGAATATCCGCCAGGGCTTTGTCACGGCGATCGCCAAAGAGGCTGTCACGCATGACACGCACTTTCAGGTGAGTGGACCGATTGTGTACCAACTCATGACAAATTTCGCGCATGACTGGCAGTTTACGACGAATGAAAAATTGACGGGTGGCGAATGGTACGCACCCTCCGCGACGGAAATTAGTGAGACCGGAATCGCCTTACGCTGTGTCCCCTCGGGACCGGACTCTACGTTGGCCAGCACACACAATATGTTGCTCGGCGCCTTGGCCGTGGCACAAAAACATGTGCGGATTCAGTCGCCTTATTTGTTGCCTGATATGGCTTTGATCGCTGCATTATCGACCACCGCGCGTAGAGGCGTGATCGTGGACGTCGTAGTGCCGGGCGCCAACAATCTCAAACTCGTGAACGCTGCCATGATGGCGCAGATTGATCAGCTCATCATGACAGGCTGCAGAGTCTGGCGAGCCTCAGGCACGTTTGATCATTCCAAGCTATTTACCGTCGATGGCGGCTGGTCATATATCGGCTCTTCCAATATCGACCCGCGTAGTTTGCGCTTAAATTTTGAGCTCGACCTCGAGGTCTATGACAGGGGGATCGCCCAAGAGCTTGAGACCAAAATCGATGCCATCATCTCGCAGGCCAAGCTCATTACCCTTGAGAGCGTGAACCAGGACCCCTTCTGGATCCGGCTCCGCAACAAAATCGTCTGGTTGGCCTCGCCCTACCTTTAAAGATGGGGTTTAGCTTATAGCTGGTCGAGTGGGTCTTGGCCGGGATCTGCTGCATGACCAACGCCCGCACCCTGAATGCCATGGCGTGTCATCGAATCCTTGACCATGCCGGAAGCTTTCATTTCCTCGACGAAGGTACGCAAAAATGTCGCGGCGGCCGGACCTTTGGTTTTGGGAACCCCCATCGCCTGGTTGATCACCATAAACCGCTCACCGAGAATACGCACACCTGACATCCCTTGTGTGTCGGCTTCTAGTTGCTGCTTGACGCCTGCCGCCACTTCGAGCTGCTGGGCCAAGAAATCCTGAACAACGGTTTGCGAGGAAGAGGCCCGCACAATGGGCGATTGTTTAAGGTGTCTGGTGAGAAACAAGTCATAAGCACTGCCTTTACCCACCACGACACGGTTGCCGGGCGCATCGACCTGCGCATTGTGGGTGATCGGCGAGTCTGTCCGCACAAGGTAATAGCCCTCAATCAACACATAGGCTGCTGTAAAGGCGATGTCTTTGCCGCGCTCAGGATCTACGGCAAAAAAACCAATATCGGCACGTCCTGACTCTACGGTCGCAACTGATTTGCCTGCTGTTTCATTGACGATGAGCTCAACGGACACGCCTAATTTTTGGCCTAAAGCTTGGGCCAGATCGATCGAAATCCCAAAGGGCTTGCCATGAGCGTCCAGGTTGGCCAAAACAGGGTTTCCGATGTTGAGCGATGCGCGCAGCACGCCTGTGGGGGCAAAAGCCTGGATGATGTCGGTGGGAATGGAATTCATGGGGGGCTCCTAGGGTTGGGCGAGTGTGCGCCGCTATTTTTCGTCAACATAACAGAATCAGACGCAATTGGCAGGCCGAGGTGCGTGACCAAGACTCTGCGCCTATAATCGGGGTTCAGGTTTCTAAACCATGTTTAGCTAAAAAACGGTAACGATGATGAATGTTTCTCTGCTCAAGCTCTCTGCTGCGAGTGCTGTTTGTTCAGTTTTATTGCTGGTGACGGGGCCGAGCTTGGCTCAGCCTAAACCCGCGTCAACGAGCGCAGCGGCTGGTGTCATGGCGACGGTCAATGGCGTGGCGATCCCTGCGAGTTTGCTCGAGCAAAACGTCAACGCCAACGTGGCGCAAGGCCAACGTGATACACCCGAGTTGCGCCAACTCCTCAAGGAAGAGTTGATCAATCGCGAAATCTTGGCTCAAGAAGCCGCCAAGCTCGGTCTGGACAAAACCGCTGAGGCAAAAACGCAGCTGGCACAGTTGCGTCAGACTTTGATGGTCGAGTTGTTGCTCAATGATCTGATCAAAAAGACTCCCGTCACAGACGTCAAGATCAAAGCCGAATACGACCGACGCGTAGAAGCGCTTAAAAATGAACAAGAGTACAAAGTTGCCTTGATCGTGACCCCGACCGAGGACGAAGCCAAAGCATTGATTGCCCGTCTCAACAAGGGCGAGTCATTTGAAAAGATCGCGACTGAAAAGTCGATTGACCCTAGCAAGGAAAAGGGTGGACAGGTCGGTTGGGTTCTGCCTGCCCAGATTTTGCCCGCGATCTCCAATGTCATGGTCAATCTCAACAAAGGTACGTTGGCGGTTTCGCCCATTCGTACCCAGGCAGGCTGGAACATCATCAAGGTCGAAGACAAGCGGGCCTATCAGCCACCAGGACTCAACGAAGCCAAGAATGACATTCGCCAAGCTTTGCAGCAGCAACAGCGTGCTGATCTGGTGAAGCGTTTGCGCGAAGGCGCAAAAGTACAGTAACTGGTGGTGCCGCCTACTGGAGTCGAACCAGTGACCCACGCCTTAGAAGGGCGTTGCTCTATCCAGCTGAGCTAAGGCGACATCGCGGCGTTATTCTAACCTCTTCTATTCTGGTCTGTGTTCTGATGTCACAACTCTTTGTTGTTCACCCCGAAAATCCTCAGCCCCGACTGCTCAAACAGGCGGCGCAACTGTTGCAAAATGGTGGATTAGTCGCGGTGCCAACAGACTCCAGCTATGCTGTGGTGGCCCGTCTCGATGATCGGGCTGCGGCTGACGCGCTACGCAAGTTGCGTGGTTTGGACGAGCGCCATCACTTAACCGTTCTTTGCCGCGATATGGCTGCAATCAGCCAGTTCGCGCGAGTCGACAATGCTCAGTTTCGATTGTTAAAACAAGCTACGCCAGGCCCCTGGACCTTTATTCTGGAAGCCTCCAAAGAAGTGCCCCGACGTGTGTCCCATCCCTCGCGTAAAACGATTGGTATCAGAGTCCCGGCGCACCCAGTGACCTTGGCTTTCCTTGAAATGGTGGATGCACCACTCCTTTCGACCACCCTGATTCCGGAGGGAGAGGAGCTTCCCATGAATGATCCAGAGGAGATCAGGGCGCGCTATCAGCATGCTTTGGCGGCGGTGATTGATGCGGGTGCCTGTCCGTTTGAGCCCACAACGGTGGTCGATCTGTCAGGTCCTGTGCCTGAGTTGATCCGGCGCGGCCGAGGCGATCCAGCACTACTTGGGATTGCCTAGTTTTAGATGCTCGATAAACCTCTACAATCAAGCGCATGAACGAAATTATTCAAACGCTGAGTCTGTATGCCTTGCCAGTGATCTTTGCGATCACGCTGCATGAGGCTGCGCATGGCTACGTTGCGCGCTTGTTTGGGGATCCCACTGCCACTCAGCTCGGGCGTGTGACTCTCAATCCGATCAAACATATCGATCCGGTCGGTACGATCGCTGTCCCAATCGGGATTTTGCTGATGTCAAAACTGGTGGGCGGTCCCTTTTTACTGTTTGGCTGGGCCAAGCCCGTGCCAGTGGACTTCGGTCGTCTGCGCAGACCCAAGCGTGACATGCTTTGGGTCGCCCTGGCTGGCCCTGCCGCCAATTTGTTCATGGCGATCCTCTGGGGCATTTCACTGAGACTTCTGTTCGAAGCGGGCGATCGCAGCTCTTTTTGGTTTCAGATGGCGCAGGTCGGTATTCAGATCAACCTGACGCTGATGGCACTCAACCTCTTGCCGATCCTGCCTCTCGATGGCGGACGTGTTCTTTTTAGCTTGCTGCCGCACCAATTAGCTTGGCAATACAGTCGAATTGAGCCTTTTGGTCTCTTCATTGTGATTGGATTGCTGGCAACAGGCGTGCTAGGTACTTTGATTGACCCGATGATGTCTCTTGGAGAGTGGATCGTGCGACTGGTGCTCTGAAAGGCTCACTAATCCGGTACACTTTTGACTTAATTTATTCACGGCGCGATTGCGCCTCGATCAGCGCTCTGGATCCTATTTATGGCCACGAATTCTTCCGCTCACGGACCCTTGTTTCAAGGCAGCATTCCTGCTTTGGTGACCCCGATGCACCCAGACGGTAGTCTGGATTACCAGAGCTTTCGAGCATTGGTAGATTGGCATGCCCAAGAAGGCACCAATGCTTTGGTGATTGTCGGGACATCAGGTGAGTCTCCCACGGTCAACGTCGACGAGCATGCTGAGCTGATTCGTGTCGCAGTTGAGCATTCGGCGGGGCGACTGCCCATTATTGCTGGCGTGGGTGCCAACTCCACCCGCGAAGCCATTCATTTGGCTGAGCACGCGCGCAAGGTTGGCGCGGTCGCGGGTCTGTCCGTTGTGCCTTATTACAATAAGCCTTCCCAAGAGGGTATGTATCAGCATTTCAAAACTATCCAAGAGGCTGTCGACCTGCCCACGGTGCTTTACAACGTACCGGGAAGAACCGTTGCGGATATGTCCCACGAGACCGTACTGAGACTTGCTCAGATTCCAGGCATTATCGGCCTCAAAGATGCGACCGGTGATATTGGTCGTGGTGCATTGCTAATCCGTGATGTGCCCGCACACTTCCAGATTATGAGTGGTGATGATGCAACAGCCGCCGCGCTGATTTTGCTGGGTGGTCGCGCGAATATTTCCGTGACAGCCAATATTGCACCCCGTCAAATGAGTGAGCTTTGCAAAGCAGCACTTGCAGGCGATGTACAAAAAGTTAGGCAGTTCAATAATTTGCTGGGTCCTCTCAACAAACTCTTGTTTGTCGAAGGTAACCCGATTCCAGTGAAGTGGGCGTTGGCACAGATGGGACGTATTCCCTCTGGTATCCGCTTGCCTCTCGTGGAGTTGGGTGCTCAGTTTCACGCTCCTTTGCGAGCTGCAATGGTTCAGGCGGGGTTGCTCTGAAATGAAAAGTTTGTTGAGTCAAAAGAAAGTACTACTGGCGTCGGCGCTGACCGCCGTCTTGACCCTCAGTGGTTGCGCCTCTGTGCGCAACATGCTGAGTGGTGACGAATCAGTCGATTACAAGAGCGTTGTTCGCACTGATCCCCTGAGCATTCCGCCGGACATGACACAAGCCGCCAGCGATCCACGTTTCCGCGCGCCTGACTCAGGTACGACAACATTTAATCAATACCAAAAAGCAGGTCAAGCCACTCCAGCCGCACAGGCCTCAACAGCCAAGTCCGCTGTGTTGCCGACGCGTAATGACATGCGTGTGATGCGCGATGGTGACTTGCGTTGGTTGTCCGTCGATATGCCAGCAGATCGGGTGTTTTCGACTGCGGCTGACTTCTGGACGGAGATTGGTTTTACCCTTGATGTCACAGATCCCAAGGCGGGCTTGCTCGTCACAAACTGGGCAGAAAACCGCGCCAACATTCCTGACAGCTGGATTCGTCAGGCGCTTGGTACCGTTTTTGCAGGTGCGTGGGATAGCGGTACGCGTGACAAATTTCGCACCCGGATCGAACGCAACGGCAACCGCACTGAGATTTACATTACTCACCAGCACATGGTCGAAGAAGCTATGGGCAAGGGTGCAGGCGGCGCCTCAACCGACATCCGTTGGACGATTGGCAAAGAAGACCCAGGTCTGAACGCTGCGATGTTAGCGCGCATGATGGTCTTCTTTGGCGAAGATGTTGACGGCGCACGCAAGAAAATGGCGCAAGCCAAGGCAGACCCACAAGCTCCACAGGTCGTGGCACCTGACGGTGACAAGACAAGATTGATGGTCGGCGAAACGTTTGACCGCGCCTGGCGTCGTGTCGGCGTGGCACTCGACTCGGGTGGCTTTGCAGTGGATGATCGTGATCGCTCAACCGGCGAATACTACGTGCGCTACGTTGATACAGATACAGGTCTCAAGCGCGAAGAGCCACATTTCTTTGCTCGCTTGTTTGGAGCTAAAGATGCGCCCAAAGCCCCAACATACCGCATCCGCTTGACCGCAGTCGGTACGCAGACTGAAGTCACGATTTTGGATGAAAAGGGTGCTCGTGATACGAGCCCAACCGCTCAGCGTTTGTTGAGCGTCTTGGCAGACAAAATCTAATCGTCTGACAGACCCTCGCAGGCCCCCTAGTTCGCTAGTGGGGCCTTTTTTTTGAATGCTCGATTGTGGAGCGCATCGCTGTTTTTTGCACTCAAGTAGTGCCTTTCATGCATCAAATGAGGGCTTTTTGGTCGAGCGTATGGCGTTGTCCTGACCCACTACCTCGGGTGCGTGTGCTGGCGCAGTGGGCATCAAAATTGCTAGTACTGACCCATGAACCGACATGAGTCTTTGACTACGCCGGGTTGGCTTGCCCGATTAGCGCTTGATTTCAATGTTGCCGCCGTGCAAGGCGACAGCGCGTCCCTGCGCGGCGCTTTGCGGACAAATCTCAAGCATCAACACTTTGGGCCGCTACGTATACAAAAAGCGCTTTACCCCGAAGGGCCTGAACAGTGCCACGCCATTATTGTGCATCCACCAGGTGGGATTGCCGGGGGGGATCGCCTAGAGATTGAGCTCCATTGTCAGGCGCGGAGCCAAGCACTGGTGACGACGCCCTCTGCGGCCAAGTGGTATGGGACAGACTTATCCGTGCCCGCTTCACAAAAGATTGAGATTGACTTAAAGGGGCAGTTGGAATGGTTGCCCCAAGAAACGATCGTCTTTGATCGTGCGCGAGTGGCCTCAGAGCTCTCAGTTGATGCCACTGAAACAGGCGCGATGCTGGGTTGGGACCATTTGATTTTTGGTCGTCGTGCTTCTGGAGAGACATTTACGACCGGGTGCTTTACGCAGTCTCTCAGGGTCAGGCTCTCAGACCAATTGGTATGGCACGATCGTTTGGTACTCAAAGGCAACGATCCCTTATTCAGCTCTCCGGTGGGGTTGAGAGGGCATCACGCTTTTGCCACGATGTGGGCGATTTTGGCAGAACCTCAGACCTGGACTGAGACCTTGCTGGAGACTGTCCGCGCGCAAAGCCCGCAGGTCGCCTGGACGGTTTTACACCCCCGGCTTTTGGTGGGGCGTTTGCTAGTGGAACCTTTACAACTCAAGGTATTACTCGAGCAGGCCTGGGCCACTTTACGCCCCATTGTGATCAATCGCTCAGCCCTTCCTCCCCGCCTCTGGGCAACATAAATTCAGGAGTTTATATGGATCTCACCCCTCGCGAAAAAGACAAGTTGTTGATCTTTACCGCAGCCTTGCTGGCAGAGAGACGTCTGGCAAGAGGTCTCAAGCTCAACGTCCCCGAAGCGATCGCCTTGATTACGGCGGCGATCATGGAGGGGGCCCGTGACGGCAAAACCGTAGCGACTTTAATGGCAGAGGGGCGCAATGTGCTGACACGCGCAGACGTGATGGAGGGGATCCCAGAGATGATCCCGGATATCCAGGTCGAAGCAACATTTCCCGATGGCACCAAGCTTGTCACGGTTCATCAACCCATTCAGTGAGGCGTGGACATGCAAACAGTACCTATGATTCCAGGGCAAATGCTTGTCCAAGACGGTGAGGACATTGAAATCAATGTGGGTCGAACACTGCTCAGCCTGACCGTGGCCAACACCGGCGACCGACCCGTGCAGATTGGCTCACACTTTCATTTTGCAGAAACGAATGCAGCCTTACATTTTGATCGTGCTGCGGCGCGTGGCTTTCGCTTGAATATTCCTGCCGGCACGGCGATTCGTTTTGAACCCGGACAAGAACGTGTCGTTGAGCTGGTCGCGCTGAGCGGCGATCGGATGGTGTATGGGTTTTCCGGGGCTGTCATGGGGAGTCTGGATCAATGAAAATTTCAAGACAAGCGTATGCCGAAATGTTTGGTCCAACCACAGGCGATCGCATTCGTCTGGCCGATACGGCGCTGTTTGCCCGCGTAGAAAAGGACTTTACGATTTACGGTGAAGAGGTCAAGTTTGGCGGCGGTAAGGTGATCCGTGACGGCATGGGACAGTCGCAGCGCATGAGTGCGGACTGCGTGGATACCGTATTGACCAATGCACTGATCATCGACTACTGGGGCATCGTCAAAGCCGATATCGGCATTAAAAATGGTCGCATCTCCGGGATCGGTAAGGCCGGTAATCCGGACATTCAACCGGGTGTGACGATTGTGATTGGACCCGCCACCGAGGTCATCGCTGCCGAAGGCATGATCGTGACCGCCGGTGGGGTGGACAGTCATATTCACTTTATTTGTCCGCAACAAATCGAAGAGGCCTTGTGCTCCGGCGTGACCACGATGATTGGCGGTGGCACAGGTCCTGCGACCGGAACCTTTGCCACGACGGTGACACCCGGACCTTGGCATCTGGCGCGCATGTTGCAGTCGCTCGAGTCCTATCCGATCAATATCGGTTTGCTGGGCAAGGGCAATGTCTCATTACCTGGTCCACTCCATGAGCAAATCGAAGCTGGGGCAGTGGGTTTAAAGCTCCACGAGGACTGGGGCAGCACACCCGCTGCGATCGACAATTGCCTGACGGTCGCGGATCAGACTGACACGCAGGTGGCGATCCATACCGACACACTCAACGAGTCAGGCTTTGTCGAGGCGACACTCAAAGCGATCGATGGCAGGGTGATCCACACTTATCACACTGAGGGAGCAGGGGGCGGTCATGCGCCCGATATCATCCGTGTCTGTGGTGAGCAAAATGTCCTGCCATCCTCGACCAATCCGACTCGGCCTTACACCATCAATACGCTGGATGAGCATTTGGATATGTTGATGGTGTGTCATCACTTGGATGCCTCGATTGCTGAGGATATCGCCTTTGCAGAAAGCCGGATCCGCCGTGAAACCATTGCGGCCGAAGATATTCTGCATGACATCGGCGCTTTTTCAATGATTTCCTCTGATAGTCAGGCAATGGGGCGCGTCGGTGAGGTCATTATGCGGACGTGGCAGACTGCGCACAAAATGCGTGAGCAGCGAGGTTCGTTGAGCGAGGCAGGATTTTCCGATCCCTCGACAAGCGATAACGCGCGCATCAAACGCTACATCGCGAAATACACGATTAATCCCGCACTCACGCACGGCATGGCGCATGAAATTGGTTCGGTCGAGGTGGGGAAATGGGCCGATCTCGTGTTGTGGCGTCCTGCATTTTTTGGCGTCAAACCCTCGACTGTCATCAAAGGTGGTCAGATCGCGATGGCAGCGATGGGGGATCCCAACGCGTCGATCCCAACGCCTCAGCCCGTTCATTTCCGACCCCAGTTTGGCGCCTCTGCACGCGGCATCGAAACGAGTTGCATCACTTTTATGTCCGGCATCTCGGTGCAGCGCGGTTTGCATCAGGAGCTTGGCTTGCGCAGGCAGATCGCGACGGTGCAGGGAACTCGCACCGTGACCAAGGCGGATATGAAACTCAATAGCGCTACACCGCACATCACGGTCAGCCCGGAAAATTACAAGGTCTATGCAGATGGTGTGTTGCTCGACTGTCCGCCTGCTCAAGTGCTGCCGATGGCGCAGCGTTACTTTTTGTTTTAGGAGCGACGATGGCGATCATGTTGAGCACGCGTATTCCTGCACATGCACATGCACATGCAGACCCACACGCACATGCAAATGATGAGGCATTGCCAATACTGGAGCTGACCCTCGAAGATCGGCAGCGCTCGCGCCTGGCGGCTATGTTGCCAAATGGGCGTGCCGTGGCCGTCATTTTGCCGCGTGGCGAGTCCATGCAACACGGCGATGTGCTCACAGGTGAAACAGGTGAGCGTGTGTTGGTTCAGGCAGCCGCCGAGGAGTTGATGCTGATCCGTGCCAACAATCCCTTTGAACTGATGCGTATCGTGTATCACTTAGCCAACCGCCACGTGCGTGCCATGTTGCTGCCTGACGCGGCCTTGATCGAGCCTGATCAAGTGTTGGCGGAGCTTGTTCGACGCTTGGGTGGAACAGTTGAAAAAACGAATCAGCCTTTTATTCCAGAGGGCGGTGCCTACTCTGGGGGCGCAGGCGGTCATGCACATACCCATCACCAACATCCCAGCGAGTGCGGTGTCGAGTTGCAAGATGAGGCGATGGGTCAGATCGGTGAACAACTTTCCATTGCAGCCCATGCACGATCCAAAACTTAACTCTCTTTTGTCAGCGTTGCATCTGGCGAGCCCGGCTTTGCCAGTGGGTGGCTTTGCCTATTCACAGGGCCTGGAGCAAGCGATTGAGGACCGTTGGGTCACCAATATGGAGCAAGCCTATATCTGGATCCGGGATGGCCTGTTGCTCAATTTGGCTCGACAGGAATTGCCCTGGTGGTTGCATTGTTACGAGGCTGCTTCACAGCAGCAATGGGACGCGCTGCGCGAGGGAAATCAACAACTCAGTGCGATGCGTGAAACGGCTGAGCTTAGACTCGAGTCTCTGCAGATGGGCTATTCGATGGCCAAGCTGTTTGCGCAGTGGCCCTCTGCGCAGGCGCTCGCCGCACTTCAGGACGTGACGTGGTCTTACCCCGCCGCGTATGCTGCGTTGGCCGCATGCACCAGCGTTGAAAAGGAAACGGCACTGGTAGCCTATCTCTGGAGTTGGGTAGAAAACCAAGTCTTGGCTGCGATTAAAACAGTCCCTCTGGGACAGATCGAAGGCCAGCAGTTATTGCATCGCCTCAAAGAAGACATTGTGGCGGCTTGCGTGGTTGCACAAGCCACCAGCACTGCCGAGGCGGGTTCCGCTCCTGTTGGCCTGGCGTTGGCAAGCGCCAGACATGAAACGCAATACAGCCGCTTATTTAGAAGTTAAAAAATAGGAATCACACCATGACACAACAATCCAATCCTTTGCGCGTGGGTATCGGCGGGCCGGTCGGGTCGGGCAAGACCACCTTGGTCGAAGTCCTCTGCAAAAAAATGCGCGATCAGTACAAGCTCGCTGTCGTGACCAATGATATCTACACCAAAGAAGACGAACGTCTGCTGGTCGCAGCCGAAGCCTTGTCGGCAGATCGCATCATGGGTGTGGAGACTGGCGGTTGTCCCCACACGGCGATCCGTGAAGACGCATCGATCAATCTCGAAGCGATTGATCGTATGCAAAAACGATTCCCCGATCTGGATCTGATTTTCATCGAGTCGGGAGGCGATAATTTAGCGGCGACTTTCAGCCCTGATTTATCGGACCTGACTATTTATGTGATTGATGTCGCCGGTGGCGAAAAAATTCCCCGCAAGGGCGGTCCTGGCATCACGCGTAGCGATTTATTGGTGATCAACAAGACGGATCTCGCACCCTATGTAGGCGCAAACCTTGACGTCATGCGTCATGACACGGCACGCATGCGCGTAGACCGTCCCTGGGTGATGACCAATTTAAAAACCGGCGAGGGTCTGGACGAAGTGATCCGCTTTATCGAAAAAGCGGGATGCCTGCTTCAGTCTTAAAGATCTGAGTCCGCCTATTTGCGAATGAGGTGGACCCAGCCATCGTCAATCCAGTCTGCCAGTGCGTCAAGCGCTTCCTGTGAAAGACGCTTGGCAGTGGGGTCGGTGCCAGCGAGCTCACGGTCATCCGCCAGTCGTTTGAGGCCTGCTTCGGCTTTGACTGTCGCTGGCTCGCCATTGATAAATAGTTGCTGATCGCGGTAGAGCATGCGCGTGCGTCGATCGAGCGCCCAGTGTGTGTAGGCAGACGCATGGGCATCTGTTTCTTGATCCTCATCCATTTCTGTTGCGAGTGGGCTATCAAATACCGCCGCCTGATTGGGCTCGGTCAGCCAGCAACCAAGAAAACGAGTGGCCAGCGCGCGATCAAAGCGGATTTTGTTAGCCGCTGCCATGGCGGCTTCGGTCAGGCGATCGGGCAGCTCGGCAGGATGGGCTACTGCGGGCTGTGCGGGATCACGGTAAAACTTATTGAGCGCAGGGCCGGGGAGAGGGGGTTCTCCATAAGGGCCACTTGCCACGCCGGCGCGTGACAAAATCTGATCGGCTGCCGCCTCAAGCATGCCGCGCGCCAGCGCCGCCTCGTCGGGTGCGCGAAAGCCAATCGAGATCGTCATGCAATCATCAAGCGCGATGCCATCATGCGCAGCCTGAGGTGGGAGATACAACATATCGCCTGGCTCCAGAACAAACTCTTGCTCAGGCTCAAAATTTTGCAAAATTTTGAGTGGCAAACCTGGCACCAAAGACAAGTCTTTTTGCTGACCGAATTTCCAGTGACGTCGTCCCTCGGCTTGCAAAAGAAATACGTCATAGCTATCGTAATGAGGACCGACGCCACCGCCCGTGGTGGCCATGCTGATCATGAGGTCGTCGAGACGCGCGTCCGGCACAAAGCGAAACTGATTCATCAAGGCGCATGCCGCGTCATCATGGATGTCCACGCTTTGCACCAGCAAGGTCCAGTGTGTCTCTGACATTTTAGGCAGACGACTAAAAGGTCCCACCTCCATATTCCACTCGTCCTGGTTTCGCCAGATGAGCTTGGACTCGACTTCGTCGCGTTTGCTCATTTTTTTGAGCGTTGCCATCGAAACGGGGGGCTTGAAATTTTTAAAAGCCTGACGCACGAGCAGAGGCTTGCGCTGCCAGTAGGTCTTCATGAATTGTGAAGGAGTGAGTCCACCCAGTAGGGCGAGAGGTTGATCCGTGTGCATATAAATGACCTAAGGCAATAAATTTTTGAGTTGATACAGCGCATCTAGCGCTTCACGCGGGCTGAGCGTATCGGGGTCGAGTTCGTTGACGGCTTTCTGGAGTGCAGCTTGGGCATCCGCGAGCTCCGTGGCGATTTGCGTCATGCTTTCAGCTGCGACGACCTCACCAAACAAGCCGAGTTGAGGAGTGGGGGCGCCCTGAGACTCGAGTCGCTCCAGCTCGCGTGTTGCGTGTCTGATCACGGCTGCGGGGACACCGGCGCGTTGTGCGACCTGGATGCCGTAACTGCGACTAGCGGGACCGTCTTTGACTACATGTAAAAAAACGATACCCGAAGGGGACTCCGCTGCAGCCAGGTGCACGTTGGCCGTATTGGGCTGTTCGTTGGGCATGCGGGTGATTTCAAAGTAGTGTGTCGCAAACAGCGTCAGGGCGCGATTGTGTGTGACGAGGCGCTGTGCGATGGACCACGCAAGCGCTAGACCATCATAGGTCGAGGTGCCACGACCGATTTCGTCCATCAAGACCAGACTATGCGCTGAGCTCGAAGCCAAGATCGCAGCTGCCTCGGTCATTTCCATCATAAAGGTTGAGCGTCCGCCCGCGAGATCGTCTGCCGCGCCAATACGGGTAAAAATGCGATCCAGTGGGCCAATGGCCGCCGCGCGTGCTGGCACAAAGCTGCCGATTCTGGCGAGCAAGGCAATCAACGCGACTTGTCGCATATAGGTGGACTTACCCCCCATGTTGGGACCCGTGATCACGAGCAAGGCGCGGTGCGGGTTGAGGCTGCAACTATTGGGCGTAAAGCGTTCGATCGAGCGCTCCACGACAGGGTGGCGACCCGCCGTGATTTCAATCGCGGTGTGCTCGAGCAAACTTGGGGCGACCCAGTCGTGATGCTGTGCGTGATGCGCGAGTGCGACCAGTACATCGAGTTCCGCGCACACACTCGCACAGTGGGACAAGGCCTGCGCCATCGGCATCAGTGCTTGCAACACTTGTTCGTAGAGCCATTTTTCCCGCGCTAGTGAGCGGTCTTGCGCGGAGAGGACTTTGTCCTCCCAGGACTTGAGCTCAGGTGTGATGTAGCGCTCGGCATTTTTGAGCGTCTGTCGACGGCGATAATCTTCGGGCACCTTGTCGGACTGTGCTCGACTCACCTCGATAAAAAAGCCATGTACGCGATTGAATTCGACACGCAAGGTCGAGATGCCCGTGCGGGCACGCTCGCGCGCTTCGAGCTCAAGCAAGTAGGTGCCGTTATCGGTAGAAATCCCGCGTAGCTCATCAAGCTCGGCGTCATAGCCGTTTGCAATCACACCGCCGTCGCGCACTTGCACGGCGGGTTCCGCCTCAATGGCCGCGCACAACAAACTTTCCATCCCGGGGGGAGGCAACAGGTGTTGTGCAATTTCTTGCAGACGGAGACAAGCACTTGTGTCTGCAGTCTGCGCGGCGGCAATCAAAACTTGTAACTGAGGTAAAGCGGCCAGGGCGTCGCGTAAGCTCGCAAGTTCGCGTGGACGCACAGAGAGCAGCGCAATGCGCGTGGCAATCCGCTCAAGATCGGGTAGCGCGTTTAATGCAGCGCGTAGTGACTCCAACACTGAGGTTGCATGCAGCAATTCATTGCGCGCGTCGTTTGCCTGCATGAGTGCGGCGATGGCATGTTGACGGGCAAGGACAGGCGCATTGTCACGCAAGGGATGATGAAGCCAGCGTCTCAACAGTCGCGCACCCATCGGCGTGCGGCAACTGTCGAGAATAGAAAAGAGTGTGGGGGCTTCTTCACCGGATAACGTGCGTGTGAGCTCCAAGTTGCGGCGCGTGGCGGGATCCATCAGCACATATTGGCTGGCGCGGTCTGCCTTGAGGGTCTGAATGTGCGCCAAGCCTTGCGCTTGAGTGCGACCGGCATAACGCAAGAGCGCGCCAGCGGCGCAGATCGCAGTCGGTAGATCATCTACATCAAAACCAGAAAGCGATTGCGTTTTGAAATGGCCCAGAAGTTGAGCCTGCGCTTGCTCGGCCTCAAAGTGCCAGGGTGGCACACGGGTGGTGGCGCAGTTTAGGCTCACGTCGAGCTCGACATCGTCGGCGTAAATAATCTCAGCTGGCTCGATGCGATGGAGCTCCGAGTCCAGAGCCTCGGGCGCGCATTCTGTGAGTTTGAAGTCACCGCTGGCCAGGTTGAGCCAGGCTAAACCTGCGCGGGGTGTTTTGCCTTTGCGAGAGACAAAGACTGCCGCCACACAACGGTCAGATTTGGCGGGTAGGAGTGCTTCGTCGGTTAGTGTGCCAGGTGTCACGATGCGGACAATCTTTCGGTCAACCGGACCCTTGCTGGTGGCGGGGTCGCCGATCTGTTCGCAGATCGCGACAGAAACACCTGCGGCCACTAGTTTTGCTAAGTATTGTTCGGCTGCGTGGTACGGAACACCCGCCATCGGGATCGGCGCACCGTTTGAGGTGCCGCGACGCGTCAGGGTGAGATTGAGCAGGCGTGCGCCGCGCTCCGCATCCTCGTAAAACATCTCGTAAAAGTCCCCCATGCGGTAGAGCAGCAATAAAGGACCAGCCTCAGCCTTGAGACGCAAGTACTGCTGCATCATGGGGGTGTGTTGCTCGGTTTGAGCGGGCGTCAAGGCATCGTCTTGCATAGGGTTTTTTATAGGGTGGTGCAGCGCATCTGGCGAAGCCTTTAGTGTAAGCCACGGGGATGACAGACTTCTCTATAATCGTCTAAATAAATACGACCCGTTACAAAGGTGAACAAAACATGATCTCTAAAATCGTGCCCGATTTGCAGGCAGCCATGGCAGGCATTCAGGACGGGTCTACCGTTCTGATAGGCGGCTTTGGTGGCGCAGGGCAACCCCATGAGCTGATTGATGGCCTGATCGAGCAGGGCGCGCGTGAGTTGACGATTGTCTGCAACAACGCAGGTTCTGGCGACACCGGGATCGCAGCCTTGTTGGCTTCGGGTCAAGTGCGCAAGATCATTTGTTCTTTCCCACGCCAGTCGGACTCCTACGTGTTTGACGGCCTCTACCGCGCCGGCAAACTTGAGTTGGAACTTGTGCCACAAGGCACACTCGCTGAGCGCATTCGTGCTGGCGGAGCCGGGATTGGTGGTTTTTTTACGCGTACCGCGGTTGGGACCCAGCTTGCCGAGGGTAAAGAGGTACGGACCATCAATGGTCAGGACTATATTTTAGAGGGCCCCATCACAGCAGATGTCGCGGTGATCCGTGCGCATCGTGCTGACCGCTGGGGCAATCTGGTGTATCGGAAAACAGCCCGCAACTTCTGCCCTGTGATGGCGACAGCCGCCAAGCTGACGATCGCTCAGGTCAATGAAATTGTTGAGCTCGGCGAGCTCGATCCCGAGGCGATCGTCACGCCCGGCGTCTACGTCAAACGCGTTGTCCGCATTCCAGCGAAAGCAGCAAAAGGTTAATTCATGAAACGTATCTCCAGAGATGAGATCGCCGCACGCGTGGCGCGCGATATTCCAGAAGGCGCAATCGTCAACCTTGGCATCGGTTTGCCGACCAAGGTCGCCAATTATTTGCCCCAAGACAAAGACATTTTTCTGCAAAGTGAAAATGGTGTGTTGGGTATGGGCCCCGCTCCCGCGGCTGGCGAAGAAGACTGGGACTTGATCAATGCGGGTAAACAGCCCGTGACCTTGTTGCCGGGTGGGAGCTATTTCCATCATGCGGATTCGTTCGCCATGATGCGTGGCGGTCATCTGGATATTTGCGTACTGGGCGCGTTCCAGGTTGCGGTCAATGGCGATCTGGCCAACTGGTCCACCGGCGAGCCCGATGCGATTCCCGCAGTCGGCGGTGCCATGGATTTGGCCGCTGGTGCGAAAGATGTGTTTGTCATGATGGAGTTGCTCACCAAAGACGGTCAGAGCAAGCTCGTCAAGCAATGTACCTATCCTCTGACTGGCTTGGGCTGCGTATCACGTGTCTACACCGATATCGCAGTCTTTCAGATCGAGCCAGGCGGTGTGGTGCGCGTCGTGGATGACGTCTCTGGTGCTGGCGAACAAGAATTACGCCGCCTGACGGGACTGGGGCTTGATCTGTTGTTTTAAGCGACTGTATGGTTCAATAACCGTATGAGACTGAATTTGGCCCAAATCGCAATGATCCGAGACACGACTTTTGGTGTGTTTGGGGAAAGTGCGCGTGTCACTTTATTTGGATCTAGGGTCAATGATGCGGCTAAAGGTGGAGACGTCGATTTGATGATCGAGGTGCCTAGTTTTGTCTCAGAGCCCGCTCTTCTAAGCGCCCGCGTCGCAAGTCGCGTTTCTCGCGCGATGAATGGACGTAAAGTCGATGTGGTCCTGAAAGCACCCAATCTAATGAGTCAGCCTGTTCATGAAGTTGCGGCTCGTACTGGGGTCGTACTGTGAAGCTCGATGAAGGCCTTCGGCTCCGTCTGCAATTCCTTTGTCGTGTTGTTCAAAAGGAAGCGCACTACTTGCAGGAAACGGACGCCCGGCTCTTTGCTGATGCTTTGTCGGCGAAGTCTTTAGAGGCGATTACCCAAGATCCGTTGCTGGCAGAAAGGCTTGACGCCTTTGTCAGTCGTTTTGGACGACTGCAGGACACCTTGGCTGACAAGTTTTTGCCCACACTTTTAGATGCTTTGGCTGAGCCAAAAGCTTCGGCGATTGATAATCTTGATCGTGCGGAAAAACTTGGATGGCTCGAATCCACAGATGACTGGTTGGAAATGCGTAAGCTACGCAATCAAATGGTCCACGAATACATAGAAGATCTAGTGATCTTGTCCAATGCTCTTAAAGTAGGCCATGAGTTTGTCCACACATTAGTCGACACCGCTGGGCGGTTTGTGGTCCAGGCGCAAAGACGTATTGCGATATCGCTCAATTAAATCTCTTTGGCTGAGCGTTCAAACCCTCATAGTGAACTACTCATCCACAATTTTTGTAAGTTTCTGTGAATCTAAAGGCGGTGAGGTGTCCTGAATTTTGGAACCCATCGCCTCGAGTGACTGACACAGGCTCGAGATGCGCGCATCTTGACGGGCAACATGGGTGATGAGTTCGTTTAGGACCTTGTTCAACGGGTCTGCGGCGCCTGGATCGACCGCATAGGCGGCAATCAAAATAGCGGGAGCTGAAGCGGTTGCTGAAGAGGTTGCTGAAGAGGTTTCTGAAGAAGAGGTTGCTGAAGACGGGGCCTGCTCTTCGCTGTCTTTTTCAATCACGCGTGCGGGGTTGCCCACTGCAGTCGCATGCGCTGGGACGGGTTTGACCACCACCGCATTGGAGCCAATGCGCGCACCATCGCCGACTAAAAAACCACCCAGTACTTGGGCACCTGCACCCACGACGACACCTTTGCCGAGCGTAGGGTGCCGCTTGGCGCCTTTGTAGAGCCGTGTGCCGCCTAGTGTCACGCCCTGATAAATGGTGCAATCATCACCGATTTCGGCTGTCTCACCGATTACCACACCAAAGCCGTGATCGATAAAAACCCGACGACCAATTTTTGCACCAGGATGGATTTCAATTCCCGTCAACATTCGGCTCAGATGTGAGATGAAACGTCCCAACCAATAAAAATGCGCTGTCCACAAACGATGGGCTAGGCGATGGGCCATGATCGCGTGCAAGCCTGGGTAGCATGTGAGGACCTCGAGTTTGCTGCGTGCGGCAGGATCTCGTTCCAAAATACAGGCTATATCTTCGCGTAGTTTTTTAAACATGACTGTGATGCTACCGCAGAGATGGAATACCGCTTGATAGTAACCAGTTTAAGAGGATGGTTTGTTAGGTAGAGGGGCTGTTTTTCCGAGCGGTCGCGATCATCGCGGTACAGACCCCGCGCAACATGTCGACTTCGTCTTTGCTTAAGTCGGAACGATTAAACAAGTGACGCATGCGAGGCATGAGTTTTTTGGGGTGCTCGGGGTCTAAAAAACGCACCGCCTCAAGCGCTTCTTGCCAGTGTGCGAGCAGGGCTTGAACGGCCTCGCCGCTTGCGGGCTGACTGCCTGGGTGTTTGGTGGGCGGTTTAGGCACAATCAAGGAGGGGATGCGTGGGGAGGGACTCGTCCCCTCGGGGCTGCCCTGGCTGGCTATGCCTTGTAACAAGGCGTAGCGGAGTTCCCAGGCACCGAGCTGCATGGCTTGGGAAACATTGAGTGAGCTGTAGGCTGGATTGGCAGGAATATGGCAGACGCGATGGCAGAGCTCAATGTGCTCATTGGTGAGCCCAGACCGCTCAGTGCCCACCACGAGCGCGATACGGCCCTCTGGGTGCTCGTTGAGGTGCAGCTGCGCCATCTGTGCTGCTTCGCGGATGTCGCAGGCAGGTGGTCCGAGGTCGCGTTCTCGGGCGGTCAGGGCAAATGCCAGCGTCACCGGAGCCAAGGCATCTTTAAGATTCTCAAAAGTCTGGGCCTGCGCCAGCACGTCTCCCGCACCGCTTGCCAAGGCGATCGCTTCGGGCTGAAGGGTGATTTCAGGGGTTTTGGGGGCCACGAGGACCAAGTCTTCAAAGCCCATTGTCTTGATGGCGCGGGCTGCCGAACCGACGTTTCCGGGGTGGCTAGGCTCGGTCATAATGAAGCGAACACGGGAAAAGTCGGAAGTCATTTAAAATTCTGCTTTATTCAATAGAAAACAATACGCTCATGCACCCGATGCTTAATACCGCCATCAAGGCGGCCCGGCGCGCCGGAACCATTATCAACCGCGCGAGTCTCGAACTTGATCGATTGCAAATCGCCCGTAAAGGGCCAAGAGATTATGTCACGGAAGTCGACCGTGCCGCCGAAGAGGCCATCATTGAAATGCTGCGCTCGGCCTATCCTGATCACGCCTTTTTGGGCGAGGAGTCTGGCTATCAACGCGGCGATACTCCCGAGGGTGATTTGCCCGCCAATGAATGGGTAATTGACCCGCTTGATGGCACGACCAACTTCATCCATGGTTTTCCGACCTATGCGATTTCTATTGCGTTGCGACAGTTCGGTCAGGTCACGCAGGCCGTGATTTATGACCCGGCACGTAACGAGTTGTTTTCCGCGAGTCGAGGCGGTGGCGCGTTTTTGAATGATCGTCGCATGCGTGTGTCGTCACAACTGAAATATCACGATGCCTTGTTAGGCGCGCGGTGGCCCGGTTCGATCGGCCCCGACGGTGCCTCCCAGCCCCGTTTTATGGAAATGGCTCAGGGTTGTGCGGGCGTGCGTCGCTCGGGCTCAGCTGTGCTGGATCTTGCCTATGTTGCGGCAGGCCGGTTGGATGGTTTTTGTGGTTTGGGTCTCAAGCAGTGGGATATGGCGGCAGCCAGCTTGATGGTTCTTGAGGCGGGTGGCTTGATCGGCGACCTGCAAGGTGAACAGACTTGGATGGATTCTGGCAATGTAATCGCCGCCAATCCAAAAATCTTTACCCAAATGTTGGCGCACTTGCGCGTCTAAGCGCGAATGCCTGCCTCTGGAGGCGGGCATAATAAAAGCAATACTTAGCTTCATTCGGGACAACTCCAGAGTCGATCAGGTACTATGTCAGACTGATTAACTCTTGGAGCCCTCAATGGAGTGGCTGCTCGACCCAACGATATGGGTCGGACTTTTAACGCTCGTGGTGCTAGAGATCGTTCTCGGCATCGACAACCTGATTTTTATCGCTATCCTTGCGGATAAGCTTCCTCCAGCGGAGCGTGAGCGCGCCCGCGTCATTGGACTCTCCCTTGCGCTGCTGATGCGTCTTGGCCTGCTGGCTGGGATGTCCTGGCTTGTCCAGCTCACTTCTCCTCTCGTCTCTTTTTGGGGTTTTCAGCTCTCTGGTCGGGATCTCATCCTGATCGTGGGCGGCTTTTTCCTGTTATTCAAAGGTACGTTGGAGTTGCATGAGCGACTAGAGGGCAAGCGCGCTGAGGTCAGTAATGCACGTGTGTATGCGAGCTTTTGGGTCATCGTGACTCAGATCGTGGTGCTCGATGCCGTATTTTCTATCGATGCGGTGATTACGGCCGTGGGGATGGTGGATGACTTATCGGTCATGATGACGGCAGTCGTGATCGCGATGGTCATCATGTTGTTAGCCTCCAAGCCTCTGACACGCTTCGTCAACGCTCACCCCACGGTGGTCGTGCTGTGCTTGGGCTTTTTGCTGATGATCGGCTTTTCGCTCGTGGGCGAGGGTTTTGGTTTCCAGATTCCCAAGGGCTATCTCTACGCGGCGATTGGTTTCTCGGTCTTAATCGAGATGCTCAACCAATTGGCCCGTCACAAGGGCTTAAAGCTTGAGTCAAAGCGCCCGATGCGCGAACGGACCGCTGAAACTGTGCTGCGGATGCTGGGTAAGCGTCTGCCTGACGAGATTGTCGAAGATCAGCCGACCCCTCAGGGGCAACCTGAACGCATTGCGTTTGGCGTAGAAGAGCGCAACATGGTCAGTGGCGTTCTGACCCTGGCTGAGCGCTCGGTTCACTCTGTGATGACACCGCGTACAGAGATCTCCTGGATCAATCTTGATGATGATCCTCAGGAAATTCAAAAACAGATTGCGATGGTTCCCCACAGCTTCTTTCCAGTGTGCCGGGGCTCGGTAGATGACGTGGTCGGAATTGGCCGCGCCAAAGAAATGATCGCGGATTTGTTGACACACGGCAATATCCGTCGCAATGGTTTACGTGAGCCGATTATTGTTCACGATACGATCAGCATCATCAGTTTGATGGATACGCTTAAACGCTCCCGAGGCCAGTTAGTTCTTGTGGCCGATGAGTTTGGTGCGATTCAGGGGCTGGTCACGCCGATTGATGTGTTCGAAGCGATTGCTGGAGAGTTTCCCGACGAGGACGAAACGCCCGACATCGTGTCTGACGGTGAAGGACAGTGGCTAGTGGATGGCGCCGCAGACTTGCACCATCTCGAGCAAGTGCTCGAGACAGAAGGCCTGGTCAACGACGATCAGGAGTACATCACGCTCGCAGGATACTTGCTGGACAGGTTTGGTCAGTTACCTGTGCGAGGCGACCAGTGTGCGTTCAAGGGCCAGCATGCCAGCTTCAAGTTCGAAGTGATGCAGATCGATGGTCGTCGCATTGCTCAAGTCAAAGTGCAGCGTCTGGCCGAGGAGCCCGAGGACGCTACAGGGTAGGGCCAAGGAGTGGGATTACTCGGCCTGTTCCAGATCGAACAGCGCCGGGCCATCCTCATCAATGATCATCCAGCCACCGCGCATTTTCCCCTCGGGTGCTGTCGGCTCGCAGTCCCAGTCAGGTAACACCCAACGTTCGCAGACCTTGCCATCCACGTTCAGGACATAGCGGCCTGGGCGATGCGTATGACCATGCACCACTAGAGAGACGCCAGCGCTGCGAATCGCTTCAGCAACGGCTTCTGCATTGACGTCCATAATATCCATTGACTTGGTCTGGTTGGCGACCATGCTTTCGCCACGCGCTTGTGCTGCGAGGCTCAGGCGCTCAGGAATGCTCTTGGATAAAAAGCCAGATTGCCACGCAGGGTTGCGAACCATGGCTCTAAACTGCTGATAGGCCACATCATCGGTGCAATATTCATCACCGTGACTCAAGAGCATAGTGTGTCCGGCAACGGTCACCAGGACTTGTTCGGGCAATAATTGTGCACCGACTCCAGCAGCGAGTGCGCCACCCATCAGAAAATCGCGGTTGCCGCGGCCCAGCCAGACAGGGATTTGTGCCGCACAGGCTTTGAGCGCCATGAGGTCCTGAGCCAGCCAAGGTGGGGCCACCACGGCAACATCGTCACCAATCCATGCATCAAAAATATCACCCGGCAACAGCAAGGCCGAAGCCTCGCTGGCTGCGAGTTTGAGAAAGTCACGGAAGGCTTCTGCGGTGCCGGTAGTGTGCTGCCCGAGATGAACATCTGAGGCAAGCCATACCGGTCCGTCGAGTTCGATCTTATTCAAGGACAACAGCCTTTGTAATCACGACATCATTGGTCGGAACGTTTTGATGAAAGCCGCTGTTCGCAGTTGGGACGCCTTTCATTTTGTCGATCACGTCCTGGCCCTCGACGACTTCGCCAAACACGGCGTAGCCCCAACCCTGAGCCGTAGGCGCAGTGTGGTTCAGGAAGTCGTTGTTGGCGACGTTAATGAAAAATTGTGCCGTGGCGGAGTGTGGATCGCTAGTGCGGGCCATTGCGAGTGTGTACTTGTTGTTTTTCAAGCCATTGTTGGCTTCGTTTTCAACAGGCGCCTTGGTGGGCTTTTGCTTGAGGCCTGGCTCAAAACCACCGCCCTGAATCATAAAGCCATCAATCACGCGGTGAAAAATCGTGCCATCAAAAAAGCCGTCTTTGACGTATTCGAGGAAGTTAGCCACGGTCTTGGGTGCTTTTTCAGCATTCAGAGAAATGATGAAGTCGCCCTGATTGGTGGACATTTTGACGCGAGGTGATGTGCTCATTGAAGTAACGCCTTGTTTTTGAGTCGAGTTGGAAGGAGAGGCCGCTTGGGCCGATAAAGACACCAGCGGAATCATACCGACCAGTGCGAGGCAGCGCATGATACGCAGCCCATAAGTAGAAAATTTCATTTTGCAGAACCCTCAAGTAGTTCTTTGACACGTTTAATTTTAGGGGCCAGTCCTGGCACACCTGCTTGCGCTGCGTTTTGATAGGCCCGCAGCGCGAGATTCATTTGCACATCGCCAAGATTGGCTTGTGCGATCGAATATTTTGGATTGATCATGATCGCTATTTCGAGGGCGCGCCGAGCCTGATCCAATTCGTTACGCTTGACGTAAAGCGCCGCCAGGTTGTTCCAGGGCTCAGGGAGCTCCGGAAAACGCGTCGTCATCTGGAGGTAGACCGCCTCTGCCTCGGCAGGGCGATTCATTTCAGCCAAAATGCGGGCATGCAAAAACATCAGTTGTACGTCGGTGCCTGGCGTGTGGCGCAGGGCCTCGACTGCTTGGCGTGCCTCAATGTTTTGCAGGGCTTCTTTGAGGCGACCGGCGCGAATCAAACCATCGATTCTGTTTGAGATTTCAGTCGGCGTCAGTGGAACGCTGGTGTCCACGGAGGGGGCAAGTGCTTCGAGCAGCTTGGCCAGTCCGTCCCAACCGCCTTCAGGCGCCTTGTCCCCCAAGATCGTATTGGCGGAATTTGGCAGGGCTGACGGCAAACTGTTGCGTGGCGTCTGATTACCGGCCGTGTCTGTCGGGTCGCTGGCCAGAGGGTTTAGCGTGGTCGGCGTACTCCCACCCAGATTGATCTGGGCGTGCGCAGGCAGGTGCAAAAGCACCGACAGGCACAGGGCGGCGGCCGAGGCTATCGACCCCCTCTGGGTCGTGATCGAACGCGTTTTTTTCACCAGCTTCAAGTCGTAGAACCCTCAATTGCTATACTTGTTGATCTGCATTTTAGCCCTGCTTTTGACTGACCACACGCATGCTACAGATCTACGACTCATTGTCCCGCTCCAAGCGCCCCTTTCGCCCGGTACAGCCCGGCCAAGTAGGGTTATATGTGTGTGGCATGACGGTATACGATTATTGCCACCTAGGCCACGCCCGGATGCTGGTCAGCTTTGACGTGGTGCAGCGCTGGCTGCGCGCCTCGGGCTATCAGGTGCAATATGTGCGTAACATCACTGATATTGATGACAAAATTATCCGCCGCGCGGTGGAAACCAATCGCCGCCTCGGTGAGGTGACGTCTTATTACATCGATGCGATGCACGCCGACGAGCGTGCCTTATCCGTCCAGTCGCCCGACCAGCAGCCCTGCGCGACCGAATATGTGGGCGATATGCTGGACATCATCGGCAAGCTCGAGCAAAAAGGCCTGGCCTATCACGCTGTTGATGGCGACGTCAATTTCGCGGTCCGCGAGTTTCCGGACTACGGCAAGCTGTCGGGCAAGACCCTCGATGATTTGCGCGCCGGCGAGCGCGTAGCCGTCGCGTCGTCCAAGCGTGACCCGCTGGATTTTGTCTTGTGGAAATCTGCCAAGGAGCATGAGCCTGCGGACACCCGCTGGGATTCTCCCTATGGCTGGGGGCGTCCAGGCTGGCACATTGAATGCTCGGCCATGAGCAAAGCCCTCCTGAGCTTGCCTTTGGATATCCATGGTGGCGGCCCGGACCTCAAGTTTCCCCATCACGAAAACGAGATCGCCCAGACTGAAGGCGCTTTTGGTGGCACGCTGGCCAACAACTGGATGCATTGCGGACCTTTGATGGTCGATGCGGAAAAAATGTCCAAGTCATTGGGTAATTTCCGCACGATTCGTCAGACCATTGGTGTGCAGAATGCTGCGTCCTCGGATAGCCAGCCTGCGGCGGGTGAGAGCGCCGAATACGAGGTCAACCCGCGCGAAGCCGAGATGCTGCGTTTCTTTATCGTGCGCAATCACTACCGTAGCGCGCAAAACTACGCGCCAGATAATTTGATTGATGCGCAGCTGTCGCTTGATCGACTCTATCAGACCTTGCAAAATTGCCCACCTGCTCCAGGGACGGTCGAGATTGATTGGCAGGCGCCTCAGGCGATCGCGTTTCGTGAGGCCATGAACGACGACTTTAATAGCGCGGGCGCAGTGGCGGCTTTGTTTGAGCTGGCAAGCGAGGTCAATCGCAGCAAAGATCCCGCCTTGGTCTCACAGCTCAAGGCACTCGCTGCGCTTTTGGGACTATTGCAAAAAGATCCAGTTGTTTATTTTCAAAGCCCGACACGCTATACCCGCCGTGCAATTGAGCAGGGTTCTGCAGGGTCGGCACAAGCCCCTGCGGCAGCGCTGTCTGAGACTGAGATCGAAACCTTGATCGCTGCACGCGCGGCGGCCAAAGCGGCAAAAAATTTCGCTGAGGCGGATCAGATTCGTGCGACACTGAAAAATGCAGGTGTTGAGCTTGATGACAAGCCCGGTGGCCTGACTCAGTGGCGCCGCGCCTAAGGTTTATCTGATGCCCCGTTCTGATCTCGCACTTGGTAAGCCCGATTATTGGGACTCGGCGACTGCTCAATTGATGCGGCGTGATCGCATCATGAAAAAAATTATCCCCAAGCACCCGGATATTTTTCTCACTACACGCGGCAATCCTTTTATCACCCTCGCGCGTTCCATCATCGGTCAACAAATTTCCGTCAAAGCTGCCGAGTCGGTCTGGCAAAAGTTTTTGCTCGAATGCGGCAAGCGACCTACTCCTGCGAGCGTACAAGCCGCAGGTATGGAACGACTGCGCGCAGCCGGCTTGTCGGGCCGCAAATCTGAATATGTCCTTGATCTTTCAACGCATTTTCTTGACAAACTGGTGCGCCCTCCCAAGTGGGCCACGATGGAAGACGAGGAAGTTATTGCCGAATTGACCGCCATCCGGGGGATTGGACGCTGGACGGCAGAGATGTTTTTGATTTTTAATCTACAGCGGCCTAATATTTTGCCGCTAGATGATGTCGGACTATTAAAGGCAATCTCGTTACACTACTTCAGCGGTGAGCCTGTCTCCCGCTTTGAAGCCCGAGAAGTGGCCCAAGGATGGCAGCCGTGGTGCACGGTCGCGACTTGGTATTTATGGCGCTGCTTAGATCCCACTCCGGTGGAATACTAAGCGCACCTCAGATTGAATGAGCACACACAGACATGCGCAATACTTTTCTCGAATTTGAACAACCCCTTGGCGAGCTCGAGGGCAAGATCGAACAACTGCGCTATGTGCAGGCGGATTCGGCCGTGGATATCTCGGACGAAATCAGTCGACTGCAACAAAAAAGCCAGACGCTGGCCAAAGAGATTTACTCCAAGCTGACGCCCTGGCAGACCTCGATGGTCGCGCGGCATCCGCAGCGTCCCTACACGTTGGATTATGTGCGTGAAATCTTTACTGATTTTCACGAGCTGCATGGTGATCGCATGTTCGCGGACGACTTGTCGATCGTGGGCGGGATGGCGCGATTTAACGGTACGCCTTGCATGGTGATCGGTCATCAAAAAGGTCGTGACACCAAAGAACGCGCCGCGCGCAACTTTGGTATGCCACGTCCCGAGGGCTATCGCAAAGCCATGCGCCTGATGCGTCTCGCGGAAAAATTCAACCTGCCTGTGTTTACCTTTGTCGACACCCCCGGTGCCTATCCTGGTGTGGGTGCCGAGGAGCGCGGTCAGTCCGAAGCCATCGGACACAATCTCTACGCCATGGCTGAGCTCAAGGTGCCGATCATCTCCACCATTATTGGTGAGGGTGGTTCGGGTGGCGCGTTGGCGATCGCGGTTGGTAACGTTGTGTTGATGTTGCAATACTCCACGTACTCGGTGATTTCTCCTGAGGGTTGCGCCTCGATTTTGTGGCGCAGTGCCGACAAGGCCTCTGAGGCAGCGGCCGCGTTAGCAATTACCGCTGATCGTTTGAAAGATTTCGGTTTGATCGACAAGATTGTCAACGAACCCGTCGGTGGTGCGCATCGCGATCCTCGTGTGATGGCACGCTTGTTGCGTCGTTCCCTGGCGGATTCTTTGCGTTCGTTGTCGGGCATGACGCCTCAGCAATTGATCGATCATCGGCTGGAGCGCTTGCTGTCTTACGGAAGTTTCCAAGAGGTGCGCGCCTAAGGGCGGTGCCTCTGGTGCCTCCTTGCGCACTTGTATGAACAGCGCCTGGCCCGAGGCCCCTCTGCGGGCAATCCAACAGGCGCTGGCCAATCTTTCCTCAGAGCAAGCCGTCGCCGTCGCCTTGAGCGGCGGGACGGATTCCGTCGCGCTGGCCTTGGTGGCCGCCGAGGTCTGCGCACAGCGTAGCCAACCCCTTTATTTTTTCCATATTCATCACGGCTTGATGCCGGAGGCCGATGCCTGGGCTGAGCACTTGACTGCGTTCGCACGTGCGCTCAAGGTGTCTTTGGTCGTGCGCCATGTACAAGTTGATCTGGGGCAGGGGCTCGGTACTGAAGCCTCGGCGCGCGAGGCCCGTTATCAGGCCCTGGCCGCACTCGCCAGCGAACATCAGGTCGCTGCGATCCTGCTCGCGCATCATCAACAAGATCAGGCCGAGACCGTGCTGCTGCGTTTGTTGCGCGGGGCAGGGGTGTTGGGACTCAGCGCCATGCAAGATGATGTCTCGCGTCAGGGCATGCGCTTGTTGCGCCCTTGGTTGGAGATTGAGCGTGCGGAGTTGGTGGCGATCGCCCAGGATTATGCGAGCCGGACTGGCTGGCAAGCAGTCGAGGACGCCAGTAATGCCGATCCGCAATACAAGCGGGGGGCGTTCAGAACCGAGCTTGTGCCGGTTTTAGAACAACACTGGCCCGCCTGGCGGCAGACACTGGTGCGTCATGCCAGACAGGCGGCTGACGTGAGCGAGATTCTCGACGAGGTCGCGGCACTGGATTGGCAAACGCTGGAGCCCGATGCGTCTGGCCAGAGCTTTAGCCTCAAGGCCTGGCGGGACTTGAGCCCGGCCCGGCAGGCCTTGGTACTGCGCTATTGGCTCGATCAGCAGCAGGTCGCCATGCCCGGCGAGCGTCGATTGGCTGATTTAATGCGCCAATTGAGGCAATTACATGCCCTTGGGCACGACCGTGAGTTGCTGTGGCAACACGATTCCCATACTGTGCGCTGCCTGCGCGGGCGAGTATCGCTGTCTTCGGGCTAAAATAGTGGACTTTGCATCTGCCTCTCCGTTTTTACCCTAAATCATGTCACTTATCGTTCATAAGTACGGCGGGACCTCCATGGGATCCGTCGAGCGCATTAAAAACGTCGCGCGCCGCGTCGCCAAATGGCATGCGGCTGGCCACCAGGTTGTCGTGGTGCCGTCTGCCATGTCCGGCGAAACCAATCGCTTGTTGGGCCTGGCCCGCGAGCTCTCGGACTCGGCTGATGGTCGCGAGCTCGATATGATTGCCGCCACTGGCGAGCAGGCTTCGAGTGGCCTCTTGGCGATCGCTCTTCAGGCAGCTGGCCTCCAGGCTCGTAGCTACGCTGGCTGGCAGGTCCCGATTCGTACTGACTCCGCCTACACCAAGGCACGCATCACCGGCATTGACGACAAGCGCATTCGCGCGGATCTCGATGCAGGTCGTGTCGTGGTGGTCACCGGCTTTCAGGGCGTGGATGATGCAGGCAATATCACCACACTCGGTCGCGGTGGCTCAGACACCTCCGCTGTGGCAGTCGCCGCGGCTTTAAAGGCGGACGAGTGTCTGATCTATACCGACGTGGATGGTGTCTATACGACCGATCCACGCGTCGAGCCCGATGCCCGCCGCCTGAACGTGATCTCGTTCGAAGAAATGCTCGAGATGGCCTCGCTGGGTTCCAAGGTGTTGCAGATTCGCTCGGTTGAGTTTGCCGGCAAATACCGTGTGCCTACCCGTGTGTTGTCATCACTGACCGACCCCGACATGTCGCTGGACGAAGAAATGCGTTCCGGCACCCTGATTACTTTTGAGGAAGACGAAAAAATGGAAGCAGCTGTTGTCTCGGGCATCGCCTTTAGCCGCGACGAAGCCAAGGTTACTTTGTTGGGCGTACCTGACAAGCCAGGCGTCGCCTACGCAATCCTGGGCAAAGTCGCCGACGCCAACATCGACGTCGATATGATCGTGCAAAACCAGTCCGTGGCCGGCACGACCGACTTTTCCTTTACGGTTCACCGCAACGAGTTTGCGCGTACCCTGGCTTTGCTCACCGGTCAGGTCGGCCCTGACGTAGGCGCCCGCGAGATCGTCTCGGACGACAAAGTCGCTAAAGTCTCGATCGTCGGTATCGGTATGCGCTCACACGCTGGCGTGGCCAGCCTGATGTTTAAAACACTGGCCGCAGAGAACATCAACATCCAGATGATCAGCACCAGCGAGATCAAAACCTCGGTCTTGATCGAAGACAAGTACATGGAGCTCGCCGTGCGCGCCCTGCACAAAGCTTTCGGTCTGGAAACGGCTGCACCGACCAAAGTTTAAGGATGTAGTCTGAGTTAAAAAAGGCGCTATTCGTCATGCTAGAATAGCGCCTTGGTTTGGAGGCGTGCCCGAGCGGCTGAAGGGGCTCCCCTGCTAAGGGAGTATGTGAGCTAAAACTTGCATCCAGGGTTCGAATCCCTGCGCCTCCGCCAAATCTCTTTTTGCAAATTAAGCACCTTCGGGTGCTTTTTTGTTTTGCATTTTTAAATCTTCAGTTAATGCACAATCTTGAGCTTCTGCATTTTTTGGTAATAGTCTCTGAAAAATTTAAAAGCTTATACAAGCCATATCGCGACGCCCCAAACAACGCTTAAAAACAAGATAGGCTTGTAGTTGTCTTTAAACCTGTCACACGAAAGATACGATCCGCTCAAGATCACAATCAGCAAAAAGGTGCGAAGTATGGCACCAATGGCGGCGGGCTCATGGTTTTGCATCAGAAAAGTAGTGGACAGGCCCATTCCATATAGCATACCCATGCACAGGCGCGTGATGGCTGCGGCATTCAAACAGATGATGATCAAATATATGGCGTCTAGGTGACGCGTTTGCTCATGCTGACGCGCGGCAAAGATGGCTTGTACAAAGCCCCAGGTGACTAATACGGGAATCACACCAAACAGGAGCTGATTGGCGGTGGACTGAATCATTTGGCTATTGAGCACGAGGGCAAACAACGCAAAGATAGGCAAGAATACAAAAGCGATCGTTCTACCAAACAGTCGGTGAAAGCGCGTCTTGGTGTCGGAAGGGCGCATAAAAAGCATGATGCCCAACTGCCCAAGCACTACGGCATACAACAAGAAGCTGGTTGCGGCGTGCAAGGTGATGACAGCGATCGAGCTCAGCTCAAATAAACCAAAAGTCACGACTTTCTCAGGAATGACCCAACCCAATCTTGGGTATCCCCACACTCCACGTTCAAAGTAATAACGTAGTGTGTCAAAAAATGAAAGCTGCGCGACCAAGCCTAGGACGATAAAGAAAACCTGCGTTTTTGAGAACAACTGAAAGACTCTTGCTGTCATCTTTAAAACCGTGTGATGATGTTGCGGGTGTTGAACTCATCGGAATGCGCTGGCATTGAAATCACGTCGCCGTCGGCACCTATTTTGATGGGACCTTTATATATTTGATTGGCTTGGCCCATAAAGATGCCTTCTGCGCCGGGGATCTGCAGTGGAGGCGTGATACCGGAGAGCAGCAGGTATTTCACTGATGCTTGAGCCGCGGTTTGAGCGGCTTCATCAGGGGATGTGTGCTGCGTCATGATCAACGAAAAGAGGTCGGATACATGGGTGAGGCCGGACTTAACAGCACCGTCCAGATAGGCCTGCATCAACACCGGAGATAGGGCATTATGCACCAGCAAGTCAACATTTTTTGCTCGGCGAACGATATCTGCGCTTTTGTCCACATCACCAGTGATGAGGGCGCTGCGACCTTTATAGCGAAAAATATAGCCAAGTGATGGTGCATCGCTCGCTGCATTAACTTGAAAAGCCAAAACCTCTAGATCAGTTGTTTTTGAAATCGTTGCGATGTCGTCAGGTTTTTCAAAACGAATCGTGATGGATCGTCCGCCATAACTCGCCTGCGATAAATTGTTCGGATTCAAGGTGTTCAGCTTGTATTTGCTGTCGAGGGAATAGGCTTGATTCAAACCCGCAACAACTTCTGCGACACCCTTGGGGCCTATTACTGGTAGCGGCTGATCGGATTTAGCAAGAATCCAGTTCCAGTTTAATAACTGACCCAAGCCGTTGATTTGATACGAGTGCAGCGATGTCAAAAACACGGCTTTGACTTCGCCGGCGCCAAAGTTCATGCTTTCTATGATCTGGGTGCTTTTATTGCCTGCTCCGATCACAAAGAGTTGTTTGCCAGCGAGCACGAGGACGCATGGTTCACTGCGTTTTGGATCAACTAAAAATTGTGAGCCAGCGCCACACAAGGCAACATGAAGCCCGTCGGGCAAATAGGCCGCGTTGCTGCTCGCCAGTCGATGTCCCACGGCAAGTTGAATGACTCGCTCGATCAAGGGCAGTCGAAAAGCATACAGAACCGCAATCAAGGCGATTGCCGAGAGCGCGAAAATCAATAATCGAGAACGAAGGGTGCGAAAAAACATTGGCTAAGAAAGCATTGGTGAAAGAGAGCGGATGATTGGTATAAAGATACCAGCAAAGACTAGTTGAGTAACTGCGCGATGGTAAACTGAAATACGCCAAAAGTTATATGTCATCCTCTTACTAAATCAACCTGAGATACGTGTGGTCCACCGCCTGACAAACCTTCTTTTCATGCTGTTGCTTGTGCTGGGGGTGTGTTTTCATGGCGTATCGCATGCAAACGCTTGTAGCTTTAAGTCACCCGTCTCAACACGAATAACGTTTTGTGACAATAGCGCATCAATCGCTTTCGAGGTCACAAGTTCTGGAGAAATTACTGGTGGTGCGGAGGGGGTCCAAAATAATAGTGGCGGGTCGATCTCAACCTTTACCAACGCTGGTTCAATCAACGGTACGTCTTACGGCGTAAAAAATAATAGTGGTGCCGCCATCGGTGTGTTGTCCAATACCGGCACGATCACTGGCGGTACTGCGGGCATTTTTAACGCCGGTGTCATTACAACTATTAACAATAAGCAAGGCGCCAGTGGCAGCGCCTTGACCTACACCGGCATCTTGCCTGTGAACTACAACATCATCATTAATAGCCCGAGTGACTTCGGCAAGTTGAGTGTCGCGAGCCCTTCGGGATCAACGATTTTTGGTATTTATGCGGGCTCCACTGTCGCCGATGGTACCTACAGTTCTGTTTTATCTGGTTTGACACTCAGTCATCTGAGTGTGACCTCTGGAACATACGGTGCGGGGACTTGGTCTCTATTGAATAGTTCGGGAAGTGTCTGGGATCTTGTTTTATCTGGATTTACTCTTCCGCCCATTGATATCGGCCCCGGCGATACCGTTGCCTTGAGTTCAGTTGGCACGACAGCCAATCCTGTGTTGAGTGGTGGCACCCTGACCACCTTAAATGGAGAGGCATCAAGTTTGGCCTTCTCTGTTCCAGTGTCGAGCACGATTATGGC
>NZ_JBASJR010000004.1:0-40277 GCF_049655405.1 Zwartia sp.
TGACCTGACCGTTGGTGAGTAGTGCGGCTCCAAAGTTGTACGTGCCAGAGCCACCACGGATTGCTTTAACCAGGGTTCCACCAAGCGGGATCTGGGTAAAGGTGGCTGTCGTTGTGCCGGGTGGCGATACTCCGTTGGCCCAGTATTCTCCGTAACCACATGCCCAGAGTGTGTTGTCTGTTTTCTTGATATAGGTCACGGGATAGTCGTAACCTCCGAGGTAGGCATCTGCAACGCCCGTACCGACTGCCAGAACAGGGGTTAACTGTTGCACGTAATTGCCGTTACCAAGTTGGCCATATGAGTTCGTGCCCCATGCGTGCAAATTGCCCTGGCTATCAAGTGCGATGGCATGCACGTGCCCAGCGAAAACTTTGACGATCGTTTTTCCACTTAACGAACCGCCAGTGCGAGGCATGGCAATCGTTGAATTGGTTGTAGTGCCATCTCCAAGTTGGCCATCCCCGTTATATCCCCATGAGTAAAGTGTGCCGTCATTTTTAACGGCATAGCAAGACTGATAAGCTTCCCGTCCAGCGGCGATTTGGGTGATACCGGACAGCACGGGCAATTGCACAAAACGGGATCGATAGGTTGTATCACCGTGACCGAGTTGGCCATACCCGTTGTATCCACAGGAATGAACGGTGCCGTCACTACACAGGACCAAAGAGCTATTGGCATTTTGTTCACCGCAGGCGAGTGCGACTTGCGTGACCGTTTTGCCATAAATGGAGTTGGCAGAATCTGCACTGGCGTTAAACGGCACGCGTTGCACGGTTGTGTTGCCATTGGCGCATTGACCGTAATCGTTGTAGCCCCAGATCCAGAGCTGACCGTTATTGTCGATGCAATAGGTGTGAGTCTGTGCTGTGAAGTAAAGTTTTGATGCTCCCGGAAACCCGGGAGGAAAGGCCGCACGCGCAGGGTAGGAGCGCGAATATTCTGTGCCGTCTCCAATTCTAAAGTTTGAATTCTGTCCCCAGGCGCGCACACTGCCATCAGTCATGATGACGCCCATCGTGCGGTAAAGGTTCGATTGTGTGTTCGCCGTGTTTTCCGGAAACCTTAATGCCTTGGTACCGGATCGGATTTCAGGGGTTGCCCAGACGGGCAGACCCGTAGGACCCACTGTCAGCACTTGACCGAGTGCGCCTGAAGGAAGCGCCACAAGACCCGTGCCATTGTTGTAAATAATTTGCCCAGAGCTGTTAGAAATTCCGGTAGTTCCCTGCGCAAAGAGATCCCAGGCAGTTGAGGCATCTGTTGGTGTCACGCCCATGGTGTTGTCGAGCACACAAACAAAACTGTCACCGTTGTAGGAAATCACGTCTTGCTTCATGTAGGTGCTGCTGGCGTTATAGGTCGATCGCCACGTAAAGGCGATTTTGCCAAGCGATATGGTTGTCATGTGTTGATTCCTTTAAAAAATGACAGGTGAGGGGGCAAAACGACTCTCTTGATCGTCATCCCCGTCCATGGAGTGCGCACCGTACCCGTTGACCATGACTTGACCATCGGAGGTCAGGCAATAAAGACCGCCACCACCCGCACCGAAGTAGCCCGAGACGCTAAAGTCAACGACTGTTTTATCCAGGAGCAAAAAGGAGTTGGGGGCATTCGGTGTGAGGTTGTTGCCATTGCCAACCTGACCCGAGCCACCAAAGCCCCAGACCACAACTTTTCCATCGCTTCGCAAAGCCACCGCGGTCTGATAAGTGGAATAGCCATAAAGACGCAATTTTGTGACGTTGGTGAGGAAACTTCCACCGAGTGTTTCCCAGGTATTTCGGGAGATACCAGAGCTGCCACCAATATATTGACCGTTGTATCCGGTCCATTTCACGGTCCCGTCATTCATAAGCGCAAGGCTCATGTGGTAGCCCGCTGCAACGGCCTGTGCGTCTTTGACGCCATCCAAGCATTTGATTGGGAATATCGTATTGCCTTGAAACGATGCTGGACCATAGCCAATCCCAAAGCCATCTCCAACATATCCGCCTTGATCGCCCCACATCCAGAACTCACCGTTTTCCAGCACGGCGCCATACCGGCGATAAGTGCCCGCACCTTCCCAGGTACCAGGGGTCTCGCAGGAGAAGATCTTTTTGACTGTCTTATTCCAGCCCCAAGGCATGACGGGCTGGTGGGTGGAGGAGTTTGACGTGAGCAAGGAGGAGTTAGTTTCTCCCGCGGCATACAAAATCCCATTCATTCCAATTAAAAAAGAGGCTGCATACACTCCACCTGTGACGTAGATGTCTTTGATGGGGGTGTTGACAGACATGGGGATAAGCTTGGGCGCATTTTGGTTTGTGCTATTTCCATTACCGAGTTGGCCATATTGGTTGTAGCCCCAGGAGTAGACTCGCCCCTGGTTGTCTAGCAACCAGACCGACGGGTAGCCGTGGTAGCAGCGACCGATATAAATCTTTTTAACTATCGTGTTTGATCCCAGATCTCCATTTCCATTAATTCTTTGTGGCACAGGGATGTAGCTCGTCGTATTGCGCCCAGACATCGTGTCACCTTGATTCGAGCCAGAGTGCCAGACCGCGCCACTAGCATCGAGGTAGTAGGTATCATTAAAGGCAGAAATCACCTGCGTAATACGAGGCGTGCCTGGAGGGAAAGCCACAGTTGAGGGAAATGTGTAGTTCCAGGCAGGGTCCCCCCCGTAGACGCCTGTGCCTGTTTGCCCGTATTGGCGCAAGCCAATCATCCGAACCGATCCATCGCTCATGATCGATCCCATGTAGTAGTTCGTGACCGCATGACCCGAACAACTTGATCTTTCAGTGGACATGAGTCCAGTGGCAATAGTGCCGTTTCTGCCACCCATGAAGCGAAACTCCATTCCACTTGCGCCATTGGAGTGCAGCACCATATTGGCCAGACCCCCAACTGAGACGCCACCCGTTAAAACGTGACCGGCGAGCACTGCATCTTGTTGTCCGAGAGCAAAAGGAGTCGCCACACCATTACGCATGACGTAAGCACCCCCATCTTTGTAGACCACATCATTGTTCAGGTAGCTCAAGTACGGGGAGTACAACCCCTTCCAGCGATAGCCCAGATTGTTGATATCAATATTCATAGGGCAATCACCAGTTCATTGTTGTTAATTGAGAAGGTCAGGTTTTCACCAATAAACCAGCTCACAAAGTCAGTGGCCGCAAAGCCACCGGTTTTGGCATCCGTGAACATGAGTTCTGAAGCATCCGCAGAAAGGGCAAAGCCATAAAGTCTAGGCAAGGCGGCAGACTCAAAGAGCGCATAACCCGTCTCGCCTGCGTTGACCTTTAAGACTTTGAGAGCTTGCCCAATGAGCGAAGATGGCATGTGCGTGGCACTCACGGCCGAGGCGGCTTCGAGCGCGCTTAAGGCCGCCGCCACCTCACTTGAATGGGCGTTTGCAGCACTTTGGGCGGCTTGAGTCGCGTTGGTTTGAGCGCTTGCTGAACTCGCTGTGGCGCTTGTTGCTTTCGTTGTCGCAAGGGTTGCGCTGGCCGCAGCAGCAGTTGCACTGGCATTAGCGTTTGTGGCGCTTGTCGCTGCAGCCGATTGACTCGATTGAGCAGCAGCTGACGCGGTATCAACGAAATCTGCTACATCGTTTGTCTCTGCAACAAAGGCATCCAGTGCACCAATGAGAGCAAAGGCCTTACGGTTAAATTCCGATGCCCCATCGGTTGGAAGGGGTGCTGAGGGTAGAGGGGTAATGGCCATCAGGTCAATCCTTCAATTTCTAATTCAAAATCCGCATAGTCCGGGTAACTAATCAGTGCTTCAAAGTTCTTGTAAAACCCGAAGAGCGTAGTGGACTCGTATTCAGTGCTACCGATCCATAGACAGGGTGTGGCGCGAATCTCAGTTAAAAAGAGCTGAAACGCATCGACTTCACTTTTCTCAATGAGTAGATTGAAGTTGGCTCGCTTGGCAAAGGCTCGGCGCACAAGAATCGTGTCCCCGAAATCGTTTGTCTCCTTTCGCGAGTAATCCTGAATGCCTACTCGTGCACCAAGTTGCACCCCCAGACCAAAGGATCGTTCCTGTCCAATCAAAAGCACGCCTACAGAGAGGTCCGCACCTCCCAGTAACTCGAACTTAATGACGCCATCCCCATAGGAGGGCAAATCTGTTTGAATGTTTTGAGTTGGTACGGTACGCGCGCTATAGAACCAACTCCACCAGTCTGAACCTGTGGGGAGCGCCGAGAGATCAATCGTCTTGGCGTAGACGATTTCTAACTCTCCAGAAATCGCGCTATGCATCGTGACGTTGATCTCAGTCGCGTTGTTCAAGTTCAGCGCTGCAATCGTATTAATCACCTGTCCAGGCTCCAGAACATAGGTGATGTTGTTGGGTTGTGCAGTTGAGGTACTGACCGAGGTATCAAATAATGCCCATCTGTTGGTGGGCGATACCTCAATCCACCAGAGCGATTCAGTTTGTGGATTTTTGTTCAGGTTCGCAGCCTTTAGGCTTTCATACACCTTGTGCGTGCTTGTGAGCATGACCCGCGCGCCCAGCGCATAGGTTGTGGCAGCGCTCCACGCAGGATGGTCTGATTCCGGGACGTTAGTTACTGGCGCTGCAGTAGATCCAACAGCAGTAGTGCCACCACTCCCTGGCACATGCACCATCGCATCGGTGATCTTGATCGGATTGACGATAACTAGCGCATTAGGATCGGAGCTCATGCGGTGACCACCCTTTGCTCTGGCATCCCATCACCATCCCAGCGCTCAAGCAGGCGGGTCATTCTGGCTTGAAGCTGAACCACGGATCGAGCCTGCGCCCGATTGTCCTCCCGCAAACTGCGTAATTCTTCAGCGATTTTGTTACCGCCAGATAAAAGGCCACTGGTTTGCTCAGAGTTGTAGACCATGCCAGGGTTCTTGAAATTAATTAATTCAGGGCCTTGTTCACCCACCATGGCTAGGCCCCCGGGGTAATAACCCCCAGCGGCAAAGCCCCGTGCCTGATACTCCTGGCTGCCTAAAATGCCTTGTTGCACTTCGGAAAGACTTAATCCACTCCCCGTCCAACTTGCAAGACCTCCGGAGTCCGGTTCCCGACCTAGTAGATCCCGATACATTTGTGCAATCGAGGATTCCCGGGAGATCGTTGTTGGACTACTGGAAGAATTGCTTGCGGCGCGTTCTGCTGCAATGGATACACCCAGCACGGCCATCGCCTGAGCGACAGACATTACAGAGTTGTTCACACCTCTGAGTTCATTGACCTGAAGTTGTGCGTATTGAAGCTGCGAGTCGTAATAGGCCCGGGTGCGCTCGACATCGGCGTCATACTGAGCTTGTGCCTGAATGACCTGCGCATCGAGCGAGGCGAGTTGCTTCTCGGCAATCTCGACTTGTTGCTGAGCAAAGGACATTTGCTCAGATCCAATGTCTTGTAAGGATTGAAGATCGACTGCGACTTGAAGGTTTGCTTTACGCATTTCAAAGGCAGACTCAAAGTTATCAGACGATAGTCCAGCCATCGCCGCATCGATTGCATCCGACAGAGCAGACTGATCGGGCAGATACCCTGTGGTCTTGGCAACTTCAAGCGCCTGGGTAATAAATGCTGCGCCTTGGGCAGGAGTTTGTCCGAGCCCCGCGCCTTGTAATAGCGTCTTAATCTTGCCGCCAAGCAGATCAAATAGGCCTTGTAGAGAAGAAATGCTTTCAGTTGCGACTTGCTTGGCCGCATCGGCCGCTTTTTTCTGGGCATCCAGATTTTTATTTAAAGCATCAAAACTGTCTGATAGTTGCTTAAGTGATGCCTCGAGCTCATTGCTAATCGCACTTTGCACTCCCGCAAAGGCCTGATCGGTCATGCTCGAGAGTTGCTCAAGCGAAATGACGGAATTCTTAATTGCTTGCGTGACCGTCTCAATGGCTGCAGACTGATCCATGCTGGCTGCAGCCTGAGCGCTGCTGGCCACGGCCTGTTTACTGCTTTCCTGGGCTGCCTTGATGGCTTGCTGAGCAAGTTGGTCGCTCGCAGTCACGAGCTCATTAAATGAAGGGGCGAGCTGTAGAAGGTTTGCCAGGAGCTGGTCATTTCCCGCTGCTCTGGCAGATTCAACAAGCGAGCGAAACGCTTGTTTGCTTTGTGGAAGGACGAACCCAAGTTGAGCAAAAACTTTAGTGAGCTGCTCGGTAGTCTTGCCCACACGCTCTTGCGTGCTATAAAAGTTCTGATAGTAGTAATCAGTCGATTTGATGAATTGATCCACACCACCAAACATCTCTACGAGCTTACTTGCGGCATCTGCGCCATAAACGCTTGCCTGCATGAGGCTAATGTTCAAAGTGTCAAAGACACCATTAACTGTTTGTAAGCTTGTCGCAAGCCGAGTGAGGGTGGCTCCCGCTTGTTCGCCTTCGCGTTGAACCGCACCGATTTCACTTGTCGCTGAGGACGCTAATGCGTTGCCATAAGCGGCAATGATTTCGTCGATCTTCTTTTGTGCGTCCTGGGGCGAGAGGTCCTTTAGGCTTTGTTTAACCTCAAAAGTGAAGTCGGAAATGTTTTGGGCAGGCAGTTTTAAGATATCTGCATACTGCTTGACCTTTAATGCTGTCATGCCTACCGCATTATCAAAATACTTCTGGATTTTGGCATCTACCTGGGTGATTTCAGTGCCGCTATCCCCGCCACTAAACCATCCACCCGCTTTGCTCCATTCCTCATAGGCATCGATGGTAGTTTTCATGGCGTTAAAGCGCACGCTAATACCAGTATCTTCGACTTCCTTTTTGCCTGTTCCAAATGCAGCGTTAACAAAGCCTCCTACTACGCCACCAATCGCAGCCCCCAGAGGGCCGCCAACCATGGCACCAATTGCGGTACCTGTCCCAACAGATAGCCAGGAGCTGCCACCCACTGATTTCCCACCCGAAATCAGGTTGCCAAGGCCAAGCCCGGCACCAATACCCCCAACGTATGAGGCAACCGTTCCGATCGTGCCTGCTGCTTGCATCATAGACATGCCTGCGCTTTGCATGGCACCTCCCGCTTCGGCCGTCATAAAGGCCGTGGCTCCCACTTCAGATACGAAGTTGGTCACAGTTGCGCCCAGACTGGTAAAGCCACCAGTGACCATTTCATATGCGGTCTTTAAACCATTGGCGGCACTCATGAGCCCAAGCGAATTCGAAACCGAGCCTCCAGAGCCCGCGCCTTCCGCGCCACTTCCGGCTGTTCCTGAAGCCAGAGCGCTTGCCGTAAACGCCCCAACAAAGCCCGTAATAATGGGCTGCAAGAGCGGGCGCAAGACCATGGTCTTAAACATATTGACCAGAAACTCCTTGGCAGAGAGGCCTCCTTGCATGAGTGCATCGGTCAGACTTTGTCCGATCTGGTTATTAATACCTTTAATCTCATCGGCAAACTCTTGTTCGGATTTAAGCCGGTCGGCCTTTGCCTTTTCTTCGGCTTTTTTGCGTTCATCTTCGATCTGCTTATTACTGTCGATAATCGACTGCATGGTTTGCTGATCGAGTAAGGCCGCAGTGTGTGCATCGGCGTACTTCGCCCACTCAGTTGACCCCTCTTTGATCCCTGCGTTCTGAAGCTTCTGCAGAAAGACAGCTTGCTCTTTCTGCACGTTATTCATGCCCAGCGCTTCGGTGTCGAATTTAAGCTGAGCAATCTCATCTTCGATCGCCTTGATGTTGCGCAGTCGCTCTTCAGCTACGCGCTTTGCTTCGCTTTGGGCTTGCTTGGCTGCTGACTGCGCTTCTTGCTCGGCTTTGATCCTCTCGCGTGTGGCATCGTTTTGTGCAACGATCGCTTCAATCTTGGGCAGGTACTCATCCAGGGCCGAGGAGCCTGCCCGAATACCGATTTCTTCCAGTTTGCGCAAGGCGATGGATTTTTCCCGCTCGCCATTGGTCATCCCCATGAGAAGCGACTCATGCTCCATGTTGGAGATGAGCTCATCGGCAGACAGTTTCATCTTGTTATAGGCCGCGACATGGGCGTCAGTTGCCGTACTCGCTTCTTTTGATGCCTTGGCTTGCGTGGCAATTTCCTGATTCAGTCTGAATTGAGAAAACTCGAGTTTTTTCTTAACCGTGGCCAGAGCCTCCTCCAGTGCACGGGTATCAGAGTTCGATTGGTTGTACTTCTCAATCTTTTCTTGAAGGTAATTGACTTCCTCGGTATAGCTTTTGACCCCATCTTCAAGCGTGCCAAAGGGATTCATGGTGCCAAAGGTCAGAAGTGCATTCCAGAAGCCTCCTGCAATGCGCGTTGCCGCAGACATTTCCTCCATAGAATCAACGATTGAGGATAAGAAGGGGCCTGCCAGAGTGAGTGCTGCTCCCTGAGAGCGAAGAGCCAAGATATCTAACTGATCATTAAATCGCGCAGCATTGTCGATAACCTCAGGCGTTACGCCTGAAAGATTAATTCCCTCATCTATTAAGCGCTGAATACCATCTGCACCCTCTGCAAGGAGAGGCGCCACACCTAGCCAGGATTTACCCAACGCATCAGCGGCAAGTGCCGCCCGCTGCTGAGGATCCTCGGTCTTGGCAAAAACGGCAGCCAACTCCTTAAACGCTTCGACTGGATCTTTGGCACTAATGCCGAGCGCTTCATATTTGGAAGCATTGCCCCCAATGGAGACAGACAGCTTATTGATCGCACTTGCCGTATCTTCAAGCGTGGTTCCAGAGAGCTTTGCTGCGTATTGCAAGCCGAAGAGGGTGGTGCCAGCAATTCCAGACGCATGGCTTAAGTCATTAATCTTGTCTGCTGTATCAATCGCACCTTTAATCCAGTTGGCGATTCCCATGACAGAAAAGCCAATGCCGATTGCACCGAGTGCCTTGGTTGCCATCTCGGTGCTTTTACGAATATCGGTCATGGCCCGATCAACGGTCTTGCGGGCCGAGTCCATGTCGGTCTTCAGGCGTGCAATATCGGCAGCCATCTGAATGACAAGGTTTGCTACTTGCATGGATGAATCTCTGTTGAGCTATTGGCGGTTGACTGTATTGACTGACCAGACTGCGCGAGCATGAAGGCTTTGAATTGACTGACCACTTTCTTTTGAATCACATCGCGATCAAGTTGATGTAATGGTTCGCCATATGGTGCGGGACACTCAGGTTTGGATGCCTCATGAAGGCTATTGATGTACTGCGCGGACATCTCGCGTAAGACCGCAAACTCCCAGGGCGCAAGCGTGACACAGGAACCTTGTTGCCAGGCCATAAGTTCAAGCGCACTTAACCTGACAGGTCCCATTGCACCTGACCCCACAAGCCCAATGTCCTGCCAGTAGCGAAGCAAGTACGAGACTTCACCCACCTCCGGCAAGAGGGGTTCACCGCCAAGAGCCATGATTTGCTCGGCGCGATTAAGCTGCGGTTCTGAATCCCGTCGGACATTTTTTTCTTGAGGTATGGCGTGCATCCAGCCCAATTGACGGGCATACAGGATTAGGGCTTCTCGCCAACCCCAAAGAAGTTTCCCGCATCCCCTACAAAGGTGCGCACCTGATCCGCGACGTATTTGAGCTTAGGCTCGCGGTAAATCGCATCGATTCCACCAGGAAAGGGGAAGTTCTCGATTCGCTCGGTAATGGCGACCAGGAATTTGGCATCAGCGTCCTTATCCTCAGCTTCCTTTTTGCCTTTATTACCAATGGCGGCCATCACACGCTTGGCGGCCTCCTTTTGCATTGCTTCATTGGCTTTCGTAAAGCGAGCGGTAGCTGGTCCATGCACATGCACGCGCACAGGACTGCCTTGGTAGAGCATGGGCTCGCCATTGGGCAGGTCGAGCTCCACAACTGACGTTTCAGCCAGAAAGAAGCTTGAAAAATCTTGCGTCTTATTCATTTGTATTCCTTCGCGAGTTTTGAGCGCTGACATTAGCGGTGGACATTAGCGGCAGACATTAAGGGCAGACATTAGGCAAAGAGGTCCTCAATGATGCCTGCACCGTTGGCACTTGTCGTTAACTCAAGCGAGCATGAGGCAGTCGTGATGTTGTCCACGGATCCGATATTGACTTTCCAGGACATGACTTTGGCCTGAAAGAAATACTTGTCGCCATTCTGTGTTTCTACGCGAAACGTGTAGTTGTTGTCTGAAAGGCTTGCTGCTTTCATGAGGATTTGACCGGCATCATCGGTATCCAGACCAATTGAGAGCGTAATAGAGCCCTCGTTAAATGAGCCTTTAAACTTTTGTGTTCCACGTGATCCCACTGGCTGGTGGGTCACAAGCGAATACTCGCGACCAAATTCACCCAGATCGGTGATCTCGCCTACTGGGGTGTAGGTCAAGGCCCCATATCCCGTTACATCAAAGGTGGCAGGGGTGGCCGCGGATACTTTGAAAATGGTTCCCGCACTGGTACGAACTGTCATGATGATTTCCTCATAAAAAAATACCCACAGATTTGTGGGTTATAAATAAAAATGCCCGCCACCAGTTGCCTGGGCGGGCACGATTTACCTGCGCGCAGCAGTATTAGTCAGTAGAAGATTCCACGAAATTTAATAAGTAGTCGTAGGGCTGGGTCCAAACACCTGCATCGGTGTCTTTATCAACAGGCCCCATCAAGTCGAGTCGACAGGAGATGACCTTTTGACCCACCACAATCGTCTGGTGCTTAAAATCAAGAACGGTACGCACCGCGTCATGGATGGCTTTGACTTCACCGATGGTTGCAGCCAATGGGTTGATTTGTATTCTGGCAAGTGCTCGATGCTCGCCCATTTGGTAATTCAAGTTCGGGGTCGGTTTGCTGTCGATAACGGTGTAAACAAGCGCCGGCATTGGAGTGTTGGGCGGCAGTTGCGCGAGCGCCCTGCGGTTTCCAACCAGCGCAACAATGGCGGGGGTGTTGAGCATGGTGGCAATAATTAACTCTGCACTAATGGAGCGGGTACTCATGGTCGGGTGCTCATGGGATGGTACTTACGGATTTAATTTATTAATCTCTTTAGGCAATCGAGTTCGGATGTAATCGGCAAAGGCAAGAATGGCACGGTCGCTACTTGAATCAAAGGCGCTTCGCATAAATGATTGTGGTTTGATGCCTGGGTGCACGATGACTTCGCGCATGACGCCAGCAAAAAATAGACTTTTTTTGTTCTTCGGTCTGATCTCGTAGGGTTGTTTCTTGGACTTTGAACCCGTGCCCGTGTAATAACTGCCCGTTCCAAACTCAATGAGGTGCGCGTACCAAGCCTCTTTGTTGCCTGCGATCAGATTGGCTCTGACCCATCCGTATTTCTTTTCACTCTTGCGAACAAAGCGGATTCGCACGCTTTTGAGCAACGCACCGGTGCGGATATTATCATTTGCAACAAGCGTTTTTTTAACCGTAGAGGCTATAACCGTTTGACCTGCGCGCATGGCTCCGCGCACGACATTACCCTCGATTTTGGCAGGCAGGGTCTTCAGAAGTTCATCCAATTCTTTAAGACCAAGAACATTAACTGTTGATTCTGTTGCCATTTACTCGCTCCTATGGACTGGGCTCAATTTGCCTCCAGACCTTCAGAGGCTAAGAGCGTAATCAGCACGTTGCTCTCATCTTCATTGAGGGCTGCGTGAATGTTAAAAATGCGCTCCTTATAGATCGCCCGAAATGTTGCGACTCTACGTGTATCAACGAGAGTCGGGTGATAGCGCACCGTAATCTGGTGCGTGACAACGCTTGCGAGTTGCAGTGCGCTTTGAAGCTCGCGCCCCGTTAGGGGTTCAATCGATGCCCAGACGGTCATGAGCGTGTTCCATCCGGGAACAAGAGCACCGTAGGGATCGAGCGCCGTATTAGGACTTTTTATCGTGACGCGACAATTCAGCTGCCCGGCACTCAGAACGCTCATATGAAAGGCACCTTATATGAGTCGAGTAATCCGTCGATAAATGGCAGTGGATCGATGCGCCCGCGGTTAAGCACAGACATCTCTTCGCGGTGAGCATATAAGCTGCCAACCCGAATTTTGATCCAACTCTTAATGCCTTCGGGAACATCTTGGGGGGATCCGTAGCCTGCGTCAAAGGTCACGCTAACGGAACCAATTTGAGGCAAGCTCACCGGCCAGATTTGACCAAATACTGGGGTCACTCGAGCCGGTTCACAGGCCGTATCCAAGACGTAGTGGGCAGGTGGCATGGTTTGCATGGCACCGTTCATGTCCAGATACTGAATGGCAGTAATTGTTTGTACCGGACATTTGAATAACAAAATCGCGTGATTTGGTAGTGAAAAGTTACTTTCACTTGAGCAGGCCATACCCTCTTGCCCGGCAAAGCGATCCAGGACCATTTTCCAGCGGGCAGTGATGAATTGCCGACCAGTGATGGTCTCAGCCGCTTGCCGGGCTGCAGAGATGAGCGCCAGAATCAACGCATCATCTTCATCAAAATCCACTCGCAGATGCAGCTTTGCCTCGGCGAGCGTGACAGGCTCATCAATAGGTGGGGTGACAAGTTGCAAGGGCATGGTTTATTTAGAGCACCTGAATCACATCGCTAGAATTAGCAACGTCCGCGGGTGCGTAAAGGGGATTTACGCCCAGAAGCTGAGCACTAATTTGGGATGCGGCTACAGCTACAGTGACCGCCAGGCGTACAAACCCATAGTCGTTAGACAAGTCAAAGTCAGCAGGGCTAAAGTTCACCAATACCTGCTTGTTTTCTCCGGTTGCTTTGACGATTTGAGTAATGGATTTACCTGTTACGTCTTTGGCACCGGTGCCGGATGCATCTTTGGCTTGCTGCAACTTAGCGTCAACGGTAGCGTTGGTGCCAAGTGTGCCAGTTTGCACGATCGCTAAAAGATCGTGAAACGCAGCCATGGAGATCCAGTCCGTGGTCGCGGTTCCTGCCGCTTGTGAGGCTGGGTCAATGGTGGCGAGCACTGCGAGCAGTTCGCTGCCTTTTGCATTTGGATACATTTATTAACTCCGAATTTAAATTGTGAGGTTTTGCTTGTGTGCATTTGCACGCAGATTAGCGAGCTCCAAGCTGGATAAAGGGCGAGAGCGTGGCGCTTCCCTTAGCTGGTGACATCGGGGCCGCGATCTTTGACTGACCATCCATGCGAAACGTCGTACGGAATGCGGTCAGGTCCGCATCGAAGTACAGATGCATCGAGGTAGCCGTTTGTAAGCCGCCCGCTTTGGTGATCGTCTGGTAGTAGGAGAGATCGGCAAGCAGAACATCACCCTGACCAGAGAAGGTATTCGCGTGTTGAGAGACAAAGACTGGGCGACCGAGCAACGTGCCATAGGGCGAGACTTGTATGCTACCGACGTTTAAGCCCGTAGGCAGGTAGATCGGGTAGTTGCCAAGGGTGAGCGTAAAGAGCGCGGGCAGCACATCGTTATTGACGATCCACACCGCTTTGGCAAAGGATGCGGGAGGCAGGCGCGAGATCATCTTGGCCAAGTTCTGGGCAAGAAGCGTCTGAGTGGCCTGTCCTGACTCCTTAGCTACGGTGACCGTTGTTGCACTTCCCATGCACCCTACGGGCACACCTGTTCCCGAGCCAAAGAGAATCGATTCGTTGGTTTTCCAGCGAATGGAGGTAGCGATCTTGTCTGGCAGGTAGGTCGAAAGCGCATTGGTGTCATCCAGCAACTCATCTGTGACAGGTACCAGGGCCATGAGTTTTTTCAGGCGCAGGGTTGAAAGTCCGAGAACTGGCTTGGTGCTCACAGCAGGCGTTGCTTCACCTTGCCAGTAGGCACGAATACCGTTGCTGCCCCAAGGTGTGGTTTCGTCCTTTGGGAATGCCATGGTGTTGCCGGTAATCTCTACGTTATCGGTCAGCGGCAAAAGGGAGTCTTCACCAAGCGAGAGCTGGAAAATTTCCTGTGCAAACTGGGGAGGCACGAGAAATCCACCATCTTGAGCGGAACCTTCGTTACCGAAGTTCGAAGCACTTGCCGCACCGCGGCCAGACCCAATTAAAAGGCGCTCATCAATCGAGCTGCTGGGCTTTTGCGCCTGGCAGACCGTTTTAAGAAACTCACCCACACTCTTAAATCCATGTTTGGGATCCGATGCGAGATTGTCGATTACGGTGATGACTGAGGAACTAGCCAGTTGAGAGGAGTGATTCAGGTGCGCTTCCTCTGCGATGAGAGAGGCTTCACGATCAATGGCAGCAGAACTTGCCTCGATTCTTTCCTTTAATGCTTCAAAAGCACTGACTTCATCTGCATTCATGTCGCGATCTTCTGCGGCTGCGATATCGGTCAATGTACGGGCGTCCTTAACAAGGGATGCTTTTCGAGCCTGAAGCTCACGTAATTGCTTACTCATAGGTATTTCTCCTGAAATAAAAAAACCGCCTTGGTCAACATGACTAAAGGCGGTGAAAGGCGAGCGACCAACGGGTCGCAAGTGATGGACGCCCTCAATGGAGGGCAAGTTAAAAAATATTCGTTAGATCAAGGCGAGTGCATTACGCGCCCGCTTTAATTGAGACTGATTGCTAAGGGTATTGCCTCGAACATTGGCTTGCATCTTGGCAAGCACCTCATCATAGGTTGCGATACCGTCCACCATGTTCTGAGCAAGTGCTGCTTGTGCACCTAGAATGCGGCCTTCGCCCATACCCGTTTGAACGTCCTGAATTGATGCACCACGCCCGACGCTGACGGCTTGAACGAAAGCGTTGTAATAGTCATCGACGCGGGATTGCATAAAGGCTTGCGCTTGCTCATCGAGCGGCACATACGGATTACCTTCAACCTTGAACTTGCCCGCAGAGATAAGAGTGGGTTTAACGCCATCCTCTTCAAACGCCTTTGAGTAATCAAAATGGGCTTGCCACACACCGATTGAGCCTACTTCGCCACCAGGGGTCACATAAAACTCACTTGCTGAGCACCCAATCCAATAGGCAGCAGAGGCTGCCAAGCTATTGGCAATTGCAATAACGGCCTTTTGCTCTCTTGCCTGGATGATTTCGTGCGCGAGTTCACTTACGCCATAGACGCTTCCACCTGGACTATCGATGTCGATCAGGATTTGGCCGACCGAGCTATCTGCAAGTAATTGCCGAAGCGCCGTACAAAATTGCTGCGTGCTCGTGCAACCCGGACCAGATATGTCATCAACCATGTTTGCTCGTTGCGTGATCACTCCATAGAGTGGAAGCACCGCAATGCTTGAGCCAGAGTTTGCTGCGGCCATCTGTTTACGGGTATCGCGAATTACGCGATCGGCATTAATTTGAAACATGGTTTTCTCACTTGCCGCCTCTCCCACAGACCAGCGCGTCAAGATCCCCGTCATGGCTTGCAGTCGTTCGGGCATCAGTGCCCAGGGAGTAGTTAAAAACTCGGAAATCAGTAGCTGTTTGTTCATCGGTTCAGTCCAAATTGAATAAGAGAATCTGTCAGGGGTTTTTCTAGGAGTGGGCGCGCTTGTTGCTCTGCCCAATTCTCGACGTAAGCGGTATCAAATCCAAACGATTGAGCAATGAGTTCTATCTCTTTGACGCCGATAGAGCCTTTCTTGGCAATCCTTCTTGCCAGGCGGCTGGATGTTGACTGCACCAGCATGCGAAATCGCAAGCTGAGCTCGTGATCAATTGGTGCAGAAGGCAGGTTTGTGTTGTCTGAAGGCTCTGTGTCACTGCCTGGTACTTGGCTATCCTCTTTCTCTTCCTCCGCCTCTTCGGCATCCTCTTCTTCGACCATGTTTAAGGGGCGAAGTGGTTGATCGAGGCCTTGCAGTGGGTTGAGGTTTTCCGAAACTCGCGCTTCGTTACGGGTAAGCCATCCGTTTTGAATACCGCTCTGGTAGTAGGCCGAGCGACTTGCCGCATCGCCTCGCATAAGATTGGCAAAGTCGAACTCAATCTCGAGCTGGTCATCCTCGAGCATGAGATCAGACTCAATCGATGCCTCCCAGCGCTCAACCCAGGGCGTCATGGTGTGCATGACAAACTCCAGACTTTGCTGCTCAATATTGGAAAACGTCGCTCGATCCAGATCCGCAATCATGTGAGGGGGCACGCGAAACAGTCGGGCAATGTCTGTGATCTGAAATTTGCGCAACTCCAGAAACTGAGCATCCTTATTTGTGACACCCACTTCGTGAAACTTCATGCCGTTTTCTAATACGAGGACCTTGCCTCGGTTCGATCCAGCCTGGGCAGCTTGGTACGAGTCTCTGAATACGCGCTTGGCCTCGGCATCCTTAAATGCACCGGGAAACTCAATCCAGCCACCTGTGGGTTTGGCGTCGTTTCTAAAGAATCTCGCCCCATAGTCCTGAGCGGCAAGCGCCATGCCAAGACTTTCTCGAGCAAGCTCAATGGGGCTCATGCCCATGAGCCCATCAGACGAGAGTCCCCTTAAGTGCCAAATCCGACCTCGGGGCAATACCGTCTCATCGCCACTTTGCATCCGTACCCGATAGCGAAAGTCACCGTTATCCATGACTTCCATTCGTACATGGTCGGGGTGTAGCGGCATGAGCTCAGTAATTTCCCCTTTGAGGTTGGAGATAATCTGACAAAACGCGTTTCCCCTCATTGCCAGATGGCCTTGGAGCATTTCGCGCCACTCGAAGGGGTTTTGAAATCGATTGGGTCTGCGGGCTAATAAGTGATAGAGCCAGTGGTCGGTTACGCGGTCTTTCCCACCATCGGCTCTTTGGCGATAAATCACGAGCGGCAGCGACGCCATGGTCTCAGACAAGATGCGCACACAAGCGTAAACGGCGGAGAGTCTCAGTGCGCGATCGGGAGAGACTTGAATGCCGCTTGCGCTACGCGCAGCAACAGGTTCAAAAAAGAAATCTCCCCCCGCGGACCGATCATTGCTTGAAGCCTTGAATCGATCGAAGAAGTTAAATAGCCCCATTGTCTTAGAGCACCATCAACTCGTAGTCCGAACCGAGCACGATCGCATCGCCTGGTTTAATTGCACGTGAAATAGCCATAATGAGTGCGACGATGCCGTCGATTTTGTTTTCCGCTCTTTCTTTACGTGGATAGATGTTGTCTTTGGCATCCAGATGTGCCACGACGTTGCTCGCCATCCAGCTAAGGACAGGATCCCCATCGTGAATGAGTTTTTTCTGAAGCACGAGAGCTTCCAGTGTTTTCATAGGTTCTGAGAAATTCAGTACGGTAGGACGCAGCTCGATCATGGGTAGCCCCTCGCTTAGCATCCTGGTGGATAACTGCGTGGCCTGAAACGGATCAAAGGCGACGGCTTGCACTGCAAATCTTGAGACGAGATCAGATAGATCAGCTTCGATCCAGCTAAAGTCGATGACGTTTCCCGGTGTCACAGTCAGGCGCCCGCTACGCATCCAGCCCGAGTACTGACTGTTACCAGCGGCGTTGACTGTGTCCTCAGGTAGGTAATATTTACCTAATACAGCAAAGGCATCCGCAATTTCTGGGTGTTGAAACACCATGACGAGTGCGGCGATATCCGTTTTACTAGCCAGATCCAAGCCAATCCAGCAGGGCTGACCTACAAATGACTCAATATCTAAGTCTGGATTGCCACAAGCGTCCCAGGCACGCATATCCATCCAGGAGGTGTCTGCATTCACCCACTCGTTTAAGTGCTTGGTCTTAAAGTTATTGACCGCACTGGGCAACTGCATGGCCTTGGCCTGCAATGGGACCAGAATTTCAGATCGTACCGAGATGCCCCAGTTGGGATTGGCTTTGATTAGCGAAGTCTCGCTTGTCCAGTCATCACTATCATCAAGGCCATAGATAATTCCAAACTGACTGTCATCTTCAAAGACGCCATCCAGTAGTTTGGTGACAAAGCTTCTGACTTCGTAACAAATTCCTGCGCGATTGGATCCAGCTGTTGTGATTACCCATAAAAGCGAGTTGTCCCGCTTGCCGGTTCCTGTCTCTACAACGTCATAGACGGTTCGGGTCTTATGGGCGTGTAGCTCATCGATGCAGCCAAAGTGAATATTCAAACCATCCAGGGTCGAGCCTTCAGCCGAGAGCGCTTCAAACTTAGAGCCCGAGGCCAGCACGTTCATGTTGTGGGCACCGACGTTTACGTTAAAGCGATTACGAAATCCTGGACTTTTGCGTGCCATGGTCTGCGCATCTCCAAATACGATGCGCGCCTGATCGCGTGTCGTGGCAAGCGAGTACACCTCGGCGCCTCCCTCGCGATCTGCGGCCAGCATATATAAGGCCAGCGCTGAGGAGAGAGTGGATTTAGCATTACCTCGCGGCACCTCAATATAGGAGCGACGAAACCTGCGTTTTCCATCTGATTTGACCCAGCCAAACACCGTGCTTAGGATAAAAACCTGCCAAGGTTCAAGCGTAATCAACTCGCCTGCTAGAGGACCTTTAACGTGGGGCAGGCGCTCAATGAATCCACAAAGATTATCAGCGGGTGCAAAGCTGCGGCCTTCTTTGTCTTTAAGCTTTGGGTTAAAGCGGTAGGGGCTTGATTTCCCTTTGAATTTTGCCAGATCATTTAACTGGCGCTTACACGCCATTTGGACCCAGCGGCAAGAGATGATTTCACCTGCAGCGACAGCTTCTGCATATTGCTTGGCTATCACGACATAGTTTTCTGAAGGCATATACTCAGCCTGCAATATCAGCCCAGGGATCCATATCTTGATCGGCTGTCTCCATGGGTAATGAAACACGTGAGCGTGACGCAGGAGTAAATCCCATCTCTATGGCTGCTTTGGTCATGATTTGAGCTTGCTTGTTTGCAATCGCAAGATATGGAGATTGCATCGGTACTCCGGTATTTGGTGCCTTAACCAGCAGTCCTGTCTTAGCTATGCCTGTTTGAGCCTTTCGATACAAGTCTGCGGCGCAAGCCCAGACTTCCAGCACAGACATGTCCAGACGCTTTAATAAATGAGGAGGCGCACACTCGAGTGCATAGCGCCATGCTGATTTAGCACCTTCAGGCATATAGTCTGGAGGATCAACAAGTTCTCCCTCAGGCTTTGGTTCTCTTAAATTAAGGCGACTCTTTTGAAGAGTTCCTTTGATCCGTTTTATAGTGGTGGGGAGTGGTTTGCGACCGGCCATATTCAATTAATGGAAGATGTCAATGAATCCAATAGATTTTTTGCCTCCAGGCTCGTATCGTGTATACGGCGAGGACAATAAAATTATTGTGCGAAGAATGTGTGGTGGTTTTTTAAATTCACCTGTTGCCCTTACTGAAGAACAAGCGAATGTAATGAGCGCTGAAGCTTGTTGTGCAATATTGAGAAAGGAATTAGGGAGTAAGAGACTAATCTTACATATTGAAAATTCATCAGACGGAGTAATTACCAATCGATGGACTCAATTTTCTTCTTAACCCCCCCCTTGTTTCAATTTGCACGCGCAAAAATTTGATTAGGGCCACGCACCAGAGCGCGGCAACTGTAGGGATTAAGACCCCCTAGGGGGGTATAAGCGGCTTGCTGCGGTTTCACGTGCGGTCTTTCGGTTATGACAAGACACGCAAAGTGCCTGCAGGTTTGACCAATCGAAACGTAAGCCGTTTTCCTTGATAGGTTGGATATGATCAGCCACCACACCAGGTGTTGTGCTGCCAAGCGCCTCACAGGCCTTACACACGGGATGCTCGCGCAAGAAGGCCGCACGCACAGATCGCCAGCGAGGTGACTGATAAAAGCCTCGTTCGGTATCAAACCCACGGCGTGCACGGCCATACTCACGATGCACTGCGGCGCGGTGTTCGTTACAAAAGCCAGGCGCGCTCAGTAGTGCTCGACAACTGGGGTATCGGCAAGGAGTAGGTGCACTTGTTGGCATAAGTCAACAGATAAAAGATTTATTTCAACAATCAAAAAGGACTTGGCTTATCTGCGGATTGAAGCGTTCATACAGACACCATCAACTGATCCTCAAGGAGATCAACATGTCTACAAGCCTGACCGCTACGCAACAACAAATTCTTAACTATGCTCACGAGCACACAGAAGGCAAGATCACCTGGTACCCAGACAACATTAAGGGCGGTGCACGTCAGAAGATCACGGAAAGTCTGGCCAATCGCGAGTTGATTGTCTGCAAGCGAAAGGTATGGTTTATTACGGCTCAAGGCTACGATGCGCTTGGGTTACCTCGTAAAAGCCCTGTCACCAAACAAGCGATTGAGACGGTTGTTAAAGAAGCAACCGCTTTAGGTTCTCGAGCAAACAGCAAGCAAGCTCAAGTCATTGCAATGCTCAAGAGTCCAGAGGGAGCAACGCTAAAGAAAATCTGCGAAGAGACCGGCTGGCAACAACACACGGTTCGTGGTGCCTTTGCTGGTGCGTTCAAAAAGAAGCTTGGTCTGAACATTACATCCACAAAAGAACCTGGAGCCGAGCGCGTCTATAAAGTTACGACCTGAGCTGAATTGGTTACATCTATAAACTTCGCGCCATCCGTGGCGCGTTTTGCTTCTTTACCCGTGAAGTCTTGCCAGCGCTTGACGATGACATCCACATACTTTGGGTCAAGTTCAATCAGTCGAGCGCGTCTGCCTGTCTTCTCGCAAGCGATAAGGGTGGTGCCTGAACCACCAAAAGGATCGAGCACGAGGTCTTGCGTCTTGCTGCTATTGCGTACAGCACGCTCGACTAATTCGACTGGTTTCATCGTAGGGTGCAGATCGTTCTTGTGGGGCTTCTTGATGTTCCAGACGTCACCCTGGTCCCTTGCTCCGCACCAGAAGTGATCAGCACCTTCACGCCAGCCGTAGAGGATTGGTTCGTATTGCCTTTGATAGTCGGCACGACCTAGGGTGAATGTGTTCTTAGCCCAGATGATGAAGGTAGACCAGCGGCCGCCTGCCTCACGGAAGGCTGCCTGAAGTGTGTCGAGCTCACTTGAGCTCATGGCAATGTATACCGCGCCTTTGGTCACGTTCAGTACGTTCTTGCAGGCAGCAACCAGGAAGGTTCCAAACTCGATTCCAAGGTTGTCATTGAGGATCGGACGGTTTTTACCGCGCATCTTGTCCTTGGCAGTATTGGCGTAGTTGACGTTGTAGGGTGGATCGGTGAATGTCATGTCTACGAGCTCGTCGCCTAAGAGTGCCTGATAGTCCTCAGGCTTGGTGGCATCGCCACAAATCAACTTGTGCTCGCCAAGCAACCAGATATCACCTGTGCGTGAGATCGGATTTTCAGTGACTTCCGGGACCGCATCATCGTCAGTTAATCCATCCTCAGAAGTCTCTCCGCCTGCAATCAAGGCATCCCACTCTTCAGGCGAAAAACCAGTCAACGCAAGATCAAACCCTGCGTCCTTGAGTTCGGTTAATTCTATGCCTAGTAACTCATCGTCCCATTCGGCCCAAGTGGCAGATCGATTGGCAAGGATGCGAAATGCCTTGATTTGTGACTCGGTAAGCTCGTCTGCCAGAACTACAGGAACGCTTTGAAGTCCCATTTTTAAGGCTGCTTTCAGGCGCAGGTGTCCATCAATGACTTCACCTGTGCTCTTGGCGACGATTGGAATACGAAAACCAAACTCGCGAATCACTCCCGCCATTTGCTCAATTGCGTGATCGTTTTTTCTTGGATTTCTAACATATGGCAATAACTTGTCTGTCGGCCACAGTTTGATCTGATCTGCCAATTGCGTTTGACTCATCTGTTTTGATTCCTAATTAATCGCTAAGATTTTGACGTTCATTTTTGCCAAAACACTGCACACAGTGTTGATTGCTTTATCTATCGAGCTGCGACTAACTTTGTAGAATTTTGCAAGTTCAATGCGAGAGTTTTTGAAAAATTTATGTAGAACATAGATGGCCACATAGTCGTCTTTGAAAACTTTTCGTGTTCCCCATCGCAGGGTCCCATAGTCTGGTGCGGTACCGTGAATTTGTTTATGCTTCGCGTTCTCTGAACGTGTAACCCAGGCAAGATTACTTGGTGTGTTATTCATCGGATTGCCATCCAGATGTCCGACCTCATGATCTTTTGGGGGTTGGCCATGAAAAGCAATACAGACGAGTCTATGCACTGCGCACTTTGGACCCTCTTGCCCAAGCTGAACATATTGATAGCCAGGCCCTGCTAGCCAGGGCTTTAATATGCGCCCTGTGATTCTGCATGTTGAACTTCCACCGCGCCCATTGGATCTGATGATCGAGCGTGATGTGGATCGTATGCTTCCGTCACTCCCTGCCATGTAGCCGTGTGCAGATTCGATCGGACGATACTCAATGGTCAATGGGTTCATTGGATTTGAAAAAAGAAAACCCGCCGGATGTGATCAGGCGGGTTGAATTTGGGGTGTTGAACGAGGGTCAAATAAGGTTCAAAAAGAGCTGCTCTTTGCTACTCACACCTCTGTCCAGAAGATAGCAGAAATCTTATCCTAAAACACCCCAAAGTGTTGCACGCTCATTTTTCGCTCTATTACCCGCATGACCGATGATGCACGCTCATTTCCGCTAAAACACGCTAATTTCCTCACCGAAAATGCTTGATTAGTGATGTTTTTGAATGCGTAGGGCTTGATCGTTTCGTGATTGATCATCCAGCGCTTGCACGAGTTTGAGAATCGTGGACTTCCAGTGTCGCCAGGCTGTGGTGCGACACAGACCAAAGCGCCTGCCGATTTCATCCCATGCATAACGCTCTGCTCGCATCCAAAGTAGTAGCCGTTCTTCTATCGTCAAGTACTTCATCCATCGCATGACCTCGAGCATTTGATCGATCTCTGCTGGACTTGGAGGTGCACGGTACAGGGGTATGTCGTCTCCTGCCATGCGCTCAAACTCCGTTCGGACAATGATGGGCCACAGATTGAAGTGGGTCTGTAACCGAACGGCAGGCAGCCGATGTGCTGTGCGACTGGCGCGAACGATCTGGGTAGCCACTTCTTCACTTGTCCATTCACTCATCACAAACCTCAGGCTTCAAGCCGTAGAGTCGATTGCCTATGCGTCGAATGCATTCTCGCTCGAACTCACTAAGCCGTTGATCTGTTTCGCACACTACAAGAATGTGCTCGTCTTGCCAGCCATCGCGCTTGATCACTTCAATATCGCTTGAGAGTGGTTGCAGACGAGCAAGCGGTGAGCGATAAGGTTGTTTTGTTGTTCTCATGGCTGCTCTCCCCTGAATTCAAGAGCCCAGTACAAAAGGGCGAGTGCATCAGCCTGGTTATCATCCGTCACGCAATGGTTGCGTGCCTGTGCGGCTTGAATCATTTGCTCTTTGCTCGCATTGCCTTTACCGGTAGCATGCTTTTTAATCGTTCCGACAGGAACACCTTCATACGCAATCTGATGGTGCTCACACCAAGCTGTCAGCTGGCCCATAAAACCTCCGTATGCGTGCGCGGCATCTACCCCTGCATGTCTGCGTACCTCTTCAAAAACAACCAGATTTATATCGGGTGCGCATTGCTTGATGTCTGTGAGCCAGCGCTTGAATCTTAAGAAGCGCATACCACCACCTTCAAAGCGCTGAGGTTTGAAGGATTGACTGCCGCTTGAAATCTTTGTATCCGCTTGTGCGATTGCCCAGCCTGTTGTTGTACCCAGATCCAGGGCGAGAATTGTTGTGTTCATTTCCACTCCGTTTTCGGTGTGGTGACGGATGGTGACGCACTTGACGGTTAACTCTCATATATGTGTGCGTACGCGCACGCGTAGGGGTTAATCAGTAAGTCTGTCACCATCCGTCACCATGTTTATTCGTTTGACTCGTAATAGTTGCGGCTGTAGGGTTTGGGCCGGACAAGGAGACCCTTGAACCCCCGCTTGCCTCCGTGAAGCCGCGTGGGCTCGAAATTGCGCGTAATCAGTAACTCGGAAAACCGCTTAATGGAGCCCACGTACTCGCCTGCGCGTTCGGCCCATTCACGCCAATTTGCGTACAAATCAGAGGACGCAACTTTTGCTTCGGGTGTTAAATCACAGCTTTCATCCATCCATTGACCGAGCGCATCCTCTGCTTCGAAATACTCTTCGGTGGCTGAAAGCACAGAAATAGGGGGCAATAATCCCTCGCGTTGCCAGGCAAGGCAGCCCTCGACTGCCCAGGCCAAAATGCCATCACGCTCGGCAAAGAGCTTTTCCGTGAGCTTCCCGTCCCGTCTTTCTGGCGGGATCGTGACCGTAAAGGGGATCAAGTGCAGACGACGCTTCATGGCCTCATCCACGTTGCGAATCGAGGGCTTGTGGTTGCCTGCAATGAGTAGCTTGAACTGTGGGATGTACTCAAAGAAGTCCTGTCGCATGAAGCGCGCCGATACCTTGTCGCCCCCCGTTATGGCTTTCACCTTGGACTCGTTCCAGCGTCTGCCCTGTTCGGTTTCCACAGACGCAACAAAGCGCGCGCCACGTAGACCTGCCAGATCCGTTGGGTGTCGATCTCCACGTGCATCCATGAACGTGTCCATGGGTGCGCTTGTCGCATAGTCGCCCAGGATGCTTGCCAGAGTGTTGACAAAGACGGACTTGCCGTTTGCACCGGTCCCGTAAAGAAAGAAGAGCGCGTGGGCGCTCGTGGCCCCTGTCAGGCAATAGCCTGCCATGCGTTGCAAGTACTCTTGCAACAACACATCACCTTCGGTGACATCGTTCAGAAAGGCCTTCCATTGCGGACAATTGCCTTTAGGGGTGGCGCAAGCGATCTTTGTCATGCGATCACCCCGATTATGAGCGCGCGTTACACCCTCGTGCAGGTTCACAACACCGCCTCGTGTATTGAGTAGAAAAATGTCCGCGTCCCACTCATCGCTCGTCGATGCATGCCTGCGATCAGTTCTGGCCAGGCGCTCAACGCCTCCGACCGTGCCGCTTGCCAGAAGCTTAGCGGCGAGTCGGTGCGCATCGACTTTTAGTGCTACCTCCCGACAGATCGAGCGAATCAGGTGATGTGACATCAACGTTTCATCCGGTTGCCAGCGACAACCGGTCCAGACAAGCCACTTTCCCCATGAGGCGCAATAACGCCAATCCTCCCCATAGCGCGACGTAAATGCCAAGGCGAGCGCATCGTCGGTGGCCCATACCGTCGCATCCTGAGAAGTCATCGCGTGCGGATTTTTGATGCACATGCGTGGGCCGCTGTTAATGAACGCCTCGAGCTCAAAACCTTCAGCGAGCGCATCGGCTGCATCCCAGCCATCTGCCTTGTCATCGGGTGGCAGGAGGACGTCGCACGTAAGGGCCTCCGCCGCAAGTGCTGCAAGCGCTGCTGCCATTGCGTACTCCCAGCCCGGCTTATCTCGATCCGGCCAGATCAGCACAGCTTTGCCAGATAAGGGTGACCAGTCTGTTTTATCCACGGGGGCGTTTGCGCCATGCATCGCCGTTGTTGCCGTGAGCCCTGCGTTAATTAAGGCTTGTGCACACTTTTCACCCTCAACGAGGATGACGCGTGCGGCATTAACCAGTCCAGGTTGGTTATAAAGTGGACGAGGATCGGGCGGGGCCATCTTTCGTCGCCTAGCGTCCCATGGTCGAAACTCTTTCTTGCCATCCGGTGGGTCATATCGATAGACCACGGCAATCAGATTTCCCTGCGCATCCAAGTAATCCCACTTTGCGGTCGCGGGCCCAAGCTCATCGACTGGTGCCACTTTCTTAGGCTTGCGCTTTTGTGTGGGTGGCGCCTGCCCAAGCAAATCGGCCGCGTAGTCCAGAACGCGCGGAAAATCATTCTGCACATCCGCGCCAAGATAGGCTGCAATTAGGCTAAAGATATCGCCCCCATCGCCTGTTGCGCGATCCGTCCAGAGTCCAGCCTTCTCGCCGTCAATGACTACCTCAAGACTGTCGCCCGGACTTCCTAGCACGTCACCAATCAGAAACTTCCCTCGCCGCCTTTTGCCAGCAGGAAATAGAACGTTCAACACCGACTCGATGCGATCGATTAGTGATGCACGCAACTGTTCTCTGATGAGGTCTGCATCTGCGCAAGCGGATGAGTCGTTATCATTAAAATCAAGCATCCGACTTCTCTCCCTGCGCTTGCATCCAGGCCATCAGTTCACTGACCTTGAAGCGGATCATTTTGCCGACCCGATAGTGCGGCACCCCAATGCGCTGGCGCTCTTTCGGGTGTGAGAGTAAGTACAAGGGGAGATTTATGCAGTGTGCTGCCTTGCGAGCATCCACCAACCGTTCGTTGAGAATTTGATTAACGTCGTTCATTATTTTGTCTCCAGCACCGGTCCTGCCATGCGCACATCCGGCATTCAAAATGAGTGGGATCTTGATAGGCGCGATTGAGTTGCTCACCTGCCTCAGTGGCAGTGATCACCTTGATAGCCCGATCTGACATACGTTGTGCAAGAACCGCATCAAACGGCACGAGTTCTGAGTAAATTTCCATCGTGTCAGCGTTGATAGCTGTAAAAATGGCAGGATTTTCGTGCAGTTCAAGATAGGCTTGGTACAGCACCACTTGAGCGTGATAGATTGGCTTTGATATAGCTAGCTTGTTCTTCTCCAAATCGCGCCAGGATTTGGATCCCAAACATTTGTTCTCCCAGAGCGCTGGATACTTAAAGCCTTCGGGTCCGGCAACAATGACGCCGTCAATATGTCCTTGCAGTCGACCATTGAGAGCAGAAAAGCCAAATTGTTCGCCATTTGGTTTGGTCGTTCTAAGATCAAATCCCGCATGACCCAACCACTGAATCATGCTGTCTTCGTTCAGGTGACCACGTTCAAAAATACGTAACAACCGTCCAGAGTGATTCCGACCTGAATCGACAGGTGCTTGGATAAACTCGTACTGCAGGGCACGCTCGCACGAAACACCTAAGCGCGATGCTCCCAGGTATGTTCTTGGACGTTGTTGCGCTTGTTGATGCTGAAGTCCAGCATCGACGAGTGCGCTGACTTGCTCCGAGATGCTTGAAGAAGAGTTAAAGTCCATCATTTTTTCCCTCCTTGAGTGTCCCAGGGCAGGTCATCTTTTATGTTCGCCAATGAGTGCGCCATTGGGTCGGGGGCAGGCGGCATACCGCGCACGGGTGGATATTTCGTTTTTTCGTGATGCTCCTGCATGGCATCGGTCCAGCAGGTCACGATTGCATCGATGACTTGCAAGGCTTCTGTTTCGGAATAATCACCGAGTGGTTTGTTAAAACCAATTTCACTGGCCGCTTCGCCAAAAGCCTTTAAACATTTCCTCATTGAGGCCAACTCAATATCAGTTGGATCAATCATGGCAACCTCCTTGAGACTCATTCGCCCATCGAGCACTCGCTGCCAGTTGCCGTACATCGTGTGAAAGATGTCCTGACAGCGTTGCGAGCAGAAAACCCAGTCGATTGGATAGCTCCGGGGGTTGCCCACGCCGTGACGAGTGTCGGCGTGGCGTAAACCCCGGGCTTGTCTTTTGCAAACCCAGCATTTCATTACTCCTCCCTTATTGAGCCCAGCTCGGTTTGCCTGATACAGCAGGGCGTGCGGGTTGCGCGGATGAAGGAGCTGCATTATTTGCAGGCGATGGCGTTTGATAGTTAGGTGCTGATTGCGTGCTTGGTGCACCTGGGCGCAAGTAGTCAGGCTGATCCGGTTCCACAGCGATCTTCACAACATTACGTAACTCACCACGACCATCTTTTTCAATATCAATCCGAGCTACAAACTCAAGGCCATCGATTTCATGAAACCCTTGAATGCGACGAGCCGCAGTAGCCTGAGCAGAGTTGTCCTGAGGGTGGACATTGCGCGAAGAGTTCAATGCGGCACGAATGAACGTGCGCCCCATATTTGCCCATGCAGGTCCTTTAGAACTATGCAGCCCGATGTTGGACCACATCTTGCGACGGGCGTAATTGCCTTCCAAGACAATGAATTCGCATGCGAGAAAAATGCTGCCGGTGTCAAATGTTTGCGTGGCATATCCACCGGTCCAGCCTTGCTCGGCATCATCGTGACCTCCGGGCTTGATTGTCATGCGCACGCGTGCAGCAGTGCCTTTTGGAATCAAATCAAATGATTGTTGTTGTTCGGCGTCGTTAAAATCGTTCCATGCAGACATGATTTATTCCTTATTTTTAGGTTGAGTTGCAGCAGCGCACTTGTCGATGAGTGCGAGCAAATTGGGGGCTTCAAGCATTTCGAGTTGCCCCGAGCGATCTTTGGCCGGAAAGCCATATGGGTTGAGCGTGTGGGTGACAAAGGCGCGGTAAGGCTCGCCATCGTCCGTTTTGATTTCGGCGAGTGTTACGACTTCGTCGACGATCCCAGGCAGTTCCGCAGCCGTCTTGGCGCCTTCAATCTGAGGGGTGAAAACCTTGCGATTAAAGTCATCCAATCGTTCATCGAGGATGGCTACAAACACAACGTGCTTGCCACGGGCGTGCTGCAAGTGCATGAGTGCTGAGAGCATTTCTGTTCCCAGTAACCCGTAAGCCCCGCGTACATCCGGTTTGCCTGTGCGCTCTGAAAGTGCCTGTGGTTGGCTTTTTGCCCATATCAGGGCCAGACGCGCCAGCACGGTGATGCTGTCAACGAAGTAGTACTCGTACTTCGTCAGTTGAGCTGGGTCGCCATATTGTTCGCACACGTGCTGGTAATGCGCCTGTGAGTAGGGCGCCTCTGTGGGCAGGGCAGGATTAGGACCTGCCAGAAAGACAACCAAATCACGGAACTCGGGCCAGGTTGATGGGCGCACGCAGTCACCACGCCAGTCTTTTACAGCGAGATCCCCGGCTTCAAGATCGACAAAGAGTGTCTTTTTTTCAGGCAAGGTTTTGAGCTGCGTTGTCTTACCAATGCCACTCTTGCCAAGCAGAACGAGCTTGACGCCTTTTTTCTCGCGCAGGCGCTGGTCAGCGGTAATGATGGGAAGTCCCATTACGCCACCTCACGCATTTCTTGAGCAACGCCCGGATTCCAGAGAATTTGGTATCCGCTATGTCCATTACGCGAATACGGCATGGCTTCTGCCCATGCTTCACCTGCATTAGTTAACTCCCACTCGTCGCGCTCATTTCGTAATTGGAGCCCTAAAGTGGCTAAGCGCAGATTGGTTGTTTTTGCAGACAGGCCAACCAGCTTGCCCAGTTGCGTTGCATTCAGGGAGCATATTGGCTCGTTGGCTGCAGGCAGCGCACGTCGCAATGTCTCAATTACAAGGCCCGTATTTTCTTGGATACATGTGAGAGTCGCAGCCATGGCGATCCCTGCTTTCACACCTGGAACCCTGGCTATAGCTTCGCCAATTAAGAGCAGCGAAGTGACTCGGTCTTGAGTTGGGGCGGGCAATGCACCTATTGAGGGCGCGACATAAGTACCGGTCTTGCGGATGGCAGGTAGAACCTCGTGGGTCACCCAACGCTTAAAGCGTTTCGCTTCAGATTTTCGGCTACCGAGTACCACAGAGTAAAGACCAGACTCATTGACTGTGGTCATCTCTTGGATTCCTCCAGGGGTGTGAATTGAATTCACACCCTTTTCATCGTCATCTAGCCGCTCGAGTGCCTTGCGGTCAAGACTAAGAGTGGCCAATACATCTGCTGCTACAAACCATGGCTCACCTTGCGCATCAGTCACGATCCGAACTTGTTGACCTTCAAAATCAAATGGGACGAGTTGCTGATTCATGATCAGACCTCCGAGTTGTTGGAAATGACGAACGAGGGTTTACCTGCCTCGACAGTGCGAGCGTCGGAAAACTGCTGCTGCAATGCTGGTGGCCACTTCGTGTACCGTGCTTCGGAAATGGACAACTTGATGTCGAGGTAACTTTCAATGGCCTCGCCCGATGCGACGATTCGTTCGGCGAGGATCTTGAGCTTCTTTTGATCCCATGAAACCTTCTTGGGCAGATCGAACTTCACGTGCAGACCATCGGCCTTGATGTGAGAGGTCCCGAAGTCACGGCCGTCAGCACGCAGGCTTTCGCGACCTTGTGCACCGAAGCGTTGGTCGAGAGCACCATCCAGTTTTGTTCGGGCCGCCTTGAGCCAGGCAATTGCCTGATCTAAATTGGTATCGACTTCCACCAGTTGCTGCGCTGGCAAGTTAGCGAGTTGAGAGACAGACATCTCGGCGATGTCCGCGGGGAAAATGGACAAGTCGTTCATCTCTGCTCCCTTCACGCCGTGACCCGCTCAGACGTCGAAACGTGCAGAGCGTTATATTCGAAATCGAAAACGCCTTCGAGCGGATAGCTCACGCGTTTAGATAATTTCAGATACTTAGGTCCACGACCTTCACAGCGCCAGCGTTGAAGGGTCTTGGGGCTGATGCCCCAGCGCTGGGCTAGTTCGTTTTCATTGAGTACCCGGCGATCTCCGGGTGAAAGGGAGTTGATTGCCTCTTGGGCCGATCGGGTGAGTGTGGTTGCCGTAACTGACATGAAATACTCCTTTGACGTTGTTGAGGAACAGGTGTCATTGGAAAATTCGGGTGGCGAGGATACGAGAGGCTGATTGGCGAACTAGTTGGAAACTTCTGGTTCGCTAATGGATTAACCAAAGAAAAACGGCGAGCACTTGGCTCGCCGTTGGTTAATTTTCCTGGGTTTCAGGATGGTGGCTGTTCTTACCTTAATGAACTTTAAGTTGTCCTGGTTTTGAACGTCTCAATACGACCCATAAGAGACGTCCAATTAGCTAGACATGACCAATCTATCAATCGTTCTTCTTGCTACGTCCTTAACCCACGGCTGTGCTTTCCAATGCTCTTGAGCAAAAGCATCAATCTGAGGCTTATATTTCAATGTCAGGCCAATAACATCTAAACCCTCCAAGAACATGCGGTGGTGCCTCGCAGACATGGTGAACTTAAATTCATGCTTAAGCGTACGAACCGTGAGATTTTCAATATCAATATCTACGCAGATCGGGGCACCGCTATCTTCCGCCTCTTTCATTAAGGCTTGCACCTGATCTTCGGGTAGAACAACCAACAATAAGCCGTTACCCATAGCATTGGAATAGAAAATCTCTGCAAAGCTAGAGGCTATTACAGCCTTAAACCCAAACTGTTGCATACCCCAAACAGCATGCTCACGACTCGAACCACAGCCGTAATTTGAGCCCGCAATCAATACGTCTGTAGTTGCGTAAGCCGGTTGATTTAGAAAGAATTCTGGCTTTGGCTTGCCTTCCTCATCAAACCGTAAGTCATAGAACAATCCTTCGGTTAAACCAGACTTATCAATACCGCGTAGAAACTGCTTTGGCATTACTTGGTCCGTATCAAAGTTCGCAATACGCAGGGCTGCTGCGTGCCCATTAATCTTCGATTGCTTATGCATTAGCAGCTCCTTGTAATTTACGAACATCTGTAATCATTCCGGTAACAGCTGCTGCTGCGGCCATCGCGGGGCTCATCAAATGAGTAATGGCCCCTCTACCCTGACGACCTTCAAAGTTACGGTTGGTAGTTGATGCACAGCGTGTGCCAGATACGAGGATGTCATCATTCATGGCTAAGCACATTGAACAGCCAGGCTTACGCCATTCAAAACCTGCCGCGATTAACTTATCGGCAATGCCTTCTTTCTCAGCTTGCGCCTTTACAGCGCCAGATCCGGGCACAACCATCGCTCTGACACCGGCAGCAACCTTGCGATTTCCGATAGCGGCAACAACATTGCGCAAATCTTCAATACGGCCGTTGGTGCAAGAGCCAATAAACACGTGGTTAATTGGCGTGCCTTCCAATGTCTGGCCATCAGATAGTTTGGTGTATTTAAGTGCTTGCTCTAGACTTAATTTTTCTACTGGATCCTTAATGGAATTCTTGGTTGGGATGGATTCGTTAATTGCAACAGCCTGGTCCGGACTTGTACCCCAGGTGACGAAAGGCGCCATATTATTAGCATCAAATTCATACTCTTTATCAAAATTAGCATCCTTATCGGAGTACAAAGTTGCCCAATGAGCTAATGCGCGATCTTTAATCTCGCCTGTTATGTCTGGACATCTTGCCAGCACGTAATCAATCGCCGTTTTATCGGGAGCAATCAAAGCACCACGAGCACCTGCTTCTACTGTCATGTTGCAAAGAGTAAAGCGAGCTTCGGTACTCAAATCTTCTAATGCGGAGCCACAATACTCAACCACATAACCAATAGCACCTTTAGCTCCAATTTGACTGATGATATTAAGAATCATGTCCTTGGAGGTTGTGCCAACAGGTAGCTTGCCATTGATCTTGATGCGCATGTTTTTTGCCAAACGGTAAACCAATGTTTGTGTCGCCAATACATGCTCAACTTCGGAGGTGCCAATCCCAAAACCTAAGGCACCTAATGCTCCGTACGTGGTTGTATGGCTATCGCCACAAATGATCACCATCCCTGGACGTACCATGCCATGCTCAGGAGACACCACGTGCTCAATACCTTGCAATGCATCGTTGGTATCAAACAACGGGATGTTGTGCTTGACACAGTTCTTCTTCAAATTTAAAGCCTGTAACGAAGAAGCTGGATCAGAAATCCTTCTAGGTGATTCATTATGAGTAGGAATAATGTGGCTAACCACTGAAACGTTTTGCCCGGGAACTGGAACAGCACGGTTTTTCTCATCCAAGCCGGTAAAAGCTTGTGGGCTGGTGTACTCGTTCATTAAGTGTAGGTCGCAGAAGAGCAGTACGTTCTCCGCATCTAGCGTTGCCACAGTATGTGACTCCACTAGTTTTTGATAAAGGGTTTTATTCATTTAAGGTTTTGGATAACAATTAATTAGTCGGCAGTGATGCCACGCTCTTTCATGAGCTTTGCCCATAATGGAATTTCTTTTTCCAAACGCTGACGAGCTTGCGCTGGCGTAGATGGAATTGGATCAAAACCTTCTTTTGTCATTCGCGCTTTTAATGTGGCGTTACTCAGTGCGGTATTGAGTGTGGCGTTGAGCCTATCAATTACTGCTGGCGATGTGCCTGCTGGAGCAAATACGATGAACCAAGTATCAAAACTATAAGCAGGCAAACCCGCCTCTGATAATGTTGGAACATTAGGCATCAATGGTGATCGTTTAGTGCCTGTCACACCAATACCTTTAAGCATTCCACTTTGCACAAATTGAGCAGCAGCAGATGCGACTGGAAAGCTCATATCTACTTGGCCACCTGCGGTATCGGTTAAAGCTGGGCCACCACCACGATAGGGGATATGAGTAATGAAAGTACCAGATGTGGCTTTGAATAACTCAGGGGCAATATGCATCGTGCTGCCATTACCTGCAGAACCGTAAGTTAATTTACCGGGATTTTGCTTCAAGAGTGCTAGCAATTCTTTAAGGTTTTGCGCTGGCAATTTAGGATTAACTACCAATACATGCTGAGAACTTGCCACCATGCCAATCGGTGCCAAATCTTTTAGCGTATCGAAAGGCATTTTTGGGTAAAGAGCTGGATTAACCGCCAAAGACAATGTGTGAATGCCAATCGTGTAACCATCAGGTTTCGACTTAGCAACCGCATCAACGCCAGCATTGCCACCAGCACCAGCACGGTTTTCTACAATCATGGATTGCCCCAAAGCCTTGCCCCAATCCTCAGAAATCATACGAGCAGTAATATCTGCACTTCCACCCGGTGCATATGGAACTATTAACTTAACAGGGCGCTCTGGATATGTTTGCGCCATTACAGCAGTAGTAAATCCTACGGCACCCAACAGGGCAATTAAAGCGGCTTTGCATTTCATTATTGTCTCCTCCGGTCTATGTGTACAGCTATCCTACCCGTAATCTAAACAAACTTAATGTCATTTAATTAACATCTTTCGGTCTTTTTAGTTAATAATCATTAAATGGATAGTTTTTCTGATATCGCCTTCTTCGCCCTACTGGTCAAGGAAGGGAGCATGGCAGCAACGGCTCAGGAACTTGGGTTAACACCACCTGCAGTAAGCAAACGACTTGCTCAAATTGAAAAGCGACTTGGAGTGAGACTGCTTCAGCGCACCACCAGACAAATTAGCCTAACGCCTGAAGGTGAAACCTACCTTACTGAGGGGGCAAACGTTCTTGCCAATCTAGAGGAATTAGAGCGTTCAGTATCACGTAGTCGGAATACGCCAAAAGGCACCATCAAAATAGGGGCCACATTAGGTTTTGGAAGACGCTTCATTGCCCCAGCAATTGCTAAATTTTCTGATCTATATCCAGAAGTTGAGGTTCAACTCACGCTGAATGATCGGCCAATCAATATTGTTGAGAAGGGATTGGACGTAGTAATTCGCTTTGGTGAATTACCAGACGTACGCTTAACCGCAAGACTGTTGGCCAACAATCACCGAATACTATGTGCCGCTCCGGCTTATTTGAAGAGAATAAGTGAGCCTGAGCACCCTAAGGAATTAAGCAAGCATCAATGCCTATTCATCCGCGAGGCAGACGAATCCTATGGCACCTGGCACTTTCATCAAGGGCAAAAGACTGAAACCATAAAGGTGCAAGGCCCACTCACAAGCAATGACGGAGAGTCTGTTATTAGGTGGGCATTAGAAGGTCGAGGCATTGTGGTCCGCTCTATTTGGGACGCAGAGCAATATGTTAAGACTGGGCATCTCAAGCCAATTCTTACAGACTGGGCTTTGCCTGGCGCCGATATTTATGCGGTCTTCCCAACGCGAAATAATCTGTCTGCGAAAACTCGTGCTTTTGTTGACTTCTTATTAGAAGAGTTCAAAAGCCACAGGAATAATTCAAACGGTTTTAGGGGCAAATAAAAAAATAAGATGCTCTTTCGATGTCTCCCACTGGCCGAAGGCAGCCAATAAGGATCTAGAGCGACGGATACCCGATCCGATGAACAGTGAAGGTCGGAAATCGACCCAAAATGCAAATAGTAGATACTGTTGGCCTTATAGGTTATGAGCATCTCTTTCAAGATCGTTTCAAGTATTGATTCATCGGGCCTGACGCCCATATGACTAGACGTGGAATGTAAACTCCACTTATAGTCAGCTCTAATTGCTATGCGGCACTACTCGGTTTCTACCCTTACGTTTAGCCTGATAAAGCGCATCGTCGGCTTGCTTCATCAACATATCAAGGCCCGCTTCATTGATAATCCGGTCAGTGCTAGCCAGGCCAATACTAACTGTAGCGTCAATTGTTAATAGTTTTCCATCGCCAAGATCAAGAGTAATTGGGGTGCGGGAAATCACATCTCTAAATTTCTCTGCAACTAACTCTGCTTGAGCTAAGGTTGTTTGAGGCAGTAAGACAGTAAACTCCTCCCCACCAATTCTTGCCAAAATGTCAGATGCGCGCATCTTCTTTGACCAGCGGTGAGCTACTTCCTGAAGCACCTGATCACCTACAGCATGTCCATAAGTGTCGTTTACGTCTTTGAACTTATCTAGGTCCAACATCAAAATAGAAATCGGTTGAGTGTTCGTACGCGCCTGCTTAATTGCCGTCTTTCTGAATTCCTCATAGGCACGACGATTTGGTAGACCCGTGAGTGGGTCAGTATTGGCATCCACTACAAGCTCACGATTTTTCTTGGATAACTCCTTGCGTAGACTTCGCTCATGATTTACCCGCTCCGACGTCAGAATCGCCTCGGTGATATCGGTATAGAGAGCCACATAACGTGAAACTTTTTTCCATGGATCTAAAAACGGTATGACGGTCGTTTTTACCCAAAAAAATTCGCCTTCTTTATTGCGGTTACGAAATACCCCGCTCCAGATTTCGCCGCGATTAATAAGAGACCACATATCATCATAAAAACCACTGGGATATAGACCGGAGTTAAAGATACGGTGGTTTTGCCCCTTGATTTCGCTTAAATCATAGCCTGTCGTTTGTAAAAAAAGTGGATTGGCCCATAGAATTTTCCCATCCCGACTCGATTCGCTAATCATCAAGTGAGCCCCTGTCGCGGTGATTTGGTTCGCCAACTCAGTCAAGGATTTTTCATAGCTCAGATACCAACGAAACAGCCCAGCTATAAGCACTACAACAACCAAGGAGCCTGTAAAAGCATAGAACATAGCCTGATTGCGTTCACCCCTCAAGGTTGCGATTAGGTGTGATTTATCCCCTACTACCGCAAGTATCGCGGGATGTTCAGCACTTGATCGATAGGCTGTCAGTAGATTCGGATTAAGCTTTGACTCAAAAAATCCTAAGTCTGCATTACTCGCATTCTTAAGCAACTCCTCACCAAAGCCACTAGTTGGTGCGGTAACCTCGCTGTGTTGCGCCGAAATTCTTTTGCCCTGGTAATCAAAAACCGCAATCTCAGTGCCAGGATCATCGTTGATGCGCCTCCATAAATTTTCAAATAATCCGACATTGACAGTCGCAATCCAGTGATAAATCCGTCCACCAACATTGACAGGCATCGATACCAACCAGAACCTCAAGCCACTATTGTTGGGAGCATCCGAGTTAATTTCAAAAATATCACGATGCTCAAAAACATTGCCAAAACTCACGGCTGCTGAACTACCTCCCTTTATAGTCGCATCAGGTAACTCACTCAAGGGTATCGATACACCTACGTTTCGTGGGTTAGAGCTAGCCACAATCCGACCATGATCATCTGCCAAGGAAAGACTGCGGACCACGCGGTCTTCTTGAATCAACTCATAAAGCTGATCTCCACGAAGCCGTTTGTCCTTAAGCGTTTGCTCGTTCGTAAATGCCGCAACGAATTTTAATCGGGAAGCCACCACATCGAGAGTGCGGGAAAGATGGTCCTCTAGAATTACAGTCTCTGACTGAACTAACTGCTTTAAGGACCGAATAGCAGATTCTTGTACGTAATTTGTACCCACAACGTATGCAGACCAGATTACCGCCAGTGCCGATATCAGAACAACGGCAAAGATAATCCGGAACTTAAGCGGCTCAACTTTAAAGTCAGTGCGCACGGCCACGAGACTTAGTCTTTCACTACGATCTGCTGAAGCTTAAATTCAGTCGCATATTTTTCCAAGCGACCGTCTTGCTTCACTTGCGCCACAAACTGATTTACACGAGCTAGCCAAGCAGGATCTCCCTTTGCAACCGCATAGGCATAGTCGGTCGGCTGTATTGGTCGACTTGGTGAAATGACCCGGGCCCAGTCAGTATTAGCCAACATGCGTTGAGTGTAAGGGTAGTCAGTCATGAATGCGTCAGCACGACCAGACTCCACGTCCCGCTCACGCTCACCTGGGCGCTCGGCAACCTGCACGGTAGCCTGCTTCAAAGTCTTTTTCATAAGCGGCTCCATGAAAGTACCTTTGAGAACGGAAATGACACGGCCAGGTCGATCCAAATCATCCCAGGTCTTGATCGTCGCATTCGATTTAGAAGTTACTGCATAGACATCACTACGCAAGTACGGGGACGAAAAATTTACCCGTTCAACACGAGATGGAATTACACCGACCCCCATCATGGCGATGTGACACTTACGACCCTCTATATCTGCAACGAAATTTGCAAAACTGGTCTCCACATACTGAATCTTGACACCCATTTCTTGAGCAAGATCACGTGACAAATCAATATCCACCCCCTGGAGTAACCCTGAGCGAGGATTACGATAACTTATACCGTAGTAATCAGGCCAAATACAAACCTTCAGGACTTTAGTTGCTTGAATGTCTTGTAATGAGTTGGCATGGGTCAATTCCGCTAAGCTAATTAGCAAAATTGATAACATTAACCCGAGTGTTAGCTTTTTTATTACCATCTCCTTAGCTATAATTATAGATATTAACAGTATCTGAACGGTCCTAATTCAGATCCTTCGCACAAATCCTTCGCAAAACTTAAAGGCATGGGATGGATAGTCAGTTAATCCGGATCCAACCAAAGTTGATTTTGTAACAAGTATTGTGTTAGCTCAAGCCACTCCAAGGACTATTGACTTGGTGGAAGATGGGGCACCAAAACTAATGAATGTCTCTTAATGGCCGGTTGCAGTCAAAGAATTGGGGATCACAAGATTGACTAACGCCCATCTGTTCAGGTTTCAGTTGATCATGTCAAAGCCAGCATCCTTTTTTGCTCTTCCCATTCGCGAGGCAGGGCTTCATTGCGCCCCCGAATCGTGTGTAAATTCAAGTGTCGTGGCTGACTTCCATTCAGAATTGCCTCGATGATTTCGGGTGCCAGGTTGGTCATCCGAATCACCTCGGCGACCCAGCCGGCTTCGAGCTTAAGTGCTCGTGCTAAATCAATGGTCGAGGCGTATTTCCCCTCATCGAGTAGGCGCTGCCAGTAGAAGGCTTTGCCCAGCGTTCTGATCATTGGCAGATCAAGTCCTCCATAAACGTCGGCTGAAGCCCCTGAAGGCGGCGTCAGAAGCTTTCTGTTATGTTTGCGCCGAATCTTCAGTGGCACTACCGTGATGCGTTGACTACCCGTCATAAACTGCTGAGCCGAGCCATCAATATCCACTCGCACACGGCGCAGCCTTGGGTTGCCTTCGTAAGTTACTTCAGTCATGCGGCTATCTCCTCAACTAAACCCTTAGATTCTTCCACGTAAGGGTGAGCAACGATCGTCGGATCCAAGCCGATCCAACCATCTTCTCGCCAAGCGATGTTCATGCTTGATTCGCAAATATCTACGCGCTCGATCAGGAGTTGAACGATGCGCTGTTGCTCTGCAGGAAAGAGTTGGTTCCAGATTTCTCCAATGCGTCGCATCGAGATGACTAAGTTTGGCTCATCAAGATCGCAGGACGCAGTTTGTCTCAGATAAGATCTCCAGACTGCGATTAATGGTTCCGGCTCAATGAACGCCAGCTGAATTTCGTTGATGACTGCTGCTTCGATTTCAGCAGCAGGGATGGGCCCCACCCTTTGAGTTGACTCTTCGAGCGTGCTGCCCGCACCGCGTCGCTTATCCAGATACGGCACGTAATATCGATAGGTACGACCATTTTTTTTCTTGGTCGCATGAGGCAACATTTTTTGACCGTCAGGAGCAAACAATAATCCGCTCAGTAAGGCAGAGTTCTCCGTGCTACGAGTTCTGGGTCCTTGCTTGCGCCGGTCGATAATCGTGTGGACAGCGTCCCATACCTCTTGCGAAACAATGGGCTGGTGTTGGCCTGCGAAAAACTCGCCCTTGTGGGAGATTTCGCCAAGATACAAACGGTTGCGCAGCAGACAAAAGATGAACTGCTGATCAATGGTGCGTCCGGCTCGGTATTGTCCCTCCTGGGTGATCCATGCCTTGGTGGTGCGCCCCTCAATCGCAAGCTCCCGAACCAGGCGCGCCGCCGAGCCATGCTCGGCATAGCCTCGGAAAATATCCTGAACAAGAATGGCTTCTTGTTCATTGACGATGAGTTTACGTTCAACGACATCGTAGCCAAGCGGGGGGGTGCCACCCATCCACATCCCTTTGGCTTTACTGGCGGCGATTTTGTCCCGAATTCGCTCGCCTGTTACCTCTCGCTCAAATTGTGCAAATGAGAGCAAGATGTTGAGCGTGAGTCGCCCCATCGAAGTGGTCGTGTTGAATTGCTGGGTGACCGAGACAAAGGAGACATTGTTTCGATCAAATATTTCAACCAGCTTGGCAAAGTCCGGCAAGCTTCGCGTTAAGCGGTCAATTTTGTAGACCACAACGACATCGATGCGCTTGGCTTCGATGTCTTGCATCAAGCGCTTCAAGCCAGGGCGTTCAATATTTCCGCCTGAGAACCCGCCATCGTCATAGGAGTCTTGAAGTGCGACCCAGCCCTCGTGACGCTGGCTGTTCACGTAATACAGGCCAGCATCGCGTTGAGCTTCCAGACTGTTGTACTCCTGCTCCAGACCCTCCTCGGTTGATTTGCGGGTGTAGATCGCGCATCTCTTTTTAGGGATAAAGGTCGCTGCGTTACTTTTTGCTGAAGAATTCTGTTTCATACGGCCTGCCTTTTGGTCGCTTTCAGACCAAAGAAGACGGGACCCGACCAAACGCAACCAGTGATGCGGCGAGCGATGGCGGACAAGCTTTTAAAGCGCTGCCCTTGATATTCAAAGTTGCGCACCCCTCGAACGATGACCTTGTGTTCAACATCATCGTAAAAGCGCGTGAGCGCCGTACCTGGTAGCAACTGATCGGCTTCGCTCTGGATGCGCTTAGGCAGGATTCCGGTCTCTCCGATATTTTCCAGTTTGCGCCGTGTTGTGGGTTTGAGCCCACCAAAGGCTTTTTCCTGAATCTTGTAGGCAAGACGAGACTCGAGCCACGTGCGGTGGTGATGCCTTGGCCGATATTCAAAGTGCTTGTCCCAAAGTGCCCAAATGTTCTGCATGGGCAGAAGTGGGAGTTGAGCAATCTGTGCGGCAATGGAAGTGACTTTTGATTGATGTGCGTGTGTCGACATGGGCAAACTCCTTAAAAGTTATCGGTGT
>NZ_JBASJR010000005.1:0-63718 GCF_049655405.1 Zwartia sp.
TGTTTTGTGTATCAGGAGATGCATCTGCAATACCGCCAGGGTTGCCTCCTGCCAGCGCATCATCGTCGAGTAGAACAATCGCGTTCTCCACCACGACAGGCGTGTCATCATCCACTGCAACCAGCAGCTGACCTGCAGCACTGTCGCCATCGGCATCAGTGACCAAGTATGCGAAGCTAAAGCTCTGGTCATTCTCATCCAGACCTTCAACATGCATGATCGGTGCGTTCTGGGTAACCGTGTAGGCACCAGTCTCTGTATCCAGAGCCAGAGTCATCATAGTCACTGCACCTTGCTTGACCAAGAGGTCGTCGCCACTGACTTGGTAAGTAAAGCCTGCAGGTGCACCTGTGGTGAGCCAAGCAAACGATCCGGCACCATCCGCACCGAAGCTATAGCCCAGTGTGCCCGAGGTGTTGGCGGTGTCAGGATTGACATCACCGAAGCCACCAGGGTTGCCTCCTGCCAGTGCATCATCGTCGAGCTGGACAAGGGCATTCTCAGTCACCACAGGGGTGTCATCATCGACCGAGACCATCAGCTCACCAGTCGCACTGTCGCCATCAGCGTCAGTGACTAAGTAAGCGAAGCTAAAGTCCTGGTCATTCTCGTCCAGTCCTTCAGCATGCATGATCGGGGCGTTCTGTGTGACCGTATAGGCACCTGTCTCTGTGTTCAGCAAGAGTGTCATAACAGTGACCGCACCCTGCTTGACCAAGAGGTCGTCGCCACTGGCTTCGTAAGTAAAGCCAACTGGAGCACCTGTTGTAAGCCAATTAATGGATCCAAGTCCATCTGCGCCAACACTAAATACAAGAGTACCGGATGTATTAGCAGTGTCTGGTGATACATCACCGATGCCGCCAAGATTACCACCTGGCAATGCATCATCGTCTAATTGAGCAGTTACAAGACATGCCACAACAGGAGTATCGTCATCAACAACAACAAAAATAGACCCAGTAACTGAATCACCATCTGCATCAACTGCACGATAAGACAAGAGGAAATTTTGATCATTCTCGTTCAAACCGGGTGCGTGCATCACTGGAGCATTTTGAACAACTGAATAAGCACCAGTTTCAGAATCTAACAGCGCTGTAATAACGGTCGTTGAACCTTGCTTAATCGATAATGTGTCCCCTGAAACCTCATAAGTAAATCCGACAGGTGCTCCACTAGCAATCCAATCTAATGATCCCAAGCCATCTGCACCAAAACTCACAGTAATAACACCAGATGCGTTCGAAACATCAGGATCAGCATCACCAATTCCACCTGGATTTCCACCAGGCAATGCGTCATCATCTAAATGCACAACAGGACTACAGCTCACTACAGGTGTATCGTCATCAATACAAATCAACATTGAACCAATAACACAATCTTGATCGGCATCCGTGACTGAATAACTCACATGCAGCGCCAAATCATTTTCATTCATTCCTGGCGGATGCATGACTGGAGCGTTTTGTACCACCGTATAAGAACCTGAAATAGGATCCATGGATACGGTAATAACAGTGACAACGCCTTGTTTAATCAACAAGCTATCACCCGATACTTGATAAGTGAAACCTGCTGGTGCCCCAGAAGAAATCCATTCTATGGAACCAGGACCATCCGCACCAAAACTACTCACCAACATACCTGTGGCGTTTACAACATCAGGACTGTCATCGCCAATACCACCAGGATTGCCAACTGGCAAAGCATCATCATCTAGCTTAACAATAGGCAAACACTCCACAACTGGCGTGTCATCATCCACTCGAATAGACAAAGTGCCGCGAACCGTGTCGTCATCTGCATCTGTAACGGCAAAACTAATTTGAAAATTTTGATCATTTTCATCCAGACCAGAAGCATGCATCACTGGAGCATTCTGTGTCACTGAATATGAACTGGTTTCTAAATCAAAAGAAACAGTCATGACAGTGACGCCATCCTGCTTAACCAATAAATCATCATCTGATAACTCATAGGTAAAGCCGGCAGGGGCGCCCGTCGTAAACCAAGAAACAGATCCCGGACCATCTGCACCGAAACTAATACCTAGAGAACCTGTTGCATTTAGTACATCCGGATTGGCATCCCCCACACCACCTGGATTTCCATTTTCCAACGCATCATCATCAAGATGAACAATGGTATTTTGAATCACAACAGGAGTATCATCATCGACCATCAACAATAAATTGCCCTCGGCTTCGTCCCCATCACCGTCTGAGACGCGATAGCCCACGACAAAAACCTGATCATTTTCATTCATGCCTGGATCATGATCAACAGCTGCATTTTGAGTGACAACATATGCGCCTGTAGAAGTATTAAGAGTCAACGTCAAAACAGTAGTAGCACCCTGTTTAATCAACAAACTGTTACCATCTGACACATAGTCAAATCCTGATGGCGAGCCTGACGTTAACCATGCAATCGATCCAGAACCATCAGTGCCAAACAGATGTGCAAGCACGCCTGAAGTATTTTGTTGATTTGGTGAGGCATCACTAATGCCTCCTGCATTGCCACCCGACAATGCATCATCATCTAAATAAGCAACTGGATTGAAACCCGTCGAAGGTCCGGAATCTTCAAAAACAATGAATTCACCAACACTAATAATTTCAGTGCATGGCTGCTCGTAGCTAAAGCTACCGATATCAAATGCAGAATTGAAATTTTTATCTGAAGAGCCTGGGTTCTCTATCAGCACTCGATTGTGAGTTCCAGAGGTTTCATACTCAATCTGATAATCTGCTTTTACACCTTTAACGATTGCAGAACCATCATTAAAGCTAATTTGAATCAGTGGGTTAACAACCGAACCATCTGAATTAGCAAGCACGACACCAAGACTATTCAATACTTTTACACCAATAACGTCCACTGAAACATCATCATCTAGCAAACCATCAATATAATCAGCACCTGTCTCAACACTTGTTGTGTAGGCAGAAATTTTTACAGTAGCGGCTTTAACTGGCTGAGTCTGACTGACTGTAAATGTTGCCGTTTCAACATTACTCAATCCACCAAAGCGTATATTCGCCTCAACATCAGCCTCTGTCTGACTCAGGTTTTCACCAGTAAAAGAGGCATTAGGATTTGTCACAAAAGTAAAAACAACTCCCTCTCCAGAGTTATTTTGACTACTCCCTGACTTTGCTGGTGGATCAATCATCTGGTTATTTACACCAATTGATCCACTACCTCCTCCATTACTCACATTGACACGATCGCCTTTATTTGGATTGATGCCTTCAGACTGATTGGCGGGATCCCGTCCTGTTACGACATATCCCGCATCAGCATCTCCGACCATAAAAAACAGGTGCTGACCAGGTGTAGCTGTATCAAGAAGTTCAGATCCTAAAGAATCTAATTTCACAAAAACGAGACCATCTAAACTTAACTGGTCATCGTGATTTGTCGAGTCGTTGTGGAACAGAGGTTCATATAAAACAGTCCATAAGGCGCCGCCCTGAACAGGCAAGGAGGTTTGCTCCAAATACACCGCAAAAACAATTTCGCCAGACTCCGTTTTGCCAAGAACGATGTCTGTATTTATTTCATCATTAGATAGATAAATTGCTTCACCAGACAGAGTTTTTAATCCACTATCCTCACCTACTAACAGAGCACCAGATGCGTTCGTTAACGACATGCCAGCAACAAGACCCCCAGAGGGTAAATTGAAAACATTTTTACCCGCGGCACCATCGTAGCCACTCAACGCTGACTCGAGTGGTGAGCCAACATTTAGCGCAGTTAAGCGTGATGCAAACGCAGCGGGTAATTTACTCACGCTGATATCATTATCATCACTATCACCAACAACAATTGAAGTTGCTGCATTTTGTAGAGCGGATGACTCATCAAGACTGACTGAAACTCCCGTTAACACAGCGAGTGAACAGGATTCATCTGGATTGTCCTCACAAACGGGCTGCTCAACACAGATTTCTGGTTCTTCGGTTTCACAACCGTCATTGGTCTCATTGTGATTTGAATCGTCATGATTTGAATCGTCATGACTAGATCCACTGTTATTTGATCCATTGCTGTTGGAACCATTGCTGTTGGAACCATTGCTGTTCGAACCATTGTGAGTTGAGTCATTATGGGACGACTCATGAGGTGGAGATTCATTACTTGTTGAATCCGCATTTCCAGACGATCCAGATTGATTACCGTTCTTTGCCACAACAGAACTCATAGCGATGGGTTCGGATTGAGTAGAAATAATTTTGGGTAAATCAGGTGTAAAGATATCGTTGGTTAAATCATCTTTAATTTCATCAGAATTAGAAATTACCTGATCTTCCACACTAACAGATTTTGATTTCTCAGCATTTTTAGTACGCGCGCTACCAGACGACTGCAACTTCTCTGCAAACGGGTTTTCTGAAATGACGCTGCTCTCGTCTTGGATCAGTTTATTTGCAGACTTCAGGCGCGAAGAGTTTGATTTTTTTGACATGTCATGCTCCTTGAGAACAGCAGCTTTTAAATATGGCTACTGACAATGATGAATTCGCTAGGATGAGCTCAAAACTTATATGACTCACTAGCCTTCATCATGCTCAAGGACTCTATTTGAGACTATCCAACCTATGAAGAGTTGTAAATATCTGAGGGATATCTTGAATAGATATATTATTTTTAATATTTATGTATATAAAATCAAGATCATGCACTGATCGTGACGACATATCTAATGGTAAATATACGTATAGATCAGCTGATTAACTAGTAGCAGCAATAAATAAAATGTTCATGGAAACAAATTACCTAAAGGTTAATGAATCTCCACAATTTTTACCGAAAAATCAGGTTCAATCTATTGCCCCCCATAAATATATAGAAGGGGGGCCTTAATCATTAAACAGCTTCTAACGCCTGCTCTAAATCAGCAATCAAATCATCGATGTGCTCAATCCCGATCGACAACCGCACGGTTTCCTCTTTGACACCAGCGCGTGCAAGCTCTTCTGGATTGAGCTGACGATGCGTCGTAGAAGCAGGATGTGTTGCAAGTGACTTTGAATCACCAATATTGACCAACCGAGTAAAGAGTTGGAGAGCATCTTGAAAGCGTGCACCCGCCTCTCGTCCACCCTTGACCCCAAACGTAAACAAGCCGGGGGCTTTTCCTGAAAGATATTTTTTTACCAAAGCGTGATCAGGATGCTCAGGTAAACCTGCAAAACTCACCCAGTCCACTTTTTTGTGGGTCTTCAGATATTGAGCAATCTTCATCGCATTTTCTGTAATACGATCCACTCGCAAGGCTAAGGTCTCAATCCCTTGCAAAATCAGAAAGGCATTGAAGGGCGAAATCGCAGCGCCAGTATTGCGAAGGGGCACCACCCGTGCACGGCCAATATAGGCGGCAGGTCCAAACGCCTCTGTATACACAACGCCGTGATAACTCACATCAGGCTCGTTTAAACGCTTGAACCGCACTTTGTGCTCCGCCCAAGGAAATTTACCTGAGTCAATAATGGCTCCGCCCAAACTTGTGCCATGACCTCCTAGATATTTGGTCAGTGACTGCACCACAATATCCGCACCGTGTTCAATCGGACGCAACAAATATGGCGACGGTACAGTGTTGTCAATAATGAGTGGGATGCCGTGACGATGCGCGATTTCAGCAAGGGCCGCAATATCCGTCACATTACCAAGGGGATTACCCACTGACTCAGCAAAGATTGCTTTTGTTTTCTCATCGATGAGTGGCTCAAAAGATGCGAGGTCACGCGGATCTGCAAAACGCGTTGTGATGCCAGAAAGTGGCAAGGTATGTGCAAAAAGGTTGTAAGTCCCGCCATACAACGTGCTAGAGGAAACGATGTTATCTCCTGCCTCAGCAATGGTCTGGATGGCATACGTCACCGCCGCTTGTCCAGAAGCCAGAGCCAGAGCCGCAATACCACCCTCCAGGGCTGCCACGCGCTGTTCCAACACATCTTGCGTGGGATTCATAATGCGCGTGTAAATATTGCCTGGCACTTTCAAATCAAACAGGTCAGCACCGTGCTGGGTATTGTCAAAAGCAAAGGCAACGGTTTGATAAATGGGTACCGCGACAGCACGTGTCGTGGGATCTGGGCTGTATCCGCCGTGTACAGCGACTGTTTCAAGCTTCCAGTTTTTTTTATGATCCGTCATATTTCACTCCTTAAGTTAACTTAACTTCCAAAATATCATCATTTAGACGCATATTTACGTGTTCTAAAGATATTTTTCAATTGAGCTTATGCCAATCCTAACGTGTATATCAATAGAATCGTTTAAAGTCTCAAAGGTAAGATTTTTAAGCTATTTTTGGTAAGCAGTCAGGAATCAACAGATCATGTCACTCGTGCAATATGCCGCATTTATCTCCATCGCTCTCCTTGCCGCCTTTTGTCAAAACCTCACTGGTTTTGCCTTTGGCTTAATTTTGGTTGGACTCACTGGTGCACTGCAAATTATCTCTATTGCAGATGCTGCCAATATTGCATGCATCCTGTCGATCGCAAACAACCTTGTTTACTTGAGCAAATCGCCACGTATCTCGATCGGCCCGCTTCTAAAACCAATGCTCATCTCAAGCATGATCGGTTTAGTCGTTGGCTTTATTTCTTTATCCTGGTTTACAGACAATGGCATCACAACACTGAGACTGATTCTTGGCATCTGTATTTTTGCCTCGGCCATCGCGCTATTTATGATCAATACAAATGCGCGTAAAAATTCAAGTAAATCCTCGACGCTGACTGCAGGCTTTTTAACCGGTATTCTTGGCGGTATGTTTGCAACCCCAGGACCGCCCTTGGTGTACCACCTCTATAGTCAGCCACTCGACAAAGATCTGGTTCGACATTATCTTTTTATTATTTTCGGTGTGACGTCTGCAGCCCGTCTCGTCATCGCACTCCTGACGGGTGAGTTGACAATGAATGCAATCATTCTCTCTGCCATTGCCTTCCCCGCCATCACCATCGCCACCATCTTGCAACTCAAATACCCTGTGAACTTGAGTCGCAGAGTCGCACAACTATTAGTGACAGCCTTGCTCCTCGCCACCGGACTAGGCCTCATGTATTCCTCTCTTAAGGTTATTCTGAACTGATATGAAAATCCTTGTCGCTAGGCTTAATCACGAAACCAATACTTTCTCACCGATCGCCACGCCCTTGGCATCGTTTGAACCTCTTTATAGTGCCGAGGCATACAGCGCATTAAAAAATACGCGAACAGGGATCGCGGCCTATATTGATGTCTTAGAGCAAGCGGGACATGAAGTGGTTGTCGCCTGTAGTGCGATGGCAAACCCAAGTGGTACCGTGAGTGCTGCTGCCTATACGCACCTATGCGACACGATCGTCTCTGCTGCACAGGGTTGCGATGCGGTCGCCCTAGACCTGCACGGCGCCATGGTTGCCGAAAACTCTGATGATGGAGAAGGCGACCTACTTGAGCGTGTGCGCACTGCCTTGCCTCACGCACCCATCGCTGTCGCCTTTGACCTGCATGGCAAGATGACCGACAAGATCATCAACAATAGCGACATCGTGATTAGTTTTAAAACCTATCCGCATGTCGATATGTATGAAACCGGCGCGCATGCCGGACGCCTGCTGATTGAGATGCTTAATCAGAAAATCAAACCTACACTCGCCTGGCGCCGCTTACCTTTGATGCTCAACACGCTTTGTAGCCGAACGGACATCGGCCCAATGCACGAGGCCGTCAAGCTCGCTAAAGAAGCTGAAGCAAAAGGGATGCTCGGCGTCTCTGTGCTGGCCGGCTTTTCTCTCGCCGATATTGCAGCCCCCTGCATTAGCGTGGTGGTCGTGAGTGACAATGACCCTCAAGCAGCCGATGCCGTTGCACAGAACATTGCAGACTTTATCTGGTCAGCTCGCAGCGATTTCATCTATAAAAACGAACCTCTTGCGACATCGATTGCACGTGCTAAAAATCTCGCCGCACAACCGGGCTCTGGCCCCGTCTTATTGCTGGATCATGGTGACAATTGCATGTCAGGCGGAACTTGCGACGACATGAATGTTTTGCATGAAGCCCTCAAACAAGGGTTAGAAGACATTGTCGTCGGTCCGATATGTGATCCTGAAGCCGTTGATTTACTCATCAAGGCTGGACTCAAGGCAACCGTAACGCTGCAGATTGGTGACAAGGTTCCGTTGACACAACTTGGTATCACTCACCCACATCGACCCTTGACGGGTGTCGTGTCAGCGATCTCTGATGGACAATACATTGTATCGGGCCCGACCTATACGGGACAGCGTATCCATATGGGTCGCACCGTTTGCTTGGATCTTCCTCAAGCAAAAATTATGATTACAGAGACGCCTCAAGAGCATTGGGACTTAGGGATTTTTTCTCATATCGGCATTGATGCGCCGAGCCATCGCTTTGTTTTGCTTAAATCACGGATGTACTGTCGTCCCGTTTTTGCTCCACTCGCCAAAGCACTCGTGGAGTGCGATGGCGGTGGTGTCACGGGCGCGGATCACACCCGTTTTCCCTATACAAAACTCACGCGCCCTGTCTATCCCTTTGAGATGGATACCGCATGGTCTTGAAGCTTTGGCTTTACTTGTTATGCTCAGCCGCGATATAGCGCGTCTCGCCACTTTCCGTGAGCGTACGTGTCGCCATTGGTGACGCGTACGTCCACAGAATCTTCATGCCCTGTGTGTTGGATTTGTTGCGGAATCGGTGAGACACATTGGGTGGAATCCATGTTGTGTCGTGCGCCTTGACTTCGTGCACCTCACCCGCGATATCAAGGAACGCTTCTCCTTCAAGAAGGATGACACTTTCTTCACAGTTATGGCTATGAAATGGAATCTCTGCACCGGGTCCAAACTCCGTGATGCCATTGATGAACGCTTTCGCGCCCGTAGCCGCTGTCACGAGAGGGATGGTCTTCGCGCCACCCCCACGATCATGACTCTTGATTTGATCTGGACGCAAGACTGCGTGTTTTAAAGTTTCAGTCATTTTAATCACCCTTATTCAGTATTCAAATTACTCAGCTTTGATATTGTTGTCTTTGATCACTTTGCCATACAGTTCAAACTGCTTTTTTAAAGCCGCCTCGAACTCAGCAGGTGTCGTGCCGCGAATAGTGATGCCCAGTTTGGTGAAACGCTCGCGAATATCAGCGTTATCCATTGCCTTGCGCGCTTCGGCTGAAAGCTTTTCAACAATGGCTTTAGGTGTTTTTGCTGGAGCGACCATTGCAGCCCATGAATTAAAGAAAAATCCGGGCAAAGCGGATTGATCAATCGTGGGGACACCCGCGAACTGTGGCAACGGTGCTGGTGTGGACAACGCCAATAAACGCAGCTTGCCGCCATTGATCAGCGCTGCTGCTGTCCCTAAACCTTGAAACGATACATCCACCTCGCCTGCTGCCGCACCGACTGCTGCTTGTGTTGCACCCTTGTAAGGCACATGCACGAGCTTCATACCTGCACGCTGCATCAACAACGCCATCGCAATATGCTGGGGACTACCCACGCCACCTGAGCCAAAGGTCAGCTTGTCAGGGTTGGCTTTAGCAAATTTGATCAGATCCTCAATCGTTTTAAAGGGTGAGTCTGTTTTGACGACAACGCCCCACTCAATCGTCCCGAGCAACGAAATTGGTGCAAAATCCTTGAGTGTATTGAATGTTGTATTAGGATTAATGTGTGGCACCATCGTGAGGATGCTGTCATTCACACCGCCGATGGTGTAACCATCTGCAGGCATTTTCAACATACGATCCGCACCGATCAAACCAGACGATCCAGGCACGTTTTCAATGACAATCGGCTGACCCATGCTGGCAGCCATGTTTTGAGCAACTAAGCGTAAGGCATTGTCCACAGCACTCCCCGTCGCTAAAGGAATAATCATGCGAATCGGTTTGTCAGGGTAATTGGCCTGAGCGCTGACGCCCCAAGAGGCAACGGTCAGTGCGACAGCTTGTACAAGCAATGCAACGGATTTAAATACTTTCATTGTCTTCTCCAGTTAATTTTTAAACTGACAAAGCAGGAATGCCTAAGTCACTTGAAAGCGAAGCCAGTTCTTTGACGACACCTGCTGCAATCGGGATACCGTGCTCCGCATAGTCCATGCGTCGCGCATGACTTTGCTCACCCGGCAACCAAATACGTTCCACATTTGGTAGGCGTTGTGATCCTTTGATGTCACGGATCAAAGTGTCTATCGCACCCTTAAACAGCTCAGAACCACCAAACGCGGCTAAATTCAACACCAAAATCGCTTGACCAGTATTAGTCGGCGTCACATGGTCTTTGTTGAAATCAATGACATCCTTGCCCATCGCTGCGCCTTGCAAGGTCCCCGCTAAAATGCCAACAATGAGCGCAAGGCCATAGCCCTTGTACCCGCCAATTGGCAACAAAAATCCCTCTTCTGAACGTTTGGGATCGAGCAGCGGCTGCCCCTGGCGATCAATCATCCAGCCCTCAGGCATCATTTGACCGGCTTTTGCTTTTGCTTTGACCTTGCCATAAGCCGCGACAGTGGTGGCCATGTCAAGCACAATTGGATTTTCCTTTCCTGCAGGAATGCCGGCAGAAATCGGATTGGTGGACAACAGCATATCCATCCCACCCCATGGCGGTAAATGATTGGCATTTCCCACCGCAAAGTACAAACCGATCATGTCGTGCTTGACAGGCATCGTTGCATAGAGAGAAGCAGGACCCGCATGATTGCTATTGCGTGTGCCAACCCATGCGACACCTTGAGTACGGGCCTTTTCAATCGCCAGGTCAACAGCCTTAGACACTACCAGATGACCCATGCCATTGTCACCATCGACAACCGCTACCGCCTGAGCCGTGGAGTGAGCCTCGATTTTCGGATGCTTGTTGATGCCGCCCGCCAAAATCCGCTTGACGTATTGGGGCAAGCGAATCACGCCGTGTCCGTCGGAGCCCTGAAGATCTGCGCTCGCCATTAAACGGGCGATTTTTTTTGAATCGTCATCAGAAATGCCAACTGCAACAAATGCACGAGCGATAAACGCGGAGAGCACGTCAAACGGAACGGATACTGAATTGTTATGTATTGTCATTTTTTTTGAGACTAAATTTTCGGTCTTTGCAACTAATTTACCTAAAAACCTGAACGATTTCATTTATTCTAGAAATATGTCGCCTAACAGTCCAATATCAAATTTTTCAACTGCCATATCATTTTGATATATTAAGCACATGAATAATTTAAAAGCCTTAAGATATTTTGTTGCTGTCGTTGATGCAGGGAGCTTTACGTCGGCCTCCACAGCAATTGCTATCGCGCAGCCCGCCTTAACGCGTCAAATTCGTGAACTCGAAGAGAGCTTTGGAACCCAATTGCTACAACGCCTCCCTAGGGGGGTTCGAATGACCGCCGCGGGTGTCACGCTATACGAGGCTGCCCAGCGCATCTTGAGTGAGGCAGACCGGGTTAGTCAAAACTTACGAAATGGGCTAAGTGAAACAGCAAGCGTCAGCCTGGGTGTGCCACCAACCCTTGGACGCGTGCTATTACCCGGTCTCTTTGAAAGCTGTCTGCAGCTCCCAGGCGCTCTGCCAATGCGCGCACGCGAAGCCTTTACTCCTGCATTGCTAGAGTGGCTTGAGCGTGGTGTCGTGGATATGGCCATCGTGACCAATCCTCCATCTGGTCGAAAATTTTCACTCAGACCATTGATCAACGAACCATTCGCCTTAATCTCAACCTATAAAAAGGGGCAGCCGCAGTTCCTAAGTGTTGAGCAACTGTCAGAACTCCCTGTTTTAATGACGAGCCTGCACTCCCGAATTGTTGATCAGCAGCTACGCGCACTCAATCTCAGCCTGAAAATCGAGGGGATCATCGACTCTGTCGATGCCATCAGGGAACTGGTCATCAAGCGAGGCCACTCCACTATCATGCCAGTCTCTGTATTTAAAGATGACCTGGATAGCCAAACCATCCACCTCACACAAATATCTGGCGTGCAGCTCAGCAGAACCCTTGTGCTCGCCCAGCGACGCGAACGTGACAAGGCTACAGATTTCAGCATGGTCGAACAACTGATCGAATCAGAATTTTCACGTCTTGCGCGCGTTGGGGCTTTTGGCTTGTCTAGCTACCGCCACTGACACAAGTCATCTCTGACTGAGTCCATCTTGTGCAACAAGAATGACCCAATATCAATCTCGCTTTTATTGCAAATGCGAATCAATCTCATTTGTGTTACATTTCTTGAATCATATTTCACAAGAAATTAACGAATCATGAATAGCAATAGCGCATCTTTGGCAGCCATCATGTTGGCAGGAAGTATTACCTATCACGCGGAATCAATCGGACAGACGACCTCTCGGCCACCACAAAACTCTGCCGAAGAAGCTGCCACTTCGAAACCTGACGCTCAAACACTTGCCCCCATCACAGTCAAAGGAAGTACTGAAGCGCCCGACTCACGTGATGACCTATATATCAATCGCTCCAAAATTGGAAAGGTCAACCAAGAGCTTAGAGATATTCCTCAATCCATCACGATCATTACTGAAAAGCTCATGGCTGATCGAGACCTATTCACCTTGAAAGATGTCTTAAAAAATACGGCAGGTGTCACCTTTCTTGCAGGTGAAGGCGGTGAGGAAGACATCCGACTGAGGGGATTTTCTCTCGCGGGATCGGGTGATATTTACGTCGATGCACTTCGCGACCCAGCGTTTTACAACAGAGATATTTTCAATTTTAGTAGCGTAGAGATTCTGCGCGGCTCCGCATCAATGTTGTTCGGTCGGGGGTCTACAGGTGGTGTCGTCAATCAAGTCAGCAAGGTTCCCCTTCTCGCTGACTTTAACCAAATTGATCTCACTGTCGGCTCTTATGGGTTTTTCCGAAGCACTGGCGATTTCAACAAACAGCTCAGCCAGACTACCGCAGCACGATTCAACATCATGTACAACGGCGCAGAAAACGATGGCGCCGGCAACAGCTTGAGCTCAAGAGGGCTGGCAGGAAGTATCCGTTGGGGTATAGACACAAAAGATCAAATTACTGCATCTATATTTGCCTTGGAAAGCAATAACGGCATCAATTACGGCATCCCCTGGGCGAGATCCGATACCTCTGCACCTATATCTGACACGCAACTATTGCCACTTGATCCTAAAAACTATTATGGAATGAGAAGCGACTATAACCAGAGTAGCGCAACTTATGGAACGCTAAATTGGCAACATACCTTTGAAAATGGTGGCACACTCAATTCAACAGTCCGCTACGGGACCTATGATCGAGACCAGCGCGCCAGTGCTATTAGATTTGGTAGTCCGACAACACTGAGCAACTTTAGCGATAGCACTGTCTTTCGTCGTGGGACTAACAACAAAATCCAGACGATTGATGTCGGCGCGATACAGATCGACTATCAAAATGACGTTCAGTTGCTTGGAATGCGCCACGAAATCCTTTCGGGCATTGATCTTGGACAAGAAGATTTTTTAAATAAGAATGCGACGACACCACCAGGTGTTTCGTTAGCCAAACCAAACACCTTGGCCGGAACACCGAATGACGGAGCATGGATCAACGAGTCTCTCAGAGACCTCACTAACGGACGAACATTCAAGGCTCAAACAATCGGTATATACGCGCAAGATATTATTCATCTCACAAGCACATTCAAGGTTTTGGGTGGTATACGTTACGACTACTTCAAAGGAAACTTTTGGCAGGCCGCAATAGGTAATGCCGCCGAGGCACGCAGAGACAGAGCAGACGGCGTCTGGAGTGGCAGGCTAGGTGCGATATATCAGCCGAATGAGCAATGGTCTTTTTACGGGTCCTGGGGAAATTCTTTTAATACCTCAGGAGATGCGTATCAATACGACGCACTGGGCACAAACACCCCACCAGAAAAAAGCCAAAACTTCGAAATCGGCACCCGTTGGGAACACCCAAGCAAACGTGTGAGCGCGCGTGTATCAGCATTTTATGCTACCAAATTTAACGAACGAAACCGCGACCCTGAAAGTGCGAATACCGCGTATCTACTCTCAGGAAAACGTCATGCCGCAGGCTTAGAAATGGAAGCCGCAGGAAGAATCACTGCGAAATGGGATGTTTTCGTATCCTACGCGTGGACTCCTATTGCGGTCATCGATGAAGGTGCGACGACATCCGCAGAATCCCTTGCCGGAGAGCTCCAAGGTCAGCGTCCATCTTTGACCCCGATCAGTCAGGGCAGCATCTGGACGACTTATCGAGTCTTACCAGAACTACGTCTCGGAGCCGGCTTGAACGCAATGAGTGGACAATCACCTAACCGTAATCCTGGCTGGGAAGCTCCTGGCTACGGCATAGTCGGCCTCATGGCCGAGTACAAACCAAACGACTTTATTGCATTTCAATTCAACGTCAACAACGTCGCCAACAAACTCTACGCACAAGCTCTCTATTCTGGCCACTACTCACCTGGCGCCGGACGAACCTATATGTTGACAACAAGGTTGAATTTCTAAAATATGAAAATCGTTCTTTCTAAAGTGCTGAGTTTGGATGACTTGAAAATAGTCAAAGATCTTCTCTGCCATGCCAAATGGGAGGATGGTCGACTCTCGGCAGGCGCGCAAGCGGTTCAGGTAAAAGCAAACCTGCAATTACCAAAAAACGTTTCCGAAGAAGCAGAGATTCAGTCACTTGTGCTTGCGGGGCTGAATCGTCATCCACTCTTTCTCTCCGCAGCACTACCTCGAAAAATATTACGTCCACGCATCAATCGTTACGATGCGCAAAACCAAAGCTACGGGTAATTTACCAACGCTAGATAGCATCGCCTCTGCAGTTGTCCTGAGATCACCGCGTTTGGCTACCCAGTCGATTTTGGTATCAAGCATAGAATTCCTTTCAGGAGAACTGCAATCATCAGCAAAGACTAATAGCGTCGGTACACTTGGTCTGTGCGTCATCGCACAGACTAATCGCAGTGATGAGTGGTTTAACACCCGACCTTTAAGCGCGTTTTTTATCACTCACATAACATTCACATGACCGGTCTTCAATGCCCGCCCGATCGAGTATCTCAATGCGACCTCTGGAGTAACGAATCAAACCTGATTTTTGTAATAACAAGGCTGCCTCCGTCACCCCCTCACGCCTGACGCCTAAAGTCCGCGCCAAGAGTTCCTGTGTCATCAATACATCATTCCCTTCCATTCGATCATTGATTAAAAGTAAGAGACGACAGAGCTGTTGATTGAGGGTGTGGTGACGATTGCAGGCGGCCGTTTGACACATTTGCGCAATAAGCGTTTGCATATAGCAGAGCAATACTTGCATCACGGCGTTCGATTGGTTGAACTCCTCACGCATCAAAGACGCTTTTAGCCGATAGCCTTGTCCAGCGCTCAAGACCACAGCCGAATGCGAAGTCAGTGAGTCACCCATAAAAATGCTCGCACCTATGACGCCTTCGTTGCCAATGACTGCAACTTCGGCAGAAGATCCATTTTCAAGATCAGACAATATCGACACAATGGCTGTGACAGGGAAATAGCCATAGTGCATTTTGCTTCCGGCCTGATACAGCACATCCCCGCGCTTTAAGCTGACTTCTTCGAGCTCATCATGCCAGCGGCTCAATACTGCAGCAGGCATCTCCTCGAGAATGTGATTCACCATCATCATTGTTGTTCTCCCATCTATTCGTTGTTCACCAAGACGGTATAGTCAGTGTGACGCGATGGGTACAAGCAGTATGTGCGATAGCGAACAAACAAGAGGCAAAACAGTCATTACTTCACTATAACTTTAGTTCCTAAAAAAGGGTTGCAAACGACGCGCTTCGTTTTTTACCAAGGCATAACATTCACAGCTCAAGTGTTCAAGCTCCGGGCGATTCATAATGGTGATGTGCCCTCTTGCGTATTTAATGACACCTCGCTTCTGCAACTTACCCGCCGCCGCCGTCACGCCTTCGCGTCGAACCCCCAGCATGCTGGCAATGATTTCTTGCGTCATCGTCAACGTGTTTTTATTCAAACGATCTAAGGAGAGCAACAGTAAACGGCAAAGTTGCTGATCAATGGAATGATATCGGTTACAAGCGGAGGTCTGCGCCATTTGTGTGATCAATGACTGTGTGTAATTTAAAAGCAGTGTCGTCAAGGGACCGTGATGATTAAACTCATTCTTTAATGCCGCTGCGCTTAATCGGTACGCAAAACCAGCACTTTGCACCACGACACGGCTTTGTGTCCTGCATCCTCCCATAAATACATCCACACCAACAATCCCCTCATTGCCCACCACGGAGACTTCTACAGAAGAACCATCTTTCATCATGTGAAGCAAGGAAATGATTGCGCTCGTTGGAAAGTACACAAACTCTTCTTCATCACCCGATTCGTAAAGAACCTCTCCTCGCGGCAGAAAAATAACTGAAAGCTTTTGAACAAATGGCAGACAGTGACTTTCTGGTAAACCCGCCAACAAATAATTTTCTTTCGGTGATGGTGGAGTGAGTCTCTCTGCGTAAGATTCAACCATGAGAACTCCTTTGCAAACCCATTCGACACAGTTAACGTACTTTTGAAAACGTTAATACTTTCTGTCAATTTGCAATATTGATCGAAAGTCATAAAAGCTATCAATGCTTAAAAATTGAAAGCATGATGTTTCATGACGACCCGCGAGCAAACTCAGCCATCAATTTTTTATCTTGGCAAAAACAAAAACGCCAACTGATTAAAGTTGGCGTAAGCATGCCTGCTATTTGATGAATACTGCTCATCCCCCGTTAATGGAGTAGAGCCGAATACTGCTCATCCCCCGTTAATGGAGTAGAGCCATGGAGTAGAGCCAAGCATTTGGATTTCAATAGAATTTTGTGGATTTTACTGGTGGCGCATCCCTGATTCGAACAGGGGACCTGCGGATTATGATTTCTTTTTAGCCCCCTTTCCCATCCTCGTTATCCACCCCACCCTGCCCCGAAAGCTAGATAATCCCTATATCTTGGTATAAATTAATTACTAGGATATAATTTAATTGTCAGTTATTAAGGGGGCACACGGGGGGATCGATGGAAAACGGCAAAATCAACTTTACTCAGACGCTTATCGCCAAGCTGCCACATCCGGCCAGCGGTAAGAAAATCTACTGGGATAGCGTGCGCCCGAATCTCGCCCTGCGCGTCACCAAGTCAACGAAAACATTCTTTGTCCGATTCAAGCACCTAGGGCGCTCGTATGAACGCGCTATCGAGGATCGCATCAAGGCCGAGAATATGGATGGTGACAAGGGGTTCATCCTCGCGCATGCCTCTATCGCCCAGATACGCGATGAAGCCGAGACACTCATATCCTTGCTCAAAAGCAACGCAGATCCCAGAGAGGCACACAAAAAGGAGCTTGAGCGTCAAGCTCAGGCGAAGGCTGCCAGCATCACGCTAGAGGACGCGCTCACGGCATACCTCGCTGAGGTCCCCCTCAAAGAGCGCACCCAGATGGATTACCGGGCTCTCCTGACTCGTGAGCTGCTTCCCTATTGCAGCCTGCAGCTTAAGGATATCGACCGCCAGAAAGCTGAGGCAATGATCCATGAAATAAAGGATCGCCTGATCGAGACGGGCCGGGGCAAGAACGGCTCACGGGCGAATCATGCCGTTCGCCTGGTTCGTGCTCTCTGCCTCTTCCATGCCCAGGGCTGTCAGGACTGGCGCGCACATCGCAGGCGCAAGTTCCCCTGGATAAAAACCGCACCGCGCACAACCGATCTTGATCCAAGCATGGGCCACGGCCAAGAGCTCTGGCAGCTGCTTGGGCAATCTAGATCAGACACCTCAAGGGATTACGTCAAGGCGCTTATGCTTTCCGGCGCGAGGCGTGGCGAGCTGGCCGAGGCCCTGGTCTCTGATGTGAATCTGAAAACAAAAACCATCAATTTTCGCGACACCAAAAACGGCACCGATCACAAGATTCTGATGAGCGATCAGCTCACTGCGATTGTGACTGAGGCCATCAAAGACAAGACTTCAGATCAGCCTATATTTAGCCATTGCGGCGAGCCAAAGAAATTAATGGCGAACCTGTCAAAAAAAATAGGCATTCACATCACGGCGCATGGTTTAAGAAAATTCTTTGCGCTTTCATGCATGCATCTTAATGTTCCCTATCCAGCGCTGAAGGGTTGTTTGAATCACGCACCAGGCAGCGCAGATGTGACGCACGCGCATTACGCGCGCCCCAGCCCCGCCATGCTGCGAGATGCATGGCAACGGGTAGCCGATCTCTATGCGCCGCCCGGCGCTAAAGTTATCCACTTAGATCACCACAGGAAATCGGCATGAGTAATAAATTCAATCTCAAACGCGGCATTGCTCAGCTGGAGCGAAGGCTCACTGAAGCCCAGTCTGTCGCGCGTATTGAGCCCAGCAATGTCCCAAACGTCATTCGCCCAATGTTCGAGGCCGCTTCAGTCAAAATTGCGCGCCTGCAAAAATTTGCATCCCAAGACTTTAAATTTGGGACTAAGCAAGAGGTAATAGACGCCCTGTATCGCATCGGTCGATTCATTGAACAGAATCCGACACCCGACGGCGTCTCAGGGTTGTGGTTCCTGCGCGTATTGAACGATTGGGACGGTGCTGATCCCCAAGACTTGCTCAAGGCGCTACAACTCAATGAGATGGGGCGCGGGCGTGTGGTGGATCGGTTTGAGCTAGTGCGAAAGATGATCGCGCTAGTCGATTCAGGATTAAGTCAGGCCGCGGCATCGCGTGAGTGCGCAGTGCAATTCGATTGCAGCGCAGAGACCGCCCTGCATTGGTTCAGACGCAGAAAGGAATTATTTCCGAAGTAGCAGCAAGCAGTACATGCGGCAGCTGCATCGCCGCATTTTTTTGATTCAAAATATTTAATTTCTTGCTTACTTTTTAATGAGGAAGTTTCTATGAAGAAAACTGAAGTCAAGGCATCCCCGCGCATCAGCGCAAAAGAGCCGCTGCTTTCAACCATCGAGGCTGCGCAAATATTGCATCTGCATCCACAGTCTCTGCACAACGATCGCTCCAAGCAGCGCCGTATTCCCTTTCTAAAGATCGGGCGCAAGGTCTTTTATCGCCAATCAGATATCGAGGCCTATCTGGCATCAGGTTTCGTAGGTGCACCCCTGGTTCCTCTCACATAAGGAGATTTCATGAACAATTTGCAGCAACCGATCACGCGCGCGTGTAAGGCATTTAATCAGATGCGCATCGCAAGACTTTTGATTGCCGAGGATACTCCATCTCCTTGCGTGTGCGTTGGGGGCAGCAGATAATCAGCAAGAGATAAAGTTGCTGAAAGAGTTTTTCCCAGGGGGTGACATAACAGGTTCAGACAGGGCAATATTAGACCTGTTAATCCTGATAAAAAAACCCTGTTATTTATGGAAATCCTTTAGAAGATGCGTGATTCGACGACGAAACGGTTTGTGCCGGGGTTTAGTGGAAACCCAAAAGGACGGCCTGTCGGATGCCTAGGCAAAGGCGCGAGCGCGCGCCGCAGGATTCTAGCCGCCAGCGCGGGCATCGTTGATCAGCTGATCAAGAAAGCAAAAGCAGGCGACACAGCCGCGCTGCAGATGGCCATGAGCATTATTACTCCGACATTAAAGAGTCAGTTCGAGGCGGTCGAGATTCCAAGCGCCGCAGAGTGTATCGAACGCGGCGACATCGATGGAGCATGCCAGCAGATCAACATCGCGATCGCGCGAGGCGAGGTTGCACCTGATGTAGCCAAGGCAATGGTTGAGGCATTGCGGGATCAGCACGAGAGCCAAAGACTCTCGGCTGCGACCTCCCTCTTACACGATCTCAGGGCACAGCTTGCGCTTCCGGTAGGGACAACAATAGAAGCCGGCAATGAGCTGGTACCCCAGCGATATGGTTCCTGTATCAGCGACTGATGTAGGGCGAGTGTGTGAGAAGTCTGAAGATAAATTTGTTCTGCAAAGTCGTTACCAGTGCTGCTCACAAAATTTCTGGTTTCCCTTGCATAACGAACTTGTTGCGATGGGGATTACTTTAAAAGTTATGGGTCAGCGCGCCGCCGAGGGATTAACTGCTCCGATCACCTCTGGATCAATAATTAACGATGGCATTGAATGCCTTTTGCCCTTAGAGAATTGGACCAGCGATCAGGTAATGATCTATCTGAAAAGCATAAATATTGATCTCCCTAGGTGGTACTCCTACGGGCTCCCTTCTCCTGACTGCATGCAATGCACGGCATACCTCACAGAGAATAAGGGAAGACTGGGCTATTTGCGCAAATTTTATCCAGAGGCAGCAATCGAGCACGAAAGGCGATTGCGATTAATTCAGAAAGCGCAAAGACGAGACGAAAAATTATTAAAAATTGCTCTTGGTGATATTGAATCAGATGCCGGTGAGGGGATTCACAGAGATTACATAACAAGAACCCAGGAGATAGCTTGAGCTTCGAATCTGCATTTTAAGCATTAGCCCGCCCTGCCCTCTAAGCGTTGTTTTTTAATCGTGGCTGAGGGGGGCACAAAGGGGTCACGGACTCTTATAAAGAAGAAGCCTCTTGGAGAAATCTCTCAAGAAGCCTTTAAATACTGGTGGCGCATCCCTGATTCGAACAGGGGACCTGCGGATTATGATTCCGTCGCTCTAACCGGCTGAGCTAATGCGCCTCCTATGACTAAAAGCAACTATTTGAAACACTGACTTTTAACCAAGAGGCGAAAGTCTAGCATTTTTTTAAAGTCTCTGCAGACAAGTTGACCCGAGTCATACGCCAATGCCAACATATCAACATGTCAAAATACGCTTAAGTAGCGAAAGACATCATACAAAACCATGACAGAGACGACCAAGATGCCCGAAATCATCCAAACTTTTATGCCTGAACCCAGTCCAGCGACCTTTAAGCTTCCCCGAGGTGCGACCGACTCCCATGTCCATGTCTTTGGCCCAAGCGACAAGTTTCCCTATGCCGCAACCCGCGGGTTTACTCCCGCAGATGCTCCCAAGGAAACCCTGTTTGCCCTACACAAAAAACTCGGTATCGACCGCTGTGTCATTGTAAATACACTCCTGCACGGCTTTGACAATAGCGTGGTGGAGGATGCGATGCGTGCGGCTGAAGGTCGGTATTTAGGCGTGGCACTCACCCCCGTGGATCTGAGTGACGCAGAGCTCAAGCGCCTGGCCTCTGTGGGCTTTCGTGGACTGAGGTTTCACTTTATGCCGGGCTACAAAATCGACTACACGCCCGAACAAGTGATCGCCCTGACCCGCCGACTTGAGCCCTTGGGCATGCACCTCCAGCTTCAGTTGCACGCGATGCATGCCAAAGAAATGATGCCATTACTCAAGCAATCCGCAGTGCCTGTTGTCATGGATCATATGGGCCGCGTTGATGCCACGCTTGGATTGGGGCACGAGCACTTTCAAGCCTTTTGCCGCCTCTTGGAGCTACCAGGTTTCATGGTCAAAGTCAGCGGCATCGACCGTATCGACGCACAACCACCCTACAAGCAAGGGATTCCCTTTGCCCGACACCTTGTCACGACCTACCCAGATCGCTGTGTGTGGGGCTCGGACTGGCCTCACCCCAACCATACACATATTCCAGACGACGGCGTGTTGATCAATTCGCTGGCTCAGATCGCGCCTGAACCAGCGTTACTGCAACAACTGATGGTGGATAACCCGCAAAAGCTGTATCGCTTTTCAGCCTAAATAGTCATCATATCGAGGCAGGTTCGGGCGATGACTTTGGTCGCCCGGCGCAAATCTTCGAGCTCCAGACGCTCATCGGGCTGTTTTGCGCAACTTTCCTCGACGGTGCGTGGACCTGCACCATACAACACGACCGGTATACCTGCCTCGCAATACAAGCGCGCATCGGCGTAAAGCGGTGTACCGCAAGCAGGCACTTTTTCTCCAAACTGTTTTTCTGCATGGGTTTGCAGTGCCTCGACCAGTTCGGTACTGCCTGGCAGAGGCTTGAGTGCACGCGCCAGCAAAATACGCTTGGTTTCAGCAGTGATGCCTGGGATTTGCTTCCAGACCGCGTCGATCGTCGCGCGAATACTCTCCTCGACCTGAGCAGGATCCTCTTCGGGAATCATCCGACGATCAAGCTTGAGGACGACTTTTCCTGGGATGACATTGGTATTGGTACCGCCTTGAATCAATCCGATGTTCAGATAGGGATGATTGATGCCTGGCACCTGACTCTTGACGGACTTGTAGGTTTCGTTCAAGCCATACAACGCATTCATGATCTTAACCGCGGCTTGCAGCGCATCGACACCTGAAGTGGGAACCGCTGCGTGACCCATTTTCCCGTTGACCGTGACCTCAAACTGCAAACATCCATTATGGGCAGTGATGATTTGATAACTAAAGCCCGCAGCAATTGCCAGATCAGGCTTGGTGAGCTTGTTTTTTAGCAACCAGCCTGGGCCAAGCTCTCCGCCGAATTCCTCGTCGTAGGTGAACTGCAGTTCAATACGGCCGTTGAGAGGCACTCCAAGTGACTCTAGCGCACGAACAGCAAAAATGTACGTCGAAAAATCACACTTACTCACGGCTGCGGCACGGCCATAAATCCGCCCCTCATGAATCTCGCCGGCATAGGGTGGATGTGTCCAGCCATCGCCTGGCGGCACGACATCGCCGTGCGCATTGAGCGCCAAGACTTTGCCACCCTCTGCATACTGCCTTTTGACGATCAGGTTCGTAATCGACTCTAAGCCAGCCTCGCGAACCACAGCCTCTGGCACAGCATGCTGTTCAGCCTGCATACCGAAGGATTCAATCAGCTTAGCAACATGCAGCGCGTGCGGAGTGTTATTGCCTGGCGGTGTATCGGTCGGGACTTGAATCACCGACTGCAAAAACTTTACCTGTTCGTCAAAGTGCGCATCGATCCATTGGTCGAGCTTTGCATAGAGTTCGGCGTGATTGTTGTTCTTCATGATGTCGGAGTGTGATTAGTTGATTTGATCTAAAAGGGCTTCAAAAGCCTGAGTCGCGAGCGTTGCGTCTTGGGCCGTGATGATCTCAAGAGGATTGTGGCTGATGCCACGATTGCCACCGCGAACAAACAACATCGCCTGAGGCATGATGGTATGCATTTTCATGGCATCGTGACCAGCACCACTGTTCAGTTTAAACACGGGTTGACCGATTTTGGTGACCGCCCTCTCCCAGCGAGCCTGCCAGGCTGGGTCAGAAGGCGCGGCACTCGCACGCATCACCTCGGTGTATTCGAACTGGACTTGTCTGCGGGCAGCAATCGCATGCGCTTCTTTGACGATATCAGTCACCAACGCATCACGCTGCGGGTCTGTGGGCGCGCGCATATCCAAAGTAAAGACACACTCGCCCGGGATCACATTAATTGAACCGCCAGGCACCTGAATCTGGCCGACCGTCGCCACCGACCCCTCGTCAGCGCGTGCGCGCTGCTCAGCCATCAGACTGATTTCAGCGGCAGCCAACATCGCATCTTGGCGCATCGACATCGGCGTTGTACCTGCATGCCCAGCCAGACCAATTGTTTTGCAGGTTGCACGCACCCCTGCATTAATCGAGGTCACCACACCGAGTGGCAGCGCTTTTTCGCAGAGAACCGGGCCTTGCTCGATATGCACCTCGACAAAGCCGAGATATTTTTTAGGATCACGTTTAATTGCCTGAATGGAAGCAAGCGTTCCGGGCAAACCCGCGGTTTGCATCGCTTGCGCCATCGTGATGCCATCCGCATCCTGCTGAGTCAGCCAGGCGGGGTCAAAACTACCCGTTAAAGCCCCCGCAGCTAAAAAGGTGGCACGAAAACGCTGACCTTCCTCTTCGGAAAAGCCTACCACCTCGATACCGTAAGGCAAACGACGCTTTTGACTGGATAAAGACTTCACCACCGCAATCGGTATCAAAATACCGAGTCGGCCGTCATATTTACCGCCATTACGAACAGTGTCGTAATGAGAACCTGTCAAAAGCAATGGCGAATGAGCTGCAGCACCATGGTAGACACCCACCACATTACCAACCGCATCGACCGAAATCTGATCAAAACCAGCGTCTTGCATCAATGTTTTAAGCGTGTCCGCCACTGCTAAGTGCGCAGGGGTCAAGTATGTCACTGTCAGCTGGCCTTTTTCGGCCCAGCCAGGCTCACTATGCAGGGCCAGACGCTCCGACCACTGCATAATTTCTTGACCGACTTCTTGTAAAACCGCCATGTCGATTTCCTGTGAGAAACGTCGCACCTGTCCCTAACAGGTGTCTCTCACAGTTTAATCTGGACTTGAGGGGTTTTTGGAGGACTAGTAAGACTTATAAGGTAAAAATTTGCCCGACAAAACCACATTGACACGGTCACCTTTCGGGTCTGGTTCACGCTTGATATCCATCGAAAAGTCGATCGCGCTCATGATGCCGTCGCCAAACTCCTCATGGATCAACTCCTTGATCGTGGTGCCATACACGCTCACGATTTCATACCAACGATAAATTAAAGGATCTGTTGGAACGGAGCTGCGCAAAGAACCCTTATAAGGCACGACTTGCAGCAAGGCGATCGCTTCAGCGGGCAAGTCAAACGTTTTACCAATCACCAAGGCTTGCGCTTTGGTCAACGTCATTTGCCCCATACATGCGGCAGTTGTCCACTCTTTGGAAAGTTTCAATTTTTTCGCGACATCTGCCCATTTCAAGCCCTTTTGAACTTTGGCCGAATAAATCAAATCAGTCACGTCTTCTCGGGTCATTGGTTTTGCAATTGCTTTAGAAGTTGCCATGTCCTACTCCGTGTGAATAAATACAATCAAAAAAATTAAGCAGCCGCATAGGTCTTGGACCGATGCACAAGAAAATCAATCAGATGATTACGCAGCTCATAAAACTTTGGGTCGTGATGCATCGTGGCGCGCGTGCGATCTTTAGGCAAAGGATTTGTGACAATCTCGGCGAGTACGGCCCGCGGACCATTACTCATTAAAAATATTTTGTCTGATAACAAAATTGCTTCATCCACGTCGTGCGTAATCATGAACACGGTTTGTTGGGTCCCGCGCACAATTGTGACAAGCTCGTCTTGGATATTGCCGCGGGTCAACGCATCCAACGCACCAAAAGGCTCGTCCAGCAGCAGCATCTTGGGTTGAATCGCAAACGCACGTGCAATACCCACCCGCTGTTTCATGCCACCCGAAAGCTGAGAAGGTTTTTTATCCTCAGAGCCAGTCAAATGCACCATGTCGATAAATTGCTGAACATGCGCATCCACTTTGCTGCGTGACCAGTCCGGCCATTTCGACCGCACAGCAAAAGCAATGTTGCCGCTCACAGTCATCCAGGGCATCAACGCGTGGGACTGGAACACAACACCGCGATCCAGGCTTGGTCCGTTGATTTCACGGCCATCAATAAAGGAATGACCGCCTGTCGGGGCCTCTAATCCTGCCAGCACATTCAAAATCGTCGTTTTGCCACATCCCGAATGACCGATGATGCAGACAAATTCACCCCGATCAATCGTAAAATTCACATCATCAAAAACGACGAGCTCATTTGCACCACCCACGCCCGGAAAGGCCTTGCGCAGTCCTTGTACTTGAAGAAAATTTTGCATTGCGCGCACTCCTTTCACACTTAATCTTTATATGTCACAGCTTTTTGCAGACGCGCAAAACAGAGATCAAGCAACATACCAATCACGCCGATCATCAAGACTGCCACCAAAATATTGGCGATCGATAAGTTATTCCACTCATTCCAAACGAAATAACCGATCCCCGTCCCCCCCACTAGCATCTCAGCGGCCACAATCACCAGCCATGCAATACCAATCGATATCCGCATACCCGTCATGATGGTGGGCGCCGCTGCTGGCAAAATGACGAAAAATGCTTTTCGTAAAGGACTCACTTCGAGCGTGCGTGAGACATCGATCCACTCCTTGCGCACAGAGGCCACACCAAAGGCCGTGTTAATCAGCATTGGCCAAATTGAGCAGATAAAAATCACGAACACAGCCGACACATTCGAGTCCTTGAGCGTAAAGAGCGCGAGAGGCATCCAGGCCAACGGCGAAATGGGCTTGAGAATCTGGATGAAAGGATCGAGTGCTTGAAAAAACAACCGAGACATTCCAATCAAAAAACCCAGAGGTACCGCAACAAGCGCCGCGAGTCCAAAGCCAAGCGCCACACGAGACACTGACCATGCAAGTTGAATGCCAATGCCCTTATCGTTGGCGCCTCTGTCGTAAAAAGGATCGGACAAGTGTTCAACCAGCTTGGCGCCCACATCGAGCGGACCAGGGAAGGTAGACTTTTGACCCGTCGCGGCGGCGGCTCCAACAAGCTTGGCATACTCCTCATCTACGACTTGAGCACCTTGCGTTGGCATGGTGGCGATTTGCCAAAACAAGAGGAAAATCGCCAATACCAGCACCGACAACACCAAAGCTCTCGTACGTTCGTGACGTATCATTTCTATACCCTCTTGATCGCAAAGCTATTGAGGTATTCGCGGGGTTTGCTGGCGTCAAATACTTTGCCCATCACAATGATTTTCTTGCTCCCTGGCGCAGGCACTGCCAGACCCGCCTGCTCCATTGCACGGCGCGCATCGGTCGCTAAAAATACGTCTTGTGCAATTTTTTGATAATCGACCTCTCCCTTGACTTGGCCCCAACGCTGCATTTGCGTCATGATCCAGACAGCGAAAGACTCCCAGGGCATTGGATCAAAACCGATGCGATCCGGTACTTTTTTCACATTACCCAAGCCGTCAGCATACGTGCCGGTCAAGACCTGTTCGACGACAGTTAAGGGCTGATTCAGATAATTAGGGGTATGAATCGCTGCGGCAATTTCCTTACGATTTTCAGCTTTTTGGGCATACGCTGTCGCCTCAACAATCGCACGCAACAAAGCGCTATAGGTATTTGGGTTCGCCGTCATAAATTCTTTGCTCGCAGCAAAGGCGCAACAAGGATGACCGTCCCAAAGCTCTTTAGACAAGATGTGAATAAAGCCAACGCCATCAAAAACCGCACGCTGATTCACAGGATCTGGTGCTAAAAAGCCATCGATGTTATCCGCACGCAAATTTGCGACCATTTCTGGCGGCGGCACCACGCGAATCTGCACATCGCGATCGGGATCAATACCGTTTTCCGCCAAGTAATAACGCAGCAAATAGTTATGCATCGAATAATCAAATGGCACCGCGAATTTAAAGCCTTTCCAGTCCTTGGGATTGCGCTTGTCCTTATGCCTCATCGCAAGCGTAATCGCTTGTCCGTTAATATTTTCAATCGCAGGAACGGTATAAGGCGTGGGCGTTGCACCTGCGCCCATTGAAATCGCAAGTGGCATTGGCGAAAGCATGTGCGCCGCATCGTATTCTTTGTTGAGCGCTTTATCACGCACAACTGCCCAACCGGCTGTTTTAACCACCTCAACATTCAACCCCTGCTTTTTATAAAAGCCCATGGGATCTGCCATGATGATGGGGGTCGCGCACGTGATCGGGATAAAGCCGACTTTCAAATTCGTTTTTTCTAATTTCCCACCTTGAGCAAAGGCCTCTTTCGCAAAAGCCAGAGGAAAGATCGAAGAAATCGCAGCAAGTGCAGTCGGCGCACCCACGGCTTGCAAAAATCGACGGCGCATGTCGTCTTGAGGAAATATCGCACGCATGACAGCTTGCTCAACGACCCGGTCACCCAATGCCTCGGAAGAGCGATCACGCATTTCACTCGACGCAGAGTGACTCGCCTCATGCTCTGCGGCTGAAGCATGTTGACCGCAAGAACAACGCAAGCGAAGCTTTGAATCAAATGGATTAGAGAAGATCGACATAATGAGCACCCCTGTGTAGAAACTCGGTACAGGGACTCAAGCAAGATGCGTGCCAAGCACTCACGCTCTTAAAAAAGAGCGCTTTCGCGCAACATTGACTCAATGACTCGTTGCCCTGGCACCAGGACAGTGCGCAGGCCCGACACAAGGCAAGGTGAAGCACCGCAATGGCGCTAAAACGCCAATCTAGTGCTGAAACATGGGATCGGGTTCACTCAATCAGTCTTTCAGAGTTAACAAAACAGGCTGATGATCAGATACCTGTGTCAATTGATCGACGATCAACGCTTGCACCCGAGTTGAAAGAGTCGGGCTTAAGAAAAAGAAATCACACCCCACCGGCTCAGGCCCGTACGTGCGATCAAAAATTCTAAACGTTGCAGGATAAGGCTTTGAGGAATCCAAAACACTCCAAGCATTGATAAAGCGCCCCACTTCGCTAGGCGCTGTCATCGTCGCGTGCTCAACACTCGAAGATTCAAAGTTAAAGTCCCCACATAGGACTGCGTCCATGGTGTGGGGCTTGGCCTGATATGGACTACCTGCGATGACTTCAGGGGGATGCGATGCCAGCGCGCAGGCATCGAGATGAATTGCACGACAGGCACTCACCTGAGCGAGGCGCGCAGTCGCGTTGTAGTACTCAAGATGAGAGGTCATCACGCGCACGGGACCCCATGCAGCTTGCACGGTACACACCAAGCATATCCGTCGCATACTCGGCGTATTTGTCTCACCCATGTGAACAGGATCAGGCAATAAAATCTGCTCCACCAAGCGAACAGGCAGCCTGGAGGCAATGAGATTGCCAAATTGCTGACGATAAGTCCCGCAGGCGGATAACTCATCGACTGCGGCACCAAAGAACACTTCATAACCTGGCATCAACGCACGCACTCGCGCCACTTGATCTGCAGGCGTTTCACCCGTCAGTGCGTTGTAATTGACGCTGACCTCCTGCAGGCACAGCACATCAAAGTCTCCAATTTCACGTGCTTTTTCCAAAACACGCTCGATATCGACCACTCCGTCAAGCCCCTTAAACCACTGGACGTTCCATGTTAGGATTTTCATTTAATACCCGCCCGCATAAAAGATTGGACAAACTGGCGCTGGAAAATTAAAAATCCCAACAAAAGTGGCGCAGAGGTCAGCAAAGTTGCCGCAGTAATGATGGACCAGTCGATTCCCTGATCGGTAGAAGAAAACACCTGCAAACCTACAGTCAGAGGACGTGACTCGACGGAGTTGCTCACCACCAATGGCCAGAGGAAATTATTCCAGTGATAGCTGACGGATACGAGTGCAAATGCGAGATAGGTCGGTTTAGCCAAAGGTATATAAACATGGCGTAGCACCTGCAGTGCAGTGGCCCCCTCCATCTGAGCGGCCTCAATCAACTCTTTAGGAATTGTCTTGAACGTCTGACGCAGTAAAAAAATTGCAAAGGCTGAGGCAAAGTATGGCAATCCAATACCAAACAACGTATCAACCAACCCTAGCTGAGAGAGCGTCTGGTAATTTCTCACGATCAAGATTTCAGGCATCACCATGAGCTGAACAAGCATCAGCGAAAAAAGAATATTTTTTCCAAAAAACTCATACCGAGCAAAAGCATACGCTGCGAGGGTGCACAACACTAACTGAATCAACAAGATCAGCGTGACAAGCAAGGTCGTATTTAAAAAATATCGCGCAAAAGGTGCTGCCTCCCAAGCAGCAACAAAATTATGAAGGGTCAACGGTGCGTCCCAGATTAATTTAGTCGCAAACTCTGAAGGATGAAATGCGGCCCAACACGCATAAAGCAACGGCGAAATCCAACAGATTGCCAGTATCCATGCCCCCATCGTCGAGAGGAAACCGGCAGGCTGCCCCAGCGCAGTCGTTGTCTGTCGGCTTTGTATAGCGGGTGAAGTCATTGCGTTCATCTGTAATGCGCCCGACGATCAAGTAAGAAAAACTGCAGCAACCCCACCACCGCAAGAATCAGTAGCAGCACTGCAGTCAGTGCAGATGCGTAACCACGATCCCAAAAACTAAATCCTACCTCGTACAAGTAAAACAACAATAATGAGGTCGCATTATCCGGACCACCCTTAGTCATCACGATAATATGGTCGACCATTCGAAACGCATTGATCAAAGCATTAACCAAGACAAAGATTGTGGTGGGCATCAATAACGGCCACTGTATTCTGCGAAAGAAATACCACCGACTCGCCCCTTCGATTTGAGCAGCCTCTTGGTAGCTTGGGCTCAAGGTCTGCAAAGCAGCCAAATAGAAAATCATAAAAAATCCGGCTTCCTTCCAGATGGCGACAACAATCACTGAACCAAGTGCTAACTGCGGATCTCCGAGCCAATTTTGACTGGCAAAGCCAAACAGTCCCAGGACTTGATTGATCAATCCATATCCGGGCGTATAAAAAAATATCCAAATATTCGCCACGGCAATCATGGGTAATATCGTAGGTAGAAAAAATGACAAGCGTAAAAACTGACGTCCGGCAATTTTTTCATTGACCCATAACGCCATTGCAATCGAAAGCCCCATCGACACAGGAATGGTGGCCATTGCAAACCAAAGATTGTTGAATAAAGACTTCCAAAAATTAGGATCCTCCATCATCACCTGGTAGTTTTCGATTCCCACAAAAACTGCCGCTCGCCCCGCACGCGGTGTCGACATCAGACTATCGATCAAGGTCCCGATTGCTGGGTAATGCGTAAAGCCCACCAAAAAAACGAAGGCAGGCAATAACAATAAATACGCGTGAATGTGACGTGAGGAAATAGTCATATTTAAAATTTTGCTGAGGCGGCTCAGGCGATCATCGTGCGCACATGATGATCGCCCCCCTTTTTTTATTACTTATATTTACGCAGCAAACGATCTGCTTCAGCCTGAGCGTCCTTAAGTGCTTGTGCAGGCGTTTTGGCTCCGGTCAATGCCGCTTGCAAGCCATCGTTCAGTGCTTTAGTCACCCGCTGATTGTCGTGAGTCGACAACTCAGCGACGGCAAACGGCAGTTGATCACGCGCCACCAGCGCAGGTGGAAACTCAGCAGCATATTTTTTCAATGCTGGTGTTTCATAGGCTGCAGGAGAAACTGCCACATAGCCAGTGTCAATACTCCACTGAGCGGCACGCTCTGGCTGTGTGAGCCATTTCGCAAACTTGTAAGCGCCCTCTTGCTCAGCAGACGAGGCTTTGGAAAAAATAAAGAAATTTCCACCACCAGTAGGCGAACCACGGCGCTTGCCTTCAGGCAACATGGCTACACCGAAGTCAAACTTTGCATTGCTACGGATGTTGGTCAAATTCCCTGTCGTCGTCCAGATCATAGCGGCTTTCTTTTCCATAAAGTCGCGGGGAGTCGTGCCCCACTGCACCACACCGGGTGGATGGATACCGTATTTTTTGGACAGATCGACCCAATATTGCAAAGCTTCTACAGCCTTAGGATCGTCATACTTGACCTGATTGCCTGATGCATTTGCAAGGATCGCATCGTTCTGTGTGCTGAAGCCCTGAAATAACCAGTAGGGGAAGCCACTTGAAGGCACCTGAATGCCCCATTGCGTGACATTTCCACTGGCATCTTTTTTAGTGAGCTTTTGTCCCATGCTGATCGTTTCAGCCCAGTTTTTAGGCGGGGTATTTGGGTCTAAACCCGCTTCTTTGAACAGCTCTTTATTCCAATACAAGACAACTGTAGAACGCTGAAACGGAATACCCCAAGTCTTGTTGTCGAACTGACCATTTAAAAGAAAAGCTGGGAAAAAGCTTTTCATCCAAGCGCGGTCTTCATCTGTTTTAACAAACTTGTCGATCGGCGTGATGGCGCCTTCATCGGCAAGCGTAAAGGTATCCGTTGACAACAAAATCGCCGCGGTAGGCGGCTTGCCTGCCTTGTGCGCCGTCAAGGCTTTGACAATGGTCTCCTGATAGGTGCCAGAGTAAACAGGCGTGACTTTATAGTCAGGATAGGCTTTGTTGAAATCTGTTGCATACTGATCAATGATCTTTGTGATCGGCCCGCCTACAGCGATTGGAAAATAAAACGACACCTCGGTTTTGCTGAATGCAGTCGCACTCAGACAAACACCTGCAGCCACCAACGCTGCGCGACTCAAGAGTTTATTCATGCACTTCTCCTTAACGGTTTAAGTAATCGGTTTAATTAAGCGGTTTAATTGATACGCAGACCATTTTGATCAAACCAATGCAGGCTTGACGGCTCCCAACCCAACGCAATCTCACCCTGCACCTCACGCGCATGCTTACCTTCGGCGCGAACGACCAATACCTGGGTACTAACTGCCACGTGCAGCATCAGATCTGCGCCTGTAAAGTCGGTTCTAAGCAATGGCAAGCGATGCGCACCACCCAAGCGCACATCCTCTGGCCGAAGTCCCACGCGCACTGCGCCTGCAGGTGCTTCTAAAATAATATTCGTGCCGGCAATGCGTGAGCCCTCTAGTTCCAGCACATTCATTCTCGCACTCCCAATAAACTGCGCGGCAAAGAGTGTGCGAGGCTGTTGATAGATTTCGGTGGGCGTCGCCACCTGCTCAACGCGCCCCCCTTTGAGCAAAATCACACGATCCGCCATGCTCATCGCTTCTGTCTGATCATGCGTCACGTAGACAACAGACAAGCCCAGCTTGCGCTGCAAAGCACGCAGTTCGTGGCGCATTTCTTGGCGAAGCTGTGCGTCCAAATTCGACAAAGGCTCATCCATCAGACAAAGTTGACTATCTGCCACCAATGCACGCGCGAGCGCCACACGCTGTTGTTGACCACCTGACAGCTCGCCAGGCTTTCGGTCGGAAAGCTGCGACAAGCTCAAAAGATCGAGTGTTTTACGCAAACGCTCATTGATCTCTGCCCTTGGCACGCGCCTGACCTTTAAGCCAAACACTACATTTTCAGCAACCGACAGATGAGGAAACAAGGCATAGTTCTGAAATACCATCGATACGCCCCGCTGAGCAGGCTGCGTATGGGTCACGTCACGGCCAAAGATATGGATCCGTCCTGACGTGGGCATCTCCAGTCCAGCAATCAAACGCAAGGTTGTGGTCTTGCCACAACCAGAAGGTCCGAGCAATACAGAAAACTGCCCTTGCTCGAGTTGCAAGTCCGTCGGGTGAAGCGCAGCTGTGGCGCCCCAGCTTTTACCGGCCTGATCAAATTGCACAGCGTTCATATCTTAGGGAACTCGCTTATTTGTTTTTTTGTTTGTCTCTCACATTAACTTAACTTTATTTAAGTTCGATGACAACCTATCCTTTTCAAACAACGCCTGTCTTTTGTAAAAGGGTGATAAATTGAAAAATGGATCACCCTAGGTCACACAGAATGTCCTCTTATCAAGTACGACCACCCAACAAAACAGCTCCCACGCTTCGCATTTGGGATCTGCCTACCCGCCTCTTTCATTGGCTGCTCGCTGTAAGCATTACCGGTGCACTCATCACGATCAATCTCGGCGGTGGGTGGATGGAATGGCATGTCAGATTCGGCATTGCGAGCTTTGTGTTGCTACTCTTTCGTGTGGTGTGGGGCCTGATTGGTCCGCGCTATGCCCGTTTTAGCCAGTTCGTCACGACCCCTGCCAAAACAATCGCTTATCTTCGTCGCGACGCTGGCTCTCGACACGCGGGCCATAACCCCCTCGGCGCATGGTCCGTTTTGGCGATGTTATTTTTATTTTTATTTCAAAGCTCGACAGGTCTTTTTGCCAACGACGACGTGATGACTCAAGGACCTCTGGCACAGTTTGTCAGTAATGACACCGTCGCATTACTCACCCGCATACATAGTTTTAGCGAATATTTGCTGTATGCCATCCTCGCTCTCCATTTGGGCGCGATCGCCTTTTATAGCCTACGAGGTGAGGCGTTAATTCAGCCGATGGTGACCGGTGATGTGCCTAAACACACACTCCCCTCAGGCACCCAAAGCGCCCGTGATGACTGGCGTGTCAGACTCGGCGCGCTCGTCTTGGCACTCGCGCTTGGCGCCTTGGCCTGGTGGCTCTGGGATCTTGCTTTTAATGCCCCCATGAGTTTTAGCTGAGAGACCTCACTCAATTGCTCACTTTTAGTGAATAATGCTGCACCACTAAATATAAAAAATGACTTGGGGAACAACAACATGCCTATCCTAAACAACGGTGACTGCAAGATATATTGGCGCGGTGATGGGGATACCCAACTGCCTGCGTTGGTGCTGGGTAACTCGCTTGGAACAGACCTGACGCTGTGGGATCCCATGCTCGAAGAGCTGATGCGCCATTTTTACGTCGTGCGCTTTGACGCACGCGGACATGGCGGGTCTGAGGCGCCTCCCGGGCCATACTCGATCAACCAGCTGGCCGACGATGCCCAAGCCGTCATCGCGGCTGCTCGCCTCTCCAATTACCACTACTGGGGGATTTCTTTGGGCGGCATGGTCGGGATGGAGCTCGCTGCACGACGGGCAACAGGTCTTAAAAAGCTTGTACTGAGCCATACAGCAGCGGAGTTTGACCCCGGCATCTGGGACCAACGCATCGCAGCATTAAAAAACGGTGGCATGGCGGCAATTATTGACGGCGTGATTGGCCGTTTCTTTACGCCTGACTTTGTTGCTAAAAACAATGTCAACCTCAAACGCATTCGCAACATTGCTCTTTCTCAAGCACCCCAGGGCTACGCGGCCTGCTGCGGTGCCATTCGAGATATGGATCTTTACCCGCGCCTGGAGCGCATCCAAGTTCCAACGCTCGTCGTCGTAGGAGATTTTGATCTCTCGACACCACAAGCCCGTGGCCAAGCCTTGGTGGATCGCATCAAAGACGCGCGCATGGTTCAAGTCAAAAGTGCGCACATCGCACCGCCAGAAGTTCCAACAGAATACCTGGCGGCGGTATTGCCCTTTATTTCTTGACGCGATAGGAGTCGTGGCACGCCTTACAGCTCGCGCCCACGTCTCCAAAAGCTGCACGCAGCTTATCTAAATCACCTGCATCGGCTGCAGCCGAGAGTTTGACCACTGCGCCTTCAAATTTGGTCTGTGCGGCTTTAAAGCCTGCCGCATCGGACCAGACCTCTGCCTTGGCTGAACTATTGCCTTGTGTGCCTGCTCCGAAAGCGCTCCAAGGCAACGTCGACAAGGTTTGTACCAATGCGACGTTGGCCTTGATAGCAGCCGCATCATAGGGAACTTGTCCCTTGATCGTTGGCTGCATCCGTCCAAACTGAGACGCCAAGACCACGAGGGCGGACTGACGATATTTGATCGCATCCTCAGGCTTTGCAAACTGGGCGCTTGCCGTAGACATCCACAATGGAGACTACAAAGCACCAGATACCAACAGAATCGAAAGCTTTTTCATGGTCGTACTCCTTTTAGAGATTAATCAGTTCACTATACCGTCTTTGCGAGGTCTTGCGCCAAACCAATATAGCTACGCGGTGTCATGGCGAGCATGCGTGCGCGTACCTCTGCCGGTAGATCCAGGCCACTAATAAACTCTCTTAAAGCCTGCTCGGTGATGCCCTTACCACGCGTCAACGCTTTGAGTTGCTCATAAGGCTGAGGCAAACCATAGCGACGCATCACCGTCTGGATGGGCTCAGCAAGCACTTCCCAGCTACTGTCAATATCCGCATCAATCGCGGCGGCATTGACCTCTAGCTTGCCTAAACCACGCAAACACGCATCATAGGCAACCAAACAGTAACCAAGTGCCACGCCCAAGTTACGCAGGACAGTCGAGTCAGTCAGATCACGCTGCCAGCGGGAAATAGGTAATTTTTCGGATAAATGACGCAATACGGCATTGGCCAGTCCGAGATTGCCTTCGGCATTTTCAAAATCAATCGGATTGACCTTGTGTGGCATGGTTGACGAACCAACCTCACCGTCCTTAAGGCGCTGTTTGAAATAACCTAGAGCGATATAACCCCAGATGTCGCGATTTAAGTCGATCAAAATAGTATTGGCGCGCGCAATCGCATCAAACAGACCCGCCATCCAGTCATGCGGTTCAATCTGGATCGTATGTGGGTTTTGCTTGAGACCAAGCTCCTTGAGTACTCCCGCACTAAAAGCAGGCCAATTCAACTCTGGATACGCAGACAAATGCGCGTTGTAGTTACCTGTGGCGCCGTTCATTTTTGCGAGAGGTACGACCGCCTGAATATGCGTAATCGCGTCACGCAACCGTGCCGCCACGTTGGCGAACTCTTTACCGAGGGTCGTGGGTGTGGCCGGTTGACCGTGCGTACGTGCCAACATAGGCTGTGCAGCCTGCGACTGAGCCATTTGCTGAAGCGAAACCAACACCTTTTGCAACTGGGGTACGACAACCTGCTCGCGTGCGCGACCTAGCATCAGAGCATGAGAAGTGTTGTTGATATCCTCAGACGTACAGGCGAAATGGATAAACTCACCTGCTTTTTCAAGCTCTGGCGAACCTGCGACCTTTTCTTTGAGCCAATACTCGACCGCTTTTACATCATGGTTGGTCGTACGCTCAATCTGCTTGATCCGATCTGCATCCGCCTCAGAAAAGTTTGTCACTAAACCGCGTAACAACTGAGTCGCTGCGGGTGAAAAAGCAGGAAGTTCGGACAAACCTGCTTGAGACAAACCAATCAGCCAGGCAATTTCAACCTCAACACGATGCGCCATAAAGCCCGCTTCGGAAAGTAAGGGTCTGAGCGCATCGCAACGCGAGGCATAACGGCCGTCCAAAGGGGAAACGGCATTTAATACAGTCAAAGCAGGATTTGTTTGCATAGGAGAGAAAGCTGACAAAAAAACGACAAAATGGATTGGATTGAGTTTATCACCCCCGTTTCAAGAGTAATAACTCCCTTTCTATCGCTTATCAGGGTATGGTAACGAAGTACTGATTAGTACGCCCATTAGCTTGCGGAGCTAAGAACCGCTTGCCTCAGATCTTAAGAGTTGATTAGCAAAACTAATACAATTTGAGCATTGTTGTAAATTAAGCATTGTCGTAAAGTCAAAAAGCACATGAAACTCATCGCATCACTCACCAGTCCCTATGTCCGCAAAGTCCGAATCGTGATGGCTGAGAAAAAACTCGACTATCAGATGCAAATAGAGAATGTCTGGGCCGCTGACACGGTGATGCAAGAGTTCAACCCTCTAGGCAAGGTTCCCTGCCTCATTACCGAAGATGACAACCGACTGTTCGATTCGCGCGTCATTGCCGAGTATGTCGATACCTTATCCCCAGTCAGCCAGCTCATTCCAAAAACCGGTCGTGATCGCGCGGCTGCAAAATGCTGGGAAGCCTTGGCTGACGGCACATTAGACGCAGCTATCACCATCGTCAAAGAATTGCAGCGGCCCGCAGCGCAACAAAGCCAAGAATGGATTGACCGCCAATACGGCAAAATTCATGCTGCCATCAAAGCCATGGAAGCTGACTTAGGTACAAAAAGCTTTTGTATGGGCGTGAACTTTAGCCTTGCAGATGTAGCGGTAGGCTGCGTGCTGGGATATCTGGATTTTCGTTTTCCACACATTGATTGGCGCGCAGAGTCGCACAATCTAGATCGACTCTATACCAAACTTAGCCAGCGCCAGAGTTTCCTGGACACTGAGCCGCCTAAGCAATAATCCCTCCCCCTAGACATATGTCCCCGTCATATAAAACGGCGGACTGACCGGGAGTTACGGCCCATTGAGGCTGTTCAAAACTCATTCCAAAGCCGCTCGCCTCCGACTCTGGCAATAGCGTACACACGGAGTCCTGCTGGCGGTACCTCGTCTTTGCTGCATATTGACCGGCTCCGGGGGCATGACCACTCACCCAGCTCACCTGATCCGCGGACAGTTGCTGAGAGAGTAACCACGGATGATCGTGACCTTCCACAACATAGAGCGTATTGGTCGTCATGTCCTTGCGCGCCACATACCAGACCGGCCCCGTACCGTCTGCGTGCTGATGGCCTTTGACGCCGCCAATCCCAAGTCCTTTGCGCTGACCCAAGGTATAGAAAGAAAGCCCATGATGCTCCCCTACTTTTTTACCTGTTTCCGTCAAAATCGGTCCTGGCTGGGTGGGCAAGTAGCGGTTTAAAAACTCTCTGAAGGGACGTTCGCCAATAAAACAGATCCCGGTCGAGTCTTTCTTGGTGGCATTGGGCAAGCCAAGCTCAAGCGCAATGCGCCGAACCTCGGTTTTATTGATCTCCCCCAAAGGAAACAAGGTATGCGACAACTGGGCCTGATTGAGACGGTGCAGAAAATAGCTCTGATCTTTGGTGTGGTCGAGTGCTTTGAGTAACTCAAAACGATCACCTGCCTGACGCACACGCGCATAATGACCGGTCGCAATATGGTCTGCCCCAAGCGTCATTGCATGATCAAGAAAAGCTTTAAATTTAATTTCAGCGTTGCAAAGCACATCCGGGTTGGGTGTCCGGCCTGCCGAATACTCTCGCAAGAAATCTGCAAACACACGGTCTTTATATTCGGCGGCAAAATTAACCGCTTCGATATCCACACCCACGACATCCGCGACGCTTGCTGCATCTAGCCAATCTTGACGCGTCGAGCAGTACTCAGAGTCATCATCATCTTCCCAGTTCTTCATAAACAGGCCAATGACCTCGTAACCCTGCTCTTTTAGCAGCCAAGCGGTGACCGATGAGTCAACGCCACCTGACATGCCCACTACCACACGCTTTTTGGATGTATTCATATTATTCAAATTGTAGTCGCTCTCAGGCAACAACCGGAGTGCATACAGCTTCTGCAACAGTCAAATCTCGAGTATTAAGCCCCGCAGGTGGTGTATAACCTAGGGATTCATCATCTTACCAATGGAGCGCTCGATGCGAATCGGAATTCCGCGCGAGACTCGCGATAGCGAAACACGTGTTGCCGCAACACCGGAAACAGTCAAAAAATACGTCGCCGCAGGACACGAGGTGCTCGTCGAAAAAGACGCTGGCTTAGCCGCGCACTTTAGTGATCAGGCCTACGAGCAGGCGGGTGCCAAGATCGTCGATGCGGCACAGACACTTGCCTCTGCGCTCATCCTTAAGGTTAGAGCCCCGAGTACCTCAGAGCTTTTGGGTATTCAGGCAGGAAGCACCCTGGTGGGCATGCTCGACCCCTTTGACGAAGCAGGACTTGATGCGATGGCACAAGCGGGTCTGACCGCTTTTGCGCTGGAGGCGGCCCCACGTACCACGCGTGCACAAAGCCTGGATGTCTTGTCCTCACAGGCCAACTTAGCCGGCTACAAAGCCGTTTTACTTGGCGCTCATTATTACGGCCGCATGTTTCCCATGATGATGACCGCTGCAGGCACGATCAAAGCCGCACGTGTCGTGATTCTGGGCACTGGTGTCGCGGGCTTACAAGCCATTGCCACGGCCAAACGTCTCGGCGCGGTAGTCGAGGCCTCTGATGTCCGCCCTGCTGCCAAAGAGCAAGTGGAGTCACTCGGTGCAAAATTCATTGATGTGCCTTTTGAAACTGACGAGGAGCGTGAAATTGCTCAGGGTGTCGGCGGCTATGCACGTCCCATGCCGGCAAGCTGGATGCAACGTCAAGCGGTGTTAGTCTCAGAACGCTGCAAACAAGCTGACCTCGTGATTTCAACCGCGCTGATCCCTGGACGTCCTGCTCCAACGTTGATTTCAGCTGAGACAGTTCGCGCGATGAAGCCAGGCTCCGTCATCGTCGATCTCGCCGTTGAACGTGGAGGAAATTGTCCACTTTCGCAAAAAGGCCTCGTGGTCTACGAAAACGGTGTGGCGCTAGTCGGACTCACCAACTTACCCGGCATGTTAGCAACAGATGCCTCTGCGCTTTATGCCCGCAACGTCTTGGATTTTCTCAAGCTCATTATCGACAAAGAAGCCAAGCTGGCCGTTGCGCGAGATGATGACATTGTTGTGGCTTGCCTCGTCTGTGAAGATGGCAAAAATCTAAGGAAAAAATAATGGATGCGATTAGCCCTACCCTTGTTAACCTGATCATTTTTGTGCTCGCAATCTACGTCGGCTACCACGTCGTCTGGAACGTCACGCCAGCACTTCACACCCCACTCATGGCTGTCACGAATGCGATCTCTGCGATCGTGATCGTCGGCGCCATGCTGGCTGCGGCACTCACTGAAGGTGGCTTGGCTCGCGGCATGGGTGTGTTTGCCGTCGCACTTGCCGCCGTCAACGTCTTTGGTGGCTTTTTGGTGACGCGACGAATGCTAGAGATGTTTAAAAAGAAACCGCCAAAAGACAAAGCGGAAAAAGATAAAGCCACCAAGAGTGGGAGCCATGCATGATTTCCATTAATGTTGTCACGCTTTTATATCTGGTCGCTTCGGTGTGCTTTATTCAAGCCCTTAAAGGTCTCTCTCACCCCACTACCTCACGCCTAGGCAACGCCTTCGGAATGGCAGGTATGGTGATTGCGGTTCTCACGACTGCGGCGCTCATCGTGAGCCTGTCCCGAGAGGCCCAAGCTGGAGTGGGTCTAGGCTGGGTGTTACTGGGCTTGTTGATCGGAGGCTCAATCGGCACCGTGATGGCCAAACGCGTTGAAATGACCAAAATGCCGGAGCTTGTTGCCTTCATGCACAGCATGATTGGTCTAGCCGCAGTAGCCATCGCCGTTGCAATTGTTGCTGAGCCCCAAGCATTCAGTATTGTCGCGGCCAAAGGTGAACCGATTCCTGTCGGCAATCGCCTTGAGCTGTTTATCGGCACCTTTGTGGGCGCGATTACCTTTTCAGGCTCCGTCATTGCCTTTGGCAAGCTTTCTGGTAAATACAAATTCCGCTTGTTTCAAGGCGCACCCGTTGTATTTTCTGGTCAGCACATGGTCAACCTTGCACTGGCACTTGCCATGCTCGGCTGCGGCATCTGGTTCATGCTGACACAGGACTGGACGCCTTTTGTCATCATGACCATCATCGCCTTTATTTTGGGCGTGCTGATCATCATTCCGATTGGTGGCGCAGACATGCCCGTGGTTGTATCCATGCTCAACAGCTATTCGGGCTGGGCTGCGGCAGGTATTGGCTTTTCACTCAACAATCCAATGCTGATCATTGCGGGCTCATTGGTCGGCTCCTCTGGCGCTATTCTGTCCTACATTATGTGCAAGGCCATGAACCGGTCTTTCTTTAATGTGATTTTGGGTGGCTTTGGCGGTGCGACAGATGCTGGCCCAGCCGCTGGCTCAGGCGTACAGCGGAATGTGCGCTCAGGCAGTCCGGATGATGCAGCATTCTTGCTCACCAACGCGGAAACCGTCACGATCGTGCCTGGCTATGGCTTGGCCGTGGCGCGCGCGCAGCATGCGCTCAAGGAGCTAGCAGAAAAACTCACTGAGCATGGCGTGACCGTCAAATACGCCATTCATCCTGTCGCAGGTCGTATGCCAGGACACATGAACGTTTTGTTAGCCGAGGCAGAGGTCCCCTACGATCAAGTGTTCGAGATGGAAGACATCAACAGCGAGTTTGCGCAGACAGACGTTGTCTTGGTGTTAGGTGCGAATGATGTGGTCAACCCAGCAGCTAAAAATGACCCAAAGTCGCCCATCGCTGGCATGCCCATCCTTGAGGCTTACAAAGCTAAAACCATCATCGTCAACAAACGCTCCATGGCCTCCGGCTATGCAGGCTTGGACAACGAGCTTTTTTATCTCGACAAAACCATGATGGTGTTTGGCGATGCTAAAAAAGTCATCGAAGATTTGGTGAAAGCAGTCGAGAACTCTTGATCACTGCAACAAAACTAAAGCCGTGACAACTTAGCTTGTCACGGCTTATTTCAAAGCAGCATCTACAACTTCGATCCAATGACGCACAGGCGTATCAGTACCACTTTGCAGATGGCCGATACAACCAATATTTGACGACAGCATCATGTCTGGTTCGGAGGCATTGAGATGTTCAAGCTTACGGTCGCGCAAGGCAGTCGAAATCTCTGGCTGAAGAACGGAGTAAGCGCCTCCTGAGCCGCAGCACAAATGACTTTCGTTGAACGCTTGTAAAGACATTCCGAGTGCAGTCAAGAGTTGCTCGCTTTCAGGGCGCAAGCCTTGCCAGTGTTGCAGCGTGCAAGGAGGATGAAAAACCGGCCTCTTTGGAAGCTTTGAGGCATCTACGTGTTTGACGAGCTCTTGGGCATAGGGAGACACTACCTGTGCGACATCTCTCACAAAAGAAACTATCTTTTCGGCTTTTGGGAGATAAACAGGATCATCGCGCAAATGATGGGCATACTCTGCCACCATCGCACCGCACCCCGTTGCATTCATGACAATTGCCTCGATCTTGCCTGACTCAACATACGGCAACCACGCATCAATATTTAAACGCATCTGGGCCCGTGCGCGCTCCTGGTCATCCAAATGAAAACTCAGGGCACCACAGCAGCCCGCACCCGCCACGACTTGCGTACCAATGCCCAAACGATCCAATACGCGAATCGTCGCAGCATCAATTGAAGGCATCATGGTCGGCTGGACACAACCAGATAACAATAAAATCTGCCGTGCATGACCAGAAGTCACGGGACGTGGACCAACCGGACGGGGCGCGATCACTTTGCGCTGCAAGGTTTCAGGCAACCATTCGCGTAAGGATTGACCGAGCTTGTAAGCAGGCGCAAAAAAACGCGATGTCAGCCCCTCTCGCAAAAGCGCACGCTGCACACGCTGAGCCAAAGGCCGCTTGACCTTTTCCTCGACGAGTTGGCGACCGATGTCGACCAGATGACCATACTCCACACCAGAAGGACACGTCGTTTCACAGTTACGGCACGTCAAACAACGGTCAAGATGTTGCTGTGTCGCCTGAGTAGGTTCCTTGCCCTCTAGGACCTCTTTGATCAGATAAATGCGTCCCCTGGGACCATCGAGTTCATCTCCAAGCACTTGGTAGGTTGGGCAGGTCGCGGTACAAAACCCACAATGCACACAACGACGCAAAATGTCGTCGGCCTCTTGCCCGAGTTTCGATTCACGTGCCCACTGCGCCAAATTGGTCTGCATGATTATCTCGTTATAGATCGGCAATCAAGCGACCAGGATTAAAGACCGACTTTGGATCAAACTCTAATTTAAGTCGCCTGACGATGGTCGCCGCACCTTGATTCAGAGGATGAAAAACACCTTGAGGAGGCAGCGGCTGCTCCGTCAACTGTCTAAACAAAGTTGCGTGCCCACCCGCTCTCTCAGCGACATTACGAATGTGCTGAGGATCACAATCTGCGGCAATCCAACGTTGACCGCCAGCCCATTCCGTCAGCGTGGGCCCCAACTCCAGCACAGGCGTTCCCGGCGCGCATGCCACTCTCCACAACAAAGGAGTCGCAAAAAAATCAAGCGAATGTTCGCGTAGAGCAACCCAGTACTTGGTCGCTTCAGCAAGATCAACCACATCTCCAGCCATTGAGTGACGAGCCGCTAACAGTGCAGCGGCGGAACCCGCCAAACGTACACGCAAACGACCTGCACCGCCGACAGACTCCCAAGAGGTTGCTGAAATGGGTAGTGGTTTTGCACGCCAACTTAAACATTGAGCCAAGGCCGCAGCTTCATCCAACTCCCATTCAAGCGTACACACCTCAAATGGTTTAGGGGCAACTTTGACAGACACTTGTGTCAAGGCGCCAAACATCCCCATCGCGCCCGTCAACAACCGAGAAACGTCATAGCCCGCTACGTTTTTCATGACCTCCCCACCAAACTTCAAGACCCTGCCCTGAGCATCCAACAGATGCGCACCAAGCACGTAATCTTTGACGGGCCCCGCACCCAGTCGACCAGGCCCGGCTAGTCCTGCAGAGACACAGCCGCCTATCGTCGCTTCAATACCAAAGGCGGGAGGATCAAATGCCAGCATTTGTCCTGCAGCGTCTAAGGTCTCCACAATTTCATGAAGGGGTGTACCCGCCAAGGCTGTGATCACAAGTTCAGAAGGGTGATAGTTGACGATCCCTCGCACACTGCGCATATCAAGCGTCACCGGGGCATCCCCCCGACGATCGAAAGGATTGCCGTAAAAGGACTTTGTACCGCCTCCGCGAATCAACACGGGCTTAAAACTTGCCCGTGCAGCGAGCACTTGATCAATCAACTGTGAAATTTCGTAGTTTGTCATGTGTCAGAATCTCGGCAGATCTGGAAACGCAATCGCTCCGCCATGCACATGCATCTTGCCGTATTCGGCACAACGGGCCAAGGTTGGGATGACTTTTTCAGGATTAAGCAGACAGGCAGGATCAAACGCGCGCTTGACTGCCATGAACACATCAAGCTCATCTCGACTGAACTGCACACACATCTGATTAATTTTCTCCATCCCAACACCATGCTCGCCCGTGATGGTTCCACCGACTTCGACACACAACTCAAGAATCGCTGCCCCAAAATCCTCGGCACGACGCACTTCATCTTCGATATTGGAATTAAACAAAATCAGAGGGTGCAGATTGCCATCGCCTGCATGAAAAACGTTTGCACAACGAAGTCCGAATTGCGTTTCCATGGTTTGAATCGCTTTGAGCACATCACCTAGGCGTCTCCTCGGGATCGTGCCATCCATGCAGTAATAATCGGGTGACACTCGACCTGCAGCAGGAAAGGCATTTTTTCGACCCGCCCAAAAACGCAAGCGCTCCGCTTCACTTGTTGATACTTGCAGACGCGTAGCACCTGCACGCTGGAACACCTGCTCCATGCGCTGCAACTCTTCGGCAACCTCTTCTACCGTGCCGTCAGACTCGCACAATAAAATTGCCTCTGCATTCATGTCGTACCCTGCTTTGACAAAAGGCTCCACCATTTGAGTCGCCTGTTTATCCATCATTTCGAGTCCGGCGGGAATGATGCCTGCGCCAATGATCTTGCCGACCGCATCACTTGCTTTCTCAACGTCGTCAAAGCTCGCCATGATCACGCTTGCCAAGGCGGGTTTGGGGGTGAGACGCAAGGTCACCTCGGTGACGACACCCAGCATGCCCTCAGAGCCAACAAAAACAGAGAGTAGGTCAGGACCAGGACTATCGGGCGCAAGAGAGCCGAGCTCCACCACGTCGCCGTCCATAGTGACCATTCTGACCTTGAGGACGTTATGAATGGTCAAACCATATTTCAGACAGTGCACACCACCAGAGTTTTCAGCGACGTTTCCTCCGATCGTGCAAGCAATCTGACTCGAGGGATCGGGTGCATAGTACAAACCATAAGGGGCCGCAGCCTCAGAGACCGCTAAATTGCGAACGCCAGGCTGAACCACAGCTGTCGCAGCCATCGCATCAATATGTTTGATCTGATTAAATTTGGCCAGTCCAAGCAAAACACCTTGAGCGTGAGGCATCGCCCCCCCCGAGAGACCTGTGCCGGCTCCGCGGGCGACTACCGGCACATTGAGTCGCTTGCACACCTTTAAAATATTTTGGATTTGCGCTTCAGTTTCAGGTAACACCACCGCCATCGGCAACGACCGATACAGGGATAAACCGTCACACTCATAAGGGCGCGTATCTTCTTCGCGGCTCAGAACGCAATGCGGCGGAACCACCGCCCGCAGAGCAAGTACCACCTCTTCTTTGGGTGGAACGATTAAAGGAGACAAGCCAGTATCGATGATCGCATTCATAGGGCAAACAATAGCGCGGAAGACAACTTTGCGCAGGACAGGACTTACCCGATGTTTGCCCTAAGATCTGGGGTCAATGACCTTTCCAGGGTTGAGGATATTGTTCGGATCGAAAGCAAGCTTGAGCACACGCATCAAGTCCAGCGCGTCCTCTCCATGCTCACGCGCCATAAATTGCTTTTTATGCAAACCAATACCGTGCTCTCCGGTACAGGTGCCGTCTGCATCAATCGCTTGTGTCACGAGTTGATAGTTCAGCTGCTCTGACTCTTGCCACTCACTTTCGCTGTTGGGATCCAGCAACATCAGCACGTGAAAATTACCATCTCCCACATGCCCCACGATCGTGCTGGGAAAGCTCACCTTGGAAAGCGCATCGGTGGCCGCATCAATACACTCGGCCAAGCGAGAAATTGGCACACAGACGTCAGTCGTGCTCGCCTTACAACCCGGACGCAATTGCAAGCCCGCAAAATAGGCATTGTGACGCGCTGTCCATAAGCGATTGCGGTCCTCGGGACGCTCAGCCCACTCAAAATCCATGCCACCGCAATCACGAGCGAGCTCTTGCACCGTTTGAGCTTGTTCCTTGACACTCGCCTCACTGCCGTGAAATTCAAACAACAGCAGAGGCGTTTCGCGCAATGTCAGCTTGCTGTAGAGATTACCCGCACGCACAGCATCTGCATTCATCAGCTCCACCCGTGCAACTGGCACGCCCAGCTGAATGGTTTGAATCACACACGCTACCGCCTCGTGCACGCTGGGGAAATTGCAGACTGCAGCACTGACGGCTTCGGGCTGAGGATATAACTTGACCGTCACTTCAGTAATGACGCCAAGAGTTCCCTCGCTACCTACAAACAGTCTTGTCAAGTCATACCCTGCCGAGGACTTTCTTGCGCGACGCGACGTCCGAATCACCTTGCCCTGAGCGGTCACTACCGTGAGAGACACCACGTTTTCGCGCATTGTGCCGTAACGCACAGCATTGGTCCCAGAAGCGCGTGTCGCCGACATTCCGCCCAGCGAGGCATCTGCCCCCGGATCAATCGGGAAAAACAAACCCGTGTCGCGAATTTGCTCGTTCAGTTGTTTACGCGTCAAGCCAGCCTGAACTGTGACCGTTTGGTCCTCTGCGTGCAAAGCAACTATTTTGTTCATTCTGGTTAAATCCAGGCTGATACCACCTTGCACTGCCAAAATATGCCCCTCTAAAGAGGAGCCGGAACCATAAGGAATCAGCGGAATACCGTGCTTGTCGCACAAACGCACCACGACAACGACCTCTTCAGTGCTTTCAGCGAACACCACGCCGTCAGGCAACATCGACGGATAAGGTGACTCATCGCGACCATGATGATCTCTAACGGCATTGGCCATAGAGAACCGCTCACCAAACTGAGCTTTCAACTCGAGGATCATCTCCTCTGGAAGTGGACAGCGCAAAGACTGAATATCGTGTGGTGCGTTCATGTGACTTATTGCTCGTTCTTAAGCAGACTGCGACGACGTTCGCGCACAGACTCTGCGAGTGACTCCAGCACCTTTAAGGAGCTATCCCAGTCAATGCAGCCATCCGTCACACTTTGTCCATAAACAAGTGGCTGTCCTGCCACCAAATCCTGACGACCGGCCACCAGATGACTCTCGATCATCAAACCCATGACGCGAGTTTCGCCTTGAGCAATTTGCGCGCCCACTTCTGCACAGACCGCAGGTTGGTTTTCAGGTTTTTTATTACTGTTGGCATGACTTGCATCAATCATCACACGCTGCGCCAGACCAGCCTTGGCCATTTCCTCGCAGGCAGCCTGAACACTCGCCGCATCGTAATTGGGCGCTTTGCCACCGCGCAAAATCACGTGACAATCTTCATTCCCCAAGGTTGACACGATGGCGGAATGCCCTGCTTTAGTCACTGACAAAAAGTGGTGCGGCTGCGAAGCTGCTTTCATTGCATCGACAGCAATGCGGACATTTCCGTCTGTACCGTTTTTGAAGCCCACGGGGCACGACAAACCAGAGGCCAGTTCACGGTGGACTTGACTCTCCGTCGTGCGCGCGCCGATGGCGCCCCAAGACACCAAGTCAGCAATGTACTGCGGGGTAATCATGTCCAAAAACTCACAACCGGCAGGCAAGCCCATCGCATTGATTTCGAGCAAAAGGCTTCGCGCAGTTCTCAGACCTTTGTTGATGTTAAAGCTACCGTCAAGCTCTGGGTCATTGATCAGACCTTTCCAACCCACCGTTGTGCGTGGCTTTTCAAAATACACACGCATCACAATCTCAAGCTCACCACTCAAACGATCACGCTGCGCTTTGAGTTTGTTGGCATATTCAATCGCGGCTTTCGTATCGTGAATCGAGCAAGGTCCAATGACGACGACCAAGCGATCATCCATGCCGTGCAAAATACGATGCAGCGCTTGCCGCGTTTCAAATACAAGTGACGACACTTCTGGCGTGCAGGGATTCTCACTCATGGCGTGCGAAGGAGGCGCTAGCTCCTTGATTTCGCGGATACGCAGGTCATCGGTATTGTGTGGCACAACTCACTCCTAAAACAATAAACGTATAAATTGAAAATTTAATCACCGCCGAATCGCTCAGCGCTTACTTTTTTGTGGAATCTATGCAGTACCGCCGACAGTCAAGCCTTCCATCTTGATCGTGGGCATACCTACACCGACTGGTACGCTCTGTCCCTCTTTGCCACACGTTCCCACACCGCTGTCGAGTTTCATATTGTTACCAATCATACTGACACGATTCATTGCCTCTGGCCCACTACCAATCAGAGTGGCACCTTTGATCGGATACGTGATGCGGCCGTTTTCGATCATATAGGCCTCAGAGGCTGAAAACACAAATTTTCCGCTAGTAATATCCACCTGACCACCACCAAAATTGGCGGCATAAATCCCTTTTTTGACTGATCCAATCATCTCTTCCGGATCTTCTTTGCCAGACAGCATAAAGGTATTGGTCATGCGGGGCATCGGCAAATGCGCAAACGACTCGCGACGACCATTGCCAGTCACACCTGTTTTCATCAATCGAGCGTTGAGCGTGTCTTGTAGATAACCACGCAAAATACCATCTTCGATCAGAACATTGCGTTGAGTGGGATTGCCCTCGTCGTCGACATTGAGGGAGCCGCGTCGGCCTTCAATCGTGCCATCGTCCACCACGGTCACACCTTTGGACGCGACACGCTGGCCCACTTTGCCAGAAAACACGCTCGAACCCTTGCGATTGAAATCACCCTCAAGTCCGTGACCAACGGCTTCGTGCAACAAAATCCCCGGCCATCCCGCAGCAAGCACAACCGTCATCTCACCTGCGGGCGCAGGACGCGCATCCAGATTAACCATGGCTTCGTGGACAGCTAAATCAACATATTGCCGAAGCCTTTCATCAGAGAAATACTCAAGTCCAGAGCGCCCCCCGCCTCCAGAATGACCCGTCTCTCTGCGCCCGCCCCTCTCAACCACGACCGAAAGGGATAAACGCACCAAGGGACGCACATCGGCAGTCAACCGACCATCGCTACCGGCAATCATGACAACGTCATACTCCATGCCGAGACTGGCCATGACTTGTTTGACGTGCGGGTCTTTCGCGCGCGCCATTTTTTCCACCCGCTCGAGCAGTCCCACCTTTTCAGGGGCGGCCATCGTCGACAATGGATCGACTGGCTGGTAGAGACTAAGATTGCGTTCGCCCTTGGCTGCCTGCACGCGTGCCTTACCAGCACCCTGGCGCGCGATGCTGCGAACAGCATGGGCCGAGGACAGAAGAGCCTCTGCAGATAAGGTGTCTGAATAAGCAAAAGCTGTTTTTTCGCCTGCTACCGCACGGACGCCAACACCCTGACTAATAGAAAAACTACCTGTTTTGACAATACCTTCTTCGAGACTCCAGCCTTCGCTGCGCGTATATTGAAAATACAAGTCGGCGTAATCCACCTTGTGCGTGAATATTTCACCAATGGCACGATTGAGGTCAGACTCGTTCAAGCCCCAGGGATCCAGCAGCAGTGATTTAGCTGTGGAGAGTGATGCAATGGCAGGATCAATCAGTTTCATTTATCGGTAAATAATGTTCGGTGCATCAGTGCAGGCAAGGATTGCCGCACTTCCTTTAAACGACTAGGCTCTATCGTACCGCTTACGATACCCTCATGCTCGGGTAACACCTCTAGGATATCCCCCCATGGGTCAATCAACATCGAATGCCCCCAGGTTCGACGACCATTCTCATGAAAGCCTCCCTGAGCGGGTGCCAACACATAGCACTGGTTTTCAACCGCACGAGTCCGCAACAAAAGCTCCCAATGCGCCTGACCGGTTGTGTAGGTAAAAGCCGAAGGCACCAAAATTAAGTCCACCTGACCCATCGACCGATAAAGCTCAGGAAATCTTAAGTCATAGCAAATAGATAAGCCAAGCGTAATATCCGGCGTCTCTAAACGAGAGATACGGTCCCCCGCCAAAATCGCGCGTGACTCGTCATAGCTTTCCTCTCCGCGCGCAAAACTAAATAAATGTATTTTGTCGTAACGTGCGAGCTGTTTGCCATCAGGGCCATAAACAAGTTGAGTATTAAATACTCGACCTGCATCTGGGGAAACCAGCGGAATACTCCCCGAAGACAAATAAATGCCATATTGCGCAGCCGCAGCTGACAAAAACGTTTGAATGGGGCCACTGCCCTCTGGCTCAGCGACCGACAGCTTGTCGGTTTCTTGACGACCCATCAAGCAAAAATACTCGGGTAAAACTACCAATCTCGCACCCTGCGCGGCTGCGCGTGCAATCCACTTGCCTGCTGTTTCTAAATTGCGCTCAACGGTCGATGCAGACACCATCTGAATCGCTGCGACTTTAAATGGTGAAGGCAAGCAATCTGAAAAGGGCGCTTTGAGAGAAACTGAATGCAACATATTAATTTCCAATTTCACAATAAATAAATCTTGAATATCTTCTTCAAGTCTTTACAAAAATAAATAATACAGATATGTCAGTTATCGCCATTTGGTTTTATAAATAAACATCAGGATATGACAAAAATATTTTTAATTAAACCTGACCGCAAACATAATCGTTTACCATATGTTCAATATTAAGTTTATTATGTTTAAGCTATTTGTTTATTTAAAATTACCTATCATTTTTTTCATCAGGGCAGGATATGACACGACAAAATTACGCAAACCAGCAAGCAAAAATTCAAAAAGAAATCGAACGCCTCAACAAACAGGCTCAGCTTTTGCAAAGCAAGCAGCGCAAACCCGTCATCTCAAGTATTTTGCGCTCCATGAAAGAATATGGCATTACCCCTGAGGAAATTTCAGCCGCCTACGGCAAACCAGGTGCAAAAGCACACGCATCAGGCCTGAGCAAGGCACCTAAGGTGGCAAAAGCCTCGGGCACTAAAAAGCCTGTCGCCCCAAAGTATCGCCACCCTGCAACCTCAGCCACCTGGACTGGCCGAGGCAAAGCACCTCTTTGGATCGTTGAAGCCGAGAAAAACGGGCAAACACGCCAGCAGTTTTTAATCTAGTTTTAATCTAGTTTTAATCTAGTTTTAATCTAGTTTTAATCTAGTTTTAATCCGACTTTTAATCAAAAACACTTTTAATCAAACATATCTGTTTGGTTAAAAAAATGGCCGAGAATTTAAAACTCTCGGCCATTTTCATTTGTATAAATAGTATTACTTAGTCAATGGTGGCACCTGAGGCACGCACTGCCTTGCCCCATTGCTCCAAGTCGTTATTAATCACTTTCTGAAACTCAGGCAGCGTTGTGATTAGCGTTGAGGCACCCCGTGCACGCAACTGGTCCACGACTTTGGGCTCCGCCAAGACTTTATTAATTTCTGCATGAATCTTTTCGCGTAATGCCATCGGCGTTGCACTACTGACAAAAAAGGCAAACCAAGAATCTAGCGCCAAAGCAGGATAACCCGCCTCGCCAAAGGTCGGCAGATCAGGCAATGCCTCAGAGCGGCGAGTCGCAGAAGCCGCCAAGGGTCTTACCGCACCGCTCTTAATCTGGCTCATCACGGATGGGGCGCTTGCATACACGCCCTGCACCTGCCCACCCATCACATCAGTTAACGCTGGCGCAACACCTTTATAAGGAACGTGCGTGGTTTTAATATCAGCAGCCAAACCTAACATTTCATTCAACAAATGATTGACTGAACCATTACCGGACGAGGCGATATTAATTTTGCCTGGATTCGCTTTTGCATACGCAACGTATTCAGCAATATTTTTAACCGGCAAAGCGGGATTCACGACTAAAACAAAAGGCAAAGTGGCAAGCGAGGCAATCGGAGCTAAATCCTTGACCATGTCAAAAGACATTTTTTTGTAAAGAGAAGGATTAATCGCGTGGGTACCTGAATAACTCATCAACCATGTCGCACCATCACCTGGAGATTTTGCAACAGCCTCGCTACCGATATTGCCGCCCGCACCCGGACGATTCTCAACCACAATGGTGGTGTTCCAGCGCTGGCTTAATTCTGCGGCCATCAGACGCGAAATGGCATCAGACGCTCCCCCTGCAGCCTGTGGGACGATAATTTTGATTGATTTACCCACGAGCTCTGATGGGATTTGAGCCAAAGCGTTTAATGACAGCGATAAGGCCAACATACCAAAAATCGATGTCGTCAGCTGGCGGAAGTTTTTTTTCATTATGTTCTCTTTACACTCAATGAATAGCGATTATTTTCAATACTTGTAATGCATATTACTTTTAATTATTTATTAATACTCATTTTGGTTTATCACCCTTTAAGGTGATGCGATGCAGCAAACGCTTGTGCCCGTGATAATCATTAATCGGGTTATGTAAGACACAGCGGTTATCCCACAAGGCGATTGACCCCACTTTCCAAGCAAAACGGCAGGTAAATTCCGGTCTGACTTGGTGAGCAAACAAATACTTAAGAAGCGGCTCGCTTTCCTCTTCGGTCCAACCCACAAAGCGCGTAGTGTGACCCGGGTTGGCGTAGAGCGCGCGACGACCTGTTTCTGGATGAACACGAACAACAGGATGCTCAGCACTCAAATCTTCGCGCTCAGAGGTCTTAGCTGAGTCAGCCAGACGATCTTCACGCGTTTTTGTGACGGCAGCTTTTGCGGAGGAGTTAACCGCATACATACCGCTAAGCGTTTCTTGCAAAGCTGGCGAAAGAGACTCAAACGCCGAGTAATTACTAGAAAATAAAGTATCACCACCATAGGGCGGGATCTCACGCGCAATCAACATCGTCGCCATTGGCGGCTCTTTCAAATAAGTGGTGTCCGTATGCCAGACCCCGCCAAAATTATGCTTTTCATGTGGCAATTTCAGCACGGGAATAATCAAAGGAAAATCCGGTAACCCTTTGACAAACGGATATTCCACGACCTCACCAAAGCGCATCGCAAAATTTTGAAAGGTTGCGCAATCAAGTGGCTGATCACGAAAAAAGATCACACCGTATTTCAGCCAAATTTCACGGATCTGTGCGATTTGATCATCACTGACATTGCCTTGCAGATCAATACCGTGGATTTCTGCACCTACGGCACCCGATAGCGGTCTCACTTCTAGTTTTGAATTCATAGCGTCTAAGTCATTTGAAACAAACGAACCTCAATCATAGGACAGAATCAATGTTTCATCGCTGAGATTGTCAGGTTTTTCTCCGCAAGACTCATACAATGTAAGAGATTCATTATGGACGACAGCATGCGCACAGAGACCGGCACCACCATTCGACGCGAAGACTACCGCCCCTTCGGCTTTCGTATTCCATCTGTTCACCTTGAGTTCGAGTTAGAGGCTGACTTGACCTGGGTGCGCGCTCAAATGCTGGTCGAACGCCGAAAAGATATTTCAAGTAATGGCGACCTGGTCTTGGATGGTGAGGACCTTGCATTAATTTCGATCCATCTCAATGGGGAGATGCTCGAGAGCGCCCGATACACCCTGACTGAATCACACCTCACGGTGCTTAATTTTCCCGATCAAGCAGAACTCGTCATCGTGAGCACCTGCCAACCTGCAAAAAATACAAGTCTTTCAGGTCTTTACGTGTCTGGAAACAGCCTGTTTACGCAATGCGAAGCCCAAGGTTTTAGAAAAATCACTTGGTTTCCAGACCGCCCTGATGTGATGTCCGAATATCACGTTACCCTGCGCGGTCATCGGGCGACCTACCCTTTGCTGCTCTCAAACGGCAATCTTGTCCTCAAAAAAGAGTTAGAGGATCAGCGCCACGAAGTGCAATGGCATGATCCTTTTGTCAAACCGAGTTACCTGTTTGCACTCGTCGCCGGCGATTTCGCTTGCAGAGAGCACCAAACCACAACAAAAAGTGGTCGCAAAGTTTTATTGCAGGTCTACAGTGATCCTGGTTCTGAAAACCAAACAGAATGGGCCATGGAGTCGCTCGAGCGCTCACTGCGCTGGGATGAGCAGCGCTTTGGTCTGGAGCTTGACTTAGATCGCTTCATGATTGTGGCAGCCAGAGACTTCAACATGGGTGCGATGGAGAACAAAGGGCTGAACATTTTCAACGCAGCCTACGTTTTGGCCAATCCCAACACTGCGACCGACTCGAACTACCAAGCGATCGAAGCGGTGATCGGGCACGAGTATTTTCACAACTGGACAGGCAACCGCGTCACCTGCCGAGACTGGTTCGAACTGAGCTTAAAGGAAGGCCTCACCGTCTTTCGCGATCAGGAATTCACTGCCGACATGATGGCGCAAGGCCTGAGCGAATCTGCGGCTCAAAGTGCCCGTGCGATCAAGCGCATTGATGATGTTGTCACCTTGAGATCGGCCCAGTTTCCAGAAGATAGCGGCCCCATGGCGCATCCCATCCGTCCCGAAAGCTATCAAGAGATTGGTAATTTTTATACCGCAACCGTTTACGAAAAAGGAGCGGAGGTCATTCGCATGATGCATACCCTGCTCGGTGAGCACACCTTTCGTGCGGGGATGGACGAGTACTTTCGGCGACATGACGGACAAGCGGTGACGTGTGATGATTTTGTTGATGCCATGGATTGGGCGTTGCAGCGTCAACATCCTGACAAAAACCTGACCCAATTTAAACGCTGGTACAGCCAAGCGGGTACGCCGCGCGTGACAGCCACGTTGGATTATGACGCGACTGCAGAGCGCTGTACGCTTACCTTGACCCAGCAGTGCCCCTCGGTGGGCGTTGAAAAGCAATCACACACCAACAAGCTTCCATTTCATATTCCAATCACGATTGGTTTACTGGATGCCCAAGGATGCGCCCTGCCTCTTGTGCACCAGAATCAGGCGGGCCTCGCACCGACCGAGAGGATGCTTGAGCTCACCCAGGCCTCACAAAGCTGGATATTTGAGAAAGTCTTAAGCCGTCCAACCCCTTCACTGTTGAGAGATTTTTCAGCCCCCGTCAATCTCATCTACCCCTACACCAATCAAGAGCTAGCCAGACTTTCTGCGCATGACAGTAATGCTTTCGCCCGTTGGGAATCTGGCCAAGAACTTGCGACGCGACAAATTTTGAATATGGCCACAGCCTGGCGAGAGACGGGTCAAGTCTGCACGCCAGACCCCATCATGATCGAGGCGTGGGGAGCCATGCTTCACGACGATTCGGTCGACGCAGGCTATCAAGCGCGTGCCCTCAGCCTACCCTCTGAAAAAACCGTCCTAGAGCGGATGAGTGCGATGGATCCTGTCGCCGTATCACATGCGCGAACTGCACTTAAACGCATCCTCGCTCAACACTACAGCGCGGCTCTTTTTGAGACCTATCAAAAGCAAGTCACTCCCGGAGGCTATTCTCCGGCACCAGGACCCGCAGGCAAAAGAGCACTCAAAAATCTCGCCTTATCTTTTCTGATCGCAGCCCAAGACTCGGCAGCCATTGATTGTGCGTTTCAGCAATTCAATCACGCCACCAACATGACAGATCGTATGGCCGCGTTCAGTGCGCTCACACACGAGACCCACAGCGCGCGCACTAGCGACGCCATCATTCAGTTTTACGAAAACTGGCAGCATGACCCGCTTGTGATCGACAAGTGGTTTGCCGTCCAGGCCTCTTCACCTCTGGCCACGGCCGAGGGCATGCTTGGTCTGATGGCGCATCCGGCCTTTACGTTGCGCAACCCAAATCGCGCAAGATCCGTGATTTTTCAATTTTGCATCGCCAATGTCTTGGGTCTCCATGCCGAAGATGGCAGTGGTTACCGTTTTTGGGCAGACCAGGTGCTCGCGCTAGATGCGCTCAATCCAGAAATCGCCGCACGCTTGGCGCGTGCCTTTGATCACTGGGCCCGCTTTGTCCCCACTGTTCGAGAACAAATGCAGCGCGAGCTTCAACGCGTGGCCTCGCATCCTCACTTATCGCGCAATACGCTTGAAATCGTTTCCAAAGCCTTGGCGCTGTAATCTTTTTCTACCTAGCCTACACTCTCATTTCATCATTTCGACATCACAACATGAAACGCAAAACACTCACCCAGTACCTCGTTGAGCAGCAGCGTGCAGAACACGCACTAGGATCAGAAGTCCGCTTGCTGATTGAAATTGTCTCCAGAGCCTGTAAAACAATCAGTCATGCTGTCAGCAAAGGCGCACTTGGCGGCGTACTAGGCAGCCTTGAAAGTGAGAACGTTCAGGGCGAAGTTCAAAAAAAGCTTGATGTGATCTCTAACGAAGTATTGCTTGAGGCCAATGAGTGGGGCGGCCACCTCGCTGCGATGGCATCAGAGGAAATGGAAACCATCCATCTGATCCCCAATCGCTACCCTAAAGGCGAATTTTTATTGCTATTCGACCCCTTGGATGGCTCCTCCAATATTGATGTCAACGTCTCAATCGGTACAATTTTTTCTGTCCTGCGCGCCCCTGCAAGCGCCTCGGGACGCGAAATCACTGAAGAAGATTTCCTTCAGCCTGGCAGTACCCAGGTGGTGGCAGGCTATGCGATTTATGGTCCCCAAACTATGTTGGTTCTGACGATCGGCCAAGGCGTCGTCGGCTTTACGCTTGATCGCGAAATGGGCTCATGGATTCTGACCCACGAAAACATGACGATCCCGGCAGACACCAAAGAGTTTTCGATCAATATGTCCAATATGCGCCACTGGGCTGCGCCTGTGCGTCGCTATATTGACGAGTGCTTGGCTGGAAAAACAGGCGTGCGCGGTAAAGATTTCAACATGCGCTGGATTGCGGCGATGGTGGCGGATGTGCACAGACTCATTACGCGGGGCGGCATTTTCATGTATCCCTGGGATGCTCGCGAGCCAGGCAAACCAGGCAAGCTCCGCTTGATGTACGAAGCCAACCCAATGAGTATGTTGGTCGAGCAAGCTGGCGGTGCCTCGACGGATGGCACACAGCGCATCCTGGATATTCAACCGACGAGCCTGCATCAGCGAGTCGGTGTGGTCTTGGGTTCAAAAAATGAAGTCGAGCTTGTAACCCGCTACCACCATGAGGCTAACAAGTAACTCCAAAAGGGACTACTTCGCCAATCAAAGTGTTAACCAGTAAAAAAACCTGCCGGAGGAACATCCCGGCAGGCTTTTTTACGCAACACTCGGGTCTGGCGACGCGAGTGAGTGCGTGATTAGTTCAAGGTAAAAATGGTCGCACCTGTTGTCTTGCGTGAGGCCAAGGCCGCTTGCGCCTCACCAGCTTGCTCGAGTGGATAACGCTGATCAATACGGATCTTGATCTTTTTGGCCAAGACCATTTCAAATAACTCGTCAGCCGCAGCCTGCATTTTTTCAGGTGTGTTGACGTGCACGGCCAGAGTAGGACGTGTCACATACAGAGAGCCTTTGGCCGCCAAAATACCCAAGGCGACGCCTTCAACGGGACCTGAAGCATTGCCATAGCTCACCATTAAACCGCGTGGCTGCAAGCTATCAAGTGAAGTCATCCAGGTGTCTTTGCCTACGCCGTCATAGACCACGGGGACTTTCTTGCCACCCGTCAGTTCCAACACACGTTCAGCGACATTTTCCTTTGAGTAATCAATGACTTCCCAAGCACCATGGGCCTTGGCAAGTGCAGCCTTTTCTGGGCTGGAAGCCGTACCGATGACCTTGACGCCAAGTGCCTTGGCCCACTGGCAAGCGATCAGTCCGACACCACCTGCTGCAGCGTGGAACAAAATGGTCTCACCTTCCTTGATCCGGTAGGTCTGGCGCAACAGATATTGCACTGTCAGGCCTTTGAGCATCATGGCCGCGGCTTCTTCGAAGCTGATGCCATCCGGCAACTTGACGACCTGAGCCGCAGGAACGTTGCGAGCCTGTGCGTAAGCGCCAATCGGGCTTTGACCGTAGGCGACACGATCGCCTTCTTTGAAGCGAGTCACCGCCTTGCCAACCGCGGTCACCACGCCTGCGCCCTCAAAGCCCAAGCCATGTGGCAAGGGGCTCTTGTAGAGACCGTCGCGGAAGTAAATATCAATAAAATTCAGACCCGCCGCGTGTTGCTTGATCGTGATTTCATTATCGCCAGGAGCAGGCACTTCGACCTGTACGAGCTGCAAGACCTCAGGTCCGCCGTTTTTTTCAATACGAATGGCTTTAACTAGATTGCTCATGAGTGCTCCTAACAAGAATGGAAAAGGCAAATTACTGGGAATTGCCAAAAATTTCACAACGCACGAGTTTATATCGTTCGCGAGGTAAAATGCACTTTTACCTCGACAAATTGCAGGAAACTATGGCCGGACACAGCAAATGGGCCAATATCCAGCACCGTAAAGGTCGCCAGGATGCCAAACGCGGAAAACTTTGGACCAAAATCATTCGTGAAGTCACGGTTGCCGCCCGCGCGGGTGGTGCCGATCCTGATGCAAACCCTAGGCTGCGTATGGCTTGGGACAAGGCAACCGCAGCCAACATGCCCAAGGAAAATATTCAACGCGCGATCACGCGTGGCGCGGGTGGGGCCGATGGCGCCAACTACGACGAGATTCGTTACGAAGGTTATGGCGTGGGCGGTGCCGCGGTTGTGGTGGACTGTATGACAGATAACCGCACCCGGACTGTCGCCGATGTGCGCCACGCGCTATCTAAAAATGGTGGCAACCTCGGTCAAGAGGGATCGGTTGCATTTATGTTCACGCATTGTGGGCAGTTTGTCTTTGCGCCAGGTACTTCTGAGGACGTCGTCATGGAAGCCGCGCTTGATGCCGGTGCAGACGATGTCGTCACAGACGAGGAAGGCGTGATCGAAGTCACCTGTGCCACGACAGCCTTTGCCGCAGTGCGTGATGCCCTGCAAGCCAAAGGCCTCGTGCCTGAGATGGCAGATATCGTAATGAAGCCCAACAACGAGGTTGAGCTCACCGGTGATGACGCCATCAAAATGCAAAAACTACTCGATGCTCTGGAATCACTCGATGATGTCCAAGAGGTCTATACCAACGCCGTGATGGATGAGCAGGACTAAATACGCATGAAACTTCTTGTTATTGGCTCTGGTGGCCGCGAACACGCACTTGCCTGGCGTTTATTGCAATCCAAACGTGTTGAGCACGTATACGTGGCTCCCGGAAACGGTGGTACCGCGTTGATGAAGGGCGCCTCCAATGTCGCCCTGTCCGACCCTCAGGCCTTAGCGGATTTTGTTCGCGCTCAAGGTGTCGCCTTGACGGTGGTGGGTCCCGAAGCGCCCTTGGCACAAGGCGTCGTTGACACCTTTCGTGCTCAAGGTCTCAAAATCTTTGGTCCTACGCGCGCTGCGGCGCAACTCGAAAGCTCCAAAGACTTTGCCAAAGCCTTCATGGTGCGTCATCACATTCCAACCGCCGCATACCAGACCTTTACGGACCCACTCGCCGCGCATGCCTACATCAATGCACAAGGAGCCCCCATCGTCATCAAGGCGGATGGGCTCGCGGCCGGCAAAGGCGTGGTCGTCGCCATGACACTCGACGAAGCACACGAAGCCGTCGATGCGATGCTGGGAGATGGATCGTTGGGTGCAGCGGGTGCCCGCGTGGTCATCGAAGAATGTTTGCTCGGTGAAGAAGCAAGCTTTATTGTGCTGTGCGATGGAAAAAATATCTTTCCACTCGCGACGAGCCAAGACCACAAGCGCCTCAAGGATGCAGACCAAGGTCCAAACACCGGTGGCATGGGTGCGTACTCCCCTGCGCCTGTAGTCACCCCGGTTATTTTTGAACGCGCCATGAAAGAGGTCATCGAGCCGACTATCAAAGGCATGCAAGCAGATGGCATTCCTTTTACAGGCTTTCTCTACGCAGGCTTGATGATCGGTCAAGGCGATGACACGACCTGTCCGATCAAAGTCCTCGAATTCAACTGCCGCATGGGTGACCCAGAAACACAGCCCATCATGATGCGCGTCCGTAGCGACCTGCTTTCCGTGTTTGAGCACGGGGTCAATGGCACGCTTGATCAGGCGCAGATTGACTGGGATCCCCGGACAGCTCTAGGCGTTGTGATGGCCAGCCACAATTATCCCGGCACACCACGACTAGGCGACGCCATCACAGGAATTCCTGCCGAGGCAGCTGACTGCGTGGTGTTTCATGCCGGCACGACGCTCAAAGATAACGTTCCCCTGACCAGTGGCGGCCGAGTGTTGTGCGTGACAGCGTTAGATGACACCGTACGCGCAACGCAAAAACGTGTTTACGAGGCTGTCCAGAAAATTCATTTTGATGGTGCCCAATACAGAACAGACATTGGCTGGCGAGCCTTGGAATCCTAAACCATGTCACACAGCGCCTCGAGCAACAACTCTTCTGACAAGATGGTCACATCCGTGGTGGACCTTCCCGCCGTTCGCAGCTATTTATTAGATCTGCAGCAAAATATTGTGACAGCCCTTGAGCAAGCAGGCGGTGACGCGTTTCAGCGTGATGAGTGGAAGCGAGCCGAGGGAGGTGGTGGTATTTCTCGCCTAATCGAAGGGGGCTCCCTATTTGAACGGGCCGGTGTGTTGTTTAGTCACGTTAAGGGGATGACACTCCCCCCCTCCGCCACACTGCACCGCCCAGAAGTCGCGGGTCGTCCTTGGGAAGCCATGGGTGTCTCCATGGTGCTCCACCCACGCAATCCATACATCCCGACGACGCATATGAACGTCAGAATGTTTGTCGCCAAGGCTGCACCAGGGTCTGAGCAACAGGACATTTTCTGGTTTGGTGGTGGCATGGATTTAACGCCCTACTATCCCTTCGAAGAGGATGCTCAACACTTTCATCGTGTCAATCGCGATGCGCTCGCTCCCCATAGCGACACTGCGTATGAGGAATATAAAAAATGGTGTGACGAGTATTTCTTTCTCAAGCATCGCAATGAAACACGCGGCATCGGTGGCATATTTTTTGATGATCTCAGCGCAGGAGGGTTTGATGCCTCATTTTCAGTGATGCGCTCAGTAGGCGATGCTTTTTTATCTGCTTACATGCCCATCGTTGAAAAGCGACGCGCGCTGGCATACGGCGAACGCGAACGCGACTTCCTCGCATACCGTCGAGGACGCTACGTTGAATTTAACCTCGTGTTCGACAGAGGAACCCTCTTTGGCTTGCAATCTGGCGGACGGACGGAATCGATTCTTTTATCGATGCCGCCCATGGCAGCCTGGCGTTACAACTGGCAGCCTGATCCTGGTACGCCGGAGGCCAGATTGGCTGAGTTCCTCAAGCCAAGGCAGTGGGTCTAATGCGTGTTGGCCTCCTCGGCGGAAGTTTCGATCCAGTGCATCATGCGCACCTACTACTGGCGCAAACTGCACTGAAACATCTTAAGCTGGATAAAGTACAAATCATTCCAGCTGGGCAACCTTGGCAGAGACCTGCCCTTGGGGCAAGCCCTGAACATCGTCTCAATATGCTGCACCTCGCCACAAAAGGTCTCGATAACATTGAGATCAACCCTATTGAAATACATCGAACTGGCCCAACCTATACAATAGAAACACTAGAGGCACTCGAACCAAACCACGAGTACTTTTGGATATTAGGGTCAGATCAGTTGGCAAATTTTTGTACGTGGCGCAGTTGGCAAGATATTGCTCACCGTGTGAAACTTGCCGTTGCACAGAGACCGGGTTCACTCCTGACTCCGCCCCTAGCACTATCCCAGTGGCTTCAATCACAAAATCGAACACTATTCGTGATTCCTTTTGAGCCGCAGGATGTTTCAGCCACCGCAATCCGTCAAAGGCTTGCTCTACAACAATCTGCACGTGACCTCCTTCCTGAGGTTGTCGAGCAATACATTTATGAGCACGGACTCTATCGTCCGCACTCAGCCTAAAACAGGATTAATGATGGACATCACAAAACTACAACGTGCAGTGGTCGACGCACTCGAAGACGTCAAAGCACAAGACATCAAAGTTTTTAACACCTCCGAGATGACCAGTTTATTTGACCGAGTCATCGTGGCGTCTGCAACATCTAACCGTCAGACGCGCGCTCTAGCTTCCAGTGTGGCCGAAAAAGTCAAAGCCCTTGGCGGTAACGTCATTGCCACTGAAGGCGAGGAAACAGGAGAATGGGTGTTAGTGGATGTTGGCGATATCATCGTGCACATCATGCAACCGGCCATTCGTGCTTATTACAACTTAGAAGAAGTGTGGGGTGGCAAACCTGTTCGTATGAAACTGGCCCCAGAATCTACGCGCCCTGCAGTTGCAACGAGCGATGTGGCCTTTGACCCAATGATCACAACAGAAGAACCGACAGGACGCCGGGCTGCTAGTCGTGCTTCATCAAGACCGACACGCTCCAATCGATAACAAAGACACACAAGCTAAGTTATATTTTATTTTCTATTGTGAAAATACTGATTGTCGCTGTTGGAAACCGCATGCCAGAGTGGGTCAATTCGGCATGGGATGACTACGCTAAACGAATGCCGGCAGATTGGGCGATATCTCTCAAGGAAATCAAACCCGAGCCGCGCACGAGCGGCAAAACTCCCCAGCAAATGATGTTGGCAGAAGCCAAACGCATTGAAGCAGCCCTTCCAGAACACACTTTACGCATCGCGCTCGATGAAATTGGTCGAGATATGACAACTCAAAGCTTTGCGGCAAAGCTGAATAACTGGCATCAAGCTAGCCAGAACATTTCCATCATTATTGGGGGGCCAGATGGACTAGACCCACAATTCAAACAGAGTTGTGATGGTTTGATTCGGCTATCGTCAATGACGATGCCGCACCCAATGGTGAGAATCGTGTTGGTCGAGCAACTCTACCGAGCTTGGTCGATTTTAAATAATCATCCTTACCATCGGGTATAACCCCATGAAATCAATATTTTATCTTGCTTCGGCTAGTCCGAGACGCCATGAACTATTGAACCAAATTGGGGTAGCCCACGAAATACTCCATGTGCCCTCTCCGACTGGAGAGGACGAACCACGATACGCCACAGAAAGTCCACTCGAATATGTGCAACGTACGGCACAAGACAAAGCGAATCGGGCACAAGAATGGATCAGTCAACAAAGTATTAACGTTAGTCAGTCAGGTAAACAAACAATAATATTGACAGCTGATACAACGGTCGCGTTGGGAAATCTTGTTTTAGGCAAGCCTAAAGACGTTAAACACGCATCTGATATCTTGCAATTGCTGAGCGGAAAAACGCACACGGTTTACACCGCTGTAGTGTTGTCTCAGTCAATTAGCGAGACAAATCGTAAATGGAGTCAATGGCAATCACTTTCAGCCACGCAAGTCAGCTTTGCTGAAATGACAGAGCAAACAATTGAGGAATACATAGCAACTGGCGAACCATTCGGTAAAGCTGGTGCCTATGGGATTCAGGGTCACGCTGCAAAGTTTATTAGCAGGATCGAAGGTAGCTATTCAGGGGTGATGGGGTTACCACTGTTTGAGACAACAGAACTAATGAAACGATTAGTGAAATAAAACACATCGCTAAAGTATTAATAATAAAAAACCGTCATTAGCGAAGTTTCAACACATATCGAAAGTACAAAGACAAAACCCCTCAGGCGAAGCCTGAGGGGTTTTGAGGGTAAGAGCCTGACGATGACCTACTTTCACAGACGTACGTCCACTATCATCGGCGCTAAGGTG
>NZ_JBASJR010000006.1:0-182793 GCF_049655405.1 Zwartia sp.
GCCATAATCGTGCTCGACACTGGAACAGAGAAGGCCAAACTTGATGCCTCTCCATTTAAGGTGGTCAGGGTGCCACCACTCAACACAGGATTGGCTGTCGTGCCAACTGAACTCAAGGCAACGGTATTACCAGCGCTAATATTAGTAGGTGGAGGATCCGAGTATGGGGGATCAGAAGGTGGAGGATCAGAAGGTGGAATAGTCAATCCAGATAAAACAAGATCCCAGATACTTCCCGAGCTATTCATTAGAGACCAAGTACCCGCACCATATGTTCCAGAGGTCACACTCAGATGACTAAGCGTCAAACCAGATAAAACAGAGCTGTAGGTACCATTGGCAACAGTGGAGCCCGCATAAATACCAAAAATCGTTGTACCTGAAGGGCTCAAGACGCTTAACCTGCCGAAGTCACTCGGGCTATTAATGATGATGTTGTAGCGATCGGGTAGCCTCCCCTGATAAGTTAAAGCAGTACCACTCGCGCCTTGCAAATTATTGAGCGTACCGATCACGCTGTGAGGCATGAAAGGAGGAAAGCCAGATTGATTGATAATTCCAACCTGCGTTGTGACGATATTGCCTGTATTGGTGAGTGTAGTGATGGTTCCCGATTGATTCAAAATATTGAGCCGACCACGGATCGTGCCTGAGTTGTTCAGAAGCTGAATCGTGCCGCTATTCGCTATCGCAAAGTTCGTTGAGGAAAGCGTTCCTGTATTAATGATTGTCGTGATGACACTAGAGGACTCGCTGTTGTAGATGACACCATTACTTCCAGAAATAGTGCCACTGTTAGTAATGGTTGTGATCGTGCCATCATTTTGAATGGTGGCATTCGGATTACCAACATCTGAAAGAGTGATCCCTGCTCCGACCGTAATACTTCCGAGGCTACATTCAGTCGGCTGCAATAAATTAAGGGTGGTAGTGGAGCTCACAGCATATGGGTCGGGCGATAGACACGCACCCACAGCCGACAAATGAAGCAAGGCCAATGTCGCAAAACCGATTACTACGCGCCAGCGACGTAGTTGGACAATACTCATCAAAGCACCCGTATAGTTAAGTCAAAAAAGTAAATCTTTACTAAAGTACGGGTGAAGGTGCTTTGCTTGAATGTTAGATAGACATTCTATTAAATAATCTCAAATCGTTATTAATAGTTTTCATCTTAGCTGTCATAGACTGCTCATAAAGAAAAAACCCACACTTACTTATTCGATTGACAGGTATTGAGAGCATCTGCTGGTAAATACAAAAACGATCATGTCGATTACGTTAAAGAGGGTAAGAGGATGGAAATGCATAAACCAAAGACCCCCATGCACATAGTGGCCAGTCCGCCTCCAATCCAAAGGACGTACTTATGAGAATTGGTCAACACTGCAATATCCGCGCGTAATCTTGAAAATTCAGCCTTACATTGGTCCATGTTGGTATTCATCGTTGACTTTATATCTGACAATTCCGATGACATTCGGGCTTCGAACTGGGTGAGTTTTTGATCCAGATGATCGACCTTTTCTTCTAGACGACCAGTCCTGGCATTTAGATGAACGGTTGCTTCCTCCAACCGATCCGTCTTCATTTCAAGACGATTCGTTTTTTCCTCGAGATGATTAATGTGCGTTTTGACTTCGTGACTCAAAACTTTAAAGTCCGCTTTCGTCGCGTACTGACTATGCCTATGCAAAATACCCATCACACTTCCCTTTTCATTAATGCTTTGATTCAATTTTCTATAGCCTCTACTCTGAACTCTAAACACGGCAAACTCAATAGGTTGCGCTAGACTATTACAGACATTTACAAACCGGGGACACTGTTGAAGATCACTGCTATCACTGCCTTTCCGCTTTCGTTTCGCTTAGACCAGGGCAAGACCGTAGTCATGGGCATCGGCGCGACGACCAAGCGCGATGCAATCATTGTGAAAGTAGAAACCTCTGAGGGCATTACGGGCTATGGTGAGGCGCACCCTGGGCGCAGTCCTGGCGCAGTGGTCAGTTTGATTCACAACACACTCGCCCCCATGCTGATCGGCATGCAGGCAAAGGATTGTGTCGGTGTCTGGAAACGCGTCCATCGTATGCAGCTGTCGAGCCATGGGGTGGGCTCGGGGGCCTCACTCGGCTTGGCCGGAATCGACATGGCGCTGTGGGACATCCGCGGCAAAGCGGCCAACATGCCTTTGTATGAATTGCTGGGTGGGAGCAAGCGACGCCTGCCGGCTTACGCGGGCGGTATTTCTATGGGCTATCAGCCCAAGGAATCGCTAGCTGAGGAGGCACAGGAATATGTCGCGCGCGGCTACAAGGCGATCAAGCTGCGTTTGGGTGACACAGCGGCGCGCGATATCGAACGTGTCTTGCATGTCCGCAAGGTCTTGGGCGATGACATTGATATCCTGACGGATGCGAATACGGCCTATACGATTGCAGATGTGCGGCGCGTACTGCCCGTTTTGGCCGAGATTCAGGCAGGCTGGCTCGAGGAGCCGTTTGCGTGCAGTGACTTTGCTTCGTATCGTGAAGCCGCCAAAATCACCTCGCTCGTTCCCATCGCAGCCGGTGAAAATCACTACAGTCGTTTTGAGTTTGCCCAACTACTGGAGGCTGGTGACATCAGGGTGTGGCAGCCAGATTTGTCTAAGTGTGGCGGTATCACTGAGGGGCTTGCGATTGCGGCCATGGCATCGGCCCATCGGATTCCCATGAATACGCATAGCTCGGCGACGGGCTTAAATCATGCCGCGACGATTCATTTTGCAGCTGCAATTGAAAACACACAGTACTTTGAAGCCTGCGTGTCGCACTACAACCCGCTGAGGGATATGTTTGGTGTCAGTTTTGAAATCGGGGCGGACGGCTGTGTCGAGCCCCTAGACAAACCGGGCATCGGGATCGAGGTGGACGAATCGATCTTTAAAAAGTATCCACTGATCGACGGACCTGGCTACGTGGTGAAGTTTTAAACAAGCGTTGTAGGCAAGCGCTTTAAACCTTCCCAGGCTCAAACTGTCGCCACAAGCAACTGCCCTTGACCGACTTATCGAGCGTCGCGAGATATTGCTCGTGCGCGAGCAGGTCTTCGGCGCTTGGCAATATCACGGGCAGCCCAAGTGCATCCTGTTGATGACCCCGGGCCTCGGCGCTCTCTGTCTCTGGCTCGTCGTAGGTATCGATCATCAAGCTATCTTGACCACGCGTCATGGCGAGCCAGACCTCGGCAAGTAAGCGCGAGTCAAGCAACGCGCCATGAAGCGCGCGATGCGCGTTGGACACGCCATAACGTTCGCACAAGGCATCAAGCGAGTTGCGTTTGCCGGGATGCAGTGTTTTGGCGTGAACGAGTGAGTCGGTCACGCCGCTGCAAAACTCAGTGACCGGCTCACGTCCAACTTTCGCAAGCTCAGCGTTCAAAAATTTCAAATCAAAAGGCGCGTTGTGAATAATCAGCTCGGCGCCTTCGATAAATTTTAAAAATTCGTCAGCCTGTTCTTTAAAGCGAGGCTTATCGGACAGGAAATCCGTTGTCAGTCCGTGCACACCTAACGCGCCCGGATCGCTGTCACGATCTGGATTGAGGTAAGTATGGTAATGATTGCCTGTTACGCCACGATTGAGTACCTCAACAGCACCGATCTCGACGATGCGATGCCCCTGAGCAGGATCGAGTCCGGTCGTTTCTGTGTCAAGAATGATCCAACGCATGGGTGCAGTCGCCGTCAAAAAGGTGTGAGTTTAGTTTTTCATTTTAGCGCGGGCTTCTTCGACGCCGCGATTGGCGAGCAGGTCGGCGCGTTCATTGCCCGGATCGCCGGCATGGCCTTTGACCCAGTGCCAGCGGATCTCGTGTTTGGCGACCTCATCTGACATCAACTGCCAGAGATCGGCATTTTTAACGGGTTTTTTATCGGCGGTTTTCCAGCCGCGTAGTTTCCACCCGTGAATCCACTCAGTCATGCCTTTCATGACGTACTGAGAGTCGACATGAAGTGTCACCGCGCAGGGGCGCTTGAGTGCGCGCAGCGCCTCAATCACAGCCATCATTTCCATGCGATTGTTTGTGGTCAAGGGCTCTCCCCCGTGGAGGGTTTTCTCGACCTGTCCAAACTTGAGTAATGCCCCCCAACCGCCTAAGCCAGGATTGCCTTTGCAGGCGCCGTCGGTCCAAATCTCTACGTTTTCTTCAGTTTGCATCGTTTGCTTCGTTGTTCACTTCGTGATTGATTTTTTTGTGGGGGTTGAATTGTGTCGCATGGCCACGCCTGCGGCGCGTCTTGCACCTTGCTTGAGGGACTTGGTTTTCCAGTTGGGCTTGAGTAAGGTCATACCGTGGACGCGTTTGACGGCTGAAACGACGTAGACTGCGCCGCAAGACGGCCACCAACGATCGCCCGCCGCCTCAAAGAACGCCGTACGATCTAGCCACTTTTTTGTGTAAGATGGCGGAACATAACAGCCGAAGTGACCAAGTTCGATCTCAAATGACAGCAATTTCAACCAATCCTTGAGCCGTGACAGGGAAACTTGCTGCCCAACCTCTGCAGGCAACCAAGGCTTGAGAAGCGGCGCACGCTGGCGCACCCCCCACAAACTCCAGGGATTGAAGCCCGCAATGACGACTCGCCCCTCAGGAACAAGGATCCGATCGACCTCACGCAGGACTTGATGGGGATTGTCAGCTGTCTCTAACGTGTGCGGTAAAACCACTAAGTCCATGCTTTCGCTGTCAAAAGGCAGAAACTCCGGCTCAGCCTGAACCATGCCGGCCCAGTCATTGACAGGTGCAGACACCGGCAAATCCGGTCCGACGAAAGCTTTAAAGGGCATTCTGTTGGCGCGCAGCAGATCCAGCTCCGGCAAACCCACCTGAAGTGCCCGATAACCGAAGACGTTATCGACCATGGCATCAAAGCGCGCATGTTCCCAATTTCGGACATATTGACCCGGATCGGTGTTTAACCACGCACTCAGACTTACAATGGCGGATTGTTGTGTTGACACGCTGTTCCTGAAAAAATATAAATGCCTGCTGATTCAAACCTGCCTAGCTCCGCTCGAGACAGTCATACGCTTGTACAAACGACAGGGATTATTCCCCTCCACGCGTTTAGCGATAACTACATCTGGCTCATCACGAACGGCACCCATGCCATGGTGGTGGACCCCGGTCAGGCTGCGCCCGTTCAACATGCACTCGCTGAGCGAAAATTATCGCTCGTCGCCATTTTACTCACCCATCACCATCAAGACCATGTCGGCGGTGTTGCTGAGCTTGTCGCCCAAACTGGCGCCAAGGTATACGGTCCTGCTGGCGAGGTCTTGCCGATCTGTGACATCGCCTTGATTCAAGGCGATCAAATCACCGATCAGGACTTACAGCTGTCCCTCTCCGTCCTTGAGGTGCCAGGACATACCGCGGGTCATATTGCTTTTGCAGGTGAAATCGCAGGCCTGCCTGTCTTGTTCTGTGGCGACACACTGTTTGCCGCAGGCTGTGGCCGTTTGTTTGAGGGCACACCTGCCCAGATGGACGAGTCGCTGGCCAAGCTCGCCGCCCTGCCCGCTGCGACGGCTGTTTACTGCGCGCACGAATACACCCTCTCTAATATGCGTTGGGCTCGCGCCGTCGAGCCCGACAATCAGACCCTCCAGAGCTGGCAAGCACGTGCTGAACAGCAGCGCGCCGAGGGTCAACCGACTTTGCCTAGCTCAATCGGGCAAGAGTTATCCTGCAATCCGTTTTTACGCGCTCGACAGCCTGCTGTGGCTCACGCCGCGGCCCAATGGGCTGAGCGCACCCTCAACAACCCGGTCGAAGTCTTTGCCGCGCTCAGAGAGTGGAAAAACAATTTTCGTTGATGTTGATGCCTAATATTCAAACTCTCGTGACACGTATTCTCGCCTTGGTGGCAGTGCTGATTTTGGCAGGTTGCGCCGGCATGTCTGGCTCAGACGGTCGAGATGGTGCTCAGGATACGTCCCAAACCATCGACCTCACCATTCCTGCGCCAGACGCATGGGAGCGTATTCGGCGCGGCTTTGCCATACCCAACCTCAACACACCGCTCGTCGACAAATGGACGGCCTACTACGCCCGACATCCTGAGTCGATGAACCGCATGGCCAATCGAGCGGGCAAATACCTGTATTACATCGTCGAGGAAATCAATCGCCGAGGTTTGCCTACCGAACTGGCACTTCTGCCGTTTGTAGAGAGTGCTTTCAACCCGATCGCCTATTCTCACGCCAACGCTTCAGGCTTGTGGCAATTTATTCCCAGCACCGGCACACAGTTCAAACTCAAACAAGACTGGTGGCACGACCAGCGACGTGACCCGATCGCCTCGACCAATGCCGCGCTGGATTACTTAGAGTATTTGTTTGAGTTTCAAGGGGACTGGTATCTGGCGCTTGCCTCTTACAACTGGGGAGAAGGCGCTGTTCAGAGAGCCGTCAAAAAGAATGCTGCGTCAGGCAAACCAACCGACTACTTGTCGCTCAATATGCCTGCAGAAACACAGAACTACCTGCCTAAACTTCAGGCGATTAAAAATATTGTTGCCGACCCAAAGAAATACTCAGTTGTCCTGCCGAACGTCGACAATTCGCCTTACTTTGTTTCCATCAAGAAAACCGTCAACATCGACTACGTGCTGGCTGCAAAATTTGCAGAAATGCCCTTGGAGGATTTCCAAGCACTGAACCCCTCCTTTAATCAGCCAGTGATCTCCGTCAAGGAAAACCACGCCATTATCTTGCCGCGCGACCGCGTCGCCATTTACAACAAGAATATCGCCCAATACCGGGGCGACCTCACCTCGTGGAAAACTTACGATGCAGACGAGGGTGAAAGCATTACGGCGATCGCGAGCAAGTTTGGGGTTCCCGAAGCTCGATTGCGACAAGCCAACCGCATTCCCACAAACGTCCGTTTGACGAGCGCGGAAACCTTGATCATCCCTGGACCAAGTGGCGAGGGTATCCGTCTGAACCCCGCCGACAAGACTTCATTGGCGCAAGCTGGCAGAGGTAGCCCGCCGCAAACAACCAATGCGCGAGTGGCAGCTCGCCCGCCTGTCGCAAGTCCGGGGCGTGGCCCCGCCACCAGCGCGCCAGCTACGGCGCGCTCGACAGTCCGCTTGCACACGGTGCGCTCAGGGGAGACGCTTAGCAGCATCGCGCAGCAATACGGGGCATCCATTTCCTCCATTCGTTCACTGAACAACTTAAAATCGGATACTCTGCGAGCAGGTGCTAAATTGCGCATTCCAAGTACTGTTAGCAGCAATTAATTTTTCTTTTACTTTTATTTCTAGGATTGGTCCATGGGCTTTCTTTCCGGCAAACGTATTCTGATTACTGGCGTGATCTCCAACCGCTCGATCGCCTATGGCATCGCAAAAGCTTGTCATGAACAAGGCGCAGAGCTTGCCTTTACGTTTGTCGGCGAACGCTTTCAAGAGCGCGTGACCGAGTACGCCGCTGAGTTTGGCAGCAAAATCGTCCTCCCCTGTGATGTGGGCGATGACGGTCAGATTGAAGCCACGTTTACAGAACTGGCCAAACATTGGGACGGACTCGATGGTCTGGTGCACTCGATTGGTTTTGCGCCACGCGAAGCCATCGCAGGTGAGTTTCTTGACGGACTCTCACGCGAGGCCTTCCGGATCGCCCATGACATTTCTTCCTATAGCTTTCCCGCGCTCGCCAAGGCTGCTCGCCCCATGATGCAGGGACGCAATGGCGCACTGCTGACCTTGACCTATCTGGGAGCAGAAAAAGCGATGTCCAACTACAACACCATGGGCCTAGCCAAAGCGTCACTTGAAGCCTCTGTGCGTTACTTGGCCGCCAATCTTGGTCCCGAAGGCATTCGCTCTAACGGTATTTCAGCAGGTCCGATCAAAACTCTGGCTGCAAGCGGCATTAAGGATTTTTCAAGCATCCTCAAGATTGTCGAAGCCAATGCTCCGCTTCGCCGCAATGTCACGATCGAACAGGTCGGTAACGTTGCTGCCTTTTTGCTGTCAGAGCTGTCCGCCGGCGTAACGGGCGAGATCATTCACGTGGACTCGGGCTTTTCAAATATCGTACCCGGACTGGTAGAGTAAGACGCAAGATCTAAAGCGTCACGCACTTGATTGAGCGTGACGCCCTCGACCAGTACGCGTTTTTTGCGGCTGGTCTGCCCAGAGACAAGCTGGACTTGTCTACGCGGCACCTTCAAATGTTCAGCCAGCCACGCCACGAGCACCTCGTTGGCACGATTTTCTACGGCTGGTGCGTTGAGAGCGACCTTTAAGCGTCCGTCATGCTCACCCACGATACGAGAAACTTTCGCGCCGGGCTGGCAATGCAACAGCAACGCCACACCGCCAGTCTGCTGCGTCAACCAGCTCATCGCGCTCCTGTCAGATGCATCATCAAGGCGCCAAGCGCACCCGCGCCCAAGATCAGATAAACAGGATTCACTTTCGAGCGCAGCAATACAACAAAAACCACTACACCCAAACCGATTGTCAGAGGTCCAACAAAAGCAGCTTTTGCCACCGCGTACACGCCTGAGCACATCAAGCCAATCGCGATCGGTTCCAAAGCGCTTTGTACCGCACGCCGCCAAGGGCGTTCACCGATTTTGTTCCACAGTCGACCCACCGCCAAACACAACACACTCGACGGGATAAAGAAAGCGAGTAACACCACCCCCGCACCCAACAAACCGGCGATTTGAAAACCAAAGACCAACACCATCATCATGTTGGGTCCGGGTGCAAGTTGTCCCAAGCTGTAAATATGGACAAATGCCGTGTGATCGATATCGAAACGCTGCGCAAGAATTGTCTGCATTTCCGGGAGCACAGCCGTGCCGCCTCCCACCGCGAGCACGGACAACATGCCAAACGTCATGGCAAGTTGAATCAGGGCACTCATTTACGCACTTCCTCGGCGCGTGGCCGGAACAGGTACAAACCGATAGGTGCCATGATGAGTAATACGATGACGAGAGAAAGCTTGAGCACGCTCATCAAGACAAACGTCGCCACAATCATCAACAATGAACGCATATGCCGAAAATGTTGGTCGCCGATTTTGTAGGTAATGGAGGCCAGCAGACCCGTCGCACCTGCAGCCACTCCGGCGAGCAAAATGTTCATGATCGGGTGATCCGCACCCTCGCTATAGGCCACCCCTGCGATCAACACAAACAAGCCACCCGGCAACATCAAACCAGCCGCCGCGGCGCACGCCCCCAAAAAGCCACGCAGACGGTCACCCGCAAGGAGTGCGAGATTGACTGAGTTCAAACCAGGCATGGTTTGACTGATGGCAAGCGTCGCCATGAAATCATCGGCTGTCAGCCACTTGCGCTTGTCCACCAACAGGATTCGCTCATAGGCCACGATGCCGCCGCCAAAACTGACCGCACCGATCAAGAGGAACTCTCTGAAAATCACCCAAAGCGTTGGTGTCATTCTTCACTCCCGTACACCAGTGCAGTCTTGGTACTACCTTTCATCAACCAATCTGGGATGGCGAGCTGCAAGTTCTTGAAGAATTTGTCTGCGAGTTGATGGGCTGCGACGTCATCGCGATTGGTTTTATTGACACGATAGGAAAACGCCAACTCACCCACAATCGGCTCTCCCACGCTACGCATCCAGATCGCCACATCGCAATGGGCGCTGACATTAGGGCCAAACACGATATTGCCGAGTGGCAGACAAGCCTCAAGAATCTTGTTGGCTGTTCCGCCCACCACAGCAACAGGGACATCAGGCTTGAGCTCTAAACGACTGAGGTCAGGAAAGGTCCGCACAAGACTTCCCATCGACCGCTCAAAAATTTGATCGACAGGGACAGAGTCCATGATCGAGTTGTTGGAATAAATCATGCGCGTGCTACCGGGCGTCTCGCCTCGTAAAATTTCCTCTTTGAGACGCAGTTTTGTTTTATAGGGAGCGTCAGGAGCGGGATCGTAGGCGAGTGATCCTTGCAGGGACTTGGCTCGGCACTTCAATGTCACCTCACACCAATCGTCGACCCATACGTTTTGTCTCGACTCACGCACACGCAAAATGAGATTGTTTCTCCTGAAATCTTGCCCAGGGGTGTCGTAAAAATAAACACTCCGCAGTCCGGTGTTGGCATTATCAAGATGAAAAAAATCAACGCCTTCTTTCTGACAGAAAGAAACAATCCAATGACTCAGCTGAGTGATCCGACTGTAGCGATCCAGACCATCCGGTTTGAGTAACAGTTTGAACTCTCGATTGGTGATTTTCTTATCGAGTGGCGTGACAGGCTTCATGTGATTTTCTTTTAGGAACTAAGTGGCTTCGGTTGCAAGGCGCGCTTGATGAAACGCCTGCTCGAGATTGTCGCAGTACTGGGCAATAGAGTGTTCATTGACTAGACCAGATCTTCGCATTTTTTCTAAAACTTTTGTATTTGCTTCGCATAATAAGACCTGAACACCCCGGCGGTGCAGATCCAGAACAACCTCTTCGATGGACTGAAGCCCTGTCGCATCGATAAACGGAACGCGCCGCAGACGAATCACCAGTGTTTCAGGATCGGAGGCCGTATGCTTGAGCGCTCGCTCAAAGCTTTCAATCGCCGCAAAAAACATCGGACCGTCAATTTCATAAATCATGACACCGTCTGGCCGCTTGAGCCCCTGCTCGCCTGCAAACTCCTTTTCAAGCGCGTGGTCTGCGACTTCGTGGGTATCCACTGAAGCCGCCATTCGCCTGAGAAAATGGAAAATCGCCAACATCACACCGACATTGACGGCGACGACTAAATCAACAAAAACGGTCAACACGAACGTCACAACCAAAACGACACGATCCGCATTGGGCGCACGCAACAAGAGTCGTCCAAAGTTGTGCAACTCGCTCATATTCCACGCCACCACAAACAAAATCGCAGCAAGGGCGGCAAGGGGGATACTGGAGGCGAGTGGTGCCAACACCAACAAAATCAACACTAGCGTCAATACATGCACAAGTCCAGCGAGCGGTCCTGTACCGCCATTTCTAATATTGGTCGCGGTACGCGCAATCGCACCTGTAGCGGCAAACCCCCCAAACAAAGGGGTCACGATATTGGCAACGCCCTGTCCAATCAGCTCTTGGTTTGAATTGTGATGTGTTCCTGCCATCCGATCCGCCACGACAGCGGAGAGTAGAGACTCGATCGCACCCAGCATGGCAATAGTGAAAGCGGGCCCCACCAAGCTCAACACTTGCGACACGTTCATATCCGGCCAGGCAAAAGAGGGAAGCCCTTGGGGCACCCCTCCAAACATCGAGCCAATGGTCGCGACGCCAGGCAACTGAAATACCGCTTGGATTACCGTAGCGATCACCATTGCAAGCAAGGGACCTGGAACGCGTTTGAATAGTTTAATTTTGTTGGCAAACAGCACAACGACAAGACTCAGCAAGGCGATCAGCACAGTTGGCCAATGTGTCTGTGGCAGCGACTGCAAAAGCGACCAGACCTTTTCATGAAAGTGTTCGCCTTCAGGCTTGGGTAAACCCAGGAAGTACGCCCACTGCCCCACAAAAATAATGACTCCGATTCCTGTCGTGAAACCAATAATCACTGGGGTTGGAATGAACTTGATCAGTCCACCCATTTTGGCCAAACCCATCACCAGCAAAATCAAACCGGCCATCAGTGTGGCAATCTGCAAGCCCGCAATACCGTACTTGGCTGTGATGCCCGCGAGGATGACGATAAACGCACCGGTCGGACCTGAGATCTGGAGGCGGCTGCCACCCAAAAGGGTCACAAGTCCGCCGCCAATAATTGCGGTGTAAATGCCCTGTTCCGGACGGGCACCCGAGGCAATGGCAAAGGCCATTGAAAGGGGCAGCGCCACAATACCGACAATCAGCCCGGCCAAAATATTTGGCATCCACTGGCTACGGGCAAAGAGTCCCGCACGATATCCTTCTACTAAAGCAATCATAGGTGGGTTGGCCATTGATCAGTAGGTGTAGCTGCCGCAGACCGAATGGTCAGTAGCAACACTTAAATGACTCGTTGATTATAGGGGTATGTGTTCGACACTTGATCTATCTCAACTCAAGTGCTCATCAGGAACGCGAGGACGCACCAAATAGTGGGTCTGACTCTTAGAATAAATTAGCAGTTATCAACTACTCAAGGAGCAAACAGATGATCATCAACAGACAAGCCTGGGTTGTCGTGGCAGACGGTGGACGCGCGAATATCTACAAAAATGTCGGCGAAATCGGCGAAGTCAAACTTGTTCTTGTGCGCAGCACCAATCAGCACACTGAGCACACGCATGAAATCGGACGCGATCAACCTGGCCGACTCAGCGGGAACTCCGGACATGCTAAATCCGCACTGGAATCGACTGACTTGCATCAGGTGGCCGAGGACAAGTTTTTAAAGGCCATGATTGAGCATTTGTCGCATGATGTGCAAGATGGCCAGTGTAAAGAGCTTGTATTGATTGCTCCCCCGCATGCGCTCGGCGAGATGCGTAAGCAACTGCCCGCAAGTGTTGCCAAGCTTGTCGTCAATGAAATCAGCAAGGACTATACTCACATGGCCATCAACGAACTGCAAAAGACGCTGATGAATATCCACTAAATCTCTAGCCAAAGGATCGCAGGCGCCATGAACCTTCCTGAACTTTCTGCCCTTGAACTACGCCGTTTGATCGGTACCAGACAGATTTCCCCGGTTGAGTTGATGGAGGCCTGTATCGCCCGGATCGAGCAATTCAATCCCGCGATCAATGCTGTAACTGCGACGGATTTCGATCGCGCACGCGCGACCGCCAAGCAGGCTGAAAGTGCTGTGATGCGAGGCGAGCCGCTAGGCCTGTTGCATGGCTTGCCGCTCGGCGTCAAAGATCTTCAGGACACGGCAGGCTTATTGACGACTTACGGCAACGTCGGCTTGCGTGGCAACATCCCCTCGCGCGACAACAGTCTTGTTGCGCGACTGCGCCAGGCGGGTGCGATCGTGACCGCAAAAACAAACACACCGGATATGGGCGCAGGTGCCAATACGCGCAATGCAGTGTGGGGCGCCACAGGCAACCCGTTCAATCCAACCCTCAATGCAGGCGGGTCCTCGGGCGGCTCTGCTGCTGCACTTGCGACAGATATGCTGCCGATTTGCACAGGTTCGGACACCGGTGGTTCCTTGCGTATTCCTGCTGCGTTATGCGGCGTGGTTGGCATGCGACCCTCGCCTGGTACGGTCGGGAACGATACACGCGCCTTAGGATGGTCCGTGATCTCGGTCCTTGGACCAATGGGTCGTACCGTTGCCGATACGGCCTTTATGATGGCTGGCTGCATTGGCCGAGACCCGATGGATCCTCTGGCTTACCCCGTTGACCCTGCCTCGATCTGGCCAATGCGTCACATTGATTTATCAACCTTGCGCATTGGTTACACCGAAGACTTTGGTGTCTGTATCGTTGATCAAGAAACTCGCAAGCTGTTTCGTAAACGTCTGGCAGCCATTGCGCCTCTTGTACAGGTGTGCGAGCCGGTTGATCTACGCTGCACGGAAGCAGATCGCGCGTTCGATGTATTGCGGGCTGAAAATTTTGTCGCGGGGTTTGCAGATATGTGGCGCAGCAAGCCAGAAAATCTCGGTCCAAACATTTGCGCAAACATGGAATTAGCTGCAGCGATTACGCTCGAAGATCGCGCCCGCGCACACCTCGAACAAACGCGTATCGCGCGTCAGTTTGCAGCAGCAACAGAAAAGTACGATTTGATTTTGTCACCTGTTGTGCCTGTCACAGCCTTCCCTTGGACACAGCTATATGCGGCTGAGGTGGACGGACAAAAGATGAGAAACTACTACCACTGGCTCGCGCTCACCTATGTCGTGACCTTGGCAACCAATCCAACAATCGCGCTCCCTTGTGGTCGTGACGAGCATGGCATGCCCTTTGGTTTACAGATCACGGGCAAGCTTTTTGAGGATGGTCGACTCATGGCCGCGGCGCATGCACTGGAGCAGGCATTTAGTTTTGACTCAGAACTCAAACGCCCCAAGCCTGATATGACTCAGCTCCTTGAGGCGCGTCCTGAACTCAAATCAATCGTCACGCATCCGCCTGTATATGAGGGATTAGTGACCGACCACCCTACCTCACCAGCTGTATAGTGCGATACCACCGCCAATATCTGGGTTGTTGACTTCATCCGGCAATGAACGGTACTTGGTCACCCGAGCACCATCATTGCCGAGATACACATACATGATTTCAGCATCACCGCCGTCGCGCATGTAGCGGTAACCCCAGATCCACTGGTGATCATCACCCCAGTCATCGCGCGTGATATTGGCGGGCGGACCAAACTCACAATGCACACGCTCGCGTGTCCAGACCTCGCCATTGCTCAAAATACTAAAGCTCTTTTCAGTCAGTATCTGCTGGGGTGCACCCACCAGGCCTTGTTTGTTAACGTGCAGCGCATAGGCGGTCTCACCAGCAGGTTGCTGGGTCCACACCATGCGTTTCCCTCCGTCTCTGGAGGGACAATTGATATCAGGATTGCCGTATTGTTTAATCACTTGGGTAACGGGCGTACCAGGTTGAACGCTGGAAACGTTGGCGCAACCCGCCAGCATCAGCGCAGCAAGACCTGCTGATATTCCAGCGAGTGCTTTAGCCTTAGCAGGCAATGTGCTGACACGCAGTGCTACTTTTTTAATCACGACAACCATCCTAAAAAATCAAAACTCGAACATGTGACCGCTCTTTGCGGCCTTTGTTCGAAGGTATCCGTCATTGTGTTGATTCGACGGATAAATATGTGGAACACGCTCAACCACCTCGATGTCGTGTTGTGCGAGCGCTGCGACTTTGATCGGATTGTTGGTCATGAGCTTGACGCGGCTCACCCCCAACAGACGCAGCATTTGCGCGGCCGGCAGATAATTGCGCTCGTCCGAATCAAATCCGAGATGCAAGTTGGCATCCACCGTATCAAAGCCATTGTCTTGTAATTGGTAGGCACGCAGTTTGTTGACCAATCCGATTCCACGCCCTTCTTGGGCGAGATACAGCAAAATGCCGCTGCCGGCCTTGGACATTTCAGCAATCGCGCCACGCAGCTGATTGCCACAATCACAGCGCAACGAGCCAATCAGATCGCCGGTAAAACATTCAGAGTGCAGGCGCACGAGCACTGGCGCTGTGGGATCAACATCTCCCACCATCACAGCCAAATGTTCAATGCCACCGTCGCGTGGACGAAACGCCACCACGCGCGCATTCTCAGCATTTTCTAGCGGCACACGCGCTTGGCTGACTAGGGTCAGTGCATTGGCTGCGTTTTGCATGTAATGCTGAATGTGTATCGCCTCGACAGAAGAGATATCAGCAGAGCCAATGCCTTCGACAATCAATGCCGCGGGCAACAGGCGTGACAACTTAGACAGCGTCACGCAGGCCTGCGCTAACGCATCGGCATCGTTTAACACCAGTCCGGTCAATGGAGGACGTTGCATGAGAGCCGCGAGCGGATTGGCTAAAAATTCAATTGTCGCCAAATCCAACCCTTGTGGATGCGTCACCACACAAGCCGCACGATCTGTCTTGTCAATACCGAGCACATTGGCTCGGGTTCCTGTCATGACGAGTCGAGGCGCGCTTGTCCCTGAACGGATGAGCAAACCAAGGTGCTCAGGGGTGAGTGCCTCAGCCGCCAGCATCAATAGGCTAGTCTCGCCGTCGTGCACGCGCACGAGTGCTCCGCGGCGCAACTCTGAAATGGCACGGTCTACTGCGATGAGAGGATCTGGAATCGACAAGATGAAAGAATCAGAAAGGTGAGAGGAGAAAAGAAGCTTTAAAAATAAAAGCTTACGCAAAAAGTCACACAAGCGAATATTATGACAACTTAAGGTAAATCCCTAGTGGAATACACTTACTCCGTAACCTGTTTTGGGGCGTCATAAGCTTTGGTTTCATCTAAACAACACCCGATCGCCCAAGAGACCTCTTCGTCGCATGAGGCTAAAAATGATTGGGATAGATTTTTGACGGAATTTTTCGCCAATGGTTCCCTGGCAGCCTCACCGCTACAAGCGATTTTTGAGCCTATACGGACTGCCACGGTCGACAGCATGATGGTGGTCGGACAGCTTGGACAAACCATGGATGGTCGTATCGCGACAGTGACCGGACAGTCAAAATACATTAATGGTCCAACCGGGTTGATGCATTTGCACCAAATCCGTGCACTCCTGGATACGGTCGTTGTAGGCGTCGGGACGGCACTTGCGGATGATCCGCTCCTAAACGTTCGTCTAGTGAATGGCAAGCACCCTGCTCGTGTCGTGATTGACCCAAAGGGCAAACTCGGCGCCAACGCGCGGGTATGGAGTGCTGATGGCGCGAGGCGTCTATGGATCGTCACCGAAGGTGTTGAGGTCTTAGCGCCCGAGGGTGTTGAAGTGATTGCTTTACCAGCAACAGACGGACGCATCACACCTCAGGACATTTTAGCGAGCCTTCAGCAACGCGGACTTAAGCGCATTTTGATCGAAGGCGGTGCGGAAACGATATCGCGCTTTTTACAGGCCGGCTGTCTAGATCGTCTGCATTTGATCGTTGCTCCGATACTGATGGGCTCGGGACGTGCCAGCCTGAATCTCCCTGCTATCGAGCATATGGATCAGGCCTTGCGTTTAAATGTTCAGACACACATGCTTGGCAACGAGGTGTTGTTTGACTGTGACCTGAGCCCTCAGCGAGTCAAGATCGCCTGACGGGACAAAATATCCCCAAACCGCTTGGCTGACTCTTTCCAAGTTGGCTGTAAAGCGGCCGCCTTTTTGGCGCCTTGCGAAAGTGTTGCACGCAACGCTGAATCCTGTATCACACTGCGTAACGCTTGGGTCAAGCTTTCTACATCGCCGGGGGGCACTAACAAGCCTGCACCTGCGGGAACCGTATCCGGTATGGCGCCTCCAGTCGTGCCAATGACCGGCAATCCGCGCGCCAAGGCCTCGGCATACGCCATGCCATACCCTTCAAACAATGAAGCCAACACAAACACATCGGCCGTTTGATAAAGCGAGTCCAGTTGCGTGTCGTCCACAACACCCAAAAGACGCACACGACTCTCAAAACCAAACCGTGCGATGTCCTGCTTGAGCTGGACAGGCGCATGGGCGTCACGCGACAGATCGCCCGCAATCGACAAGCTCCAAGGCAAATCCGCCAGTGGCTGCAATGCTGCGAGCAACACGTCAAAACCCTTGCGAGGCGTGACCGAACCCACCGATAACAAATGCAAGGCGTCCGAACCACTCCCTGTCGCCAAGGGCGCGCGGGCAGTGCCCGGACACACCACATCAATGACGTCAGGCTTGACATCAAAATGCTTCACAAGATCCCGGGCGGTCGCAGGTCCAGTCGTAATCACATATTTCGCATGACGTAGCGCCTGAGTTTCCGTCTTGCGAAACACCTCAGCCTGTTCTGGACTGATCCCCGCCTCAAAAGCGAGAGGATGGTGAATCAGGGCGATCACAGGATGATGTTTGGCGCATTGAGCGACAGCCTCTGGCAACACGCCCAAGGCCAAGCCATCCATCACGATCAAGGTGCCAGGAGCGATTGACGTTAACCGCTCAGCAGCCTCGTCACAGGTGCGCTGAGAAGGATAGGGAAATCCGTCCCCCAAACTCAGCAACTCGACCTGCCAGCCGAGTGTCTGCAAACCCTCGATGATGCGACGATCATAGATATAACCTCCCGTCGGCGTATCAAGCTCGCCGGGATAAGCAAAGATCACCCGCTTCATCGTCAACACGCTCAGTGAATGGCTGCTTCGTACCACGCGCGCGCAACGTGGGACTCGGAAATCGTCACACGGATGGCATGCAATTGTTTGCCGTCACGACCCAGACCGCCGCTACGCGCCGCAGCAGCGAGCTGATCAAAAATGTACTTGGTCAAAAACTCGGTCGTCGTATTGACGCCTTTAAACTCTGGGCGTTCGTCCAAGTTGGTGTAGTTCAAGGGTTTGAGGGTGGCCTTGAGCACGTCAAGCGCGCGTCCAATATCGACCACGATGCCGTTGGCATCCAACTCTTTTGAAATAAAGGCTGCATCCACGACGAACGTCGCGCCATGCAAAGCTTGAGCAGGTCCAAACACATCACCGCGGAAAGAATGGGCAATCATAATGTGGTCACGCACTTCAACTGTAAACATGAAAACTCCTTAGGGATAACGAATCAGCTGACAAAGCACGGTGCTTTGACGACCTAAAATTTCTGGCAAGCGAATAGGCAAACTTGCAAAATCGACAGCAGGCGCTAACAACACGTCCAGACGTGGATCTTTGAGCATATTCAGGGCAGCACTCAGGCGACGACGATAGGTCCAGCGCGGTCTGCGCGAGGCGGAAATATGGCCGACCTGACTGGATTGCAATCTAATCTGGCGACTATGAAAGGCACCGCCAAGAGGGGCTGCGACCATACCCGACCCATACCAGCTGAGCTCCAATACAGTCGCTTCTTCTCCCGCACAGCCCAACGCGGTGGTCAGTCCAGCAGCATTAGCGCTGCAATGAATCACCACATCACACTCCTGCGGCGCGGCTTGGGGCAAGGCAAACTGCACACCGAGTGCACGCGCAGTGGCAGCGCGCTCAGCATTGATATCCACTAGGGTCACTTCTGCGCCTGGCAGATGTCCGCACAGGTAAGCGACCAGACATCCCACCACCCCACCCCCGATGATCGCGATACGGTCGCCGGGCCCGGGCGAGGCGTCCCAAACAGCATTCAATGCGGTTTCCATATTGGCGCCCAGCACAGCGCGCGAGGCTTCCACGCCCTCTGGGACGACAATAACGGCGTCTGAGGCGGCCTGAAAGACGGTCTGATGCGGCATCAAGCTGTAGACGAGCTGCCCAAGCAAGGAGGCGGGTCCTTGCTCGACTCGTCCAACGTTCGAATAACCGTACTTCACGGGAAAAGGAAAGGCTCCGCCCATGAACGGTGCGCGCATACGGTCGTATTCAGTCTCCGGCACCTGGCCACGATAAACCAGAGACTCAGTGCCGCGACTCAACGCACCGAAAACCGAACGCACCTGCACATCGCCTTCTATCAAAGTCGGAAGGCTCTCAGTGCGGCATTCAGCTTGCTCAGGGGCGACATACCAAAGCGCCTGAGCAGACCGTGCTAAAGATGATGGGGGTTGGTCTTTCAACACAAATGAATCCTAGGTTTTTGAAAGTTATCTAACCTCTCTGCCCTATACTGATAGCGCATGTTGCAGAGTATAAGTGAGTCAGAGGCCTTCCCTTGAATACCTTCATCAATAACCCTTCTTCGCGGGCACTGACCGCTCGTCGCAGCGTTTTTTGCGCACTAGCCGTCTGTACCGCAGCGTTCATGCTTTGGTTGATGCACGAAGCCCTCTCCCCCGAGACTCCAACCACCCTTTACGTCGCGCTGATGGTGTTGCTTGGTTTCACCTTACCCTGGATGGTGGTGGGCTTTTGGAATGCTGTCATTGGCTTGTTGCTTTGCCAATTGTCGACCGAGCCCACGGCCTCTGTTTTGCCTCGTGAGATGGACATCACTGACACAGAGCCCTTGACCACGTCAACAGCCATTTTGCTCTGCATCCGCAATGAAACGCCCGAGCGCATCGAACGCAACCTTGAAACCATGCTCAAGGGACTCGCTGTACCCGGCATCGGCGAACACTTTCATCTATATGTATTGAGTGACACTAGCGACAGCAGGATTGCCGAACAAGAGCAAGCCTGTTTCGACTCGATGCAACGACGCTGGAATAATCGTGTCGGCATCACGTACCGATGTCGCACAGACAATACCGGTTACAAAGCTGGCAACATCGCCGAATTTTGTCAGCGTTGGGGCGCTCAGCATGACTTCGCTTTGACGCTGGACGTTGACAGCTTTATGACAAGCGGCGCAATCGTTCGACTTGTACGCATGATGCAAGCCAGCCCGCGCTTAGGCATTTTGCAAGGCTTGGTCGTGGGCCTGCCTTCTACAAGCGCCTTTACTCGCTTATTTCAATACGGCATGCGCTTAGGGATGCGCTCCTTCACCATGGGCTCGGCCTGGTGGCAAGCGGACTGCGGCCCCTACTGGGGACACAATGCGGTGATCCGTCTGGCGCCTTTCATCGAGCACTGCGAACTCCCCGCCCTCACCAGCCGCGATGGCACCACACGCCATATTCTGAGCCATGATCAGGTCGAAGCGGTGCTGATGAGACGTGCAGGCTTTGAGGTACGTGTGTTTCCCCAAGAAGACGAAAGCTGGGAAGAAAATCCAACGACCTTGACCGAATACATTGGCCGAGATTTACGTTGGTGCGCGGGTAATTTGCAATACATCCATTTGCTCACCTTACCCGGTCTCAAATTCATGAATCGCTATCAGCTCGCGCTGGCGATTTTTATGTTTCTGGGCTCACCCGCCTGGATAGCAATGTTGATCCTTGGCACGCTTGCTTTAAGTCTGACACCGAATGCTGCTGATTTCGCGAAAAGCGCAGAGTCACTCACGCTGCTAATCGTTGCACTCTTGATGTGGTACTTGCCTAAAATTGCAGGTGCAGTGGATGTGTTGTTGCGCAAAGAAGAGCGTGCACGCTTTGGTGGTGGCTGGCGCTTTGGACTGAGCCTGACGCTGGAAATGCTCTTTTCAATTTTGATGACACCTATCACTTGGCTCAACCACACCATTTTTATCGTGGGTCTTGTCTTGGGTAAAAAGGCAGGCTGGACTGCACAGTCACGCGACGACCATACAATTGCACTATCAGATGCCGTCAGACAGTTTTGGCCACATACACTTCTGGGTCTAGTGCTTTCGGGACTGTTGCTCGCGACGCATCCTGCGGTGCTGCCCTATGCACTCATATTTTTTAGTGGCCTATTGCTTTCAATTCCCTTGGCAGTTCTCACTTCCCTGCCTGGCCTTGGGCGTTGGATGATCGCGAATCGCTTGCTTTCCTTACCCGAAGAAATTAATCCGCCCGAGGCACTCCTCGCGCTCGACCTCAAGGCCTTGAACATCCTGCAAACCGTTCGACCACCACATCAACCTTAAGCAAATATGAAATTATTCCGCCTCTATTTGCGCGTGCTTGAAAAACTGGGCTCGGATCGGCGACTCGGTTGGCTCTTGGCCTTGGCCAACGTCGCACTTGCCATGGCGTTATTCGCGGAGCCTGTTCTCTTTGGCCGTGTGATCGATACGCTTTCAAGCATCCCGAGCAATCAGCCAGCTGCAATATGGGAAGGCGTCTGGCCTTTGCTCTTGCTCTGGACTGGCTTTGGATTGTTCACGATTATCTGTTCAACCCTAGTCGCACTTTTTTCGGATCGACTCGCGCATCGCCGTCGACACGCCGTATTTGGTGAGTATTTTGAACATGTGCTGCATCTGCCGCTCGCACAACAGTCTCGTACGCACTCCGGCCGTTTGATGAAAATCATGCTGCAAGGAACCGATACCCTCTGGTGGCTATGGTTAAGCTTTTTCCGTGAACACCTCGCGGCATTTGTTTCTTTGGTCGTACTGGTGCCGCTGGCACTCTACATTAACTGGCGACTCGCGCTCGTACTGATTGTCTTATGCCTCTTGTTTGGTGTGCTGACAAATTACATTTTGCGCAAAACACAAAAACTTCAGATGCAAGTTGAAAGCCATCACTCTGATCTTGCTGAACTCGCCTCAGATACCCTTGGCAACATCGCTTTAGTGCAGAGTTTTTCACGCATACAGACTGAAGTGAGCGCGTTACGCAACATCAGTCAACGCGTCCTCGGGGCGCAACTGCCTGTGCTGTCGTGGTGGGCGATCGTCACGGTACTCACGCGCTCTGCCACGACATTGAGCATTTTATGCATCGTGATTTTAGGCGCTTGGCTCTATACCAAGTCACTGATCTCGATCGGCGAAATTGTGACGTTTATTGCTTTTGCAGGCATGGTGATTGGGCGACTCGAACAAATCGTCGCCTTTTTCAACAAGCTCGCCATGGATGCCCCGCGCCTGAGAGAGTTTTTTGGTGTGCTCGATACGGCTCCAGAGATTCAGGATGCGCCTGATGCGATCGATCCCGGTCGTTGCGAAGGCATTATCGAATTTCACAACGTGAGTTTTTCTTATGATGGCCAACGTCCTGCCGTTCAGAACCTCAGTTTCAAAGTCGCGCCTGGTCAAACAATCGCCTTAGTGGGCACCTCCGGCGCAGGAAAATCCACAGCCCTCAGTTTGCTGTATCGCGCGTTTGATCCTCAGTCTGGCGCCATTACCATTGACGGTCGCGATATCCGCGAATTTCAGTTGACCGCCCTGCGCCGCAATATCGGCGTAGTATTTCAAGAACCACTTTTATTTAATCGTTCGATCGCTGAAAACTTACGCATCGGCTCACCGGAAGCCAGCGAGTCCGATCTGCGCGAAGCCAGTGCGCGCGCTCAAGCGTTGGACTTTATTTCCCGACAACCCCAAGGGTTTGACACAATTATTGGCGAACGTGGACGCAGCCTTTCAGGCGGTGAACGTCAACGCTTATCGATTGCGCGGGTCCTCTTGAAAAATCCGCCGATCTTGATCTTGGACGAAGCGACCAGCGCGCTGGACAGCTCAACGGAAACGAGTTTGCTCAAAGCAATGGAAGAAGTGACGCGTCAACGCAGCACGCTTGTGATCGCACACCGACTCAGCACCATCAGACAAGCCGATATGATTTTGGTGATGGATGCCGGTCAAGTGATCGAAGTCGGCACGTTCGACATGCTCTATGCACAAGGCGGACGTTTTACCGAAATCGTCAAGCAACAGTTCAACGCACCGATTGAACATCCCTTACAACCCAACATACAGATGGAACTGCGATGACTGGATTTTCTGCACAATGGCTGGCTCTCCGCGAACCCGCGGATCACCGTGCGCGCGACATCGCGCTGCAGTCAATCGTCATACACGACCTTGAACGTCTCGCGCGCATGCGTGCAGGGCCGCTCAAGCTTGTCGATCTTGGTTCTGGTTCCGGTTCAAACTTGCGGGCCTTGGCGCCACTTTTACCCGAGACTCAACACTGGACGCTGGTCGATTACGATCCTGCATTATTAGAGGCTGCGCGCGCGGCATGCATCCTTTGGGCAGATCAAGTGATCTCCAACGATGACTCACTCAAACTCATCAAAAACAACAAGCACATCACGATTCATTTTCGTTGTGAAGATCTCTCGAGCAACATTGAAGCTGTACTGGCCGAGTCTGCGGATCTCATCACGGCTGCCGCTTTTTTTGATCTGGTCGCCGAGCAGTGGCTTGAACGCTTTTGTGGCCTACTCTCCACGCCTCTCTACACAGTTTTGACCTATAACGGCATTGAGCATTGGACACCACCTGAGCCAAGCGATGCAGCGATGCTCAAAGCCTTTCATGCGCATCAACAAACAGATAAAGGTTTTGGCGCAGCGGCAGGACCGACTGCTGCAGGCGTCATGGAAAAGCTGTTGCGCGCGCGTGGCTTTGCCGTGTCCAACGCCTCAAGTCCGTGGCAACTCGACTCAAAGGATCGCTCTTTGATCGAGCAACTTGCCACAGGTAGCGCAGGTGCTGTGCGAGACACCGGCTTGGTATCGCGAGAAAACGTAGAGGCTTGGCAACGAAGTCGCTGTCAGGCGACCACGTGCGAGATCGGACATACCGATTTGTATGCACGACCCCGTCAGTTTTAAATTTCGATTTTTGCGCCTAACTCGACCACACGGTTGGGTGGGATCTTGAAAAAGTCAGAAGGCTTGGCCGCATTCTGATACATCCAGGAAAATAGCTTTTCACGCCATAAGGCCATTCCCGGCAACTTGCTGGGAACAATGGTGTCGCGCGCCAAAAAGAAAGACGTGTCCATCGCGTCAAACTCTAGCCCGTGTTTTAGCGTGATCAAGTCCAAGACCGAGTTGATATCAGGCGTCTCTTTAAAACCATGCACGGCTCGCACAACGTAAATGTCTTTGCCGAGCTCTTTGAGCTGCAACCTTTCATTGTCGTTCACAAAAGGCACATCCCAAGTACTCAGCTTGATGAAAAACACCCTCTTGTGCAAAACCTTGTTGTGCTTGAGATTGTGCAACATCGTCGCAGGCGTGTGGTCAACGTGAGCGGTTAAAAATACTGCTGTCCCCTCCACGCGGTGGGGAGGATAGGACAAGATGCTTGTCACAAAATCCTGTAACGGAATCGAGCCGTCAATCAGTTTTTCCCTCAACAGTCGTCTACCCGTGTACCAAGTCATCAAGCAGGTAAAGCACACAATGCCTAGTAACAGCGGGTACCAACCGCCGTCTTTGAGCTTCATCAATGTTGCCGCCCAAAACGAAAAATCAATCACCAGAAATACAACGAGAAATATTGCAGCAATGATTGGATTGAGCTTCCACTCGCGCACCATCACGACGGACATCAACAAGGTCGTAATCAACATCGTAGTCGTGACAGAAATACCGTAGGCAGCGGCAAGATTGCTTGACTCGCGAAACTGGATCACCGTAAACAGCACCATCGCTAACAATGCCCAGTTCACCACTGGAATGTAAATCTGACCGCGCTCAGCAGCAGAAGTATGGTTGATGCTCATTCTGGGTAAAAATCCCAGCAAGGTTGCTTGATTGGCCAATGAGTACGCACCAGAAATGACTGCCTGAGAAGCAATCACCGTCGCACTCGTGGCGAGGATCACCAGAGGAACCAAGGCCCAACTAGGTGCCATTAAATAAAAAGGATTCTTGATGGCTTCGGGATTTAAGATTAACAAAGCACCCTGACCAAAATAACAGAGCAATAAGCTCGGCATCACAATAAAGACCCAGGCGTAACGCACTGGTTTTTTACCGAAATGTCCCATATCGAGATACAGCGCTTCGACGCCTGTCACGACCAGCACGACCGAACCCAACACAATAAATGCCATGAATGTGTGTTCAACAATAAAGTTGATGGCATAGAGTGGATTAATGGCCGCAAAGATTTCTGGATGTTTAAAAATATTTAACACACCAAGAGCAGCGAGCGAGATGAACCAAAGCAAGGTGATGGGGCCGAACAGCTTGCCGACTGCAGCTGTACCGCGCTTTTGAATGACAAAAAGTGCAATCAAAATACCGATGGTGAGAGGAATAATAAAACGCTTGAGTTCCGGCGCAATAATTTCCAGCCCTTCGACTGCAGATAACACTGAGATGGCGGGAGTGATCACAGACTCTCCCACCAACATACACGCACCAAACATGCCGATCATCATGACTGCGAGGTGAGGTTTACCTGTTCCTTTGAGGGAGCGTAGACCAAGCGCCATTAAAGACAGCACTCCACCTTCGCCTCGGTTATCTGCGCGCATCACGATGACGACATACTTGAGCGTGACCACAAGCATGAATGCCCAAAACAACATAGACAAAATACCAAACACAGCTTCGGTCGAGAATGGAATACCGTGAGTCGGGCTAAAACATTCCTTTAGGGCATATAAAGGACTGGTCCCGATATCCCCAAATACGACTCCAATGGCAGCCAGCATCAGCACTTGCATTGAACCGTGCTTTTCTTGGCTGGCTGCGACAGCAACCGGAGCCAGAATGCTTGACTGCGAGTACTGTGGATCGCTGATTGTCATTTTGCTAAGAAACCTGATTACGCAGAGTCCCTATTTTATCAATGATGACCTCTACATAATCGCCCTTTTGCAAGAATCTGGGCGGCGTGCGACTAAAGCCTACACCCTCAGGTGTACCGGTCGCAATCACATCGCCCGCATGGAGCTCGGTAAAACCAGAGATGTACTCGATTAACTTAGGAATCGTGAAAATCATGTTGTCGAACGCGGTGTGCTGCATGGTTTCACCCGACACAATCGTCGTCAGCGTCAAATGATCCAGTTCTCCGACCTCGTCAAGGGTGACCAAGGCGGGGCCAATCGAGCTTGAGCGATAAAAGTTTTTACCCTGGTCGAGCGTCCGCTGAAATTGATAGTCTCTAACCGAACCATCCATAAAGCATGTGTAGCCCGCGATGTATTGCGCCGCATCTTCAGCACGGACCTTGCGCGCGGTTTTGCTGATCACGACGGCGATTTCACCTTCGAAATCGAACTCGGGCGAAAGCGTTGGCTTTTCAAAATCTTCGTTGTGCGCGACTAACGCTGCAGGTATTTTGATGAAAGTCCTAGGAAACTCGGGAAGCTTGTGACCAGCTTCGGCTGCGTGAGCCGCGTAATTCAATCCGACACAGTGAATCGTGACAGGCTCTAAAAACAGAGGCAAATAACGAATCGCAGACTCTTGCAGATCCGCCTGCGTGACACCGGTCAGCACCTGCTGTGCCTCGGCGTAGCCATTTTTTTGAACCAGCTGCAAGAGCGTTGGATACGCCTGGCCGATGCGGGAAGCAAGGTCCACAATGCCGCCATCGGCACGCAAGACACCATAAGAACTTTTCCCTTCATGGGTGTAACTCACCAACTTCATGCGTCAATCCTTTAAAAAATAGAGATGTTGCTTTTAGAATATATTAGGCTAGAAAGTTACTGCACGTCTGACTTACGCGCACAGAGACTTATTTTTTATTGATTTTTATCAGGTCACTGTATGACACCAAAACTTCCCATCGATAACGCCAAGACTGCAGCCGAGCTGACGGTTGAGCTCGAGGAAAAATTCACGCCCCCCGCCACCGACGATGCCTACAAGCTAGCTTTCGCCGATCAGGATTTTCTCAATAGTCCCGAAGTGCGGGGAATCCGCTTTCAGCTTGAGCTTCTCAAGCCTGATCTGAGCCTGCGCGAACATGGCATTGACCACACGATCGTCGTGTTTGGCTCTGCTCGTTTTATGAGCCAAGAGGCAGCCCTCGAAAAAGAAAAAACCGCTACCACTGACGCTGAACGTGCGAAAGCCGCGATTGCGCTCAACACCAGTATGCATTACGAGTCCGCGCGTACTTTTGGCCAACTGGTGGGTCAGTACAATCTTAAGCAAGCAGCCAAAGACTTTCGCTTGCACATTTGCACAGGCGGCGGACCTGGCATCATGGAGGCCGCCAACCGAGGCGCTTTTGAGGCAGGTGATGTCTCCATCGGCTTCAATATCAGCCTACCGCGCGAACAAGTGCCCAACCCCTACATCACACCTGATTTTTGCTTTCGCTTTCACTACTTTGCGTTGCGTAAGATGCACTTTATGCTGCGCGCGCGCGCCATTGTCGTGTATCCAGGTGGTTTCGGCTCGTTTGATGAGCTCTTCGAGGTTCTGACTCTGGTACAGACTAAAAAGGTAGAACCCATGCCCATCGTATTGGTCGGCCATGGATTCTGGACTCAGATGATTCGCTTTGATTTGCTAATCGAGTCAGGCTTGATCGAGCCTGACGATCTCAAGATCGTCAAGATTGTCGACACGGCTGAACAAGCCTGGACCGCTATTCGCGATTGGTACGAACTGAACTGATCCAGTGAATCGTTTGACCACGTGCGTCGACACCGACCGTCACAGGCATGTCGCGCACTACAAACTCGTAAATCGCCTCCATGCCTAGGTCCTCATATGCTAAGACGCGAGCAGACTCGATTGCTTTGGAGACGAGATACGCAGCCCCACCGACAGCGACCAAATAAGCGACCCCTGCTTTCTTGATGGCTTCGATGGCAACGGGACCTCTCTCAGCCTTACCCACAGAAACCAATAGCCCTGTTTGCTCAAGCAGTGTGGGCATGAACTTATCCATGCGCGTCGACGTTGTCGGGCCGGCTGGACCAACCGCCTCTCCCTTGACTGGATCGACAGGTCCTACATAATAAATCGCCCGATTTTTCAATGAAACAGGCAGGGGCTCGCCCAGCGCAAGGGTTTCAACCATGCGCTTGTGCGCGGCATCTCGACCTGTCAATAACTTGCCGGATAACAACAACAACTCGCCAGCTTTCCAGCTCTGGACTTCTTGTGGTGTGAGCGTATCCAAATTCACGCGACGTCCGTCAGCTGTTGGCATCGCATCAGGAATACCCTCCCACACAGAACTGTCAGGAGGCGTAAACATCGCAGGTCCCGAGCCATCCAGTGAAAAGGAAATAAACCGCGTCGCGGCACAATTGGGCATCAACGCCACGGGCAATAACGCGGCATGCGATGCAGCGGTTTCAATTTTGACATCTAGGATCGTCGCGTCTCCGCCCAAACCCTGCGCACCAATACCTAAAGCATTGACACGATCAAAGACCTCTAAACGAAGCTTCTCAACTTCGTCTGTTGTCGTCTTCGCGCGAACAGACTGGATATCAATGGGTGTAAACAACGCGCGCTTGGCCATCAGCATGGCTTGCTCTGGCGTCCCCCCAATGCCAAGACCCAGCACACCCGGCGGACACCAGCCCGCCCCCATACCAGGCAACTGACTGACCACCCAGTCCGCGATTGAATCGCTGGGATTGAGCATGGCGTAGCGTGCTTTGACATCGCCCCCACCACCCTTGGCCACTGCGATGATCTCTAAACCATCCCCCTCAACCAATTCAACGTGCACGATCGCAGGGGTGTTGTCACCGGTATTTTTTCTTTGTCCGAGCGGATGTCGGATCATCGACGCACGTAGTGGGTTGTCCGCAAACAAATAGGCTTTCGCGACGCCCTCATTGGCGAGCGTTTGTAAACTTGGCGTCGCAGCACACTCGGGCGCCTCAATCCGGACATCCATTCCAAGCTTAAAAAATACATGCGCGACACCAGTATCCTGACAAACGGGCCGTTGCGCTTGCGCACTCATTTTGCTGTTGACCAGCAACTGCAGCAAAGCGTTGCGGGCAGGCGCTGAGGTTTCTTTTTGATACGCCTCTTTGAGTGCTTGGACAAAATCGGTCGGATGGTAATAGCTCACATACTGCAACGCATCTGCGATACTGGTGACGATGTCACGTGCCTGAATCACTCGCATACTTACGCCTTGTTCCACGCACGCATACGATCCACCATTTGTGGTGCGGCACCCAGATAGTTGGCGGGATCGCACAGTCGATCAATCGTCGCCCGGTCAAGCTTATCGCTCACAGTCTTGTCCTGATAGAGAACTTCGGCAAGTTTTTTACCCTGAATCGAAGTGATGCGACAGGCGTCATACACCACGTCATGTGCAGTCTGTCGTCCGATGTGTGGCGCGAGGCCCATCATCACAGCCTCTGCAACAATCAATCCACCGGATAAGTCGAGATTCTTGAGCATACGCTTGGTATCAACTTCCAAGCCGCTGAGCATAAACTTTGCTTGCTTGAGTGCGCCGGCGGTCAAAATGAATGACTCAGGAATCGCTGACCACTCGATATGCCAAGGACCCGTTGCACGCTCAAAGTCTTGCACCATGGCGTCCAAGGCCAAACCTGCGTGTTGACGCACAGCCTTGGAAGCGCTGAGCATGAGTTCACAAGAAATGGGATTACGCTTTTGTGGCATGGTGCTCGAAGCACCACGACCTTTGACAAAAGGCTCGAACGCCTCGCCTAACTCATTGGTCATCATCAACATGATGTCGAGTGCAATTTTGCCAAGCGAGCCTGTGACAAGCGCTAAAAACTGGATGGTTTCAACCAAGCCATCACGGGCAACGTGCCAGGTGACAGGCGCAGAGCCCAGACCCAATTCTTTCATCAGCGCTTCTTGCACGGCCAAGCCTTGATCGCCGAGCGAGGCGAGTGTGCCAGCTGCACCACCGAATTGACCAATCAACACACGTGGCTTGAGTTGCGCCAAGCGCTCGCGATGACGGCGCACCATCAATAACCAGACAGCAGCTTTGTAGCCAAACGTGATGGGTAAGGCGTGCTGTAAGTGTGTACGTCCTGCCATCGGTGAATCACGATATTGCAAAGACATTTGATCCAAAATCGCATCAAGCTCGTCGAGATCCCGCTCGATAATCGCCAGACCATCGCGCACCTGAAGCACAGTCGCGGTATCCATGATGTCCTGGGTGGTTGCCCCCCAGTGCAGGTACTCGCCTTCAGGGCCACACATTTTTGAAATCTGATGCACGAGCGGCAAAATCGGATAACCCACGATTTCAGTTTCACGCTTGAGTTCAACCATATCCAGCTTGCTTGAGTCGGCACGCGCAATGATTGCGTCTGCCGCCGCCTTTGGAATCACGCCCAGCTCGCCCTGCACTTTTGCCAAGGCGATTTCAGTATCCGTGTAGCGGCGTAAGGTCGCCGCATCATCAAACACTTCACGCATGGCAGCCGTGCCGAACATGTCTTTAAAAATGGAGGATTCGATCATTGAAATAGGCATATGGAAAAACTCAACATAAATTAGTAGGCGCCAATATTAGGGGTGGCCCTATGCCCCGTCAACATTTCACCATAGTAATATCATCCGCAAGTCTCAGTCGCAGCGACCAGGGATTCAAAAAATACTCGGAGATCGTCAAAATGAAAAAAACTCTCTTGCGCTCGCTCTGCGCATCGTTATTGTTAAGCGCGACCTCTTTCACGGCGATCGCTCAAGACTACCCCAACCGCACGATCACCATGATCATGCCTTATGCACCGGGCGGCCCTGGCGACACGATCACCCGATTGTTTGCGGGTGCCATGCAAAAGAATATCGGTCAACAGATCATCGTTGATAATCCTGCGGGCGCCAGTGGCAGCATTGGTACAGCGAAAGTTGCCCGTTCCAATCCTGATGGCTATACCTTGCTGATGACACATATCAGTCATGCCACCAACCCCATGATGATCAAAAATCTTTCATATAGCCCCGTCAAAGACTTTGAGCCGGTGGGACTGGCGACGGTGGGTCCCATGGTCGTGGTCGCACGCAAAGACTTCCCACCTGCGAACACCAAGGAATTTGTCGAGTACGTCAAAAAGAATCAAGACAAAATCAGCATGGGTAATGCGGGTGTGGGCTCTGCTTCACACATGTGCAGCCTGATGTTCATGGAAGCCTTAGGCGTCAAGCTCAACAACATCCCCTACAAGGGCACAGCCCCCGCCATGAACGACTTGATGGGTGGTCAGATCGATATTTTGTGTGACCAGACAACCAGCACCGTGGGACATATCAAGGGTAATCGCATCAAGGCCTACGCCATCGCTGGCACAAATCGAATCGACTCCTTACCAGACCTGCCCGCGATCAGCGAAGCAGGCGTCAAAGGTTTTGACCTGAGCATCTGGTTTGGTATCTATGCCCCAAAAGGCACACCCAAGCCCGTGATTGACAAGCTGTCAGCCTCTTTGGCTAAGGCCGTGCAAGATCCTGACGTTAAGGCGCGCTTGGCAACCATGGGGACTTCACCGGTCTCGCCTGACCTCGCTGTGCCCGCAAAACTTGCCGAGCACCTGCAAAAAGAAATCAATACGCTTGGTCCTTTGCTCAAGAAAGCAGGCGTTGAGGCAAACTAAGCCAGCTGATCGGCGCGTAACGCTTTAGCAGCCTCTTTGGCCCGGTCGTTCTCCGAACGCAACCGGGCCAATTCTTGTTCGCTGACTAGTGCGACATTTGAATAATCTTGTTTCCATGCATGCGACGTACTCCAGCGCTGAGGCGACTGCACCGTCGTACGCGCTGCAGGTGCCGACTCAAGCGTACGAAATGCCAACTCGAGTGTCGCCGCCTGAGAGTCGGGATCGTTAGGCTTGCCTGCGGCATTACCCAACGGGAAATCACTAAACATCACACGCGGAACACCGCAGTGCTCCACAATGTCTTTGGCGCACGCGAGTAGCACCGTTGAAATGCCCGCGGCTTCGAGATACCGCGCGACTAGGCTCAGTGTCTGATGACAGACGGGACAATTGGGCACCATCACTACGGCATCGACACCATCCTCCCTGCAGCGTCTCAGAACCTCCGGGCAGTCCACCTCAAGGGTATGACGTTGGCTACGATTGGTCGGAATCCCATGGAAACGGGGCGCCAAACGACCAATACGACCGGCAGCCGCTGCCGCCCTTAAAGCAGGCAAAGGAAACCAGGTGTTGCTGTCTTCCATGGTGGTGTTCTTACGATCAATCGCGACATGAGAAATCCGCACATCGTGCTCAAGTGTCACATCACCTGAGTAGACCTTGTAAAACTTGGCCTCAGCGTTATAGGGCGCGCCAATACCTTGTTCACCCTTGCTCGGATCAAAAGGCGAAGCAGTTGTGAGCAAAGCGACGGTGGCATGACCAAGCGGCTTGGCCAGTGGCGTAAACGGCACCTCGGTGTAATGCGCCCAGCGATAAGGGTTACCGTAACCTAACGCGAGATACCAGTCTCTCGTGCGTGTCATATAAGGAACTGGGACGTCCTCGTCGGAGGCAAAGCCTAAATCGATTTCTGTCTGACTCATGATGTGTTTCTCCCAAAGAGGATGCCAATATTGATTCTTTTTAAGTGTGTTTTTTACTTGCCGTGGTACCCAGCACAATACCCACAATAATCAGGGCGGCAGAAATCAACAAGGGAACGCCGAGGGTTTCGCCTAAAAATACGCTGGCACACAACAAACCAATCACAGGTACGCCCAACAGTCCCATGGAGACCATCCCTGCTGGTAAATCTCGGCTCACGAGATTCATCAGCCAGTACGCCACGCCATTACCGATCAGACAATTAAAGCCAATCAGCAAGAAGAGTTCGAGCGACCATTCAATATGTGGAACGCCCTCAATTATCCAGGCAAGCGCGAGCTGAACCAAGCCCCCCACCAGCATTTGCCAAGGCAGCAGCGAAAACGGTGGTGTCACCCATTTGTGCGCGCGTCCATACACAATAGAAATGGCCCAGAAGAGTGCCGCGGCTAAAACAAGCGCATGACCGAGAACGATATTAGAGTCGCTCCAATCCATCTGCCCAGGCTGCATGATCAATACAATTCCGGACAAGCCAATCAATAGCCCAAGTAGCCGCCTCAGGGTCAGGGGCTCACGCAAAAAAAACCAGGCAGCGGGCAGCACCCAAAGCGGCGAGGTGTAGGCTAAAACAATCGACTTCCCTGCCGGCAGATATTGCAAACCCACACTGACTAAAACAGAAAATCCCACCATGTGCAGTAATCCGACACTAAAGATCACGGGGAGATCGGCTTTGACTGGCACGCGCAATCTGCCAGTCGCCAGACAAAGCACAAAGAACAAGGCACAGGCCGGGAGGAGTCGCAGAGCGGTCACCCAGACAGGGGTGACATATTGCAAACTCATTTTGGCAATCACCCAATTAAATCCCCACGCGATCACCAGTAGCACTAACAGCACGATGGCGCGTCGGCGACGTGTCTGCTCAACCAGAAGGCTTGCCTGAGAAGATTTCTCTGCTGAAGGACTGACGGAAGTTGTCACTCGGATTCCAAAAGACATTTTGGCATTGACTGTAACCCAATGTATGCTATGCCATCTCCACGAACTGACGGATCACCTGCAAATGACTACGCAAGCCAAAAAAGACCTCGCCACCCTCCTAAAAGCACGTTACGGCCACGGTCCAGAAGTCCTCGACGTTTTAAACCCAACGCTTGAGACACTGTTTCAACACAAATCCGTTCGAGCCTTTACTGACAAGCCCCTGGCACCCAACACAGCCGAGCTGCTTATTGCAGCTGCCCAGTCCGCGTCGACCTCCTCCAATCTCCAAACCTGGAGCGTCGTCGCTGTCGAAGACCAAGGTCGTAAAGACCGTCTGGCCGCGATGGCTGGCAATCAAAAATGGATCAGTGCCTGTCCTTTGTTTCTGGTCTGGGTTGCCGATCTCGCCCGCCTTAAAGAACTGGGCGAAGAGCATCAGCTCCCGCATGAGAGTCTCAACTATCTTGAAATGCTCCTGATGGGTACGATTGATTCTGCCTTAGCCGCTCAAAACGCAGCCACTGCAGCCGAGTCGCTAGACCTCGGCATCGTCTACATCGGCGGTATCCGCAACAAACCCCTTGAGGTCGCCAAAGAACTCGGCCTGCCACCGATGAGCTTTGCGACCTTTGGCATGTGCGTGGGTAATATCGACCCGGCCGCGACGGCCAAGAACGTGGTCAAACCACGTTTGCCACAGCGTGCAGTCCTCCACAAAGAGACTTACGACGTCAAAGCTAAAAACGAAGCTGTCGACGCCTATAACGCGACGATGGAAAAATTTTACGCCGAGCAGGGCATGAAGCCGCTCGGCCCATGGCACATTCAGTCCCTCAATCGCGTACGCGGACCAGATGCGATGGCTGGGCGCGATCTGTTGGTCGATGCGCTCAAACAGCTCGGCTTTGACATGAAATAAGGTCTCAAGCCGCGTTGCGATCAAAGGGGGTGATGGGCGTTAGCCCTCACCCTCTTCTCTTTTCTGCATCTGCCACATCTGAGCGTAGGCGCCATTAGCGGCAATCAACAGCTGATGCGTGCCACGCTCGATGACACGACCGTGCTCCATCACCAAAATCTGATCGGCATGCACAATCGTCGATAAACGATGGGCAATGATCAGCGTCGTGTGATTGCGCGCGAGACTCGCAAGCTCATCTTGAAGCGCCCGCTCTGTTTTGGAATCCAATGCCGAAGTCGCCTCATCAAAAATCAGCATCGCCGGTTTTTTCAACAAGGTTCGCGCAATCGCCACACGCTGCTTTTCACCACCCGAGAGCTTTAAGCCGCGCTCACCCACCTGCGTTTGATACCCCTCGGGCAAATGCTCGATAAACTGATCCATTTGCGCCGCGCGGGCTGCTGCCTGGACCTCTTGCTCTGTCGCGCCGGGACGGCCATAGGCAATGTTGTAGCCAATCGTGTCGTTAAACAAAACCGTATCTTGTGGGACGATGCCAAGCGCCTGCCGCAAACTGCTTTGCTGAACGCTGCGCAAGTCCTGTCCGTCCAGCAAAATACGACCCTGTTGCACATCGTAAAAACGAAACAGTAGTCGCGCCAAGGTGCTCTTGCCTGCGCCACTGCGTCCAACGACAGCCGTGGTCGTGCCCGCAGGAATTACAAAGCTGAGGTCATGCAAGATTTCACGGTTCGACTCGTAGTGAAACGACACATTCTCAAAGCGGACCTCTGGACCGTTGGTCTGGTCAGCAATCCGCAAGGCAGGGGCATTGGGCGCATCAGCAATCTCACGGTCCGACTCTAACAACGTAAACATCCGATCAAGATCGGTCAAGGACTGTTTGATTTCCCGATAAATCACACCTAGAAAATTCAGTGGAATGTAGAGCTGAATCATCAGGGTATTGACCAGCACCAGATCACCCAGCGTCATCGAACCATCTGACACACCCAAGGTCGCTCGCCACAAAATCAACACCAAACCTGTTGCGATAATCGCTTGTTGACCTACATTCAACAACGACAGCGATTTCTGAGACTTAATCGCAGCAGCCTGATAGCGCAACAGGTTTTCATCATAGCGATTGGCTTCAAAAGACTCGTTGCCAAAGTACTTGACCGTCTCAAAGTTCAGTAACGAGTCAATCGCTTTTTGGTTGGCACGCGAGTCCATGTCATTCATGGTGCGACGCAAGTGAGTGCGCCATTCAGTCACATAAATAGTAAAGACAATGTAGATGACCAAAGCACTGAGCGTGATCCCTGCAAACCAAATGTCGTAGTTGTAGGCAAAATAGCCCAGCACCAGCAAGAACTCCAGCAGCGTGGGCACAATGCTGTAGAGAGAAAACGACACCAAGGACTGAATCGCACGTGTGCCGCGCTCAATGTCTCGACTGACTCCACCTGTTTGTCTGGCGAGATGAAATCTCAACGAAAGCGCATGTAGATGTTGGAACACCTCAAGCGCGATTTGTCTCACCGCATGCTGCGTGACACGCGCAAAAAATAACTCTCGCAGCTCGGTGAACAGCGAGGATGAAAATCTCAGCAAACCGTAGCCGATGATGAGGGCAATCGGTACAACCAACAATGCGCCAGGTGTGTTGTTGCGGACATCCAGCGCATCGACCATGTGCTTGAGCATGATCGGAATGCCCAAATTGGCAAATTTGGCTGCGAGCAAACAGGCGACAGCCAAGGCCACCCGGAGCTTGTATTGCATCAAATATGGCAGTAAATCACCAATGATGCGCCAATCGCTGCGCTGACGCGGGGCATTTGGGCGGTGAGGATCGTGCACAAATTCAGGGGAACGGCGGCTGGAATGTCTCATTTAAGGATTCTATCGCCGAAACACCTTGGACGTCCGAATAGACCTTCGTGTATAAATTCTCTTTCATCCCACTGTCTTTCACCTCTCCATGACCGCTCCCCAGCTTGCCAGCACCTCAGCCAGTCCCTCGTCTGCGACTTCCGACTCCGGCACACAATTTCAACTCAAGACGCGCATTAACGCTGTCCTGAGCGAAGTCATCGCGAGTGGTCGCATTCCTGGAGTTGCGGCCGCGGTGACCAGTCTCGAAGAAACGCTTTACGAAGGGGCTTTTGGCGTGCGTGCACAGGGCCTGGAGACGCAGATGACTCCAGACACGGTCATGTGGATTGCTTCTATGACCAAACCCCTCGTTGGGGCAGCCGCCATGCAACTGGTTGAACAAGGCAAACTTTCCCTTGATGACCCGATTGCCCATGTCTTGCCCGAGATCAATGCCATTCAAGTCGTAACAGGCTGGGATGCCCTGGGGCAGCCCATGCTGCGTCCACCCAAAACACCGATCACGCTGCGTCACCTGATGACGCATACCGCTGGCTTTACCTCAGATATCTGGAGCGAAAATTCAGCGCGTTTTCTCAAACTCAACAAATTGCCGCGCGCAGGCTCCGGGCGACGCGATGCGCTCAATATCCCGCTGTCTTTTGATCCTGGTGAACGCTGGGAATATGGCATCAATATCGACTGGATTGGCCTGGCCATCTCTGCGGTCACCGGCATGCGCCTGGGTGAGTATTTGCAAAAAAATATCACCGGACCTCTCGCGATGCACAGCACGGGTTTTGAAATCACCCCCTCGATGCGGGCGCGCCTAGCCAAAGTCCATCTGCGCAATCATGACGATCAATCGCTGAGTCTGCTGGACTTTGAGGTCCCGCAACATGCCGAAGTCGACCCGGGCGGCGGCGGCATGTACTCCACCGCAAGCGACTATCTGCGTTTTACCCGCATGATGCTCAACCATGGTCGCGTCAATGGACAGCAGATTCTCAAGCCTGAAACGGTTGCCCTGATGTCAAAGAATGCAATGGGTCCTTTGCGCGTCAAGATGCTTAGCACGATCAACACCAACATGTCGCTCGATGCAGAGTTTTTTCCTGGCGTTGAAAAAACGTGGGGACTGACCTTCATGATTAATGAAGCCCCAGCCCCCACAGGACGTTCTACAGGCAGTCTAGCTTGGGCGGGTTTGCCCAATGCTTATTTCTGGATTGATCCAGTGCGTAAAATCGCAGGTGTCTTGATGATGCAAATTTTGCCTTTTGTCGACACCTCGGCGATCAAGCTCTTTACAGACTTTGAGACGGCTGTTTATCAGTCGCTCCAGTCCACAAAAGCTTGATCTTGACTCGGTATCCATCTCGCTTATTTTTGTAACGGCCCCGGATACCACTTTGGTAAACGTTTCTCGATAAACGAAGCAGTGCCTTCGGCGGCTTCGGCTTTCTGACGCACATCCGAATGCTGTTTGACCAAATCATCAAACAACGCATCACTCAGAAAAGATCCAGCGACTTCCATTGTGCGCATCTTGGTGGCCGTCACGGCCCCCGGGGCGTTCATCAACAAGGCATCAACAATGCGAGCGCCCGTAGCCTCCAGCTCATCGAGCTTGCAGACCTCATGCACAAAGCCGATCCGCAACGCAACATCGGGACCAAAGCGCTCGGATGACAAAGCATAACGACGCACGTTACGCACGCCCATCGCTTGACAGAGCTGCGGCAAAATCACTCCGGCCATCAAGCCCCAACGTGCCTCGGTAATCGCAAACACCGCATTGTCGGCCGCCACGACGATGTCGCATACCGATGCCACGCCTGTGCCGCCCCCAAAACAACCACCCTGAATCAACGCAACTGTCGGGATCGGGACGATATCGAGCCGGCGCACTGCCTCGGCAGTTAAACGCGACGCGCGTTCGTTTTCAGCTGGTGACGTCTGCGACACGCTCGAGATCCAAGCCAAGTCGGCACCGGCTTGAAAATGGCGGCCGTTGCCCTTGATCACCACTACGCGCGCATCTGGCTTAGGGCCCAATAAATCCAAGGCTTCGTGCAGTCCTTCAATCATATCGCCGTTATAGGCGTTATTGACCTGCGGGCGATTTAAGGTCACGGTGACAACCCCGCGCGCGTCAACGTCGCACAGTACGGTTCCTTTTCCGAGTTCTTTTGTCATGATTTCCCCATTTTTCATCTGTCGTTACGGTTTTTTTAACTGGCGTTCAGCATAACTCGGAATGACTTGTGCAAACTTTGAGGAAAATCAAATTCTCGCAGGAGGCATTTTGTGGAGTTTGATGTACTATTTCTGCACAATCACAAGAAAATTTGATTCATTCAAACAGACGAGACAGCAGAACATTCCATGCAAACATTAGACGCCATCATCATAGGCTCTGGCTTTTCGGGCATGTATCAACTCTATAGCTTACGAGACAAGCTTGGCATGACGGCCAAGGTCCTCGAAGCGGGAAGCGGAGTAGGAGGTACCTGGTTCTGGAATCGGTATCCGGGCGCGCGGTGCGACTCCGAGAGCCACACCTACATGTATTATTTTTCCAAAGAAATCATTCAGGAATGGGAATGGTCGGAGCGCTATCCCCAACAACCAGAAATCCTGCGCTATCTAAACTTTGTCGCGGACAAGCTCAAGCTTCGTTCGGATATCGAGCTGGATACGCGCATGTCGCAGGCCCATTTTGATGCAGCAACTAATCGTTGGCACGTCAAAACAGAAAACGGCAAGGAGTACAGCGCTCAATACCTGATCACTGCGGTCGGTTGCCTGTCTTCGGCCAACATGCCAAAAATCAAAGGTTTGTCTGACTTTAAAGGCCAGTGGTTTCACACGGGCCAGTGGCCGCATGAAGGTGTGGACTTTACCGGCAAACGCGTTGGTGTGATTGGCACGGGTTCGACCGGTATTCAGGCGATTCCTGTGATCGCTGCGAGTGCCGGACATCTGACAGTGTTTCAGCGCACTCCCAACTACAGCTTGCCCGCACGCAATGCGCCGCTCACGCCTGAGTTTAAAAAATACGCCAAAGAACACGCAGAAGACATTCGTACCATCATGACCAACAACACCAATGGTCATGGGTTTTACATCGAGGACAAATCCGCTCTCGATGTCGCCGAGGCTGATCGTCTGCAAGCCTACGAAAAAAAATGGGAGCAAGGTGGCTTTCAGTTCCGCGCACTTTATCGTGACATTCTGACGAGCGCCGAGGCCAACGAAACCGCAGCCAGCTTCATCCGCAACAAAATCAAACAGGTCGTTAAAAATCCTGAAGTTGCAGCGTTATTGGCCGACATCGACCATCCGTTTGCGGCTAAGCGTCCACCTGTGGACTCACATTATTTCGAAACCTATAACCGCGATAACGTCTCATTGGTCGACATCCGTAAAGCGCCGATCGAGTGCATCACAGAAAACGGCATCAAAACTGCCGATCAGGAATATCCTCTCGACATCATCGTGTTCGCGACAGGCTTTGATGCCATGACGGGTTCCTTGGTCAAGCTCGATGTGACAGGTCGGGATGGACGAACACTCAAAGACTACTGGTACGCGGGTCCACGCACCTATCTGGGTCTGCAGATCCCTGGCTTTCCCAATATGTTTACGATCACGGGCCCGGGTAGCCCTTCCGTTCTGTGCAACATGCCTCCAGCGATCGAGCAACATGTTGACTGGATCACGCGATGCATCAAGCATATGCGCGACAAGGGCCTGGCTTCTATCGAGGTTCCGGAATCCTCTGGTGATCTTTGGCAAGCCGAAGTCGATGCGGCGGCCAATGCGACCCTTTTACCCAAGGTCAAGCACTCTTGGTATCTCGGTGCGAACGTTCCTGGCAAGCCGCAAGTGTTTATGCCTTACGCAGGCGGCTTGAGTCACTACCGCGATATTTGCGAGGAGATCATCCAGGACAACTATCGCGGCTTTGAGTTTCAAGCTGCGCGTTAACGTTGATTTACTTGCCGCTCTTTTCAACCCAGGCGAAGAGAGCGATCGCGATCACAATCAATGCGCCATAAATTGTCCATGCCGGCACATGCATGAGCTGAGGTAATGTCACCTTGCCAAGCTTGCCGACTGACAAAATATTGGCGCGCACCCATTCGAAAGAAAAAGCGTAAAGAACCGCTCCAACAATCATTCCTGCCGCGCCGACAAGCGCATGGATACTCCCCGTGCCAATCGCGGCGACGCCCGTTCCAGGACAGTAACCGTACAACACCATACCAATTCCAAAAATTACAGCACCAATAATAGTGCCCAGCATATTGGCGTCACGGACATGCCATTTTGCCAACTCCATATTGGTCAGCACCAGTACGCCGATCCCTCCCACAATGATGGCTGGAAACATCACCTTGAGTACAGTGAAGTCTTTGAAGCGAAACTGATTCACGATCACGTTGTAGTTGGTGACCTTGCCACGCTGCAACAGCCAGCCAAATACAAAACCAAACACAACCGCCAACAGCAATGCGCTTTCACCTTTAATTGGGAACATGTTTATTCTCCTGAACTGTTTGAACGTGAACCGCGATATACGATTGCTGCAGTGATCGCACCTGACACGAACATCACTGCCAAAAATGTCCAACCCACCACGGCGAGTTGCAAAGACTGAGAGATCCCGTTTCCGCTGGTGCATCCCCCTGCCATCCGTGCGCCATACATGGCGAGCGCGCCACCGATAAAAGCCACAATGAAGCGTCGTGTTTTCGAAGCACCAAAGCGCTCTTGCCAAACACTCGGAATAGATTCGAACTTAAAGGTGCGTGACACAAGTGCCGAGGCTAAGGCTCCAAAAAATGTACCGATTAAAAACAAGGTGCCGTAGTCCAGTTTCATCGCATTGGTTTTCCAGTAGGCATTTGCCGCTACGGTATCCGCACCCACGATCGGTGAAACCACACCGCCAGCGATTTGCCCGATTGCAGTCGTGATGCCTAGTGGTGCGGCCACCACGACAAACACCACCCAACTTAGTACGCCGATCCCTACGCCCACGATATAGGGTGACCACCTGCCAGCAAGGCGCCCTCCTGAGTGAACCGCTTGTTGTTGTGCCATGAAGATTCTCCTTTGATGACGGTATTTGATGGACTGAATACTGCTCAAAATCAATATACTTTTAAACAATTTATTTATATATATAATAATTTTATTGATTTTGTTGGGTGTTGATCTAGATCAAATGCGCACGCCATTCAAGCAACTTGGTGACATTGGCCACTAATGCGATAATCCCTAGTTGCACAGATGTCTTTTACTCACTTCAAAATTTGAGGCTTTCCGCTCATGGCACAAGAATTGGATTTGCTAAAAATCGCCCAAGAAGAACAAAACGGCGATCTTTTCAAAATGCTCGACGGCATTTACAAGCGTTCATCGGTCAAACCCGTCGGTTGCCCTGACGCAATCATCTGGGAAGGCGGTAACGCCCAAGGTGGCGTCAAGCCCGTCGCACACGCGTTCACAGACATGTTCGCTTTGAACGGCACACTGATGGCACTTGACGTGCTGGGTCTGCCTTTCCTCGGCGTTCCGATGATGGCTCAGTTCCGTCATGACAGCAAACTCCAGTCACTTGAGTGGTTCGGCAAGCTGGACTACACCGCACTGAAATGGTCAACAGCCGGTGACTTTATGGTCAACGAAGGCGGCAAAAAAGTTGTGGTGAACGGCAAGTCCGCAAACGCCCCCCTGCGTACCGCAGCAGGCGTGTATTGCAACGTGCGCCCTTACGGTGGCATCACCAGCATTCGCTTTATGCCAGGCCTGCCCTACTCACAGGACAAAAAGAAATTCAACGTCGATCACACCACTGGCGTGATTCACTCTGAAATGAACACCCCCGGCATCCGTATGGCTTATGCCGCACGTTTGTTCTTGAAAATGGTGCATGAGACAGGTCAGATCGGCCGCGTCGCCACCAAGCCCACACAAGCTCAAGAAGACGCCATCAACGCTGGCATCATGCGCTGGTTGATGCAGGGCACTAAGTTCAAGCTCAAGCGTCAATACACTGTTGATGCATACGAAGAGCACCGCGCCAGCGTGGACGCCATTGTCGCCTTGCTCCCCAAGGACTTCAAAGACGGCATGGAAAACTGGACGGGTGACATCTACGAACACATTTCCGACACCAACTTTGGTTTGTTGTTGCATGACATGATTCGTCAGCGTCCTTGCATCGTGTATGCAACAGACTTGGACGGCGACCGTCTGACCGACTTGATGGCCGACGCGCCTGACGTCTTGCGTGACTGGGGCCAGATCGTGCTGGACAAGGTTGGCGCCAAAGTCGACATGAAGAAACTGTGGGTGGACATGGGTTTCACCATGACCAACGGCAAAGACATGACCAGCGTGATGTATCGCGTGCATGGCGCCCCAATCTACGAACAAACACTCGGCTCAGCAGATGCCATGTTGTTGCGTTTGCTGGACGGCGACGAAACTGTCGGCGGCGAAAAGCAGCCCTACGATCCACGCATCCACTTTGTTCTGATCAACGAGGCTTACAAAGCCGCGAACCCAGATAACAAAGAGTTGGCCAAGTGGCTCGACGAGCAGCTCGCGACCTTCGACAAGATCTACGCGGGCGATCGCCCACGTTACATCGACGGTTACAAGAAACTCAAAGCTGCGATCCGTCCTTGGGGCGCCTAAGTTTTGAATCAGTTCCTGGGCTCTTGAAAGGCCCAGTGATTGAAAAATGAAATAGAAAAAATCCCGCGAGTGCTCAAGCTCGCGGGATTTTTTTTACTTCTTCTTCACTTCTTCTTCACTTCATTTTCACTTCATTTTCACTGCAAAATCTTTCAATTTATTTGAATCGCGCACGGTCTAAAATCTTCTGCGCGGTAATTTGGTTTCTCCCCATTGCAGCGACAGAAACGTCTTCGGCCTTAAAGTTACCGAGTGCTTTCAAACCAGGATTTTCAACCTGAACTGAAGCCACTGCTGGCCATTCGTTATTGCCGTCCGCGAAATAAACCTGCGCGGCATCAGTCGCCAGGTACTCGAGAAACTTTTTGGCTGCCTCTGGATGTGGCGCATTTTTGGCAATGCCACCACCCGCGATATTGATGTGTGTTCCGCTCGTGGCTTGGTTAGGCCAAATGAAACCCACCTTGGCCATGAGTGCTTGATCCTCTGGCTTGGTTGAACGCATCATCCGCACTAAATAGTAAGAGTTCGTCAGCGCTACGCCACACTCTCCTGCTGCCACAGCTTTGATTTGATCTGTATCACCACCACGAGGCGCACGCGCTTGGTTGGCCACCATGCCCTTGGCCCATGCTTCAGTCGCGGCCTCTCCACTGCGATCAATCATTGCACCGACCAAAGACAACATATAAGGATGTGAGCCTGAGCGTGTGCAAACCTGTCCTTTGTTCACCGGATCGGCCAATTTTTCGTAGGTATTGACATCCTCGGGCTTGACGCGTGCCTTGTTGTAAACAATCACGCGGGCACGTGTGGAGTAACCGACCCACGTACTGCCACCGCCGTCGGCTTTTGCTCTCAAATTTGCAGGAATGCGCTCGTCAATGAAGGTAGATTTGACCGGCTGAAACATGCCGTCTTTTTCTGCACGCCATAGACGGGCGGCATCCACCAGCAAAATCACGTCAGCCGGGCTTTTTGCACCCTCGCTTTTCAGTCTCTCAATCAAAGCATTGTCGCTGGCTTCGATACGATTGATCTTGATTCCCGTTTCCTTGGTAAAGCCACCGTATAGTTGCTCGTCAGTTTGATAGTGACGCGCAGAGTAGATGTTGAGCTCTTTTGCGGGCTGAGCTGTCTGTGCGCAAACTCCCCCGACAACAGCCATCGACAGCAAACCGGTGGTCAGAGTTTTTAAAGCCAATTGCATTTTCATCAGAGAATGATCCGTAGATAGCCGAATAGCTAGAATATTCATTATAACACTAAATGCGAATCATTATCAATACCGATTTGCTTTAGACATGGCACGGGAAAGAATAATGACTGGGATCAGTCCAGCAATCACGATCGTCAGGGAAGGCAATGCCAACTCCGACAAACGCTCATCTGCTGCGAGCTGATAGGTGGCGACCGCCAGGGTGTCGAAGTTAAAAGGACGCAGCAAAAGCGTTGCAGGCAACTCTTTCATGACATCCACAAACACAAACAAACCAGCCGTCAGCACACTGCGCTTGAGCAACGGGAAATGAATAGATCGCATGGTTTGCCAGGGGGTCGCCCCCAACAGGGCCGCAGTGCCATCCATTGAAGGGGTAATCCTCGACAGACCCGCCTCCACGCTCTGTAAACTCGAGGAAAGAAAACGAATCAAATACGCGTAAATCAGTACCGACACCGTGGCGGACATGATCCAAGCCAACTGAAACAGGCCCAATACAGACAAAATGCCGACGGCCAATACAGCACCTGGAAGCGCGTAACCTAAGCCTAGCAAGCGGTTAACCCACTGCAGCGTGGCGCTTTTGGTCAGACGCGCCCCGTACGCCAGTAACAATGCACACGCGACAGAAATCAGGGCCGTGGTGGCCGATAAACCAAACGAGTTTTGTAGCCAATCCAGATAGCGCGCATCTAGGGTGAGCCCCTGCTCCCACAGCAGCTTAAGCAATGCGGCAACGGGTAATAAAAACGAGCACAGCAAGGTTGAACCACACACTGCAAAGGCCAAAAATGCCTTTTTACCTCGCAACAGGCGGGGAATCGCTGCGCGCTGCACGACACCAGAGCTGACATAGCGCATCCGCGATCGGTTGGTCTGCTCGATATAGAAAATCAAGATCACAAAGACCAGCAATCCCAAAGAAAGCTGAACTGCTGCCAAGCGGTCGCTAAAGGACAGCCAAGCCCTGAAAATACCCGTTGCAAAAGTCTCGACGCCAAAATAGGCCACAGCACCGTAATCGGCCATCACCTCCATCAATGCGAGCGCCATACCGGCAAAAATCGCGGGGCGTGCCATCGGCAGCACTAGGCGATAAAAAGCCTGGAAGCCGCTATAGCCCAATGTTTCAGCCGCCTCGGATAAGCGACCGCTTCGATCCAGGAAAGACGTGCGTGCAATCAAATATACATAGGGGAAGAGACAAAAGGAAAACGACCACATCGCCCCACCCAAAGAGCGCGGATCGGGGAAAAACCAAAGCTGTTCCAGCCCCAGCACATTGCGCAGCATGGTCTGGATCGGACCCGAAAACTGCAAAATGTCGACAAACAGATAAGCCATCACATAGGTTGGGATGGCCAGCGGCAAAATAAGCGCCCATTCAAAAATCTTTTTACCGGGAAATTGATAATTGGCCACTAACCAGGCGTTACCCACCCCCAGTACAAATACACCCGCCCCCACCCCAAACAGCAGTAATAAGGTGGACGTGACATACTCTCCCAATACGGTTTGCCAAAGATGCAACAAGGTGCCTTGGCGACCGAGTTCTTGAGCAGCCTCGCCACTCCCTTCTGTAAAAAAGGGAATAAACAGGCCCAGCAGCGGTAAGGACAACAATACTGCGATCAGGACAACAACTCGACTCATTCGCGATGCGCTCGGCTCAAGATAAAAAGGATTCTGGAATCAAAATGCGGTTAATGAGAAAATTATAAAGATGAATACCAGCCCACCTTTGCTTTCCCTCGATCACGTTGAGATCGGCTACCCACGTCTGGACGGTCCAGGCTGGGTCCCAATTGTCCGAGATTTAACCCTCAGTCTAGCCCGAGGCAGCATTGCGTGTTTGCTGGGGCCTTCTGGTTGCGGGAAATCGACGATTTTGAGGGCAATTTGCGGCTTTGAATCCCTCCAGCAAGGCTCGATTAGCTTGCATGGCAAGATTGTCAGCGCACCCGAGATCCAAGTTGCCCCCAATCTGCGTAAAGTCGGCATGGTCTTTCAGGATTTCGCCTTGTTCCCTCACCTGAGTGTGCTGGAAAACGTGATGTTCGGTTTGCGTGCGCTAAGGCCTGCCAAACGCCGCGAAGTAGGCCTCCAATGGCTTGAGCGCGTCTCTCTCGCGGATAAAGCGGATGCCTATCCACATGAGCTGAGTGGTGGACAGCAACAACGCGTCGCTCTAGCACGCGCCATGGCACCAGAGCCAGATCTGATTTTGCTGGATGAGCCCTTTTCAAGCCTCGACATTGATTTACGCGAACGACTCGCGAGCGAAATGCGAGACATTTTGAAAGTGAATGGCGTGACCGCACTCCTTGTCACGCACGATCAGTTTGAAGCCTTTGCCATTGCCGATCAGATCGGCGTGATGTCCGAAGGTCGCATTGTGCAGTGGGACACACCCTACGATCTCTATCACGAACCCATTAATCGCTATGTCGCCGACTTTATCGGCCGTGGTGTGTTTGTCAAAGGCCGCATCCAGCCCAATGCGATGGTCAAAATCGAACTCGGCGAACTGCAGCTCGATCACGATCACCACGATCCGCTGGACACTGAGGTGGATGTGCTTTTGCGCGCCGACGACATTCAGCATGACGATGCCAGCCACCAACTCGCCGAAGTTGTGCGCAAAACCTTCAGGGGCGCCGATTTTCTGTATACCCTAAGGCTGCCGTCGGGGCAGGAAGTATTGTGTTATGTCCCGAGTCACCACGACCATTCCCTCGGAGAAAAAATTGGTATCAGACTCGGTGTCGACCACGTCGTGACCTTCTCAGACAAAGCTTGATTTAGCCACCACTCCGCATAAAACCTTCTCAAGGAAAACCCTGCATTCGGGCAAAAGTGCCCCATTCCATGTATCTGCCTGTGTAGAATCGCTTTGCCTTTAATGGTATTGCAGACAATTTACGGCCTCGAAAAATTTAAATCGACAAGAGGCAGTCACCGAGACAGAGCAAACCCAAGGATATTGATATGCAGCAGGTTATTTCCGACGAAAGCATTGCGGTCGATCCAAGTTCGAAGATCCTCAAGAAGCTGATCACCATCATCGCCGTAGCGATGTCGCTGTATCACATGTATGTTGCGGGCTTTGGACCTCCAGAGGCCGTAATTTTCCGTGGCACGCACTTGATGTTTGCGTTGGCGTTGGTCTTTTTGCTGTATCCCTCAAAAGCTGAAGGTGGTTTGATTCCTCGCTCTTACGACATGCTGATTTTGGCACTCGGTTTGGCGGCGATCGCGCATATCTTTATTGACTACGAAAACTTTACCAACCGAATCATTTATATCGACGAACTCACCAAAGCGGATGTGTTTTATTCCTTTGTGATGGTGATTGTTGTCCTTGAGGGCACGCGACGCGTGATTGGCTGGGCCCTGCCGATCACTGCCATTTTGTTTGTGATGTACGCAGCCTTCTTTACGCAGATCAAACTGCCTGTGCTTTTAGAGCAGCTTTATCTCTCTACCGAGGGCATCTTTGGCTCAACGCTCGGCGTTTCTGCGTCCTATGTCATGCTGTTCGTGATCTTTGGCGCATTCATGGAAAAGAGCGGAACGGGCCAATTGTTTATGGATTTCGCCATGGCACTGACTGGCCGCAGCGCGGGAGGCCCAGGCAAAGTTGCGGTTGTGAGCTCCTCACTGTTTGGTACGGTCTCAGGCAGTGCCGTGGCGAACGTGATGGTGGATGGTCCCATCACGATCCCCTTGATGAAGCGTACTGGCTTCAGACCTCCTTTTGCGGCAGCCGTTGAATCCGTGGCCTCCACGGGCGGACAGCTGATGCCACCAGTCATGGGTGCAGCGGCCTTCGTGATGGCAGAGTTCTTATCGGTGCCCTATGCACAGGTTGCCTTGTGGGCGGTGATTCCTGCTCTGCTTTATTACGCATCAGTGTTCTTTGCTGTCCACTTTGAAGCAAAACGACACGGTCTGGGCGGAGTCCCTGAAAGCGAGTTGCCCAAATTTGGCCAAGTGATGATGCAACGCGGTCATCTGTTTATTCCAATCCTGATTATCTTGATTGGTTTATTTATGGGCTTTTCAGCACCGCTTTGCGCCTTGGTCGCGGCCATTAGCTGCCTGCCTGTCGCACTCGCACGCAAACTGACACGTCAAGGCATCACTTGGATGACGGTGATCAACGCTCTCGAAGAAGGCGCGCGTAATGCCTTGTCCGTTGCGATGGCGTGTGCCTGCGCAGGCATCGTGATCGGCTGCGTCACGATTACGGGTCTGGGCATTGTGTTCACTCAGGTGGTGATCGAGCTGGCGAACAACTCTTTATTCCTCGCACTTCTGTTGACAGCGGTGGCTGGCATTATTTTGGGTATGGGAATGCCGACGACACCGGCTTACATCGTGATGGTGTCCTTATTGATTCCAGCGATCATCAAGCTCGGTGTTGAAGTGCCTGCCGCACACATGTTTGCACTCTACTTCGCGATTTTGTCTGCCATTACACCGCCGGTCGCATTGGCCGTCTTTGCAGCTGCGAGCTTAGCGAAAGCGAATATGTGGGAGTCAGGCTTTGCTGCGATGCGCGCAGCGGCCCCCGCTTACATCGTACCCTTCATGTTTGTATACGAGCCATCCTTGCTGTTGATCTTTAAAGACGATACCTCTTACCTCACCGTCTTTTGGTCAGTCGTCACTGCGATGATTGGCGTGATTGCACTGGCCGGTGGATTTTTTGGATGGCTGGTGGGCTACGCCACCACACTGCATCGCGTCCTACTATTTGTTGCAGCGGTTTGTTTGATTAAACCAGGCATCATTACTGACACGATTGGCTTTGGCTTGCTCGCCTTTGTCGCGATCACGCAGTGGTATCAAAATAAAAAGACCGCAACGGTCTGAACCTCATCTAAAAATATTGACGAGTATCTTAAGGCGGGGTCCTCTGGATTCCGCCTTTTTTCCGCCTTTTTACATGCCAAAACATCGGGACAACCCCATAACGTTTGCCGCCGAGATTCACTTAAACTGCATTGTGTTACTAAAAAAATTACAACGTAAAGAATCTCCAAGGAGAAAAAAATGAATGCAACAATACGCCGGCTTGCACTGACTGCCGCCGCACTCGCTCTCTCAGGCGCTGCATTTGCGCAGAGCAACACCAGCGGCTTGCCCTCTACCTTAGCTTGGAGCGCTTACGACGTAGGCTCAGGCGGCTACAACCAAGCCGTCGCCATTGGTAATGCGCTTAAACAAAAGTACGGCATTAATCTGCGCGTATTGCCAGGTAAAAACGATGTCTCCCGCACACTGCCAATCCGCGAAGGTCAAGTGCAGTTTTCTGCAAATGGCGTGGGTGGAAGCTACATGGCACAAGAAGGCATCTACGAATTCGGCGCTAAAAACTGGGGGCCGCAACCTGTTCGCGCGCTCTTGCTAAATAACTCAGATCAGATTCTCTCAGTGATCGCGGCTAAAGACGCCGGCATCAAAACCATTGCAGACATGAAAGGCAAACGTGTCGCCTGGGTCATTGGCGCCCCGTCTCTCAATCAAAACATCACCGCCATTCTTGCCTTCGCCAATCTCACTTGGGATGACGTCAAGAAAGTTGAGTTTGGTGGATTCGGTGCAGCCTTGGATGGTTTGATCAACAATCAAGCTGATGTTGCCTTCACTTCTTCAATTTCTGGCAAAGCCTATCAGTTGGCCAAATCACCGCGTGGCGCCAACTACCCCACCATTGCCCATTCAGATAAAGAAGGCTGGAAACGATTGCAAAATCTCGCCCCCTTCTTTTTTCCTTTTAATGGAACGGAAGGTGCAGACCTCAGTCCGGCAAAACCAGCCGAATCCGCGTCCTACCCCTACCCTGTGCTGATGACCTATGCAAAACAAGACGCCAAGCTCGTCAAGTCGATGACCGAAGCCATGTTGGCTACTTTTGATGAATACAAATCAGCTGCACCTGGCAATATCGGCTGGGCACTCGATCGACAGAAATTTGGATGGGTTATTCCCTATCACCCTGGCGCCATTGCCGTCTTTAAGGAAAAGGGCGTGTGGACTGCCGAACACGAACTCAACAATAATATGCTGATCAAACGCCAACAAATCCTCGCAGATACGTGGGCACAAGTCCAAGCGCGCAAACATGCTGATGACAAGACCTTTGCTCAAGACTGGATGGCAAGCCGTGCAGCAGCTCTCACCAAAGCTGGTATGGACCCCGTCCTGAAAAGCTGGTAATCATGCAGCAACCAACACACGCAGCGACACCAAAAAATGTAGACGCAGTGAGCTCAGAAGCTCGGATGCGTCAGCTTGGCCCTGTTTGGCAAACCATCATCGTCTTGTGCGGCAGCTTGACGATTTTGCTTGCACTAAATCAGCTCATGAACTTGGGGTTTTTTGTAGGTGTCACGCTTTTAGATACCTCTTATCTTTACGCAATTGGTGCGCTGCTTGTTGGTCTGGTTTTTCTGATTCTGCCTGGTCACGCCAATGCAAGCCGAAATAGCGTGCCTTGGTACGATGTACTGATGTTTCTCCTGTGCGCCGGCGTTTTTGCATACTTTGCTTTCAATGGCCACAGGATTATTTCCGAAGCATGGGAGTTCATGGCGCCACCTACTGCGATCGTGATCTCCACGATTGGGTGGTTGTTACTGCTTGAGGCGACACGTCGCGCCGGAGGGACGGCAGTCTTTGTCGTCGTGGCCATCATTTCCCTCTACCCCGTTTATGCGGATCTGATGCCAGGACCCATTTCTGGGCTGCCACAAAGCTTTGCCACCACGATGGGCTATCACTTCACGAGTAGCGAGAGTGTCATGGGAATCCCTATGCGCGCTTTTGGTGAGTTAGTCATCGGGTTTGTCATGTTTGGAGCTGTCCTGCAATTCACAGGTGCGGCTGAGTTTTTCAATAATATTGCATTCGCACTCTTTGGCAGAGTGCGTGGCGGCCCTGCGAAAGTTTCAATTTTTGCAAGTGGTCTGATGGGCTCAGTATCTGGCAGTGTCGTTTCAAATGTCCTAACAACAGGCGTTGTCACAATTCCTGCGATGAAGCGGACCGGGTTCTCTCCGGCCTATGCTGGGGGCGTTGAGGCGTGTGCCTCAACCGGCGGCGTATTGATGCCTCCTATCATGGGGGCGACTGCATTTGTCATGGCCTCATTCCTCGGGATTCCATACGGTCAAATTGCGCTATCGGCACTCATCCCCTCACTCTTGTTCTACTTCGGTCTCTTTATGCAGATCGATGGCTATGCCGCAAAAAAGAATTTACGTGGCCTACCCAAAGAAGAACTTCCCTCTATTTCGCGAACCTTTGCACAAGGCTGGCAATACATCCTTGTTTTTGTTTTTTTGATTTGGTTGCTGCTGTTTGAACAAATTGAATCTCTCGCGCCCTTTTACGCGACAGCCTTGCTCTTGGTGATCAATCAATGCACGCCAAAATATCGCTTAAATCTGGCGAAGCTCAGTAAATTAATGCAAGGTGTGACTGCATCTCTCGCCGAACTCGCCGCACTCTTGGCGGGTGTTGGATTAATCATTGGAGCAATGTCGGTCACAGGCCTGGCTGGCACGCTCGCGAACGATCTTGTGTACCTTGCCGGTAACAATATCTACGTCTTACTTGTGATGGGTGCGATCACCAGCTTTATCTTTGGGATGGGCATGACGATTACGGCTTGCTATATCTTTTTAGCGATTGTGTTGGCGCCTCCATTGATTGCCGCCGGTTTTGATCCGGTCGCGGTTCACCTCTTTATGATGTATTGGGGCATGGTGTCATTTATCACCCCTCCCGTCGCTCTTGCTTCCTTTGTTGCAGCGGGGCTCGCAGGTGCGGCACCTATCAAAGTGGGTATGCAATCGATGCGCTTAGGTAGCACGATGTATTTTGTACCTTTCTTTTTTGTGCTCAACCCCGCGTTAATTATGCGTGGTGAACCAATGGAAATTTTGACAGTCGTGGTCACCGCGTTTATTGGAATCATTTTTATTGCCGCAGCACTCGAAGGATATCTGGTCGGATTTGGTCGTTTGGGTCAAGGCGCACTTGCTATTCCATGTCGCTTGATCATGTTTGCAGCAGGACTATGTATGGCATTACCTGGCGGAGACGGACTCGGCTTGAGTAATACGCAACTTGCCATTTTTGGCATCAGCTTAGCGGCAACCTCTGTTGTTCTTGCCAGAGTTGGCAAAAGTGCGGCATCTGGAAATTTAGGAACACCATCATGAGCATGGCCATGATCCACCTGTCTGTCCCGATTAAAGACATCGCATCCACGGTGCGCTTTTATCGGGACATTTTGGGTTGTACGATTACGCGTCAACAGACAGATCGACTCGATATTGATTTTTATGGCCATCATCTCGTCGCTCAACTTTCAGAGCTCGAGTCCTCGCACAAATCAATCACCATCGGTCGTGGCAATTATCCTTTGCGACACTTTGGGGTGATTGTGACCCCTGACATCTACGATCGCATGCTGGCCAATCTGATCGCGGCCAAGGTCGAGTTCGCCATGGCGCCGGACCGCATATTTATTGGCACCCCGCGCGAGCAGTCGGTTTTTCTTGTCTTTGACTACTCAGGTAATGCTGTTGAGGTGAAGGGCATGCCCGACCCTCAACAGGTATTTGCTGCGGGCTAGGCTTTTAAAACCTCTTTGAGAACGACAACGCAAGTGCGAAGCCAGTCTGGTAATTGGTGCTGTATTGCGTTGTTCCAAAAGTGTCTGTCGCAGACAAACGTCCTCCTGTCGTCGCCGCGCCGTACAAGTCAATACGTGAGGTGCGATCAAGCGCATAGGACAATCGGGCAAACACAGGGATAAAACTATTTTGACCAATGCCATTAGCCACTGGACTATTCTGATTTAGACGAAAGCGATACGAGCGATAAGCACCACCGCCTGCGATCGTCCAACGCTCAGTCAGGGCATAGGCGAGTTCAAGTCCTGCACCGCCTGCTGGGCCAGCAGGCAGTGAATTCGCGAGTCGCAATTTGTCGGTGATGTTCCAGTTCACCAACAAATAGGGAAAGACCTTGGTCTCATCGATTTGACGGAAAACACCCGCACCCACGCCAAGTGTCAGATCTTTGGAGAAGGTCCGCGCAACACTCATGACTGCGCCGTAGGTTGCCGTGCCGCCGGTACCTGTGCCCGTCTCACCTGACCACTCCACAGTAGGTGCAAAACCGAAACGCCACTCTGGACTAGGCGTATATGCAAAATTCATCCCCAAAGCGGGAGTGTTGATCGCAGTCCAAGGCGCTTGACCTCCAAATGACTGAAGATTGCTCCAAGACCAGTTTTGATAATTGTATTTGGCGCTGACACCCGCTGAAAATGCACTAGTGACCTGACGCGTGACATTCACGTTTGCCGAAGCATCTTGCCAATTAAAACTGCCGCTATCGACGATGCGGGTATTGAACTGACTTAAACCCGTGACACCAACGGAAACACTCGTCTCGCCAGGAGCTTGACGGGGCTGGGCCATCACCGCAGCACACAACGTTGTCAAGGCGAAGGCAACGCCAATACGAAAAGAGCCAGGCATATTCAGCATATTTATTTATCCATTTATACCGCAAACCGAAAGACCCACAGTCCTCATGCGCATCAGCGAGACAACAAGCGTCGCGCAAAATAGGAGAGCGTATCCACAAGAATCACCAACACAATCATGGCGGCCAATACGCTGCTTGTTTCTTGCATTTGAAACAAACCCATATGAAAAGACAGCATCTGACCGAGACCACCACCGCCGACAACGCCTAGTACGGCCGCCGCCCGAATGTTGTTTTCCCAACGATACAACGCATAGGACATTAACTGGGGAGAAACTGTCGGAAGTGTTGCATACAGGAACACCCGCCCTTCCCCCACCCCTTGAACGCGTAAGGCAGTGGCGGCATTTTGTGGTGAGTTTTCAATCGACTCTGCAAAGAGACGACCCAAAACGCCCGTCGTGTGCAAGGCTAGCGCGAGTGTTCCAGCAAAGGGACCCAACCCGGCAGAAATCAGCAATAACGCCGCCCACACTAGTTCCGGAATCGCACGTAAAGCATTCAGTAACAGCCGCGTCAGGAAGCGCCACTTCGCTGGATCACCGACGTAGCTGCGGCTGGCTGGCACTGCCAGGAGTATGCCAAAAATAGTGGCGATCAGCGTACCCACGGCAGACATAGCCAAGGTCTCAAGGCTGGCGCGCAATAATTTATTTAAAAACACGGGTTCGAGGTTAGGCGACACTAGTTCACCTAAAAACTTACCCATGCGACCCAGACTTTCAAACGAGAGCACGCGCGCAAGCTGCAAGTCCAACGTCCAAAAACTCAGGACGATCAGACTGACGGTCCCCATCAACACCCAAAAAACAGTCGAGTCTAGGCGAAGCCAGTGTTTAGGGCGAGTAAGCTGAGTCATTGCAACGCCCGTCGCATCCAAGTGCTCAGCAAGTCAGCAAGACCCACCAGCAAGATAAAGACAATCAGCATCGTCGCCACTTCGGAGCCATTGAACATCCGCATGGAGTTATCCATCTGTTGGCCTAAACCACCTGCACCGACAAAACCCAACACCGTCGAGGCACGGATCGCGCACTCCCAGCGATAAATCGTATAACTCGTTAATTCCGTTGCATTACCAGGCAAGACGCTATAAAAAAATGTCTGCAATCTTCCCGCTCCATTTCGCAGCAGTGCGGTCGCGGGCTCTCTCTCACCACTTTCGAGAATTTCTCCGTACACCTTGCCAAGCATGCCGGCATACGTGAGACCAATCGCCAGCACACCCGCTGCAGGCCCTAACCCAACGACACGCACAAACACGAGTGCCCAGATCAGCTCGGGCACACTGCGCATCAAAATCAACAGCCACCTAATGAGCTGCCTAAAAATAAAAGGGATCGCCTGCATCCGTCCCGATAACGACGAAACCGACAGTACCGTTGTTGAGAGCAGGGTCAAAGGAATTGCAAGCAGGAGGGCCAGAAAGGTTCCAGCCGTAGCAATCGCAACCGTACGCCATGCCTCCCGCGCCACCAGATGCAAAAACTCGGGACTCAGGGCCGGCGGGAAAAACTCACCTAAAAAACGACCAGTCACCTTGAGATTTTCGGTTTCAAAAAACACCCACGGCCTAAACTCAGTCGTCACGAGTGCGGGCCACAAGATCAAACAGGCCACTACAAACCAAAAGAGCCGACGTGACCACGCAGGATCACGCAACGAAGGGTCGTTTGACTTAAGCGCAGCCAACTCGGATCTCTCTTTTGGCCAACGGGACGTCTTCAACCCCCACCGGGCCCTCTACCTGCGCAAGTTCAAACTCGAACTGTGCGTACAAGTCAGCAAGGTGCTCTGCCGTCACAGCATGACCAGGCAGATCAAAAACAAGCTTTCCTTCTCGAAACCCAAGCACGCGGGGAAATTCGGATGTCGCGACATTGACTTGGTGCAAGGTGGTGACGAGTGTCACATCGCGTGCACGCGCTTCTCTCAAGAGTGTGGCAATCGCCTGACGGGCACGCGTCGGATCCAGCGCAGAGAGGGGCTCATCCACAAGCCATAAGCCTGCCGGCGCAAGCAGCGCACGTGCGAGCCCAACACGCTGGCGCTCTCCACCAGAAAGACGATCCACGCGCTCCCATAGTTTGTCTTGCAAATCAAACTGAGACAAGGCTTGGGCAACCTCAGACACATCTTGAGGGTAAACGAGATTTTTCAAACTTCGCCAAAGCGACAAAGCAGGCAATTTCGCGGCGAGAAGAGAAACGATGACGCGCTGACGTGGCGGTAGGGGCGGACTTTGTGGCGCATAAAAAAGTCGACCACGCTGGCGTTGCAGATTTTTAGTAGAAAGTGTCCACACCGACTGCTCATCGATTGAAACCGTCCCTTGCGAAGGCTTAAGCGCTGCAGCCAAGATCTGCAAAAAAGTAGTCTTGCCCGCCCCCGAAGGACCGATCACGGCGACGTGCTCACCTGGCTCAATCGTCAAAGACAGTTGATCGATTGCCGGTCTCGACCGGAGACTGGCAGCGGGGTGACGGGCTGTGACGCCCGTCAACGCAACTTGCAAGCCTGGCATTATTTAATCAGACCCGCACTTCGACCGGCAGACTCCAGACCCTTGTAGTTGTCTGGTGTCGTAGGGATGTATTTGCTAGCGCGATTCAGGGTCAAAATCTCTTTGCCTTCTGCATTGCTCATATCGAGTGCGAAAAACGCCTTAGCGATTTTTTCTTGTAAAGCGACTGGCATATCTGCGTTGACCGACCAGTTGTAATTGTAATAAGGAGGCGTCGTGAAAAACACATCTACCTTGTTGGTGTCGACCTTCTTGTCATTCACAAACTTGTTCCAGACGGTGATGTCCAAGGCTGCCGCATCGACGCGACCACTGACAACAGAGGCGATGGTTGCGTCGTGCGCACCTGAATAGGCGACGCGTTTAAAGTCGCGATCGGGATCAATGCCCGCATCCAACAGGAACGAACGCGGCATCAAATGACCTGAGGTGCTCGACTGTGAACCGAAACTCACTTGTTTGCCTTTGAGGTCCGCTAACTTGGTGATACCGGAGTTCTTTTGTGTAATGAATACCGAGCGAAACTTAGTGTCTTCCTCACGTTGTGCGAGAGGCACCACCTTTCCACCCGATCGAATCTGAGCCTGCACGTAGGTAAAGCCACCGAACCACACCAAGTCAACTTGCTTGTTTACCAACGCTTCTACGGCGGCGGGATAGTCGTTGACTGGGACAAAACTGACTTTCATGCCAAGCGTGCGCTCCAGATACTTGGTCAACGGACCAAACTTACGCATCTGTTCTGTCGCCGCCTCTTCAGGAATCGTTGTCACGCGCAACACTTGTTGGGAGTATGCAGCGCTGGAAATCAAAGCTGTTGCTGCCAGCAAGGTGCTGGCAATCGTGCGCGTGAGTCCGCGCGAAAAGATAGTTTTAAACAAGGGATTCACCTGAAAACGGTTTTAAAGACAGTCAGTATAGGAGAGAGCGCTGACGTCTGCGTGGGTAAACCCTTTGAACGCACAAGGATGTTGCGGCGCACCATCCGTACTCGGGTTAAGCCCTAGAACACTTTGCCCCATCCGCCAGGCAACTTGCGAGATAATGAGCGTTCAAATTTCTTTATACGGAGACTTTCGTGCTCAAAAAAACGATGACAACGATGGGTGCTCTTGCCCTGACAGCCGCACTCTCGATCGCGTCTACTAGCGCCATCGCGCAACCGGCCAAACCAGAATGTATCGCGCCTGCCAAGCCTGGTGGGGGCTTTGACTTGACCTGCAAACTCGCGCAAGCTGCACTGAAAGATTCGCAAGTACTCAAAGACCCCTTGCGCATCTCTTACATGCCTGGTGGCATCGGTGCCGTCGCTTACAACACAATCGTGACGCAACGTCCCGGTGAGGGCGGCACGATCGTTGCCTACTCAGGTGGCTCCCTGCTCAATCTGGCTCAAGGCAAGTTTGGTAAGTACAACGTCAACGACGTGCGCTGGCTTGCTGCGATTGGCGCTGATTTCGGCGTGATTGTCGTGCGCAATGATTCACCATTCAAAGACCTGAAAAGTGTCATGACCGCCTTGCAACAGGACCCCACCAAAGTGGTGTTCGGTGCCGGTGGCTCAGTCGGTAGCCAAGACTGGATGAAAGCCGCGCTGACTGCGAAAGCCGCAGGCGTGGACTACAAGAAAATGCGCTTTGTTGCTTTCGAAGGTGGTGGAGAAACAGCAACGGCTCTGCGCGGTGGCCATATTCAGGTCATGATGGGTGATGCAGCCGAAGCGGCCACGATGTTAGATAGCGGCGCACCGATTCGCGTGTTGGCCATTTATCACGACAAGCGTTTGCCCGGTAAGCTGGCGGATGTTCCTACCGCGACTGAACAGGGCTACAAAATTAACTGGCCAATCATTCGTGGCTTTTATCTCGGACCAAAGGTCTCCGATAAAGACTACGACTGGTGGGTGACGGCTTTCAAAAAGACGATGGCCTCACCTGAGTACGCCAAACTGCGCACACAACAAGGACTGTTCCCCTTTGATTTGACCGGTTCTGAACTTGATCGCTACGTCAAGCAACAAGTCAAAGAATATGCAGAACTTGCAGACACTTTTGGTTTGATCAAGAAGTAATTGACATGAATACGCTGGGCAGACCTCGTGTCTGCCCAGCGTATTTTTTATTGCATGGAAGAAAGAGGGAAAAAATGGTTCTTGACGATCGCAAACTGGGGGCATTCGCGCTGGCACTGGCGGCATTTTTAGCGTGGTATGGATACAGCCTTGAGGCGGCGTTCTCTTATGAGCCGATTGGGCCTCGCGCCTTCCCTCTCGCCATTGCCTCGATCATCGCGTTGTGTGGCCTGATCCTCATCATCAAAGGTGGTAATCGCGTCGAACCGAACAGCAACGGTGCCAATGCACGCATTTGGCTCATGATCGCCATATTGAGTGGTTATGCAGTGACATTTCAATTGCTAGGCTTCATTATTTCCACTGCTCTCATGACGACCCTAGTGGCCCGTTTATTTGGCGGGACATGGCTCAAAGCACTGATTGGTGGCGTGGGGATGGGTATTTTGTTTTTTGTATTGTTTGATCGCTTACTTGATGTCGTTCTACCTATTGGTGTCCTCGGAGCTTTCTTATGAACGGCATTTTTGATCAACTCGGCATTGGCTTTGGCGTCGCGTTTACGCCCCTAAATTTACTGGTCGCGGCGATTGGTTCGTTTTTCGGAACAATCGTAGGCGTCCTGCCCGGCCTCGGCCCGATCAATGGCGTCGCGATGCTGATTCCAATCGCGTTTGCCATGAATCTTCCGCCTGAGACCTCGCTTATTTTGCTCGCGGCGGTATATGTCGGTGCAGAGTACGGTGGACGCATCACCTCGATCTTGCTAAACGTCCCTGGCGAAGCAGCCGCAGTGATGACCACACTAGATGGCTACCCTCTTGCGCGCCAAGGTTTGGCCAACGTGGCGCTGTCCATTTCTGCCTGGTCGTCCTTTGTCGGTTCGCTCATCGGCATTATTGGCATCGTGTTTTTTGCGCCAGTTTTGGCGACGTGGGCGCTCGCCTTTGGTCCAGCCGAGTATTTTGTCTTAATGGTGTTTGCCTTTTGCGCGCTCACGAGTCTACTGGGTGACCAGCCCGTCAAAGGCGTGCTCGCTGCCATGATTGGCTTGGCAATCTCCACGGTTGGCGTCGATGCTAACTCTGGTGTCTATCGCTACACCTTTGACCATCCGAACCTTTCTGATGGCATCGCCTTTGTGGTGGTGGTGATTGGACTCTTTGCCGTCGCTGAAATGCTGCAAATGCTGGAAAACACGTTGACTGGGGTGTCTATCAACGTCCCGCCAAGTGTTCGGAAAATGTTTAACTTTGTGGAGTTGAAGTTCACATGGTGGAGCACTTTCAGGGCTTCCGTCATGGGATTTTTTATTGGCGTGTTGCCTGGTGCCGGTGCTAGCGTGGCCTCGGCTGTCAGTTATGCCTACGAAAAGAAACATTACGAAAACAAAGATCCCGACGCTAAATTTGGACGAGGTGATTTGCGTGGACTGGCTGCGCCAGAAGCCGCCAACAACAGCGCAGCGACCGGCTCATTTATTCCTATGCTGACACTTGGTGTACCAGGCTCAGGCACAACCGCCGTGATGATGGGTGCGCTGTCTCTCTACAACATTACGCCCGGACCTGTCCTCTTTGACCAGCAGCCTCAGCTTGTTTGGGGTCTGATTGCGTCACTCTTTGTCGCGAACCTGATGTTGCTGTTTATGAACATTCCTATGGTGCGCATCTTTGCGTCGATGCTCAAGGTTCCACCATGGCTGCTCGTACCCGGCATCCTCACGATTAGTTTTGTAGGCGTGTTTGCCCTGCACTCCGCCACTTTCGATTTGGGAATGGTGGTTGCGATCGGCGTGATTGGATATCTATTGCGCAAAATGGGACTTCCCATGCCACCTCTAGTATTGGGTGTTGTGCTTGGAGAAATGATGGAACAAAACCTGCGCCGAGCACTTTCGATCACCAACGGTGAGTTGGGTATTTTGTTTCAAAGCCCCATCAGCATCGGTTTGTGGGCTGCGGCAATCATTGTGGTGGTCGGCCCGACTCTTTACAGGCGTTTGAGAGCCGCAAAGTAAAAGCGCCTCAGTAAAAAAAAGACCGTGCTCAGGCACGGTCTTTTCACTTCACATTCATACAGAAACTTTTTAAAAGTCCTGTGTAAATTATTTTATATTCAAGTCTTTAATCAAGGTCGTCCACTTAGCTTCATCTCGCTTGAGGTTTGCCGTAACAACTTCTGGTGTGGACGTATTAAGCTCAATACCCAGCTGGCTCAGCTTCTGGCGTAACTCTGCATCTTGACCCAAGGCTTGCATGGCGCTGGAGAGCTTTGTCTGCAGGCCTTTGTCTAGTCCAGCTGGTGACATCAAGGCCAACCAAAACGTCGCTTCAAAATCTTTGGTGCCCAAGGCTTGGTTCATCGTTGGCAAGTCTGGCAACGTAGACATCCTCTCCATCGAAGTCACCGCTAATCCACGCGTCTTGCCACTACTAATAAAAGGCATGGCTTCACTCGCGGCCGAGAACATCATTTGCACCTGACCGCCTATCATGTCTTGCGCTGCGGGCATCCCACCTTTGTAATGCGCCACCACCATCTTTAAACCAAACTGCTTGATAAAGTACTCAGCCGCCAGATGGTTAATGGAGCCCACACCCGAAGTACCAATTGCGTATTTGTCAGGATTGTTCTTGATGAGTTCCACCAATTCCTTGGCATTTTTAACAGGGAGATCTTTATTTGTTTGCAGCACAAAAGGTGCCTTCATCATCATGGAGATCGGCGTAAAACTCTCATACGGTTTGTAGCTCACCGCTCCCTGTAGAGCAGGATTAATCACGATTGAGACTGGTGCTGCGTACAGCGTATAACCGTTGGGCTTTTGGCCCGCAACGTAAGTGCTCGCCACAGTCGATGCCGCACCCGCTTTATTCTCGATCACCATATTGGCGCCAAGCTTTTGGCCAAGCGCCATGGCGATCGCACGACTCGACACATCACTCACCCCACCGGCCGGATAAGGCACTACGAATTTAATCGGCTCTTGCGGATAGGCCGCTGCCGATTGAGCGGTTGCGAGGTGAGGCGCTGCGAGCGCGATTGCAGCCGCAGCAACTAATACAACACGAACGCCTGTCTTTTTTATAGTCATTGTTGTCTCCTGATATTGGTTTTATTTTCTTAATTTACAGCGTGGCACTTACAACGAGGCACCTCTTGCAGCGATTGGCCAGACAGCTTCGACCTTTCCACCGCGATAACAAATCAATTCGTCGTACAAATTCACCGTTGGATCGCAATGACCGGGGACAAGCAATAACGCATCTCCCAATGCAGGATCATTCGCCTGCTCTGTCTGCAAGACACCATGTTCATCACTCGCCTTGGTATATTGCACGCCAGGTTTATTCCACACAACCGGCAAACCAGAGTCGACACTGGAGGCTTTCAGACCGGCATCCACGACTGCGCGGTCAGCAGTTGGACGGCTGAGGACGGCGGTTTTCACAAACAATGCATGTTCAAATTGAATATCTTGGGGACCTTGCTGATTTTTTGCGTAATCCGCATCCATAAAGATATAGGAGCCGGATTGCACTTCATTAAAGACACCTGAATCACGCTCAAGAGCGACCGAGCCCGTTCCTGCACCAGTGATACGCTCGACTTTGATACCAAGTTTTTCTAATGCAGCGCGCATCGTGACCGCGATATCGCTCGTTTGTTTAATCGCTGTCTGTCTTTGCTCAGGCTGACGATAATGTTGTGCGCTGCCGTGATAGCACTGCAAGCCCATAAAGCGCAAATACGGTGCGGCGGTGATTTGTTGCGCGAGGCTGGTGACGTCTTGGACCGACGCAACACCACAACGCCCCATACCAACGTCAACTTCGATGTAGACGTCAATCATTGTTTTGCGTGACTCACTTTCCTGTGCAAAGGCCGCGACTTGATTTGGATGATCCACCAGCACACCAATCGTTGCCCGCGCAGCCAGATCAACCGCATGCGCTACTTTTTTTGCACCGACGATTTGATTGGTAATCAGCACATCTTGAACGCCCGCCTCGACAAACCGGGCGGCCTCGCTCACTTTTTGACAACAAATACCAATCGCACCTTGCTGAATCTGCCTGAGTGCAATCTCTGGGCATTTGTGGCTTTTGGCGTGCGGTCGCAGACGCATCTTGGTTCCGGCAAGCGCCTGTGTCATACGGGCAAGGTTGCGTTCAAACGCATCCAGATCCAAAACCAGTGCAGGGGTATCAATATCATCGAAGGCATCACCGGGATGCGCGGCTTTCCAAGGGGACATGGCTATTTCTCGCTGTAATCGAGTGAGGGTGCTATTCAAAAAGAATAGGCTACCATTAAGATATGCGTTATGTTTATTTTCGTGAAATTTTAGTTTGCGCGAAAGTTTGCTAGTTAACTTTCATTTTCAACAATTCTTCGGTGACGCCTTGCTTAAGAAACATCCAGCGCACAAGCTTAGTCTGCTTTTACCAGCCAACATCTGGCTGGGACTACTTGTTTTTCTAGACGCCTGGCTCTTTATCTGGCCGTTGACCGTACGCATCTTAGCCTCCGAGCACCACGGCTGGCTGTTGAATGAAAACTGGCAAGATCTGATTGACGCCATTGGTCTGATCGAGTTGCCTCGACTCGCACTGGGTCTTGGCATGATGATCATGTCAATTGGGTTGCTATGGCGCGCACGCATTGCGTGGATGCTCTCGCTTATTTTGCTGACATTTGCACTAATTCTTGATCTTTACACCTCAAAGAGCCATTTCAGCACTATCGTTTTTGGCATCGTATTGTTTATTTTGCTATTGCGGCATTGGCAGACATTTAACCGTTCGAGTTTTGCCGCCAGTAGTATGTACACCATTGTTAGTGTGAGCTGGCTGTTGTTTTATGCTGTGTTCGGGACACTTTACTTGGGCGACCAATTCAAGCCGCCCATCGAAGACCCAGTTTCCGCTTTCTACTTTTCCGTGATTACGATGGCCACTGTGGGCTATGGTGATATTCTGCCCGTCGAACCTACTTCGCGGTTATTTGTTGTTTCGATTGTCATTTTTGGTGTGACAGTTTTTGCGACAGCAATTAGTGCCCTCGCGGGTCCCGTCATTGGCGGAAACCTAAGAAAGTTCATTCAAAAGAGAGCAGTGAATTCTATGAGAAAAAATCATGTCATCGTTTGTGGAACCACGCCTCTCGCCATGAATGTCGTGACCGGTCTTTTGGAGCGCGGTCAGCATGTGACTGCGATTATTTTGCCAAATGACACGCACCAATTTCCTGCGCATACAGATGTACTTGTGGGTGATGCCACAACACTTGAGGTCCTCAAAGAAGCGGGGCTTCAAGATGCTCAATATATTCTGGCACTTAAAGAAGATGACGCAGAGAATGCCTTTATTATTTTGGCGGCAAAAGAGTTCATTGGTGACGGTACCGGTGACAGCAGCGCCAAAACTGTTTCGGTCGTGAATGAATCGATACACCTGTCTAAAATTCAACGCGTCCATCCTGACATCATTTTTTCACCTCAAAAATTAGGGAGTGAAATTTTGACCAGAGCACTGACCGGTGAAGTCATTGACGGCAATCTGATCACGCAGCTGTTTTTTAACGAAAATAAAAAAGCCTAATCCCACAATAACCCATGGTAAACCCTAGGTTTAACCCTTGAGAGGGGTGGGTTTAGGTGCATTCACATTTCAGCCTTGCTTGTATAGAATCAGACGTCGGTCTGATGTTTAGCAGGCTGCCCGTTCTCAGCATAAAAATTATTTGGAGATGTCATGAAACAATCCGCAAAAATTGCACTGTCAGCCGTCGCAATCGGTGCAGCTCTGCTAGCAACAGCACCCGCATCTGCTCAGCAAATCACCCTGATGACTGGTCCACAGGGCGGTGTTTGGGTACCGCTTGGTGGTGCACTCAAAGGCATGTGGGAAAAAGCGATTCCCGGCCTTCAAATCACAGCTCAACCAGGTGCGGGCGTGGCCAACGTCATCGGCGTTGAACAAGGCAAGGCACAGATTGGTTTTTCAAACTCGAGCAGCGCGGTAGATGGCGCAATGGGTGTTCCACCCTTCAAGCAAAAGTCGACCAAAGTTTGTCAGATGGCCAATATCTACCCCCAATATTTCCAGGTTGTCGCCACCAACTCCTCGAACATCAATTCATATGCTGACATCAAAGGCAAACGTTTAGTTGCTCAGTCAAAAGGTAATACAGCCGAAGCCATTACAGCCGCCATTCTCAAACTGAATGGCTTTGACTATAGCGGTCTGTCACGCATGAACTTCCAGGCGAGCTATACCGACGCAGTGTCCATGATGAAAGACGGACACGTGGATGTCTTTACCCTTGGCACAACGGCTCCAGCCTCTGCTGTGATGGATCTGGCCAGCGGTCGTGATATCAAGCTGGTCCCTGTCGATGACAAAACGATGGATGGCATGCGCAAAATGAATGCTGGCTACAGCAAACTCATCATTAAAGCTGGCACCTATCCAAAGCAAGACAAGGACGTACCCGTCATCGGCTATCAAACACACTTGATCGTGCGTTGCGACATGCCTGACGATGTGGTCTACAAGATGGTGAAAACTATGGCTGAAAACGTTCCTGCCATGGCAGCCGTTAACAAAGCGATCGGTTCATTGACACCAAAGATGATGGCGGCGGATGCTGGTATCCCCATGCACCCTGGTGCAGCCAAGTACTTTAAAGAAGTTGGCGCTCTCTAATTAGTGAGACAAAGACTCCGGAGTCGTTAAGACACCGGAGTCCAATTAAGCCTTCACCTAAATTAGCGCGAATAATCTTACTCTTTCACACTACCTCATACGCCGCACGTTTAACCTTTGACATATTGGTGCCTTCGATACGCAGCAAACTCGTCGACGCCTTGCGCTCTGGGGCATGCAAGTCACCTTCGTTATAAACGTGCGCGACACCCGGCGTGAGTGAGTAGGTTTTTGTTTGGCGGACTTTGCCAGGCTTGTCGCCAGCAGCGGCTTCGATCAAGGCGTAATCGCGCATTTCAGTTTCACCACGCGCTTGACCGTAGATCGCCCATGAATGTGCGTGATCATGGGGTGTCGAGCTCTTTGCACCCTGGTAATTGTGCGCCACGATACAAAAACCAAGTTCGGGATCTTCGTACACGACCTCACGCTCACCAATATTGGAACCCAGATTCGCCTCGATAAACTGTTGGTCAACCAATACTTCTTTCAAGAGATCTGCCACTTTTTGACGACCTGCTGGACCAGGTTGCGCTTTTAATAAATCGTGACATTGACTGGCAAACTGCTGAAGTGTGTGAGCCATGGTGAGTCGTCCTCCAAATTGTGAATGACACGCTGCGATGCAGCGACTGTTTTTTCGATTCTACCCTCGTTCAAGCCATTATTTAGTTGATTGAGATCAAGGTTTAGCCTCAACAGACAAAGGCTTCTTTAACCGCTGGTATTGGAGCGCTTCGAGCACTGTTTGCCGATGCACTGCGACAGTCGTCTCGATCTTGGTGCCATACCCACCTGCCATTGAGATCGCAACAGGGATACTCAAGCGCTTGGCATAGTCAAACACCGCCCTGTCACGTTCCAGCATACCCACATTCGTAAGCTTGAGTCGGCCCAACCGGTCTCCCTCATGCGGGTCCGCACCGGCCAGATAGATGATCAATTGTGGACGAAATATTTGTTCCAAATGCTCAAGCGCCTGATTCAATGCTTGCAGGTAGACATTATCGGTCACACCATCTGCGAGCGGCACATCCAAATCGCTTGGCTCTTTTCTAAAAGGAAAGTTTTTATCACCATGCAAGGAAAGCGTGAATACGCTTGAATCGTTTTTAAAGATTGCGGCAGTTCCATTACCTTGATGAACATCCAAATCAATGATGGCGACAGACAGACTTGCTGCAGACTGTCGTTGCATGACACGAGCCGCCACCGCTGCATCATTAAACACACAGAACCCGCTACCTTTATCTCGATAGGCATGGTGGGTGCCGCCTGCAAGATTAACGGCCATGCCTTCCTTCATAGCAGACTCACAGGCAGCGATCGTCGCGCCAACTGAACGTCGCGAACGCTCAACCATGCCAGGCGTCCATGGGAAACCAATTTCACGTTGTTCTTTGGAGTCAAGTGTGCCATTCACTACTTTTTGAACGTATACAGGATCATGGGCCAGAAGCAGTTGAGTATCGGTCGCCGCAGGAGCTTCACGAAGCACTAAACCTGGTGTACCCAAAAGCCCATCGCGCAGCAAGCGATACTTAGACATCGGAAATCGATGCCCCTCTGGCAGTGGCAATACAAAGTGATCCGCATAAAACGCGTCCATATCACCTACTCCGCTCCATATGATCAATCAAAAAACGCCATTCAGTGGCAAAATGAAGCTTCAATACTAGCTGGCAACTCTGATGCGTGCCCCAAATTCCCTGATGCGACTCCTGAAATCGGGTGTGATAGTCGCCACAAGCCTATTACTGACCGCCTGCAGCTCCCTGCAGTTGGCCTACAACTATGCGCCTGGTTTGATCGCCTACCGGGCCAACGCATACCTCAATCTTGACGAAACGCAGCAAGCGTTGCTTGATCAGGAGTTGGTGACATTTACGGCTTGGCACGACGAAACATTACCGCGCTACACCGCGACGCTCAATGCGTGGGCATCCCGTCTATCCAACTCTGAGCCTTTCACGGGGCCAGAAATTTTAGCGATGCAAGAAACCATCGAGCAGCAATTACAAACGATCGGCACACGCGCGGCGTCACAACTCGCCCCTCTTCTTGTGACGCTTGGACCGCAACAGGTCAAACAACTCCAGTCAAAATTTACCGATGGCAATGAAGAGTATTACTCTGACTACCTTAAAAATTCAGACAGCCCTTCCAATATTAAAAAACGACACGCACGCTTGACCAAACGATTTGAAGATTGGCTTGGAACACTGAGTCCGCAGCAACGAAAAATTTTGATTACCGTCTCAGACAACCGCGCACCTATCATTGAAGCTTGGTATTCCGAGAGAAAACTCCGACAACAAGCGTTGATTCAACTGATTCAAACTCAACGCAACGCGCCACCCGCACAAGCCCGGCAAGCCTTCGAAGATTACCTCCAGAGCCTCAATCGCTACAGAGAACCGATACTGAACACTCAACGTGACAAGCTTCGTCTGGAGTGGGCACAGGCAACCGCTGAGGTGCTCAACGCCGCCAGTTCAGAACAAAAGAAATATCTACAAAAAAAACTGCGTGGCTACGCACAGGATTTCGCAGCGCTCACGCCTAAAAAAATTGCTAAGAATTAATCTTTTTGAAAAAACGTTACGATCAATCAAGCCGTCCTGAAACGTGTCAGCTTCACAAAAGCAATTGCTAGAAACGGCAGACTGAGCCCGATCAAAATTGAAATCGTCAACATCGAGCCTAAGCTAGAGTAATTGGCTGCGACTTCAACAACACCAGTCGTTGGATTGCGGACTTCACGCGTCACCGTAAAAATTTGATTGAGGTATTTAGTGCCGAGTTGACTCAAGGACAACGCGAGATTGGTAAAAGATGCCATCACAGCAAAATAGGTTGCCTTGAGATTTTCAGGTGCCGAGCGCGCAATCCAAGCTAGCATCGGGATCATCGCGACCTGACCAAGTGGTGACTCAAGCGCAGCATCCACCAACGCGATAAATCGCGCATCGACTACCCCACCTGTCATCGCGCTGGTCCAATGATGCAAGCCATAAAACATTCCCAGCGTTGGTAAAGACAGGACTGTGCCAAACAAGGTCAGCGTTCCGACCACATAGGCGATCGAGCGTTCGGCCATAAAGCGGCGAAAAATAAACATACCGAGTAACGACAAGGTACTTGCGATCAAAGACAGCATCGAAAAAAAATGTTGGTCGAACTTTAAGTCATCGATCATCCACCATGTCACGCCCGGCCCGGGGCTTGGTATCGCGCGAAATACAAAGATGACGATCGCAGTGCCGACCAAGGTCGACCTTGCCTGAGGCTCAAGGTCGCGCGTCAACCGAACAATTAAAAATGTAACGATCGACATAGAACCCAGAAAGATAATTTCCTGTCCATAGGGCACTTGCGTCAAGCCCATCGTCATCGTAAAGACGACAAAGACCAAGCTCCCACCCAAAATCACCCAGTTTGGCTTGGTGACTTCAATGTCTCCTGAAAGAAGCGAATGCGCTTGTTCAGCTGTCATGCCACGCGCTAATAGTTTTTTATGTGCACGCGCTTGCAATACCGACGCCAAGATCACGCCCAGCACAGAGATCAACGGAATCGCCATAGAGATTAAATAGACCTGCAGATATTTTTCTACTTTTTGCGCCTCGTCGAGTTGCTGAACACCCGCAAATACGTACAAGTTGATCACCGCCACAAACACTGAGCCACCAATAATCGCAACACGACCAAGTGTCTGCATCGTGGTGTGCATCAACTTGCGTCGCTCAGGATCAATCGGCTGGCCTTGATCATCCACTCGGGGCACCGCTTCTACAGTCATCGCATCCGCGACCGCATCCTGCAGTACATAGCCGATCGGTGCTAGCAAAGCACTCAGCACATACCAACTCTCAACCGGCATCAGAGCGGCCATCGTCTCCCGACTGCCGATCAGTCCGACCATAATCAACAAACTGGCCGCAATCAAACTCGCGCCGAGAAACAATAAGCCCCGCTTGAAGCGCCATAACAAATCAATCAGGTGACCAAGCACCATTTTGAGCGACCAAGGAATCACGACCCAAAAACTCAGGGCTGCTAAAAAGGCAACAGAGAGGTTCAGGTAATCCTTAACAAAAAACGTTCCGACAATACCTGTAAGACTTGAGATGCCCGCAGCCATATAGACCATGAGTGGAGGCAAATAAGACAGGCGCACTTCCCTTCCAAGCTCCAGGATATTGCGATCAATCCAGCGCCAAAGGGTCAGGGTCATTTTCAATCCTTAATCTGATCAATATTTTCCGCAGAATACCTGATAACAGCGTTTAGGTTGGTACAGCTTCACTGGAAAGTCGTATCATGGTCACGTGCCATGATCTGCCACAGAGCAGACAAGCCGATGCTTAAACACGTATCAAATAAAACATTCGGAGACTTTAACAATGACAATCAAGAAACACCTATCGATTTTTGCAGCTGCGATAACCTGTGTCGCGGGATTTTCGGTATCTACACAAGCTAACGCACAAGCCTATCCCAACAAACCTGTGCAAGTTGTGATTCCCTTCGCTCCGGGTGATACAGACAAAATGCTGCGCCCCTTCATGGACAGGATGGGCGAGTTTTTACCCAATCCCTTTATCCTGAATTACAAACCCGGAGCCGGCGGAGCCGTTGGAGCTGGTTTTGTCGCCGGCAGTGCGCCTGACGGTTACACCCTTGTGGGAACCTCACCTGGATCAATCGTTGTCGTGCCGCTTGCTAACAAAGATGTCAAATATTCCACCGACTCCTTTGAACCGATCGCCGCGCTTTCCGAGGGCGGGTTCATGATTGTTGGCTCCAGTAAATCACCCATTACTTCTTTAAAAGACTTGGTGGCTTACTCTAAAAAGAACCCTGACAAAGTCACCTATGGAACCTCGGGTGCCATGGGGATTACCCATTTGCTGGCGGAAATCTTTGCAAGTGAAGCGGGCGTCAAATGGAATCACATTCCCTACCAAGGTAGCGGTCCGGCCATTACGGCCTTACTCGGTGGACATGTAGAACTCGCGTCGACAGCCGTCGGCCCAGCCCAAGCGCATATCGCTGCCGGCACACTTCGTCCGCTCGCCGTGTTTGGGGATACGCGCCTGAAAGCTTTTCCAAACGTTCCTACGCTTAAAGAGCTCGGCTATAAAACCAGTAGCGCCGGCCTATATGGCATTCTGGCTCCAAAAGGTACACCAAAAGAAGTGATTGACGCGATTTATGGCGCCGCTCAAAAAGTAGTCGCTAAATACGGTCCTCAAATCACCGCCAACCTTGATGTCTTGGGCGCTGAAATAAAAGTACTGGGACCAAAAGAGTACGCAAGCTTTTTACAAGAACAAAAAGCCTTGTTTGCTCAGGGACTGAAAACGATTAAATAAAACCCGACTTGTGCTGACTGGTGGATAAATGGCAAAAAACTACAGGACTAAAGCGCTAACCAGCCATTTTCCATCGGCAGCACTGCTCCATTCATTTGCCCGCCTGCAGGCGTGCACAAAAACAGTGCCAACTCCGCAAGATGTTTAGCTGGAATCAACTTTCCGCCGGGTTGTTTACCGTGTAAAAACTCTGCGGTCGCAACGTCCCAGTTCAGATTTTTTTCTTGCATCAATGCACGGATTCGACTCTCGATATTTGGTGTCAGCACCGACCCTGGACACAAGGCATTGCAAGTAATGTTCTGACCGACAACCTCTGCGGCAATCGCACGGGTCATTCCAATCAAGGCACTTTTTGTGGTCACATAGTCAATACGATTAGGTGTGCCTCGTGATCCATAGACTGAAGTCATGTTGATCACGCGACCCCATCCTGCTTGACGCATACCTGGTAAAAAAGCTTTAACGAAATGAAACGGTGCACTGAGATTGACAGCGAGAGCCTGATCCCAGCGCTCAGCGGGAAACGACTCAATCGGTGAAAAATGTCGAGTCACCGCATTGTTGACCAAGATATCTACACAACCGAATTGCTCAAGAGTCTGTACTGAAAGCTGTTCAATCTCCTTGGGACTTTGTAAATCCTTTTGGTGATAGACGGCCGTCACACCGTTTGCTCGAAGAGCCGCGAGTGAATCGGCCACGATGCGAGGATCCTCAAGACCATGCAACACCACATTGCATCCTGCGGTCGCAAGCTCCTGCGCAATCGCTAAACCGATACCGCCGCTTGAGCCTGTGACAAGCGCCGTTTTCCCTTTGAGCATTTCAGATTCCTTAGTCAATCAATCTCGCCAATACTTACTGTGCAGTCATACCCGATTTTTTAACGAGGTCTTTAGATGCCGTCAGATCTCGCTGGATTTGATCTGCAAACTCCTTAGAGGTACTAGGAGATGCGTTCAGTCCCAAACCATCCAGCCGTGCTTTCACAGCAGGGTCTTTTAATGCCATGGTTAGGTCCTTGTTGAGTTGCTCAACAACCTTGGCGGGCGTACCTGCCGGGACGGCATAACCGTACCACTCAGGCATTTTCCCCAGTTCAGGAAAGCCCGCTTGAGCCGCAGTGGGTGTGTCAGGCAACACCGACACCCCATCGGGTCCAAACATCACCAGACCCACGAGCTTGCCAGCACGGACGTGGGGTGCGACGGAAGTAGGATTCGCAACGAACAAATTGATATGACCTGCAAGCACATCAACGATGCCTGGACCTGCACCCTTGTAAGCCACATGCATCATATCGAGGCCTGTCACTGCTTTGAACATTTCACCTGTCAATTGAGGTCCCGAAGCGCTCGAACCGTATGACAATTTGCCAGGCTGTGTTTTTGCAAGCGCAATAAATTCTTTGAGATTCTTGACATTCAAACCTGGATTGGCGACCAACACGAAGGGTTGCTGTGTCCCACGTGTAATTGGAATGAAATCCTTGATCGGATCAAAGCCCGGATCTTTGTAAATGTGTGGATTGACGGTGAAAGCGCCCTGATGCGCAAGAACGATCGTATAGCCATCAGGCGGGGCTTTAGCCCCATAAGCCGTGCCGACGTTACCTTGGGCGCCTGCTCGGTTTTCAACAATGACTTGTTGCTTCCAAATCTGACCTAATTTTTCTGCCAGAATACGTGAGACAGCATCTGTTCCGCCACCAGGTGGAAAGGGCACGACAATCTTGACGGGTTTAGTTGGATTAAAGGCTGAATCCGCCCAAACAGGCGCTGATATTCCCAAGCACACCGCAAGTAAAGCCACTATTTTTTTCATGTTTGTCTCCAAAATTTATCAAACAGCCTGACCACAGATCAGGACTGCATTCCCCAGCGACTGATCGTTTTCTTCTCAACGGTTTTGAAAATTAAATTTTCAACCAGCAAACCAAAAATGATGACGGTCAACAACCCGGCAAACACATTTGGAATATCCAGCATATTTTTATTTTGAAAGATATACCAACCCAAACCCCCCGAACCAGAACTCGCACCGAACACCAACTCGGCCGCAATCAACGTACGCCAGGCAAAAGCCCAGCCAATTTTCATCCCTGTCAGAATGCTTGGAAAGGCTCCAGGAATCAGGATCTTGGTGACATAGGCGATGTTGGAAAGACCATAATTTTTACCCACCATGCGCCACGTGGGACTGACAGCTTTAAAGCCAGCATGCGTATTGAGCGCGACCGCCCAGAGCACAGCATGAATCAACACAAAGATGATGCTGCCCTCACCCAGTCCAAACCAAATCATTGCCAAAGGCAACAAGGCAATCGAAGGCAAGGGATTAAACATCGAGGTCAAGGTCTCCAAAATATCTGAGCCAATTCGCGTGGCACTGGCAAACGCTGTAAAGAGCGCAGCAATCGCAAGGCCCACGGCATAACCTTGTAACAGCACCGTGAGCGAGGACCACGTCGCCAAGATGATCTTGCCCGAAATCAAACCAGCAAAAAAGGCCTGAACCGTCGCAGAAAAGGTTGGGAACAAGAGTGGGTTGTTCAACCACACTGCATAAACCTCCCAAACACCTGCCAAAAACAGCAGCACGAGAGTCTTTCTCAGCAAACCATTCGCCATGAGACGCTCAAAGGTGCTGAGCGGCTTTTCAATCACACCAAATCCGGTCAATTCAATTTCACTGATTCTTTCAGGACGAACGCTTTGAGCGCCTTCTATCTTGTGCTCACGCATGTGCAATCCTTTCATGATCGTGAAAAAGCAATTCTTCAATGTGTTTCGCCAAGGGCTGTCCTGTCGGGCTCAACGTATCAATCCCATGACAATTCAACTCAGCTCTTACCTGACCAGGATGAGGACTCAGCAACAAAATCCTGCTCCCAATACGAACTGCCTCGGGAATCGAATGTGTCACAAACAAAACGGTGAACTTCGTATCCTCCCAAAGCTGCAAAAGCTCCTCTTGCATCTTTCCTCGCGTCAATGCATCCAGTGCCGCGAAGGGTTCGTCCATCAGCAAAATCTCTGGCTCCATTGCCATGCCGCGCGCAATCGCAACGCGTTGCTTCATGCCACCTGACAGCGTATGAGGCAAACTATCAGCAAAGCCCGTCAAATTGACCTTGTCGATGTAATGCATGGCACGATCTTCGGCTTCTTTACGTCCGAGCTTGCCACTTGCAGTCAGAGCGAACACCACATTTTGCTTGACCGTTTTCCAAGGCAAGAGTTGATCAAACTCTTGAAACACCATCACGCGATCCGGCCCAGGCTTGTGGATCTCGACATTGTTGAGTTTGATTTGACCTTCGACAGGATTTAAAAACCCGCCTACTGCCTTTAACAAGGTCGACTTTCCGCAACCAGAGGGTCCCAAAATCACGTAACGGTCAGACTTGAGCACATCAAAGCTCACCCGATAGGTTGCCGTAACGAGGTGCTCTTTCGTGCGATAGCGAAGCGTCACGCCCTGCACGGACAGCAAAGGCGCTTGGGAAGACTGCGACAACACAGACACATCCATCATTAGTTTCCGCCAGCCACATCAGAACCCGCGAAAAACAACTCATCAATAGATTTTGGATTATTTTTAAGCGATCCAATCTGATTCATGAAAGTTGCATACTTCATGACGTTTTCGGGTTTGGTGCTGTATTTAATTGTTGGGTCATTGAGCTGTGCAATCATGTCGTCTCTAGACCACTTGCTCGAACCACCCATTGAGGCAATCAAGACATCCGCTGCCGCGCCTTTATCTTTGGCAATCATTTCCTGCGCTTCTTTTAAGGCACTTACAAATGCTGCATAGACTTTAGGATTTTTTTGTTGGAAATCCGAGCGCGCCGAAATCATCGTGAACGTGGTCGATCCACCCATCACCTGATCCGTGTTCATGATTGAACGCACACCAGGAGATTTTCTTTCAAGTTGATCCAGTGGTGCCGAGGCGTAGTGACCAGTAATGCCGCCGCTACCCGACAACAGTGCGGCCGCAGCATCACCGTGATTCATCGTTACGGTAAACGGATCAAAACGGAAAGCTTGATCCTTGCCATACTTTTGAACAGCATACATTTGCATGATGATTGAAGGGATGGATGACTTCACTGAAGTGACTGCAATCTTATCGGTTGGACGCAGATCATCGATCGACTTGAGGTGCTCAGCCTTGGTGTTGAGATTCATCGGCATCGAGCTCATTGCTGCAACACCCTTTACGTTGGCATTTCCTTTGGTGCGATCCCACAAAATCAGAAAGGATGGTGGGCCTGCTGCAATGAAATGTGCGGAACCAGACAGCAAGGCGTCAATCATGGCAGAAGGACCGCCAATGTTTGACCAATTCACCTTTACGGTATGGCCAAGCTTTTGCGAATGCTTTTCAATCAGGTTGTGTTCTTTCATGATGTGCAGGGGCAAAAATCCAAACCCACCCGCACCGAGAGGCACCTTGAGCTCCGTCACATCCGCTTTAACTGCCAATGGCAATACCGTCAATGCTGAGAGTGCGAGTGCATAGATTACTTTTTTCATTGCTGTCTCCTGATGTATTTTTTTTTACTTTATAGAGTAATTATTAGAAATGCGCGAGAACCAAATTTTTAAATTAAGACTCCGAGCCTGAAGACTTAGACTCAGGTATTTGCCAACCTGCTAATTGTTCACTCAGACGGGCGACTGCTGTGTGGTCCACATTGGGTCCCAATACTCCCTTGGCACCACTCCATAGGTCAAGACATAAATGACCAAAGGGCGCAGATACACCGAGATTTCTTGCCAAACCCATCGCAATCGCGATGTCCTTGACCATCATATGCAAGGGAAAACCAGAATCAAATTTTCTGGACAAGACATACTGCTTAAATTTTTTCTGCGTACTGTTGTTCATTCCCGTTGAACTATTCAGCACATCGACCATGACCTCGGGATCCAAACCAAATTTCGAACCAATAATCAGTGCTTCGATGCCGATGAGGTAGCCCGCGCACGACACTAAATTATTAAGCGCCTTCATTGCGTGGCCAGAACCAAGCGCACCCGTCCGTGTAACAGTCCCCATGAGTGACAGCAGCGGTTCAGCCCGATCAATGACAGCTCCCTCACCTCCCGTCATGATAGTGAGCGTGCCATTTTGTGCCCGAGGCACCGCACCAGACACCGGGGCGTCAATCAACAAAATATTCAGAGCTGCCAACCGCTCGCCCATCGACAAAGTCATCTCTGGCTGCCCAGAGGTCATGTCGATGACCATTGCGTTCTTATTTAAACGACTCGCTAAACCATTTTTGCCGAACAACACCTCCTCGACGACGATGCTGTTTGGCAAAATCATCACCACATAGTCGGCACCTACGCCAAGTTGATCGGATGTCAGGGCGGTCTGCTCCCCATGTTGCGCACTAAAGGCTTCGATACGCTGTACGTTAGTGTCAAAGACACGTACTGTATGTCCTCCCTCAAGTAGGCGTTGTGCCATGGGCCCTCCCATCGCCCCCACGCCAATAAAATGAACGACGGACGATGCATTCATTGGTTGTGCCTTCATCGCGAACTCCCTCTCAAGACTGACGGGCCAGCGCCATCAAGGCGCCGACATCATCAAGGGCTTCAATCCCCCAAACCGCCTGAATCAGCGCCTTCTGATCACAACCTGTATTGGCTTGAGCGCTTAAGATTTTGAATTTTTTTTCAAGATCCTCGTCGGTGAGTGGGCGACCTGTCGAGCCCCTTGCCTGCTCGACTACGACCGTAACAGAGGGCTCTGAAATAAAATGCAACGTCACCTTTGCCGCATCAATAGAAAAGCTGTCGTCCACAGTAAATTTCAACTTTTCGCCTAGCTTCCTGTTTGCGGGATCTTGAACCGCCGCATCGCTAAACTCCGCGAGTCCTGCACGCCCACTCAAGAGTGACACTGCCACCGCATGCTGCGCACTCACCTGTGACTCGCGTCCGGTTTGCACACCCGGACGGTCAGTGCGATCACGCAAGAGTTTTTGTCCAGTCACCTCGACGCTTTGCACACGCTGTAAAAGGTTATGAACAAGCTCTTTACGCGCGGACAGCTGCAAGCACGCTTCAATCACTGGATTGAGCACAATGCCACAGGGGTATGGCTTATAGGTGTTGAGCGCCATTTCCCAATGCTCGCCAAACTGTGCATTGATCCCAGCAAGATCAGGCTTTTCACCCATTACATTTAAAAACCCCCGCACACCATCGAGTGGCGCTAATGGACCATCAAAATTTTGAGCCGCTAATAGTGCAGATAACATCCCATTGCGCGCGGCGTTGCCGACGCTCAAGCTCTTGGCCATTGTCCCCAAAGTTTCCACAATTCCGCAGGCTTGATTAGCGGCCCCACCCAACGCCCAGTTCAACTGTATAGGTGTCAAGCGCAACAAACAACCGACAGCGATCGCCGCACCCAAAGCGCCACAGGTTGATGTGATGTGCCATCCGCGACCATAGTGGTAAGGGGAAATTGCATTACCGATTCGGCACTCAACCTCCATGCCAAGAATCAATGCCTGCAGGAAGTCGCGACCGGACACACGGTTGACTTCGGCATACGCGAGCAAGGCCGCCGCAATCGGTGCCGTCGGATGGATGACCGTGCGCAAATGGGTATCATCGTAATCAAATACATTTGCACTCATCGCATTCAGCGCTGCGGCATTGAGCATGTCTGTGCGCTCTGGACGCCCAATGATCGACGCCCGCTGATTGGCGGAAAATGACGTGTAGGTACTCACGAGTTTTTCAATCGTAGGGTCATGTGCCCCGGCACAACCCACTGCGAAATAGTTGAGTAACGAACGCTTGGCTTCGTGACGAACCGTTTGGGTGATATTGTCCCAACGATTTCCATGGACATTCGCGCACAATAATTGCGAGGTATTCATAACCACTTCCTTGATTGAGTCTCGTAATTTAATTATTCTTTAACTTGCAGTGCGTGATTTTCACGACTAGCCTGTCATCCTAACAAATAAAACGAAGGACACAAATGACTATCGCCGGCACACTGGCACGATTTGCAGTGCAAACTCATATAGTGGATCTTCCCCCTCTTGCGCTAGAGCGAGCCGAGATGTGCATTTCCAGCACACTTGCGAGCGTTGCAGCTGGTATTGAAATCGACTCCGCACGGATCATCAGAGAACTCGCTTTAGACGATGGTGGCGCAGCGCAATCGACCGTTTGGTTTAAAAATCGCAAACTACCCGTCACCGCAGCGGCCAAAGTCAATGCGCTCGCAAGCGATGCCGCCGCCTCTGATGACAGCGACATGCGCAGCATTGCTCACATCGGTACGATCATTTCGACAGCCTCGATTGCAATGGCCGAGCACACGGGGGCTTCTGGCATGCAAGTATTGGAAGCCATGGTGATTGGGTACGAGATTGCAGGTCGCATTGATGAGTCCCTCACACCAGGTCGCATGAAAAACGGCTTTCACGGAAGTTTTTCAACCGTCTTTGGTGGCACAGTCGCCGTTGGCAAATTGCTTCAACTCAACGAAGAGCAAATGACCCACGCCATTGCCATTGCCGCCACGTCGATCGGCGGAATGGCCATTGCCGCGGACACAAGCTGTGCCCGTGAATATCACGCTGGCATGGCGGCAAGCTCTGGCGTTCAAGCTGCCTTGGCGGCAAAACGTGGTTTCAGATCAGAGACCGCTGTTCTCGAAGCCCCTCGAGGGTTTCTCAGTGCCTTGGGCGGCACGGCGATCGAAGACATCACCAAGGACTTTGGAAACTCATGGGACATCTGTACCGACATGGCGATCAAGCTCATGCCGGGCGCCCACCCTTTTCATGCGGTGGCCGAAGCTGCTGCGAATGCTGCAATTGAGGGCAACATTCATCCAGACGACATCAAAGAAGTCATGATTTCAGCGGCACAAATGAAAGACTGGATGGCACCACATCATCCAACAGATCTGATTTCCGCTGCGCATAGCGTTGTTTATTTTGTCGCGGCAGCCATCGTTGATCGAGGCTTTACATGGAAGCACATCAATAAAGAGTCCATGATGGACCCTAAAATAGCCGCACTTCAAGACAAGGTCGTGTTCGATCCACACCCAGCGCCACTTCCTGATCGCTTCACCCATCGCCATGGCGGTACGGTGATCATTACACTCAAGGACGGCCGGAAAATTTCAAATACCTGTCGAGCTGCCCGAGGCTCAGGCCCAACCGGCGTGACGTGGGACGAAGTGGACAGTAAATTCAACCACCTCATGCCACTATCAGGACTCGACTCAAAAAGAATCCAACAGATTTGCGAGTCAGTGCATCACTTTAGAACATTGCCCTCGGTGACGCCACTGACCCAATTGCTGACAACAGCTTAGTTGAGCTTGACGCCAGATTCCTTGACGATACGGCCCCAGTTCGCGTAATCCTTTTTCACGAACTCGCCAAACTCCTTGGAGCTTCCACCGACAACATTGACGCCACCTGCTTCAATCTTTTGGGCGACCTCAGGCGTCTTCAACACTCGATTCACTTCCTTGTTGAGACGCTCAATCACCGCAGGAGGTGTACCGGCGGGCGCAAACAATCCCACCCAAATGCTGGCATCCATATCCTTGACGCCACCTTCTTGCATGGTCATGGTGTCGGGTGCTTGTGAAGCACGCTTTGCTGTGGTCACGGCAACGGCTGTCAGTTTGCCACTTTTGACGTGAGGCAATAAAGAAGCCAGTGAGCCAATGTAAACATCAACCTGACCACCCATCACATCCGTCATAGCAGGTGATGCACCTTTATAAGGGACCTGCAATAAATTGATATCAGCGCGTTTTTTGAAATCTTCGCCCACCAAATGGCCGAGCGTACCAGCACCGGCCGTGGCCCAGCGCAATCCCTCTGGGGTCTTGCCCTTGGCAATCATATCCATCGGTGTTTTGATTGAAGAGTTCGCTGCACTACCGATGGCGGCGGGTGTCACCGAAACCTGGACGACAGGCGCAAAGCTCTTGACGCTGTCATAGGTCAATGATGGATACAGCCATGGCCCGAGCATCATATTGTCCGTCTGCCCCATCACCAACGTGTAACCGTCAGCGGGCGCTTTGGAAGCCGCCTCAATGGCCAGGTTTCCACCCGCACCGGGACGGTTTTCCAAAATGACCTGCCAGCCTGTCTGCTCAGCAAGCTTTGTACCGACCATACGGGAAACAAAATCTGTACCGCCACCAGGGGGGAATGGAATCAAAATACGAATGGGTTTGTCAGGAAAGCTTTGCGCTAAAGCAGACACTGGGGCTGCTGCCCATGCCAGCGAAGCCACCAAGGCAAGCTGAGCCACGCGTTTGATATTTTTCATGTCCTACAGTTCTCCAAGTTTTTTACTGTGCATTCATCGACAAGCTTCTGCCAACACACACCCGCGGCGATCTTAGGTTTGTGCCTTGAACCTGTCAAGCGCACCCTTACTGAGGTGACTCACTTGCCTGACCAAATTCCACGCCAGCCCAGCCTTCAAAATGCTTGATGGTGTGCGCGTAATCCTTTTTGCCATCTCCTTGCGTGATGGCAAACGCTAGAAAAGCACGAGCTGCCTGACTCACCATCATGGGCGCCCCCAACTTTTCAGCCTCCTCGATACAAAGCTTGATGTCTTTGTGAATCAACTCTGTCGTAAATCGCGTCGGAAACTCGCGATTCAAAATGCATTGAGGTATTTTTTCAAGTGTTGCAAACGAACGCCCACTTGAGACGTTCAGCACATCGAGCATCAATTTTGAATCCAGACCAGCTTTTGCGCCGTACACCAGCGCCTCGCAGCTCGCGACCATGCCCACCGCACACAAGGTGTTGTTAATAATCTTCATTGTTTGACCCAGGCTTGGATCTTCGCCGAGGTAAAACAAATTTTTACCTAGTGTTTTAAAAACTGGATCAAGCGCCTGGACCAAGCTCTCCTTGCCGGAAACCATAATCGTCAAGGTTCCCTTTTCGGCAGCCACCGTTCCACCACTGACTGGAGCGCCCAGAAATTCGATCCCCTTGGCTTGCACAAGCGGAGCAACTTCGCTCGTGACAGAGGGTCCTGTTGTGGACAAGTCGACAATCACCTTCACAGCGGAACCATGCATCACACCCTGCGCACCTGGACCACCTGTTGCGACAACTGCGACCGCTTCAGGCATGGGCAAACACAACAAAACCACTTCGCAAGTATTGGCCATCTCAACGGGACTGTGAGCGACTTTCGCTCCCTTATCAGCCAGACGCTTGACCATCGCGGGATTGATATCAAAAACCGTCAAATCATATTGCGCCGCCAACAGACGCGACCCAAAATGCACACCCATGTTTCCTAAGCCAATTAGACCTAACTTCATGTCCGACTCCTGATGATACGTATTCAGTTTATTTTTTAGCTTTGTTGGAATCCGATGGCTTCAACAGCTTGCTCCAAGTGGCAATCTCTTTTTGAAGAAAGGCTTCAAACTCTGCGGGAGACGACACAGCCACCACACCATCAATCACCGCCAGGCGTTTCGCGACCTCGGGTTGAGACAAACTGACTCGAAGCGCCTCATTGATCTTGGCGACAATCTCCTTAGGAGTGCCAGCAGGCGCTAACACGCCCCACCACACCACGGCTTGAAATCCAGGATAGCCTTGCTCTGCGATGGTCGGCGTATCAGGCGCTGACTTTAAGCGCTCTAAGCCCGAGGTTGCGATCAACTTGATCCGCTTGCTATCAAGATGAGGTTTGAGCTGAGACATGCCAGTAAACAACATATCTACGTGTCCACTCGCAACATCCAGCACGCCTTGTCCCGCACCTTTATAGGGAATCTTAGTGATTTTTGTGTCTGTTGCCGCCATAAATAGTTCAGCGGCTAGATCGGTCGCTGAACCTTCACCTGAGGTCGCAGTGGTCAACTTGCCAGGATTTTTCTTGGCAAACGCCACGAGCTCTGCAATGTTGTTCATGGGCAGAGCACTGCTCACCGCAACACCCATCGCGTAGGTAATCACCTGACCCACTGGAGCAAAGGCCTCTGGTGTTTTGTAGGGGAGATTTGGCAACAAGGTTGGATTTGTGGAAATCGTCGGACTGACTAACAACAACGTGTAGCCATCAGGCGCGGCCTTGGTGACAAGCTCGGTTCCCACAACGGTATTGCCACCGCCTCGATTCTCGACAATCACAGGTTGTTTGAGCGTATCGGAAAACTTGTCAGACCATGCCCTGGCGATAAAGTCACCGCCCCCGCCTGCTACAAAAGGCACCACAATGCGGATGGGGCGCTCGGGATAATTGTCTGCAGGGCTTGCGAACACTGCGCTACACCCAAGCAACATGCCGCATAGCAAAGCCGAGACCTTTCGATACATTCTTATCTCCTGATACGTATTCTGATATTGGTTTTGACGATTAACGTCTGCACGATCTGTAATAAGCTTACGCAACTGCAGACCAGAACACAACGAAGTCTTTACGCCAATATGAAAACACCGCTCGCCGTACTCAACACCTTTCGCCCCCACGATGGAAGTTTGCACGATGCCTTTGCGAGCCGCTTAGATGTCAAGGGCGGTGCGCCTTTCATCATCAAAGAGGGCAATACGCTTTCTTGGTCTGAGTTTGATCAAAAATATAAAAAACTCGCGCAGGCATTACATCTTCGGGGTGTGCGTCATGGCATGCGCGTAGCGATCATGGGACGCAACGACGCGGCACATGCGCTGACTCTGTTTGCGCTCGCCTACCTAGGCGCCATTATGGTGCCGGTCAATCCAGATTTTGGTGAACGCGAAGCGGGTTATGTCTTCAAACATGCAGAGGTCTGTGGTGTGATCGCAGACATTGCAGCCATGCCAGTCGTTGAAAGCGCGTTGAAAAATATCGAGAGCTCCTCCTGGATCCTCAAACTTGACGCGGCAACTGAGGACGCAGACTCTTTGTCAGGCGCCATCAATCAATCTTGTGCGACGCAGCAATCCCCTCAGGGCAAACCCAGCGATACCTGCATCATTATCTATACCTCCGGCACCACAGGCTTTCCTAAGGGTGTCATGCACAGCCAATTCAATCTGGTGACTGCAGGCGAAGCCAATGTTGAACGCCTCCACTTACAGCCTGAAGATCGGGTCATGATTATTCTGCCGTTCTTCCATGTCAATGCAGTGTTTTATTCTTTAAGTGGCGTGCTCGCGAGTGGTGCCTGCATGATCCTGATTCCACGCTTTTCCGCCTCCAACTTCTGGCACAGTGCTGCCGATCACGGCGCAACCGTTGTGAATGTCATTGAGGCCATCGGTACCATACTGTGCGCGCGTGATCGCAGCGAATACCGACCTGATCACAAAATCCGGGTGGCATACGGCGTGCGTAAAGGTGCCGCACCAGTCTTTCGTCAAGCGTTCGGTATTCACAAACTCTTTTCAGGCTTCGGGATGACCGAGATTCCTGGCGTCACATGCAACCCTTGGGAAGGTCCGGACAAACCCGGCAGCATGGGCTTACCGGGCAAACATCCTGACCCAAACCGCCCTTGGGCAACCTGCCGCATTGTCGATGATGAGGGCCTGGATGTTCCTGTCGGCGTCGCGGGCGAGCTATGGGTCAAGACCCCCATCGTGATGCAAGGTTATTTTAGAGATCCGGAACAGACTGAACAGGCGTTGCACGATGGTTGGCTCAAAACCGGCGATCTCGTCAAATGCGACGAAGATGGGTACTACTATCATCTGTCTCGCAAAAAAGACATCATCCGCAGACGTGGTGAAAATATCGCCGCCGCTGAACTTGAAATGGTGATTGCTGAGCTTCCGGGTATCTATCAGGTCGCAGCCATTGCCGTACCCTCGGAACTTGGCGAGGACGAGATTCTGATTGCCGCCGTAAAAAAATCAGATGCCAGCCTCACTGAACAAGATGTGGTTGACTGGTGTCGCACACGCCTGACGGCCGTCAAAGTTCCCCGATTTGTGAGTTTCTTAACGGAATTACCACTCACACCCACCCATAAAATATTAAAATCCGCCTTGAGGGCCGACCCACAGGTACGCGCTCAAGCCGTTGACTTTCAACCACCAATAGCGCCACCCCGCGCGGGCCTACATATTTAATGACGTAGACCGACTGGGAAATTGAACTTATAGTCGCTTTAACTTTTTTAAATATGACGGTTAACTGAATGAAAATCACACACGCATCGCTCAAGAACACACACACGGCTTGGTCGATATCTGCAAGTCTTGCACTCAGTCTGTGTGCGGCTAGTGCTTTTGCGCAACCCACCCAGCCCGCACCCACCGCAGCGACCTCAGCCGCTGCTAAAGCAAGCGCTTCTGAACTCGCTGCAAAGCTGACCAACCCGGTCGCCGATTTGATTTCCGTACCCTTTCAATACAATTACGACGCCAATATCGGCCTCGACAAAAAGGGCACAAGCAATTCCTTTGTGGTGCAACCTGTTATACCCGTCAAGCTCAATAGCAGCTGGAATTACATCCTAAGACCTGTTGTCACGCTTCAGCAGCAGAACAACATCAATGGATTCAGCGGAACGGGCGCTGGTCCAATATTGATTGAAACCTTTTTCTCGCCAAGCAACACGGGTGATTTTATTTGGGGTGTGGGTCCTATCGTCAGTACGCCGTCTTTATCCGGCAACAATTTCGGCACGGCACAGACCGGTGTGGGAGTTAGCGCAGTGGCCTTAGTGATGAAAAAACCTTGGACTGCTGGCTTACTGACCTATAACACCTGGGATGCAGGTGGCAATTCCACCTACGGTACGGCGAACAATCTTTTCTATCAGCCTTTTGTGTCTTACGTCACACCAACAGCTTGGACCTTTTCAATCAATACACAGTCAACCTTTAACTGGGATGCCAGACGCGCAGAAAACCCTGTCAATGCAACTGTTTCCAAAATCGTCAAATTTGGGGATACACCTGTTTCTCTCTCCGCTGGTGCGCGCTATTACGCCAGTTCTGTTCCAGGCGGACCTTCCGGTTGGGGCGGTCGTTTGAGCATGACGTTCCTGTTCCCAAAGTAAAGACAAAGGGATTACCCTAGACATGGTGTGACTCTACGATTTAAGTGGTCAAGTTATTGTCTAATTGCGGCAATATTCACTTAACACTTTTGTCCTCATCACACCATGTCCAAAATAATCAATACCGCCATCGCTGGCAGCTTACCCAAACCCGCATGGCTCGCCGAACCAGAAAAGCTCTGGGCTCCTTGGCAGCTGCAAGGCGAAGCCCTCGCGCAAGCAAAAGTTGACGCCATGCGCTTATCTGTTGATGACCAATTGCGCGCGGGCATTACAGTGATTGGTGATGGTGAACAAACTCGCCAGCATTTTGTGACGACCTTTATCGACAGCCTAAAAGGCGTCGATTTCGTCAACCGCAAAACAGTGCGTATCCGTAACCGTTATGACGCAGACGTCCCTGTCGTGGTGGATCGTGTCAGCCGCGGGGGACCTGTCTTTGTCGAGGATGCTAAGCGTCTTCGTATGCTGACTAAGGGACCTATCAAGTTCACCCTTCCTGGTCCTATGACCATGATCGACACACTTTACGATGACTACTATCACAGCCGTGAAAAACTGGCCTGGACGTTTGCGGAAATTTTGAATGAAGAGGCCAAAGAACTTGCTGCAGTCGGCGTCGATGTTGTGCAGTTCGACGAGCCTGCTTTCAACGTTTACTTTGATGAAGTGCGTGACTGGGGTGTCAAAACTCTAGAGCGTGCCGCGCAAGGCCTGACCTGCAAGAGTGCGGTCCATATTTGCTATGGCTATGGCATCGAAGCCAATATCAAATGGAAAGAAAGCTTGGGCGACGAGTGGCGTCAGTACGAAAAAGTTTTTCCTCTTTTGGCGCAAAGCACCATCAGCCAAGTCAGTCTTGAATGTCAAAACTCACGCGTCCCAATGGACTTGATTGAGTTGCTGCGTGGCAAGGATGTGTTGGTCGGCGCGATTGACGTGGCATCCAACAAGGTCGAGACGCCAGAACAGGTGGCAGACGTGTTGCGTCGCGCTCTAAAGTTCGTGAAGCCTGAGCATTTGTATGGTTGCACCAACTGCGGAATGGTCCCTCTTTCGCGCGCGATTGCCAATGCCAAGCTCCAGTCGCTTGTGGCGGGTGCTGAGATTGTTTCTAAAGAGTTAGGTTGAGCTGTATAGCTTTGAAGGCTGTATAGCTTTGAGGTGAGTCTGTATAGCTTTGAGGTGAGGTGACGAAAGGGGTGTTTGATTTTGCTGAGCAAAATTCAAAGCACCCCTTTTGTCACTTCTTAATCAAGATTAGAGTCATTGAAAGAGTCGTCTCTAACCAATCTCATCAGATCAAGTTAAATAAAAAACTTAATTAGATCTCGGTGCTTAGAACCCATAGAAAATGGAGTGATTTGAATTTTGCTCAGCAAAATCAAACACTCCAGTTTTCAAAACTCAACAAGAACGTTCAAAACTCAAAAAGAACGTTCAAAACTCAACAAGAACGTTCAAACCTCAAAAAAAACTAAAACCACTTAACTCTGCTGCGAAACAAACACCGTTTGGGCAGGCATAGGCGCTGGAAAACCAGCCGCAATCAGGCTCTCACGAATCACACGGTTCGTATCAAAATAAACTTGCCAATAATCATTGTTGCTACAAAACGGACGCACAGCCAGAACAGGCCCCAGCGGACTGAACTCCAAAATCTCGACCACCACACCGGGCTCGGCCAACACATTTGGAATAGCAGCGACCTTTTCACGCAACAGCTGCATGGCCGCATTGTGGTCCGCCGCACCCGACAATTGACACTTTAAATCCACGCGACGGTACGCGTTGTGACTAAAGTTTTGAATATTGTCAGCAAATACCTTGTTGTTACCCACCATCACCTGCACATTGTCAGGCGTATTGATCGTGGTCGTAAACAAGCCCAATTCCATCACTGTACCGGTCACACCCGCCACCGTCACAAAGTCACCGACCTTGAGTGGACGCAGCACCACCATGAACGCACCCGCAGCAAAGTTTGCCAACAAGCCAGACCAGGCCACACCGATGGCCACACCAGCCGCCGCGATCAAGGCCGCGAAGGTGGTCGTCTGAATTCCAAAGTATCCCAGAATGCCAATCACTAACAATACGTTGAGCGTGACCGTGATGACGGAACCTACATAGCGCAAAACAGTTGGATCCATCTTTTGTTTTTCAAGCGAGCGTCTCACCAAAGAGACCGCCGTCCCGATCAACCAACGACCCAATACCCAAAAAACGATCGCTGCCAACACCTTAATACCCACGTTCGTTGCTGTCGAAATGATCAGCTCTTGATAACGTGCGAAGTCCGCTTTTTCCATTGATTTAATACTCCTTTAACAATGGCGAAACGGTAGAATGTTTAACAATAATTCTCAATACGCCAGTTGGGATACGCTAAACAACTGAAATTTGTATTAATTACCGCTAGCGTCCTGTTAAGATTTATTCGTGTGTCACCCCAATAACAAAGAGGCAATCATGCATCTCACCTTCGCTCGCACTTCAGTCGTGTCTGCCCTAATCGCTCTTTTTATGCCGATCGCCGCGCACGCAGAAACCATTTCAGTCGTGACCTCCTTCCCCAAGGAGCTCACGACGGCCTACAAAAAAGCATATGAGGCCAAGTATCCGAACGACAAGGTTGAGATTCTGAACAAAAACACCTCGGCGGGTATTGCCTATGTGCGTGAACAAACTGCAGGCGCACGTCCAGAAATCTTTTGGGCCTCAGCTCCAGATGCGTTTGAGGTCCTCTCTAATCAAAAATTGTTAGTCAACATCGGCCCGGGCAATCCAGATATTCCAGCCAAGGTGGGGAACTATCCCGTCAACGATCCACAAGGTTTCTATCGTGGCCAAGCCCTTGCTGGCTACGGCATGATGTGGAACACACGCTATATGAAAGCCAACAAGTTACCTGCCCCAAAAGAATGGGCAGACTTGGTCAAACCCATCTACTTTAGCCATCTTGCAATCTCAAGCCCTTCGCGCTCCGGCACGACCCATCTGACGGTTGAAACCATCCTGCAGGGTGAAGGCTGGACGAAAGGTTGGGAACAAGTATTAAAAATTGGTGGCAATAGCGCTGCCATCACAGAACGCAGCTTTGGCGTGCCTGACGGCGTCTCAAACGGTCAGTTTGGCATTGGCCTGGTCATCGACTTTTTTGGACTGGCGGCTAAAAACTCTGGCATGCCCGTAGACTTTGTTTACCCCTCCGTGACCTCAATCGTCCCAGCCAATATCGCATTGATTGACGGCGCCAAATCACCAGAAGCCGGCAAACGTTTTATCGAATTTACGCTCTCTGAAGAAGGTCAAAAACTACTACTGCAAAAAGACATCAGCCGACTGCCAGTGCTGCCAGCCATCTATAAACAGGCGCCCGCAGACTACCCCAATCCCTTTAGCGGCAAGATTCAGGCAAAAGTGAATTTCGACTCTGAACTTTCTGAGTCGCGCTACATGGTTGTTCGATCGATGTTCGACCAAATGATCACCTTCCGTCATAAAGAATTAGTCGCCGCGACCAAGGCCATCCACGAAGCTGAAAAACGTTTGGCCGGCAAACCAAACGCGCAACTCGATCAAGCACGTCAACTTGCTTTTTCACCCGCTGTCGATGAAAACCAAATTAAAGATCCACAATTGCTCCAATTATTTAAAGCCAAAAAATCTGATGCCGATGCCACACGCGCTAAAGCAAAGGTCGAAGAAGAATGGGCCAACCGAGCAAAAGACAATTACGCGCGCGCAGTCACGCTCGCAAACTCGGCTAAGTAATTCAGACAAGGCCCTTCGGGGCCTTTTTTAAAGGTACTCGATCACCGTGAAGCGCAACCATCCGGGTTTGATTGCGATTGCAATCGCCATTGCTTTATTTTTATTCCTCTTTTTAATTGGTCCGATTCTAAGCGTCATATACACGGCGTTTACGGATGGTCAAGGCGGCTTTACGCTCTCCCACTTTCTCGCGTTCGCTGAAATTTCTCTCATGCGGGAATCTTTTGCTAACAGCCTGTTTGTAGCCGGCACCACCGTTGCGTGCGCAACAGTCATTGCCATTCCGCTTGCCTATTTGACGATGCGCTTTCAATTCCGGGGCGCGGTCTTGATCCAGACACTCGGTGTACTGCCCTTAGTCATGCCCGCCTTTGTGGGTGCAGCTGCCATGCAATTGATCTTCGGACGTTCGGGTGCGGTCAATCTGATTCTGATGGACAACTTCGGGATCAGCATTCCCGTCATGGAAGGGTTAAGTGGCATTATTTTTGTTGAAACCCTGCATTACTTCCCTTTTATCTTGCTGAATCTTTCTGCTTCACTGGCGACGATCGACTCCTCCATGGAAGAGGCAGGTCAAAATCTGGGCGCCTCTGGTTGGCGTCTATTTAGAAAAGTCATTTTTCCACTTGCGCTACCTGGCTATATCGCCGGAGCCTCTCTTGTATTTATCAAGGTATTCGATGATCTCGGCACGCCACTCGTGCTCAATGTCACCAATATGCTGGCCCCACAGGCCTATCTGCGCGTCACGTCCATTGGTATCGAAGATCCTATCGGCTATGTGATCTGTGTGATCCTTGTAATATTTTCGATCGCGGCGATGGCCGGCTCTTGGTGGTTTGTCAAACGTCGTGACTACGCCTTGGTTTCACGAGGAGGTGCGCAAGCCCCCAAACGCAAACTCACCAACTGGCAAACAGCTCTGGCCTATGGCTGGATTATTGGCATTCTGATGCTTGTTCTGTCACCGCATTTAGGTATCTTGTTGATGTCGCTCTTTAAAGTCTGGAGCTTTAGCGTACTGCCCGAACAATTCACGCTTGTGCACTACGCCACCATCTTTACCGATGCAAAACAAATGATCTGGAACACAATTTTGTATTGTGGCCTGGCCGCGTTTGTCGACATCATCATTGGTGGCGCGATCGCCTATATCGTCATCAGAACCACCATTCCAGGTCGGCAGATTCTCGATCACTTGGTGACCGTTGCCTTAGCCATGCCAGGCCTAGTGCTTGGTATCGGCTATCTACGGGCCTTCCGTGGCATCGAGTTACCTTTCGGCGCCGGAGCATTTACCGCAAGCTGGTTAATTTTTGTGGTGGCATATTCTGTGCGACGCCTTCCTTATGCGCTCCGATCTTGTATGGCAGCACTCACCCAAGTCCATCCTGCGCTCGAAGAGGCCGCTGAAAATATCGGTGCGGGTCGTTGGCGCACGATTCGTAAGATCGTCATCCCCTTAATGATGGGCGGTCTACTCGCAGGCTTTGTCACCAGTTTTATTACTGCGGCAGCTGAAATTTCAGAAACTATTTTGCTGACTAGCAGAGAAAGCCTGGCGCCCATGTCCTATGGAATTTATTTATATTTTCAGTCCATCGCAGGACGGGGACCCGGCGCTGCGCTGAGCGTGGTCGCCATCTCAATCGTTGCGCTCGGCACCTACATGACACATCGACTGGCGGCCGCCGCTACCCCTCATCAAAACGTTGGAAATCGAACATGAAATCGGTCGGTATCGAGATTAAAAATATTGCGCTGTCGTTTGGCTCTACTGCAGTGTTAAAAGACATCTCTCTGAGCATTCAGCCAGGAGAATTTTTTGCACTCTTGGGGCCATCTGGTTCTGGTAAATCAACGCTCTTGCGTCTAATCGCTGGCTTTAACCAACATCAGCATGGAGAGCTGTTGATTGACGGCAAAGATGTGACGGGTACTCAACCTTGGTTGCGAAACGTTGGCATGGTGTTTCAAAACTATGCGCTATGGCCCCACATGACGGTTGCTCAAAACGTAGCCTTTGGTCTCGAAGCGCGCAAACTCCCTGCAGCAGAAATTCGTACCAAGGTGGCGAGTGCACTTGACCTCGTTGATATGGGAAGTCTTGCTAATCGCAGACCTGGTCAACTGTCCGGTGGTCAGCAACAGCGTGTCGCCATCGCTAGAACCCTCGCGATTGAACCTCAGGTTTTATTACTCGACGAGCCACTCTCTAACCTTGACGCTAAGCTTCGTACGCAAACGCGTCAAGAGCTTGTTCTCTTGCAGCGGCGTTTGGGGATCACCACGATTTTTGTGACACACGATCAAGAAGAAGCCTTGACGACATGCCACCGCATCGCAGTCATGGATCAAGGTGTGATTCAGCAAGTCGGTTCTCCGATGGATCTTTTCGATTTTCCGGTTAATCGGTTTGTGGCTCAGTTTGTGGGCTCGGTCAATCTGTTTTCTGGACGTTTTATTACTGAAGGCGATCACCTACGGTTTGACTCTCCAACAATTGGTCTTCTCACTCTGCCAAAAGGCTTAGAGTTGCAAAGCACTGAAATGGATCTTGCCTTTAGACCCCACGCTGTTCGCTTTGTGGAGGATGCACATACTCAATTACAAGATAATCTTGCCCTACAAGGCGTGATTGAAGACTCTGAGTTTCTCGGCGAATTTATCCGCTACGAGGTGCGTGTTGGTCAGGCGATGGTCAAAGCAGATATTCCTCATGCGCGCGGCGCAGCGCCTTTACAGATTGGCGCTCAGATTCATTTGCGCATTCCTGCGCAGGAACTCAGATTTGTTACGGCTTAACTCAGGCCACGGGATCACATCATGCATAGTCGGACATTGACGCAGAGACTCTTCGCTAGCTCGGTTCTGTCTCTCTTGTTAGCAGGATGCGGAGCCCCCACTCCCGTCGTCGAGGCCTATCAGCCAACCATCGCACAAGAAGGTAAAGACGTTGTTTGGATTCCAACACCTACGGACCTAGCTGAACGCCTACTGAAGGCCGCTAAGGTCACTCCCAATGACCTCGTTTACGACCTTGGTGCCGGGGATGGGAAAATTGCGATCATAGCTGCGCAACAATTTAAAGCGACTGCAGTGGGTGTTGAATTCAACCCGGATATGGCTGAATATGCGAGGAAAAATGTTCAACGAGCCGGAGTCTCTGACAAAGTCACCATCATTACAGGCGATATTTTCAAAGAAGATTTCTCCAAAGCATCTGTAGTGACGCTCTATCTCTTACCTGCGCTTAACCTCAAGCTCAGGCCAACATTGCTTGCAATGAAGCCAGGCACACGCGTGGTTTCCAATACCTTTACGATGGGATTGTGGATGGCCGACCAGACCATCCAAGGGGACAATGGCAATATTGGATACTTGTGGATCGTCCCTGCAAACGTTGAAGGGCAATGGTCGATCACGGGGCTACCCGACCTCGGATCATCGCCGGTTCAACTCACCATCCGACAACAGTTCCAAGCACTCAACGGCACCCTGCTCTCAAATGATGGCAAATCCAGTCAACCCATCTCAGGTCGACTCAACGGCTCCAGCTTATCGTTTGAGTATCGTGATCAAACAGGGATGCTTCGTACAGTGGAGGCGACATTGAAGAACGGTGAACTCAAGGGATTTTTGAAGGGTCAGCCCTCCTCGCCCATTACAGCTCAAAAAACCTCTTAAACACCCCAGCCATCCTCACGTATACTCATTAGGCTGACTATTTAAACAATGCTTTTCATACAAATTACGCACGAAGGAGATTCTTTTGACCCACTCAACATTTAAGCGCATCGCCACGACAGTTGCACTAGGCGTTGTAACTGCCAGCACTGCCCTTTTCGCGCAGGCACAAACAGCAGCCACTTATCCTGATCGTCCAGTCAAGATCATGGTTGGTTTTACTGCTGGCGGCACAACAGACGTGATCGCACGTGCAATCGCCAACGAACTGCCAAGCCGCATGAAAGGCGCCAATTTCATCGTTGAAAACAAGCCAGGCGCAGGCGGCAACATTGGTACGGCCGATATCGTCAAAGCAGCCCCTGATGGCTACAGCATTTTGATGGCTTCCGTGGGTCCTTTGACCATCAACCCTTCTTTGCAAAAGCTTGCCTATGACCCAATGAAGGACTTAGTGCCAATCATCTTGGTTGCGGACGTCCCGAATGTCTTGGTGGTCAATCCTGAAAAAGGTATCAAAAACTTTAAAGAGTTTGAGGCTTATGCAAAAGCCAACTCAGGCAAACTCAACTACGCCTCAACCGGTGTCGGTACCTCTGCACACCTGTCGAGCTTTATGTTGATGCAACGCATGGGCATTGACGCGCAACATATTCCTTATAAGGGTGCCGAGGCACTCAACGACTTGTTAGCGGGTCGCACAGACTTTATGTTTGCAACAATTCCCTCTGTTATTGCGCCCATCAAATCAGGCAAACTCATCCCAATCGCTGTGTCTAGCTTAGAGCGTTCACGCTCCATGCCTGAGGTCCCCACTATTGCCGAAAGCGGCTTTCCAGGCTACTCCTCTGGCTCATGGTTCGGCTTGCTCGCGCCCAAGGGCACACCACAAGCGATCGTTGACAAACTGAATGCAGAAGTCAATGCCATTATGCCAAACCTCGAGCAACGTTTCATCGTTGCAGGTGCAGATCCCGTTGGTAAAACACCAGCGTTCTTCGGCGAATTCATGGCAAAAGAAACTGCCAAATGGAAAAAAGTAGTTGAGGATTCGAACGCCGCTTCAAAGCAGTAATTCACGTCCATGTTCAGGATTAGCGTAGCCGCGAGCGTATTGATCGTTCTTGTTAGCGGCTGCGCAACCCAACATGCAGGAACGGAGCAGTACCAACCTCTGATGGCGCAGGGTGGCAAAGACGTCATGTGGATGCCAACCGCCAACAATCTTGTCACCGAAATGCTCGAGGCAGCCCAGGTCACTTCCACCGATGTGGTGGTTGACCTCGGCGCGGGCGATGGCAAAATACCCATTGAAGCGGCTAGACGCTTTGGTGCCCGCGCTGTCGGGATCGAGTTCAATCCCGACCTCGCTGCATTGGCGAGGCGCAATGCTCAGCAAGCAGGTGTTTCTGATCGCGTCACCATTGTGACTGGCGACATATTCCAAGAAGATTTTTCTCACGCGACTGTTGTCACGCTCTATTTACTGACACAACTGAATATCAAGCTCAAACCCACATTGCTTGCAATGAAGCCCGGGACGCGCATTGTTTCCAACACCTTTGCGATGGGCTCGTGGGAGCCAGATGCCACCATCCTTGCAGACGGTGAGGTCTCGGGATTCTTCTGGGTGGTGCCAGCAAAAGTTGAAGGTACCTGGACATTCTCAGGTTTCCCTGACTGGCCAGAAGCGCAAGTCCGCATCAAGCAAAAAAGTCAAAAATTTGATGCTGACATGGTCCTTGATCAAACGCTCTCACAGCGTATTGAAGGCCATTTACGAGGCGCTCAAATCAGCTTTGATTTCAAAGATGATCGCGAGCAGCCACAAACGTTTGTCGGGATCGTCAGCGCAAAGAAAATACATGGGACGATCAAACAGATTCCCGGCAGCGTCGTCATTGCCACGAAAGCGCAATGACGACTGAGCACGAGCATTGATTCATTGACTACTTAATGCTGATGGCTGCTGCTTTGATAATCTTTGACCAGGCCGCAGCCTCGGACTGAACGAGCTCACCCAAAGCAGCGGGGGTGCTGTAGCGCACATCGAGTCCTTGAGGACTGAGTTTCTCAGCAAGCGCAGGATTGGCCAACACTTTTTTCAATACTTCGTTGAGCTTGTTGACTGTTTCCTGAGGCGTGCCTGCTGGTGCAAACAATCCATACCAAGTGGTGTAACCAAACTCAGCCAGACCTGCCTTGGAGATCTCGGGAATACCCATTTTTTCAGCACCTGCACTGGGACCACTCATCCCGATCGCAACCACCGCGCCACGATCAATCAACGGCTTGAGCGAGGGCATGCTGCTGAACAAAGCCTGCACTTCACCAGAAGCCAGATCGGCGATCACCTGCGAAGTTCCTTTGTAAGGAATATGAACGGCATCAATGTTGGCTTGTGACTTGAACATTTCCATACCCAAGTGCGCTGCGCCACCTGTACCAGCTGAACCAAAATTCAACTTACCAGGATTGGCTTTCGCATACTCGATCAGTCCCTTCACCGATTTGACGCCAATTTTTGAGGTCACGACCAGCACATGTGGGCTCGTTGAAATCAGACTTACGGGTGCCAATTGCTTGGTGACCTCGTCAAATTTTCCGGTCAACAAGGGATGAATCACCACTGTTCCAGAAGCCGCAAACAAAAGCGTATGGCCGTCAGCCGTCGCACGGTTCATGCTGTTGAGTGCGACCACACCAGATCCACCAGGCTGATTTTCCACCACTACTGGCTTACCAAGGTCCTCGCCCAATAACCGAGCCACTTCCCGCGCCACGAGATCAGCAGGTCCGCCTGCAGCAAAGGGCACAATAAAAGAAAGAGACTTCGAAGGAAAAACTTGTGCCTGAGCAGTACCAACAATCGTGAGTGCAGCAAACGCCGCAACAAGGAAACGCAAACCAATACGCATATAAAACCCCATAAAATCAAACAAATCTGCTAGACAATGTTACTTGTTAAAACATAGCATAATCATGATTAATATGAATAATGGCAACCTTTTCAGGAGTAATGTCGATGCGCCAAGATTTTAAGCTCCGCCATACTTTAGGACGACTACTCCTCTCCTCCTTTGCGCTTGGCTTTTTCTTATCTAATGGCGCACATGCGCAAGCCGACAAAAAAACCTATGAGCCGACGATTGCTCAGGCAGGCAAGGATGTGATTTGGGTCCCGACACCCAATGATCTGGTCGTCAAAATGCTCGAGACCGCCAAGGTTACGCCGAATGACTTGGTCTATGACCTCGGTGCGGGTGATGGAAAAATTCCTATCCAAGCCGCCCGTCAATTAGGTGCAAGAGCGGTTGGCATTGAGTTCAATCCCGACATGGCAAATTTGGCACGACAACACGCACAGCGCACTGGTGTTGCCGACAAGGTCACCATCGTCACGGGCGATATTTTCGAAGAGGACTTTTCAAATGCGACCGTTGTCACGCTTTATTTATTAACGAGCTTGAACCTCAAGCTCAAACCCACGCTATTAAATATGAAACCCGGCACACGCGTTGTGTCGAATTCCTTCATGATGGGGGCCTGGGAACCCGACCTGATTATCAACCCTGAGGTAGGCGGACGCGGCGTCATCAGTCCCGCAACCGGCGGGCGTGGCTATTATTGGATCGTGCCAGCCAAAGTTCAGGGCGAATGGTCTCTCACCGGCCTGCCGGGCATCACCACCGCACACTTGAGCCTTCAGCAAAAATTTCAAAAAACAGAAGGCACTCTGACTTTTGGTGACAATCGTTCGCAACGCGTAATCGGAAAACTCAATGGCGCTCAACTCACATTGACCTTCAAGGATGCCAACGACAAAGAACAAACCTTTATCGGTGACGTCGCTGGCAAGAAAATACATGCCAGTCTCAAAGAATCACCAACAACAGTCATGACTGCCGTCAAGCTGCACTAGGCATACCGTTTGTAAAAGCATATGCCGACCCGCTTTTTTGATTCATTTAATATGTACGCTTTAAGTACGTGACAGGAAACTCTGGTGTATCCAATTGACTTCTTTTTTAGATCCGCAAAACTCTACCCTGAACGCATTGCCCTGCAAAGTCGCTCGTGCACGCTCACCTATCAAGCACTAGCAGAAAAAGTCAACGCTCTCGCAACCGCCCTACAGGCCATTGATCCACACCCTCAAACGCGTGTGGCAATTTGTGCCGCCAATACTGTCGATCATGCGACTGTAATTCTGGCGGTTCTCGCTTCTGGCAAGATTTGGGTACCGCTCAACGCTCGCAGCACGCAATCTGAGCTCAAACGCATCACGGACATCATCGAGCCCTCCATCGTCATCTCAGATGCAAAAGGAGCGGAGCTACTCGAAGCCAGCGCAGCTTGCTGGTTACGACTCGACGACACTGGCACCGAGCCTGAACACAATGTCGAACACCTCATTTCTCGTTATGCCGGTCAAACACCGAGCGCCAATGAAGCAGGTGAAAACGCTACGCAAGCCATTAAATTTACTGGTGGCACCACGGGTCTTCCAAAAGGCGTTATGCAGCCATATCGCGCATGGACAGCTGGCATCATCAATCAGGTCAGTGGCTGGCAGATTACCCAAGACGATTGCTTTGTGGTGACCGCTCCGGTGACGCATGGCACCTCTACTTATTTGCTTCCCTTGTTGGCAGAAGGCGCGAAACTCTTGTTCTTGGACAAGACAGATCCTGCTTCTGTCATTCAAGCATTCCGTGAACAAGAGGGGACGATGAGCTTTATGCCACCCACCTTGATCTATATGGTGATGGCGCATCCGGGCGTGTCGCGTTCTGATTTTCCAAAGTTGCGCAACTTGATCTATGGCGGCGCACCAATGCCCGCAGAAAAAGTCGATCAACTCAGAGCGTTCTTTGGCGACGTGGTGGGCACCACCTACGGCCAAACAGAAGCACCTCAGATCGTCACAATGATGCGTCCAAGTGGCTTTAAAGATCCGCTCAATCGTGGCTCTGTCGGTCGCTGCACTTGGCTCACCGACATGGCGATCATGTCGCCCGAGGGCAAACTATTGCCAAACGGCGAGGTCGGCGAAGTCGTCGTGCGTGGACATCTCGTGATGGCAGGCTACTGGCGCCTACCTGAAAAGACTGCGGAAACAATCATTGATGGCTGGTTGCATACTGGCGATGTGGGCCTAGTCGATGAGCGAGGCTATCTATTTCTAAAGGATCGTATTCGCGATGTGATCATCACCGGCGGCTTTAACATCTACCCGACTGATGTTGAAAATGTATTGTCACAACACGCAGTTGTATACGAGTGTGCGGTGTTTGGTATGCCTGACGAAAAATGGGGTGAAGCGGTCCATGCCGCGGTTCAACTGCACCCTGGTGTAACTTGTGAACCCGAAGTCTTGATTGCGCATGTCAAACATTTACTCGGTTCAGTACACGCGCCTAAAAAGATTCACTTTTTTGATCAGCTTCCGCGCTCTTCGGTTGGAAAAGTCCTCAAGACAGCCATCCGTGAACATTTAAACTAATTTCATCTCTTTCACTAAAAGAAGAACTCAACATGTCCTCCTCATCCAACAAGCCGACCCCAACAACAAAGTTGTGCACACACACTTTGACGAGCATGAATTACCGCGATGCAGATCTTGTTGAAGATCTGATTGGTAAAAAAACATTCTCAGAAGTGATGTTCATGCAGATCCTGGGGCGCGAACCACGTCCCGTCGATATGCGCATCATGGATGCTGTACTCATCACACTGATGGAACACGGCTTTACACCCAGCGCGATCGCGACCCGAATGATTTATATGAGTGCACCTGAAAACCTGCAAGGTGCGGTGGCTGCAGGCTTGATGGCTGTGGGCAGTCAGTTCGTCGGCACCATGGAAAATAACGCCGTCATTCTTCAACAGATTGTCGACGCTGCCGAGCCAGAAAAATTCACAGAAGCCTTAGTGCTTGAGATTCGCAAAAACAAGCAAAACCTTCCTGGCTTTGGGCATCACTTGCACAAGCCAGATGATCCACGTTCTATCAAGTTACTCGCGCTCACTGAAGCCGAGCCCGATCTGGAGCAAAAGCATGTTCGCGCCTTGCGTTTGTTATCCGCGACGGTCGATCGCGTCTATGGTCGCCACATCACGATCAATGCGACAGGCGCTGTCGCTGCGATGCTGGGTGAAATCGGCATCCCCCCAAAACTGATGCGAGGTTTTGCCGTGATTTCTCGCGCGGCAGGCCTGGTGTCACACATTGCCGAAGAGCAACAAGATCCAGCAGGTCGCTTTATCTGGGACACCATTGATGAAATGATTCCCTATGTCGGAAACGGTCCAGGTACAGGAGACAAATCACATGGCTGAGCGTAGCGTTCTTGTCACAGGCGGCAGCGGCGGTATTGGTCGCGCCATCATTCGCAGATGCCTTGAGGATGGCTATCAGATCATCAACCTCGACCGCGTCGCCCCCGCCACTTTACTCACCGGTGAAACGCATTATCAAGCGGACCTCACGGATGCGCAGGCAACGCGTGACGTCTTGCAAAGGATCACGCGCGATCACAATGTGCTGCGTGTCATCAACAATGCTGGCTTTATTCGTCCCGGCACGCTCGAAGACGCGACCCTTGAGGACTTTGATGCGGTCTGCGCGCTCAATCTGCGTGCCCCCATGCTGGTGGCTCAAGGTCTCCAACCCTTGATGCAGGCAGCTCGCTTTGGTCGAATCATCAATATCTCGAGCCGCGCTGCCCTTGGTAAAGAACTACGCACGGTCTATTCAGCGACTAAAGCTGGTCTGCTTGGCATGACGCGTACATGGGCGCTTGAGCTTGCACCCTTTGGCGTGACAGTCAATGCCATTGGTCCAGGACCCATTGCTACCGAACTGTTCCTCTCCGGCAATCCTCCCGAATCGCCCAAAACGAAAAAAATTCTGGAATCGATTCCGGTCAAACGCATGGGCGAACCAGAAGACATCGCGCACGCAGTGGCCTCACTGCTTGACGATCGTGCAGGTTTCATCACGGGCCAAGTGCTCTACGTCTGTGGTGGCATGACAGTCGGACTCGGACAAGTCGCATGAATGCAAACACCACGGCCGCCATGCGACCCGAGCGTACAGAAAGACTCAAAGGTCGTGTCGCCTTGATACTTGGGGCTGGTACAAGCGCGCCGGGGATCAGCATTGGGAAAGCCAGCTCAATCGCAATGGCCTGCGCGGGTGCTTCAGTGGCCGCGCTCGACTTCAATGTTGACACTGCTCAGGACGTCACCCAAGAGATTTATGCTTTCGGTGGCAAGGCCATCGCTTATCAGGCAGACGTCGCGGACTTCGTTGCGATGCAAACGGCCATCGAGCGAGTCATGCAGGATTTTGGTCGTATCGATATCTTGCAAATCAATGCGGGCATTGGACGCGTGGGTGGTCCCGCCGAAACTTCGCTCGAAGATTGGGATCGCATTCAAAAGGTCAACGTTGAAAGTATCCTGATCGCTGCCAAGCTCGTGGCCCCTATTATGGTCAAGCAAGGCTCTGGCTCGATTATTGGTGTGTCATCGGTCGCGGGCATGCGCTATCTTGGCTATCCCCATCTTGCTTACAGTGTCACAAAAGCAGCCGTCATTCACTTCATCAAGATGCTCGCGCAACAGTACGCGAGTGATGGGATTCGTGCCAACACGATTGTTCCGGGGCTGATCGATACGCCACGTATTCAAAAAAACGTGGCCAAGGTCTTTGATGCCAACGCCGACATGGACAAAACACGTCGGGCGCGCGACCAACAGGTCCCGATGGGGCGTATGGGAACGCCCTGGGAAATCGCATCCGTCGCGACTTTTCTGGCTTCAGATGATGCGTCTTACATCACCGGTACAGAAATAGTCGTCGACGGCGGACTGACGGGCAAGTTTGTTTAATTGGTGCTCATGGGGGTTTTGTCGACAACCTTGCCCCAACGTTCTACTTCTGCCACGATAAAGTTATTGAGCTCTTGGGGGGTGCTAGTCTGCGGCATCGCACCTTCTTTCTCAAAACGCTGACGCAACTCAGGCGACTTCATTGCCTGGCCAATCGCTGCATTTAATTTTGCCACGATGGCCTCAGGTGTGCCCTTTGGTGCGAGGATTGCGTTCCAAGTACTGATGTCATACGTTGGCAAATTAGCAGCCTCGGCAATCGTCGGTACATTCGGCAACTCGCTCGAACGCTGCTTGGTGGTCACACCCAGCGCGATCAGTTTTCCACCCACAACATGCGGCAACGCACCCGGCACTGTTGCGAACGTCATTTGTGTTTCGCCTGCTAGCACGGACGTGTTGGCAGGATTACCGCCCTTGAAGGGAATATGCTCAATCTGGATTTTTGTGGCGTCGTTAAACACTGCTGCAGCCAAGTGTCCAGGTGAACCATTACCGCTTGATGCGTAATTCAGCTTGCCTGGGTTCTTTTTCGCGTACTCAATCAACTCTTTGATTGACTTCACGGGCAAGCTTGGATTGATGACCAACATCAAAGGAATAGAGGCAACCAATGAAACCGGCGCAAAATCCTTAATCGGGTCAAACGTCATTTTTCCGCGATACAACGCGGGATTAATCCCGTGGCTGGCCACTGTTGCCATGTAAAGGGTGTAGCCATCTGGCTTTGATTGAGCGACAAACGCTGCACCAATGTTGCTCGCGGCACCTGGCTTATTGTCAACGATGATGGTTTGACCCAAAATCTTACCCAACTGTTCACCCAGTGAGCGCGCCAAAATGTCGGTCGTACCGCCTGCGGCATAGCCGACCACCAAACGGATCGGGCCATTTGGATAAGCTTGTTGGGCGTGTGCACCTGACATACCGAAGGTCAACGCAACCGCGGACAAGGCGCCAACGGCCCATTTAGCTGTCCTAGCAAAGGGAGTCGAACAATTGCTTTTCATTAGTGTCTCCGTGAAAAAAGTGAACTATACCCAAAATAGGACAGCGGCTGGCGAACAATCATGCGAGAGATGTCGCTTGATCAGTTCGTCTGCAGATTTGCATCTTTGACGATTTTTTTCCAGCGCGGCACATCGACTTCGAGGAATTTAGCGAACTGCTCAGGCGTATCGGTCTTGATATTCCCGCCCTCCTTGGAAAGCTCCTCAACAAGCTTTGGATCTTTCAGGATTTTGACAACTTCTGTGTTGAGGCGACTGATGATGGCAGGTGGTGTGCCTGCAGGAGCCACCAAGCCATACCAGTTCTCAATTTCAAAGCCCGGTACTCCAGCCTCAGCCACGGTGGGTACGTTTGGAAACGCTGGCGATCTCTGACCAGAGGTCACCGCAAACGCACGTATTTTGCCGCCCTCGACATGAGGTTTAATCACAGCCAGTGTGCTGAAGTACATCTCAATACGACCACCGATCATGTCTGTAATCGCAGCAGATTGACCTTTGTAGGGCACATGCACAATTTTGATTTTGGCTTCTGAGCCAAACATTTCACCCGCCAAATGACCTGCCGTTCCTGCGCCAGGTGAACCATAACTCAATGCACCTGGTTTTGCCGCAGCCATGGCGATTAACTCTTTCAGCGTTTTGGCTTGAAGCGTTGCCGGACCAACGATCACAAGTGGCGCTGAAACTAAACGCGTAATCGGTGCAAAGCTTTTAATGGGGTCATAGTTCAAACCGCTTCTCAGTGCAGGCGCAATTCCTAGATTCGCAGCTTGGCCAAACAGGATGGTGTAGCCATCAGGCTTTGATTGCGCCACATACGAAGCTGCAATTGAAGATCCTGCGCCAGGCTTATTTTCGACAATGACTGGCTGATTTAAGGCAATCGAAAGCTTATCTCCAACCGATCGCGCCATCAAATCCGATCCACCACCCGGCGGGAAACCCACCACAATTTTGATCGGTTTATTTGGAAAGTCCTGCGCACTCGCAGTCATCGGCATCGCAACAAACATGCCTCCCGCGACCAATGCTGCAATGCCACGTCCAACATTTTTAAATGTGGATAAAGGTTTGAGTGTCTTTCTTTTCATTCTTTTGTCTCCTATTGATACTGCATCCGTTCAATTTTTTAATTGACTTTGATGCCAGCTTTTTCAACGACTGGCTTGTACATTGCCAAATCACGCTTGATCTCATCGCCAAATTGCGCAGACGTTGCGTTCGCCGCCTCGATACCAGAGCCAAGCAGTTTGGCCTTGACTGCAGGATCTTGCAGCACAGCATTAATTTCTTTGTTCAGTTTCGCGACAATCGCAGCAGGTGTTTTTGCTGGAGCCATGATACCCACCCATGAGTTCAACTCGATACCGGGAATACCCGACTCTTTAAAGGTTGGAATATCAGGATAGGCAGCAGATCGCGTCGCACTTGGTACACCTATCGCCACAAGCTTGCCTGCTTTCAAATGCTGATTAATCGACGCCGCAGATGCAAACGTCAAAGGAATATGTCCCGCCAAAGCATCCGCAACGGCTGGACCACCGCCTTTGTAAGGGACGTGCACAAAGTTGGAATTCGACTGTTGCTTGAGTAACTCACCCGCCAAATGAACAATACTTGCATTGCCTGACGTGCCGTACGACATACCGCCCGGCGTTGAGTTAGCTAGCGCCGCGAGCTCTTTCAGATTTTTAGCGTTGACACTTGGATTAGCCGCCAAGATGATGACCGAGTTACCAATTTTGGCAACAGGTTCAAAATCTTTCAGGGTATCAAAACCAATTTTTGAATACGCATGCGGATTAATGACCAAGGTACCATCCAAGGCCAAGAAAAGCGTATAGCCGTCAGGAGCCGCAGTCGCCACCTGTTGCGCGCCGATGTTGCCCGAAGCACCCGGCTTGTTTTCAACGATGACTTGCTGCCCGAGTCTCTTGGACAAACCCTCCGCCAAGATGCGGCCGCTCGTGTCCGTCACACCACCTGGCGCAAAGGGCACGACAAGCTTGATCGTTTTGGTTGGGTAAGCGTCTGTCGCTTGAGCAAGCGCATGGCCATTCGTCAGCATCGCGCCAGTCATTGCCAGCATCGCGACACAGATTTTTTTGATGTTAAAAGATTGCAGCTTCAATTTTGTCTCCTCAACAAATTTTTATTTCAATGCAACAGCAAAACCACGCTCAACAGCGGGGCGCGCCATGATCATTTCGTACCAGCGTTTAACGTTCGGGAAATCAGCCAAATCCACTTGGTGGCGCGGATGTCTCCAGACCCAGCCCAAGATCGCAAAATCAGCGATTGAGATCTCACCCGCAAAATACGTCTGTTCGGCCAAACGACGATCCATCACGCCGTACAAACGGCGCGTCTCATTCATAAACCGTTGGACGCCATAACGCTTGTCATCCTCATTGGCCAGACCCAAGAAATGGTGGACTTGACCTGGAATCGGACCAAAGCCAGCCATCTGAAACATTAGCCACTCCAGAACAGAAACGCGTGCCGCCCCTTTTGCAGGCAAGAATTTGCCTGTTTTTTCAGCCAAATAAATCAAAATCGCGCCAGATTCAAAGACACTGATTGGTTGACCCTCCGGACCATCACTATCAATGATGGCGGGGATTTTGTTGTTCGGGCTGATTTTCAAAAAAGCCGGTTTGAACTGCTCATCCTTCCCGATGTCGATTGGACTCACGGTATAGGGCAAACCCATTTCCTCGAGTGCCACGGAAATTTTGCGCCCATTGGGGGTGTCAAACGAAAAAAACTGGATCGTCATAAGCAAAAGTCTCTTTATTGGAATGTTTGAATTGCAAGCAGGCAAATATACCTATCTTCATGACTAATGGACACAAACAAGACTAAAACCCTACTTTTTGCGTACTTAAATCAACATTTGTCACACATTCGTTATAATTTTTAACAATTAAGTGCCAGTTTCAATAGGCTTTTAATACCAAATTGGTAACTTTTGCCAGTGAACAAATGCTTAGATTGACTTAGAGCACTCACTTCCCAAGATTTAACATTGACCCCGGAGAAACCATGAAAACGTTCAGTCTTTCAATTGGCGCTTTGTTGTCCACACTGGCGTTCTCCGCCGTGGCACAAAATGCTGACAACTATCCAAGCAAGCCCATCAACATGGTGGTGCCCTTCGCCGCTGGCGGCCCGACTGACAGTGTTGCCCGTTCACTCGCTGAAGCGATGCGCCCGACACTTAAGCAAAGCGTGGTCGTTGAGAACAAAGCCGGTGCCGGCGGCACAGTGGGCAGCTCCTACGTTTCCCGTGCCAATCCAGACGGCTATACCGTTTTGCTGATGCACGTAGGCTTCACCACAGCGCCTTCGCTCTACAAAAAGCCTAACTACAACCCTATCGACGGTTTTGAGCCAATCGGTTTGGTCGTGGACGTCCCGATGACAATCGTCGGACGTTCAGACTTCCCCGCCAACAACATTAAAGAGTTGGTTGAGTACGTCAAAAAGAACAAAGACAAAGTGTCGCTGGCGAATGCCGGTATTGGTGCTGCCTCACATTTGTGCGGCGTGATGTTTGCCAACGGCGTGGGCGTCGATTTGTTGACGGTTCCTTACAAAGGCACGGGCCCAGCAATGAACGACCTGGTGGGCAAGCAAGTTGATTTGTTGTGCGACCAGACGACCAACACCACTCAGCAAATCAAAGCCAAAACAATCAAAGCATATGCTGTCACCAGCAAAGAGCGTGTGGCAACATTGCCAGACCTGCCCACCATGGATGAGTCAGGCTTTAAAGACTTCCAAGTCGGTATCTGGCACGGTATGTGGGTACCTAAAAACACCCCCGCTCCCGTTCGTGCCAAGCTGCTCGAAGCCCTCCAAGCCGGATTGGCTGATCCAAAGTTCCAGGAACGCATGTCCGGTCTGGGTGCACAGGTCTTGACCAAAGATGCCAACCCAGCCGCACTGGATGCAAAAGTGAAGCAGCAAGTCCCACAATGGGCTGAGTTGTTCAAGAAAGCAGGCGTCGAGGCTCAATAAAATAGCCTGAACGTCCAAGTATGCGCGCCAGGAGTTTCTTACCTCCTGGCGCTTTTTCTTGTTTAAAACCTAGGACATACCCGATAGGACAGCGTCCTGTCTCGGGCTGCTTTAAAATTAACAGTTCGAAAGTCCAATTGGAGATTCCGCATGCTAACGATCCTAGCAGCGATGATGCGGTCCATTAATACTGTGAACAAAGCCGTGGGCAACATTTTTGCCTGGCTCTCTGTTGCAGTCGTCTTGGTCTGCTTTGCAGTTGTCGTTGAACGCTACTTTTTTTCAACGACCCGACTCTGGATGCAAGACTTATATGTCTGGCTCAATGGTGTCATGTTCACCGCAGTAGCAGGCTTTGCATTATTTAGAGAAGATCACGTCAGGGTTGATATTTTTTATCGTCCCGCCGCCCCGAAGAAAAAAGCCATTGCCGACTTAGTCGGAGTTTGCTTTTTTCTTTTTCCATTTATGTTCGCGGTTTACTTCATCGGTATGCCATACGTACAGCGCTCTTGGCGCCTCATGGAAAATTCAGCCAACGTTGGCGGCATGCCAGGGCTCTACGTCTTGAAAACTTTTATTCTCGTTTTTGTGGCGCTAGTCGCCCTGCAAGGTCTTGCCATGGCGATCCGATCAATACTTGTACTGGCCAAACGTGAGGATCTCATTCCTCAAGATTTCCGTTACCCCACGATCGCGCAAGCGACAGGCAAGGAGTAATGGAAATGGATTACGTACTCATTGGCGAGATTCTTGCAGGACTGATGTTTTTCGGCGTGATTGGCATGCTGATGCTCGGCTTTCCTGTCGCTTTTTCACTTGCTGGCACTTCCCTTATTTTTGGCGCAGTCGGCTACTACTTTGAGGTTTTTGATTTTTCAAACCTCGCGTCCCTTGCTGGACGCTATATTGGCTTTATGACCAACGAAGTGCTGGTGTCCGTCCCGCTTTTTGTTTTCATGGGCGTGATGCTTGAGCGGTCAAAAATTGCTGAACAATTACTGCTGACAATGGGCAAACTGTTTGGCAATATTCGCGGCGGCCTAGGAATTTCAGTCATTTTGGTGGGTGCACTGCTGGCGGCCTCAACAGGTGTCGTCGGCGCAACTGTCGTGACGATGGGCCTGATCTCTTTGCCCGCCATGCTTAGAGCGGGATATGACCCCAAGCTCGCAAGTGGCGTGATTTGTGCCTCAGGCACCTTAGGCCAGATCATTCCGCCCTCGACCGTGCTGATCTTTATGGCCGACATGTTGGCAGGGATCAATTCTCAAGTACAGATGGCGAAAGGTAACTTTGCACCCAATCCCGTCTCAGTCGGCGATCTGTTCGCAGGCGCGTTTATCCCAGGCATGATGCTTGTGTTGCTTTACCTCGGATGGATGATTTTTAAAGCCATCACCGACCCAAAATCTTGCCCCGCCACTCCATTCAGTGACGAAGAGAAAAAAGGCATTTTCAAAGAAGTCATGACGGCGATGGTGCCGCCACTGATGCTCATCATTGCAGTGCTGGGCTCCATTCTTGCGGGTATCGCAACACCAACGGAAGCGGCATCTGTTGGTGCTGTTGGTGCAACGCTCTTAGCAGCACTTCGTTGGCGCTTATCCTGGACAGTGTTGCGAGAGGCCGCGATCTCAACGGCCACCATTACCTCGATGATTTTCATCATCTTGTTCGGTGCCTCTGTATTTTCGATTGTTTTCCGTCAAATGGGCGGTGACAATCTGGTGCATGAGTTTCTCTCAGGACTGCCCGGCGGTGCGATTGGCGCAATGGTCGTTGTGATGCTCATCATGTTCGTCCTCGGCTTCATCTTGGACACATTTGAAATCATCTTTATCGTGATTCCAATTACAGCCCCAATCCTGCTCATGCTGGGACTCGATCCTATCTGGCTGGGTGTGATGGTCGGTGTCAACTTGCAAACAAGCTTTCTGACACCTCCGTTCGGTTTCTCGCTTTTTTACCTGAGAGGTGTTGCGCCCAATAGCGTATCGACCGGCATGATTTACAAAGGTGTGATCCCCTTTGTTTGTTTGCAGGTGGTGGCTGTCGCCCTACTGTTCATCTTTCCCGAGCTTGTCACCTGGCTCCCTAAGCTGCTCTACTAGTCAGGTTTTGCGCGAGCCCTCAAGCTCGCGCACGACAACAAAAAGCCCTGCGATCCAACAGATCGCAGGGCTTTTTGTTACTAATTTAACGATATTAAATCTTAAAGTACTTGCTGCGAGCTGCAATGAACTGCGCGTCCGTACCTTCAGTCTTAATGCGGACAGTATTCAGCGCCTTTACGTAGCTTTCAGCTGTCTTCTTGGTCAAGGCGTCACCCTTGTCGCGAATCGATGTCATCAGCTCTGCAGAAGCTTTTGCAGCCGCCTCAACAACGCTGTCAGGAAACTGGGGAATCGCTTTCACGCCGTGCTCTTTAATCAGCACCTCGAGCGCACGCGGATCATTTGCAGCAAAGTCCGATGCGACTTGATCGTATTCGGCCTGGCATACGTCACGCACCAAGTCTTGCAAGCTCTTTGGCAAAGCTTGGTATTTCTTTTTGTTCACCACCAACTCTGTTGCCAGACCTGGCTCAATGAAGCTTGAGGTGTAATAAATCTTGCGTGCTTTGTAAAAACCAAGCGCGAGATCGTTATAGGGGCCCACAAACTCAGCGGCGTCCAAGGCGCCAGACTGCAGGGCCTGGAAAATTTCACCAGCCGCCATGTTCGTGACAGAAGCACCCAACTTGCCCCACACCTGACCACCTAGGCCCGGAGTACGGAAACGCAAACCTTTGATGTCATCCAAGCTCTGGATCTCTTTAGGGAACCAGCCGCCTGCTTGGGTGCCCGTATCGCCGGACAAAAAGCCCTGGAGACCGAACTGGTCATAGACCTCATCCCAAATTTGCTGGCCGCCCAAATAACGAATCCACGCTGCGAGTTCGCGGCTGGTCATACCGAAGGGCACGCCTGTAAAAAAAGACAGACCAACACTCTTGTTTTGCCAGTAGTAAGCCGCGCCGTGTGACATCTCGGCACCACCATCAATGACAGCGTCAATGGATTGCAGTGCGGGAACCAATTCACCAGCTGAATACACCTGTACAGTCAGTTGACCACCCGAGGCTGCGGTAATCCGATCAGCCAAACGCTGGGCACCGACGCCCATGCCGGGGAAGTTCTTGGGCCATGTGGTGACCATGCGCCATGTGATTTTACGTTGTGCGACTGCAGGTGCTGCAACCGTTGAAAGACCGGCAGCGCCGGCAATACCTGCTTTAGTAATAAATGATCTGCGGTTCATCATGGCGGTATCTCCGTCGTCCCAAAAATGTAAAAAGGAATGATTAATCAACCGTCATTATATTGCGCTTGATTAAAGCAAAACCTAGGAAAACCCTAGGTTTTGGACGGAAAGTACTATTTACATTCCCCCCGCATACCAATTGGCAGGCGGGGGGAACAACAATTTGCCTCACTCCAATCAAGGGGTTTAGGACAAGGCAAAGTCACCCGATGTCAGTGTCACCGGATCGACACCCGGCAAGGCAATCGCCATTTCGGCAGGATGACCTCCAGAAACATTTCCGTCTAGGTCAATCATCACCATGGTGCCATTGGCATCAGACTCTGCCCAAACTGAAAAAGCTGTCGGCTCTTGAGCAAACTGCAAAACAGAACCAAGAGATACCAAGTCGATGACGTCCTCACAGCTTTGAAAATCGGCAATCGTCTCAATTCTCTGCTCTGATGATGCGAGCTGTACATCGCTCTCGCTGCCCTCATCATGCTCATGATCATCGTGGTCGTCTCCATGATCACCACCACCCTCACCACCACGTGCAGGCGCATCAGAACGTGAGGTGTACACAAAGGTGTCCGGACCATTTCCGCCTATCAGCATGTCAGGACCTGCTCCACCTGTCAGGATGTCCTGACCATTACCTCCATTCAAGATATCTGGACCACCATCACCCATCAGCGTGTCTTTGCCATTTTCACCAAATAAGATATCTGGCCCCCCACCGCCGGACACGGTGTCTTTTCCGTTACTTGCAATAACGGTCTGAGCGCCACCACCGGCGATGATCGTATCAGCTTGATTGGTGCCATAAATGATCTGTGTCTCATGATCTTCATGATCTTCATGATCTTCATGATCCTCATGCTCATCACCGCCATCATCCGTCACTGCAGAAGCCAACACCTCTGAGGACGCCAGAGAAAGTTCAGGAGACGCGAGCGTGACAGGAGGGTCGATCTCGACGGCAACCATCTCGTGCATGAAATTAATGACTGCTCGCGCATCATCAACAGCCTGAGCAAAATCATTCACGCCTGAAGAAGTTGCATCTGCTATCTCAAACACTGCTGGGTCTGCAGAAGCCTGAATATACTGATCCAACCAATCCGCATTCGCAAACACCGCATCCATGACTGTCGCCTGTACACGTTCAAGGTTGCTTGGGTCACCATCGGTATCCTCATACCACTGCAACCAAATGTTTTCGTACTGTGCCACGCGGTCATAGTGATAAGTTTCACCCGATACATTTGAAAAATCGAAATAGTCCACGGCAATTTGTCCGCCGACTTGAGTCACTTCGTTTACCCCAAGCGTTGTATTCTCATACAGCACTGCATCCAGAGATACTGGCAGAGATTTAGAAAATGCGGCGCCTAACAAACTAGAGGGATCCCAAGCCGGGTCGAGCAAGTTTGGTCCTGCCAATGCTTGAAACTCCTCTGGCCAAAACTCCACTACATCCGGCCAAGATGACTCACCACCCGCAGTCATCAAATATTTGTAAAGGGCAAGATTTTCAAGGGGTGAATCAATTGTTGTGCCATCACAGACAATCCGACCTGCAGGATCGGTATCAATCACAGCTGCGGCCTCAATTTTTTCCAAGGCGGCAGCGAGAGATTTATCCATGACTTTGTCTGGAGCTCTCGCAACGTTTGCTCGCTCAAGCTCCACCTCTTGCACATAGGGTAATGAAGCTGCGGGAATTTCATAATCTCCATCAACGTTTTGTTCGAAGTAAATCAAACTTCCATTGCTACCTACGAGAATGAACTGACCATTTTCATCCAAGACTGGCTCACCACTTCCACCCCCATTCGCGGGATCAACGTCTCTGAGCAGCACATACTGATCCCCAAAAAGATCTCCTTTTTTAGTTCCTGCACCAGGTGGCTTTCCGCCCCCCATCCCACCACCACCCCCCTCACCGCCACCACCACCGCCACCGCCACTTCCACTTCCACCGCCGCCGCCTCCACCACCTCCGCTACCTGGACCTCGGGCGGCAATGCTCACACTTTCGTAAGGTGACACATATTCCAAATCACCAGGCTCCTTCGCTGAACCGTTGTGATGACCTTTCAGCGAATTCATTTGCTTTTTCATTCGATATCTCCTTGATTTCAATCGAAGCTGACCGCGACAATGTCGTAACAGTCGATTCATTGTGAGCCGCAGAGTTAAATATGAAAATTCAACAGCGGGATGCTTTTCCCTATCTCTAAAGAGCTATGCAAAAACCTATCTAGACACACACTTCAGACTCTATACTTCGGACTGCAGTTACCAAGAACTATGATCGGTCGCATCGACCGCTATATATCCACCGTCGAAATCAAGTGATACTGCCTTATGGATTCATTTACCACCCGTCCGGAAATTGTTGGCACTTTTGGTGTGGTCTCATCGACACACTGGCTGGCTTCTCAAACTGCGATGTCAATCTTGGAGCGTGGCGGCAATGCCTTCGATGCAGCCGTGGCCGGTGGATTTGTCCTGCAGGTCGTCGAGCCCCACCTCAACGGACCAGGTGGTGAAGTCCCTTTAATGCTGTGGAGTGAAAAAGAACAGCGGATGCGGGTGATTTGCGGCCAAGGGTGCGCGCCTGCACTGGCAACGCCCGAGTACTTTCGGAAAAAGGGACTGGGACTCATTCCAGGAATCGGTCTATTGCCCGCAACCGTTCCGGGTGCCTGGGGTGCCTGGATGACGATGCTGCGCGACTACGGCAGCATGTCTCTTGCCGAGGTGCTGGCACCCGCCATTGGTTATGCGGAAAAAGGATTTCCACTTGTCCCGCGCGTCGTTCAAGCCATCACTGCGGTGCAAGATCTCTTTCGCTCCGAATGGCATAGTTCCCGCGATGTCTGGCTTCCCAAGGACAAGGTGCCCGCACCTGGTTCACTCTTTCAGTCCACTGCACTTGCCAAGACGTACCGGAAAATAATCGAACAAGCTGAAACGCAAGGCGGCACAGATCGCGTCAAACAAATCGAGGCTGCGCTAGACATTTGGTATCGCGGTTTTGTGGCGCGGGCGATCGACGATTACTACACGTATGCAGAAATCAGAGATACCACCGGCGAACGCAACAAAGGTCTTTTGCGTTATGACGATCTCGCCAACTGGCAAGCCACCTATGATGAGCCGATCACTGTCGAGTTTGGTCGCTATACCGTCGCGAAATGCGGCGTATGGTCGCAAGGCGCGACCTTCTTGCAACAGCTCACGATCCTGCGAAATGCAGAGTTACAAAAACATGCGCCAGACTCTTTCGAGTTTGTGCACCATGTCGCCGAAGCAGCCAAACTCGCACTGGCAGACAGAATGGTCTGGCTCGGTGATCCGGATTTTGTTGACGTCCCGCTTGCAACAATGCTGAGCACGGACTATGGCAAGCAACGCTTTGCGCAAATTGCGGCACTTGCATCTAAAGACTTACGACCTGGCCAGCCTGACGGTCGTCAGCCCGCGATGCCTGACCTGGAACTCGGCGAACGCATCCTGGCAATCTCGGATACACGCTATGGCATTGGCGAGCCCACCTTTGCAGCTCTGCCACCCGTGCGCGAATGGGCAGACAAAGAAATTTTCGTCGGTGACACCTGTCATTTAAGTGTGATCGATCAACAGGGCAATATGGTTTCGTCCACGCCCTCTGGAGGGTGGCTTTCCTCCAGCCCGGTCATTCCAGAGCTGGGATTTTCCATCAATACTCGACTACAGATGACCTGGATTGATGAAGGCCTCGCAAGCCAGCTCCAGCCCGGCAAGCGCCCCACCACCACGCTGTCACCCTCAATGGCTTTACGCGATGGCAAACCCTATATGGCGTTTGGTACGCCAGGCGGAGACCAACAAGACCAGTGGACATTGATTTTCTTTTTGCGTCATGCACTCTATGGCATGAATCTGCAAGAAGCCATTGAGGCGCCATCGTGGCATTTGGATCACTACCCCTCGTCATTTTGGCCGCGCACCACTACACTCAACAAAATCACGCTCGAAGCGCGCATGCCCGAAGCGACGATTGCACAACTCAAACAAGCTGGCCACGACGTCAAGGTCGGTGCGGCATGGTCCGAAGGTCGTATTTCAGCTTGCACACGCGAGCCGGGGTTGAATGGTCAACTCCTATTACGCGCAGGCGCCAATCCTCGCGGTATGCAAGGCTATGCAGTCGGTCGCTGACACGCACAAACATTGCAGTACTTATTTTTTAAATTTAGTTAAAGACGGAGTTACATATGAACAAACATCTCACTCGCCTGTTCGCTGCAAGCGTATTTTCTTGCGCAGCCCTCACGACCGCTTATGCAGCATACCCAGACAAGACCGTATCCGTTGTGGTGCCCTGGGCACCGGGCGGCTCTACAGACATTTTGGCGCGTATGTTGTCAGAAAATTTGACAAAAACACTGGGTCAAACATTTGTCGTTGAAAACAAGCCCGGTGCCTCCGGCAACATTGGCTCCAACACGGTTGCCAAAGCCAAGCCCGACGGCTACACCTTGCTCGTGGGCTCGATGAGTACCCATGCCATGAACGGCGCACTGTTTTCAAAAATGCCTTTTCATCCTGTCGATGATTTCACGCCCATTGCTCTGATCGCTCTGGTCACCAACACCATGGTGACCAATGCTGCCGTCCCCGCCAAAACCGTGCCTGACCTGATTGCCTACGCAAAAGCCAATCCTGGCAAACTCAATTACGCCTCCGCTGGCGTCGGCTCCACAAATCACATTAGCGCCGCCATGTTTGAGAAAGCCGCTGGCATCACGATGAATCACGTACCGTACAAAGGTGGCGCACCAGCAGTGCTCGATACAGTCTCTGGCCAAACTCAGGTGCTTTTTAGCGCAGGCACGCAGACTTTGCCTCATGTCAAGACGGGCAAGCTCAACCTCGTTGCCGTCACTGAAGATAAACGTGCAGAGTTATTGCCCAACACACCAACTGTTGCGGAAACACTGCCCGGTTACGAAATGGTCGTTTGGTATGGTGTGTTTGGCCCGAAAAACTTACCTGCGGACATCACTGCCAAACTGAATGCAGAGATCAACAAAACGCTCGCCCAAGCCGCCGTGATTGAAAAAATGCGCGGCATTGGCGTCGAAGTCGTTCAGTCCACCCCAGAAGGTTTCTCTAAAACCCTCAAGGCGGATACCGATCGCTATACCAAGCTCATCAAAGAGCTGAACATTTCAGCTGAGTAAAACGCGAGGCGAGTTTGAACCACGCACACCACAAGAAAGTGCAGCAGCTTTGCCATGGCATCGATCAGATCGCCATGGCATTGTTGGATCGCGAACTGCTGACCATCAACATCTTTCATCCACAACAAATGGAGCTTGAGCGACTGTTCAGCTCAAACCCTGAGGCTTACCCGCCTGGCGGACGAAAGAAAAAAAAGGGTACGTCATGGGGGCAACATGTCCTCATCGACAAAGAGATCTTTATTGGTGAAGGAACTGAAGCGATCAAGCAATCGTTTGATGACCACGAAACGATTGTTCGCTTAGGTCTGCAATCCGTCATCAATATTCCTATCACGAGCAATTCAGCATGCTTGGGTACGCTCAATATTTTGATGAAGCACCCTCGCATACAGCCCGAACATATTGAGACAGCCCGACATCTAGGTGCTCTGCTGTGCTCCGCACTGCTCAACCTGCAATCAAACACAGCTCAATGAAAGAATCACACGCCACACCCTCTAAAGCCACACCCTCTAAAGCCACACCCTCTAAAGATCCGATTGACTTCATCATCGTGAGAAATGATCTGCCGATCCGGTGGCAACGCAAGGTTGGACTGGCGCCTGACAACGGTTTAGGCGTGACAAGACGCGCATTGTTTTTTGCGATGTTTACTTGGTTACCCATCGTGATTTGGGCTGCGCTTGAAAGTAGGCTGCTCGACCGGGCCGCAGGGGAGCCGTTGTTAGCGCATTATGGCGTGCATGTTCGCTGCCTGGTCGCGATTCCGCTTTTGATTCTCGCCGAAAGTATGGCGCTCAGAGTCGTACGCACTATCGTGTCACAGTTTATTGAAAATGGCCTGATTATCGACAGTCAGCGTGACCGTTTTTTCAAGATCATCCAAGACACAACGCAACTGCGTGACAAAGCTTTTCCCTGGGCCATCGTCTTTGCGCTCACGCTGCTCTGGTTAGTCGGCGTACCAGAAAACGTGCATGAGCATGAGCTCTCTTGGGCAACGCTCGAGACAGGCATGGGTTTTGGAGGCTGGTGGTTTCTCTATGTCGTGAGACCCATCTTTACTATTCTGTTACTTGGATGGCTATGGCGAATCGGCCTGATATTCCGCTTATTTTATTTAATTTCAAAACTGGATCTCGCACTGGTTCCCGCACACCCTGATGCAATGGGCGGCTTGGGCTTTCTGCAAAAATTGCCAAAGGCTTTTATTCTCGTGACGCTCGCCATGTCGGCCGTCTTGGCCTCACGCTGGGTACATGACTCGCTCTATCATCAGATCGCACTCGACACACTCAAGCTCCCCCTTCTTTCTTTTGCCGTACTTTGGGGGCTCACAGTCGTCGCGCCACTATTTGTATTTACTGCAAAAATGATTTCAACCCGCAAGAAAGCCATGCGGCAATATAGTGCGCTTCTGTCAGAGCACGGGCGACTCGTTCACCATAAATGGATTCTCGGCCAGAATATTGGCGAACGTGGCATCCTTGATTCTCCAGAGCTTGGACCTTCGGCTGATATTGAAACGATTTATGCTGCCGTCAAAAAAATGAGTCTGATTCCGATCGGAAAAAGCTGCATCATGCCGATCATTGTTCCAATTGCGCTGCCGATGATTATTGTGGCGGCCACTCAGATTCCATTACTCAAAATTTTGACCACGCTGTTTAAAGCAATTGTCTAACAAGATCTTGACTCACGACCTCGCCACCACCACACCTGCTCCACCTCTTGGATCCGCACCGCCCCGCATGCGACCACCAATTGTTGAAATCACGTGCGCGCGCGACATACTGGGCTCGAAACTATGCGCACTCTGATGTACGACATGGCCCAGCGCGCGCAACTCTCTGATGACCGAACGTGGCACGGTCGCCTCTGTATGAATACCTAAACCTTCGCAATGAATGCGAGGCACAGTCACAGCCTCGACAGGAGACATTCCAAAATCCACAACATTCAAAATCGCTTGCAATGTTGCGCTGATAATCACACTTCCACCAGGCGCACCAGCCAACAGCACGGGCTTGCCGTCCTTAAGCAACATCGTTGGCACCATTCCTGTCGTACGTGCCTTACCGGGCGCCATGGAGTTCTTTTTGCCCGGTACAGGATCAAATAACTTCATTGAGTTGTTGTAGTTAAAACCCAGCCCGGGTGTCACAACACCCGCAGCCGTCCCGAGCGTGTGCGTCATCGACACGGCATTGCCTGCTGCATCCATGACACAGACATGTGTCGTACAACCCGGAGGTGCTTCTTCTTGACCCCCAGCATACTTCCCGCTTTTAATGCGCTCTGCCCAATACGCTGCACGCTTTTTGGAAATCAGCATCTCGGTAGGGACATCCGCAAAATGTGGGTCACCTAAATAGGCGTTGCGATCGACATGCGCCGCAGCCATGGCACGCGCAACTAAATCAATATGTCGCGTCGATCCATGCTCAAGCGCACTCAAATCAAAATGTTCCAGAATCTGTAACATTTCAATCAAGGTTGCACCACTGCCTGGTGGAGGATTTGACCTGACCTCATAGCCACGGTAATGCCCGACCAGTGGGGCACTTTCCTCAGGCTGATAGTTCGCTAAATCTTCTCTCGTCACAAACGAGCCATTGAGTTTCAAGTCTCTCGCGATCTCGTCGCCGAGCGCACCCTGATGAAACTCTCGCCAGCCTCCTTTAGCGAGACGCTCGAGCGTCCGAGCATAGTCAGGCAGTCTCATGACGTCGCCAACTTGATAAAGACGGCCCTCTGGATGCAAATACACGCGCGCACACTCCGCTGTTTTGCGAATGCGCGTGAGTCCATCAGGAACACCCGGTTGGGCATAACCATTCCAGACGCCGGCAGCATTGGGCGTGACAACGATGCCCTCAGAGGCCTGCTCAATCGCTGGAGCAAGCAAATCCGCCCAAGGCATTGACCCCAACTTTTCATGAAACAAACCAAGACCCGCAGGTGTGCCGGGCGTCATGATGGCGGTATAGCCGATTTCACTTCGATAATCGTCAAACAAGCTGTAACCAGAAATCGGTGTGCGACCTTTGCAATCCTTTTCCCACATATCAGGCCGCACGTTCGAGCCCGCCCGATTATAAAAATCGATCATGCCACTCTTTCCGTTGGCGGCCGAGTAATAGTGCAAGGTCCCCATACCACCCAAGCCACACATAAAGGGGTCATTGACCATTTGAGAAAACGCAGTGGCGAGAGCGGCATCAAACGCATTACCGCCCTTCTCAAGTATTTCAGCACCCACCTCTGCAGCGCGAGGCTGCGGACACACGACGACCCCTTTCATTTCATCTCCTGTTTTTTTCATCGTTTAAATAAAAATTAACACGATTTACAAACGGAGTAGGCAGGCATACAGTATGTGCATCCAAATAAAAACACGATCACCATGACCAGTGACTCGACCAGACCACCTGCACACGAAGGCCTCTTCACACTTAAAAACTTTACATTTGAATCTGGCCAATCGTTAGACGAACTGCATATTGGCTATGTGCGCTACGGAGAGCTCAATGCGCGGAGTGACAATCTGTTACTCGTATTGCCTGGCACCGGCAACCTCAGGCACAGTGTCCTTGAGCACATTGGTCCTGGCAGAGCCTATGATACCGATCATTATTGCGTCATCAGCACCGATGCCATCGGTGGTGGGACTTCCTCAAAGCCTGCAGATGGCTTAGGCGCGGCATTTCCGGACTATACGATTCGAGACATGGTGCATGCTCAGGTGCAACTCGTCCAACATGGACTTGAGCTAGGAGATCGGCCTATCGCCGTACTTGCTGGAGCATCGATGGGTGCGTTCCAAGCGCTCGAGTGGCTGATTCACTACCCAGATATGGTTCAGTCGGCGGTACTGTTGGTGCCGGACTGGCGCGCAAGTCCAATTTTTAAACTGGCCACTCAACGTATGCTCGATATCGTGCAGCTTGATCCAGACTGGAATGACGGCTTTTACCTCACCCCTCCGTCAAAAGGACTCACACTTGCCGGCAAACATTATTTTGCCTGGACAGTAACGGATCAATATATTTCAGAAACTGACTTTTCAATGATTGAACAAGAAGCGCAAGCTGCAGGTAACGGCTTTGCGGGCTGGGATGCCTGGAGTTTACTCAAGCGCTATCAAGCCTCCTCTCGGCACGACGTCAGCGCTCCGTTTTCCAACGACCTTCAACCAGCTCTTGACCGAGTCATTGCACGCGTTCTCGTATTGCCTTGTACCCAAGATCGCCTGCTTAGCCTGACAGGCGCACAAGAAATCGCAGAGGGGATTTCAGATGCTGTATATGCCTCAGTAGATTCAACAAAAGGTCACCTTGCTTGGAGAGCACTTCCCGGCTCACCTCAAACAAAGTCCATTACTTGGACCATTAGAGATTTTTTAAAGCTTCCTAATGCTTGAAACACTAGGTTTTGATTTACGCTATCCTATGGAAGCACACACCACACACGAATCCTGAATCTCTGTGAATCACATCTTGCTTGCCCTCGTGGCAATGTTCTTGCAACAAACCTTCGCGGCCATTGGTCGCGCCTTACCGGCCGTGATCGCACCTGCCATCATCGCTGACCTCATGATCGATTCAGCCTGGATTGGGGTCTACTTCTCAATCGCAGCAAGCGCTGCACTTTCCACGCAACTCGGCTGCGGCAGTTTCATCATTCGTTTTGGCGCGATGCGCATGAGTCAGCTGGCGCTTGTGTTGCTCGGTTTGGGCATGGCGTTGGCCACGATCGGACACCCAGTCGCACTCGTGCTGTCCGCGATTCTTAGTGGAGGCGGTGCAGCTGTCTCAACGCCCTCAAGCTCGCATTTACTTGGGCGCTGTTCACCCCCGCGCTACCTGCCCTTAATTTTTTCCATTAAACAAACTGCCGTCCCTGCTGGCTTGCTATTGGCGGGCATGTTGGGTCCACAGCTAACAGAATGGTCAAGCTGGCGCTACACCATGTTGATCAGTGCTTTAGCGTGTATTGCTTTCACACTCATGCTGCAACCCTTGCGCAAAAAATTTGATGATGATCGAGATCCATCCCGCCAGTTTCATTTTTCTGATTTTGGAAATACGTTACGTGCCGTTGTAGGTACAAGAGAGTTACGCAATCTTTCTTTTGCCTGCTTTGCTTTCAATGCTGCACAAACAATTTTTACAGTCTACTTTGTCGTCTACCTCACAACCATTGGGTACACCCTTGTCGCAGCAGGCTTTGTCTTTTCAATCGCTGTCGCTGTCGCCGTCCCAGGTCGTATTATCTGGGGCTTGCTCGGCAGCACCTACGTGCATCCGCGCACTATGATGGCAGCACTCGCGATTGGTATGGCCATTAGCATGGCGCTCCTGAGCATTTGCTCCGAGGGATGGCCCACCATTATCGTTGGTGTCGTCGCGACCTTGATCAGCGCGACTGCACTATCATGGCACGGTGTGTTGCTGGCTGAAGCAGCACGTGCAGCACCAGAGGGTGCTCGCGGTGCGGTCACTGGTGGCGTCTTGTCATTTGGGCAAGTCGGCGCCCTCACCGCCCCGACAATCTTTTCTCTTTTACTTGGCATGACCAACAACTATGGCATCGGTTTTATCGTGTGTTCCTTGCCCGCCTTGTTCGTGGGCATTGCATTGATTCGTCAGAGAAAACGGTAGTCAGACGATGGAAAAGCAAGAGTCGTTGACATTCAAGCAAGCATGGCTCTGCGAAGCGATCCATCTGAGGGAGAGTCAATGGGGTCCACAAGACGATAGCAAGGCAAGGCTTCTCGCCCAAAATGAATATACCCCCATCGCTAAAATCATCCGACGCGCCACTGAGTTGAGTCAAGCAAGCGGTCTGACGACTTCGATTACCAAGCTGAGCGCGGCTGGCTGGCTGGCCTTCTTTGTCATCTTGGGCTTGGCGATCCTAACCGGCGCCAGCAGTGCCTTTGCAACACTCGGAAACGGCACTCAACCCGTCAATATTGTCTGGGCACTACTTTCACTCTTGGGTCTGAACCTTCTCTCTCTCATCATCTGGTGTGTCACGCTGCTATCGCCCACAGCAACTGGTGGACGTCTGGCGCAACTCTGGCCCTGGTTGACCCGTAAATTGGCACGTGGTCCCGATATGGGCCTGGCCGTGCAGGCCTGGTGGAGCGTATGGCATCAAGCGCGCGCCACCCGGTGGCTCTTAAGCACGGGAACACATTTGATCTGGATGACGCTCTTGCTAGCAGCCACAGGTGCAACGCTCTTTGCACTCTCGACACGCCAGTATGATTTTGTGTGGGAAACCACGGTCTTGTCTCCAGATGTATTTGTAAACTGGGTCGGATGGTTAGCCGTGATCCCACAATGGTTTGGCTTTACCGTTCCGGATGCTGAGATCGTTCGTACAAGCACTTTAGTTTCTCAACACGATGCGGAAATCGCCCGAAGGCTCTGGTCAGGTTGGCTTGTAGGTTGTCTCGTCATCTATGGCGTTTTACCCAGAGTTGTCTTATCGCTAGTATGTAGTTTGATAGTTGTCAGACGTCGTGCGCATATCAAGCCAGACCTCTTGTCGCCTTATTATGTGGCAGTCTTAAGCCGCATACCCTCCTTTATTCATCATGCTGATGACACTGCACCACCTCCATCGATTTTTGACATAGGGAATGACCACCCTCCCTACGCAGGCGAGGCACACACAACAGAGCATCTCTTGATTGCGATCGAACCCGATCCAAAGGATCTCTGGCCTCCAGAAGGAATTGGTTCAATTGTCTCTTGCGTCGGTCCCATCGATTCGCGTGAGTCACGTCAACAAATCTTGAGAAAAATGGCGCAAGTCCGCCCTAACAATCTCGTGCTTGTTTGTGATGCTCGACACTCACCAGACCGGGGCACGCTTCGCCTGCTTCGCGATCTTTCCGAATGCGCAAAAAGGACCTTGGTGTGGCTTCGGCATAATCAAGACTCACAAGCACACACGCCCGCATGGCTTTCTCAGCTACGCGATCTTCCGGAGATCAAATTAAATATCCGCGACGATCCGGCTAGCGTGATGCAATGGTTAGAGCGTCACCATGACTGAACAACCCACTTTGCAAATAGCCGTCGTGGGTCACACCAACGTTGGTAAAACGTCCTTGCTTCGTACACTGATACGTGACGTCAACTTCGGTGAAGTCGAGGATATGCCGGGCACGACCCGACAAGTACAAGGTGCGCACATCATGCTCGGTACTCAAACAGCACTATTGCTATTTGATACACCCGGCATTGAAGACAGTATCGGACTACTTGATTACCTTGAACAACTGTCGAGTCATTCTCAGCGCTTAGACGGCCCCGATCGCATCCGACTCTTTTTAGAAAGTCCAGAAGCCTCGGCTCTTTATGAGCAAGAAGCCCGTGTTCTTCACAAGTTGCTGAGTTGTCATGCCGGTCTCTATGTCGTTGATGTTCGTGAACCTGTACTTGCCAAGCATCGTGATGAACTCGCGATTCTGTCGAGTTGTGCACGACCACTTTTACCTATTTTAAATTTTGTCGCAAGCGATACTGCACGCACTCAGGAGTGGCGCGACGCACTCGCACGTGTCGGCCTGCATTCGTCACTAGCGTTCGACAGTATGAGTCCCCCACTAGATGGTGAAGAAAAACTTTACCAGGCCCTGTCGCTTTTACTTTCTCCCTATGAGCACATATTGCTTGAGTTGCAAGAACAATCATCCAGACAACGTGAGGCAAGACACGCGTCGTCTATCAACCTGATTGCTAGCATGCTCCTTGACGTTGCCGCGCTCAGGATGCGGACTTCGATTGAAACAGACACTCTCGCCAAAAAAATTGCACTTCAACAAAGTCGTGTGCGTGAACGCGAGCAGGCTTGTGTCAATGCTCTATTGAGTTTGTTCCAGTTTCGTCGAGATGACTATTTGTCTAGCCCCCTGCCTTTGAACGAAGGTCGTTGGGAGCTTGATCTGTTCAGCCCTCAAGCACTCCAACACTTTGGCGTACACGTCAGCATGGGGATTGCGGCAGGTGCTGCCGCAGGTGCAACCGTTGATGTATTGAGCGCGGGACTGAGTCTCGGAACGGGTATGGCGATCGGCGCGATTGCCGGTGGTGCATGGAAGGCCATCGACCGCTGGGGCGACAGAGTGCTCGGCAAAATGCGCGGCTTCAGAGAACTCACCGTCGACCAGTCCATCTTGCAAATGCTGGCTCTCAGACAAATTCAACTACTCAATCGTCTTGAGCATCGTGGACATGCTGCCCTCACCCCCCTACGACTTGAGCAAGCGCCCCATCTTTCACTCGACAATCCAACGCTGACCAAAATCATGACGCTTGCACGCGCGCATCCCGATTGGTCCTCTATTGGCGATGATTTCAACGACAGTCCCGCACGCCAGCGCGCCATTGAGTCGCTTGCGCGGGGACTGTCTTAATCAGACCTTCGCTTCCAGCACTCTACTTATCACTGGGTGATATAAATCTCCATCTCCTCGTGCTACAGCAAGCTCAAAGAGTCGACGCACGTTGCGTGCGCCCGCTGCGTCAACCTGAGTGTGTTCTGCAAGATCCAAGGCATATCGCAAATCTTTCGCTGCATACTCGACAGAAAACGCGCGCTCTGGAAAGTCTCCTGGAATGATGGCTTTGAGTCCGTGATTTCTCAACGCAAAACTATCTGCAGAACCAAGCGCCAAGGTTTCAAACAACTTTTTAGGATCAACACCTGCCTTCTGCGCGATCGCGCGAGCTTCGGAGAGGGCCGCAACCGTTTCAAACAACACCATATTGTTTAGAATTTTGACGACCTGGCCACTGCCCACCGGTCCGCATAGCGTGATCTCAGTAGCAAAGGTGGAAAGATAAGGCAAAATCTGCGTAAACTCATGCTCAAGCCCGCCCACCATAATCGACAGCGTGCCAGCTTCAGCCGCAGCACGCGTGCGTGCAACGGGCGCATCCATTAACAACACCCCTTTCGCTTTAAATTTTGCATATAACTCACGTGTAAGCTCAACGGGCGATGTACTGAGGTCAACCACGATCTGACCAGCACGACAGTTTTCCAACAGTCCGTCGGCCTGTTCACAAATCTTTGCCACTACCTCACCCGAAGGCAAGGATAAAAATACGATGTCCGCCTCTCGCATGACTTGGCCGACAGACTTCGCCACCACTATCGCTTGACCCAACCTATCCAGTGGAGCCGATTGCGTGTCATATGCGAGAACCGTAGCACCTTGCTTGACCGCCAAATTGCGGCACATCGGCTCACCCATCACACCCAAACCAATAAATCCCAATTTTTTTATATCACCCATCGTTATCTCCAAGGCTGTGAGGCGTTTTCTTTAGCAGCGTCGACTTCGCGTCGTTTTGTGGTTAGTATTAATTGTCGATACTTTCAATCATAACTTCCGACATGCAACCATCTTTCACTATACCCGCCGACTTCAAACCACTCGGCTTGGCAGGCATCTGCGATTGCCACACCCATATTTTCCCTTCCTCGGAACAATTCCCTTTTGCTGCAAAGCGCAATTACACTCCGGCTGTGGCGTCACTTGAAGCGCTTGACGCCTTGCACGCCGCGATGGGTGTTGACCGCGTGGTGCTCGCACACCCCAGCCCTTATGGCACAGATAACTCAAGCATGCTGTATGCGCTTGAGTCTTGGGGTCCGGCTCGCGGACGGGGCGTCGCGGTGATCGACGAGAGTTTTTCTCTCGATACACTGAAAAAATTTCATGCGGCTGGCGTGAGAGGCGTGCGCGTCAATCTTGAAACCCATGGACACAACGACCCTGCTTCTGCGGCCCGTCAACTGAAAACCGCAGCCGAGCAAGTCGCTCCACTCGGCTGGCATGTTCAGGTCTACACCAATCTAGACGTGATTGCAGGTATGCAAGACACCATTCGTCAACTACCCACCACATTAGTGGTTGATCACTTTGGCAAACTTGACGCGAGCAAGCCTCTGACACAGCCCGGCTTTGATACGCTATGCGCCCTCGTTCAATCTGGCAAGGTTTACGTCAAGCTCTCTGCGCCCTACCGTATTTCCGAACTGCCAGGCTATCCGGACGGCGAGCCTTTTGCGCGCGCACTCATTGACGCCAATCCAGATCGCATGCTGTGGGGGACAGACTGGCCACACCCCATGCCGCCCAAAGGTGTCAAACGCGATCCTAATGTGATCGAATACGCCAGACCCGAAGATGATTTTGCGGCATTGACTCGCATAGCCAAGTGGGCAGGTGATCCCGTGACCGTCAAAAAAGTGCTCGTCGATAATGCGGCGCGCTTGTACGATTTTTAGATATTCGCACACAGCGAGGAGACAATCATGAATATAAAAATTAAACATTCATCCAACTTTTCCCTTCAACATATTGTCAAACAAGCACTTAAGCACTTGCTCTTTGGTGCGGCCGTCGTCTCTGCAGGCCTCACATCCGCACAGGCTCAAAGCGCCTCTAACTATCCCACCAAACCTATCCGTCTGATTGTTCCTGTCGCTGCGGGTGGCAACGTAGATCTGGTTGCTCGTGCCGTGGCCGAGCCACTTTCGAAGGCACTCGGTCAACAAGTCATTGTCGAAAATCGTCCTGGCGCGAGTAGCCTGGTTGGCACGATGATGGTGGCCAACGCGCCGGCCGATGGCTACACACTGCTGGCGCACTCCACCACGTTTGTGACCGCGCCATTGCTCTTGGCCAACGCAGGTTATGACCCACTCAAAAACTTTGTGCCGATTACCCTGACCTGTGAAATCCCCATGGTGATGGTGATTAATCAAACGGCCCTTCCAGCCAAAAATGTGGCCGACGTCGTCAAGCTTGCAAAAGCCAATCCTAAAAAATACGCCTACGCATCCTCTGGCAATGGCTCAACCGGTCATATTGCAGCTGAGCTATTTAGCAACGCTTCGGGCGTCTCGTTATTACATGTGCCCTATAAAGGCAATGCACAATCCGTCATCGATGTAATCGCCGGCCAAGTCCCCATCATGTTCGATCAGGTCAGCACTGCCGCCAAGCACATCGAAGCTGGCAAGCTATATCCGATCGCAGTCACTAGTATGAAACGATCTTCTATTTTGCCAAACGTTCCAACATTAGACGAATCCGGCCTAAAAGGATTTAACGATTCGACCTTTAACGGAATCTTTGCACCGATTGGTACACCACCAGCCATCGTGAACAAGCTCCACGCAGAAATCTCCAAGATCTTGCAAACCCCCGCTGTGATTGAGGTCTTTAAAGCCAAGGGCGTTGAGATGATTGCGAGTCCCTCCCCAGCCGCTTTTAGCGACTACATTCGCAATCAGAGCAAGATATACGGTGAGTTAGTCAAAAATGCAGGCATTACCGCCAATTAGAGGGCGATTTGTCGCCAACTCGCAGACATCGTGGTCGAGCGAACGTCACAGGGTAAACTCCAAATGCTAAACGCATCAAAAGCGGTTAGGATTATCGGCTTGTTGTCGAGCGACCTAGCTGTCCTAAGCAGCTCTGGTTCACTTAATTGTTGGAGACCTCTATGAAATTCTTACCTTTAGCGAGTGCCATTGCGGCAACGTTTATCTTGTCTGCTGGCGCTGCTCATGCTCAGGCCCCGACTTATCCAAATAAGCCCGTGACGCTCGTGGTTGGCTTTGCCCCTGGTGGTGCAACAGACCGCGTGGCACGCATCATTGCAAAGTCACTTACAGAACAAACCAAACAAAGTTTTGTTGTTGAAAACCGTGCAGGCGCCAACAGCAACATCGGCGCCGAGGGCGTCACCAAAGCCAAGCCAGACGGCTACACGCTTTATGTTGGCTCAGTCTCCAACACCATTAACCAGACTTTGTACAAGAAACTTAATTTCAACGTACTAACTGACTTCGCACCTGTTGCGACGCTCACCACGATTGTCAATATCTTGGTCGTGAATCCAAAGCTTCCCGTTAAAAACGTAGGTGAATTCATTGCCTATGCGAAAGCAAACCCTGGAAAAGTATCCTGTGCATCTTCGGGCTCTGGCTCATCCATTCACCTGTCATGCGAACTGTTTAAGATTCAAGCTGGCGTCGATCTTTTACACGTCCCCTACAAGGGTAGTGGCCCGGCCATCATCGACTTAGTCGGTGGCCAGGTGGACTCCATGTTTGACAACCTGCCCTCGGCCATTGGTCAAGTACGCTCTGACAAGCTGCGCGCGCTGGCGGTGACTTCTGCCAAGCCAACACCTTTTGCGCCAGGCGTTCCAACGGTCAGCGATACAGGTGTTCCTGGCTTTGATGTCTCAGCATGGTTTGCCGTTTATGCACCAAAAGACACTCCACCAGCAATCATCGATATGCTGAACAAAGAAATCAACAAAGCCCTGGCAACCGAAGAGGTCAAAAAGGCCTACCAAGGTGGTGGCTTTGAATTACCAGCTGCACCCAACACACCTGCTCAACTGGGCAAACTGACCCAAGATGAAGTGAGCAAGTGGTCTGCCGTGATCAAAAAATCGGGCATCAAACAAGAGTAATTTTTCTCTAGTAACAAGTATGAATAAAGGGCCTGTCTTGCAAATTCAAGACAGGCCCTTTTCTATTTAACAAGATACAAAACTTTTATTTTTAAACAGGCGTCGCACCTACCGATAGGCCTCCACATACATACAGCACTTGTCCCGTCACAAAGCTCGCATCATCGGACAAGAAGTACGTAATCGCGCCAGCGATTTCCTCGGGTGTTCCCACCCGCTTGAGCGGGATACGCGAGGCAAAGGCCTCCCGCGCCTCAGGCGACATCGGATTGTTTTTCAAATACAGCTCTGTTGCGACTGGACCTGGTGCGACCGCATTAACGGTAATGCCCTGCGCGCCTAACTCTAACGCCCATGTGCGCGTCATGCCGATCAAACCACTCTTGGCGCCTGCATAGGCAGTTCTTTTCACCATCCCCAGCGCGGCACGACTTGAAATATTGACGACACGTCCACGCCCCTTGCGCACCATGGCAGGCAAACATGCCTGCAAACACTGCATCGGTGCACGCATATTGATCTGCAATATTTCTTCAAACTCTTTGGACGTTGTTTGCGTCAACAAACTCGACGTGGTCTTACCTGCATTATTGACCAAGTGATCAATCTCAAACTGCTCAGTGATCTGCGTCAACACCTGCGCAGTCTCTGACTCCGAGATTAGATCGGCCGTAAAAAATGGACCGGGAAAATTCACTCCTTCGGCAGATCGCGCGATACCAATCACAGTGCCGCCGTCTTTTGCGATCCGCTGCGCAGTGGCGAGTCCAATCCCTTTGCTCGCACCCGTGATCAGCGTCACTGTTCCGGAGAAACGTCCGCCACTCATGTTGGGCTCACGCCTTGAATCGTGATGCGGTGCATTTCACGACGCTGACCAGGATAGTCATTGATAGCGTAGTGCATGGTGCAACGGTTATCCCAAAATGCCATCGAGCCTGGCTGCCAACGGAACCGACACGTCAACTCAGGCTTATGGCTCACCTGATACAAATATTGAAGCAACGGCAAACTCTCGTCACGCGTCATCCCCTCAAAACAGAATGTAAAAGGCTGATTCACGAACAAGCTCTTGCGCCCTGTTTCATCATGCGTACGCACGACAGGATGACGGCTGTCGATACGACCCACGTCTTCACGCAATTTGGTTGAGCGGGTGCTGTTGCGCAAGCGCGCATTTGCATTCAAGAAATCATTAGAGTGGATGGCATACAACCCCTCAAGCTGCTTTTTCATGGCATCTGACAAACGCTCGTACGCCAAATACTGATTGGCCCAGAGCGTATCGCCGCCCACCTTGGGAACCTCACGCGCATAGAGCACCGAACCCAGCGGTGGCTGTGGATGGTAAGTCTCATCCGTATGCCAGGTATCGCCGATCACATCTTTATCGGTGACTTCTTTCACCACAGGCATGATCTGAGGATATTGAGGATGTGTTTGATAGACGGGGGTTGTGCTGATCGGACCAAACTTTTCCACGAAGGCAATCTGCTGCTCGGGGGTCAGTGTCTGATCACGAAAAAAAATCACTAGATTGTCGAGTAAGGCCTGACGCATATCCTTGATCGTTGCCGCGGACAGATCTTTCGACAGATCAACGCCCAAGAGCTCTGCGCCTATGGTACCGGTTAGTTTTTTGACTTCCATGATGTTCTCCTCACACTGAATCGGCAAAGTTTACCTAGCCACATTAGGCGCGTCCAATATATTATTCATCCATTATTTATTTGAAAATCAGAATAATGCTCGATATCAAAAAGCTCCGATATTTTGTCGCCGTCGCCGAAGAGGGACACTTTGGCCGCGCGGCGACTCGCCTGGGCATTAGCCAACCGCCGTTGAGCGACCATATCCAACAGCTCGAGGGCCTGCTTCAGACCACACTGCTGCACCGCACCACTAGACGTGTGAGCCTGACACAAGAGGGTATGGCGCTACTCCAGCACGCCAGAAAAATACTCAGCGACATTGATCAATGTGCCCAAGTCGTCCAACAATCCAATAGTCAACAGAAACAAATTCTGCGTCTTGGGATTCTTCACGCGCACACCTACACTTTTCTACCTAACCTTTTACGTCACTATTTACGGGCACATCCCGCGATGCGTATCGAGCTCGTTGAGTACACGACTCGCGAGCAGGTCGATACACTGGTCGGAGATCAAGTCGACGTGGGACTCGTCCGCGAACCCGTCAATCATCCGGCACTCAAGACCGTCAGGCTCTTTACCGAGCACTATGCGCTTGCCGCACCTGCGGAATGGAGACTCGCCCGCACAACAGCGATACCCGTGAGCGTCGTGCACGACAAAACCCTCATCGGCTATCCAAGTCATGACGACAAACGCAGTACGCGTAGTTTGTTTCGGGATTATTTACAGCGACATCAGGTCAAGCCTGCTGACTTTATCGAGGTTCGAACCATGCATGCTGCATTGGCGTTGGTGGCGGCCGGGCTCGGCTGTGCGCCAGTCCCTGAGTCTCAAACCTCCATGCAGTTTCCCGGACTCAAATACCATCGCTTCAAAGAAATACCGCCACGCTTGTCCGTTGGACTGGCGTGGCGGGAAGATCACTCAACCGCTCCGGTTGCAGACTTTAAAAAAGCCGCGCTCGAGTTTTTTACTCTGGCTTGATTCCAGCGGCCCTCACAACATCCGCCCATTTTTTCAAATCGACGTTAACGATGTCAGCCACTTCTTTAGGTGAGCGATAGCTGGCAGTTGCACCCTGCTCGTTCATTTGTTTAACGAACTGAGGCGAAGTGATAACCGTCTTCATGCTCTCCGTCAATTTCTTCACGACAGCGTCAGGCATATTGGCTGGGCCGAACACGGTGAACCACGCGTCTAACTGAAACTCAGGCAAACCTGCCTCAGCGGTGGTAGGCACATCAGGCAGCATAGGGTGACGCTGCTGACTGGTGATGGCTAGCGCACGCAAAGTTCCGGCCTTGAGGTGGCCCATCGCTGTCGGTGGTGTTGTGATGAACAAATCAATCCGACCCGCAAGCAAATCTTTCATCGCCGGTGCCGCGCCACCGTAGGGCACATGGACCATCTTGGTATTGGTCTTGAGTTGGAGTAATTCTGCTCCCAGATGCTGGATGGAGCCCACACCAGAAGAAGCGTAATTCAGTTTGCCTGGATTTGCCTTTGCATACTCCACCAACCCCTTCAAGTCCTTAATGGGCGAATCCTTGGGCACGAGCACCAGATGCGGCCCTCTGATGACTTCTGCAATAGGTGTGAAACTCTTGACGGGATCCCAAGGCAGACTCTTGGTCAGTGCCGGATTGCCAGTATTAAAACCCTCGTAGGCGAGCACGAGCGTGTAGCCATCAGGATTGGCGCGCGCCACATAGGAGTTGCCAATGCCACCGCTCGCACCAGGTTTGTTTTCCACGATGACCATCTGACCCAGCACATCTTTGAGCTGATTGGCCAATATTCGACCCGCGATGTCCGTCGTGCCACCCGCAGCAACCGGCACGATCAATGTGATGGGCTTTTGCGGAAAATCCTGAGCCACTGCCGCTGTCATCGCAAGCGACAACGAAAGACCCACAGCTAAAGCTTTAAGTTTGTTGACTGACATGTCCTCTCCAAATACGTTTGATTTTTATCTGGTCATACTGACAAGAGCAATCTTATAACGGATTCCCAAGCAATGAAAAAGCCATATTTGAGCGAGTGCTGTTCGCAAAAAGCGGCTCTTCCTACAGTACGATCATGTTCACCCCCGCTATTTACCGACACTCATGAACACCACACCACCCAAGCTTGATGAAGAGCCCGCAGCATCCAGCACGCACGGCCTGACACAGGTACTGCTTGTCTCCGCCTTTGCTGGTGCGCTTGTCGGCCTAGTAGGTGGTAGCTTTCACTGGATGTTGTTGCATGGCAGCCAGGGGTTTGCCAAGCTCCTCGCCCAATGGAAGGCAGAAGGTTTTTTCGGACTTCCGGGCTGGTTGCTCACCATGGTGGTGGTCGGACTGTGCGTCGGGATTGCACGCTGGCTGGTCACCTTCGCCCCAAGTGCAGCCGGGAGCGGCGTGCAACACGTTGAGGCCGTCATGCGCGAGGAAGCCACACCCGCTTCTTTTCGCGTCTTACCCATCAAATTTCTCGGTGGTCTGTTTGCCATGGTGCCAGGCCTTGCCCTAGGCCGCGAAGGTCCCACCATTCAGATGGCGGCGGTCATTGGCACCCAATGCGGCAAATGGTTTGGATTTACCCGTGGTGACCGTAGCTTGCTTTACACCGCCATTGCGGGCTCGGGGCTCTCGGTCGCCTTTAATGCCCCACTCGCAGGGGTTGCCTTCGTCATCGAAGAAGTGGCACACCGCATCACCATGCGGCGCTTACTGGCCACACTGATTGCCGTTGCGACTGCCATCGCCGTCTACCGCGCCTATTTTGGTAATGCGGTTGAGCTCAGCTTCACAAAACTGTTGCCCTCGAATCTCACAGAACTTGTCGCCTACGGACTTCTGGGCGCCTGGTTGGGCGCACTCGGTGTGCTGTACAACAAGAGCGTTCTATTGGGGCTCAATCTCTTTAGCAGTACTGCACCAAAGGTCTCACCCATTATTAAAGCCGGCATCCTCGGCGCACTGATCGGCCTCGTTGCCTACTGGCAGCCCCAATGGGTTGGTGGTGGAGAGCTGCAGGTCAATGCGGTACTGGCCGGACAACTCAGCATCAATGCACTCATCATCTTGTTTTTGGTGCGCTGGGCACTAGGTCCTGTTTCTTACTCGATGAGTGTGCCGGGCGGCCTATTTGCTCCCCTGCTCCTTGTGGGAGCCACGTCAGGTGCACTCTTTGCGACAAGCCTAAATTTTTTAGTGACGGCGCCTTTCGTACTTGATCCGATCGCGTTTGCGCTGGTGGGAATGGCCGCATTTTTCACGGCCGTGGTCCGCGCACCCTTCACGGGCATCCTGCTCATCATAGAGATGAGTGGTAGCGTCACACTTGTCGCACCACTCATCGTTGCAAGCGTCGCCGCCTGCCTAGTCGCTAACCTCATGCATGGCGAGCCCATTTACGATTCACTGAGAGCCCGCATGCCGCACCACCCGACTGATCGCTAAATCACTGCTGCACAATGCCGGCCTGCGTGATGATCTCGGCATATTTTTTACGGACATCCTGCAGCATCGTATTAAAAGCAGGCACCGAGTTTGTCGATACGCTAAAACCAAGAGCTTCGATTTGCTTGATATTGTTCGGATCTCTGACAATCGCCACCACATCCTTGTTGATTTTTTCCAAGATGGCAGTGGGTGTGCCTTTCGGCGCAAGCATCCCTTGCCAGCTTTCGATATTGACTGCAGGATAACCAGACTCGGCCATCGTGGGCACATCCGGAAAAACAGGTGATCGATAATCCGTTGTGACGGCTAGCGCACGAAGCTTTCCACCCTTGATCTGCTCAGTGACCGCGGCAAGCGTAATCACGGTGGCGTCAATGTGTCCGGCCATGGCATCCAAGGCAGCAGGCGCTCCGCCCTTGTAAGGGATGTAGTTGACCTTGATCCCTGCAGCCTTTGCCAACACCTCGTGTGCAATATGCGCAATGCCTCCGCTCGTTGGTAAGCCAAGCGTCAACTTGCCGGGGTTTTTCTTGGCGTACTCGATATACTCTTTGAACGTCTTTGCTTCAAAGTTCGGATTCGACACTAACACCTGAGGGTTGACGACCAAACGCATCACCCCGGTCAGATCGTTCAAGGTATAGGGTGGATTTTTAATCAGGATCGTATTGAGCACAATCGCATCGCTATGCAAGACAAGTGTGTAGCCATCGGGCTTAGCCCGCGCAACCTGCGCCGCACCAATTGCCCCACCTGCACCCGTGACGTTTTCAACAATGACTGTCTGACCCCAGGCAGTACTCAGTTTTTCCGCGATCAGGCGCGCGATTTTGTCAGTGCTACCACCTGCGGAGACTGGCACGACAATGCGGACAGAGCGCTGCGGATAACTATCGGTCTGAGCAAACAGAGGGGCGCTTAATGAAGCACCTGCAATGGATAAGAAAATAGCGGCAATACGCTTAGGTAACGTTCGGGTGAACATCTTGTCTCTCCTGTTTTTTTTAAACCTTACCACTGTTTACGCATATCATCACAACAAAAACTAATGCTTTATCTTTAAACTAACTGGAATCCCCCCACAGGAGTTTCTCAATGTTGCTTGATACGGTTGATGCCTTAGAGATACAAATTTTGGTCGACAACACGACCGACATGCTGTCCTCAACACCTGCTGGCGTCACGAGCGAAGCAGTAGGCTTGTTTAGCCGAGGCGGACAAATGATGGCGGGGATTTGCCTGTGCTGCGCGGCACATGGACTGTCGTGTCTGATCACGGCTCGCAAAGGCAATCAGGAGCGCACCGTACTGTTCGATACCGGCCCAGAAGATTACGCCTTTGAGCGCAACGTCAGTCGCCTGGGTGTCGACCTCGGCAAAGTGCAATCAGTCGTGCTTTCACATGGCCACTGGGATCACGCGGGTGCTTTGTTATTGGCGTTCAATACTATTCGGCAGCGAAACGGCGGCAAAAAAACGCCGTTCTACGGACACCCCGATATGTTTCACAAACGGGCTGCCAGCATGCCCAACGGCAAGTATCGTGAAATGATCGATATCCCGAGCGTTGAACAACTCACTGCCGCAGGCGCCGAGGTCGCACTGCACAGAGAGCCCGTCTCTCTACTCGACAATATGTTTGGTGTGAGCGGCGAAATTCCTCGCAAAACACCTTACGAACATGGACTGCCAGGTCAGGTCCGTAAAAACGCAGCAGGCCAGTGGGAAAATGATGAGTTGCTGCTTGATGAACGTTGGCTTGGCGTCAACGTCAAAGACAAGGGTCTCGTGATTTTTACAGCCTGTTCGCATGCGGGTGTCATCAATGTATTGCTGGATGCGAGAGCGCGCTTTCCTGACACACCCATTCATGCAGTATTTGGGGGCTTTCATCTCTCTGGCGCAAACGAGGCCCTCATCCCCGAAACAGTTGAGGACTTGAAACAATTTGGACTCAAGCTGATTGGTGCGGGTCACTGCACAGGCTGGCGCGCCATCGCCGCGATGTCGAATGCGTTTGGTGATCAGGTGTTGGCACCTACTGCAGTCGGAAAGAAGTATACGTTCTAAGGGTTGCCGCTTAACTCAAGCCAAAACTCTCCTTGATCGCGATCACCATCCCCGAAACCGCGATACTGCAAATCATCAAACCAAACACGCGTGTGGTGATTTGTATGCCGATCATGCCGATGTAGCGAATAATGAAGCCACCCGCCATAAAGGTGACCAGATGAATAGACAAGCACAGCAACACGACAAAGGTTGTTTGTAGCTGCTCTGTCATCACGCGCGCATTGTTATCACTGAGCATCACCACAGTCAAAATCGCGCCCGCCCCCGCAATAGAAGGCATCGCCAACGGATACACCGAACGTTCCATAATCGATGCATTAGGCGACATCTTTGAAATCTCTTCGTGCATTTTTCCTGTCACCATGCTGAGGCCCAGCGTGAACAAAATAAAAGATCCTGCAAGCTGAAATGATGACGTGGGGATATCTAACACTTTTAAAAATTCCAAGCCTAAAAAGATGAAGGCCGTGAGGATTCCAAAAGAAACCACAAGCGCGGTAATCGCAACCTTGAGTGCGTCGCGCCATGCCAAACCATAGGTGACGGCCAAAAATACAGGTACCGTCGCGATCGGATCAAGGATCACCAACAATGTAAAAAACTCGTAGACAAAGTCTGAAGGGAACATGTGCCGGTTTTCCAAAAAATTTAGGCGAGTTTCACGATCTGATTTAGTACATGTAGTACTTCAGAAAAAACACCCTGTGAGAGGGTTCCAATCGGGTGAGGTGTCGCTTCACGCTCTCGCCAATCAAATGACTTTGGCTGATGACACAGGACAAAACTGGACTTGTTAGTTTTACGGATCTTTGTGATTCCAACTGACACTGCGAATGGATTATCTGCATTGTATTCAGCGGTTGTCATCGGCAAACCGATGACAAGAGACGTGCGCACATTAAATGCGCTTGGTGACAGCACCAAAAACGGGTGCACATCTCGCATTTCACGACCACGCTGAGGATTGCAGTCAATCCAGATCACCTCTTGACGCTCGGGGACCCAATCTTTGGTCTTTTTCACCATTTCTCTGCGCCTCGAGGCTCATCCGCAATCATCACTTCTCCACCATGTTTTTTTGGATCAAAACGAGCCAAGCGATCCTCAAGCGTCATTGGTTTTTCTTTGCATGGCGTAATGATGACAGTTTGTCCCTTTACAGCAATCTCAACGCACTGATCCACCTTGAGACCTACCGCCTTCGCAATAGCTGTCGGCAAGCGAACGCCGAGACTATTGCCCCATTGTTTGATATTTAAGCTAACAGCGCTCATATTAAATCTCCTTATATGTATAAACATAAGTATATACTTTAGCTCCTTTTGCATCAATCGTTGGATCGTCTTGATGCGAGAGCGACCTCCACTCCCTCGAGGCATTAGATCTCACCACCGATAAACTTTGACAATAAAAAATGCAAAAAAATGTAACTTTGTATACTGCATCAACTTACTCAAATGCCATCAGTTCGAAAAGTTACTCCGCATTTTCTGCATCAAGGATCACCATGAAATCACGCGCCGCTGTTGCCTTTGCCGCTGGGCAGCCCCTTCAAATTGTCGAGATCGACGTTGCACCGCCCCGTAAAGGCGAGGTCCTTGTCAAAATCACACACACAGGCGTCTGTCACACCGATGCTTTCACGCTCTCTGGTGATGACCCTGAGGGTCTGTTTCCTGTCGTGCTCGGCCACGAAGGCGCCGGCATCGTCATGGAGATCGGAGAAGGAGTCACCAGCGTTAAACCCGGTGATCATGTGATTCCCCTCTACACTGCCGAGTGCGGTGAATGCCTGTTCTGTAAGAGCGGCAAAACCAACCTTTGTGTCGCAGTCCGTGCCACGCAAGGCAAGGGCGTGATGCCAGACGGCACGACACGCTTTAGCTATAACGGACAGCCCCTCTATCACTACATGGGTTGCTCGACCTTTAGCGAATACACAGTGGTCGCAGAAGTTTCACTCGCCAAGATTTCACCCGAAGCCAATCCGGAGCACGTGTGCTTACTTGGCTGTGGCGTGACCACCGGTCTCGGCGCAGTTAAAAATACAGCCAAGGTTCAGCCCGGCGACTCCGTGGCAGTTTTCGGTTTGGGCGGCATCGGTTTGGCGGTCGTCCAAGGTGCCGCCTTAGCCAAAGCAGGTCGCATCATCGCGATCGATACAAATCCTGACAAATTCGATCTTGCACGTGTGTTCGGCGCGACTGATTGCGTCAACCCAAAAGACTTCGACAAGCCCATCCAGCAAGTCATCGTCGAGATGACTGGTTGGGGCGTCGACCACAGCTTTGAATGTATTGGCAACGTTAACGTCATGCGTGCTGCCCTTGAGTGTGCGCATCGCGGCTGGGGCCAGTCCGTCATTATCGGGGTCGCAGGCTCAGGCAAGGAAATCTCGACCCGCCCGTTTCAACTCGTGACCGGTCGACGCTGGCTTGGTACTGCGTTTGGTGGCGTCAAAGGCCGCTCGGAGCTGCCAGGCATGGTCGAAGAATCCATGTCCGGCAAGATTCAACTCGCACCCTTTGTCACGCACACCATGCCCTTGGACGACATCAATGAAGCCTTTGACCTAATGCACGAAGGTAAATCCATCCGCAGCGTTGTGCATTATTCATCCCGTGTTTGAACAAGTGCCTAAATCGCACAATAGGACATCTAGCAACATGGAACGCATCGAACAACACGCGTGTTTCGGCGGTTTGCAGGAAGTGTGGAAGCACTCTTCCTCCACGCTGAGCTGCGACATGAAATTTGGGATTTATTTACCCAAGGCCGCCACACAGGGAAAAAAATGCCCCGTCCTTTACTGGCTCTCGGGCCTGACCTGTAACGAACAAAACTTCATCACCAAAGCCGGCGCTCAGCGCTACGCTGACGAGTACGGAATGATTGTTGTGACACCGGATACTAGCCCGCGCGGGGAAGACGTACCCAACGATCCGGCCTACGATCTGGGGCAAGGCGCAGGCTTTTATCTCAATGCCACGCAGCAACCTTGGGCCAAGCACTATCGCATGGCCGACTATATCGTCGACGAACTCCCCGCGCTCATTGAGAAATATTTTCCAGCGAACGACAAACGCTCACTCAGCGGTCATTCGATGGGGGGGCATGGTGCCCTGATGCTCGCGCTGCGCAATCCCGAACGCTATCGCAGCGTCTCGGCCTTTTCTCCCATCGTGGCGCCTAGCCAAGTCCCCTGGGGCGTCAAAGCCTTTACCAACTATCTTGGTGATGATCGCGCAACATGGCATCAGTACGACACTGTTGCGTTGATTCAGGCCAGACATCCATCGACACCTGTGTTGCCCTTGTTGATCGATCAAGGAGATGCTGACGAGTTTCTTGAGCCTCAACTCAAACCGCAACTGCTTCGAGATGCATGTCAGTTAGCGGGCTACCCGTTGGCGTTAAACCTCAGGACGGGCTTTGACCACAGCTATTACTTCATTGCCAGCTTTATTGGTGAACACATCAGATTTCATGCAGATTGCTTGAAATAAAGTCACTTGAGTTTCAATAGCGGCAGACGAAAAAAAAGCGCTAGGTCTCTGTGGACATAGCACTCTTTTAGAGTCTTGGTGGGCTGGGCGAGACTCGAACTCGCGACCAACGGATTAAAAGTCTGTAAAAAAGCACATTTCTTGATGTTGAATGAAGTTGCTACAAAACAATAAAACCTAGCAAATATGCGGCTTTCAGACGGATTACACAAATCCGATGGTTGATTAATGTTGATTGATATTCTATGATTCGGGTTACACAGGGGTTACACGGACACTGAATCATGGCAAAAATTAACTTCACCGCTGGACGGGTTAATGACTTCAAATGTCCACCTGACAAGCAGCAAGCATTTATTTGGGACTCTGTTACTGAGGGCTTGGGATTACGCTCAACCGCTGGGAGCAAGAACTACATATTTCAGGGGAAACTTGCTGGACAGGCAATCAGAATAAAAATCGGTGGCCTTGACCGTTACACCATTGACGATGCACGAAAAGAAGCCAGACGATTAAAAACACAGATAGATGAAGGCCGCGACCCGCGAACTGTTAAGGCTGAAAATATCGCTGTTGAAGTTGCCAAGCGTGAACAAGCCAAACATAAGCAAGCCCTTGCACTCGACGCTTGGAATGAATACATAAAAGCCCGTACTCCTAAATGGAGTCAACGTCACAAAGCCGACCATGAGAGCATGGCAAGGCTTGGGGGCGAGAAAGTAACTAGAGGCCGCCGCAACAACCCCGAGGGAATCACAGAGGCCGGAATACTTCGCCACCTTTTAACTTTGCCATTGTCTGCCATTACACGCGATGCCGTAGCCGCATGGCTAGAACCGGAGGCAATCAAGCGCCCTACTCGCACACGCCTAGCAATATCGTTACTGTCCACCTTTTTAACTTGGTGTAGTGACCGTCCACAATATCGAGACCAGATAAACCTTGATGCCTGTAAGCGCATGAAGCAAGACTTACCCAAGGCTCAGACTAAAGACGATTGTTTGCAACGTGAGCAGCTTCAATCTTGGTTTGAGAATGTCAGAAAGATTGAGAACCCGACACAATGCGCTTACCTTCAATGCCTGTTACTCACTGGTGCAAGACGTAATGAGTTATCAGGGATTCGATGGGATGATGTAGATTTTCGCTGGCTAAGTATCGTCATCCGTGACAAGGTAGAAGGTGAGCGCACGATACCGCTAACGCCCTACGTGGCAAGCCTCATGCTGGAATTGCGCCGCCTGAACAACACGCCCCCGAACGTGCTTAAACTTAGACGCTTAGAGGCTCAGGGCGAGGAATGGAAGCCTTCACCATGGGTATTCAGTAGCACCAACGCCAAAGACGGACGCATTCAGGAGCCACGCATAGCCCACAATAAAGCCCTGACCGCTGCCGGACTGCCTAACCTAAGCATTCATGGCCTCAGACGCTCATTCGGGACGCTTTGCGAATGGGTAGAGATGCCCGCCGGTATATCAGCCCAAATTATGGGACACAAGCCTAGCGCGATTGCAGAGAAGCACTACCGCCGCCGCCCACTGGATTTGCTTAGGGTGTGGCACACAAAGATAGAGGGCTGGATACTTGAGCAAGCCGGTATTGAGCAACCAAGTATTGAGGCTGGCAAATTGAAACTAGCCGCTCGCAAGGCATAACTGTGGATAACTTTTTTCGAGCAATTGCTCAAATAATGAGCAAAATAGCGCATGACCGGAGAGCCGCATTAATGCTATATGCATAGCATTTTAGATAAAAGTTATGCACAATGCTAATACGCATAACGAGCGTTATGTTAACTAATGTAGATATTATTATTATTTTTCTCTGCTTTTATCATATTTCAATGTAAAATTACAGCATGATAAGCAATTGGATACCAATATGACACCCGCAGAATTTGAAGCAGCACTGGCACAGATAGGCTGGAAAAAGGCAGACTTTGCCCGCGCAACCGATACGAACCAGACCACGATTAGCCGCTGGATGAATGGACATAATCCGGTGCCTGTATGGGTTCCTGCGCATTTGAATTTATTGATTGACTTGCAGTCCATGCACGACAAGCACCTGACACCGCCCCCGAAACCAGATAAGACCGCCGCCTGACGGGTTCAGGCAAAGACGGGGCGATAGTGTTCTAGCACCATCGCACCCCTGCCACAACCACCTATATGAGAGGTTAGCAATGGCTAATACGAATTATCACCGCCAAAGTACGAATCTGCCAGATGTTGTGACCAGCGTAGATTTAGGCTCAGACTCAGAAGGATTGCACCTGAATGATGCTCGCTTAAGCGTCTGCCTCGATGCTGTCTATGAACTGGACACACTTGCGCGACTTTTGCCTGTTCAGATGAATTGCAATAACGAAGATGATTTTCACAACGCTAGGCTTGTAGTACGAAGCCTTGCTGGTCGGATGTTGCGATTAACTTCAGTGCTATTAAGTGGGCTTGGTGATGAGCATTACAGCACCGATGAACTAGAAAAAATTATTCATTTAACTGGCGCATCACAGGGCTGATTATGAATAAAGTTTGGCACTACACGCCGTGGTCATATCTGAAGGAAATATGCGGGTATGGCGAGTTGCTCACTACAAATACCGGAGTCGCTCACGAAAACCCCTTGTTATGGTTTTCGGCAAACCAACGATACGAACCTACCGCAATAAAACTTACCTCCAATGGTCTAGGCGGGTTAAGGCGTACATCCTTCGATGAGCAAGTAAGCAAAGCTGGGTGCATAAGGTTTGGGTTGAGCGCTAAAGACCTTCGTTTGCTAAATTGGGATAAGGCTTGTAAGACAGCCGGTATGACTAAAAAAGAAAAAATAGCGCTAGAAGCTAGGGGTAAAGAACTGGGGGCGAATCCTGCCCACTGGTTTGCAAGCGAAACCTCCATTGGTCTATCAGAACTGCAATTACAAGTCTGGGTTAATGAGTGGCTTGATATGGATGTGGATAGCGCCAGCACCATGTGGGCTAACAAATCAATGCAAGGTCTCGCGGGTGAAGGGGTGCCCAAGTCTACTTAGTACCACCTTACGCCCTGTCTACCCTGCGAGTAATTACCAAGGGGGAAAAGCCGGATACCTCACTGGCCTGACAGGGCAGGCGAGCGCGCAATGAATAGCCAAAAGACATTTGTTGAAAAACTCAAACGTGTTGCTGATGATGCACAGGTCCACGTCCACCTAGTACACCACGTTCGCAAAGGCGAGACCGAGGACATCCGGCCTAATAAGTTTGATTTGAAAGGCTCGGGGGCGATTGCTGACCTTGCAGACCAAATATTTATGGTTTGGAGAAATAAGAAGCGTGAGGCTTATTTTCAGAATCCAAACAGAACACCAAACCCAGACTTGGAGACCTCTGCTGGTGCCACGATTGCAGTGGTAAAGAATCGTCGCGTAGGCATTGAGAAAACTTACGCGCTCTGGTTTGACCGAGCATCAAGGCAATTCTGCCCTACCAGCGACACAAGACCGTTTGATTTAACTATGGGGACTCTCACATGATGGCAATAGAGTTTGCAGACTTTGACCTAAGCGAAATATTCGGCAAACCAGATTTAGCCGAAGTGGACCTTATAGACTGCCTCAAGATGGAGATTGGTTGCTGTCTATGGCTAGAGAGCTAGGACGATTGCTGCTTGAATAATCAAACTACAGCGTAACTTGTAGGATGTCCAACATCTATAGTCGTTTCATCTTCTGAATTCATTTGATGCTGATTTGATGAATACGTTTGATTATTTGATTCTTTTAATAGGCGCAAAAAACACCATTTCCCCTATGACAGCGTTTTGATTAAATCGCTCAAAAATGGAATTAATTCTGTGCGTGTGAATGATAGAGATTTACGTCCCGCGCACTTTCTGGACTTTTGACCCCCCCCCTGTCAGTCCTCCAAGGGTGATGCAACGCCTAGCCATAAGCAAGTAAGCCAGTGTTCTCTATGGCAAGGTGCCACGATTGCGCGATTCTGATGCAAGTGCATTCACCGAATCTGGTTACATAGGGGTTACACGGAAAATTAGCCTCTAAAAAACGGGCATTCAAAACCGCCTAAGAACCGCATAAATACAGGACTAAATAACAGAGAGCCATAAAAACAAAAGGCCTCGAAGCACTTACGCTTAGAGACCTTTTAATAATCTTGGTGGGCTGGGCGAGACTCGAACTCGCGACCAACGGATTAAAAGTCCGCTGCTCTAACCAACTGAGCTACCAGCCCCCAAGCCCGATATTATGACTTTTTCGGCAAGCGCTGTCAAACGGCCTAGCCCTTTGCCAACAAAGACTCGAGTTTTCCACCCAAGGCCAATAGCTGATGATCCTGCCCTTCGGCCGCGACGAACTGAACAGCCAGTGGCAATCCTTGATCACCTTTGCCAAACGGCAAGCCCAAACAAGGCACGCCAATGCTCGTCCAAGTACGATTAAACATCGGTGAGCCCGTGCCATTCTGCTTCAAGGGCGCCTCACCAGGAGAAGCAAGTGTCAACACCGCATCGAGCCCCTTGGTCGCCTGCGCGAACAGCTGACGGCAGCGTTCTGCATGCTCACGTTCTGCCTGACACTGCTCAGGAGTGATCTGCAATCCAAACTCGATCATCGCAACCGTCAAGTCTCCCAGCGGAGCTTTGTTGCGGTAGAGCTTTTCATAGAAACGACTCATCTCATGGCTCATGATGATGCGATTGGACTCGCCCAGCGCGATCATGTCTTTGGCTGGCAGCACCTCAACATCGACAAGCTCGACCCCATGCGCACCCAACACGGCCTTGGCGCGCTCAAGCGCTTGTACAGCATCAGAATCGGCCTGCGCAGCCTCTGGGCCTGGATACCAGCCCAAGCGAATCGTGCCAGACGGCTCTTTCGCAGTCGATGCGCCCAGCAATACCGAAGCCAAGAGCTTCACGTCATCCACTGATCGCCCAAACCAACCCATCGTATCCAGCGTGGGCGACAAAGGATTGACGCCCTCAAGAGAAATCTTTCCGCGCGTGGCTTTAAAACCCACGATGCCACAGTATGCGGCCGGGCGAATCGTCGAGCCCGCAGTCTGTGTGCCCAAGGCCAAGCCCACCATGCCATCGGCAACCGCGGCAGCTGAGCCACTCGATGAGCCGCCAGGAGTATGCGCAAAATTATGAGGGTTGACGGTTGCACCGGCAAACTGGCTCGCAAATTCCGTGGTGACGGTTTTACCCATCATCAGCGCGCCAGCCGCCTTCAGTTGCGTGACGATGGCCGCCTCCTTGGCAGGACGGTTACCCACAAAGGCTGCTGAGCCATACTCGGTTGGCATGTCGGCGGTATCAATGATGTCTTTGATACCAATCGCGATTCCCGCGAGTGGCAGCTTTTCTGAGCGCGCACTCACAGCAGCAAGCTGTGCCCGAACGTGGTCGGCATCGTGCCACTTAAAAGCATGGACAGAGGGCTCACGGGCCGCGATGCGACCGAGTTGCGACTCCAGCACCTGCGCGTGCGTGACTTCACCGCGCGCGATGCGTGCGGAGGTCTCTGTAACGGTTTGAGCGTAAAGTGCGTGGGAATCAGCGCTAGGAATAGTCGACATGTCTGTGGGCTCCAATTAAAAACATTGAAGCCCATCAGACACCAAGAAAGCGCTTATGGCAAGAGGTTAAAAACCAAGTACTAGCGTGCGCGCGAGATACGGACTTCGGCGCCGCGACGCTTGACCTCAAGTCCCTCTGAAGGGGAGATCTTGAGTCCTTCGAGCCCTTTGATATAGCTCGATCCCTGCATCTGCATCACGCGAATCTTGTTGCGCATCACCACAGGGTTGTGGACAGGCATCCCAAACATCCAGACCTCGTCCAAGATGCGGGCCGAGTTGAACTCACCTGTGTGATGGGCGGTGGGCCCCAAACAAAGCATGTGACCTTCGCGACCAAACACCGGCAAGGTCCCCAGGCTACAGGTCACTGTCAGCACTGAGCCGCCTTCATAACGCCAGCCGGTATTGAGATCCCACCAAGCCTCACCGGCAGGGAGATAGACCTGAATGTCCTGACCAGGCTGCATCGCGGGCGCGACCAGCAAAGCCGGTCCGAGCAAATACTGCGTATCCCAACGCTGAGCTTCTTGATCAGCGGGAAATGACAGGGCCATCGAACGCTGCACAGGCAGACCCGTACGGGCGGCGTCTTCGATTGCGCCCAACACATAAGGGATCAAGCGATAGCGCCATTGCAGCCAGGTTTGAACATGACCGCGTGTCGTTTCATCAAACGCTGTCGGTACAAGCTGAGGGTGCGACTGAAAGGCGAAGTTGCCAGAAAAAACAGCCATCCCCAACCATCGCAAATACAACTCAGGCGTCATCGACTCAACAGAGGCTGACGCGTTACCGACTGCATGCATTTGTACCGGCACACCACTCGCACCAATCGCGAGCGCTGAACGCAAGGTCTGCTGCAGACCCTCCCAGGTATTGGGCACGCGCGGTGCACTCTGCCACAACAAACGTTGGGCACCTGGGAAAAGATCAGAGCTAAATACCACGCCTTCGGGAGGAACCTTGTGACCTGCAACCGCCTCAAACAGGGCACGTCTTGCCAACGCGGGATAGAGCGCGCGTAACACCGCTGCACTTTCTCCACCGCGGGCGACAACATTGTCAGGAATATCAAACTGCACATTGCATGCTGTGGCGCCGACACCCTCTTCGGCAAGATGGCGATGACGCTCAGACCAGGTGTTCAACACATCACGATGCGTCAAATCGAGCAAGCCAAAAGCCTGGCCTGCGGTCGCAGCAACGCCCGGAAAAACATGTACATCACCGCTGTCGTTGCAGAGCAACCAGCCGCGATCTTCGAGTTCGCCAAAGGTGGTTGACTCAACCGAGACGGCGGGAATCGTATGCATCCCAAGATGGGTCGCGTGTTTAGCGAAAGAGTCAATTGCTTGCTTTGGATGGGGAAAGCGCTCTGCATCCCATTCGGGCAGTAGCTTGGAATCCTGATAGGTCCATGCAGTAGGAGGCAACATCAACACGCCATCTACGGAAATATTTTGTTTGCGAAACTCAGCAATCAGTTCAGCTGTCTGAGCGGCACTATGTGCGTCATGTTGCTCAACCCAGACGCCCATCGACCACAAGGACGGTTGACCTGCACGTCCGGTCAATTGCGTGTATTGATTTAATATTTCTGCGGGTTCCGCAGCAAATAAAAACAAATCCAGCGTCTTGTCTTCGATCGCAATCAAGTATTGCGACGCTGACTCTGCTCCCAAATCATGCTCGACGCGAGAAAGCGTGTTGACATAGACGCCCCAGCCAGAGGGCCCCCACGCCAGAGGCAGGGCGCGATGATCTGGCGCATCTGAAATGATGGTTTCTGTCCGGCGATCCAAATCACCTGTGGTCTCGCCTAGACCAAAAATCTTTTCTTCACGCGCAAGATCAAAACCAACTGTCCACAAGGCATCCTGAAGTGCGATGCCGCCTTCGCACAAGGACAGAGCAGCTTTACCAAGACGCTCCACTTGAAGCCTGAAGGGGTTGGTCGTGATCTCGAGCGTGGTGTCGCCTTGGACGAGACGCCAGCCTTTTGCTGGGCCAGTCAGAGGCTCAAGGACAGCCTCACCGATCGCTTCGGGACGGGCCAACAACACATCCGCATGCGCACGGGCGCGAACGCCAGGCAAAATATCAGCGGCGACGGCTTCTGGTAGCCCACAACGAATCCGGAACACACCGGGAGCGTGCGGCTCGACGACCAGTTTCATTCCCGCACCTGCGTCGAAAACGATCCTCGAAGGTAACGTGTCGACAAGTTTTAGCGATTCTAGGTGCATGTTCAGCGCATATGAAAAAGCGACCAAAGTCGCTTTTTTTGATTTTGTCTAAGTTTGACTGATTTTGTCCATTATATCCCGTTCCAGGGGCAAAGGCTCGCCATTTAACGCTGCGGCGATGAGATCTCCCGCCAGACTCGACCAAGTGAGTCCTCGTGAAGCGAAGCCAGACGCCACCCAAAGCCCCTGAGTGTTGAAAAGGGGCCCAATAAACGGCAAACGTCCGGGCAAAACGGCGCGCCAACCCGCCCAGCCATTCAAAGGATCCAGAGCGAAATTGTTAAATTTCGCAGGCAACTGAGATTGACCAAGCAAGCCTGCTGCACGCTCGATATTGCCCAATCCACCTGCAATACTAGGCGCCATACATTGAGCGCCATGCACATAGCTGCTACCCACCACACAATTGCCTTCTAAAGCAGGCAAAACATAGCCGTCTCCTGAAACGATGCAGCGTGGCCCACCTGACAGAGCACTCTCCGGCAACAAGGTGATTTCCCCTCCCAGTGCATGCATCGCGGACAGTCGCGCGCCAGGCTCAAGCAAGGCACTGCGCTGCAAGATATCCTGAGTGCCAAGGGCACCCGCCAAAATCAGTTGGGGCGCCGCGGCACAGGTCTTTCCATGCTTATCCAAGACATGCCACTGACCATCGACCCTGTCGACGCGTTCGACATGCACTTCTAGCCGCTCAACGCCCTCGACCGCCAGAAGCGTTTCAATTAAGCGCTCAGGCCTGAGGCGTGCTGCCGTGGGGAAAAATAATCCGCCACGATTCAATTGCAACCCGGCAATGTCGCTGGCTTCGGACGCCTCAACAAAACGAACCCACTCGGGCGGAAACGACAGGCCCGCCAGAACTGCCTTCAAATCAACAATTCGACCACTCATCCGCTGAAGCTGCAACGCACCACAGCGCCACAAAATGTCCTCACTCACCTGCGACCAACGCGCTTGTGCCCGCAAACTCCCTGCGCGCGAAAGTCTGGCCCGTATGTCGTCATCGCGCGTCACCATGGGCGTGAGCGCCGCCGCCACGTGGGCGCCATGCTCCTGCTGCCGGCGCGAGGTCACATCCAGCACTTGGACCCGCCATCCCCGCAAGGCCAAGGCATGCGCCACACCTGCCCCCGCGATGCCCGCACCCACCACCACTGCGTGCCGAGCCTCCTTTTGATCAACGGCTAGCCCCAGCATCCTGTCTGTCGGGCTCCTCGACTCACTCGAGACCACCTTGGGGAGCTCAACCGCGGCTGCTTCGCCTGCCCATATGGCATCTGCCGAGACCGCCAACCGTGGCATCGTCACTGCCAACGGACCCACGGCAATCGTGAGTGTGACCGACAGTTCCTCAAAATCCAGTCTATGGGTACCCGGTAAATTTAAAGGCCACTGCGCGACCAACTGATCGACCAGAGAATGAAGCGACGATGGCGTCAGGGCCCGCAATCGCGAACCCAAGACCGAGGACTCGACGAGCGATGCGCTGAGCGCCACGACATGCAGACGGTCCGGCCGACAGGGGTCTTCTTTCCACCGTTGCCATAGCCTGATAAAAGACTCTCCGTCACTCCAGTCGACCATCAGTAACGTATAACGAGGGCGTGCTTGCCACGCCTGTGGCAAGCCAAGTCGCGCAAATAACGTCATGCGCTGTCCCTGAGCGCACGACGCAAAATCTTCCCGACCGTACTTTTGGGTAGTTCGTCTTTAAACTCAATCACTTTCGGACATTTGTAGCGACTCAGTTGTTGCTGGCACCACGCACGAATAGCCGTCTCATTTAGCAACGGATCTCGCCGCACCACAAAAAGTTTAACGACTTCACCGGAGTGAGCATCTGGCTGACCGACCGCTGCACACTCAAGCACACCAGACAGTTCGCTCACGACGCTTTCGATTTCGTTCGGGTACACATTAAAGCCTGACACCAGAATCATGTCTTTTTTACGATCAACGATATAGACATAGCCCCGGGCATCCATTCGACCAATATCGCCCGTACGCAAAAAACCCTCTGCAGTCATGACCGCGGCTGTATCGTCAGGAGCCTGCCAATAGCCTCTCATCACTTGAGGCCCGCGCACCGCAATTTCCCCCTCGACTTCCACACCGACGCGTTGACCATCCTGATCCAAAATACAAATCTCTGTGGACGGCAAAGGCAAACCCACACTGCCTGAATACGCCTGTGCATCGGTCGGATTCGCGGCCACGACAGGCGACGTTTCAGACAAACCATAGCCCTCAATCAACGGTCGCCCGGTGATGCGTTGCCAGCGCTCGGCCACTGGGCGCTGAATCGCCATACCACCCCCGAATGCCAGGCGCAGCTTTGAAAAATCTAACTTGACGAATTGCTCGTCATTCGCAAGCGCGTTAAATAAGGTATTGATACCCGGTAAAACATGGGGGGGCTCTTTTCGCAACGCATGGATCAAAGAGGCTCGATCTCGGGGATTGATCACAAGCACACTTTTCATGCCTGCATGCATCGCGTAAAACCCGCAAACCGTCATCGCAAACACGTGATATAGCGGAAGTGCCGTCAACATGGTGAGCGGATTGGAGAGCAAATCCTGCAGCGCGGGTTTGGCGACGGCTTCCACCTGCAAAACGTTGGCAACCAAGTTGCCATGCGTCAACATCGCCGCCTTGGGCGAACCGGTCGTGCCCCCCGTGTATTGCAAAGCAGCCAAATCCTCCAGACACAAGGTCGGCGGCACCCACGGTTGCTGTCTGCCGACCTTGAGCACGGAATCCCAAGACCAAGCCCCCGCCAAAGGTCTCTCAGGCCCCAATTTGCGCACATAACGCGCACCCAGATTGACGATCAGGCCTTTTAAACCACCCAACATCGCACCGGGTGGCACCACCACGCGATGCTCTAGAGCCGGACAGTCAGTGACTTGCTCCAAGGTGCGCGCAACACTTTCAAGCACCACAATGGTGCATGCCCCGCTGTCTTTCAATTGATTTGAAAGCTCTCTCGGTGAGCAGAGCGGGTTGATATTGACGATCACATGACCCGCCCGCAATGTCCCGAGTAACGCCACCAAATAAGGCAAAACGTTGGGCATCATGAGCGCGATACGCGACCCCTGCGGCAAACGGAGGGATTGCAGCCAGCCTGCAAACGCTTGCGCATGACGATCCAGGTCCTGAAAGCTGAATGACACCCCAAAAGAACTGGCGGCAGTCCTTTGCGCATGTTTTTGACAGGCGCGGTCAAGCAAATCAACCAGAGAAACGTAGTTTTGCGTTGAAATTTCAGCGGGTACGCCCGCCGGATAGTGCTGAATCCAAGGATGTTGCATAATCAGGTTGCTTGTGAGGGTTATTCTGTCGTGGCAACGGTTTAGATTGATAATACCGTTAGACATACTCATTTAAAGTGATTTGCATGAAACTTCTCGAGCCCTTTCTTAATTGGCAGTCCGAAATTCAAGCAATTCGCCGAGATCTCCACGCGCATCCCGAGCTCTGTTACGAAGAAAAACGTACGGCGGATGTGGTCGCGGAAGCACTCCAAAAATGGGGTATCCCGATCCATCGCGGACTGGGTGGTACCGGCGTAGTCGGCATCATTGAGGGACGCACTCCCGGCATAGGTGCGATTGGACTGCGCGCGGATCTTGATGCTCTGCCCATGCAAGAGCTCAACACGTTTGCTCATGCCAGCCAACACCCAGGAAAGATGCACGGCTGTGGCCATGATGGCCACACAGCTATGTTGTTGAGCGCGGCGCGGTATTTGGCAGAACACAAAAACTTCGACGGCACGGTATACGTCATTTTCCAACCCGCCGAAGAAGGCGGTGCGGGCGCCAAGCGCATGATGGAAGACGGTCTTTTTGAAAAGTTTCCCATGCAAGCGGTATTTGGTATGCACAACTGGCCTGGGCTGCCAGTGGGTCAGTTTGGGCTGACCGCCGGTCCAATCATGGCCTCCAGCAACCAATTTCACATCAAAGTGCGCGGCAAAGGCGCACATGCCGGTATGCCTCAGCTCGGCATCGACCCCGTCATGACGGCCGTGCACATCGCGCAGGCACTCCAAAGCATCGTCACGCGCAACCGTCACCCACTTGAGGCCGCCGTCCTGAGCATTACCCAAATTCACACCGGCAGCGCAGACAACGTGATTCCAACCGAGGCCGACATGCGTGGCACGGTCAGAACTTTCACCATTGAAACGCTGGACATGATTGAGCAACGGATGCGTGACATCATCCAGCACTCCGCTGCCGCCATGGGCGCTGAGGCAGACTTTTCTTTTGTCCGTAAATATCCGCCCACGATCAATCACCCAGACGAATCCGCGTTTTGTGCGGACGTCCTGCGCAGCATTGTCGGCGCAGACCAGGTCGACGATCACGTGACACCGACGATGGGCGCCGAGGATTTCGCCTTCATGCTCCAAGAAGTTCCGGGTTGCTATGTCTGGATTGGCAATGGCATGGGCGAACACAGAGACGCGGGGCACGGTCTCGGTCCCTGCATGTTGCACAACGGTTCCTATGACTTTAACGATGACTTGTTGCCGCTAGGCGCCACCTATTGGGTCAAACTCGCTGAAAACTGGTTCTCACGCCCGCAAGCGTGAGCGCAATCGGGGGCTCTCTGATCTCTGCAAACGATCTCTTGGTTCGGGTCGATGGTTCGGGTTAGTATCACGGTCACTTTCAACCAGCTGGCCGGATCGGTATGTCTACTCCTGTAATTACAAGTGTTTCCCCTTGGCGTGATCGACTAAGCGGTGTGCTGTTTGTCGGCCTGATGGCTGCAGCGGTCACCCAACTGGCTGGTATCGCCTTCGTCAAAACACTTGGTTTTAGTCCACTTGTGGTCGGGATTGTGTGCGGCATGCTGTATGGCAACTTTATGCGCGGTAATATGCCAGCCGAATGGGGTGTTGGCGTGCACTTTACCGCCAGACGAATGCTCCGCGTGGGTGTCGCCTTTTATGGTCTGAACGTCAGTCTCCAGCAAATTATCGAAGTCGGCCTGCCGGGCTTGGTGGTCTCGGTCGGGATCGTGCTGGGCGTCCTAATTTTAGGCACACTGATTGGCACCAAGCTGCTCAAGCTTGACCGTGACACCGCGATGCTGACCTCGGCAGGCAGCGCCGTTTGTGGCGCGGCCGCTGTCCTCGCCTTTGAGTCCACCCTCAAGGCCGCCCCCCATAAAGCCGCAGTGGCTGTTGCTACGGTCGTACTGTTTGGGACGATTTCAATGTTCCTCTATCCAATTCTGTATCAAGCAGGCTGGATGAATATGGACCCTCGCGCCTTCGGTATCTTTCTTGGCGGCTCAGTGCACGAAGTCGCGCAGGTCGTCGCCTCGGCCAGCAACATTGATGCGGCCACGACTGAGGTCGCCACCATTGTCAAGATGACACGTGTTGCGCTTCTTGTTCCAGTTCTCATTATTTTGGGGCTCTGGCTCCAACGCGCCGCCGCGGCACAGGCCAAAGCAGGCGAGGCTCGCCCCAAGCTGCCCATTCCGTGGTTTGCGATTGGCTTTCTGGTGTTAGCACTCATCAACTCCGCAAACATCATCCCCCCCAATGTTTTGCAAGCACTGCGCGCCCTTGATATTTTTGTCCTCACGATGGCCATGACGGCGCTGGGGATCGAAACGCGTTTCGCTCAAATCCGACAGGCGGGTCCCCGTGTAGTGGGATTGGGCGTGATCCTGTTTATACTGCTTGCATTCGGCGGCTACGCATTAGTGAAGCTCGTCACCTAAACCCTTATGGCCTGTCCGCATGACGCAAATACCTGTCGAGCCAGAAGCAATCGTGAGGCGCCTCGATCCAGAGGATGCCCAGCTTGCGCTCGCCAAGGTTCAGGATTTGCTTCATCGACACGAGGTTGTCGAAAACCTCGCGCACCGACAAGAAGGTGGTGACGAACGCGCAGAATTAGTCGAGAGCCTGATTCAACGCCAGCACGAAGCCGAACTCTCCGCCCTCGTCAATGATCTGCACCCTGCGGACATCGCCTTTATCCTAGGCTCGTTGCCCAAGACAGAGCGGCAGCTCGTTTGGCGCTTAGTCAGTGCCGAATACGATGCAGACGTGCTGCTCGAGGTGGATGACTGGGTTCGCGAGTCTCTCATTCAAGCGATGGACCGTCAGGACCTGGTGGCCGCAACCGAGAACATGGATGCGGACGAGCTGGCGGACATCGCACCTGACTTGCCCGCCGACGTTGTGGCCGAGGTGCAAAAAGGACTGACTGACGAAGAACGCGCCAGACTTATCGAGGCCATGGGCTATCCCGACGACAGCGTCGGCGGCATCATGGACTTTGAGATGGTGCGCGTGCGCGAAGACGTCTCACTTGAGGTCGTGCTGCGCTATCTCAGACGCCTCCCCGAGCTGCCCGACCACACGGATCAAATTTTTGTCGTCAATCGCGCAGACAAGCTTCTCGGCACACTGAGCTTATCTTCTTTGCTCGTCAACGAACCAGAGTCTCAGGTGAGCGAGGCGATGAGTACAGATTACTTGTCGCTCAGCCCGTTAGACTCCGACGCTGAAGCCGCAGGCGCGTTCGAACGCTATGACTTGGTCTCAGCACCCGTGGTTGATGAGCTCGGTCGACTGATCGGTCGTGTCACGATTGCCGAAGTCGTGGACGTGATCCGCGAAGACTCTGATGAACAGGCATTGTCTCGCGCGGGTATGCAAGACGAGGACATCTTTGCGCCGGTGAGTCGCGCTTTACGTAACCGCGCCCCTTGGCTTCTGCTCAACCTTTGCACGGCGGCGACCGCATCCTTTGTCGCCTCACGATTCGAAGACACGGTCAGCACCATTGTCGTACTCGCTTTTCTGATGTCGATCGTTGCCGGCATCGGCGGCAACTCCGGCAACCAAACGATGACGCTTATTATTCGCGCCCTTGCGGTTGGTCGCATCACAGACAAAAACGTCTGGCAACTCTTTCAGCGCGAGCTGCTCGTGACCTTTATGGTGGGCGTGGTCGGCAGTGCAATCGCCGCCGTATTTGCGTGGGCGATTTCCGATTCGATTGCGATTGCTCTAGTGATGATGGCTGCCATGATTTGCAACATGCTCATCGGTGCGATGATAGGCGTCTTGGTTCCGATCGTACGGACACGCTTTGGTAAAGATCCCGCCATGGGCTCCTCGGTGCTACTCACGTTTGCAACTGACTCACTCGGCTTCTTTATTTTTCTGGGACTCGCGACCGTCTTTTTACTTTGAAGCGCTGACTTTAAACTCAAACTTCAAGGTTTAGCCTCAAGCTTGAACCTCAAGCTTGACAGCCAGTTTACGATTCACGTGACTACTGATCCGCGCCGAGTCGATGCCGTAGACATGAATAGACACCGCAGTCTGCTCGTGCTCGTTACCTAAGCGATGGATAAAGTCCATTCCCCCGTGGCCACACACACTCTGCCCTGCAGACCGCGCGACACGGTTAAATAAATAAGCCTGTTCAACAGAGCGATCCCATTCAAAGTGGCTCTCCGTCAATTCGCCACGCAGCACCCGATAGGCACACCACGTGTAATGAGCATGCACGGGACTCGCCTGATTTGCATCCCATCTCAAGGCGACGACTGTAAACATCCCCGCAGGGTCTGCATGCAATATATGTCGCGTGTACGACTGAGTTGAATGCGGCAACGCAAGCACCTGTTCAACCAAGCGCGCACTCGTTTTAGCGTCCAGAGCATGATTGAGCGCCTGACGGACACGATAAGGGACAAGATCTGCCTCACCTAAACATGCCTGATTAATTGAGTCAGAGAGACCCGCCACATCACGATCCAGCATGGACTCGGACACTTCTGTCAGATCGGTTGTTCTGACGACGGGCACTGTCTGAAGATGGGGCGAGGTTTGCATGCTTGATCAATTGGATAAAAAGATCGTTCATCATAGGATTTCTTAGAGAGAAATAATTTGCTATTTATCTCACAAACTATTACATATAAGCAATAATTTCTATTATTAATTCGTAAATTAGAAAAATCATGCAAATAGACAAGAAAGATCGTGAAATCCTGAGGCTCATGCAGGAAGATGCCAGCATTTCTCTCGCGGAGCTCGCAAGCGCGGTCAACCTGACACCCACACCATGCTGGAGACGCCTGCAAAAGCTACAAGAAGAGGGCATTATTAAGAAGCAAGTCGCGCTTTGCGATGCACGCAAACTGAACCTCGGCCTGACGACTTTTGTCACGATCCGCACCAGCCAGCATAGCGAAGAGTGGATGAAGCGCTTTGTCGACGGCGCCACCAGCATCCCGGAAATTGTTGAAATTTATCGCTTGAGTGGAGACGCTGATTACTTGCTCAAAATTGTCGTGCCGGATATTGACCGCTATGACAGCGTATACAAGCGCTTGATTCGCTCGGTTGAGCTCCTGGATGTCAGCTCAGCCTTTGCCATGGAAACCATCAAATGCACGACAGCACTGCCGCTAGATTACGCAGGCTAGCCGATATCGCTCAGTTTACTGTGGTGGAGTGTCTGACGATTCAGACACCCAAGACTGTGCAAGCGTATAGGTCACTGCAAGTGCCACCGGCCCCACAAAAATCCCGATCAAACCAAAACTCAGCAAGCCACCAATCACGCCAACAAAGATCAACAATAGCGGCAAGTCCGCGCCACGGCGGATCAGCATGGGACGCACAAAGTTGTCCATGGTGCCCACCACAACACTCCACACGAGTAAAAATGTAGCCCAACCAGTATCGCCTTGCCAGTACATCCACGCAACGGCTGGAAACAAAACAAGGCTAGGGCCCGCTTGAGCAATACACAGCATCAACATCAAAGCCGACAGCACAGCGGCAAAGGGCACGCCCGCAATCACCAAACCCAACCCGCCTAGCGCCGTTTGCAAGATCGCCGTCACCCCAACGCCCAGTGCCACCGCACGAATCGCTTGCCCTGCCAGAACAATGGAACTTTCACCACGCTCGGCCGCTAAGCGACGCCCGACTCGGCGCAACATACTCGCAGCCTGCTCACCTGAACTGTAAAAAATTGCAGCGATCACGACCACTAGGAAAAACTGCAAGAGCATGCCACCCAAACCACCAAATTGTCCGAGCAACCACTTTCCTGCCGCGCTCGCGTATGGACTTAAGTACTCAACAAAACTATTGAATCCACCGGAACTCAGCTTCAGCCAAAAAGCTGCAACTTTGTCGCCCACGAGAGGAATATGCGAGACCCACTCTGGCGGCGGAGGCACACCCTTGGTCGCCAGATCCTGTCCGAAAGTCATCAGGTCATCAGAGCGCTCTGCAATGGTGCTGATTGCCCACCAAAGTGGCATCACTAGCAATAGCAACATGCCACACGTCATCACCAATACGGCGGGAGTGCGGCGATTGCCAAACATATGATCCAAGGCCTTGAGCCACGGCCACGTGGCCACCACAATCATGGTGGCCCACACCGTCGCGGCCAAGAAGGGCCTTAGTACCCAAAAGCATAGGGCGATCAGTCCCACCAACAAAATAGCAGCCAGGGTATTGCGTGTCAGGTCATGTTGCATGGAGACTTACCCTAGCGGTCATTCATTATGTGGAGATCAGCTTAACTGACCGTGGCAGTGCTTGTACTTTTTACCGCTGCCGCATGGGCAGGGATCATTACGTCCGACCTTGGGTGCAGCATTTCTCAGCGTACCTGGATGGTCTTCGGCAACCGCACGATTCGCAGCCTGACTTTGCTCAACAGGCGCCGCATCATAATCCGTATGCTGATACGTGACATTCTGCATTTGAACTGCGCGAGCCGCTTCGAGTTCAGCCTGCTCAATCTCTTCTTGTGTCTGAATGCGCACGGTCATGAGTATGCGCACCACATCGTCGCGCACCCGATCTAGCATGCTGGAGAACAACTCAAACGCTTCGCGCTTGTATTCTTGCTTTGGGTTTTTTTGTGCGTAACCGCGCAAATGAATACCCTGACGCAAGTGATCCAACGCAGACAAATGCTCACGCCATTGCGTATCAATGACTTGCAACATGATCGAGCGTTCAAAACCTGCCCAAGACTCAGCGCCGACCGTCGTAGCTTTTAACTGATAGGACGCTTGCGCCGCCTCAAGTACTTTCTCGAGAATGTCATCTTCGGAAATAGTCTTTGATTCACGAATGAAGTCCGTCAGAGGCAAGTTGATATGCCAGTCGGCTTCGAGTGCCATTTGCAACGCATCAATGTCCCACTGTTCTTCGACAGAACCTTCGGGTACATGGCTCGCGACCAAGTCCGTAAAGGTTCCATTGCGCAAGTTGTCGATGGTCTCAGAAATGGACTGTGCTTCAAGCACTTCATTTCGTTGTGCGTACAGCACTTTGCGCTGATCATTGGCCACATCGTCATACTCAAGCAATTGCTTGCGTACGTCAAAGTTACGGCCCTCAACCTTGCGCTGCGCTGTTTCGATCGAACGCGACACCATACCCGCTTCGATGGGCTCACCTTCAGGCAACTTGAGTCGGTCCATGATGGCACGCACACGGTCACCCGCAAAAATCCTCATCAACGGATCTTCGAGTGACAGATAGAAACGCGAGGAGCCTGGGTCGCCTTGGCGACCCGCGCGGCCACGCAACTGATTGTCGATCCGACGTGACTCGTGGCGCTCTGTACCGATGATGCGCAAGCCGCCCGCAGCCTTGACCTGCTCATTGACTGGCAGCCACTGTGCGCGAATCGTTTCGATCTGTGTTGCCTTATCCGCTTCGCTCAACGCTTCGTTTTCACGCACGTTTTCAATGAGCTTTTCAATGCTGCCACCCAGCACAATATCCGTACCACGGCCTGCCATGTTGGTCGCGATCGTAATGTTGCCGGGCTTGCCTGCCTGAGCCACAATCTCTGCTTCGCGGGCATGCTGTTTCGCATTGAGCACTTCGTGACGCAAGCCCGCTTTGTCCAGCAAACCGGACAAGAGCTCAGAGTTTTCAATACTCGTGGTTCCGACGAGCACGGGTTGTCCACGCTCTTGACAATCGCGAATATCGTCAATGATCGCGTTAAATTTTTCAGTTGCTGATTTAAAAATTTGATCGTTTTGGTCGGCACGGACCATTGGACGATTGGTCGGGACAATCACCGTCTCCAGACCGTAAATTTCCTGGAACTCGTACGCTTCGGTATCCGCCGTTCCCGTCATGCCGCCAAGCTTTTCGTACATGCGGAAATAATTCTGAAACGTAATCGACGCCATGGTCTGATTTTCGTTTTGAATCTGCGCACCTTCTTTTGCTTCGACAGCTTGATGCAAACCATCCGACCAACGGCGACCCGACATCAGGCGTCCGGTAAATTCGTCGACGATCACGACCTCGCCATCTTGCACGACATAGTGCTGATCGCGATGGAAAAGATTGTGCGCACGCAAGGCCGCCATCAAGTGATGCATCAGTGTGATGTTACGGGCTTCGTATAAAGACTGGCCAACAGGCAACAATCCAAGTTCGGTCAGAATTTCCTCGGCACGCTCATGTCCTGATTCAGACAGATAGACTTGATGATTTTTTTCATCGACCCAAAAATGACCTTCTGGTTCAGGCTCTTGAGGCTTGGGCTCGGTCGCCATGCGTTGCAGCATTGCTGGCACCACGTTGACGCGCACGTACATTTCCGTGTGATCTTCGGCTTGTCCGGAAATGATCAATGGCGTTCTGGCCTCATCGATCAAAATGGAGTCCACCTCGTCCACAATCGCGAACACCAAGGTCCGCTGGCGACGATCTTCGGCGCGCTGCTCCATGTTGTCACGCAAATAATCAAAGCCGAACTCATTGTTCGTGCCGTACGTAATGTCCGCACGATACGCGGCAATTTTTTCTTCGTTGCTTTGTTGAGGAACGACTACGCCCACCGACAAACCAAGAAAATTGTAGAGTCGCCCCATCCAACCGGCGTCGCGTCGCGCGAGGTAGTCGTTAACCGTGACCACATGCACACCGCGTTCGGTGAGCGCATTGAGATAGACGGGCAAAGTCGCCATCAGCGTTTTACCTTCACCGGTTCGCATCTCAGCAATTTTGCCACTGTGCAAGACCATACCGCCAATCATCTGCACATCGAAATGACGCATACCAAATACGCGTACGCTGGCTTCGCGCACCACAGCAAAGGCCTCAGGCAGCAAGGCGTCAAGTGAAGTACCTGACTTGATCCGCTCTCTAAAACTATCCGTTTTTGCGCGCAACTCTTCGTCAGACAGAGCCTGCATCTGTGGTTCGAGTACGTTAATTTGCTGAACCTGCTTTCTCAATTGCTTGAGAGTGCGATCGTTACGGCTACCGAAGATTTTTTTTAGCAATGAAAACATGCGAATAGGACCTGTTCGGACCCGCACCATGGGGCACGGGGCTGACTAAGAAAAAGTTAGGGCAAGGTCTGCCGAATAAGCCTTCGAGTTTAACGCACGCGTGGCTGCCATGTAATCGAGGATGACCCTGTGACGGGTCGCGAGGTTGCGACAGGGGTTGCGATGGGTTGTCCGGCTAAAAATGCGCGGGGATCAAGCGGTCTGTCATCTTTTCTGACCTCAAAATGCAAGTGAGGCCCCGTAGAGAGACCTGTTGATCCTACGCGAGCGATGAGCTGACCACGCGTCACAACCTCCCCTTCCTTGACCAAAACGACCTTGGCGTGGGCGTAGCGCGTCATTAACCCCTCGCCATGGTCGATTTCCACCATGTTGCCGTAGCCGCGATGAACGGTCACAGTTCGCACAACGCCCCCCGCGGCCGAGCGAATAGGGGTCCCATGAGGTGCACTAAAGTCGAGCCCTTCGTGCATACTCATCTGACCGTTAAAGGGATTTCTGCGCCAACCGTAGGACGAACTCAAATATGGATAGGATTCAATCGGCATGGCGGTGGGCAAACGCGCCACTGAAGCAGCTTGTTGAGTCACAGCCAAGTCCAGCATTGACAGATAGTCGCCCTGCCGTGACAAACTTTTTTGCAACCAGTTGAGCTCGCCCTCTAGTTGCGAAAAAGGAACTGCGCGCGACTCAGAGGCTGGCACCCAGAGATCATCCAAAACAACCGTCGCCTCTGGGGACTCGGGAACAATTGTGACATCCTGATCAGGCAAACCCGCCACTTTAGCCACGCGTTGCCCTAAACCATCGAGTCGGGCAACCGTTGCCTGCAGCTCGCCGACCTTTGTCGCAAGGGCGCGCATCGCTTGCGCATCTGAAATCGCCGAAGTGGCAGCAATCGGTGCGAGCTGCTGAGCCGGTAAAGTCTCCAGCCTTGAGCCCCACGCCAACCGTTGCAATGCCGCACCCGCGATCACCGCTCCGACCAATAAAAGGCCACCAATCAAGATCAGACGGCTTACACTGATCGAGATGGGTGCATACTGCCCCTGCCGCGAAGGCATAATCACTATCTTCATCTAACAATCCTTTCCTTATGGCCGCTCCCCCAATTCGCCGATCGCGCTCATCCGGGCAATCTGGCAGCACCCACTTAATTGGGTGGCTGGGTCACGACTCGCAATCGGCCAACGTACTGGCGACCGCTCAAATGCATCTCAATATGCGCAGCGCTGTGGTGAGTGCGTTACCCGCCAATATGCGTAGTGCGTTCGAAGTCATCAAACTCGACAACCAAGTGCTGACTCTTATGGTTTCGAGTGCTGCTTTTGCTGCAAAGTTCCGTCAATTAGCCCCTAGAGTAACGGCTCACATGCAACAGGCGGGCTGGAACATCGCTGAAATCAAGTTAAAAGTACAAGGAGGACTCGGATTACCCGAGGTTGTGAAACCGCCAAGAGAAGCCCGTACATTGGATGAAACGGATCTCAAGGCTTTTGAGGTCTTGCGTACAGCCCTGCGCCCAGGACCTCTGGCGGACGCAGTGGCTAAACTTTTGAAACACCACCAAGGGGCCGCTCCCTCGAGCGACGCCAAGCCTTAGGCGAGCTTCCACTCCTGCTGAAACGCAGCAGGAGCCTCTGCCTGAGAGGCATACGTGACAATTTCCCACGCATCTTTTTGCGCAAGAAGGCTCAACGCAAGCTGATTATTGATCGCATGGCCTGATTTGCATGCCACATAGCGTGCCACGAGCGGTTTACCGATCAAGTACAAATCGCCCACAGCATCCAAAATCTTATGTTTGACAAACTCGTCGTCATAACGCAAACCGTCTGTGTTCAACACACGGTACTCATCCATCACAATGGCGTTATCAAGACTGCCACCGCGCGCCAAACCCATCGAGCGTAAGGCTTCGACCTCGTTGACGAAACCAAACGTGCGCGCACGTGCGATTTCTTTCACGTAAGACTGGGTTGAAAAATCAATTTCAGCGAAATTAGACGTCGAGTTAATCGCAGGATGACGAAAATCAATCGAAAATGCTAACGCGAACCCGTCGTAGGGCTCCAACCTGGCCCATTTAGCCTGATCGCCCTCGCCCTCACGCACTTCGATGGTTTTGAGGACGCGTAAAAATTTCTTGGGAACGTTTTGTTCCTCAATACCAGCAGAGCGAAGCAAATAAATGAAAGTCGCAGCACTGCCGTCCATGATCGGCACTTCTTCGGCCGTCAAGTCGATGTGTAGGTTGTCGATCCCAAGGCCCGCCAACGCGGACATTAAATGCTCGACGGTAGATACTCTACCTGCGCCCTCTCCAAGCACAGACGCCATACGCGTGTCTCTCACCATCGCCGCCTGGGCGGGGATGTCGACGACTTCAGGCAGATCAATCCGATGAAAGACGATTCCTGTATCAGGGGCAGCGGGGCGCAAAGTCAACTCCACACGGCGACCAGAATGCAAGCCGACACCGGTTGTTTTGACTAGATTTTTAAGCGTACGTTGGCGAAACATATCTCTGAACGACTTCCTTGAAAACTAGCACTATTGTACCGCTTTTGATGACGATTGCACCGCAAATCACAGACGACAACGCACCCGGACTGGGGAAAGTCCGGGTGCGAAACCAGAAACCTTTTTGTAGGCTCCTGGCGCAGGGAGTCAGCCGATGTTCTTGACAGGCTAAAAACAGCCTGTGGGAACGAGACTTTTTAGTCTCTTAAGCTGATTAATCTGCCTGGCGACGCAAGAAAGCTGGAATGTCGTAGTGCTCCATTCCTGCCGTTTCAAGCGCACGCACTTGAGCAGTCGCCTGAGTGCGTGGATTGCGCAACACCGATGGCACGCCCATATCCTGACTATTGCCAATGGGCATATTGTCAGTACCTGTGCGCTGCATCTCAATTGGCTCAGACACAAGAACCGGACGGCTCTGCGCGCGACCCAAACCAGTTGCTACAACCGTCACACGGAGGTTATCGCCCATCGAGTCATCATACGCAGTACCAAAGATCACTGTTGCTTCAGGCGAAGCAAAACCACTGATGTGATCCATGATCGCGCGTGTTTCTTTCATCTTGAGCGAACTGCTAGCTGTGATGTTGACCAACACACCACGTGCACCGTTCAAGTTGACACCTTCCAGCAAAGGACATGCAACCGCTTGCTCTGCTGCAACCTTGGCACGATCCGGACCAGAAGCCATTGCAGTGCCAAGCATCGCCTGACCTTGCTCGCCCATGATGGTCTTGACGTCCTCAAAGTCAACGTTGACGTTACCTTCGACGTTGATGATTTCGGCAATGCCCGCGCAAGCGTTATGGAGCACATCATCAGCAGCCTTGAAACAATCTGACTGCGTGGCATCCTCGTCCATCAACTCATACAAGTTCTCGTTCAGGACAACAATGAGTGAGTGCACATACTTTGACAATTCACCGATGCCGTCTTCCGACATCTTCATGCGCTTGGCGCCTTCGAAGGAGAAAGGCTTGGTGACGACACCTACGGTCAAAATACCAAGTTCTTTTGCCACTTCAGCCACCACTGGACCCGCACCTGTACCGGTACCGCCACCCATGCCTGCTGTAATAAAGACCATGTTGGCGCCGTTGAGTGCAGCACGAATTTCTTCACGCGCCAACTCAGCAGCAGCACGGCCTTGATCAGGCTTGGCACCAGCGCCTAAACCGGTGCGGCCCAGACGAATCTGAACAGGCGCATTTGTAGCAGCCAAGGCTTGCGCATCGGTGTTGCAACAAATGAAATCGACGCCCTGTACACCAGAACGAATCATATGCGAGACAGCATTGCCGCCCGCTCCACCGACACCGACCACTTTGATGACGGTACCCTTATTGGCGTTATCTAACATTTCAAACATCATGATTGACTCCCTCAAGTCTTAAACTTCAAACGTTTCTAAATCCCCAAACTACTTTTAGAAATCGTTTCAAACTCGGTGCCGACCGTGTCCGCACCGGGCTTGAAACCTCTCCACCTCAAGCCGCTTTGCAAAATGCTCGTCGACTTGTTTGATGTCCGCAGACATCAATTCAATGCATAAACCATTCCTTCATACGCGCCAAAATCGCCTTGAAACTTCCCGACTGCTGCGTAAACTTGCGACCACGCAAGCGCTGCATCCGAGCTTCGCCCAACAAGCCCATTACTGTAGAAAACCTAGGGCTGCGCATGACGTCTGCCAAGCTGCCATCGTATTCAGGTACTGCGACTCGCACGGGCTTTAAAAAGACATCCTCGGCCAGCTCCACCATGCCAGGCATCATTGATGTGCCACCGGTCAACACAACACCTGAAGACAGCAAATCTTCATAGCCGGACTCACGAATCACTTGCTGGACCAAACCAAATAACTCTTCTACGCGAGGCTCAATCACTGCGCCGAGCGCTTGGCGTTTGACCTGTCTTGGGCCGCGATCACCCAAGCCAGGGACCTCCACCACCTCATCTGGGCTGGCGAGCACCTGCTTGGCCACACCGAAGCGCAACTTGATGTCTTCTGCATCGGGCGTGGGCGTGCGCAACATGGCCGCGATGTCGCTGGTGATTTGATCGCCTGCGATGGGCAACACAGCAGTGTGACGAATCGCACCACCCGTGTAGATCGCCACATCAGTCGTACCGCCTCCGATATCGACCAACACGACGCCCAATTCTTTTTCATCTGCTGTCAAGCACGCCAAGCTCGAGGCCAAAGGTTGCAAAATCAAATCTTGAACTTCCAGCCCACAACGACGCACGCACTTCACAATGTTTTGAGCCGCGCTGACTGCACCCGTCACAATGTGAACCTTGACTTCAAGCCTTAAACCGCTCATCCCGATCGGCTCGCGAATATCCTCCTGACCATCCACAATGAACTCTTGCGTCAACACATGCAAGACTTGTTGATCAGTAGGAATATTGACGGCTTTTGCTGTTTCGATCACACGAGCGACATCTGTTGCCGTCACTTCCTTGTCCTTGACCGCCACCATGCCGCTGGAGTTAAAGCTGCGTATATGGCTGCCCGCGATGCCTGTGTAGACGTCGCGAATTTTGCAATCCGCCATCAGTTCGGCTTCTTCAAGCGCACGCTGAATCGAGTTGACCGTTGTCTCAATATTGACCACGACCCCTTTGCGCATGCCTCTCGACTCATGCTGGCCCAAGCCAAGCACTTCAAAACGTCCCTCAGGCAATACTTCGGCAACGACAGCAACTACTTTGCTGGTACCGATATCGAGGGCGACGATCAGGTCCTTGATGTCACGGGTCATGGCGTTATCGTTTCTTTTTGGGTTGAGGGTTTTCGGGTAAGGCTGCAAGTGTGAGTGCAAAGCCATTGGGATAGCGCAAATCGGCGTGAGTCAGGACTCGATCGCCAATTTTTTGTGTCGCTTGCGGCAAAGCTTGAACAAAACGCTGAATCCTTGCTGCAAAAGGAAGTGCTCCGGGTATACCGACCTGCTGATCTGGTGCATCGGCACCCGGATCGCGACCGAGCGCTAAAGTCATCCCGTTCGATAATGTGACCTGCCAAGCTAACCGATCGCTCAGAGATAGCTTGCGCACCGTGACACCCAGAGGCGCAAACCACCGTTCGAGTTCTGCGTAACGAGTGACGACCAAGCCTTCCGTGCCCTCGGGACCATCGAATTGCGGCAATGTCACATCGTCGTCCAGCTCGCCTTGGTTGGCAGTAAATACCTGTCCCCAAGTGTTGATCAACTGGCTGTCGTTCCAAAGTGCGAACGGCTGCTGCTCTTCGATCGTCACACGGATGGCGTTGGGCCAAATGCGGCGCACAGAGGCCGAGCGCACCCAAGGAGCCTCTTCGAATACTCGCTGCGCTTCTTCTAGATTGATCGTGAAAAAATTGCCCGTCAGATTTCCCGAAACTGCATTTTGAATGCTGGCTGGGGTCACATAATGGAGCTCCGAGTTTGGCACAGGCTCTATTTCGATCGCTTGCAAATCGAACAGCGGCCGTTGAATCAACCAATAGATCCCCCCGGCCAACATGGCCAGCACCGCCAGCACCGCGAGGGTGTTGGCAAGTCGGTTGATCGTACGGGCTTCGTTCCACACAAATAACTCCGCTTATCCTTGAACCTGACCGGTGCGCCCGACTTTGCAGCGCGCCTCTCTCAGGATGTGTAAACATAATTCGGGATAGTCCATCCCAACTGCCTTGGCCGCCATCGGCACAAGCGAATGTCCAGTCATGCCTGGGGAGGTATTCATCTCAATGAGCCATGGACGATCTTGCGCATCAAGAATCACGTCTGCCCGCCCCCATCCCTCACAGCCAAGCGCGCGATAGGCCTGAACACTGATCTCAGCAATATGTTGTGCCAGTTCAGGCGCGATGGGCGCAGGACATCGATACTGCGTATCATCTGAAAAATATTTGTTCTGATAATCGTAGTTACCACCCGGGGCCACAATTTCAATCAGGGGCAAAGCACGCGCGTTGGCACCTCGACCAAGGAGCGCGACCGTCAACTCTCTGCCCGTAATAAATTGCTCTGCCAACACGACCTCATCGAAGCGTGAGGCATGGCGAAAACCATCCAACAACGCTGTGGACTCACTGACTTTGACAATGCCCAAAGTCGATCCTTCGTGAGGAGGCTTCATCATCAAGGGCAAACCGAGTGTTGCTGCGGCTGCAGGTACTGCGCCTTCCTCTGTCAATTCAACGTAGCCGGGCGTTGGCAATCCGGCTTCCAGCCAGATGCGCTTAGTCATGATTTTGTCCATGGCGAGACTCGACGCCATAGGACCGCTCCCCGTATAAGGGATTCCCAAAAGTTCCAGCGCACCTTGCAAGGTGCCATCCTCGCCATAGCGACCATGCAGCGCGATAAATACGCGATCAAATCCTTGCTGTGCAAGATCGGACAGACTGCGTGTACCTGTGTCAAATAGGTGAGCGTCCACACCTTGACTTCTGAGCGCAGCATGCACACCACCGCCAGACATCAGTGACACTTCACGCTCAGCAGACTTGCCGCCGTACAACACACCTACTTTGCCAAAATCTTGATTGCTCATCGCGCACCCCCAAGCTGCTCGGGGACTTTGCTGATTGAGCCCGCCCCCATCACAATCACGACATCACCCGCCTGAGCGAAGCTTTGAATCGCCTCAGGCATTGCTGCAACATCCTCGACAAAAACCGGCTCGACCTTACCCGCTACGCGAACACCACGCGCCAAGGCACGTCCATCGGCAGCCACCAAAGCAGGCTCACCGGCCGCATAAACTTCTGTTAACAACACAGCATCCGCTGAGCTCAGGACTTTGACAAAGTCCTCAAAACAGTCTCTTGTCCGTGTGTATCGATGGGGCTGAAAAGCCAGAACAATGCGTCTTTCAGGCCATGCGCCTCGTGCAGCCGCCAAAGTGGCCGCCATTTCAACGGGATGATGACCGTAATCATCAATCACACTAAACATTCCGCCGCTTTTAGCCTCAAAGTCTCCGATCTGCGTAAACCTTCTGCCCACACCGCCAAAACTGGCTAAAGCCTGAACGATTGCGGCATCCTCGACACCGAGCTCGGTTGCCACCGAAATAGCCGCTAGCGCATTCAGAACATTATGCAACCCGGGCAAATTCAATTCGACCGAAATCTTAGGCAACGCCCCATGACGTGTTTGACGCTCCACATCAAACAGCATCCGAGTACCCATCGCGCGCACATTCGTCGCACGTACATTCGCCTCTTGATTGACGCCATACGTTGTGACAGGACGAGAAACAAATGGCAAAATTTCGCGCACATTTGCGTCGTCAGAGCACACAATCGCACTCCCGTAAAAAGGCAATCGCTGAGTGAACTCGACGAAAGCACTCTTGAGTTTTGCGACGTCATGACCATAGGTATCCATATGATCGGCGTCAATATTCGTGATGATCGCCATCACGGGTAATAAATTCAAAAATGAAGCATCAGATTCATCGGCCTCGACGACAATAAAGTCGCCCTGCCCCAGTCCGGCATTCGCGCCAGCGGAGTTCAGGCGTCCGCCAATCACAAAGGTGGGATCCAAACCTCCTGCCGCAAGCACACTCGCGACCAAACTGGTCGTCGTCGTTTTGCCATGTGTACCGGCCACTGCGATACCACGCTTCAGTCGCATCAGTTCTGCGAGCATGACCGCACGCGGGACGACAGGAATACGCGCCTCGCGCGCTGCAATCACTTCGGGATTGTTATTCGCCACGGCGGTCGATGTCACAATTGCATCGGCCCCTTTGACGTGCTCTGCTTGGTGACCAAGCGAAATCGTGGCCCCCAAGGACGCCAAACGCTGCGTCACGGCAGACTGAGACAAATCAGAGCCGGAAATACGATAGCCAAGATTCAGCAACACTTCCGCGATGCCGCTCATACCTGAGCCGCCGATACCAACGAAGTGGATATGCTCGATTCGATGCTTCATTTCACCACTCCGACTAACTCTTCACAAATATTGGCGATCTGTTGTGCCGCCAAGGGACGAGCGTGCGCGCGTGCGCGTTGTGCAACCTCGGCAAGCTCCTCTCGCGTACGCAAAGACAACCAGGACGCTAACTGAGTCGCGCTCAAACTCACTTGTGACATGAGCCATGCGGAGCCGTCCTTGCTTAAAAATTTTGCGTTCGCTGTCTGGTGATCATCCACCGCGTGGGGATAAGGTACAAACAATGCCGCGACACCTGCCGCGGCGACTTCGGCCACCGTCATGGCGCCCGCTCTGCAAATCAGTAAATCGGCTTGTCCCAACGCCTCAGCCATGTTGTCGATAAAAGCGACACACTCCGCACGAACACCCGCTTGCCGATACGACACGCTCAGCGCCTCAAGGTGTTGCGCACCAGACTGATGTCGCACCTCAGGACGCTGCGCCTCTGTCATCTGCGCAAGCGCTTCGGGAATAATAGTGTTGAGCGCTGTCGCACCAAGACTGCCGCCGACCACCAATACACGCAAAGGTCCTGAGCGTTCGGCATAGCGTTGTTTTGGCTCAGGCAAGGCCACAACATCCTGGCGAACGGGGTTGCCGACGACTTCTGCACCCTCTAGGGCGCCTGGAAATCCAGCTAACACACGTTTGGAAATCCGCGCCAACGCTTTATTGGCCATGCCGGCAATGGCATTTTGCTCATGAAGCACTAGCGGCCTGGCACGTAAAGCACTCACGACACCGCCAGGAAAAGATACATAACCGCCCATCCCTAAGACCACATTTGGACGGATAGTTGAAAAATGTCCCCACGCTTGCCACACAGCACGCATCAACAAAAATGGCGCTACTAACTTTGCGCGCAACCCTCGTCCGCGCAACCCGGCGAAGCGCAAAGGTGCGAGTTCATAGCCGCGTGCGGGCACAATTTGGCCTTCCATTTTGTCGGGGTTACCCAACCAGCGAACCTTCCATCCGCGCGCGCGCAAGACATCTGCGACAGCGAGCCCGGGCATAATGTGTCCACCGGTGCCGCCAGCCATGATCAAAATTGTTGGAGAGTTCGCGGTCATGTGCGCACGCCCCTCATGAGATTTCTGTTTTCAAAATCGACACGCAACACGACTGCAACGGCGATTAAATTCATCAACAAACCAGAACCACCGTAGCTCACCATCGGCAATGTGAGGCCCTTTGTTGGCAGCAGACCCAACACCACACCAATGTTGATAAAGGACTGTACGCCAAACCAAATTCCGACACCTTGGGCGACCAAGCCACCGAACACGCGCTCCATCGCAATGGCTTGCCGACCAATTTCAAAACATCGCTGGACAACAATCGCAAACAACACGATCACCAGCATGATGCCAACAAATCCAAGCTCTTCGCCAATGACTGCCACAATAAAGTCGGTATGCGCTTCAGGTAAGTAATGCAATTTCTCAACACTGCCACCGAGTCCGACACCGGTCCACTCACCCCGCCCAACTGCCATGAGCGAGTGCGTCAGTTGATAGGCGGTCGATTGGGCATAATCTGGATTCCAAGGATTTAAATAGGCGAACAAGCGCTCACGTCGCCAAGGCGACAACCAGATAATCGCCGAGAAACCAATAAATAAAAGTCCTGCTAAAGACGAGAAGATCCGCGCATTGATGCCACCCAAGAACAGAATACCCATCGAGATCGCCACAATGACAATGAGCGCACCGAGATCAGGCTCCTTGAGTAATAAATACGCCACCACACCCAAAATGACTGCGATCGGCAAAAATCCACGCAAGATACTCTGAAGATATTGTTTTTTACGCATGATGTAATCTGCTGTAAACAGGATCACAGCAAACTTCATGAGCTCAGAGGGTTGAAAAGTCACAGGACCCACAGGTATCCAGCGCATCGCATTGTTGACCTTTCGACCCACACCAGGAATCAGCACGATCACCAATAGAAAACCAGCAAAACAAAACAAGCCTATCGTGATCTTGCGCCAAGCGTTCATCGGCATCGTCAGCACCATCGCTGAAAGAAACACTCCGATCGCCACAAAGGCGGACTGTCTCAGGACATACGAATAACGCCCGTACCCACCTGCCCGCGGTCCATCCACCAACGCGATCGCAGCCGAATACACCATCAAAATACCCAGGCCCACCAAGATACTGGTGGCAATCACCAAAGGCAGGTCGTAATTTCGCATCGTCGTACGTCCTGGCGATACGGCATTGACACTTCCAGTCAGCTCAGCAAACAGGCTCATGCCACGTCTCCCTGATCCAACGCAAGTTCTGTGACTTCATTGACAAAGACCTGTCCGCGATGCGGATAGTTTTGAAACATATCAAAACTTGCACATGCGGGCGACAGCACAATGGCATCGCCTTCTTGTGCGTGCTTAAACGCCTGCGCGATGGCCTCTTTCATATCGTTTGCAAAAACAGTGGGGACCTCAGACGGCGCAAACACTTGAGACATCAGGGTCGCATCCTGCCCAATCAAGATCACTGCCGAAACATGGCGCCTGAGCACCGGAACAAGCGGCTCGAAGTCTTGGCCTTTTCCCACACCACCTGCGATCAACACGATGCGGCGCCCCAGGCCTTCAAGCCCTGCAGCCGTTGCGCCAACATTCGTACCCTTGCTGTCATTAAAAAAATCTATGCCGCGGACGCTTCGGACAAATTCCATTCTGTGCGGCTCGCCTGCGTACTCTCCGGCTGCGCGAAGCATAGGCGCCCAAGTCACACCGCATGCGCGACCCAGCAACAATGCTGCCTGAGTATTGAGTGCATTATGCAAACCCTTGATGCCCAGTGCATCGACTGGCATTAAACGCACCTGTCGACCGGCTTGCCTCTCCGGTGCTGGCGCATTTTTTTTGCGACGCACAGGGGCAGGCAGGTCATCTTCAAATTCCGTCGCCTCTGACGAGCATAGCCACATGACATCATGACTGGTTTCAATACCAAGGTCACCCGTCAGCATCGGTGCGTCGCGACCAAAGCTGCGCACATTCATTGCGCTCTGAGTCTCAACAAGAGCCAGTACGTTTGCGTCATCTCGATTGACAATCACTTGCTCTGTCATCGTAAAAATTCGTGCTTTGGCAGCGCTATAGCTTTGCATCGTGGCATGCCAGTCGAGATGGTCTTGCGTCAGGTTTAATACCGTTGCAGCCGTCAACGACAGGCTACTTGTGGTTTCAAGCTGAAAGCTGGACAACTCAAGCACCCAAACATCTGGCAGTGCATGCTGATCCAAGGCCTCCATCAGAGCATGCAAAGCAGCAGGGCTAATATTTCCAGCAGCCTGCGCGCGCAACCCTGCAGATTCCAGCATCCGACGCGTCAGTGCCGTGACAGTTGTTTTACCGTTCGTACCCGTGACGCCAAGAACTTTTGGCGCATAGTTTTGTGATGTGTTTAGGTCTCGCAGCGCACGTGCAAACAACTCGATTTCGCCAATGATTTCAACGTTGCGCGCTCTTGCAGCATCCAGCAATTCACGCACAGGTGACATGCCTGGCGCCAATCCGGGACTCAAGACAAGCTGCTCAACGCCTTCGAGTATGGACTCAGAAAATACATCACAACCCAGATGCCACTCGACACGGGAAGTATCAATCTCGGCCTGCAACGCCTCTACTCCAGCAGGAGTCGCGCGCGTGTCAGCAACACGCAGCAACGCACCATTGCGTGCGCACCAGCGTGCGGCAGCAATGCCTGTCTCCCCGAGTCCCAAGATCAGGACCCGTGAAGGAAAACCAGAGGATAAAGCGGCTTCGCTCATCGAATCTTTAAGGAAGACAAACCAATCAACACCAGCATCATGCTGATGATCCAAAATCTAATCACCACTTGAGTTTCTTTCCACCCACCGACTTCAAAATGATGATGGAGCGGTGCCATTCGCAGCACACGTCGCCCTTCGCCATATTTGCGTTTGGTGTATTTGAACCAAAACACTTGAATCATGACCGAGAGCGTTTCAGCAACAAACACTCCGCCCATAATGAACAACACAATTTCTTGTCGCACAATGATGGCGATCGTGCCGAGCATCCCGCCTAAGGCGAGCGCACCCACATCACCCATAAACACTTGCGCCGGATGTGCGTTAAACCAGAGAAAGGCAAGTCCCGCACCGGCCAGGGCCGCGCACAGCACCATCAACTCACCCGCACCGGGCACATAGGGAAATAAAAGATATTTTGAATAGTCGACACGGCCCACCACATAAGCAAAAACGCCTAGAGCAGACCCCACCATCACCGTCGGCATAATCGCCAAGCCATCCAAACCATCCGTGAGGTTGACCGCGTTACTTGTGCCGACAATCACAAACCAACTGAGCGCAACAAAACCAAATACCCCAAGAGGATACGTAATTGTCTTGAAAAATGGCACGATCAAATCCGTGCGCGTAGGCAGGTCAACGGTAAAACCACTCATCACCCAGTCACGCATGAGTGGCCAGATATTCGCTGTCGCCGGGGCCGAAACCGCAAAGGTCAAATACACCGCCGCAACTAGACCAATGAGCGCTTGCCAAAAAAACTTTTGACGCGCAGGCATCCCTTCTGGGTCGCGATGTACAACTTTTTTGTAATCATCTACCCAGCCGATCCACCCAAAACCGAAGGTCACAAGCAATACCACCCAAACAAAACGATTTGTCCAGTCTGCCCACAACAAGGTACTCACGCCGATTGAAATCAGGATCAACGCTCCGCCCATTGTTGGCGTCCCGGTCTTAACCAAATGGGTCTGAGGACCATAGCTGCGCACTGCCTGACCAATTTTGAGCGCAGTCAAACGTCTAATGACATAGGGTCCTGCGACCAGACCGATCAATAGAGATGTCGCGCAGGCAAGTACTGCGCGCAACGTAATGTATTCAAACACTGCAAAGCTGCGTACGTGATTGTCTGCTATCCAGCCGAACAGTTCATACAGCATGCTTCACCACTTCCTCGGGATTGATCCCTGTTGTTTTTAGATACTCTTTCACGATGCGCTCCATGCGCATAAACCGCGAACCCTTGACTAATACACTCGCCACCGGCAGACGATGCAACACTTCGCACACATGCTCAACCGACGTGCCAGCGACCGCTTGCACACCAAAAGCTTCTGCGCTTTGTTGTGTCGCGTCTCCCAGCGTTAATAAATATTCAATGCCATGTTCACGCGCATAGGCGCCAACCTCCCGATGCATCTCAGGCCCCTGATCGCCCACCTCACCCATATCTCCAAGCACCAAGACTCGCGGAGCGGGCAAACTTGCCAACACCTCAATCGCAGCACGTACAGAATCGGGATTGGCATTGTAGGTATCGTCGATCAGGACACGCTTGTCGGAAAGCCGGTGCGTCTGCATCCGTCCCGACACAGCTTGAAACGACCCAAGTCCATCCATGATCGCTTGGACTGGCACACCAACAGAATAGGTACATGCCGCCGCAGCCAACGCATTTTTAATATTGTGCATACCTGGAACTGGCAGAGAAATACTGCACGTTCCATTTGGAAGATTGAGCGTAAAAGTCGACCCAAGTGCATCCGCAACTACGTCACTCGGCCATACCTGCGCTTGAGATGTCATTCCAAAGCACAAGGCAGCATGCCCTGGAGAAATTGTTTTCCAGAGAGAGGAAAATTCTTCGTCCGCAGGAAATACCTTGACGCCCTCGGGACGTAAGGCGCCAAAGACAGCCGCATTTTCTCGCGCGACCGCCTCAACACTTTCCATAAATTCCTGATGCTCACGCTGTGCATTGTTCACCAGCGCCACCGTTGGCTCGACCAAGTCAGCCAACACCTCAATCTCACCGGGATGATTCATCCCAAGCTCAATCACAGCAGCTTTATGAGCTTGTCGCAGACGCATCAACGTCAGCGGCACACCCAACTCATTATTCAAATTTCCCACGGTCGCCAAGCGCTGCTCGGGGCCATAGCAAGCAGCCAAAATAGCCGCAATCATTTCCTTGGTCGTCGTCTTTCCATTACTACCTGTTACGGCAATCATTGGGATCGAGAAACGTCGTCTCCAAGCATGGCCAAGCGAGAGAAGTGCCGCGCGCGTATCCCCAAGTGCGATCTGAGGCAAGGCTACCGAACTGTCGACGGACTCTACGATGGCAGCAGCAGCGCCCCCCTCAGCGACTTGCTTGAGGTAAGCATGGCCATCAAAATTATCCCCACGCAACGCGACAAACACTGCACCAGGATCAAGTTTGCGTGAATCTGTTTGGATCGCACGCCCTTGCATCAATACGAACGCAGCCTGTGCCCACTGTCTGTCATCAAAATATTTGCGCACACCCGAGATTTCTTGATACGTCTCATGGCCTTTACCTGCAATCAAAATGACGTCTGCGGCGTCCGCTTCGAGTACCGCCTGAAGAATGGCCTGTGCTCGGTCTTGGACAATATGAACATTGCGCACCTGCCCGGAAATGTCGGCAACGATGGCAGTCAAAATTGTGGCAGGCTCCTCATGACGCGGATTGTCGCTAGTCACGATGACTTGGTCGGCAAGACGTTGGGCAATAGCCCCCATGATCGGACGCTTCCCAGCATCGCGATTGCCGCCGCAACCAAACACGCACCAGAGCTTTCCTTGTTGGGACTCTGCTAGAGGGCGTAACGTTCTCAACACGCGTTCAAGCGCGTCCGGTGTGTGTGCATAGTCCACGACTACAGTTGGGACAGACACATCATTCATCGCAAAGCGCACTCGCTCAAGCCGGCCTTCAACCGGCGCAAGACGTGCAATCGCTTGACTGATTTTTTCTACAGACCAACCCTGCGATCTCAAGAGCCCGGAGACACACAACAAATTAGAAACGTTGTGGGTTCCCAGCGCATGACTCTGCACAGCAACCTGCTCGTCTTGCGCTTGTAAAAGAAACCCCATGCCTGACGACTCAGTCCGCAAAGCACTCGCCGTCAATGTTGCCGTATCAACTTGTTTTGAAATACTGTAAGTGATCGCATGACATGTCACGCGCTGCGACAGTCGAACGCCAACAGGGTCGTCCAAATTCAGGACCGCAACCTGCAAGCCAGGCCAAGCAAACAACTGACTCTTTGCCGCCTCATATGCCTGCATCGTCTGATGATAATCCAGATGATCGCGCGATAAATTAGTAAAGCCTGCGGTGTGAATCCGCACTCCAGCCAAGCGTCCCTGATCGAGTCCGATTGACGAGGCCTCCATGGCGACATGCGTCGCACCCGCCTCACGCAACACTGCCATTGTTCTATGAACAGAAATCACATCGGGAGTTGTCAGCTGACCAGGCTCAAGACGTCCATCGGGAAACGTAACGCCTAGAGTCCCTATGATGCCCACTTTCTGACCATCATTTCTGAGTGCTTGCGAAAACCAGTCGACGCAACTAGTTTTCCCATTTGTCCCGGTCACAGCCACAACCGTCAGGCTTGCGGAAGGCTTGTCGTACCATAAGTCAGCCAACGCACCCAACCGATCCTTTAACTGCAGCACTGCAAAAAGAGGCACCGCATATTCTGCAGTCTGCCACCCCTTTACCGTGTCAACATGCATCAAGACAGCCGCCGCACCAGACGCGATTGCTGCATCAATATACTCACGTCCGTCTCCTTGCTTGCCTGGGTAGGCGACAAATACGTCACCCTCAGACAGCAAACGCGAATCTGCACACCAATGGGTGCCGCACTCAAGCGTACTGCGCATCAAAGCAATCAAATTTTCATTGGAAGTGCTGTGATCCATCAACACAGAACGTGTCATCGCGCACCTCCCTGGCCAGTCGAGACGACCGTTGAGGTAAATGGTGCATCAGGCTGCACACCCATAATTCTCAGGGTGCTACCTACGATGGAAGAAAACACTGGGGCAGCAACGAGTCCACCGTAATAAACGCCTGAGCTTGGTTCGTCAATCGTGACAGCAACCACAATTCGCGGATTAGAGACTGGTGCGAAACCTACAAATGAACCACGATAACGGCTGGTGCTGTAGCGTTTGTCGACAATTTTTCGAGCGGTACCGCTTTTGCCAGCGACGCGATACCCCTTTACTGCTGCTGCTTTAGAGCCGTCTGGACCTGCCGCAGCCTCAAGCATGAGACGGACTCTTTTCGCGACTTCAGGCGTGTAGATACGCGAGGTTGCCAGGGGTTGCTCACGCTTGATCAGCGACAACCCCACCATATCGCCATCGCGCGCAAAGGCAGTGTAGGCGCGTGCGATCTGCAACAAGGAGACGGACATTCCATAGCCATAGGACATCGTGGCTTTTTCAATCAGACGCCATCTTTCCCACGGCCTGAGTCGTCCCGCTACCGCACCAGGAAATACGGTCTGAGGGATGGGTATTTGACCCAACCCTATTTCGTTAAAGCGCGCCCACATTTCTCGAGACTCTAGCTTTTCCGAAATCATTGTCATACCGATGTTGCTGGACTTGAGCAACACACCACCGGTATCCAATACACCATTCGCCTTGACGTCACTAATCGTAGAGCCTTGATAGTAAAGCTTGCCGTTACCTGTATTGAATTGTGTATTGGGTGAAATGCGATTGAGCTCTAAGGCCAGCGCAACCGTGAACGGCTTCATGATCGAACCTGGCTCAAACGAATCCGTGAGCGCTTGATTACGCATATTGCCGCTACGAAAGGACTCTCGCTTGTTGGGGTCATACGTCGGCATATTCCCGAGCGCCAGAATTTCACCTGTCTTGACATCAATCACAACGGCTGCGGCTGCTTTAGCCTTGTTCGTCACCATTGCTTCTTGAAGTGCGCGATAGACCTGGTACTGAATGCGCGTATCAATCGATAGCTTGATATCGCGACCATCTTCGGGAGAGTCGATTTCACGCACATCATCAATGTTGCGCCCCATCCTGTCCTTCATGACGCGTCGACTGCCGGCACGACCGGCAAGCTGATCATTGAAGGCGAGCTCGACGCCCTCTTGACCCTTGTCATCCAGATTGTTTAAACCCACAATATTTCCCGTCACTTCCCCTTCCGGGTAAAAGCGTCGATTATCGGGATGCAAACTAATACCAGAAATGCGTAACCTATCAATTTTCTGCGCGACTTCAATGGGAACCTGACGCTTCAGATAGATAAAATTTCTTTTTTCTTCCGCTATTTTTTTCTTGAGCTCAACAAGTGGCATCTCAAGAAGATCCGCAAGGCTTTGCATTTTCGCTGCAGAAGTCTCACGGTGCTGCTTCGGTTGAAAAGCAATTGCATTGGCTGGAATACTGGCAGCCAACACGACACCGTGTCGATCAAGTATCTTGCCACGACTGGCATACAAGGTCAGCGTGTGTTCGTAGCGCTTTTCACCTTGTTGCTGAAGAAATTCAGTCGTAATGCCCTGCAAGTAAATCGCTCGCGCAGCAAGGGCGAAAAAACACAAACCAAATATGATCAGTATCAGACGGCCACGCCACATTGGATAGCTGATCTGGAGTACTGGGTTTTTAAAGAAAGGCATCCGCTTCATCTCGCCCCTCCTCGTCCAGTCACTTGCTCTGCGTTTTTGTTTGACGTCGCCTGTGCAGGCTGACTGACGAAAACCGTACGATCAGGCACGATCACGGTCATTTTGAGCTCGTCACGCGCGAGACGATCAATCTTTGAATTGCTCGACTCAGCCGCACGATCAAGCTGCAGCCGTCTCCATTCAATTTCCAATAAGCGAGAGTTTTCCTTATAACGATCAAGCTGATCGTAAAGCTGCCGAGCTTGATAGCGGGCAGTCACGAGCGAGAGTGCTGAAAACATCAAGACCATCGCAACAAGGACGCACACTCGACCCATCAGCGACCTCCTTTCTTATGCCGGGCAGTCGGCACAATCGGAGCAGGTGAAAATGCGGCGGCACCACCAGCAGGCAACACAGTACTGGTACGCTCGGCCACACGCAATACTGCTGAGCGCGATCGCGGGTTTTCGCTAATTTCACTGTCGGTGGGAAGCACTCGAGCCAAGGCCAATAAAACAGGCTGGGGCATCTCGCTTTCGCGAAGAGGGAGGCGGGCGTACGCAGCTTCCGGCTTAGAAGCTGCGGTGATGAACTGCTTGACGACGCGATCTTCCAACGAATGGAAACTAATCACGGCCATACGTCCGCCTGTTTTTAATAAAGTTAGAGTTGCCTGGAGGGCGCTCTCGAGCTCTTCGAGTTCACGATTGATGTAAATCCGTAAAGCTTGAAAGGTGCGTGTAGCCGGATGCTGGCTCTTTTCGCGCGTGCGAACGGTGCTTGACACGAGCTCGGCGAGGTCGAGCGTGGTAAGCAGCGGACTTGTTGCGCGGCGAGCAGCAATCGCCTTTGCAATCTGAAAAGCAAACCGTTCTTCGCCATATCGAACTATGACCTCCCGCATCTCATCAATACTTGCCAGCGCCAACCATTGCGCCACTGTCTCGCCACGCGTTGTGTCCATTCGCATATCGAGCGGACCTTCGCGCATGAAAGAAAAACCTCTTGCGGCGTCATCAATCTGAGGAGAAGAAACCCCCAGATCCAACATCACCCCATCTACAGCCTGTACACCTTGCGCCTCTAAAGCGCTCAGCATGCCCCCAAAACCTTCGTGAATCACGGTGACTCGACGATCGCTTTGCGCTAATGCCTGCGCGACCTCAATGGCCTGTGGATCCTTATCAAATACAAACAGCCTCGCATCTGGATTTAACTTTTCAAGCAACAGCCGCGAATGTCCGCCACGCCCGAACGTTGCATCCACAAAGACCCCAGACAATCGCTCTGTCTGTGTATCCGTGTTGGCCGAAGTCTTAGTGGCGCGCTTACCGTATGCGGGCAGCACCAACGCTTCGACTGTCGGCTCGAGCAGCACGGGCCGATGACTGAACACTGTCACGACTTAAAACGAAAATTGGTTTAAAGCATCACCCATGCCCTGCGACAAATCAGCAGCCTCTCGGCGCGTCAATGCAGCGGCATCCCACAATTCAAAGTGCGCACCCATGCCCAACAACATCAGATCGCGTGACATCCCCGCAGCCTGCCGAAGCTCTGGCGCGACGAGCACACGGCCCGAACTATCAATTTCGACATCTTGAGCATTTCCCAGCAGCAATCGCTGAAGTGCACGCGCCTGCATTGGAAATGCGGCGATTTGTTCGCGCTTTTGCTCCCACTCAGGGCGGGGATAGACCAGCAAGCAGCCATCCGGATGTCGTGTGATCGTCAGACAGCCTTGCGCCTGCTCCAAAAGAGCATCGCGATGCCGGGTCGGAATGTTAATTCGACCTTTAGCATCCAGCGTGAGCGCACTACTTCCTTGAAACACCGATTTACCCCACTTAGTTGCACAAATATGCACTTTTCACCACTCTAAGTGAATGATTAAATCAGGTCAAGCTCAAAATTGCATTTTTTTCAATGGCGACAAGGACTTAGAACGCTTTTCGCATGAGTCACAAAAACGAAATAATCAAATAAATCATGCGATTGGAAGATCTAGTAAATGTTGAATATCAACACTTATATTAGGGATAACCCCATGGTACGCTGATTGGACTATTTGATGGATGCGAAAAAGGCAACGAGGGGTTGCTTAAGAAGTGCAAGACAGATCTATAGGCCGGATTCTGTAAACCCACTTGCGTGAGTTAGCAATCATTCCTCTGGGCATTCCATTGCTGAAATGCTCTAGCCACCTACCCGCATACTTGGACGGAGCCGCCCGTCGTGGTCGAAACCACACGCATGCCTATTTGGTGTTGCTCCGGATAGAGGTTGCCGCGTTTCACCCTGCAATGCCTGGCCCGCAAGCGAACCTTACACCACGGTTGACCCGTGGCGGAGTGCGTCTTGCGACTCACCCTCACTGCAGACTCGTCTCTGTGGCCCTAGTCCTCGCCGCGCACACGCTTGCGCATGGCGCGCCGGACGGTCGTTAACCGTTATCCTGCCCTGTGGAGTCCGGACCTTCCTCGATGCACGAAGCACCGCGATTGCCCAATCTGTCTTGCGCCGCCATTGTAAGGCCATACGGTTAAACGCAACACCTGCGACAATAGCGGACTTATATCCTTCATTCAGCCGTTTCAAACATGTCCAGTCAAGCTCTCATCACCCTCAACGCCGTTCATCTCGCCTATGGACACCATCCGCTGTTAGATGGCGCGGACCTTGCCATCCATACGCATGAGCGCATCGGGCTCATTGGGCGTAATGGCGCTGGCAAATCGTCCTTGCTTCGATTGCTTGACGGTCGCACCCAACCAGATGATGGGGCGATCAATGTTGCTGGTCATGTCAAAGTCGCGACAGTCGAGCAAGAACCTCAGCTCGATGAGTCACTCACAATTGAGCAAGCAGTATTTGGTGAGTATGACCCCGACAGCGAAGACTGGAACAAAGCCTCACGCGTGCGCGCGCTCATCGACAAGCTTGGCATGCCACCCGAAGCCATTGTCGGCACACTCTCGGGCGGCATGCGCAAGCGCGTTGCCTTGATCAGTGCAATCGCAAACGAGCCTAGTCTGCTGCTACTCGACGAGCCCACCAACCACTTGGATCTGGATGGTATTCAATGGCTCGAAACCACGCTCAAACAGTGGCCCGGAAGCGCCATTGTGATCACCCACGATCGACGCTTTCTAGACGCGATTGCTACACGTATCGTCGAACTTGATCGCGGAGCTTTATTGAGTTTCCCTGGCAATTTTTCTGAGTGGCAAGTGCGTAAAGCGCAGTGGCTGGAGTCACAACGCCTTGAAAATGCCCGCTTCGATAAGCTCTTGGCACAAGAAGAGATTTGGATTCGCAAGGGTGTCGAGGCGAGGCGCACTCGTAACGAAGGCCGTGTGCGCAGACTGGAACAGTTACGTGTCGAACGCGCAGACAGGCGCGAACGCCAAGGAAACGTCCAACTTGCCATTGACTCAGGTCAACGCTCGGGCAAACTTGTCGCTGAACTCGAAAACGTCAGCAAGTCTTTCGGCGAGCGTTGCGTGGTCAAGGACTACTCCACCACCATCATGCGCGGTGACCGTATCGGCTTCATCGGACCAAACGGTGCCGGCAAATCCACGCTGCTCAAGCTCATCCTTGGAACGCTCCAACCGGATAGCGGCACGGTTAAGCTCGGCACCAATTTAAGCGTGGCTTATTTTGATCAGATGCGAAGCCAGCTAGATGAAAACGCCACCCTCGCAGATGTCATTAACCCGGGGAGTGAATGGATCGAAATTGGCAATACGCGCAAACACGTCATGAGCTATCTGGGTGACTTTTTATTTGCACCTGCCCGCGCGCACTCCCCAGTCAAAAGTCTTTCTGGTGGCGAACGCGCACGATTACTGTTGGCGCGACTGTTTGCACGGCCTGCAAATATCTTGGTGCTGGACGAACCCACCAATGACCTCGATATTGAAACACTTGAACTACTTGAGGAGCTTTTACAAGACTATCCAGGCACCGTCTTGCTGGTCAGCCATGACCGTACTTTTCTAGACAACGTTGTCACTCAAACGATTGCGAGTGAAGGGAATGGTCGCTGGAAAGATTATGTGGGTGGCTTTGCGGATTGGGAGCGTCAACGTAAGACGACACAAGGTCCTTCTGCGATCAATCAATTGAAATCCGTCGCACCCGTCACAAGCGCAACCAAGGATAATGATCCAGTCTCTATCAGTGCCGTGGCAAGTACCTCAGCACCGACCGAGCCAGTGACGACAAAAAGTTCAGCGACCAAAGCTCGTGCGGTCAAACTCACGCCTTGGGAAGCAAAAGAGCTTGTACAGCTGCCTTTGGATATCCAAACTCTCGAACAAGAACAAGAGGCGCTGGTTGCAGAAATGGGCAGTGGTGAGCTCTACAAAACAGACCCCACCAAACTCACGACGATTCAGGCAAGACTGACCGAAATTGATGCCCTACTTCTCAAGCACTTCGCACGCTGGGAAGCGCTCGAAGCCAGGCAATCCTGACCGCACTCATGACGCCCTACTGGCGCACCCGCCACTTGAGCGTTTCACCTGCCGCCAACGGAACAATCGTTTCTTTGCCAAACGGTAGTTCTGTTGGAATGATGAAGTCGCCACGTTCGAGTGTCATGGTGCCGGTATTGCGTGGCAAGCCATAAAAATCTGGGCCCCGAAAACTCGCAAAGGCCTCGAGCTTATCAATTTTTCCAACGCTATCAAAAGCCGTTGCGTACAGCTCCATCGCATGCAGTGCCGTATAGCAGCCCGCACATCCACAGGCATGCTCTTTTAAGCCCTTAGAATGTGGTGCACTATCGGTTCCCAAAAAGAAGCGCGGACTGTCACTCGTCGCGGCGTCCAGCAAAGCGCGGCGATGCACTTCGCGCTTTAGGATCGGCAAACAATAGTAATGTGGCCGCACACCACCCTGGAAAATTGCATTTCGGTTGTAGAGGAGATGCTGCGCAGTGATGGTAGCCGCCACCGGCCCTTCGGCGTCGCGCACATATTCCGCACCCTCTTTTGTTGTGATGTGTTCAAACACAACCTTCAGCTCAGGAAATGATTTGCGCAATGGGATCATGACCCGATCAATGAACAAAGCTTCGCGATCAAACACGTCGACGGCAGGGTCTGTGACCTCTCCATGAACGAGAAGAGGCATGCCAATCCGCTGCATCGCCTCAAGCACGCCACTACAACGTGCCAGCAAATCAGTTACGCCGGCATCAGAGTTTGTCGTCGCGCCAGCTGGGTAGAGCTTAAAAGCAACCGCGGCCCCAGACTCGAACGCATGAATGGCTTCAGCAGGCTGCGTATTGTCCGTAAGATAAAGTGTCATCAACGGTTTAAAGCTTGCCGCTGGCATGCCAACCGCTGCAAGCGCTTGCTCGATACGTGTACGGTAAGCAACAGCCAATGCCGCCGTCGTGACAGGCGGTTTCAGGTTTGGCATCACGATCGCACGCGCAAATTGTCTGGCGGTATCACCGATGACAGCCTGTAGCGCTTCGGCATCACGTAAATGTAAATGCCAATCATCAGGTCGCGTAATGGTTAGCGTTGTTTGTGTCATGTTAATTAGATTACCTAGTATTAAGTGTTTCGTGTGACGTGTTTTTTATTCTGTGCCCGATAACGGCATCCCTCTTTCTACCAACGCGGCAAACATCGCGCTACCAACCGGAATGACATCGTCATTAAAATCAAATTTTGGATTGTGCAAAAATTTGCCTTCCTCTGCGCCACCTTGACCCAACCTAAAGTAAGCACCAGGAACTTTTTTCAACATAAAAGAAAAGTCCTCTGAACCCATTGAAGGTGTCATGTCGCGGACAACGTTATCCGCACCAAAAAGCTCTGTGGCGATATCCGCAACAAAATGAGCATTGTTGGCAGTGTTGACCGTGGCAGGGTAATTTCGCAAATAAGTAAATTCAGCTGTGGCACCAAAGGTTTCAGCAATGGACTGAATCATTGACCGCATGCGCGTTTCTACAACGTGTTGAACAGCGTCGCTAAACGTTCTGACCGTGCCCACTAATTTTGCTTGCCCGGGAATCACACTTGCTGCTGAAGCATGTCCAGCATTGATATGTCCAAAAGATAAAACCGCGGCCTCAAGGGGATGAACATTTCTTGAAACAATCGTTTGTAACGCGGTCACTATATTGGCCGCTACCACGATGGGATCAATTGTCTGATACGGATGGGCACCATGCCCCCCTCGTCCCTGAATCGTGATCTCAAACTTATCGCTGGCTGCCATCATTGGACCTGGATTGATCCCAATCACGCCAGCCGGCAATCCGGGCCAATTATGGAGCGCATAAATCGCATCACATGGAAAGCGCTCAAATAAACCATCATCGACCATTGCCTTTGCACCGCCCAAGCCCTCTTCAGCGGGTTGAAAAATTAAAATTGCGGTTCCGTTGAAATTTCTATTCTGCATGAGGTATTTCGCCGCACCCAACAGAATCGTAGTGTGACCATCATGCCCACAGGCATGCATCATCCCCGGGACGGTTGAACAATATTCCGCCCTACCCTCTTCACTCATTGGCAGGGCATCCATATCTGATCTTAACCCAATCATTTTCCCAGAATCGGTTCGCTGCCCTTTGATGACACCTACGACTCCTGTTTGACCCACTCCTCTATGAACCTCAACGCCAAGTGCGGTTAACGCTCCTGCAACAATGCCGGAGGTCCGGATTTCCTGAAAACCAATTTCAGGATGCGCATGCAAATCGCGCCTCACGGCAACGAGTTCTTTGTGAAACTGTTGAATAGAAGCGAGCGGAGATCTTGGATACATAATCTTTTTATTTAAAATTAAGCAGTTAGATGTAAAAGTCTAAATAATTTAACTTTTCTTTTGTGATGCGCTTTAGGTGAAAGAGTTTACCTGTCTTGGTTAAAACTGAGTGAATTGAGACAATTTAGCGACGTTCTATATAAATTCTTTGTCTTTCAGCCCTAGAAGCGTTATGCTGCGCCCATTGTGCACATTTATCTGTTCCACTAGGAGAGCCCATATGGCCACCGCTAAACCAGCCGCAAAGAAAGTAGCCGTCAAAAAAGTTGCAGCAAAGACGCCAGCAGTTAAAAAAGTTGCTGTCAAGAAAACTGCTGCTGCAAAACCTGCTGCCAAGAAAGTTGCACGCACACCAAATGCTGCTTTCATGAAAGCCTTGACACCTAGCGCTGTTCTGGCTGCTGTGATTGGTGCCGCTCCTGTGCCGCGTACTGAAGTCACCAAGAAAATTTGGGACTACATCAAAAAGCACGACTTGCAAGATCCTGCAAATCGCCGCAACATCAATGCTGACGAAAAGCTCAAGCCCTTGTTTGGCAAAGCTCAGGTCTCAATGTTTGAACTGACAAAAATTGTTAGCGGTCATTTGAAATAAGCTTTAACTCAAATATCGCTGATGTAAAAAAAGGGCACCTACGGGTGCCCTTTTTTAGTTATTAAATCAATGGTTTAGTTTGGCGCGCTAAATTCAAGTAACGCGAGCCAGCCTTTTACTAAACGATACAAAATCCAAATCCCAGTGGCTACTACGCCAATCCAGCCAATGTAGATGTAAGTGGCGATTCCGCTAATCACTAATGCCAACAGACCCCACCAGAACGTCTGCATGAGCCAGTCAAAATGTGCCGCATAAAAGGTACCGGCTGCATCAGGTCGCTTGATATATAGCAGCACAATTGCGGCGACAGTTGCAATACCAAATACACCGCCACTTAAAAGACCTATGGCAAACAAGCCATACGCAACATGGGTGAGCGTACGCAAATCAATGGGTGTCTTTGTTTCTGGGGTGTTTTCATTCGACATATACAACGCTCCTATACAGATTAGCTGATGGATAAAAATTCACTTCAGCTTGTTATTTATCTTACATGATTGCATTGAATGAATAAATTGCTATTTCTAACAGTTTCAACACATATCGAAAGTACAAAGACAAAACCCCTCAGGCGAAGCCTGAGGGGTTTTGAGGGTAAGAGCCTGACGATGACCTACTTTCACAGACGTACGTCCACTATCATCGGCGCTAAGGTG
>NZ_JBASJR010000007.1:0-8526 GCF_049655405.1 Zwartia sp.
TTGGCAAAGGAGGCATCTCGCCTTCTTCGACCCAGACTGTTTGCACAGTCTCGGTGGAGGCAAGCGTCGCGGCCGCGGCAAGGGCTTCGGGTGTTTGATGTTTAAAGACATCTCTGACGCTAAACACGAGGCCTTGCGCACGGGCACGACTGACCAGACGAATGGCCAAAATGCTATCGCCACCAGTCGCAAAGAAGCTTTCTTGACGACCCACTTGCACATTACCAGTGAGTTCTTCAAATAACTGGCATAACAAGGACTCTGACGCGTTCAGTGGAGCGATGTAAGTGCGATCGCCATATTGTGTTTGCGGATCTGGGAGAGCCTTTCGGTCAAGTTTTCCGTTTGGCGTGAGGGGCAGCGCATCAAGTGAGACAAAATGGGTGGGTACCATGTGCTCGGGTAGTTTGAGGCCAAGTTGAGCCTGAATGACTTGATTGCTTGGTAAGGTTTGACCAGGTTGCGCAACTAAATACGCAACAAGTCGTTTTTCACCGTTAAGCGTTTTAGGAATCACCGCAGCGTAAGCCAGTGCACTAAAGGTGCTGAGCAAGGCCGCATCGATTTCTCCGAGCTCAATGCGATAGCCACGAATTTTGACTTGATCATCGGCACGCCCGAGATAGATCAAGACGCCATCAGCACGTCTAAATACCAGGTCACCTGTGCGATACATGCGTGCACCTGGTGCTGCAAATGGACAGGCGATAAAACGCTCTGCACTCAAGCCGGGCCGGTTAAAGTAGCCGCGCGCCAAGCCTTCACCACCGATGTAGAGCTCTCCCACCGCGCCATCCAGGACAGGCTCAAGATTAGGATCAAGAATATACAACTGTGTATTCCAGATTGGCAGACCAATGGGGATGACCCCCTCGTGGCTAGTCCGCTCAGAGACTTCGTACACGCAACAACCCACAACTGTTTCTGTCGGACCATACTCGTTAATGAGTCGGGTAGCCGGTGCGAACTCTCGCCACATGGCCACAGTGGAGGCGTTCAGTTGCTCGCCACCGATCACATACGCATGGCTTTGTTTTTTAAGAACGTCTGGTTTGAGTAAGTGACGCAGTGCGTCCATGTGCACAGGCGTGGCTTTGACTAATGAATAACCAGCTTGCTGGTTCAGATAGTCCGCCAGTACCTCGATTTCATTTTCTTGGGCAAGCAGGTGAACGCTGCGACCGCTGGAAAGTGGTAACCACAAGCTTGAGATCGTCGCATCAAACGCGATTGAAGTGTTGATCGGTGCGCCAGAGCCTGAATCTAGTTGATAGGCGTCGAGTGCCCAGTTGAGATAGTTGGTCAGGCCGTGATGAGACAGCATGACGCCCTTGGGTACGCCTGTGCTTCCCGAGGTGTAAATGAGGTAGGCAAGATTCTCTGCACGCAAAAGACCGAGTCGCTCTGTCGGAGCGATTGCCGCGGCGGATAAAGAGTCTAATTGTGCGAGTAATGAAGGCGCTGCTGGATCCTGTAGCAGTGGCAATGTCACGCGAACTGCGTCTCTCGCTTGTTCAAAGCTGAAATTGCTTGCCGCTTGTTCTTGCAAGGCAAGCGTATCGATCAAGGCATCGAAATGCACGGTTGAGGCGAGGAGCAACTTGGCGCGACTGTCTTTAAGCATAAAGGACAAGCGCTGCGCAGGGTATTCTGGCGCCAGAGGTAAATAAGCACCACCTGCTCGCATAATGGCCAGCATGGAAATCACCAGCGCTGGCGTGCGTTCTAGCATGACCCCGACAATAGTGTCCGGTCCTACGCCTTGTGCAATTAAATGTCGTGCCAGTCGATTGGCCTGTGCATCAAGTTCTCGATAAGTGAGGCTATAAGAGCCTGTATCGCTGCTACCGGTTAATGCGGGTGCATCAGGCGCGCGATCAACTTGTTGCGCGATCATGGCTAACAATGACTGATGATCATCGTTGAGCGTCACGTGATCACCCGAGGATGTTTCAATGAGAGCCTGACGACTGGAAGGCTCATAAATCGGTACTGCACTCAGCACTGTATTTGCCAGGCTTTCTAGATTAGCAAGCAGATAGAGCAGACTGTCGACTAAACGTTCAGCTTGGGCTGTTGTGAGACGTGCCTGATCAAAGCCTAAACGTAAGGCGAGCTTTTCACCTGTCATGACGGATAGTCCGACGGGATAGTGATTGCCATCTTCACTTTCCGCGTGGGTGAGGGTGATATCGGCCAGCTTTTTGTTTGGATGACTGACAGGATAGTTTTCAAAAACAAACATTGCTTCAAACAATGCGGTGCCGCCGAGACCGGCCAAGGTTTGAATGTCACGCAAACCAATGTGCGTGAAACTGTCTTGTTCAGCCATCGCGACTTGCTGTTCGCGAAGCCAGTCTTTGAGTACAACGGTTTCAGGTAGTGCAATATACAAAGGCAATGTGTTGATGAATAAGCCGAGTGCACGATCAATCCCGCGAAGTTCGCTGGAGCGACCATTGCGTACACTGCCAATCACCACCTCATCCAGACGGCAAGTGCGACCCAGTACTAAGGCATAGAGACCTTGGAGAATAGAGGCCTGAGTTAATCCATACTGACGACCAAAACGTTCAAGTGTCCGCTGTGTGTCTGAGGGAACAAGGTACTCAATGTTTTTCATGCCACCATTCGGATCTTGCGGTGTGGGCAAACTCAGTCGGCTAGGTTCTGAAAGTTCGCTGAGATGCGTGCGCCAATATTGTTTTGTCGCCTCACTGTCCTGCGCTTCCAGCCATTGCAGATGTTCTTTCCAAGAAAAGACGGGTGCGGGATGACGCTCGCCGGCGCCACAATGCGCCACGTAAGCATCAGCTAGGTCGCCCATCAGGATAGGCAGTGACCAGCCGTCCAAAATCAAGTGATGGTTGGCAACCAAGAGGGCATGTTTATCTTGACCCAGCGCGCAATAGGTCATGCGGATCAAGGGACCTCGTTCGAGATCAAAGGGTGAATCGAAATCTAGCTGTTTCAGTGCATGAAGCCGCTCGGCTTGCGTGCCGGTGAGTGCGTAGGTTCTAAAGTCACAGGCATCGGGTGACAGAATCACCCCAAGTCCAGGGAGCTCCGCAGTAGGTGCCATCACCAGTCTCAATACTTCATGACGATTCATGAGTTCAGACCAGGCAGCCTGCATCGCCTTCAGATTGAAGTTTCCTTCAAATGTGAGCATCAAGTGAACGTGATAGGGATCCTGCTTTCCTTGCACTAAGGCCAGAGATTCAAAACCAAGACCTTGTTGCAGAGGGGTGAGCGTCACGAGGTCGCTAAAATTTGGATAGAGTGCACTGACGTTGTTCAGTTGTGTTTGTGTCAATGTATGGCGAGTATTGAGCCATGCAAAATCTGAAGGCGTATGACGGCAGGCCAGTGGTGCCTGGGCGCAATGTTCAGCTGCATTGACTAAAGATTGTTTAAATAGGTTTGATAGCGCATCAATAGAGGTCTTTTCGTAAGCGTCGGCGCAGTAAGAAATGGTAAAGCTGAGTGCGCCACTATTGGTGATGACCGCATTGATGTCGAGAAGGTGCAGTCTGGGTCGATTTTCATCATCCTCAGCACCAATTAAGCCATCCTCTGTCATTTGCCATTGCGTCGGATCGGCGACCGCTTTGTTTTCAAAGCGTCCAAGATAATTAAAACCAATTTCTGCTTGCGCATGTTGCCCGCTTGCAAGCTGACTATTTGGATCAAGGTAGCGCAAAATGCCGTAACCGAGCCCTTTGTCTGGCAGGGCACGCAGGTTTTCTTTGACGCGCTGTATCGCAAAGCCTGCACGATCGCGATGTTGTAGTTCGATCTCGGCGACAGGCAGACGGACCGGAAACAGGGTTGTGAGCCAGCCGATTGTTCGGGTGAGGTCTGCATCCGTTTCCCGACCGTGACCCTCGAGATCAATCAATGGATCACCGAGTTCAGTCTGAAACTGTTCTTTTGACCATTGACGCAAGGACAAACCAAGCGCCGCGAGCAAGACGTCATTGATCGCACCGAAGTAGGTAGTGGGTGCGTGCAACAGAAGCTCTGTTTCTGAGGGTGAAAGCTCCGTCTGTACATGCGCGACTCGAGCCAGTGTATTGGCTTGACGCGTGATCGCGTGATCAGTTGGCAGTGCGTTGACACCTGCCACCTGTGAAAGCCAAAGGGCTTCTTCGGAGCGACGGTTGCCTTGTTGACCTTGTTCGTAAAGAAACGCACCCCATGCTCGCAGAGAGACTGCGGGTACTTCGAGTGCGCGAGGTTGTGGTGCTGATAGTGCCTTTAAATCATCAAGCAAAATACGCCAAGACACGCCATCGATCGCAAAGTGATGAATCACGAGGACGAGTAAGGCAGGTTGGTCTGACTCAGTGACCCATAGCGGGGCGACCATGCCACCGGATTGTTCTGGGTCCAGTCGACGACTGAGTGGCAGAACAGCTGCGACTAATTGCGCTCGATTCTCCTCGGGTGTCTGACCTGTTAGAGCGATGGTGGGTAAAGTGCATTCAGATACTTGTTCCGGTATATCGATCACAAATTGTTGTGGCGCCTTGCCGCTCAGCATGCGAAGTCTTAGGCCGCTATGATGGAGAATCAGTTGATTCAGTATGCGTTGAGCCTGAGCGTGTGTCATGCCGATTGGAGCACGTAGACAGATCGCTTGGTTAAACTGTTTAAGCGAGCCACCAAGCTCTAGAAACGCGCTGTAAACAGGGAGTGCAAAAAACTCTCCGTGCTCTGAGATGGAAAATACTGAACTCGTTTCACCTGCTTGCTCCGCGACGGCTCTGTCTTGGGTGTCCGTGACTTGTGCATGTTCGGCAATGGCTTCTGGCGTTTGGTGTTTAAAGACGTCACGGACAGAAAAGGACAGGCCTTGTGCGCGGGCGCGACTGACCAGACGAATGACTGAAATACTGTCTCCACCAATTGAAAAGAAGCCATCTTGTCTGCCCACGCGGGCGACCCCCGTTAACTCACTAAACAGTGTGCAAAGAATTTCCTCCGAAGTGGTCTGGGCAGGCTGGTAGTGGGTCTCTTCCCCCGAAATCATGGGTTCGGGCAATACACGTCGATCCACTTTGCCGTTGGGCGTCAGCGGCAGTTGGTCGATTTCCATAAAATAAGTGGGAATCATGTACTGAGGCAGCACCGCCGCGAGTTGTTCGCTCAACTCAACGGTATCGAGCATGGATTGACCTTGTTGCATCACCAGATAGGCGATCAGTTTGGTGTCTTCGCCCATGGTGCGCGCATTGACCGCGACTTGAGCCACAGTCTCAAATTCTTTCGCGATGGCGGCTTCGATTTCACCGAGTTCGATGCGGTAGCCCCGGATTTTGACCTGATCATCCGCGCGTCCCAGAAACTCTATTGATTGATCTGTATGCTTGAGCGCGAGATCACCCGTTCGATACATGCGTGCCCCGGGCGGTCCGAAAGGACAAGCCAGAAAGCGCTCTGCACTGAGACCAGGACGGTTGTGATAGCCGCGGGCCAGACCCGCACCAGCGACATAGAGTTCGCCGGGAACACCTTGAGGAACAGGTTCAAGGTTTGCGTCTAGCAGGTATACCTGCATGTTAGGCAAAGCGGTACCGATGCTGATGGCACCGGAGGTTGTCTGTCCGTCTCGGGCGGGATCGAGTGGATGACTCATCGTTGCACAGACGGTTGTTTCTGTCGGGCCGTATGCGTTAAACATTCGCAATTGACCTGCAAAGCGCGTCACGATGGAGGGCGGGCAGGCCTCACCCGCCACGACGAGGGTCTTGAGTGAATCAAGCGCGTCAGGCTCTAAGGCGGCGACCAGTACAGGGGGTAAGGTCGCATGGGTTACACCACAACGCGCAAGGCACGGACCTAGGTTAGTCGCGGCATCTGAACGCAAAGCCTGAGTCGCGATCACAAGTGCTGCACCCGATCCAAAAGCGTTCAGCATCTCCCAGACGCTTGCATCAAAGGCTTGCGAAGCAAACTGAAGCACGCGATCTGTTTCATTCAGACCAAACAGGGAACGTTGTGAAAACGCAAGGTTGACGGCTGTGCGATGTGTGATGCACACACCTTTTGGTAAACCGGTTGAACCAGAGGTGTAAATTAAATAGGCTAGGCTGTCAGGTGACAAGGGCTGAAGTCGCTCTTGTTGGGTGATCGGATCACCGGCCAACATACTCAAGCGGATATCGAGAATTTGATCGTCTAGGTCGATCAAATCAGGGAGTGGTGTATCGATCGCCATTTCAAGCGTTTCGTATAGACTGCCGACACTCAGTACGTATTTTGCTCGGCTGTCTTGCAAAATATAGGCTAAGCGACTCGAAGGATAGGTCGGGTCTACCGGTAAAAAAGCTGCACCGGCTTTCAGTACAGCCAAAATTGAAATAAATAATGACGGTGAGCGGTCGAGCATCACGCCGACTACGTCATCTGCGCCAACACCTTGACTAATGAGATAGCGCGCGAGTTGATTGGCGCGTTCGTCAACCTCTGCGTATGTTTGAATATCTGGTCCGGAGGCTTGATCTTCGATCAGAGCCGGTGCATCGGGTCTCGCGAGGACTTGTTCAGAAAAAAGGATGGTGAGATCGAGCTCGGCGGGAAGGACAGACAAAGTCGGTCCATTAGATTGCGCGAGTAATTGTTCGCGTTCGGCGCCGCGTGTGAGGGTGAGTGCGGCAAGAGGTTGCTGTGCAAGTTGAGGCAGCTCATCGATGAGTGCGCATAAGCGCTCTAAAAATGCAGAGGCTTGAGTGGAGTCAATACGGCTTTGATCATAGGTAAAGCGTAGGCTTAATCCTTGATCTGAGGGTAAAACGCCGAGTGCCACTGGATAGCTTGTGCCATCGTGGCCTTCGATGCGCTGAACCTCAAGATTGCCGACGGCTGTTTTAGATGGATCTGTCGGGAAATTTTCAAAAACAAAAAGTGCTTCGAATAGCGCCTGTCCTTTGATTTTCGACTGGGCCTGAATGCCGAGCAAGCCAATGTGCGAATAGGCATCCTGTTCGGCCTGAACCTGTTGTTGAAGTGCCAGCCAGTCAATTAGCCTCTGACCGCTCGGCATCGCCATGTAATGGGGAAGGGTGTCAATAAACAGTCCCACCGCTTGATCGATTCCGTCGATTGAAACGGTACGGCCATTATGCACGCTGCCTAATACGAGCTCATCCATTCGGCTGATGCGTGCCAGAACAAGCGCATACAGTCCCATCAAAATGGTGGCTTGTGTCAATCCATGTTGCTTACCAAAAGTATCAAGCGTGGCAAGTGTTTGAACAGAGAGTAGTCGGTAGATTTCTCCATTGCCTCGGCCAACCGTGACCGGTGCAGGAAACTTGACGCGACTCGGCGTGGTGACGGCGTTTAAGTGTTGCTTCCAGAATTGACGAGAAGGCTCGACATCTTGTGCGGCCAGCCACTCCAAGTGTGCCGGCCAAGAAAGACCGTGTTTGAGTGCGCTGCTTTTCCCTGTGAGTTGGTCGGCGTAGCCTTGTGCAAGCTCAAACAGGACCACCATTAATGACCAGCCATCTAAAATGACATGGTGCTTGGACAGCATGACTGCGTGCTCTCCATTGCCGAGATCGGCGATGCTGAGACGAATCAAAGGTCCCTGTTCAAGCTCAAAAGGTTCGTCTAAATCCATCGCCTTGAGTTGACGGATACGTTCCTCTGGAGATCCATTTAGTTGAATCGTACGAAAATCAAGGGCTGAGGCCTCCTGAATGATGGCGACACCCGGTGCCAGTCGCGAAGGCGCAAGCACTAAACGTAAGATATCGTGGCGCGCGACAATATTTGCCCATGCCTGTTGCATGGCAGGACGTTTGAGATCGCCACGGACAATCAGTGCAACTTGAATATGGCATGGATCAGCTGTGCCTATTTCACGTGCGAGACTTTCAAACGCCATGCCTTGCTGTGCAGGCGTGAGTGGCAGAATGCGGTCGAGCCTTGGGTGTTGAAGCAGGAGCGCATCAAGCACTTTTTGGTCAAGAGCTTGGCTTAAGACACTGTTGGAGCTGGCAACCAGCGGAAAGTCAGAAGGTGTATGCGTACACGCAAGCGGTCGCTCCAGACAATGTTGCGTGACTTGCAACAGTGCTTGTTCAAACGCTCTTGCTAAATGTGCGACTGATTCTGAGCTGTGTGCATGCTGACAGTGTGTGATCTGAAAACTCAGGCTTCCGTTCGCGAGAAGCAATGCATTGACTTCGAGCAGGTGTGGTCGTTGGCGCTCAGAATGATCTCCAGAAGCACCAGAGACAGTTTCAATAATGCTCCAGTTATTTTCATTCGGATGATCGTCAGAGGATTCTCCTCCTTCAAATTTCCCGAGGTAATTCAGGACGATTTGAGGCTGTGGGCATTGCTCGAACAATTTTTTGCTTTGTGCATCAAAATGACGTAACACGCCGTAGCCGATGCCTTTGTCAGGCAGGGCGCGCAGGTCTTCCTTGATTTGTCTCAAGGCCAGACCGGGTGCTTCGGGCGCGGACCAGTCGAGTTTTCCGATGCGTAAGCGCAACGGGAACAGGCTGG
>NZ_JBASJR010000008.1:0-372594 GCF_049655405.1 Zwartia sp.
GCACATATCGATTAAGAAATACATAACGGCTAAGGAACAACATGGACGAAGAAATCACCCATAAAGAAATCTACGAACGACTCGTCTGCGTTGAAGACAAGATCGATCGCATCGATGAGAACACAAAAGAAGTCACCGCCGCCTTTTCAGCCGCAAAAGGGGCATTTATTGCACTTGAAGTACTGGGCAAGATTGCTAAGCCGATCCTGTGGATTACAGGCGTGTGCTCGGCCATTGCAGTGCTTTGGAATGAGTTCTGGAAAAGATGATTACTTTTAATGAAGCTTTTGATCGCTTGATCTCACACGAGGGGGGTTACAGCGATGACCCACGCGACTCGGGCAATTGGACAGGAGGAGCACCTGGCATCGGGCTATTAAAAGGCACCAAGTTTGGAATTGCCGCAAGTTCCTACGGCTATCTCGACATCAAGAATCTCACTCTTGATAAGGCAAAGACCATCTATCAGCGAGACTTTTGGGATGTTTGTGGCGAGGCCCACCCAGCGGTCAAGTTTCAACTGTTTGATGCGTCAGTCAATCACGGCCGAAGTAATGCGATTCGCTTTTTACAGCGCGCAGTAAAGGTAGCTGATGATGGAGAGTGGGGAGTGATATCTCAAGCGGCACTAAACCGCATGGATCCCAATGATGTGTTGCTGCGTTTTCTGGCCTATCGCTTGAAGTTTTGGGCATCGCTTCAAAAGTTCGATATTTATGGACGGGGCTGGACTAATCGGGGAGCCGACAATCTTCTTTATGCGGCAGAGGATAACTAAATGCGGATAAAAACTCATGACTAATCGCTCAGATCGCTGGCGTAACCGGCGCAAGATGGCCTGGCTCTCTATGCTTGCGGGACTCCTTTTTCCACTACTAATACTCGTCACCGAATCCGATCAATTAGGTCAGATTGCACCACCCTTTTATGTTTTTGTCGGGATGGTCGTGACGGCCTACATTGGTGGAGCGGTAGTCGATGATCATTGGCAGAAGGAGGTCAAATGATTGCACTACTCACCAACCGATACGTACTCATCGCAATTGCCATGGTCGCTGGCATGTCGGGGCTATGGGGATACGGAAAGTATCAATTCCACGTGGGCTATCAAGCTGCAGAAAACATTCGCCATCTCGCAGATCTCGAATCATTTAAATCTGAGTCAATGCGATTGCAAGGGTTATCCCAAAACCTCGAAGCCCAACTATCAACACTGCGCGAGGCTCAACCCAAAATCATTGAAAGGTATAACCGTGTCGTTATTGAAAAACCACTACCCGGCGATTGCATTATTGATGCTGACAGGCTGCGCGAGCTCAACGCCGCCATCACGACCGCCAATACCGGCAAATCTGGCCAGCCCTTGCCCGGCGATCGATAGTTTTACGTCACCGTCCTGGGATGAGTTGATGAAAAGCTATCTGAAGCTGGTGATTCAGTATTCTGAATGTGCAAAAAAGCATGAAGCGTTCAGTGGTACTTAGACACTAAAAAATATCAACAATGGAGGGGCTCTCACGAATGCGGTGGCAGCCTCACTCGGTCATCCACTTAACCTGCCGTCGCTCGATATCGGGCCGCTCGCCACACTTACTCTCGGCATGCTGGGTCTGGGCGGGTTGCATGTGGCGGAGCGGGTCAATGGGGCTGCCTAAAACAGCATTATTCGGCCGCTTCTTATGCCCGTGGAGTGTCCCTGCAATAATTTTCCAGGCACTCAATCACCTCCTTTTGATGAGCGAACGCCTGCTTATCTCCCCACTGCTTGTTCTCATAGATTAGATCCATTTTGAGCGAATCGATCCGCTTCTTGTTCTTGTTGAGGAACCGTTGACGCTTCTCGTTGTAAGGCAGATTTCCATATTCTGAATTCAGACTCCGAGAAACAAGTGCGAGATTGCCTATGCAGTCGAGCGCTTGTTCAACTTGGTTGCTATCCCTTTCGGTCGGTGTCTGTGGCGAGATATGTTCAACCGAGCTTTTTGCGGTGAGCCGGAATTTCTTCCATCCATCTGTTTCACGCTTGCGTTGAAACCAAAGCACAAACTCTAATTTGTAAAACCAGTAGTGGGCGAACTTCACCCCGTTCGCACTTGTCAACTCCGTGTTATGGACCAAGTGGCGACGCTGCCAAGGCTTTTGCATAAATGCGCGGGTTCTTATAACAAGGGATTCATCAGCGGCAGAACCTAGCAGGTGATTATCAAGATGTCGAAGATAGTCGAAATAGCGCTTTGCCTTTGTGATTTGCGTTTCAGTCTTCTCGCCTGGATTGCGGTACATATACAACAATAATGGGGTCACCCAATACTGCGTCGTTATTTCCTGGGAGTGATAAAGCATGCTCTGCAAAAGCGAAAATCCCCGATGGGAGTCGGTCTCGCGCGACCTGCTGACGTAGCGCTTCCCACTGCTTGTGCTAACGCTGATGTTGCTAATCAGATGCACTTCCTCTTCGCCTTGATCGACCCACTTAATAAAGTGAATATCGAAGATAACGCGCAGCCTCCAGAGCAACTCAATGAACGAGCTTACGTCCTCTGCCCGTTTTAGCGAACCTTGAAAAAAATGTTCATCAAACAGGGTCAAAAGCTCTCGGTCAAGCAACCGAGGTAAGTCATCCCGTTTGTTTTCTAACAACCAAATTCGCAGCGTATGCTGTAAAAAGAGTGGAAACCCAAAAATGCTTCGCACCCATGTGGGATCACCATCCTCCACTTCGCTATCAATATCGGATATCGCAGGCTGATCCAATTCTTGCAGAATACTTTCCAAGTCCAGCGCATGAAGATTACTCTGGCCTTGCATTTTTTTACTCAGCGCCAGGCGGATGAATTCTGAATTACTAAATTCACCGCGCTCATAGAATTCCGTGACCTCACTTGCCGATAGCCCCGAAAGTCCAGCAAGGTTGCGCTCGATGAAACTATCCATGTCTGCGCAAGCCTCCCAGAGCACTGCGTAGGGGCCACGTTCGGCCTCAGTCAACGCGTCTAGCATCCTGGCCTTGAGAATCTCATGATGCTGAAGCTGCACCCCGCGATTGTTGATAACCTCGAATAGTTTGTTTAAGTCGGTCTCACGGGGAACCGTGGTGATTACGAACTTCACCTTGCCAAAAACGAAATCCGTCAATCCAGTGAGATGCATCTCTTTGCTTCTCACACCTTCCGGCAGGGGGCGCCTCTCAAAAACAGACCTCATTAGATCAAGCGCAGTTCGCATCCGTTTGGTAGCTTCATCTTCAGCTATTGGCTGACCGCGCGATCCAAAAGTCAATGTTTCCAAAAAGTGATTGACTTCGGGCCGAATGGCGAATCTTAGTCGCGTCTGCGTGCGGGTGTCTTCCGTTACCGTTAGGAACGGCTTCAAAGCTTCTTGCCATGCATGGCAAAGCATCCACAGTGTCGTGAATCGCTGCTGCCCGTCGATGAGGTCAAAGTGTCGCCCTGTAACACCGCCTTGCTCAACCAGCAGGGTGCCACCGAGAAAAAATAAATCCTCACCTCGCTCATAGGCATTCACTAGGTCGTTCAGTAGCGTAAGTACCTGATCTTCACCCCACACATACAAGCGCTGATAAATTGGAATATTGAAGTGCCAGTTGGGGCTTTCCTCGACGATTTCTGTCAAGCTGTAAAGCTCTGAAGCGATCTTCATGCGGCACCCTCTTTAAGCTTTTCAACGATCCATTTATTCTTGCCACCAAGTGATGTGCGTTTTGTTTGTTCAAAATAGGCTAGTACCGCTTGTTTGTAGCTTCCCTGCACACCTTTTCCTACTTCAATGGACTCACTCGCGTAGATCTCACTGTGTGCGTGGTACATTTTTAAGTGGCCGATAACCTGCTCTGGTCGGAAGCCGGTTGAAATGATATCGAACAAATTCAGGTTGCCCGGGTTGTTGGGGTCCTGTTTGACAAAATTTTGTGCCGCCTCATATCGAACTTGCTGCTTATCTAACCGAATTGCGCCCAACGCGTGCTCGAGCCAAAGCGAGAACTCCCACAGTCGCTCATCCTCAAACTGATCGAAGTACATCAGCGAAGCCAACAAAAAAACCTCTCGCAGGAAAATCGAGTTTGCCATCAACAACTTCTCGTAAACCACACGGTAGCGCAACACCTCGGATGACTCCGTAGGTTCGTGGACTAAGCGGCGCAGGAGTGCGGAATATTTATCCGCGTAGAGAAAGAAGCCAATACCCTTGTGAATCGGTTGTCGGATAGCAAAGGGTAAATCTTCGGCGTTGGGGCTCAGTGAAATGCGATTGGTGTGAATTTCACTGTGCCCGTCGCGGGTGAGCGAAAGTGCTGTGCCAAGCCGATTATTCCGCGAGCGGTAAAGCGGGATGGTGGCATTGTCGCCTTCCAGCGCCCACGTCTGTTTCTGGAACTCCTCCATAAGTGCATCGTGGCCACCGTAGTTAACACGACCACCGGTCCAGTAGCGGGCACGCCATAGGAACTTGGCAAAAAGGCTAGGTGCAAACTCTTGGTCGTGCGACATCACCGGCGCACCCTGCTGGATACCTTCCCAGCGTCGTGCACATAATGTTTGCAGTGCCTCCTTCCGTTCTGTTGTTGCGCCATCGACCGCCCTCAAGTGGTAAGCTTTGAGCAAGTCTGTGGCATGAAGCGGCACCCCCCGGTTGTTTTGAGTGTCAAAAAAAGTAAAGGCAAGATCCACTCGATTCACGCTAATCACCGTGAAGACGATCTGCTGGAAGATGTCAGCGTTGGGGAGGTTTAAGTGCTCCCGAAAAATCCCAGCAGCGCAACGAATGCGGCGAGCCGACTGTGGTGAGTATGTCAGTGCACATTTCTCAGGCAAGCGGCCCGTCAACTTCTGATACAGCACACACAAAGCCGTCAGCCGCTGCTGGCCATCTATGATGAAACGTTTTTTCTTTTGAGCATGAAAATGTACAAGTACCGTACCCATATAGTACGGTGGCTTCGGATCGGGCGCTTTCTGGTAGTCGGCCAAGTCATCGGCAAGTTGCCGAATCTTTTCATCATTCCAGACAAACCCCCGCTGATATGTATCCACCGCAAACGGATGCTTCGATTTCCCGAATAATTCTGAAAAACTCCTGACGCTCACACGTACCGGAGATTGCGTAGGGTTGTCACTCATACCAGTCGAATCCTGCCGGGCAGAAGTAACTCCCGCATCGTCATGGCCATCCTATGGATGACCGAGACTATCGCAAATGCGGGCTGTTTGATTTTTGAGATCATAGGTGTGCCCAATTGATGACCGACGCCCTATTGCTCACGGTGCATCCCGGACGGTGACCTCAAAGTCATCACACAGCTTATCAACCAGATCCTCGGTTTCCTTGAAAAAATAGTCGCCAACCGTCTGCCGATGCAGCGCTTTGTAGCGGCGATAAATCTTCGCAAAATCGTCGTAGATTTCGTTCTCTGAAATGTGCGATTTGATCTTAACGATCAGCCGTTCACCTTCACTTGACTCGCGCACATAGCGGAAGAAATCAACGATCTTGGATTCAAAGTCTTTGATTAGTGTTCCCGTCTTTGCTTCCTGCTCGTTACGGGCTGCAATGATGGCCAAAATATCAAACTGACCGCCGGGACCGGGAGGCGTTCCCTCAGCAACTTCTGTTGGCTTTCTCTTCTTCTTTTTTGATTCTGCAGCGACCACTTCTACCATGCCAATCTGGTTGTCAAAATACACTTCAATCGGGTCTTTGATGTCCTCGCTTCGATGCAGCATGTTGTAGAGCGTATTGAACTTTCGCCAGAAAAATAAAAAGCTCGGTTCGCTGTACTTAGCATCCAACTCAATCACGTATTCAATGCGATTGAGAATGGTGAAATACTGCGAAGCCTTGGCTTTATTATCGGCGGTTCGCTGTGGGTTGGCGTCGATGTATTTCTTCAGGCTACTTTCAAAGTCTAAATAGCTCTCTGGTTCGTCGCGCTTGACGGCATCCTTGTATATACCTATGAATATGGCAAAGAATTTTTCGTAAGTATCCGACTTCCTCAATTCAGTCAGCAATACGTCTAGTACTTTTTTGTCCCCAAACGGATCAAAGTCACTTACCACCACATCTGAGAAGTGCTCGAAGGCATCCTTGATATTTTGAACATTCACGTTGTTATAGGAAAAATCAACAATCTTGCAGTCGTTCTTGTATTTCGTCGTGCGATTCACGCGTGAAATGGTTTGAATGGCGCTGATTCCCTTGATTTCTTTGTCCAGGAATAAGGTGTGCAATTTCTTCTCGTCAAAGCCGGTTTGCAGCTTGGCTACAACGATCATCAAACCATTTTTACAGAGCGCAAAACTCTCCAGCACCTTTTCTTCCGTCAAACCGCCATTCAGACCGGTAGCACTTTGCTCATCCTGATTGCTGGAATACACCACATGTATCGGTGCATCCGCGTACTTTTCATACTTAGGTTCTTTCACCAAGGCGTTGAAGTGTTTCGTCACCGCACCTTGGTAGGCAATCGCCGCCTTGATTGAATGCACTGCCAGCATCGCCTTGCCTGTGCCGCGTATTTGACGGTACACGTCCTTAACTAACAGGTCGGCCACGTACTTGGCAATAGCATCGATTCGATCACGGTTCTCATAGACCTGCTTTTTCTGCGCGTCCTTGTATTCCTTCTCGGTAAAACCTTCGAGCGGATTCGCGGGCAAATCAAAAAGCATCTTGGACGCGACGGGCACAATGTTTTTCAGCGGGTTCAGGATGAAGCCATCCTCAATCGCTTCTTTCATGGTGTAGCTATCGAAGGGCCGCCAGAGTTTCTCGCTTTCGGCATAGCCACTGAACTCGCCAAAGCGGGCCAGGGTGTGGTCGTCTGGCGTTGCGGTAAAGCCGATGATCAGATTCTTCTTGATAGCTTGACCGGCGTAGGCTGCGCCGTCGAACGGACTTTGCAGTTCGTCAAAAATGCTCACCATCTCTTCATGCTGGTCGCCACTGTTGGATCGGTGGATCTCGTCAATCAGGAAAACAATGCGCATGCCTGACAGTTTTTTCAGAACATCCGCGTCGAGCATTTCGCGTACTGAGCCAAATTTCTGCAAATTGACGATCACCAATCGGGTGTCGGACGCCAGAGCATCTTGAAAGGTCTTCTTGTTGGTTGCCTCGATCACCATGCGCTTGTCGATGTTCATGTTCAGCATGAGCGAATCAATCTGGCTGCGCAGTTGCAGGCGGTCCACCACAATCATGATTTTGTCGTACACATACTGCGATTTGCCGTAGCTATCGGGGCGGCGCAGGTCCTTCAACTGCAGGGCTGACCAGCCGATGATGTTGGACTTGCCAAACCCGGCGGCGTATTGCATCAGCAACGAATACACATTCTTGTTGTTGGAGTAGGCTTTACGCTTTTCCAGCAGTTCTTTTTTCTTGGCTTCGGAAACGCCCACCAATTGCTTTTCGAGCAACTTCTCAAAATAATCAGGCTCTTGCTCGTGAGCCAAAAATTCGTCGATCTTGGCCATGATCTTGTCGGTGCCGAACTTCTGCTTCGGGCGCGGAGAAATCAAATGGCCAGTTTGATCTTTAACTTCCTTTATCCCTTTATTAACATAGACGTCACGCTCAATGAAATTGTAATAAAGGATTTCTTTTTCCATCATTAGCTTGCCGTATAAAGCCGCGAATAGCTCTTTTATTTTGTCCTTCTTTTCCGCATCGGGGTTAAGCAAGGGGTAAAGCTTAAATACGCTTTGAGCTTTTTTCTCTATTTCTTCGCGATCGAATTTGCCTTCGCGACAGGTAGCCAATATCTCATCAAAGTAATCGGCAATAGTGCGGATAACATAGGTTTCACCAATGTCGGTGGTAGTGATGTGAATCGCGCTTTCGAAAATTTTGAGAAAATCCTTGCGGACACCCTGCTTTTCCTTCTCGCTCAGCATTAGATTACTATCGATGTGCTGGTGATAAACTTTCACTGCTTCAAAATAATCCTTCAGAACTTTGCCACGCCCGTTTTTGCTAGCGCTCTGACTTGTGTAGTTGCTTTTCAGTTCGCTGTAGCCGAGATAAATACCATTAACAAACATCACGAGATCTGGCCGAAACGAAAATATCTGTGAACCTTGATAGATGAACTTGTACGGCAGCTCTTGCACGACCGAGAAAATATTTTCATCAAATAAGGCATTGCCATGAATCACGCTGTCACTGGTGTAAAACAGATGGAGCTTGATACCTTGTAAGGTAATCGACTTATTGGCGTTGATGAACAAGGCCATATTCCGACTGCTGGCAATGCGTTCAGCAATCAAAGTCATTAGCTCTTGCAGCAAAGCCTTTTTGTCGCCCTTATATTTCTTGAGCAAAATCTCGTAGGGCTTTTGGTTGAGCGAACTCTCTGCAATAAACGCCTGTAAGTCTTCTTCAATAATGAGCGCTTGGGTCACAGTATTGGCTTTGACTTCCTTATAGCCCAAGCCCTCCCGATAGAACGGAATCAGGAATTTATCCTGCAGATGAAGTTCGTTCATTCGTCATTCCCTATACCCACAACTTTAATTTTGCCGGTCACAACATCGTTGATCAGCGCTTTGCGGAGATCTTTAAGTTTTTTAAGCTGGTAATTGATGGCGGTGACTATTCGATCGATCCTCTCTGTTCTTTCATTTAGATAAGATGTAATTTTGGCTTGTTCATGGGCGGGTGGGACGCAGGCCATAGAATTTCTAACATCTTCGATCGAAACCGCGACGTAAGTCGATCCAGTGGCGATGCTATTTAAATAAGAAGACATAGACGATAAAAAGTAGTACCAATACTGGTAATTTGATTTCGATCTTATTGCGCACAAGCCTCGCCCGATTCCATATGAGGCAGATGCAACATTAACTGCTCCTACTGGAGCGCGAACAGAAAGTAAGACATCGTTTTTTAGGCATACTTTCTTTACTTCAGAGCACCATACTCTTGGGGTCGGGGAGTAATTTCCAAAATCAGCATTGCCTTGAAGAAATGGGAAACCTAGTCCTTCTTCGGTATAGTCCGACGAAGAAGGCGATTGCCCCATATGAACATCTACCACTTCTTTTAGTCGTCGCACATTCCAATGAGTAGGTGTCTTCCCAATCCATTCCACTCCACTATCCTTCATTCCTACGGATTTATCCAAACCTCGAGTAACTGTCTGGACAATTAACGATTGTTTGAGTTCGCTGTATTTCTTTAACTTCTCGTTGAGTAACTCTATGTGCCGATCAATTTGCGCGGTTTTGGTATCAATATAAGTTGCGATTGCCTGCTGCGTTGAAAATGGCGGGACGGGAACAGTGATTGCACCGAGCTTGTCAAAATACAACCGCAGTCGCATATCCATGATGCCGCGCGAATTTCGCTTGAATATTTGTTTAGCGATCTCGGTTCTAAACAAATATGAAAAATATCGCTCATCAACGCGCATCGACGTTTTTCGCAAAACATCGTAAGCAGGGCTAGTAACTCCGTCATATTCCGATAAGCCAACAGATCCCATCCAAGCCAACAGTTTATTGACGACAATATCCCCCTTTTTTACAATCCAGTACCCATCGGTGGAACTGGCTTTGTTGCCCCTCGCTTCCAAATCTTTACGCGGCCTTACGCCTATGCTCGCATAAAGTGACAAAAGTTCCTGGTCATTATCGACAGGGGCCTTATCTGTGACAAGCTTAAAAAGGTCTTTTACTCTTTTCTCTTCCCATTCGGAAGGGGTTTGATCGATCCATTCACCATTACTAACTCTGTACGATTCATACGGATGAGAACGGAGATTCACAGCAATATCTCCTGCTCGAGAAGTTTCAACTGACCGTCGATATTTGCGAGCTCACCTAAAATTACACTTACATCACGCAACTTTTCCGGCTGATAAAAAATCTTGTTGAAGTTCAGTTCAACACCGACGACGTTCTCCAGATACTCGAATGGCTTACTGATGTAGCGCGCCATAAAGGCTTCAATGGCAGTTTGGTTTACCGCTACATCTTTATGATACGAAACAATTTCGTAGTCTTTTTGATAATCCGCAGTCAGTTCTACGCAAATCTCAATGCGCTCTGACAATTTCTTGGTGGCCTTCTTGTAGTTGGCCGAAACGATGATCTTGCCGCAGCCTAGCTCTTCTGTGATGCCGCCAGCTTCTTTGATCAGGGTTTCTTTCTCTGGGTCGTAAAAAAAGTTAGCATCGGCAGTGGTGATGAGCAAAGGCTGCTCTTTGTAGTCAAGCTGGGCGACTTTGGGTTTGATGGCGTCGGCGCAATAACTCTCCAATGAGGCATACTGGGTCGCATCGTACTTCGTGATGCTGAATTCAGTCAGCTCAAGTTCGCCCTGCGCGATCTTGTTGGGCGTCAGCTCAATCGAGCTTACACGTTTCATTTCGCCGAACTTATCCTCCTTCAACGGCAAGTGCGTTTCAAAGGTTCTGCCTTGCTCATCGACATTGGTGAGCATGATGGCTTGTTTGTTGAAGTAGAAAAACTCTCTGTCAAACACGCGGGCATAATCATTCTCTTGGTAGGCGGAGAGAGTGGCCACGATTTCCAGGCGGCTGACTTCATCCACTTCATTTTTCTTAGATCCCTTGCTCTTCTGCAGGGGCTTGAATTTTTCGCTGGCGTTAATCAGCATCACCTTGTTTTCGTGATGCGGCTGCTTATTTTTATTGATCACCCACAGATAGGTGTAAATGCCGGTATTGAAAAATTCATCCGTAGGTAGCTGAATCACCGCTTCGACGATATCGCTGTCGAGCATCCATTTACGGATATTGCTCTCAGCTGAGCCGGCATCACCACTGAACAGTGTCGAGCCGTTATGAACCACCACGCCCATCCCATCGGCATCTAACTTGGAGATGAGGTGCTGCATGAAAAGCAGTTGTCCATCTGAAATGGATGGCAAGTACTTGAAACGCTCGGTCTTGTCGTTGGTAATGTCTTTTTCATAGCCCTTCCAGCTCACGCCGTAGGGCGGATTGGCGATAACGACGTCGAATTCTTCGTTGTCGAATTTGTCTTCTACCAGAGTGTTGCCGTGCTCGATCTTGGAATCAGGACGGAAACGGCTTTCAATTTTCGCCAAAGCATAAAGCGCATCGTTCCAGTCTTGGCCATAGGTTTGGGTGAGGCGCTTGAATTTCTGGTTGATGCGGTCTTCGACCCCAAACAACATATTGCCGCCGCCGCAGGTGCAGTCGTAGATCTTTAGTAGCGTGTCTGACTCTTCAATTTTGGAGGCGATGATTTCAGCAATCAGAGCGATAACGTCGTCCGGGGTGTATTGCTCTCCGGCGGTCTCGGCAGAAATGTCCGCCCACTTGCGCTTGATGTGCTCTTCCAGCGTAGTGATTTCTGAGTTATTGAAGGGCTTGAGATCAATCTCTGCCCAGAGCTTGGTGTAACTAAACAGCACCTTCTTTGCTTTGAGCTTGGTGATTACACCTTTGATGTCGAGGAATTTTTCTCCCTCAGAGGCATCGACGCCCAGCAGGTCTTTTGTTTCGCCATCAAAGCCTTTCAGGTAGGTGTCGAAGTCGATTTCAAATGATTTATCGTTCTTGCAAATATCGGTCAGCGTCTGAGTCTTTTCAAAAATGAAAATGTTGTAGCCTTGGCCTTTGTCTTTGATAAGATCGTAAAGATCTTCTTTATGAATCTTGGTAAAGGCATTTACCCCAATCTCGGCTTTGAGGTCGTCAAACATTCTCACCAAGCGACTTTCGATCATGGCTAATGCAAAGAACGGCATCATGAAGGACGGCCATTCGGACTCTTTGATGCCACAGCCACGTAGTAAATCAGCAGTAGCCCAGATTTTTGATTCGTATTGAAGTATGTTCATAAGCCTTTGGCTTTAAATTTTTGATGATCAATTTTTAAACGAATGTAAAAAAAAGACTATCGCGTGTATAAACTAATTAACAGGGCTGTTTTAGTTTCAAATTAACGCTCTTGAGTCCTCAACTTAACCTCGTATCGACAAGCTTTGCATCTGCTATTTCTATACTTTGTGCTGCCAGCCACATCTCAATGAAACAATTAGTAAAAAAGATTTTTTTGTGTAACTAATTCTACCCGCTCAAAATAGGTTTTCATTCGAAACGTGGGGTTACAGAGCAATTTGGTAGATTGGTCGTGTGAGACGATTTAAATGTCTTCTGAAATATGACCGATTGACTAAATTTTTCATTGAATGTCAACCCCTCATCTACGGGATCTAGTCAGAAATTATGAAATTAACGACGATGACTTAATTGAGTCTATGTCTTGTGCATAATCAGCATAATTTCAAATCTTGTAGGTTAAAACCGAAAGCTCACGTTGTAGTTAACGGCTTCCTAGCCAGTGCGTTCTACCAATGTGAAATTCATTTTTAGTAGGTTTCAAGAGGTTGGTGCAAACTGATCAATCGCGCACAACAACCGCCTCAGCCTGGAAGAATTATGATTGGCTTATGGCTCACCAGGTGAGACATCGACTGTGATCTCTGCTTGACATGGATACCTATGCGAAATCAGCGAAATGTGCGAAATGTGTTGTATGGCAATGGTTACAGCCGAGTCTGACAGCTGCGAAATCTGCGAAATCAGCCCCCGCCCAGGGCACTTCTAGCTATGCCAAGCGGTAGATTCTGGTCGGAGAGCCGGCCGCTTCTTCTGAGCGCTTGACCAATTGCACGCAGATTCGCGCAGGCGTAGCTGTCAGCAAATAATCCAGACTGACATCGAGCTGCACCTTGGTCACTCGTCCCCGAAAGCATTCGGCACTGATTTCACTACGCGTCGCGTGCCCGCGCTCGCGCAAGAACTCCAGCACACGAGTCGCAAACTCAATGACCTTCGCCAGCTTGGCTTCTTCCTCCGCGCTGACGAAAACGTAAGTGACAGATGCCGTGGCGTACCGCATCCAGGACATCGCCGCCTCAATGTGCGGAACCTCTATCCGGGTTTGCAAGTCAGTCAAGGCAAAGAGCATGGCCAGACGCAACAGCATAGGAGCCCGGCGCTCCACCATAGAGCTGACTAGCTCACTTCCAAGATCATCGTTCAGTTCGCCCCGGTAGAGCTGGGCGTAGTGCCATTGCGCTTGCGCAGACATTTCCATACGCAGGCTGTCTCGCTGCTCATGGTGGTCAGCCTCACAAAACTCCAGAATATTCAGAATCCGACGTGCGAGACTATCCACCATCACTTGCGGAGTAGCCTTTGGGAAGGGAACGACCTGTGTGCGCTCAGCCCAAATCATCAGAAATCGGTTAGCGAAGCCATTCGTTAGCTCGCGCGCTGTCATCAGCCCGGTCAATTCACCTGGTGAAATAGCGCCACTCAGGCACACATGGGGATTGCTCGCATACAGCCTGTTCGACTTGGTCGCGGGTTTAAGGCAAACGCCATCCCAACAGTCCCTCAACGCCGAAGAAAGCGTATTGCCGTCGCGTCGACCTTGGTGCAGCACGTTGGCGAATTCTGACTCAACCACCCATAGTCGTTTGTCATCTATGGCCGCAATTTCTTGCTTGCCTTGCCAATATCCGTCGTGCATCAAGGCTACGAGTCCCTCGCGACTGGATAGCCCACCACGGTGAATCTGCGGTGCAAAGCACTCGCCTACCTCTCGTAGAGCCTGATCAAGACGCAAAATCAACTGTAAAGCATCACCCTTTCGTCCACGACCAGATCGTCCAATATGAAGGCAGAAAAGTCGAGCGTGGTGTGCAGTATTTCCTACGGACAGATAAGCCCCACGACCAATCGCACAGGAAAGGTAGGTCATAAAATTGGCCGCTATGGCGTATGGGCTTGTTTCAGTTCCTTCGCTACCTGCACAAGCGACCTCGCCAACCAAGCCATACAAACACGAACGATCTGGTTGAGGTGCGTTCCTGTGGCTCACTGAATCCAGTGGCGCACCCGTGCTCAAGGATTCGAATGATTTTTCGGTTGACGCAGGGCTGCTTTGCATTCACTGTTTGTCCAACGCCGCTGCTCGCACGATGCCCGAAAACTCTCGTAAGATGTCTGGGTTGTTTTGTGAGAGAAAGCGGATCACTGCGTCATTGTCGAGCAGTTTCGTCAAGTAACCTTTAGCAAGCACCAGATTCAGGACATCTTGCCCGTAGCTCTGCTCGACCAATTTGAACTGACCTTCAAGATTTGCCATCTCGCGCTCCATCTTGGCCATCTGTTCTGAGGTAACACCTTTAATTTTTTTCTGCCCGCGCTCATTAACCAGCATATTGCTAGGCGTGGCCGCAAGCAGCGCTTGGGCATAGGCCACAGTGATGTTGTTCGTGGCCACCATCAGTTCAACGCATTCGACCTGGCGGTATGGTTTCAGTTTTCTAAGCACCGGACTCAAATTAGCCGAAAACTGTTTGTCTTTGAGCAAGCCAACTGCCTCCGAACAGATTCCGTCCAGCAGGTTGATCTTCTTGGTGATGAGATCGAGGTCCAATTCCAGTGATTTCGCCAGGCGCGCCGGTGTCACACCACGATCAACCGCTCGCCGAATCATGAAATGCTCTTGAATGGTTGAAAGACGATTGATGCGGTTGTTATAGGTGTAGCTCTCATCGTCCTTCGCGATCAGGCATGGAGCATCTTTAAATCCCAGTTCCTGAAGGGCAAACATCCGGATATGACCATCAAGCAGCAGGTGTTTGCCAGAGGCACGATCAGCTTTAGCAATCGTCAAAGGTTCGATCAGACCAACCGCATCGATAGATGACAAAATCTGCTTGAACTTGCGCGACTTCATCAGTCCCTCTGGCGCCTTGCGAGAGGGCAACAGATTGTCAAATGCCACGGTCAGCGGCTCAGGGATGAACCCCAAATGTTTCTGTGTCATGTCGGGTGACCTGCGGGCCAGACCCGCTCAGCAATGAATTTAGGCAAGGAGTCGAGCCCCTCTGCGCGGAGCAGATTTGTAAAATTTTCATCCGCCATCAGTTGCCGCATGGCTTGCGCCATGAACAGCAAGCGCTGATGGGTGATTTCCGCCTTTTTAACCATCAGTTTCTGGCGCTCGACCTCCTGTTGATAGGTCCTGATCAGACTCGAAGACGTTACGTCTACCACCTTGCGTGACGTCGATCTTGCAACGCCTCTCCCGAGATTCCGACGCTTTTCAATAACCTTTCGGGCCGCGATCAGGTGGTTGCCTCGCAGTTGACCACTTTCATAGGCCTCTTGTAGGGCCTCCTGCACGTCCTTATGCTGGCTACCGGCACCTGCGATAGCCAGAGCCGCGTTAAGTGGAATACGCCCATTTTCAACTGCAATAAGTAATCGCTCCTCACCATTTTTGAGCAATTGCAAAATACCGTGAATATAATCCTGACCAAGGCCTGTCTTCTCAGAAATTGCTTTTTTGTCATAGCCCTGGTCGCGTAAATGTTCGATACCAGCCAGCAATTCCAACGTACGTCCCTGGCGCCGAGCAATGTTTTCAGCGAGGCTCATGATGAACGCGTCCTCGTCACTGACGTTGACAACCATCGCAGGGATCGTGGTTTCGCCGAGTGACTTAAAAGCTTTGAGCCTGCCTTCACCGCAGATTAATAAGAACTTTTCCTTGCCATCCAGATCTTTACGTGGCGTCACTGTGATCGGCTTCTTTAGGCCAATCTCCTTAATATTGCCCACGATATCGTCAAAGATCCGGCCGTTGCGCTCGCGAGGATTAAGGACATCGATCTTATCGATCGGAATCATCTGCAAATCGCAGGACGGGTGTTCTTTAATCATGCTGCCCTCCTCACTTGTGTGCGTTGCGCCATACCATATAGGTAATCCAAGCTCTCAAAACGATAGCTTTCGAACTCAATGCCGTTGTGCTCGGCCAGACTGATGCGTGGCAAGCCAAAATCCAAGCGTGGCAGCAGGTAATAATCAAGCGGCGATTGATTGAATTGATCGAGTCGCACAGCCACCGTGATATCGGGGGCGAGGCTCGTGTCAAAGCGAACCTTCCAGCGATGCCGCCCACTCTCCTTGGTCTGGCAGCGTGCCAGAACCAACGAAACACTGAATTCTCGGTTCACGGTCAACAGATCAGTGGCTGGATCACGCTCGACGTGACCACCGATTTGGGCTATCGCCTGCTCCGTCTGACTGATAATTTCAGGGTGCATCTTGCGTAAAAACTTATTGACTTCCAGAAACTGATAGTCTCGATCTGGCGTGAAACCAACAGCTTCGTACGCTCGTATCAGACTACCAAATCGATGGATATAGGCCGCAGCCGACGGCATATCATCCGCCTCATCGATAATCAGACCAGATAGAAATCCACGGTGGTGGTACAAACGACGGAGCTTTTCGATCAACTCCTCGCTACTGAATCTGTGTGCGCGGGCACGAAGGATGCCTTGTGCCATGTAGAAAATTTCTGGTGATACGATGGCCTCGAATGCCCCCTCCTTCTTAATCCACATGTCAGGTTGGTTAATGATCCGGTGTTTTTTGAGCTTGAAGGAAATTCTGTTGTATACGTTATTGCCGATATACTTTTCGTTGATCAGTACCTCGCGCACAGTCGCCCGCGTCCAGTCCCGATTCAGATCGGTTCGCACACCACTGCCATTGAGACGAGCCGCGATTTCTGACTCCGATATACCCTCTTCGATAAACCACTTGTAGATTTGATTTACGCTCTGCACTTCTGAGTCTGGGCCAGGCATTAGGATGACTCGATCCGTTTCCAGGCTCTTGTGTTCACCACGAGTCAGTTCACTCTTGATTGAGCCAGTTTGGTCAATTAGCACTCTACGCAATCCGAAACCTGCAGGGCCACCTTGGCGGAAGCCCATTTCGATCAGGCGACATTGCCCTGCAAATACTTTGGTCGATAGCTCCCTGCTGTACTCACCGGCCATTGCCCGCTTGACACCTTTAACGATGGTAGAGACTGGCGAGCCGTCATTCTCGAACTGCTCGGCAACATAGGTGACATGGATACCAGCGCGGCGACAGATGTACTCGTAATAGGCGCTTTCGTCCGCGTCCTGAAACCTGCCCCACCGACTAACGTCGTACACCAGGATCATCTGAAAATCAGCAGTACCTGCTTCAACATCCTTGATAAGTTGTTGCAATGCCAGTCGCCCACCGATATTCAGTCCGCTTTTTCCTTCATCCGCATACGTCCGAACAATCTCAACTCCACGCTGTGCAGCATATTCGCGGATTTTGTCAGCTTGGTTTTCTGTCGAGTACTGCTGATGCTCAGTAGACATCCGGACGTATTCGGCGGCTCTGAAAAGAGTCGGTTGAGTTGGAGCTTCACTTTTTGATTCTTCTGAGTGCATATGACCCGATCGCCCAATGTGAGAAATTGCTGCTCCCGAACCTGCGGTTCACTTCATCTGTAACTGTCGTGCTGGTTATTGCCAGCGTCTAGGTACCGTTGCCGTGCTTGCCACGCAGATATTCGGGAGCTCACTTTGAGGTAACGATAATGTCAGATATACAAACTGACCATCACGTACTATCTTTGCAAGCGTCTATTTTGCAAGGACAGGTAGCGCAGACTGGAGTGATCTCAATAATCCACGCGTCTGTTTTGCAATGAACGCTATCCTGAACATGTCGAATGCGATAAACACCTGCTGGAATTCCATGTAGCACGAATGACGCTGTAGACATGTCGATCTTTGCAACATTCTGTTCGCGTTCATGGCAACAACGTATTCTTTGTTGCTCCCGGTTCTTTTGAGTGTATTGAGGATTGGCGGCACGATAATTGCGTGAGTAATCTGGGTTTCGGGTGCGCCAGGCACGTTGTGCATCCTGGAGGTTCTCCCGATAGTGCAGATCATCTTGCAGCTTTTTGCGCTGCCATTGCTGTCGACGCTCACGTTGGCAGGCATGCTTAGAGCAGAATGCGTGATTGGGAACTTGGGGGCGTGTGACAAAGAGCTCACCGCAGCATGCGCAGTTTTTCAGGCTCATGAGATTTCTCCATACAAAATTTGTATGGAAACTCATCGCTTGATTATCATTCAACAAAAATTAGCTGGCTGGAAACCGAATTAAGCAACACCAATACAGCAAAGAGTTAAATGAGTTTTTAAGGAGCACTTCGTTGAAGTGCGTACCACCCCATTCAATCGCCTTTTTTATGTTTATGAGACTTGAGCTCTGGCGTATTCTTTGGAGTTTCTTTGTTGTCACGTTGACGTTTATCCGGTTTACCAGTTGATTTTGCAATTGGTTTTGGACCAGGTTTGATTGGCATGCTTACTCTCCTTTAGCTTGAAAACTATCTGAGGTTCTTAAAACTTCAATCCTTGCGAAAGGCATATACAGATGTCTAATTTAGTTATGCAGTCAGATTACGGGCATTCACCACCCTGCGGCCCATAAAAAAATACCCAAGTGACAAAGTCCTCGGAGAAATTACTAAAACGATGTTCAACACCAGCAGCCACGAACAAAACATCGCCAGCAATCACATCATATTCTTCAGCACCCATCGTGAAATGGGACGAACCCGATGCCAAGACGTAAATTTCATCACGATCATGCGGTTTTTGAAGATCGACCCCCTCGGGGTTGTATAGCTCTATCTCTAATGATCCGTGCGAAAAAAATTTACGGAATAGTGAATGGCCGTCAGAGACTTTTTAGTGAATCCAGGAAACATAACTTTGACATTGGGGCACCATCAGCTCCGACCTTTTATCGTGTCAATTGCAGTAGCCGAAGTTCGAGCTAATCTTCCAATTAGTCTCGTATACAAGGATACTAAATGTCAATCCCATAAATTGGGGAGCCCCCCATAAGTTGGACATAAATTCATCCTTTTAAAGGACTGTTTTTATGTCAAAGCATTCCAAAAAGTTCAAAATCAAAGCTATTAGTCGCTAATTAAGGCTGTTTATGACGCCGCGGTAAAAACTGGATCTACCCTCGCCTATTGGCAAGCAAAAGTCTCCACCATTGCTGACCGAGCCCTATATGATAAAGTCGATAAAGATTTGGAATTTATTGTTTATTCCCACGAGTTTTAGTACTCTTGCTTATAAGTTGAGGAATACTAGATTTTGAAATAAAAATTTATATTGCTGCTATACAAACTAATGCAAGATAAAATTTGTGATGGGAGATGCGTAGTGACTGCGAAGAAAAAATACGACAAGGTTTGCTACAACAAGGTCTTTCTTAAGGAAGTAATTCTTCGGATTGACTTCCCGGCTCCTGTTTCTGCTTTAGCAAAAACCATCCCCGCAAAATTATCGAAAGCTGCGCTATCGCTCTTTCCTGTTTCTGAATCTCAGCAAGTTCAGGCCCAAGAACTACAGTTTTCTGCGACGGGTGTTTCAGCAAGTAGCCGGGAAGAAACACAGTGGATATTCAATGGAAAAGATCGTGAAAAAACACTTGTCATTGCGCAGCAACATATGGTTTTCACAACCAGAAGTTACAGGACATATGAGGAAATGGCAGATGATTTTTTCTCTGTCTTAAATGTTCTTCAAAAGATAGATCCTGATTTGATTGCCAGTCGAATGGGGCTGCGCTACATAAATATCATTGATCTGCCCGATGGAGACCCTCTTGATTGGGATGGTTACATCGAGGACTCATTGTTGGGCATGATGAACTTTAATAGCAGACAGAAGAACCTTTCAAGGGCATTTCATGTTCTAGAGTACAACTTCGAGGAAATGTTGTTGAAATGTCAATTTGGTATGGCCAATCCTGATTACCCGGCAATTGTCCGGCGGCGGCAGTTTGTATTGGATCTAGATGCTTTTTCTACGTCTGCTTGCGAACTTGACGACTTACCAAGAGTAATTGACGAAGCTCATGCAATTGTCCAAGATTTTTTTGAATCAAGTATCGGCGAGCAAACTCGAAAAATCATGAAACAGCGCAAACATGCAAGAAAAGCTAACTAATATTTTTGATCCCATGTATGTGGGGCATGATGTAACCGATAAGCATGTCCCAAACAAAGTTTCGGAGATGAAGGAGTTTCTTAAATCTCCGATCGCAGAAGCTGATATTGACCGCTATGGAAAGTCAAAGCCATATCGTGTCGTAGTTAAAGCGAATATAAAAAATGGTTAATGTCATTAATGTACCGTTGTCTAGATTGGCTCAAGGCGATATTCTTCGAGATGTCGAGCATATTGAGTACGTCATTGTTAAAGACGGCATTATCGAATTTTCAAAGATAGTCTTCCCGCTTACAATAGTTTTGACGCAAGACTGTGATCTGGAGCAAGATCACACATTTCGTAGCACTGAAGAAAACAAACCTACTCAAGACAAGTACTTACTGTCTGTCCTCCTGGCTCCACTATATAACCTCGAGCAGGTTTACCAAGGAGAGCATCTAATAGATTTGGGTTTGAAAATGTCCTCAATCAAGAAGAAGTCTAGCGCAAGTAATAACTTGCAAAATAATGAAACTCCGCGTTACCACTATCTTGAGTTTCCTCAAGCAATTCCTGTTGTTCCGTCTGTAATTGATTTCAAGCATTATTTTTCCTGCAATGTTGAATATCTTAAATTACACAAAGAAGAAAATTACGTTTGCCAATTAGCTGATTTGTTTAGGGAGAGTGTTTCTCAACGTTTCTCAAATTTCTTATCGCGTATCGGGCTCCCATAATTACTTGTGATTGCACACAAAGAAGATACGCTGACACTCTTAAATTTCTCCGATTAACTTGAGCTTGAGAGACGACTCTCAAGAAGATTTCATGGGTTTACTCTACGAAAACTGGTGCTCAGTCAACCCGATCTATCTGTACATTTGTGTATCAACGTAAAAACGTTGCAGCTTTGGCGAGCTTATCAAACTAGTTTTGTACTTTAAAAATATTTCATCAATTTTTTATTTGAAATCGGTATTGGCAGAGATTCTTTGTAACAGCGTTAGGTAAACGGGAGAATTGAACGTGGTAAACAAGTTGATTACGGTACTGATCTATTTGTCGTCGTCGGGATTGATTGCATCAATCGTTGGTATGGCTTTTATTGAGTTTGATTTATCAACTCTATTAGGTAATAAGACAACATATGGCTTTTGACATTTTCGTTTCGGTATAAGCTTATTGATAGACATGCTGTATGCAGGTTGATAGTGGAAAAACGAGGAATATGAGTAGGACCGAGCAGTAACTACCAATGCCCACGAACCTCTCATGAACCGCATGCTGAACGACTGAACTCGCATGAGTACGGGATGGGAGTCCCAGGTGGCGCTACACTACACCACCAAATACAGAAGCCCAACCGTTCTCGGTTGGGCTTCTTCTTTTGTGCTATCCCCAGTGTTCGCGGGGCTTCCGGCAATCTGCGTGTGCCAACCGGTACTTGCTACCAAGGGTACGTTCGCAGTTATATCTTATGTTCTGCCTCTCCTTCTCGAATTACTTCAGAGAACTCTGTCGATCTGGCACACGCAAAACGCCTTAATTAACAATCAGTTATACGTGTGTCGAATAGGAGAGTTTTGGATATTGATTGCTTGAGCAAAGCATCAATTATTCAGCGTTCGCACAGCGGATTTTTTTATTTTGAAGTGATGTAACTAGATAAGTGAAGTAACTAGATGTTACTGACAGATGATTGCCAAGATCCGTGTACACCCTTAGTATTGAATTCATGTCAAAAATGACTTTAGAGTTTTCCTATACTTGATCACGTTATGTCCTTAATTCCCTTCATGATCGCCGCGACTCTCCTAGCTGTTACTCCGGGACCCGGCCTAGCGTATGTCGTGGCCAGGACGGTCTCTGGCGGCCGCTCTGAAGGTTTGGCGTCATGCATAGGAACTAGCTTGGGTGGACTAGTTCACGTTCTAGCTTCAGCACTTGGCTTGTCGCTAATCATCGCGGAATCTGCCATGGCATTTAACCTGCTGAAATACATTGGCGCAGCATATCTTGTTTACCTAGGTATCCGCATACTGCGAAGCAAAGATAAGCACGTCGCAATCAGTTCAATCTCCCCTCAAGGTTGCCGTCGCGCACTCTGCGAAGGTATTGTTGTTGAAACCCTGAATGTAAAGACAGCTTTGTTTTTTCTGGCATTTCTGCCTCAATTCGTTTCACCTTACGAGCCACTTGTTGCGCAGTTTGTTTTACTTGGATGTATATGCGTCACACTCAATACGCTAGTCGATATCGCAGCAGTATTTGCAGCCAATGGATTGATGAAGTCAGATATAGCTCGCACAGCACGAGCTAAGTTAATGAGTCGGTTATCAGGCGTAACGATGATTGGCATCGGTGCCTTTCTGGCATTAACCCGACGACAGATTTGACCTAACTTATTAGTTAAAGTTTACAGGTTGAAAACGTCCTTTTGAACGGACAAAACCTTGAGCTTCTAGTTACGGGACGGCTAAAATAATCAGAGTGTGACAGCCAAGTCATCAAAAGCTTTACCCCAAGTACGTATCTTGTAGCCTCGACGATCGGGCGAATAATACGGATCTGACTCAATCAGTTCAACCACTCGCTCTCTACTGGGCACATCAAGAACCCACAAGCCACCAACATATGCTTGACCTGGCTCCTCTCTACAGCCACCTGCCAACAGGATCTCATCGCTATGTTTTCGCAAATACGCAAGGTGGTCGGGTTCGCGTTCCTTCCTGATAGCTAACATTGCAGGCGTATCCTCGAAAAATACAATCCAACGCATTATTCACCTTGCTCGTTTAGTCTTGGTATTATGACTTTAGCACCAACAATAAACCCACAAAATGAAAATCATCCGTAGCAAAGAATTCACTGCAGATCGTCCTTGGGGGCGTTAGATATTGCCGACATGAATGGCATCACGACACGTCTGCATTGGACTGACCAGCCATACAAATGGCACGTCAATGACGGAGAGGAAATTTTTGCTGTAATGGATGATCGAGTTGAAATGCGGTATCGACTCGATGGACTGGAACAATCCACTGTTCTGGATACAGGTGATATTTTTTATGCGTCTGTTGTCACTGAACACGTAGCTCACCCGATCGGACAGGCTCGCATACTTGTCATGGAAACAGCTGGCAGCGTCTAGTTACGGGATGGTTGATTCGTAATTGTCATGTTACACGACACTTGAAAGATGAGTCTGATTGATGACCAGCAGTGACAGTCAATTTGGAAACCCAACTCTAAACTCTGAGTATGTAGAAAAACATTTTGCACACCTCTACATGGATTTAGGTCAGCGTTCTGAAATCGTTGATGACTTTCGGCTCTATCCACCAAATTTTTATCAACATCCGTATAGCCTTGATGGATATCTTGAATAGACAGCAATGTTTCTTGCTGACAAGCGATTTTCAGTACGAGATGTCGTCGACTATGTTGCAAATCAATTTGATGGCGTGCATGTTGCACCACATTTAGATAACTACGACCATCAATTACTTGCTCGATTTAATGACTCACTAATGGTAAAAGGCAATGGCATGGTTCTTCACTGCATAGATCAAATTGCAAACATCATACTTAAAGTACTTGCACACCTTATGCGAACCATTCAATCAAAATGTGATGCTCTAGAAAAAACTACGCTGTAATTTCAATTTGATTCAAATCGATACTATTAAAGATGGCTATAACATGGCAAAAAAATATTAAGCGATTTAAATTAATCCTAAAACTGGATTCGAACTCCTGCACTTACGACGCCAAGCGTCTGTCCGCCTCTAGCCTCACCTGCTATCCCTGCATATGCAAAGGTGTTATCCGCAATTTTCGCTGTTCCGTACAAACCCGCCTGTACAAATGCTGCATCCGCATTCGGTGTAGTGATATTGGTGGATAATCCCGCAAGCGAAGCATTCATCGTTGGATTAAGCAGACCTGAAGAATCTGCACCCACACCAAGATAAGCACGATAGGTGTATTTCTCGGTCATCGGATTGTTGGTCTTGGAGCCTACCGCAGCACCAATCACGCCACGCACGCCATTACCTGTGAAGCGATTGATGCTCAGTGCAGATGCCACGTCACCTTCATTGACGCTAGATTGAGTCACCATCTGCCAGGTCACACGCGCAAAGGGCGTCACACGCAGGTTTGTATCCAGATCAATCAGACGGCTTAATCCCAAGCTGACCAGGGCATCATTACCTTTAATGTTCTTGTTGCTAAAGCCGCCACTTAAGTTCGTAATATCACCGCGGGACAAATTGCTTGAGTTCAACCCAAAGCTTGCCATAGCATCCACGACATATCCTTTGACAGGTATCTTGCCGTAGGCAAAGAGCGAGCCTTGCTGAATCATGCCTGAACCGTAAGTTGGATTTAATGTGGTGCTTGAAAGTGCGAAGCCACCGCCCATGGTCATGCCATTTGACTTGAACCAATCCGAGCCAAAGACAAGCTGGTACAGATTACTATTCCATCCACCCGAGTAGCTGTCACTTGAACGATTGCCTTTCTGGTATGCCAACTCTCCCCAGACATTCTTGTTTGAGAATGCTTGAGCCTCAGCATTAGGATTGATGCTCGGGTTTGTGCTGACTGCGGAAGAAGCCACACCACCATTTAATGCTGTATTGGTAGTGTTCATCAACGCACTGTTGCCCGCAGGATTGGTCATCACGTCAGGCAAACCTAGACCTGCAGTGTCACCTAACCGTGTCAAAACAGCTTGTTGAACACGTTGCGTCGTTTGAGCAATCACAGCGACTGCTGCGGCATAGACCTCGCCTGCCAAGCTCTGTGCATAGGATGCGATGTCAGAACCAGATGTCAGGTTTGAAATACTATATAGCAGCTGATCTTGGATGAAAGTCGATGTCCCTGATGTGTTGGCGAGTGTGATCTGATCGAGCACTGAACCCACTGACTGAGCGTTCTTGTTGCCTGAAGCAGATGAAATCGTCGATTTGTATGATGATGGAATAACCGCCAAGTCCAAGCTATTATTGTTATTCATATTGTAGAAGGACACGAACTGCGTGCCAGAATCTAGGCCATCAGGTTGTACGAGGCTTGAGAAACGACCGCTGACGCCTTCTGTCGCCGTCAGAATGCGGAATTGATCGCCCAGCCTGGGTACATATGGTGCACTGCCGTAGCCTGATTCATCCGATGAAAATAGATTTGTCAACATAGGTGCAAGCGTTGCACCAGTGTTAATAACAAATTGTCCATTCAAAATATTTGTAAATGAGTAGTACCCAGTCGCACCGATAGGACTTAAAGCATTTGACTGCGTGACACCCGCTATATCTTCACGATAAGTACTACCACTTTGCATGGTAATCGTGGATTGACTTGATACATATCCGGGCGAATTACCTGGCTTAAAAATACCACCAACAGATATTTCTCGGGAAAGACTGCCTGATCCCATCAAGACAGCACCTGGGCTCACGTAAACAGCGCCGGAACCTAATGACGCATAGCCATCAAAAATAACAACAACACCAGGCCCAATATATAACCCCCCAGAAAATGTATTTACACCACTTAGTCTGACTGTTGAAGCCAATCCAGAGAACGCCCAAGAGTAATTTATTGTCGAGACAACACCATTAAGATTGGCTGAATTAACAATATTTAGTCCTCCTCCACCGGTAATATTCGAGCAAAGGCAAGTTGAATTTCCATCTAAAACTGAAACACTACCACCGGCTGATAATGATATTGGTGCAGTGACCCAACTGCCAATTTGATTTAAAGACAACATTCCGCCATTAAGGGTTAAGCTGGATCCTAAATTATTAGAAGAAACCGTTTGCCCACGTTGCACAGTTGTGATTTGTATGGACGATGAGGATGAAGATGTACTTTCAGTTGAAGAGGATCCGCCACCACTTCCTGCTGTTACAACCAAATCCCATCGCGTGCCGCTTACATTGCTAAGTAGCCAGTTATATGAACCATAAGTACCGCTCGTACTGCCCACAATATTTGACGGACTTAGGCCTGTCAATACAGAAGAATAAGTCCCGGCGGCCAAATTAGAAGCTGCTACACCAGAAACGCCTCCAGCATAAATTCCAAATGTAGTCGCACCTACTGGTGCTGAGACGTTTAACTGTCCGTAACGCGTAGGCGAAGAAACTATAGTGCTGTAATTTGTTGGAAGATTGCCTTTGTATGTCAAAGCTGTTGTTGAGGATCCGGCACCATTACCACCTTGCCCATTATTAAACGTGGAAATTGATCCAGAGGATTGAATTCCCCAGGAACTAGCCCCTCCTGCAATGGATCCATTATTTGTAAGATTAGAAATTGTTGCGCCGGACTGATTGTCGATAGCAATTAAATTACTTGAGCCTGAGGTTATTGTGCCTGTATTTGTAAAATTGTTTATTGTCAATCTATTGATGATAGTGGATCCACCGGTTGCTGAATTAGATATTTGGCCGCTGTTATTAAAAGTTGATAATGTCCCTCTGTTATCAATTGCGGTGCTCGGTCCAGTTGTGCTAATGGTGCCGGTGTTGTAAAAGGCAGCAGATCCACCTGTGTTAATCCATAGACTCTGGCTTGTATCTGTATTAATTACGCCATTATTAGTGATCGTTGCAAGGCCTCCTGATCTCACCCATATGCCTTGGCCGCCGAATGTGCTCAATGTTCCATTGTTAATTATCGTCCCCCCGTTACCACTTGCAGTCACACCTACCGACCCAACAGGAGATAATGTGATGCCGCTATTAATAGTGATGCTGCAATTAGCCTCTCCCATATCATCTAATGGGAAAGAGCTATTGCTGCTTAGCACAACAGGACAGGTAGCAAGTGCTTGTGAAACAAAAACGCTGCTGAAACTCGCAGCGACAAATAAAATGATTGGATTTAGTTTTCCAATACCAATTGGATTTTGAATCATATATCCACCTCAATATGTCAGCATTAGCTGCAATTTTTATGACATGGATAATAAGTACACGGCACAAAGAATTCTCTCAACACCTCTCAGTGATAGCTGATCGTCACATCACTAGAGACCTAACATTTCAATAAATTTTATTTTATAAGTGCATCATATTGAAACCGCCCGTCTTAAAAACTAACGTAGCCTCCTCATTCGCAGTACCGCAGATATTCCTTAAACTACTTGATAGGAATAAACCTATGTTTACTGATATGACCCAATCGGATTTTCTAGGTCTGATCTGTCCAATTTAAGTGAGAATTACGCATAACTGCGTACCCGCAAAATGGTTGCGTCTACACCTTTTTAACAATTAGGTCATTAGGATCCAGTCCGGCATGCAATGTACCCTTCACGGTCAAAGCGATGTCTGACTAATGCGTATGTATACGCTCCCGGATCTTGGGCGCACCCTAAGTTGGAAACTCTTTTTTAACCTGCACAATGAGTTTTTAACCTGAAATGTCAAGCGATTTGCCTGCCTTCGCGCTGAGCTTTTTGCTTTTGAGGCTTATAACTATATTACCCACACTAAAACTTATACCCAATACCGGCCATGATGTTGTATCCGGAGTAATCTGCCTGACCGGTTACGGTTAATCCGTTCAAATTTGTCTGCAAACTAAACGAATTCATTTTTACGTAGTTTGCTTCCACAAACCCATACCAATTTGATACCAACAGATATTTGGCGCCCACGCCAGCAGTTAGGCCCGTCGTCGACGCCGTTTTATTTTGGTTGTTGACCACATCAACGCTCACCTGCGCGTGAACAAACGCTACCTTCGAATAGCCCTGAATATTCGGAGTAAACGCGTAGCCAGGTAACACCGACAACACATACTGCCTATTAACCGGGTTTACCTCAATTTGTGCAGCAATAGTTGCCTGACTACCTAGAGCGATTGTGTGACTTAGCCCGACAAAATACGGTATTGAGCTACCTTGATAGCGTTGATCTGGCAATTGCAAGGAACCATAGTTGAGACGCAGATCACTCCCCTTAATCGAATAAGGCTGGTAGCCAACGTCAAACTGAATAGCAGTTCCACCAAAATATTTGGCTGGCTCAGTAAAAGTCGCAGCTTGTGCGAATATGGCACCAGAAAAAACCAAGGTACAGCCATAAACACCGAGTCGACTTACTAGCTTTAAAATACTCAACACGCCTCCTATGGCTACCTCATCGGGCATTGCCTAAAATACGATTGAAATCGGAACGCACAGCTGATAGCCTAGTCCACGTACTGAGCGAATAAAAGGTAAAGATTCCTTCATGTCTGAGTCTATGACTTTTTTTCTAAGTCGACTAATGATATTTTCAAGCGCACGACGCGTGAAATAGCCATCTTGAACGATTGCCGCTAGTTCCTCACAAATTGTATCGGCATCAGCCGCCATGTTTGGAGCTTGCGCGAGACACAGCAATAATTGCTGCTCAACGTTAGTGAGGCCAACGCGATGCTTATCTAAGGGACCTAACAATAGATATCGTGTCGTCAACAACCGCCAGGGTAGTTCTACTTGAGTTTGCCCAAGCCGTCGGCTCAAACTACCTATCGCTGCAAGAATTTCAGCTGGTAAAGTGGGTTTAGGTAGATATATATCAGCACCCGAATCGTATCCCTTGATTCGATCCGGCAATGCAGTCCGAGCGGTCAGCATGACGATTCCGACACTAGGAAGCTTTGCCCTAACTTGTTTGGCGATATCAAAGCCGCTTAGACCGGGCAAATTCAAATCCAAAATTACGAGATCAACAGCGCGTTGGTTAAGTACATCGTAAAGAGCCACGCCAGTTAACAACTCAATTACTTCAAAATCGTGACAGCGCAAAAAATGACTTAACTCCTCGCGTAAAATCGCATCGTCTTCCACGACCGCTATTGTCAATTTCATTAAATAGCTCCCCTTTCGAGGCCAAGCGGCATGGTGATCTTAAATTCCATCAGATCGCCGCTCAGCTGACATGTCACATCTACTCTCAATAGGTGGCAAAGCTCGCGAACAATAAAGAGACCCAGGCCCGAGCCTGAGGTCGTCGTATCAGACGGATCACGATAAAAGCGTTCAAAAATTCGCTCTAAATTGGGAATATGAAACATCTTGACCTTATTTCGGAGAACAAAACATGCGACCGTACGCTCATTCGTAGCATCTAAAAAAAGCTCTACTGTCACGGGGCTGTTCGGTGGAGAATACTTCAAAGCATTTTCAATAAGATTCTTAAACACGATCCTCAACAGCTCTTGGTCCGACTGAATCCAGATATCTCGATCCAACTCAAATTTAATTCGATTCGAGGAGCTCTGTTGCGCAATCACTTGGTCGACGCAATCACTGGGATTAACTGGCTCACTAGCAGGAGACAATTCGTGGTTATCAATTCGATTCATTAACTGACATCGCTCAATAATTGCATCCATACTTAATACGGATTGATGCATGTTATGCAGGCGACGCCACCCTTGATCGCCCATCAACGAACCTTTTAGAGAACCAATCGCCATACTGATGGCAGCCAGTGGGTTCTTGAGTTCGTGCGCCAACATATCTAGCAATACGCGGCGCTCAGTTAATAACTTACGCTCAAAGTCCAACCGTAGTGATATTTCCACATTCGCTGCTTTGACATCGCTAAATTGCTTGGCCGTTAGCCGATTTCGAACAACCACTACTACGAGTAGAACTGCAGGGACTACAAAATCAATGATTCGAGTTATTTGGATAGCGTAAATAGTAGATTCGAAGGGATATGACGCCAGCCCGACTGCTAAAAAAGTTAACAGTCCTACCGTAAAAAATCCGCCAAACAGCACTCGCCGAAAATAACCTTTAATGCCTGACTCAAATTGGACGGCGATTATTTGCGTTATCACAGTCAAGCTAAAGCCAATAAGGAGGATGAGCTGCAACAATACAACCTTGTTAATCAACACTAATCCAATTGCAATTACTACAATGATGTATCCAATATTGCAGCACCATCGGTACCAATTGGGTCGCCCAAAAGGAAGCAAAAATGCTTCTGATACCCAAACCCATGCCGCCAACCTGATGCACACCATTGTGTTAAAAAAAAATGTATCTAGTTGAGGTGATTCAACGAACACATACTTAGCCAAAATTCCGCTACCACCGAGCATGCCGAGTAATGTACTGAGTGTCAGACAGGCAAAGCGGAACGTGAGCGCACCAGGATAAATAAAATAGTTGGCAATGGAGATCGCACATAGTAGGAGCAAAATTCCGGTATGAATTCCGATTCCAATGCTTGGGGAAAAGTTGCTAATCTGGCTCGGATTTAAGTCGAATACCTCGATCGCAATCAAACCCAGTCCGGGCTGTTGAATGCGAACAAAAATCGTGGTGTCTGAGGTTGCGTCTGTCGAAGCAATAAACGTATATCCCCCCACCCCGGCAAATCCGCGACTAAATGCGAAGGTGCTGCCAGCCGATGTCAGACGCCAACCATTATTTTCCTTTTCAAACAGCCCGATTTCCCCCACAAAATGCGGCGCAATCTGAACGATCACTTCTCCATGCAACGAGAATTTCGGGGCTATTGATACTCGAATCCAAGTGGTAGTGGCGGCCAAAGTCGCAGCTGGCAAATCTTTTTTTGCAACATATCGACACGCCAACGCATCCGATATGTCAGCACCAGCCAGCCTATCTGAACAATATTCAATTTTTATTGGATCTGTCACCTGGGAATGCACAGCCCAACAACTCGGTGACAAGACTATCAACAATGCTAACAGCAACCATCGGACGTGGCAGATGGGCAGGTTCGGCTCATAAATCGCTGATTTAGTGGGGATGATCATTCATCAATTTATAAATGAGTCGATGTGAGAGAAACCGAGAGACTTTAGATTTCAGTTTTAGATAATACGAGATCTTAAGTAAAAGCTTGCATCTCGTTGGTTGACTGCTGTGCAAAAATCTCGACGCCATCTTCTAATAGCTCTAACAGCGCTCAGCGTTATTTTTGGCGCCTTTAGTGCCTTTGCACAGTCTTGTCCTAACTATACGCTATCTTCAAATAGTTCCTCGATAATCGCGGTCACAGTACCGAACGTAAACTGTGTGGTGACAATTAATAGCGGCGTCACATTAAACAGCGTGGGCACCGCAGTTTTTCTCCAAGCAACTAATTCATCAATTACCAACAGTGGAACCATTATTAGTACCAATGTAGGAATAGTAATAGATCAGAGGGTCGTTAGTTCTGTTATCAATACTGGCTTCATTAGGACATCTGGCGTAAGCGTTAACAACATTGCTGGAGCCACGACAATTAACAATAGCGGGAGCATTTCGAGCGACTTCATAGCTATAAGATCTGGAGTTGTAACGAATCTAATTAACACGGGCACAGTCACAGGTTCGCTAGACTCTTCCACTTGGTCCGCTGTTGATGTTGGCAGAGTAACTGCAGATGTCATAACTACATTTACAAACTACGGCGTGTTGCGCAGCTTGGGCTCAGGCTATGGAGTCTATGCGGACATCAGCAATGGGACCATCGGGACGTTCAATAACGGACAAGGTGGCAACGGCTCGGCCGCCAGTTCGACAGCGCTACGTTACTACGGCAAGCTACCCGCAAACTACAACATCATCGTCACATCCCCAACAAGATACGGGCAGCTTTCCGTAACCAGTGCTGCAGGATTAACATCAATTGGAATTTACGCTGGTGGCGTCTCCGGCGTTGCGGCATCCGTGCTTGGTGTGGGTACGTATTCGTCCGTTTTGACAGGAATTTCCGCCAGCAACATCACCGGAGCGACCACCGGAACTTATGGGTCGTACGCCTGGTCTTTGGTTAACTCCTCTGGATCAAACTGGGATCTTCTAGTCACCTCCAATAGTTCTGACGGAGGATCCAGCAACTCGACAAGCAACACCATGGCTTCAGGCGGCACCTACACACTTGCGGGCGTAGGGACGACTGTCGGTGCAGTCTTTGATGGCGGTACGTTGGTTCTTTCCTCCGGAGATTCGTCAGCTCGTGCATTCACGGTCAACTCTGGCGGTGCATTTATCCGATCTCCCAACACTGGCACAGCCACTCTGTCGGGTATCTTTTCAGGCGTTGGCGGGCTGACCTTCACGGGTTCTGGCGCCACGTTCATAAGCGGTGCGAACACCTATACAGGCGGTACGACCGTATCTTCTGGCACCCTGTCCGTTCAGGGCATCTCACCCACAGGCTTCGGTGATGTGTTTGTAGGCATCAACGGCACGCTGATGGGTACGGGTACCATCAACGGTCGATTGACCGTTGATGGTACTCTCAAGCCCGGGCACTCCCCGGGCTATCTGGCCACCACCAACGCCGTAACGATGAACACGGGCTCCACATTCCAGCAAGATATTGCCGGTGCAGTAGCCGCCACGAGCACAACGCCCATCGGCGCTACGGGCTATTACTCCGCGCTTAACATCACAGGTGGACAGTTCGTGATCAACTCTGGGGCGACGCTTACGCCGCGCCTCTCGAATCTGTTTAGCCCATCAGAGTCGGGCTACGGCAGCCCGATCTTTGTGCCAGCACTAGGTGACCGCTTCCGGGTGGTCACGGCCGATGGAGGCATATCCGGCAGGTTCTCAACGGTCTCCCAACCCGCTGAGCTCGCTGCGGGCACTCAGTTTCTGCCTTTCTACAACATGGCAGGCAGCAATAGCCTGGATCTCGCGGTGATCCCCACCTCCTATCGCACGACGCTGGCATCAAGCTCGGGTAATCAGAATGCGCAGTCCATCGGTGCAGCACTCGATCAAATGGTGAGCGCAGCCCAAGCAGCAAGGTCGAGCTCCACACAAGACGAGTTGCTCTACGAAACATCCAATCAAACAGCCACCTCCTTGCCCGGCTACACACAGAGCCTCGCGGGCGAGGTCTACGCCGCAACGGTTGCCGTCATCGCCCAGACCGTGCAGCTCGTGCAACAGGCGGTGCAGGCGCGCCTGGGCGACACAATAGGGCTTGGTCTGCCTAGGTCAATGAACAGCGCTAATGGGAACACCGCAGCAATGGGTTTGACCAACGCGCTGATTTCGGGTGGCGTGCCTACTGCTGCCATGGCCTCAAACCCGAGCGTGAATCCCGCAGCTGATGCGGCCTCTTTCTTCAACGGTAATGCCTGGGGTGAGCTCGCCTACCAAAGGGGTAACCGTAACAGTGACAGCTACTCAGGCGGCTGGACTAGCAACCTGTATCAGTTGACCTTTGGCTCAGACTTCTATGCCCAGAATGGCATGAAGCTCGGCGGGGGCTTTGCGCTCTCGAGCACTACCCTCACTCCTGTTTACGGCTCCGCTACTCTTCAACAGGGTTCGCTCTTTGCATACGGCAAGATGCCTGTTGAGGAGTATGTGCTTGATGCCATGGCAAGCGTTGGGCTCAGCGCCACTGACATCTCACGCAGCGCTGCCTCAGGACTTGCCAGTGGCTTTAGAAACAAGAATCTCTCAGGCAATGACGCAATGCTTAGCCTGGGCGTGAGTCGACCGATGGACCTGCAGGACATCCGTCTAACTCCATTTGCCCGCCTGACCTGGCAGCTGGTGACGCAGTCCGGTGTCAACGAGGGCACCACGGGCGCAGCACTCACCGTGGGCCGCTACACCGGTCAAGGCATGCGCGGTGTCTTAGGGATCGCTGCGGGCTCCAAAGCCAACAACCCGCTCACCGAGGACTTCACCTACCGCGCCTACGTCGGACTTGGCGCGGATTCCTCCGGGCTCTTAAATCCAACCTTAAACGCCTCGCTTGCAAGTTTGAGCACCAACATCGCCACACCCAAAGCCAGTACCACGTTTGTACAGGCCGGGCTCTACTGCACAGCCAAGTTTGCCGACAACGGCTACGCCTACGCAGGCATCTCGGGTGAAGCACGCACAGGCCAAACGCTGGGCACGGTCAATCTTGGGGTTAGGTTGCAGTTCTAAGGCTCACCCAGCCTGAGGGGTATAAGCGGGACTCTGCTTAATGGCTACCGCTCGCTCAAACCTGCTCACTATAGGCAGGTTTTCGAAAAGCGTAATACTACTGAGTAAGCGTATTTATCTGTATCACTCCTATTCCACCACCACTGAATTTATAGAAACCCCTGCGGTCGCGCTGGAGTTTTTGCTTTTGGGTCGCTACTTTTATACCGAGCCCATTGCTTACAGGTTGATAACGTCATTTCGAACAGGCGAAATCTCGAGCGTCTAGTTACGGGACGCTTTACGTTAAAAGAGTCGTTTTAAACAACGACTCTTATGGCCCAGATACGGGAGTCAAATATCCTGTAGGGATCGGTAAGTTATTAAAAAGTTATGTCAGTAAATTAATAAATTGAATCTAATTGTGTTTATCAACCTAGCAATACACGCCAAAGGAAAAGCATGAAAAATAAGATTTATTTGATTCTGCCTTTACTCTCGTTCTGTTTTTTTTCTAAGTTAGCAATTGCAGAAATACAAATCTTAAAAGCATCGACCATTATTACGATGGATGATAAAAATCCACGGGCCGAGGCGATTGCCTTTGATACAGTCACAAAAAAAATTACAGCGATCGGATCACTTGAAAGCATCAAGAACATTGCACCCAATGCAAAGATTAATGATCTTGGTGCAACAGTATTGATGCCTGGCTTTGTCGATCCACACAATCATCCCGTGCTCTCTGGCATTATTACCCAGGAACCCGCCTATTGGATTGCACCTTACCTGGGCTATAAAACCTGGGCAGATGTTCAAGCGAAAATTTTGAAGGCTGACAAAGAGGCTGCTCCAGGCGTCGCATTAATTTTTAACGGTCTTGATCGTCTGTTGCAAGAAGCACCGCTCCCAACACGCGAAGTTTTGGATAAATTAACGCCAAGCGGTCGGCCGATAGCCATGTTAGATAATTCGGGTCACGCCGTTTATTTCAATACAGCGACTGTAAAAGTTTTAGGTTGGAAGGACCTGAAACCACCGGCAAACCCAGTCGGTGGAAGTTATGGTCGCAATCAGGATGGCACTTCTAATGGAGTAGCCGACGAAGCTGGTGCTGAGTTGACTGTACTGCCTCCCTTATTTCCAAAAGCTGTTCCTCACCCATTGTTATCTGGCGCAAAATGGTACGCCTTGATGGCTGCTAATGGAATCACATCATCCTCTGAGCATACGTACAACAGTGGTCAGTATAAAGCGTACCAAGCTTATGCCTCCGCCCCCAATAACCCCTTAAGAATGCATGTGTATCACATGGCCGTTGATCCAGGCGCGGCAGACAAGGTCACTTGGGATGATCCTTCTATGCTGCGAAAAAATGGCATCAAGCTTTGGGCAGATGGAAGCCCTTGGCTGGGGACGGTTGCACAGAGTTTTGGCTATTTAGATAACGCCCGAACCAAACAGGCGAATATTCTCTTGGGACCACTGTTCGAAAAGGGCATGAATTACACGCGCTCACAGCTCGACCAAATGCTCGATCAATACGCGCCTATGGGCTATCAAATGTCGTTTCATTGCAATGGCGACGTTGGATTTGATGTGGTGCTCGACGCCTATGAGAATGCTTTAAATAAACACAAGCTGATTGGAACCGATCACCGCTGGCGTGTTGAGCATTTAGGTGCAGCTCGAGCCGATCAGTTTAAGCGCGCAGAGCGTCTTGGAGTCACCGTATCACTCGCGCCATTCCAATTTATCTACTGGGGTGATTTACTAGATGGCACCATGTTTAAGTCTGAATACGGCTCGCAATGGCAAGCAGCGAATGATGCATTTAAGGCAAATGTGCATACTTCGTTTCACAATGATGGCATGGTATCTCCCCCAGATACCTTGAGAAATATTCAACATATGGTGACACGCACATCAATTAATGGAAATGTGCATGGTGCAAATCAAGCAGTGACCATGGACCAAGCGCTTAAAGCATCAACCATTAATGGTGCTTACCAATTAAAGCGAGACGATATAGGATCGCTAGAGGTCGGTAAGTATGCTGATTTGGTAGAGCTTTCAGCCGACCTCACCGCCGTTAAGCCCGCTGAGATTACATCTAAAGTGAAGGTTCTAGGGACATGGATTGGTGGTCAAAAAGTTGATACTGCCAAATTTTTACAGCAAATCTCTGAAATTGATCCAAGTGAACATAAAGGTTTGGCGGAGGCGGCTTTAAAAAATTCTCATAGACATTAATCTACTACAGGTATCCTAAATTAAAGAACCATCATCAGTAAAGCTCACTCACATTGAGTCAAATAGATGATGGATTAGGTATCCTCAGTTTTGGTCGATTCCGCCCCGGGCCACCATCTGAAACTGAAAAACTCCAGCGTCCGCGCTGGGTTTTTTGCTTTTGTGGCTCTGTCACTGGCAATCTTGTCACAAGCAAATATTCGACAGCTTAAAGACGTCATTTTGAACGGACGAAACCTCGAGCGTCTAGTGACGGTAAGATTCATCTTCGATTTCGTTACCTCTTGAAACAGACTTTCAGCTAAAAATCTTTCAGAATTGAAGATCCAATCTGGAGCCCATCGTCATGTCATTACACCTACCCAGCAACCGAAACACATTATCAGAACCAAAGCCTTACAACCGTGATTCTAGCGATGAAGATGATTATCAATCAAATAGTTTTCAGATTCACCAAGATCGAGCTTGGCTGCGCGAGCAGTTACTAGCTGGTAAAAACTCACCTCTTTGCGAACCCATTACACCTGCATTCTTTGAACGCTTGAGGGCTAGGGCAAGGGGAGAGTTTTGAAATGCCGCCAAAATCTATCATCCCCCATCGTCATGCGGTTGATGATCTACTTGACGCTGTAGATTATTACCGAGAGCACGCGGGAACTTTGGTCGCCGAAAAATTCTCTTTTGAAATCGATCAAGCGCTGGAGCGGTTGAGTAAACATCCAAACATTGGGTCTCCGCGCCCAGCATTAGACTTAGACATCGAATGCATCAAATCTTGGGCGTTGAAACGTTTTCCACATCAGATCTTCTACGAAATCCAAGATAATCACGTGGAACTCTGGCGCATCCTACATCCAAGACGTGACATCACCCAGGCAATGCTATCTCGCCAACGCTTTCAATAAGGATCGCACATCTTCAAACCCAGATCGATTCCGCTCAGGGCCACCACTGAAACCATAGAAACCCCTGCTTTCATGCTGGGGTTTTTGCTTTTGTGGGGGTGTAACTGGATGTTTCGGCTGATGACTACACATTGACGAAGTTTAAGACAAATCCTAGCACTGGAACTTTACAAAAATGACCTGCAAGCGCACTTCATATCGTTGGAGGCCTCGGCGACAACACAAAGCTGCATTTATCTCCGTCAAAAATGACATTCGCCGACACACCAAATTTCTAGGTGGTCTATTTACTACATACGACTACCTTCATGGTAAAAACGGATGGATTGACTGCCTATTTCTGAGCAAAAAGCCGCAGATTTTTTACAACTGCGTGATCGATACAACAACCCATATGTTCAAAGAAAGCGTGTGGGAACTGGCATACGAACGATCCTACGCTCTGGTACCTGAGACCAATCTTTCCTTATTTGATCAAGCCACTAAAGATCCTATATCAGGCAGATGGAAATTTACACCAACAGCAGAAAAACAATTCTATGCTTTTGGGGGCCTTACTCGAAGCGAGTGGGTTAATGAAAATATTCGCATTATTGCGAATAAAAAAATCATCCAAGTTAATGAAACGGTTTCGCTGCATCATGACTACAAATTTGGAATTGGATTACATGCCACGCTTGATGTGCCCTACTTAACAATTGAGACCGTGAGCACATTCATCGAACGCTTTCTCCTTACCGAGACGGAATACCGCATCTCCAAACCAATTATCTACTGTTACGATGAAATTGAAAATTGGCATATTGAATCGAATCTAATTGCCGATTTCGTTACCTCTTGAAACAGACGTTTATCTAAAAAACATTCAGAATTGAAGGACTGCTCAGGAGTTCAATAGCCATGCCACCGCACCTACCTATTACCCAAAATACCTTATCCGAGCCAAAGCCTTACAACCGGAAAGATGCCCACGATCCTTCTTTGCAAGCAATGACGCATTTAGTACTAATATCAAAAACAAGAAAATTAGAAAATTTATGAATGGAGTAGACAATGCATCCCACTGCACTAAGCGGTATACGTGTATTGGATCTGTCACGGATCCTTGCAGGTCCCTCAGCAGCACAACTTCTCGGTGACCTTGGTGCCGATGTTGTAAAAGTGGAAAAGCCTGGCGAAGGTGATGACACTCGCAAGTGGGGTCCCCCGTTCGTGGAAGATGCTGACGGCCAGCCCACGTCTGAAAGTGCTTATTACTTATGTGCCAACAGAAACAAACGATCCATCGAAATCGACATTGCAAGTGCGGAAGGCCAAAACCTCATCATGCGCTTGCTTGAAAATGCCGATATCTTGGTTGAAAATTACAAAGTAGGTGGGCTCAGTCACTATGGTCTTGCCTATGATCAAATCAAAGAACGATTTCCCCGATTGGTGTATTGCTCAATCACGGGATTTGGACAGACAGGTCCTTACGCCACGCGCGCGGGTTACGACTTCCTGATTCAAGGCATGGGCGGGATCATGAGCTTGACCGGCGAACCGGAAGGTCAACCGATGAAGGTGGGCGTAGGAATTGCTGACGTCATGACAGGCATGTATGCAACTGTTGGCATCCTGGCAGCCTTGCGACACCGAGATCAAACAGGAAAAGGCCAACAAATTGATGTATCGCTGCTCGATACACAAGTGTCATGGCTCATCAATGCCGGCACGAGTTATCTCAATTCCAAAGAGAATCCGGTCAGGCTTGGGAATGGGCACCCAAATATCGTGCCTTATCAGGTCTTTCCGACCGCTGATGACCCAATCATTATCGCTGCAGGCAATGACAGCCAATTTACAAAACTCTGTCATATTGCCGACATCGCTACCGTTGCCGAAGACCCTAAATACGCGACTAACGTTTCTCGAGTAATGAATCGAGAGGCAGTGGTAGATATCGTCACTGCGGCCCTTCAAAAGAAATCACGCACTTACTGGCTTGCTGCCTGCGAAAAAGTGGGTGTTCCATGCGGACCCGTCAATAACCTCGAACAAGTTTTCAATGACCCGCATCTTCAACACCGTGGCGCCGAGGTTCGGATGCCCCACCCTCTTGCAGGCTCGGGGGAGGTGAGCCTGATCGCCAACCCCTTAAAACTCTCTGAAACACCAGTACAGTATAGGCAAACACCGCCCATTCGCAACCAGCACGAACAAGAGATTTTGCGTGACTGGCTCGGACAACATTGATCACATCGGCAAACATAAAAATGACTATTTTGACGCACGAACAACTCACAATCCAGGCCCAAGCACGTGAGTTAGCACAAACAGTTTTTAAAGCGACCGCAGCTCAGACCGATGCCACGGAGGCTTACCCTTGGGACAACATTGACAAGCTCAATGCAGCAGGATTTATGGGAATGACTGTGCCAAAGGAATACGGCGGTCGCGGCCTTGGCTACCTTGAAACGACACTCGTGATCGAAGAAATGGCCAAAGCCTGTGCGACCATGGGCCGCATTACGGTTGAGGCCAACATGGGCGCAATTGGTGCCATCATGGCCTATGGCACCGAAGAACAAAAGAAGATTGCCGCTGAGTGCGTGTTATCTGGCGATAAACCGGCGATCTGTATCTCTGAACCCAATGCGGGAAGTGCCGCGAGTGAAATGACGACACGCGCCGATAAAAAGGGCGATCGATACATCATCAATGGTCAAAAATACTGGATTACGGGTGGCGGCGTATCGCGCTTGCACCTGATTTTTGCGCGCGTGTTTGAGGATGGTATTGAACAAGGCATTGGTGGCTTTATCGTTGTACGTGATGGCAACGAACCCAAAGAGCTCGTCATCGCCAAACGAACACCCGCAATGGGTGTGCGCGGCATTCCTGAAACCTACGTAGACTTTATCAACCTTGAGGTACATGAATCGATGGCGTTAAAGCCACTCGGTGATTTACGTAAAGGCTTTGCTGCGCTGATGAACGCATACAACGCGCAACGAGTGGGAGCGGGAACGGTGGCGCTTGGTATCGCTGTTGGTGCCTTTGAAGAAGCTGTTCAATACAGCAAAGAGCGCAAACAATTCGGTCGATCGATTGCTGAGTTTCAAGGACTTCAGTGGATGATCGCAGATATGTCTATCGCTCTTGATGCCGCGCGGCTCATGCTTCATCGCGCTGCCAATGTGCCGGTGGGTAGCTTCCCAGATTTAAAATTAGCCGCCCAAGCCAAGATCATTGCTGCGGAAACCGCCATTAAAGTCACCAATGATTCACTGCAACTCTTTGGATCTAGTGGTTACTCACGTGAATTTGCTGCTGAACGCCACGTGCGAGATGCTCGAATGTTTACGATTGCGGGAGGTACGGCTCAGATTCTGCGGACACAAGTCGCAAGTGCTGTCTTAGGTGCAAAACTTCCACAAACGCGTGAGGGCTATGTGAAACACCCGATAGGGAAATAAAAACCAGTCCTATCAGTAAGCCCAAAATTTCTAGGCTCCGGTCGATTCCCGCCCTGAGTCACCACTGAATATATAAAGCACAAGACCCGTTTAGACGGGTCTTAGATTAAATCAACACGATTCATCAATGGAGCCCAAATGACAACATCCTCTCGCCGCAATTTTTTCAAATCCTCTGCACTGGGTGCTGCGGCCATTGTGGGAACATCAGGGACCTTGATTAACTCTGCCCAAGCTCAGGCGAGCACTGCCCGGCCAAATATTGGTCTTAAGGCAGATGAGATAACAAAAAAGTTATTTGCCGAGGACGGTTTGTCAATTCCAATTTCTGAAAAGCCTACCGTTTCAAAACTAGCAAAGGATTTAGATCGTACGATGGTACTCGGCGGTGGCGGGGAATATTACATTGCTTGGTACTGTGGCTTTTTTCACGGTCTGTATGAAGCGGGACTGGACATGGCCAACATCCCTGAAATGGTGGTTGGCACCTCTGCCGGATCTTATGTGGGCTCGTCTCTCCTTTCAGGAGAGTTTGCTCGTTTACGAACAGAGTTTGAATTTTTTGGTAAGTTTCCTGAAATCTTTGCCAAGATTGCACCCGTCTCTCAACCAAATCTCAGCCAGCAACGCGCTGACCAAATCAATATGAGTGCCACTGATGGCAGCATTGAGACACGCAAAGTCATTGGTCATGCCGCTTTAGCCGCCGATAATAAATTGAATAGTGAGCGTATTGAAAAGCTTGCTGCGTTGCTAACAGGCGACAGCAAAACAGACTGGCCGACCAATCGAATGTTCACAACAGGTGTTGACTGCTACTCAGGTGAGCGCATTGTCGTGAGTCAACAGACCGCTAGAAAAAATAATATTGCCTTGGCACACGGAGCAGCGGCAAGCAGTTCGTTACCAGGCGTTGCTGGACCAACCTTGTTGGGTCAGCGTTACGTGATGGATGGAGGTATTTGCTCAAATCCCGCCCATGTGGATTTGGTCGCTGGCTCTAAAAGAGCACTGGTGATCACGTTGACTGATGGCATAACAGGCGCAATACTGACCACCATTCCACATCCGATTGCTCAAAACATTAAGGACATTGAGGCCACAGGCACAAAGGTCAAATGGGTCGTTGCAGGCACACCTCAAGGAGTAGATCTCTTAGATCCAAAGCAGATCGCGGGGGCATTACGCACAGGCTACGCGCGAGCAAAAATCGAAGCACCAACAATCAAAGAATTCTGGGCGTAGGCTCATTGATCAATTAACAACCTTAGGAAGGACTCATGAAATCATTCATTCAGAGCTTGGCCCTTGCATGCTTTTCTTTTACTTTTGCCAATGCGTTCGCCGAGCCTCCCGTTCCTCCTTTTTATGAGTCAGTCATGCAAATGAGCCCCACTGGCAAATTGGGGCAAGTGATTAAAAAAGAGCAAATCAAAACCTCACTTAAAGGCGCGCAGGCTTGGAAGATTGCCTACATTTCATCTGATGTCGCTGGACGTCAGACGATTGCAACAGCCCTGGTGATTGCTCCTGTTGGACCCGCCCCCAAAGAAGGCAGACCCATTTTGGCATGGGCCCATGGCACAACAGGCTCGGCTCAAAACTGTGGTCCTTCCCAAATTACGGATCCAACGCGTGCACTCAACCAGTATTTCCTGATGAATGGCAACTCATGGACCGACTTCGGTATTCCAAATGGTCAAGAATTTATCAATGAAGGCTATGTCGTTGTAGCGACGGACTACCAAGGTCTTGGTGGGGGTGGGAAGCATCAGTATGCTGTGGCTGCTACGAATGGCAGAGACGTCATTAACGCTGCAAGAGCCGCCAGCTCTATGACCGAAGTCGGTGCCGGCAAAAAGACTCTTGCTTATGGCTGGTCACAGGGTGGTGGGGCAGCAATCGCAGCGGCTAGCATGCCTGACTACTTGTCACAACAAGGCACTGCGGCGGACAACCTGCAGTATCTTGGCTTTGTCGCTTTGGCGCCAGAAGATGTAGCAGCCATGCTGCCAAAGGTACCAACTGATGAGGCTGGCGCAGCCAAGCTCATGCAGGAGTTCACTGCGGCAAACGTCCCGAATGTCTTCTTATTTACCCATTTCATGATGGGTCTCTGGGGCGCTCAGGCATCCAATCCTGCTCTTAAGTTAACCGATGTGCTGACCGAGGAAGGTGCAAAGGTTGCAGATCAATTATCCAGTAATAAATGTGTTCATGTGATGGCGGATGCTTTTAACTACGCTTATGGAGACAACTACAAATCTCTGATAAAGCCCCAGGCTAGCAATACGTTGGCATGGCTCAAGACGTTTATAGATGGTAGCGTTAACCCAGTCAAACCAGTCGCACCTGTCGTGATTTACTGGGGTTCAAAAGATGTTACGGTGCCACCGGTCATGCATGAGCTGTATCAAAAGCAAATGTGCGCGATGGGTGCGAATGTCGGAAGAATTCAGCTGCCTGGCGAACAAACGCACTTTACAACTCCTGGCGTTTCTGCGCCTATGTATCTTCAGTGGGTAAAGGATCGTATTAGCGGCAAGCCATTAGCGAATGGTTGCCCAAAAGGCTAGGGCAAACGTATGGTTGAAACGACCCAAGGGATTCTACCTAGACTCAATATGACTATTTTCTTTTAGTATCGAAACCAGAAAAATAATGATGTTGCAGCAAACAACCACCCTAGCCTAATCATTGGCGGCAACACTGGTATGACGCTCAGTCAACCAGCTCTGGAGAAGTTTGATGAAACTGTTACAACGCGCAACTATCGTCATGGCTGGTGCTCTGACTCTCGGCTTGGCTGCAACCGCACACTCACAAACCGTGATGCGTAACAGTATCTCTGTTGCGCAAAATTCCCATCAAGGCGTGGGTATTGATGTGCTAGCCCAAGAAGTAGAAAAAGGCACCAACGGTCGTATCATTATTAAAAACTTTTATTCAGGTAGTCTGGGCGGAGAGCGCGAAAGCATTGAGTCCGTTCAATTAGGTACCCAAGAACTTGCTGCCAGCAGCACTGGACCTGTGCCAAACTTTGTGCCTGCCGTCCGTATTTTAGATATCCCTTTCTTATTTCGTGACAAGGCGCATGCTCGGGCCGTACTAGATGGCCCCATTGGTCAGGCCATGCTCAAAGAGTTTGATAGTAAAGGCTTCAAGGCATTGGCATGGTCTGAAAATGGCGTTCGTCATATGACAAACAGCAAGAGAGCCGTGAATGGACCGGATGACTTAAAAGGGCTCAAGATGCGCACGATGGAAAATCCCGTCCATGTCGCGGCATACAAAGGTTTCGGAATCATTACGACTCCGATGGCGTTCCCTGAGGTGTTTACCGCCCTGCAACAAGGTGTTGTCGATGGACAAGAAAATCCTCTTTCAGTCATCATGGCTTCGAAGTTTGACCAAGTACAAAAGCATATGACCTTGACGGGTCACGTTTATAGTCCTGCCATTTTTCTGATGAATAAAGCAGCCTTTGACAAACTCTCACCTGCCGATCAAAAAGTCTTTTTAGATGCAGCGAAGGTTGCCTCACAAGCTCAACGTGCACGCGTTGATCAAGACGATGCAAATGGTGTGGCAGAGTTACGCAAGAAAGGCATGTCTGTGGTGGAGAATGTTGACAAAGCCCCCTTCGTTGCCAAGCTTGCACCGGTCAATGCACAATTTGAAAAAGAATTTGGTAAAGACAAGATCGACGCAATCCGAAACTACAAGTAATTGAGTAGTATGTGACATGGGCGTAGCGCGCAAGTGCTACGCCCATTCTTTCTGGAGTCAGAATGAAACGGTTTCTGTTTGCCTTAGAAAATCTGACCACCCGGGTCTCAATGCTGGCGGCCTGCTTGATGATGGCGCTCGCCGTCACGCTCGGACTGTTCCAGGTTGTCATGCGGTTTGTGCTGGAGATCCCGGCTGAGTGGACCGAAGTCCTCATTCGCTTCAGTTTGATCTGGATGGTGTTTATGGGAATCCCCTATGCCTTTAGAGTCGGCGCAATGGTCAGCGTTGATGTACTAGCGCGCATGGTCGGTCCTCTAGGCAAGCGTATTTTTTCCTTTTTCACCTGTATCGCAGCACTCATATTAGTCGTCGCCATTATTTGGTGGGGCTGGGACTATGCCACCCGCGGACGAATGCAAAGCGTGATTGGTCTCGAAGGTGTCACCATGTTTTGGGCTTATCTGGCCTTGCCGGTTGGCGGTCTCTTTTGCATACCCGCAATAATTGCGCAGTTTTTTGATCCTAAAAACAGTGAATTAGAGGTCGCACAATGAGCATCACCATGCTGATTACGATGATGCTGTGCTTCACGCTGACGATTTCTGTCGCGGTATCGATCGGACTCGCTGCAATGTTAGGGATACAAATTGCCAACATCAACATGCTGATTTCAGTCAAAGAGATGTTCAACTCTCTGAACAAGTTTCCTTTGGCAGCGATTCCATTTTTTATTCTGGCGGGTAATCTCATGGAGACCGGCGGCATTTCGCGACGGCTCGTGGAGTTTGCAAAAAGTATTGTCGGGGGAGTGCAAGGCGGCTTACCGATGACCTGTGTGTTGACCTGCATGATTTTTGCTGCAGTGTCTGGCTCCAGCGTTGCGACAACCTTTGCCATCGGGGCCATTTTGATTCCAGCCTTAGTCAAACATGGTTATCCGACTAACTACGCTGCGGCTCTTCAAGCCACAAGCGCAGAATTAGGCGTCATTATCCCTCCTTCTATTCCTCTGATTTTGTACGGTGTGGCCGCGGAGGTTTCGATCGGTGAGTTGTTTATTGCAGGGTTTGGGCCAGGTATCTTTATCGGTGTGTCTCTCATGTTGTTTGTCCACCTGTACTGTAGATGGAAAGGCTGGGGCAAGAACGATGGTGATGGCCGACTAAGTGTGGGACGTGCGACGATTCAAGCGGCATGGGCCTTATTAATGCCAGTCATTATTTTGGGTGGTATTTATGGCGGCGTGTTCACGCCCACCGAAGCGGCTGCGGTCGCCGTTTTTTACGCACTTTTTGTTGGCATGCTGGTGTATCGCGAGATTAAGCCGCGTCAACTATTTCCGATTCTCAAGAAATCTGTCGTATCTAGTGCGGTGATTATGTTCATCATCGCCAACGCAGGCCTCTTCGCCTTTTTATTAACGCGCGCAGGTGTCCCTGGTGAAATTGGTCGCTGGCTCAGTACGGTCCTTGAATCGCCCGCCATGTTTTTACTGGGTGTCAATATTGCATTGTTTGTGATTGGCATGTTTATTGAAACCAGTGCGGCGATTCTTGTCTTGGCACCCATTTTGGTACCAGTCGCGATTCATTTTGGAGTCGATCCCGTGCACTTCGGACTGGTCATGGTGATCAACCTTGCGATGGGTATGATCACGCCCCCTTTTGGTGTGAACTTGTTTGCCGCTTGCACCATCGCACGTATCTCTCTCGATCAAATAGTGGGTCGACTCATTCCCTTTATCGTCGTGATATTTTGTTGTCTGATGGTAGTCACTTATGTTCCCTCCATATCACTGACCTTGAGGGATTTGGTTTACAAGTGAGCGCGACAGTGTCACTCCTTATTCGGCTGAGGTCCAAGGCGGCCAAACCGTCTCATTAATTCGACGGTGGCCCCATCCGCCATCAGGTCACGCTCTAAACGATACGTTTCTCCAAAAAAAGCTTGGCTGGCCTTGCGGTCATTTAGAACAGTTCTCAGGACGCCCAGCGCCGTCTCTCGGTCAAAAATGCTTTCCATATAAAGCACTCTTGCGCCAGCGGAGCCGGGACCGAACGCGTATACAAAATATTGGAACTGCAGATTACCTTCGCGGGCTGTCTTCGGACCGGTAATCACCGCAATCGCCTTTTCGAATTCTCCGGGTTTCAGTTTTTGACTGAGTGCGTGCACAGCTTGATCAAGCGCTTCAATCTGCACATTGGCAGCATCTGCGGCATTGGCGAGAAGGAGCGGCGCGAGAGTGCGAGAGTAGAGGGTGACTGTCGCGCTGTCGGTATTTTCTCGCATCAAAATTTCTTCGAGATAGGTCCGTGACAGTGACAGGATATTCTGCTGACGGGCTTTTTGTATCTCGGTGAATGACGCGCTGCCCAGATCTGCCTCGGCACTGTTTACCTGCTTGAGCAACATCCTCAACCTTTCTATCCAACGCTGATCCGTTGGATTCTCAAGCAACCCCACAGACGCCGAGAACACGCCAAGAGGAAGATGCGAAAGGGACTTTAAATAATGATAAAGGGGCGGCGAATACGGTAAAGAGCCTAAATCCTCACCCCTGATCAACGTCACGGTGTCCGTCACCAGAAAGACTGGTTGGTCACTCTTTAATGCAAGGGATCTTGCGGCTGCATAAGACTCTCGAGCGGCCACATTAAGATCATTAAACAAGGAAGGCGCTGGTTCCTGAGCAAATGCTGGCAGAATCAAGGCAAAAAAGATTGAAATAGTTCTTAGTGTGATTCTGCGCATGTCGACTCCAACATCAAAGTGAATAGATTGGTCTGAAATCTCTAAACAATGAGTATTGCATTCAACTCCCTGATGCGCTCATCTAAATAGTAGCCGCCGTATTCTGTGTAGTGCAGAAATGTTCTCTTGCAACCTGAGCACTGGAGAACATCTGAGCGGTCATAGGGATGATGTTGTATGGAAATTGGGGCCTCTTCAGACCAAAGATTCGTGCCACCTGGGTGATACTCATCCCAATTTTCCTCCGCACCTTCATTCTTCAGTGTCCCCAATACTTTCAGTTTCTTATGATTGAAATATCCAGGCACCGACATCCATCCCGGACAAGATAGTGATGAGCACTCTGTGCAAGCCCCAGAAGCCTTGGGTGACAGTGCGATATCTAGCAACTGTTCTCTATTTAGTTTTTTAATCACTTAGGTTGACACTCGAATAAGCAAAGGATACTTAGAAGGTTATTCATTGGAGCTCACCGGTCCATTATCATTGAATGCTGTCATTCCCGAACCTCCTGGCACGATTCATCATTTAAACATTGACAATGCCCAGGTTACACTTTAGTATTAAAGTACCATTGAATATGGCCCGTGATGACACCCTGTCATTCGCCACTTCTTTCTTTAGCTTGATTCAAATGATATGAATCAAGCTCCAAATTTTTCCCCTCACAGAAAGACAATCTGTCACCAATCGCTTATCCCGGCGAAATGACTGATTCGCACTTTATTCATCCTCTCAATCATTCAAGTCACTTGATCTTGGTAATTATTTTTGGGCGTTCACCTCCATGAAACGCTTAGATCTAAGCGCTTGTGTCTATGTGCAATCAAAGTTAGTCAACAGGAGTTGCGTATGTTTGGTATTTTTAAATTTATCTGGTTAATGATGACCGCATTCATTGGTTTACTGAGCGTAGACCGTAATGCACTCGTCCGTGTGCCGAACGAAACGAAGTATTTGGCAATGATCATGCTCAGTTGTTTCTGGTGTTTAGCCTTTGGTTTGTATATGGGAGAACTATTTTTTATTGGCTACAACATGATCGGGCATGTGCTACTCATCACTATGTGTTTTGTCACGTGGATGACATTTCGTGCCTACCGCACTCGTCAAACTCCTTATGTCAAGCGAGGCGAAAACTTTCTCCGCATGCCAGATCGTTCAAGCAGATGCGATGACCTGAGTGACGAGCGAAGGTTAGAACTTGCCAAAAATATGAGTTGATTGAGCGATAAGATATTTTAAAAATTGAAACTAATTTTTAAACCCCAGCTTTCAAACTGGGGTTTTTTCTTTTGTGCTTTGTTTTTATGTTGCAGCGACTCGGACACGTTAATATTCTTTGAATCTAAATCGGAAAGAATATGCAGCATTTACGGAACTATCCCAATGGAAATTAAGGTCAACTTTCTCGACAAACTCCGTCTCGAGGCCAAGTTTGATGACTTTACGGTCATCGCTGACCAACCCATTCGCTACAAAGGCGATGGTTCAGCTCCGGGGCCTTTCGATTATTTTCTGGCGTCCTCCGCTTTATGTGCCGCTTATTTTGTGAAGCTGTATTGCGACACGCGAAATATTTCTACTGAAAATATCCGTCTCTCGCAAAATAATATCGTTGATCCAGAAAATCGTTACCAGCAGATTTTCAAAATTCAGGTGGAGCTACCTGAAGATATCTCTGACCATGACCGTCAGGGTATTTTGCGATCGATTGAACGTTGTACGGTAAAAAAAGTGGTGCAGGCTGGTCCAGAGTTTGTGATCGAAATGGTCAAGAACCTCGACGCTGATGCGCAGGCCTTATTGACATTGAACTCCACCTCTGATGCGAGCACCTTTATTGTTGGCAAGGATCTCCCCCTAGAGGAAACGATTGCCAACATGTCAAGGCTGTTAGCCAGCCTTGGTATCAAAATTGAAATTGCGTCTTGGCGCAACCTCATCCCCAACGTCTGGTCCTTGCACATCCGAGATGCGCACTCCCCCATGTGCTTTACCAATGGGAAGGGCTCGACAAAGGAAAGTGCCTTGGCCTCAGCCTTGGGTGAGTATATCGAGCGACTGAGCAACAACCATTTTTATGCAGGCGCATTTTGGGGTGAAGACATCGCCAACGCAGCGTTTGTTCATTACCCGAATGAACGCTGGTTTAAGCCCGGCAAGGGTGATGCGCTGCCAAAAGAAATTCTGGATGCTTACTGCCTGAAAATTTTTAATCCCGATGGCGAATTGCGTGGCTCTCATTTAATTGATACCAACTCAGGCAATGTGCAACGCGGCATCTGTGCACTCCCTTATGTCCGTCAATCCGATGGTGCGACGGTTTATTTTCCTTCCAATTTGATTGAAAACCTCTATGTCAGTAATGGCATGAGTGCTGGAAACACCTTGGCCGAAGCACAGGTGCAATGTCTTTCCGAGATTTTCGAGCGCGCAGTAAAACGAGATATCTTAGAAGGTGAGATTGCATTACCCGATGTTCCGCATGAGGTGCTTGCAAAATATCCAGGCATTTTGGCTGGCATCCAAGAGCTTGAACAACAGGGCTATCCGGTTTTGGTCAAGGATGCTTCGCTAGGAGGCGTCTATCCTGTCATGTGCGTGACCTTGATGAACCCCCGAACAGGCGGAGTATTTGCGTCCTTTGGCGCACATCCAAGCTTGGAAGTGGCCTTGGAACGCAGTTTGACAGAGCTGCTGCAGGGACGAAGCTTAGAGGGGCTGAACGATTTGCCACCACCCACTTTTGCAAGTGAAGCTGTGACCGAGCCCAATAATTTTGTCGAGCATTTTATTGACTCTAGTGGCATTGTCTCTTGGCGCTTTTTTAGCGCGCGGTCAGACTACGCATTTGTTGAGTGGGATTTCTCTGGCGAAGGTCAGCACTCTAACGCCCAAGAGGCGGCGGCCTTGTTTGGCATTCTCGCAGACATGGGTAAAGAAGCCTATGTTGCGATTTATGACCAACTGGGTGCGATTGCTTGTCGCATCTTGGTACCTGACTATTCTGAGGTCTATCCAATCGAAGATCTAGTTTGGGATAATACCAATCAGGCGTTGCTCTTCCGTGGTGATATTTTGAATCTGCACACACTCAATAATAAAGAGTTGTTGGCGTTACTTGAGCGTTTAGAGAATACAGAGCTAGATGAGTATGGTGACATCGCGACATTGATCGGCATAGAATTTGACGAGAATACGCCCTGGGGTCAACTCACAGTGCTGGAGCTCAAGCTATTAATTCAGCTGGCTTTGCAGCGCTTTGAGCAAGCGCATGAATCGGTCGCTGCCTTTTTACAATACAACGACAATACGGTTGATCGAAAATTGTTTTATCAGGCCATGAATGCTGTGCTCGAAATACGGCTTGATGATGAACTAGCGCTTGAGGACTATATCGTCAATTTCCGTCGTATGTTCGGCAATGAGAGGATGGATGCGGTGCTGGGATCCGTGGATGGTAGTATGAAATTTTACGGTTTAATGCCCACTAGCTTAAAACTTGAGGGACTCGACAGGCATCATCGATTGCTTGATAGCTACAAAAAACTACATGCTGCTCGTTCCAAAGCTGCAGTTGCAACCAACTAGATTCAGTGAGAAAGCATGAATTTTCAATACGATAAAAGATTTTTATTTTCAGGCCTAATAATGTTTATGCTTGGTTTATTAGCGCCGATTTATTCACCCTATGCCTTAGCCAAGATTGGATTATTACAAGCGCATCTGATCGGCGCAGTACAAGCCTTAGTTTTCTTTTCTTTTGCGTGGATGTGGCCACAATTATCTTTACCAGGCCTTACAAAAAAAATAGCGACGATTTCTCTTTATTTATCATTATGGGCTAACTGGATTGGCACACTCTTTGTTGGTATCTTTGGCGCAGGCAAGGAGCAATACATTGTCAATCAGGATCTTGTTCCGGGCGCTACGGGCTTCTGGAATCTGGCCACTCTTTTGCTGATTAATTTGTCCCAACTCGCAGTTCTAGCTATTCTTTTGGCAATTATTGGCCTCATAAATTGTTCATGGACCAATAGCAAAGTAAAAGTCGTCAACTTGATATCCTTAGTATTATTTATTGGTCTTTTTCTACTGAGCTTGTTTCAAACCTTCAACCCTCAATATTCAAATGGCTAGGACGGTGAGAATCGAGAGACCTTAACTGATTGATCCATACTGACCTGTAACACCAATGCGCTCAAACTAGGAGTTCACGCATGCGATTCAAAATCTGGTTTGTCATACTTTCATTTCTCGGTACGACCGTTGCACAAGCCTGCACCTCGATCGTTTTGAGTGGTACAGATAATGGACGAGTCTATGCGCGGACGATGGAGTTCGGCATTCCATTGAAGTCTGCCGTTCTCATCACACCCAGAGGTTATGCCTTTAAAGGTGTCGGTATTGATGGTGTGCCCGGATCAGGCAAAAACTGGACATCAAAATACGCAGTGATCGGTGCAAACGCTTTTGGTCTGCCTGTTTATGTAGACGGTCTCAATGAAGCGGGTCTCGCAGGCGGGCTTCTCAACGCACCCAATACTGCTCAATATCAAAATCCTAAACAAGACCAATCTACTCACAGCATTGCGTCTCAACAGTTGTTGATTTATGCGTTGACTAATTTCGCGAATGTTGCTGAAGTTAAAGATGCGCTTCCAAAAACGTTTGTGAATAGCTCACCACTCAAAGAGTGGGGGGGTGTTGCCAAATCACGCATGACCTTGCATGATGCCTCAGGTGCAAGTCTGGTGGTTGAGTACCTGGACGGCAAGCTCGTCATGACCGATAACGCAATTGGCACTATGACCAATGACCCTGCGTTCGCATGGCACTTACAAAATATTGGCAACTATGCAAACCTGAGTGGTACGGATAAAAAACCGATGACATTTAATGGTCAGAAGTTTATGGCTGCGAGTTCCGGTAACGGCTTACACGGTCTGCCTGGCAGCTTTTTAAGTCCCGATCGATTTATCCGTGCCTCAATGCTTGTGATGAGTACGCCCCCTGCAGCATCTGATGTCCAAGAGCGTAGGGCCTGGCACATTATGAATAACTTTGATATTCCATTTGGTGCGATCCATCTGGATAGCTCAAGCGGCTATGGTGGTGGTGTGAACTCGTATGAGTACACAGAGTGGACGGTTGTTGCGAACCTTAAAACAAAAACATACAACATTCGCTCATTTGAAAATCCGGGTGTTTTAACCGTAGGCTTTACAGAAATGGACATAAACAGTAAAAACCTCAGATCAATCCCATTGCTAAAGTAAGTCATGCATACAGACCACACTCATTTCACTTCAGTCAATTTGTATTGATGTAGGGATTCGTTCTTGTCCATGCTACTTGTGCTCGCATTTTTCCTAAATACGTTTTTGATGAGTGCAACAATTTTGTTGCACTACGAGTCGCTTTTTTACCTCGACAAAACCCTTAAACGTATTAGCCATATCAAGCCAAGATTTAAAGTGCTCATCGGTGTCGGAATTATTTTTTTGACGCACGTAATAGAAATCTGGCTGTTCGGGTTCGGATTTTTTCTGTCCTTACAGATTGATGGAATGGGTCAACTTGTCGGCCAAACAAACAATTTATTTTTAGATTGTGTGTACTTTTCTTTTATTACCTACACGACAGTCGGCTATGGTGATCTTGTTGCTCAAGGTACGATTCGCTATCTGACAGGCGTTGAAGCACTCACAGGTCTGATCTTAATTACCTGGTCTGCATCATTTCTGTTCATCGAAATGCAGCGTTATTGGTCTGACGAAAAAAGAAAATAACAATTTCCACTTATTCCTCACAGATCTAGTCCCTCTTTTAATTGAATTGAATTGAATTGAATATGAAACTTAAAGTGCCGGTTAGTTTTATAGTTTTGATGTTTTCAACTCTAATGGTGCATGCTCAGATGCCCGACTGGAAAGAAGGCAGTGGTACCGTAGCGTGTGGATATGCAAAGTCAAAACCTCGACCTGGCAAATCACCCGATCAACCTGGCTACATCCAAGATGTGCCATTTCCCATTTATTCACAGCCCGGCGATACCAATCCAAAAGTTGTTGTCACTGAACAAAAAGCCAATGGTGTTTTTTTGTTAGGTATTGCGAAAACTGGCATTTGGATCAAAGTGCGCGCTGCAGGCTCCAATAACCCTCTTTTTAAAGCTGGGCAGTTTGTTGGCTACGTCAAAGAAGCCGACCTGGAATGGGGTGCGCTTAGAAACTGCAGCTAGTCTTTATGCTGCGCCTTGAGTCAGCCAGGCAGTGATCGAGTCAGTGCGGTAATTACTGACTCGTTTTCTGCTGCCCCCCCAAACTCTTTAAGCAACTCTTCACGCTGAGCGATTTCAAACTCACTAAATAAAAAGCCTGGCGCGACCGCACAACTCACCAAGCAAAATGAATCTTCATTTTTTGGCTTCGAAGCAAACCAAGTGTTTGCAGGAATAGTTGCTTGAAGATTCATTGACTCCATGCCAACCTGAGTCGTTTGAAGCGTTTTATTTTTATCAAAATAATAGACAAGCAAATCGCAGCCCAAATGGTAGAACCAACTTTCATCAGATTGAATTCGATGCCACGCTGAAAAATCTGTTCCCGACAAAAGATAGTAGATGGTGGTGTACGCGCTTTTATCCTCTAGGGTATTAATGTCCTTGATGAATTTTTCTGAGCGATGCATCTCTCTAAAGAAGCCACCCTCGGGGTGCGGCTGGAGGTTGAGGCGCTCGATGATGCGGTTAAATTGGTTCATGATTTCTTATTTACGTTAAAAAATTAAATAAATTATTCCGACCAATAGCGACATTTTTTCGTGGATGAGCGTGAAACTGAAACTATCCCCATAAACTCTGAATGAAGATTTTTATCCATAGTCACATTCGAGAAAATTATCATGAACACTCTCATTCGCTTTGCAAGTATTGCTTGCCTGTCAGTCTCACTATTTTCCGTCGCTCAAGCAGCTCAGACCTTTAGTATCATGCAAGAAAAACCTCAGATTCAACACGTTGACATTGGCGCACCGGGCATGTCCCATGGCGACTTGCTAGCCTTCGAGGCACCTTTCTCAACCAAAGATGGCAAAAAGGGCACGATGAGCGGACTCATCACTACGGTATCGTTACCTACTGGTGCCGGCGATGAGTTTTTAGATCGGATTGGCACAATCGTATTTGATTTTGGAGGTGTTGATTCTTTGGTCGTGATTGGTAAATCATTGTACGGCTCCGGACAAGGCGAAATGAAGGATCTCGCCACTCAAGTTAGAGCCATTACCGGCGGAACGGGTCGCTTTATCGGTGCAAGAGGTCAGATTTCAACTACACGCAAGCCTGATGGCTTGTATGAACACATGATTCAGATAGTTGACTGATTCAGTCGTAGCATGATCCGATTTTCTCTTGGATAGCATAAGATAAGTTAAGTCTGACTCTATCCAAGGAAGCATCATGATCAGCATGTTTGATGAAGCGGAACAAAACCCGAAACTGTCTGACAGTGAGTTTGCGCGCATTGAGGAGCCCCTTCGCATTCAACTGCTTAATGAACAATACCGCCACCTCAAGCTCAAAGATCGTGCTTTAGTCATTGTAGTGGCCGGCATTGATGGCGCTGGCAAGGGCGATACCGTTAATTTATTGAACGAATGGCTTGATCCACGACATGTTCGCACGCTGGCGTTCGCAGACCCAAGCGCGGAAGAGAAAGCCTACCCTCTTGTTAGAAGACTTTGGCTGGGCATTCCACCAAAAGGTACGGTTGGTATCTTGTTTGGCGCGGGATACACCCCACTTTTAAAAGAGATCGCTAAAAAGAAATCTAATCCTGACAAGCTTGAGTCAATGATTAGTGCAATCAAAAAGTTTGAAGATACGCTGATCGCTAACGACGTTCAAATCATCAAACTTTGGTTTCATATGTCTCAAGACGCACAGCGTGCGCGGACAGAACAATTGATGGCCAACCCTTCGACTGCTTGGTTAGTGGGGAAAAATTACGAGAAAGTATTTAAACACTTTGATCGTGCCAGACAAGCGGGTCAGCGTGTGATTGAAGCTACTGATGCCGCACATTCTCCTTGGGTGATTGTGCCTAGCGCAGATAACAACATGCGTATTGTGAGAACGGCACAAGCCGTTTTGGCTGCATTCAAAAAGGGCGCGATCAAAGTTGCACCCTCTCATGATCCTGCCGCACCGACTAAACGCCAACCCAAGCACTCACGTTTTGATTCGCTCGATTTTGCAGCCAGCATCAACAAGGAAACCTACGAGCAAGAATTGATTCATTGGCAAAACAGACTGGCCATTGCCGTTCGCGACAAAGGCTTTAAAAAGAAATCACTTGTTCTGGTCTTTGAAGGACAAGATGCTGCAGGTAAAGGAGGTGCAATTCGACGCGTTACACATGCTTTGGATGCACGTCAATATCGCACTGTTCCGGTCGCTGCGCCCCGCCCTTTTGAAATGGATCGTCCCTATCTGTGGCGTTTTTGGCGCAATGTACCGAGCCGCGGGAGAATTACTATTTTTGATCGCTCTTGGTACGGGCGCGTGCTGGTCGAGCGGGTCGAAGGCTACGCCAAGCGGTCCGCATGGCAACGCGCATATCAAGAAATCAATGAATTTGAAAATCAGCTCATCAATCACGGTGCAATGGTGTTGAAATTTTGGCTGGCTGTCACGCCTGAAGAGCAACTTTCTCGCTTTAAAGCACGGGAGCACTCTCCTTATAAAAATTTTAAGATCACCCCCGAGGACTGGCGAAATCGTCGTCAGTGGCCAGCCTATTCGAAGGCCGCCGAGGAGATGTTTGCCAAAACTGATACGCCGCTAGCGCCCTGGCATATTTTGTCTGCAAACGACAAACGTCATGCAAGACTTGAAGTCATCAAGAGAATTACCAAGGCTGTTGAAGAGTCTTGATCATCCGGCACAGGGTCTTTGCCAATTGTTAAATATTGCTTTAACCGTTACTGTAATCTGCGATCAAGGTATTTTCTATCGCTCCCTGCTGTTTAACGTGGACCCTCCAATAGCCTATGCAAACACGATTAGAAATACCAAAGAAATTACTCTGTCAGATCAGCGCAGCTTTCGCGCTGTCTGCAACGCTTGGATTTGGTTCGGTGATGGCGCAGACCTCGGCGCCCCTACTCACCGCGCCACCCAAACAAATACCTGCAATTGAGCAGGGTGCGCTAGACATCATCAAACAGATGAGTACAAAACTAGCTAGCGCAAAAACATTACAGTTTCAAGCACGTGTGCAATCGGATGCCCCTTCTATCGATGGCATTCCCGTGATTTACACATCAAACTCAGACTTCACCATTCAACGCCCGAACAAAATGGCGGTCATCACTTCTGGACAGGGCTTAGCTAGCGAACTTATTTATGATGGTAAATCCATCGTTGCCATTACACCCAACACAGAGATCGTTGCATTCAGCAAAGCGCCTGGAAACATTGACGACATGGCTGAATACATCTTTAAAAAAGCGGGTTTATATTTTCCTGGCGGAATGATTCTGTTGTCTGACCCCTATACAAGCCTCACCGGAGATATGCGCGCTGCGTTCATCGTCGAAAAACAAACCTAGTGGGCGGCGTCGAAACTGATGTGATCGTTTTAGCGGGCAGTGGCATGGAAGGTCAGTTTTGGATTGGTTCGAAAGACAAACTCCCCTACATGATCTCCATGATTTATACCAAAGAGCCCAATCGCCCTCGCGTCACGATTGACTTTAGTCATTGGAAAGTGAATGCGACGATTGATGCAGATCGTTTCAACACAGCCAAAATTGCGAATGCAATCAAAGTTGATTTTGCGCATCGTGATGCGCCTTTGAAATAATCGCGAACAAGGATAAACAACATGAAAAAAATACTCGTATTGATCCTCTTTGCGATTGCTGGAACAACTGCTGTATCAAGTGATGCACAAGCTTATTGGCATGGTCGTTATTGGGGTGGCGGTGGCTTTTATCATCCCGGCTGGGGTTGCGGCTGGCGTTGCGGTGGTCCAGGGTGGGCAGAGCGCGGTTGGGTCGGCCCAGCGGTCGTTGCAGGAGGCGTTGGGGCCGCAGTGGTCGCCGCCCCTCCTTACGCACCACCAGCACCAGTTGTTGAATACAGCTCGGTCCCGCCAATTGGCTCTGTGTATCCCACCTTGCCAGGGGGTTGCGTTCTAGCACCACGAAATGAAATAAATTTCTATCAGTGTGCGGGCTATCGTGTTCGACCACTTTATGGAAAAAATGGTTTATTTTATCGAGTCGTTCCCGAATAATTTGAATGCATGAAAGAAATCGCCCCCAACAAAATTTAAATTGTTGGGGGCGATCTCTTTTCTATGCCTAGCTTATTGAAATAAATGACCTGCGAACTACACTTAAGCTTCAATCAAATTAAAACCTGAATGTCGCAGCGATCGCGGCACCAAACATATTCAAGTCAACATTTGTATTGTTAGGCTTGAATTGGTAATAGACATTTTTAGCGACTAAAGACACATCGCCCCATTCAAACGTTCGTCCTACACCCAGATACGCTTGGCTGGTGAAACTCGATGTTTGACCCGCTCCGACGTCGACATAAAAAGGCACAAAATAGTTTGAGCTACCAATATTCCATCGACCTTTTACACCCGCCACTCCGGCTACCAGCTGCAAATTACTGCTTTGCGTAACAGATAGATTTTCGGCAGGCAAGGCGATCGTTGTCCGAGCGTTTTGCCACATGATGCGCGCGCCCACAAGACCATCTAAGTTAAATGTCGGCGAGTCCACCAATCTATAGGATGGCGCAAGGGTCAACATCGTCATTGTTAAGTCAGTCGTAGCGCTCAAGTCCGCACGGCCCACGACGCGAGATGCTGTTTTACCCAAATCGCCATACACGCCATCCAAATAAAGTCCGAAGCGACCGTAGCGAGCCTCTGCTACCAGCATCGCTGCCATTTTGAGATCGGACAAAATATTGCCAGGAGTGAGTTTGACTTCGCCCAAATTTGTGCCGTTTTGAGAAACAGAGCCTGTGATGCCCATTCCCCAAGCGTAGGGAGTGACACTAAAACGCCAAGCATCTGACATTGATGTTGAAGCCGCTTGAGACGTTTGGGTCGGCTGTGCACTCACTAACGGAGAAAGCAAGGCGCCACATAGAAGCATTGCAAATCGAACCATCATATTGGGCTCCAATTTAATATTTTTAGTCGAAATTAAGTTTTTGATAGTACTGGATTTGACCAGTATCGCTTCCTTGTGACTATCATTTTTCTTCAAATTAATGCTAATTTGAAGAAAGTGTGGATTAAGATCAACACACATAAAAACGAATGAAGGAGATATCCCAATGAAGTCTGTTTTAAAAGCTAGCCTGCTGAGCCTGTTTGCGCTCGCACTTTCCCCGGTATCTCACGCTGCATGGCCAGACAAACCTATCAAACTCATCGTACCGGCCGCACCAGGTGGCACGACTGACATCACCGCGCGTTTACTGAGCGAAAAAATTGGTGCCGAACTTGGTACGACGGTTGTTGTAGAAAACCGTGCCGGCGCGGCTGGCATCATCGGTACGCAAGCACTTGTACAAGCGCCTCCAGATGGCTACACCATTGGCTTTGGCAACATTGGCCCCAATGGCATCAACTACAGCCTCTATAAAAAACTGCCTTATAAGCATACGGACTTTAGCCCGATCACCTTAGTTATTTCTGTGCCCAACGTATTAGTCGTCAACAGCAAATCACCTTATAAAAATGTAAAAGAACTTGTCGATGCGATTAAAAATGATCCTAAAGGCAATTACAGCTTTGCTTCCTCTGGCACAGGTCAATCACCCCACATGTCTGCAGAAATGTTTGCCCAGCGAACTGGTACGAATCTGACGCACATCCCCTTCAAGGGCATGGGTCCCGCCGTCGCAGCACTATTGGGCGGTCAAGTGACGTTTGCCATCGACAATCTCCCAAGCTCGATTGGCTTTATTCGTTCAGGTCAGTTTCGTGCCTTGGCTGTCACCGGGGCTGAACGCTCACCCCAGCTTCCAGATGTTCCAACCATGGCTGAAGCTGGCATTAAAGACATGGTGGTGACAGCATGGTTTGGTTTTGTTGCGCCTGCAGGCACACCGCCTGCGATTGTGGACAAAATCCAGCAAGCCACCAAAAAAGTATTAGCGATGCCGGAAATCCAGAAACGCTTTGCTGAAATGGGCGGCGTACCAGGCGGTGGCACACCGGCAGAGTTTGGCGCTTTTATGGATAAAGAGCGCGAAAGCTGGAGAAAAATCGTAGAGGCCGCCAAGCTGCAATTAGAGTAAATCTTAGCTAAGTGGATAATCAAGGTGCCCTGTTTTCACGTAAATCAGGGCACCTTCTTCTTTTGTGAACGGCGCATGTTTGCTATAGCGCGGGCTACGTATCCAAGAGCCTGCCGAGTAGGATCCATGCTCGTCATGAAATACGCCTTCTAACACGAATATTTCCTCGCCGCCAGGATGCACATGAGGATTGAACACCGTGTTGGGTGCCCAACGCACCAAAGCTGTCCCGACACCCTCAAACTCATGCAGTGGCATCACAGCGAGTCCCCGAACGAGTCCTGGGTACCAGTTGGCAGTGGTTGTGTCGACACGAACCGTGGCAGTATCACGCGGATGAAACTGTCTGAGCTTTACAAACAAAGTACAACCATTTTCTGATCGAGGCGAATGGCTACTATCGGGAGGATTGCGGAGATAAGTCCCCGCTGGATAATCGCCGTGCTCATCCGAAAAAGTGCCGTCCAGGACAAGAATCTCTTCTCCAGCACCATGCAAGTGTGGTGTAAATGAAGAGCCGGGTGCATAGCGGACTATTGAGCTCGCTCGAGCCACCTCCTCCCCAATGCGATCCAGAGGTACTCTATCCACACCCTCGACCGGCGAAGGCTGCCATGAGACCCGACGGGTATCAATAACCACCCTTTGTTTGAAGTCTGCGTTGATGCTCATATAGTCACCATACAAAAACAAATCTTACTTTAACTAAGCGTGTAATAAATTGCCTGTAAAAAATCAGGGCCGACGATTTGAATAATATGTAGACAAGCACGAAAATGGACAGGCATTCCATGCGGGCGTAACATCAAACTGTAAGATTTATTTAACCAATGGGTGTTATCCAAACTGTGCTGACAAAAATGCCTTTCACAACAAGCAGTGCAGAATTGCGTAATTTTGCCTTGGGCTTATCCATTCTGTTGATTGGCTTGGTCCTTGTTGTCATTCTCCCTGCACCTGATGCCGCAAAAGGTCTATCCAGTTATGTCCCGCTCCATACCATCATGGAGGTGATGGCGATTGCCGTTGCAGCGATGGTGTTCGGCGTTTCTTGGGCCACACATCGATTTAGACCAAACGGACGAGCACTTGTATTGGGGATAGGATTTCTAGGCGTTGCACTACTCGACCTTACTCATACGCTGTCATACGTAGGCATGCCTGATCTGGTCACGCCAAGCGGACCAGAAAAAGCGATCAATTTTTGGTTGGCGGCGAGGATCACCGCAGGAGTCGCATTGATCTGGGTAGCTTTTTGGCCGACACGCCTTGCAAACTGGATCGGACAACGTTCTCAATATTGGGCGCTTGCAATTATTTTGGTGTTGGTTGGCATCGTGCATTACCTCTTATTGGTTTACCCAGCCGCGATGCCGCGTACCTACATAGAGGGGCAAGGTCTTACCTTATTCAAAATAAGTATCGAATACGGTCTCATTGCACTCTACTCAGCTGCCGGCTTTGGTTTTTTTAAGCGTTGGTATAAAAAGAAAGAAATAAGCGACTCACTGCTTGCGATTGCTTCCTTCACAATGGCGATGAGTGAGTTCTACTTTACGCTGTATGCCAATGTGACCGATGTCTATAACGTTGCTGGCCATATTTACAAAATCATCGCCTTCGCATTTCTTTACCGCGCACTCTTTATCGAAACAATCAAACATCCCTACGAATCACTACAGCTATCTGAAAATAAGATTTCTTTTGAAAACAAATTGAACGCTACATTGTTAGAGCTTCAAGAGCGAGAAAATCTTGAACAAGAAAAAGACCTTCTTCAGAGATGGTTATCCAACACCAAAACACTCACATACAGTCCGGTTGCGTTTATTTATGTTGTTCACGAGGAGCAAAATACAGTCAAGATGATGGCGTATTCAAACGATACGCCAGAGACTTTCCTGGATTCCTCTGGCGAAAGCTTTATAGCTATAAATGAAACGGGTCGCTGGACAGATGCACTGCGTCAGAGTCAACCCTTTTTACGCAATGAATCATTAGTGAATGATGATATTCGTGGTCTTCCAAAGACAAATAACGCATTTAATCGCTTGATGACTGTGCCAGTTTTAGAAGGAAACTATGTCAAACTCATCGTAGGTGTAGCCAATAAGTCTGAGCCCTATGATGAGCAAGGAGTTAAAGCTCTGCAAGTAATGGCCGCTACTTTATGGAGCATGCTCAAACAAAGTCAAAAAGATGCTGTCATCAATCGGCTATCTGAGACACTTGAGCAGAGCCCCCATTCCATTGTCATCACCGACACTGCGGCCTCCATACAATATGTCAATAAAGCATTTACTCGAGCAAGCGGTTACAGTGCACTTGAAGCGGTTGGCCAAAACCCAAAAATCTTACAGTCTGGTGAAACGCCGCACGCGAACTACGAAGCACTCTGGAATAATTTAACAAGTGGTCAGTCATGGCAAGGCGAATTCATTAATAAAAAGAAAAATGGACAGACTTATGTCGAACTTGTTTCGATTTATCCGATTCGAGATCGCTTTGGATCACTCACTCACTATGTCGCACACAAAGTTGACATCACCCAACACAAAGCCGCTGAAAAACGAATTCGCGATCTTTCGGACTTTGACGCACTGACGGGTTTGTTAAACCGAAAATCTTTTCAAGAGAGGCTCACTTTAGCCATTGATCAAGCAGCGCAGTCCGATAGCTTGCTGTCCTTGCTATGGTTCAACCTTGATAATTTCAAAGCCATCAATGAGACACTCGGCCATGCTGTTGGAGATGAATTACTCGTCGAGATGGCCAATCGCATTGTCCATGGCCTAGGGGCAGGCACAACTGTAGCGCGTCATGGTGGAGACACCTTTGTAGCCTTGGTTCCCATGGAAAAGCAAGCCCTTGTCGCCCTCAAGGCAAGAGAAATCTTGAATCAAATCCAATCACCACTACTCATTGATGGACAACATTTCGCACTGAGCGCTTCTGTAGGAATTTCGGTGTATCCGAATGACGCAAAAGTTTCCGGACCACTGGCCTCTGCAGCTGAAATTGCGATGTATCGCGCCAAGCAAGAAGGACGGAATGGCTTAAGATTTTTTGCACCTGAAATGCAAGAACACACACAACGATCGTTGGATCTAGCTGTTTCTTTAAAGGGCGCACAAGATCGCGGAGAATTATTTTTAGTCTATCAACCGCAGCGCAGACTCGCTGATAAAAAAACAATCGGTGCAGAAGTACTTCTGCGCTGGCAACATCCAAAATGGGGTCTTGTTTCTCCTACGGAATTCATTCCAATTGCCGAGCAAACAGGTCTGATTGTTCCTATCGGACTATGGGTTTTAGAGCAAGCTGCTCGTCAGCTTCGCGCATGGGATGTGACAGGCTTGCCGGAAATCTTTCTGGCGGTGAATGTGTCGACCATTCAGTTTTCCCGACCCGGATTTGTTGAAGAACTCATGAAAGTGATGTCGCGTGTCAACATAAGCACAAAACGTATTGAAATTGAAATCACAGAAGCTGTTGCACTCAAAAATGCCGAACAAGCGCAAGCCATCATTCAACGCCTTCATGCAGCGGGCTTTGCTGTTGCTTTAGATGATTTTGGGACAGGGTATTCTTCCTTGAGTTATTTAAAACGCTATGCAATAGACAGACTCAAAATCGATCAGTCTTTTGTGAAAGACCTTGCAACAAGTGCAAGTGATCAGGCGATCGTGAACGCAATTATTCATATGGCGCATAGCTTAAACATGAAAACGATCGCAGAGGGTGTCGAAACTGAAGCGCAAGCAAAACGCTTGCAAGAATTGGGCTGCGATGAAATACAAGGTTACTGGTTTAGTGAGCCGTTGCTCAACACAGTCTTCGAAAAAATGCTGCGAGATTAAATATTATGGAACATAAAAAAAATATCTTTGTTGTGTTTGGTACTCGGCCAGAGGCGATCAAAATGGCTCCTGTCGTCAAAGCTTTGCAAGCGCACTCTGAAATAATCACTACCGTCTGTGTCACTGCACAGCATCGACAAATGCTCGATCAAGTCCTCAGTTTGTTTGAAATCAAACCGGACATTGATCTGAATCTTATGCAAGCGAATCAGGATCTTGCTGATGTGACAAGTCGAGCGCTTGTAGGTCTTAGGGATCGCTTTCGTGAGACTAAACCCGACGCTATTTTGGTTCATGGCGACACCACGACTGCTTTAGCGGCGGCTATGGCTGGTTTTTATTCTGGAATACCGGTTGGGCATGTAGAAGCAGGACTAAGGACGCACGATGTGCACTCACCTTTTCCAGAAGAATTTAATCGTCAAGTGATTAGCAAAATTGCACGCTGGCATTTTGCACCGACTCTCAACAGCCAGGAAAATTTACGCGCAGAAGGCATCAATACTGACAATATCTATGTCACAGGAAACACCGTTATCGATGCCCTGCACTGGACCTTGGACAGACTCGCCGTTCGCGATGCAACAGACACTCGCGTTTCCAGTATCCTTGATCAGCTTTTGCCATTTGATTGGCACAGCCAACGCTTTATTTTAATGACAGGGCATCGGCGGGAAAATTTTGGCTCAGGCTTTATCCAAATCTGCGATGCCGTCCGGGACCTTGCGCAACGTTTTCCAGCAGTTCATGTCGTATACCCCGTGCACCTCAATCCCAACGTGCGTGAGCCAGTTTTGGCACGTCTCGGAGACTTGAAGAATGTCCACCTGCTCGATCCATTGCAGTACGAACCATTTTCCTTGCTTCTCAAGCACTGCTATTTTGTCTTAACTGATAGCGGAGGCATTCAGGAAGAGGCTCCTAGTCTTGGCAAGCCAGTACTGGTGATGCGCCAGACAACTGAGCGACCAGAAGCTGTTGAGGCGGGAACGGTAGAGCTTGTCGGCACGGATGTAGAGCATATTGTTTCCGCTTGCACTCGTTTGATTGATGATGCCGTTCACTATAAAAAAATGTCAGAAGCACATAACCCCTACGGGGATGGTCAGGCTGCCCGCAGAATCGCAGATATTATGATTGCTTGGTCAGTGTCCAAAGTTGATTAGATATCGCAATGAAAAAAATATGCTGTCGCCTTTGCACGGCGCGCGCTGAAGGAGCGCTGTCGCCAATTGATTGGCGGGCAAAGGCTCAGCCTTGAACTGACGATCAGGTCCGACCTGTCGGAATATTTCATAAACTAGCCCAGCTAAAGGCGACTCATCGCAAACGGCCAAATCCTGCAAGTACAGTGCAGTCTCTCCCGGCAGTAATGCCCGCGTGCCAACACCATCTTGGACCCAAATTTGCAAATGCGTTAACTGCTTCAGTGTATTCAACATTGCTTTGTATTCGGTGGGATCTGAATTACCTTTAAAAAACGAAGTGATGTATACGGGCTGAGTACTCAATACCTTAAGTGCGTCCACATCGCGGGAAAGTTGCTTTGCAAGAACGGTCTGATCGCTTATTGCACGCCATCTGCGATCATCTATTTCCATGGGCAAATACCAACCAACAATACTAGGTTGCGGTAAAAGAGAGAGCCAATTTTTAGCGAGCGCTATATTTTTTTCTGTATTCTCTAAAAAGTAAGGCTCTAACAAATCGCTAGGCACTTCAAGGGCTGAAAAGGTATCTGGATCTGCATAAAGACCAATCACAAGCTTTAAATCGGCGGCGACCGCATCTTGCAGTCTTCTTTCGAGCCACTTCTTTTCCTCACCCGCTTGAAAGAGCGTTCCATACTGTGTCCATTGGACAATCAACGTATCAAATCCTCGCTTCTTCAAATCGCGAAATGTGGTTGGCCAAAATTCTTCAGACAAGGTGATGTCACGCTGTTGAGGTTGATAAATCATCCCGGTCAATGCGTGCGCACTGAGCGCCACTCCACATATCAGCCATACAGCCATTAACCATCGCAAAAGATACAATTTCACCAGCGCACTCCCATTGTCAGCAAAGCGGCGAAGCGATCATTTTGATAGGTTTTGATCGCGCCCTGCAGTTCTAGTCCAACATAATATTTACTGGCATAGGCGCTGTAACGTGACTGATTGGCCCAGATATTCCAACGAACGCCCGCGCCGACACGCACATCAGGCGATGTTTCACCGCTGATTTTGGTTGCTAACAATCGCGTGTAAGGCTCAATCGTCTGTCCCTGTTGTAATTTATGGTGATAACCAAATCTGTAATCGGCCGTCAATGCATAAGCTTGCGTACTTAGATAATAGGCAGAGTCTAGATATAAATTTTGAGAAAACCAACCTGATCCTGTTGGATGCCAATCATCACTGTAGATACCCGTATTTAAAAAGGATGCGCTGACTCTCAACATCGTGTTGGCAGCTGCGCTCGTCCCTTGATCGAGTGGAATTTGCTTTTCAGCTGCAAGGTAGAGGACATAGTCCGAAAATGGTTTCCACCGCAGACCAACGCCAAGCATGGGCGCATACACTGGCAAAGCAGAGTTATTCGGACCACTGCCACCAAAAACGCGCCCATACACGGAAACGGTCTTGCCATCATTGATGGCGGGATCACCTAACCGATAGTCGAATTCGATCTGTGAATAGCTTTTAAAATCCTGTCCTGGTACGGGTGACTGGACTGAGGCAGCAGGTGAGGTGCTCGTCATACCGTCAACGCTTAGAGTCCAGCGTCTTGATAAGTCCTCGTGCATCCGTCGCAAGGCATACAAACTCTCCGTGCGCGCAGGCGTCTGCTCTTGATGCGGATAGCGTAACAAATGATCCACCGACTCTTCGATATAACGTTTAGCTTGATCGTTATCGCCTAGGCGCTGATCGATATAAGCCAATTGTTCGGTCACTCGCATATCATTAGGTCTTAATTTGAGTGCAGCCTTCATTTGCACCTGTGCCTCAGGCAAGTCTCCTAGGTTGTACTCAAGAAAACCCAAGTCTGCACGCGTAGCGCCATCATCTGGCGCTAAAGCAATCGCGGCCTTAAGTGATGCTGTCGCGGCATTTGCATCACCATATTCCCGTTGCCAACCTGCCAACTCAGCATAACGATTGGCGCGAGGATCCATCTTGAGAGAGGTTTGCATCGCATCGATCGCACCCGGCAAACTTTCAGCGCTTAAGACACTTGCTTTTACCGCCCAGTAGTCTGCAGTCTGCTTGCCTTGAGCTTGCTCGTACTGCTCTAGCCACTGTGCAGCTAAAACTTTATCGTCTGATGCCAATGCAGTAATCGTGGCCGCCAACCAATTTTCTGATGTCAGCTTTCCAGTCGCAATCGTCTCTTTCCACGCCTCAAGCGCCAGTGCGTTATTCTTATTTTGATATGCCACATAGGCAAGAGCCCTTGTCGCTTCAGCAGTCGGATGCCGCTTAATGGCTTGCTCAAAAGCGTATTGGGCCAGTCCTGGACGCTGCTGTGTCTGATAACACTCGCCCAGCATCATCCAGTCAGAGGCAGAGTACAGTTGGGACAAGTCACCTAGCACTTGCCTGACACCATGACAGTCGCCCAAGTGCTTAAGCATGGCAGCTTGCAGCCCCCTTAGTCGCGAGCTATCCAAAGGGATTGATAAGCGCGCTTGAGCGCTAGCCGCTAGCAAACTTGGCTGGCGTAACGAGATCACATCAAGCCGAGTCACTAGTTTTTCCCGAAGCGAAGATGGCATCCCATCGAAAGGGTAGCGCGTCATCAACAAATGCCAAGCAGTGGCATAGGAGCCGGATTCGACTAAGCGATATGTCAACGCGTCCAGCAATGCATCGCTCGTCTGACCGAGCTCGGCAATTGTTTCTTCCCAATCCGTATCGGCGGGCAATTCAGCGCCTGACTGCAGACGACGCTGTAACTCAGTCTCTAGAAGACTCGCATTATCTCGATATTTGACCTGATAATCCACAAAAGGTTTCAAGCGCTGACCGACTGTTGCACTCACTAATGCCAACCACTCACGTTCTTGTGCACTGGATTGAATATTAGTTTTTTGATTCTCTAAAAACGCCTGCATTTGAGTCTTATCGTTCGCGCGGGACTCGGCGATCAGCAAGCGCATCACAAGCTGATGGCGTTCAAGTTCAGACACTCCCTTGAAAGGATATGCTTTGATCAGTATGCGAAGTGCTTGGTCGGCATGGCCTTGTGTGAGCAGCTCATAACTTAGGCTATCCACGTGCGATATTTGCCCGAGCTCGGCGGAACTCCAACGGTCGATTAATTGGTTTGCCTGGGGATGTGCACCAGACTTGGTGAGCATCAGTATCGACAACCGCTGCTTGAGATAATTATTTTCTGAAAATTTAGGCGTGTAAGTCTGTAGCAAATTATCAATGGGTGTTGAAGACTTTGCCAGCAAATCAATCCAAACTGACTCCGCATACGCTGAATCCAACTCAGGGTGATTGTCCTTTAAATAGCGACGCAACAGTGCGGAATTCCCCTTTAATGACTCTGCTCTTTTTAATACATCACTATTCATTCGTTGGGTATAGACGCGTTTCATCTCCAAAAGTTTGGGTGCATCAGGTGTGAACTTGAGTTGCGCATCAATCGCCGACATCGCCTTATCCAGATCACCAGCTGCTGCATAGGTTTCAGCCAGATAGCTCACTAGTACAGGACTGCTTGGCGCTAAGACTAATGCACGCTGAAACTCCTTGACCGCAATGTCATACCTCTTTTGATTCAAGGCACGGAATCCTGCATCAACGTGAGGAAAGACCGTAAAGCGCTGCCGGGCGTTTAATTGCTCTGACCAGTCTTGTTGGGAGATTGCCGGTAACGGACAAAATAGCGATACAAAAAGAATGCTTTTGCAAAGATTTTTTTTAAAAAAACTAATCAAGTCATAATGCTTCATGTAGAGGTCTCAGAATGTTTGATCTCCGAAGACATTGCATAACCAGCAATGACTGCCTCCATCGTCGGCTGAATTTTCGCTTGTACCTCTATGGCGTGTCGCAATGTTTCTTCACTGATAATTCCATGCTCCACTAGATAGTCCCCTAAAGGTAAAGTCGAGCTCGCGTGCTGCAACAGCACAGCAGAAAATGCGGCGGCATCAATACGGCCAAGTGTTTGCAGAACCTCGCCCAACATCACCTGTCTCGAAACATATTCTGTCCATACTCTATTGCGATCATGCTCTTTTATTTGACCAAATACGATCGCTGCTTCGAGCGTCTCCCTGGGGTCTGCCATTCGAAATCGCGCATAACAATGACGCAAACCCACCGTGACTTGGCCGATCTCCGCGATTACATAATTGATCTCACATCCGAGCTTTCTACGCAAGGCCGACAAAGCAATTGGACTCAATGCAGACTCTGTCGCGACGACCAGCCGACTCGCCTGACGCTCGATCGGAAGAATCGCATAATGCAGAGCGATTTCTGCAGGGACGCTCGCAATCAATTCCGACGCCAATCCATAGGCATCAATTGAGACATGAGGGACATTTGCCTGTTCAGCCAAACCTTGTGCAAGTTGCAGGGGCGTCAATTGACCGCTATGCACCAGCCAAGTTCCGAGGCGCATACCTTCCGGCTTTTGAAGCAAAGCAGATTTCAACTGATCTTCGGTCAGGCATCCTTGATTCACTAATATCAGACCAATCATTCTGCGTGCGCGTGAAATCTCACCGAGAGAGGGAAAATCGTGTGTCGTTTTATCCCAGGCAACACGTCTTGGATTGCCTTGTTGGATCACTTGCCTAATCGCACGCCAATTTGCCAGAAAATTGATGAAGTTGCCGAGCAACATGCGAGGCAAAGAAAGCAATCCCTGAAAGAGTCCGTAGTACTGCGTGACGAAGATCGTTCTTTGCAGAATACGATTTGACATCAAGATTACGTTCACCCAGAGCAGCGTGACTAGCAGCTCACTCTCTTCGAAAACAGACAGAAAACGATAGGCGTCAGGCCAAAAAGACTCATACAACAACACAAGCATGAGTTGAAACAAAATCAAATTAGCGCCAAAACTAAAAAAGTTAGTGAAGACACCCTTGCGATCACGCCAGAGAAAGTAATTAAGTCGCCAGTTACTTGTCCAGCCGTGCGTGACATAACCCTGAAAGACTATGCCGATAATCCAACGTGATTTTTGTCTGACAGCCGTTTCAATCTTATTTGGAAAAAACTCACGTACACAAATGACATTCGATTCCCTGAAACTTTGTCCAAATTTTTCGGTTTTTTTCCATTCAGTTTTTGTTTGCTCAGGCGCAGGAAATCTCACAAAGATTTCCTCAAGTCCATGCTCCTTTAAGCGGAAGCCTATGTCATAGTCCTCGGTCAAACTTTGCGTGTCAAAAGCGATACCATCACCATCTACCAATAAAACCTCAATCGCGCGACGGCTAAAGCACGTTCCGACACCAGCGCTTGGTACTTGCCCTACTACCGCCTCTCTAATTGGCACGTCTTTTGCATGGAGCTCAGTAAATTCGTCGATATAGTGCATCCCGACAAAGTCATACCACTTACGCTCAAAGGGATATACCGGCACCTGGATCAGGTCTTTACGATCGACAAGGTAATTAAAAAGCCTAAGCTCCATGGGCGACACCACATCTTCGGCGTCATGCAAAATAAATCCTGCAAATTTTAGATTGGCGCGTTTTTCAAACTGCGTAATGGCATCAAGCACATTATTGAGACAGTCTGCTTTGCTGGTAGGACCTGGTCGAGCGCAAACAACTTTATGAACGTTAGGAAATAACGCGCATACCTCATCGACATCACGCTGCGTATCTGGATCGTTTGGATATGTCCCGACAAAGATATGATAGTTTTCATAATCTAGCGTGCGTGCAGCAGTATCAGCCATTGATCCAATGACGCCCGTCTCGTGCCATGCGGGAATCATGATTGCCAGTGGTTTTTCCGGGATGGACAGAAGTAGCGCCTGTCCCGCGCGAGGATGACGTTTATAGATAGTGAATCGACGCCACAGCCAACGGACCCAGTAGATCAAGTCGATTAGCAGATCATCTAACCCGCTGAACGTAATAAATATCGCCACAACGATGACAATATATTTCAGCGTGTATAAATATAAAGAAAGGTAATCTACCCAAAGCATGTTGTGCCACTCGTTCATTTAAATCCGCTTAGTCACTGAGGCACTTAGTGAATGAGCATGCAGTCATTGTTTATATTAACAAGACCTAATGAGTGTACTTTATCGCAATTCGTTTTAAGCTGACTGTTTAAAACGTACCCAACTATTCTTGCCCTTTCTTTTAGCTTGATACATCGCAGTATCGGCATATGCTACTAAGTCATTCGTTGTCGTTCCGTCCGTTGGACAAATGCTAACGCCAATACTTGCACTGACCGAGACATTAACCCCGTCGATCATAAAAGATGCGGCAACTGCAGTCAGTATGCGGTCTAGAGACGCATCAAGATCTTCTTCTCTGTTAATGCCACCCAGCAATAATACAAACTCATCACCCGCCAAGCGAATCACCGTATCAGTCTCACGTATAACTTTTTTCATACGACGCGCCGCAGCAATCAGCAGCTTATCCCCGGCTTGATGACCAAAGAGATCATTCACCTCTTTAAAACCGTCTAAATCAAGAAAGCATACTGCGAGTAAATGTCCCTCAGCTCGAGACGACAGTATCGCGTCGTGCATCACACGATTGAGTGAAAGACGGTTTGGAAGATTGGTCAGTGCATCCAAATGGGCTGCGTCATGCAACATTTCATTTCGCTGGAGCAGTCTACGTTCAGCACTTTGAGTTTTTATCTTGGCACGATAAAACAGTACGATCGAGGCACCAAACAGTCCAATGAACAAAATCACCGTGGACAACATGATGTTCCTGCGTAAACTTTCGAGCAACGCGTCATCCAAACTTGCATCACTCTCTAGCCTGATCCATCCAAGTGGGATACCTGGATCAATCCGATACCAAAGGACCGAACGACCAGCTTGCTTTTGTATGACGTATGCTGATGAGAGATCGTCGGGTGGTGTCAGTTTTCGAATAGAGAAATTTACAAGTACCTGATCGGAGTCCGGTTTGCGTTCTAAAAACGCTAATACGTCCCCGTTTAAATCTGTTGCCGCAACATTGTGGACAACCTCATTACCCATGATTTGACGTAAGTCGCCCTCAAGTTGTGCGTAATTTCGCGTCACGATGAGATCACTGACGGCAAGCGCAAGGCCCTTTCCTAGCGCCACATCTCTTCTTTCTTGGGTGACTTGAATCATTTGATTCATACTGTAAAAGGTCCAGATGCTACTGGCCGACAACAACAAGACCCCGAGTACAGAAAACCAAATGAAAATTTTTGTAAATATCGCCGCAGATGCTGGTGAGGAGGATGCGCCTTTAGTTTGCATTTCTCACCATAAATTTTTCTAAGTGCAGCGCCTCAAGAGGTTGATAATTCGTCTCAAAGTTCACAACTTTAGGATCAGTTAACTGTACGTTTTTCAGCAACTGACGACCTTCATCTTTTTGCCCAAGCGCTAAAAAAGTATGTTGGATTTGATGTTGTAATTCAAGCGGAAGGCGTGCATGCGCTGAAAATGGGTGGGCAGTATAGCGCTTTGTTTCCATGAGTACTCTGAGCTCTGCCCTTAATTCTGCAGGCTCCGACCGCAAGGTGCTCTGAATGCCTCCACCCGCCACGACATCTCCGCGTATGACTGAGCGATAGACATTGCTATGGGTTTTTAAATAGACAGGGGTGAAAGGCACGCCCTCTAAAGTGAGTGTGGCACGAATTAAGAGTGAAGCTGCAAAAGCATTGGGTGCTGGGAAAGCGATTTTGGTCCCATTCAAACCGTGGACGGTCTGAATCTTACTTTCTCGACTGACACTCAGCACACCATAAATCGGCTCACTACTTGCCACCAGCGGAATATATTTGTGCTCGCGCCATTTCATCACAGCATGGTATGGATTCATGAAAGCAAAATCAGGCAATCCGTCATTTAAATCCGATTCGAATTGAGGAATGCTGATTGGCACAATCAAGTCAAAACACTGTTTCGTTTGTTGACCGACCTGTTCGAGCAAAGGTGCCCAGTATGTGTAAGTCTGAGTAGCAGTGAGTTGGGGAACGATATAGACTTTGAGCGGAGCAGCAGAAGTGGCCACGCCTAAACACGCAGCGTGGACGCCTAAAGACATGATGTAGGCAGCGACTCCGATTGCGAACTGACGCGCGTTTACCCAAGCCATGATGTTTTATTCTTGATGAAGTTAACCTTAGCTTAATGATGTCACATTATCACATCAATCCTTTATATTCAGGATATCGAACAGTCTTTACTAAGGAAATTTAGTATGAAAAAAGTGGCATTTATCAAACGCAGCAATGGTAGCCACTGGGTAGGCGATGGTTTTCCGGTGAAAAACATCTTCTCCTATACCGACATTGCTGAAAAAATCTCACCCTTTTTGATGATGGACCATGCAGGTCCAGCTGTTTTCCCTCCAACCAAACAAAAACTTGGTGTCGGTCAGCATCCTCACCGAGGATTTGAGACGGTCACGATTGTGTATCAAGGCGGCGTCACGCATCGAGATTCGGCAGGAGGCGGGGGCTCAATTGGTCCTGGAGACGTGCAATGGATGACAGCGGCATCCGGTCTGATTCACGAAGAATTTCATAGCGAAGATTTTGCACGCCAAGGCGGACCCTTTGAGATGATTCAACTTTGGGTGAACTTGCCTGCAAAAGACAAGATGTCAGCACCAGGGTACCAAGGCATCACCGCTGAAAACATCGTCCATGTTTCTCTTGCAAATGATGCGGGAACCGCACGTATTATTGCGGGTGCCTTTGGAAACGTGAAGGGTGCGGCCCAAACATTCACCCCCATGAACGTGTGGGATTTGCGTTTAAACGCAGGGCGAACGCTCTCTCTGACACTCCCTTCAGGACACACAGCAGCACTTTATGTGTTGAGCGGTAGACTGACAGTCGGCACACAAACAGTTGGCGCAGCTGAGATGGTAGTGATGGAGCGCGAGGGAACGGAGCTCTTAGCAGAAGTCACTGAAGATGCTGTTGTATTGTTGCTCTCAGGGGCGCCGCTCAATGAGTCGATCGTCGGTCACGGCCCCTTTGTAATGAACACCCGTGCAGAAATCATGCAGGCAATGCAAGACTACAACAACGGAAAATTTGGTCAAATTGTTTCTGCGTCATAACATCAACTCAAATCCTTCATGTATCGCTGATAGTTAATCAGACACAATGCACTACAGAGAAAGGTAAATGCGTGCATAGAAAAATGATCACAAATATTTGTGTCATGCTGGCTCTTGCCACGACCTTGACGTCGGCGATCGCAGACCAAATTGAATGCACCTTCGATGTCAACGACAGTCGAAAGACACTTACACTTTCCCCTAGCGAGGACGTATTTACATCAACAAAAATCAATTTGCCCGGTGGATTTCGTTTTGCTGGTCAATATTTATCAGAACTAAAAACATTTAAAGTTTACGTTTATCACACACCAAAAGAGCGCTATGTATTACTAGCGCTTCAATCCTTTGTTATCGAAAAAGCATCTTGCCCCCAAGATTTCGGCCAACATCGTGTGTATGACAGCGAGGATGAACGGGAGCTTTATTTTCATTGTAGAAAAATATGTACTCGATGACTATGCTGAGGAAATGGCTAAGTTGCACACTTCTTGTGCTGATATTTTTTGCAAATATCGTTCATGCAGAAAACCAACCCATCAGGATTATTTTTGTTGGCGATATCATGCTGGATGATCTACCCGGAAAATATATACAAAACGGAAAAGATCCCTTCGCTTCTTTTGCTTCTCTTTTTAAATCTGCAGACTTAACGATTGGTAATCTTGAATGCGTGGTGGGAACAACCGGCGTCGCAGAAGACAAACCGTTTGTGTTGCGTGCACATCCGCGTGTGTTACCCATACTCAAAAACTATTTCAGTGCGCTGTCTCTTGCCAATAACCATAGCGGTGATTTCGGCCCGACAGCTTTTTCAGCCATGCTTGATCTGCTTGATGCGTCTGGGATCAAATATTTTGGTGGTGGCAGAAACCTTCAAGAGGCATATGCGCCCATCTTTTTCGATATAAAAGGCAAACGTATCGCCTTGTTGGCCTATAACTTATTCTTCCCGCGAAGCTTTGAAGCACTCGAGGATCGCGCCGGAAGCGCATGGGGAGAAGATGACTATGTGCGCGAAGGCATCAGACGGGCACGCGATGTGAACAAAGCCGATATTGTGATTACCTACCCGCATTGGGGGTGGGAAAATGAAAAGCTCGCCTCTGCCAATCAAGTGGCGTTAGCGCACTTAATGATCGATAGCGGTGCGGATGCCGTCATTGGTGGACATCCGCACGTCACACAAAATATAGAAACATACAAAGGTAAAACGATTTTTTATAGCCTCGGTAACTTTGTTTTTGATAGTTTTGAAACCGAAGATACGAATACGGGATGGGCTGTAGAAATGACCATCCAACCTGACTCAACGATTTCCTGGAAAATTATTGAAGCCAAGCTGGATAGCAACGGAATCCCGCGAAACAATGGACAAATCAAGCTCCCTTAGATGCCAAGATCACAACGGCATCTGCGGCCACTGCAGAGTGGCCATCTTCCATCACCAGCAGTGGATTCATCTCCGCCTCAAGCAACTGATCACCTAACGAAGCGACCATCGTTGAAAAACCAATGATCGCTTTGACGACAGCCCCAACATCAAGTTTGGGTTTGCCCCGATAACCATCGAGTAAGGGCCAAGACTTTAGTTGCTTGAGCAGACCCAGTGCTTGTTCCTCCGACACAACCATGCCAGGAGGCATCAAACACAAGACACTATCGTTCATCAGTTCTGCAGTAATGCCACCCATACCAACCATGAGTGCCGTGCCAAGTGGATCCCTGTGCATACCAACAATCAATTCTGCTGGCGCCCGCAGCATTGGCTGGATAATAAAAGACGTGGCATTGAGCCCTGTGTGCGTTTGAACATCGCTCACCATTTTTTCAAAAGCCTTTGGCAAGGACTCGGCCGTCAAGCCTAACCGCACACCACCAACCTCTGATTTATGAAGAATGTCAGAAGACAACACTTTTAAAACAACCGGGCCTGTCAATTTCTGTGCGGCGGCAACCGCCTCTTGCGCACTTTGCACGACTTGAGTGTGCGCACAATCAATCCCGTAAAGTCCAAAAAGCTGACTGGCTTCAAATTCATTTAAAGCACCTTCACCATCAGCATACGCAGTGTGATCAGGCGCATTGAGCAATGGCGTAAAGCTTGGCAGCGATCGCGAAACAGATTCCATCGCCTTAAACGCGACGGCACAAGACTCTGGATTTAAAAAGGCTGGAATTCCGCGGCCTTCAAGAACCTGTACAACATTAGGCGCGTGAGGACTGACATACGCCAAAATAGGCTTATCTGAATCCCCCAGACAATCTCGAATTGCATCGGCCACCAAGTCAGGCATCGCCAGGCTTGACGAGCCCACCACCACCACTAACGCATCATAAAGAGGGCTTGCAAGCACAGCCCGGATAATGCCGCGCAACAGAACTGGATCAAGACCAGCTAACGTGACATCGATCGGATTTCTATCGAGTGCAGCTTCGTCGCCTTTTTGTAAGTCGCGCAACGCTTGGGCCGTTACTAAATCAGGTGCGGGCGTCTCGAAACCAGATACACCCAAACTATCTGCCACCAAAGTACCTGCACCACCCGTCGATGTCAGTACAGCAATACGCTGACCTTTTAAAACGCGATTGGTTGTCAATGCCGAGCAGATATCCAGCAAATCATTGAACTGCTCTGCACGAATCACGCCAATCTGTTTAAAGAAGGCGTCATACATTCTATCCGAACCCGCCATTGCACCAGTATGGGAAATCGCTGCACGCGCTCCAGCTTCTGAGCGACCCACCTTGTAGGCCACCACAGATTTTCCTGCATCGCGTGCAATCTCCACTGCTCTGCGAAATCGCTCAGGATGACGAATAGTCTCTACATATAATGCAATGACTTGCGTAGCTGGATCCTTAGCCAAATACTCAACAAAGTCTGACAACTCAAGATCGACTTCGTTACTGGTTGAAATGAGTTTTGAAAAGCCAATACCACGGGCTGCGCCACGCGATAATATCGAACCAAGAATTCCGCCGCTCTGGGAGACAAGGCCCACCGAACCCGCCTCGAGCCCATCCATTTCAAGCGCAGCGCTTGCTGACAAAATAATGCGATCAGTTAGATTCACCAGACCGATCGTGTTTGGTCCCAAAATGCGCATTTGACCTGTCGCACTCATGAGTGCTGACTGTCGCGCGGCCCCGACTTCACCTGTTTCGCCGAAACCACTCGCAAGCACAATCGCAGCGGCCGTCCCGCGTTCAGCCAGCTCGCGAACCGCCTCATGCGCTCTTGCGGCACCTAACAGCACGATCGCAACATCGGGAGCTTCGGGCAAGTCAGCTATGCTGGCGTAACAGGGCAGATCACCAATACGATCCGCCTTGGGATTGACCGGATATACCTTGCCCGCATAGCCATGCTTCATTAGATATGTAATCGGACGCCCTGTCGTTTTACGTGGATCAGCTGAGGCCCCGATCACCGCAACACTGCGTGGTTGAAACAATCTCGAGATCGCATCCATCTTTTCGCTCATGCCTTTTTTGCTGCAGCAGCACGTTCAAGAAATGCCATGACGGCTTCGCGATGTTCGCTGCTTGTATAACAAATGCCTTGCGCTTGGCTTCCTTGTGCAAAGACTTGTGTCGAGGTCAACTCAAATGTTTGGTTAAGGATGGTCTTACTTAGCGCAAGTGCTGTGGGTGAACCTTGAGCCAGTGACTTGGCCCATGCCTGCGCATCCGCAACCAGTCCTTCATCAGTACTCATTTGATCAGCGATACCGAGTGCGAGCGCTTCTTGCGCATCGACCTTACGACCACTGAAAATGAGGTCTTTTGCTTTAGGCAAACCGACTCTGCGCGGTAAAAAATACATGCCGCCGCCATCGGGGATCAAACCACGATTGATATATGACCATGCAAAGTTTGCACTTGGACTCACCATCACAAAATCACAGGCCAGTGCTGTATCTGCACCTAGACCAGATGCAGCACCATTGACTGCTGCGATCGTAGGTTTAGGCATCGTATAGAGCAGAGATTGAGTATGGTGCACGCGTTGCTGTCGGGCCCAACCGTTAATGCCGACTTCGCCTTGAGGAGCTTGCATGCGCTTTTCCATACCAGCCACATCACCACCCGCACAAAATCCTTTTCCGCGACCAGTCAAGACCATTGCACGAATGCTGCGATCTGTCGCGATGCTCTCTAGCGTATCAATAAACTTGCCACGCATGTCATCACTAAATGCGTTACGTTTTTCTGGGCGATTTAGGAAGACCGTTGCAATACCGTCCGTCACAATCAATTCAATCGTTTCACTCATATCGTTCTCATAATAAGGTTGGATGTCGGTACTTCTCTATGCAAATTAATTTGGTTCAATTTTGGCGGCTTTCACAACTGCAGCCCAACGCTTTTGTTCGGCAGTCACATATTCAGCCAACTCTTTCGGCGTTCCTGCCGAGATCACAAGACCTTCGCCCTCGACGCGTTTCCGAAATGCTTCTGATTTGGCGGCTTTAGCAGTTGCTTGATTCAATTTTTTAACAACATCTGCGGGTGTTCCAGCAGGCACAAAAAAACCGTACCAACTCTCAGCGGCATAGCCTGGCACACCCTCCTCTGCAATAGATGGCACCTCTGGTCGTACAGGCGAACGTTCTGGTGTTGTGACCCCCAAAGCTCGTACCTTGCCGCTTTCAATCAGTGGCGCTGCGGCGGTAGCCGTTGCAAACATCATATTGACCTGACCACCCAGCAAATCGTTGAGGGCGGGTCCAGCACCTTTATATGGAACATGTGTCATATTGACATTGGCAAGCGTATTAAAAAGCTCTCCAGCCAAATGAGCGGAGGTACCCACGCCCTGAGAGGCGAATGTCAACTTTCCTGGATCTGCTTTCGCGGCAGCCACAAGTTCTTTAATAGATTTGTACGGACTATTTGCAGGCACGACCAAAATATTAGGTGATCGTCCGATCAGCACGACGGGATCAAACGCTTTGTCAGTATCAAAAGGCATTTTGCTCCGTAAACTGGGATTCACGGCGTGAGCAAACGTTGCGATCAAAATAGTGGTGCCGTCTGGTGCACTTTTAGCAACCGTATCGGAACCAATCACAGTCCCTGCGCCTGGCTTATTTTCAACAATGACAGTTTGTCCAAGATCTTGAGACATTGCAGCGCCTAATGTTCGCGCGATGGTGTCTGTACCGCCACCAGGGGAAAAAGGCACGATGATTCTAACTGGACGATCTGCTGCATTGCTCTGAGCCTCAGCCGGGGCTATAGCCGTCAAGCTTGGTACCAGCATCAAGAGGGCGAACAGCCGAGTCAGGTTTGCTTTGACTATAGACATCATATTTGTCTCCTTTATTGTTAAATCTGTATGTTGATACTTTTTTAGTCTAGTCCTATCGTATAAGTCTTGCCCATGGCACAATTCCACTGAGTGGAATGTATCTTCTAATTAAGCCCTACATGTATGCCAAAGTTACCAAGCCGATCCGATCCTAACCGGTCTCTTTTGAGAGGGCTGGAAATCCTGCGCGCATTTCGTCCTGGCAGTGACATTCTGGGAAATGCTGAAATCGCTGATCGCACTGGTCTACCTAAATCAACCGTCAGCAGACTGACCGGAACGCTACTTAAGGCGGGATTTCTTTTTTACGCTCCCCAACAACATGGCTACAGCCTTGGGCCTGCGGTGTTAAGCCTTTCGCATGCCATGCGAAGTGGCTCCATCCTTCTTCAGGTTGCGCGCCCAATCATGCTTGCTGAAGCCAGGCGCTTAAAAATTAATGTCGGCATCGCCATCGCTGACCGAGATGAAATGGTTTATCTTGAAACACTACGCTTTTCTGGTAACTCCTCACTGCGGCAGGTTGTCTCAGGTCAGCGTGTCCCAATGGCTTTGACCTCCCTGGGGCGTGCATACTTGAGTACTCTTTCCCCAGAGGAAAGACGGACTCAACTTTCGCAGCTCAAGTCAAAACATACGCGAGACTGGCCAACACTCCGACCCGAAATCATTCACGCTATTCAATCAATTGAACTGAACGGATGGTGTGCTGCAAGCTGGCAACCGCAAGTGATTGCACTGGCCACCCCGCTGTTAGTCGAACCGCAAGCTGTTCATATCCTCAACATCAGCATACACACCCCTGAAAACATTGAAACCGTAGCTGATCGTATGGGTCCTGAGCTCATCCATCTCAAGCACAAACTGATCGATGCGCATCACCTCGTGCTAGGATAGCTATCACTTGTGCAACCCATATACTTACAGAAACTATTATTCGGAATGCTCATGCTTAAGCTCGTAAGCAGCCTCAGCAGAATGCTGCTTGTCATGATCACGGCGATGATGACCACTTTGTGTGCGGCACAACCCGCAGCAACGGTTGCCGCTGCTTCTGACCTAAAGTTTGCAATTGAAGAGCTTTCCTCAATGTTTGAAAAAAATACAGGCCATAAACTTCGGCTGATTTTTGGCTCTTCTGGAAATTTTTATTCACAAATTCTTCAGGGCGCTCCTTTTCATTTGTTTATGTCTGCTGATGAGACGTTTGTATTCAAACTTGCACAAGCAAATAAAACCATTGATCAAGGAAAACTCTACGCGTATGGTCGCATCGGATTAATGGTGCCAACAGGCTCATCGATCCACGTTGACTCCGAACTCTCAGGTCTCCGCACAGCACTCAACAACGGTCAAATCAATCGTTTTTCAATCGCGAATCCAGCACATGCTCCCTATGGCGCACGAGCCAAGGAAGCACTTGAACATGCGGGGCTATGGACTCAAATTGAGCCGCTAATCGTTTTGGGTGAAAACGTTTCTCAAGCGGCCCAATTTGCCACTTCTGGCTCGACTCAAGGAGGCATCATTGCCTACTCACTCGCCCTCGCACCGCAAGTTGCGCGACTAGGAAATTTTGCTCTTATTCCAGAGAGCTGGCACACGCCACTGGCGCAACGCATGGTGCTCATGCGCAACGCGCCACAGGCAGCAAAAGATTTTTATGAATATCTGTCTACGTCAGCTGCACAAGAGATCATGGTGAAATACGGCTTCACCATGCCGAGACCATAAGATGGATTGGCAAGCGCTTACCCTTTCGCTCAAGTTAGCATCAGTGACGCTTCTGCTGTTACTTCCATTAGGTATCTTGATTGGTCGCTGGTTAGCCAAGACTAAGTTCTCTGGAAAATCGCTTATTGAGGCAGCGATCGTGCTCCCACTTGTTTTACCTCCAACTGTGCTTGGATACTATCTTCTTGTCTCTTTGGGTGCAGCCTCACCTCTCGGCATATTGGCTCAACACTTGTTCGGTATCCAATTAACCTTTAGTTTTACTGGTCTGGTGATTGCATCCGTTATTTTCAACATTCCCTTTATGGTTCAACCCATACAACGCGCGTTTGAGGCGATTCCAGACAACCTTTCCGAAGCCGCTACAGTAAGTGGGCTCAATGCATGGCAAACTTTTTTTAGAGTTGAACTGCCTCTGGCATGGCCAGGACTTTTATCTGCGATGGTACTAACCTTTGTACACACACTTGGAGAGTTTGGTGTGGTGCTCATGATCGGGGGTAGCATTCCAGGCGAAACGCAAACCATTGCAATTTCAATTTATGATCGCGTTCAATCTTTTGACCTTCAAGCCGCTGATCGCATGGCACTGTTGTTGCTTGTACTGTCTATGCTTGCTGTCGCCGCGTCCTACTTTGCTACAGCTAGGATGATGAGACGTCGATGAATACTGCCAGTTCGTCAAAATCGCTTCACGTCATAATCGATCAGCATGGATCAATCCCATTGCAAGGAGTGCTTCACTGCGATGCAGGGAAAATGATTGCCTTAATCGGCCCCTCTGGAGCAGGGAAAACTTCTCTATTGCGATCGATTGCTGGACTACTCCCGATGACTACGGGCTCTATTTGCGTGGGTGGAGAAACTTGGTTTGATAGCCAGCGACAGCTCAATCTTAAAACTTTACAACGGCATGTTGGGCTCGTATTTCAACACTACGCTTTGATGCCGCACTTAACAGCGCTAGAAGACGTTGCACTTTCACTCCTGCAACATCCAAAAAATGAAAGGCTTGCACTGGCGAAAGCATGGTTAGACAAGGTCAACATCACCGATACCTTGCAAAATCGAAAGCCAGCTCAACTGTCAGGGGGCCAACAGCAACGTGTGGCGCTCGCGCGTGCGCTCGCGCGTGAACCAAAAGTTCTTTTGCTTGACGAACCATTTTCTGCTGTCGATCAGCTCAGTCGTCAAGGTCTGTATGAGCTTTTGGCGGATCTGAGGTCAGAACTCAACATACCGATCGTCTTGGTGACACACGACCTTAATGAGGCAAGATTACTCGCCGATCAAATTGCAGTGATGGATGCAGGAAAAATCATTCAACAAGGTTCACCCTTCGAGATTTATCGCTCCCCAAAAAACGCAAGAGTTGCAGACCTTGTCGGCATTCGCAATCGATTTTATGGCCGATGGCTTGGTCCAGACCGGTCAACGACCCAAGTTGGTACTGGTCTTCTGCAGTGGCTCGCAACACCTGACGCGAAAGAAGGACCCATTTTAAAAGTACGCGACAAAGGTCGACTTGAAGCGGGACAGTTAGTCAACTGGGTCATTCAAACGGATGGTCTGCTGCTTCAACCAATCGGCATTGAGCAGCCTATCTCATCTGAACTCAATCATCGCGTTGAAGTCATGATTTCTGAGGTCAAGCATTTAGGCGAATCATCCATCATCACGCTGGAAAGTCATGCCTCTCCAGATATTAAAATTAGGATGACGGTAACTGGACCTCAACGAGCCAATATCGATCAAAATATAAAAATGACTCTTCTGCTTGATAGCAGTTGGGTACACATCATGCCTTTAACATCCTGACACCATGCTTGATAAGCAAAATTAAATCATCACCTTTAAATCTGCGGCAACGTCAAAATTAATTTCTCCAAGTGCTTGAATTTCAGCTGGAGTAAACCCAGGTGCAACTGCCTCTAAGACAAAACGTCCATCGACCCAATGCAAAACTGCAAGATCGGTGACAAGCCAATCTACACAGCGCTTTCCAGTAAGAGGATATTTACAACGGCGCGGAAGTTTTGTTCGGCCTTTGCTGTCAGTATGTTCCATCACAATGATCAGCTCGACATCACCAGAGATCAGATCCATCGCGCCACCGATACCTCCTCGTTTTGCATCCGTCACGCTCCAGTTAGAAACACTCGCCTCTGCATCCACTTCATAGGCGCCAAGAATCACTGTATCGATATGCCCCCCGCGTGCCATCTCGAACGAGGTCACGCTTTCAAAAAATGAGGTGCCAGGGATTGCTTCGACAAATTGCCCACCCGCATTAAAGACATCTGGATCGACAGCGTCACCTGTCACAATCCCGCCATAACCCAGCACACCATTTTCAGCATGTAACCACACGCCCCGACCTTCAAGGAAATTGGAAACGAGCGTGGGGATGCCAACACCTAGATTCACGTAAGAATTGTTTCGTACGATGTTCGCGGCATTTTGAGCAATCCCACTGCGTGTCAGTGCTGGTTTCCCGTTATACATCCGCGCACTATCTGCTGGTCGCTTGCCTGAGCGAGACAAGGAATTGATATCGATAGGATCTGTAATTTTGACAACGCGATCGATAAAAATTCCAGGGAGATGAATATGCTCTGGCGCCAACTCGCCCACCTCAAGGATCTCCTCGACCTCAACGATAGCAATGCGTGCCGCTTTAGCGAAACTTGCATTGAAATTCGCACTCCCTCCACGAAACTGAACATTGCCCGCACGATCAGCGCGATAAGCGCTCAAAAATGCGTAATCAACTTGTATCGCGTGCTCTAACAAATAGGGCTGGCCGTTGAAATAGCGAACATCCTTTCCTTCTTGCAAGTCGGTCCCTATACCAGTTGGCGTGTAAAAGGCGGGGATTCCAGAACCTCCCGCACGACAGCGCTCAACTAAAGTCCCTTGAGGTACTAACTCCACCTCTAGCGTACCTTCGGCAATTCGTCTTTCAGCTTCCGTCTCCATGCCGGCACGTATTGAAAAAGAGGTAATGATTTTTTTGACCTGATCATTCTCTACGAGCAATTGCCCCTTTTCACCAGGTGCGCCGAGTGAGTTACACACCACCGTTAAATCGCGAACACCTTTATCGCGTAATGCAAAAATTAGAGTATTGGGAAAACGGTGTGCCAATCCAAAACCGGAAATTGCAACGCTGGCGCCATTTGCGATATCTTCGATTGCTTGCTGAGCTGAAACAACTGCCTTATCCATTGTGTTCTTTATAAAAAGTTTTTAATTTAAACAATCAGAAATGCTTACTCGATGCGTAATTTCAAGATTTTGTTCAACTCGGTGAGTTCAGCCTTTTCTTGAATAATGGCGGCACGGAATTGTTGAGGATTGAGTAGTTTGAGTTCAGAGCCACCTGCCTCGATACGTGCGCGTACCTCTGGCTGAGAAAAATATTGATTGGCTGCCTGATAAAGAGTGTTGATGACGCTTTCAGGTGTACCAGCAGGTGCAAGCAACCCATACCAAGAACCAGTGACATCCTTAATCCCTAATTCAGTCAATGTCGGCACATCAGGCAATGCTTTGGATCGTGCTGAAGCAGTGAGTCCTATCGCACGTAAACGCCCCGATTGGATATGCGGCAACATTGCAGATAAATTCAAAAATGAAACATCCACATGTCCACCCAACATGTCCGTCATGACAGGCGCCGCACCCTTATACGGCGCGTGTGTCAATTTTGTTTTTGTTTCGATTTGAAAAATTTCGCCCGCCAGATGTGTAGAGCTTCCAGTTCCGGTCGAGGCATAGGTCATTGGCTTTGTCTTCGCTAACTCAATAAATTCTTTGACGTTTTTGGCTTTAATGTGCGGGGCTACCACCATCACATTAGGTACGTCGACAATCATAAGAACCGGACTGAATTCAGTAATGCCATCATAGGGTGACTTGGCGCTGAACACTGGAAATGCCGTCTGTGGTGCACCGGCACCCACAAGTAGCGTATATCCATCCGCGGGCGCCTTGGCAACAAAGGCTGTACCAATAGAACCACTCGCACCAGGCTTGGCCTCCACAACAAATGACTGCCCCAGATTTTGCGTCAATCCCATCGCAAGCTCTCGTGCAATTTGATCGGCAGGTCCGCCGACAGGATATGTAATGATGACTTTGACGGGTTTATTAGGATAAGTCTGTGCTAAGACACTCTGCGATAAGAACGCAACTATTAACGCCAAACAACGTAAAAATATTTTCATTATTTTGTCTCCGTTTTTATATGGTGCAAGATACTGCGATCAAATCACGATTTACTCACCTCTTGCGTCTGGCTCAGCAGGCTCAAAACGATAACCCTTGACGCTATCGCCACGCACATATCCACAATGTGGCCAACCAAAATGCACGGGCATAATTAATGCATTACGCTCAGCAGCACGCTTTAAGAACAAAGCCCGTGAAGTACGCGCCTGCTCAGCATGTGCATCAATCCACGTATTGATATGTGGCATGGCAATTTGTAGCGGGCTATGCATCACATCACCTGCAAAGATCGCCTCTTTACCCTCAGACTGGAGACGAAAATGTATGGAACCCGGCGTATGTCCAGGCATCGCCTCGGCTTCTAGGCATCCGGCCACAATATCCCCATCACTAATCAAATCGATTAAACCGGCCTCATACAAAGGCAGCACACTATCCTCGAAAGATCCACTGATGACCCCCTTGTCACCTTTTAGATAGGCCGCATGCGCCTGTTCAAAGTCAACCTTGGGCATCAAGTGACGCGCATTTGGAAACATCGGCACCCATTGCCCATTGTCCATCCGCGTCCCCCAGCCCACATGGTCAGGATGAAAGTGTGTCACGATGACGTGCGTCACAGACTTTGGATCTGCGCCCGCCGCAGCCAACCATAACGGTGTCAATGTATTGAGGTTATTCATGCGCTCAGACGCGCGTTTTTTATGATTACCCACGCCTAAATCAATCACAATCACTTTGTCATCGATATGCATCACCCACAATTGCATGGCAACGATAAAGCGCTCAAGACGCCTGTTGTAATGATGCGGGGCAAGCCACGAAAGGTGAGGTGCGATCTCTTTGACGTCGAGTTCAGGAAATACAAAGTCTGCTGCGTGAGTGGGGCCGCTGTACTCAAGAACGTTATAAATCTTTGCACGACCAACATTACGTGAATAAATCATCTTTATTTGTCTCCGTTATTTTTTATTTTGTTATTTTTTATCTTTTTATTCGACTTGCCGATAGGTCAATCGCCATCTTGTATCGCGCTTTTCCCAAGAAGGCGGACCAGAGGAAAATGAGTTGCCGGTTGGATCGGCAGTTAATCTCGATTGCATGAATGCTTGCGCGCGCGCTTCGTTCGCAATACCGTACATCGCAACATAATTAGGAACACCTGGCGCAGGATGCATAAACTCGCGCATCGATGCATAACGTGCGCCACTCACAAACCCATATCCGGCCAACACCTCAGGGACATGCGTCTGGTTATAAAATTCATTGAACTGGGCAATCTCTGAGGCAGTTGAACCCGACGCTTCACTCATCCCGACAAGATACATGTAGGGCGACGCAGACACTTGCAATGTCTCGGGGTTATTCAATAAATGACGCCACATGAGACGCCATTTTGTCTGGCGCTGCTGCCAAGCACTCGGTCCATCGCTGTACACAGGCCGTCCACTTGCAGGGCCATCATTGCGAGAAATGTAAAGCCTTGCGGCCTCCTCACTTTCAATATCATAGGCCGCCAGAAATCTTGGTCCTCTTGGCCCGCGAGGATCATCTTGTGCAAGTTCGTAACGACGTCCGCGTAAAAAACCTGGATTACTGGCTAAAACTTCGGGTCGATGTATATCGCTATAAAAACGATTGAACGCTGCCACATCTGCAGCGCTTGTGTCAGCGGGAATATCCATTCCCACCCAATAGGTAAATAATGCATCACTCATGACATGATCCTTGTGTTTAGGCCAACTTGAACATTGGTATACCCGTGCCATTCTCACTGTGTTTGAACGTCACTTGTACTTTTTGACCACAACGGATCGTATCCAAATCACAATCCACAATATTAGTGAGCATCGTGGGTCCCTCCTCCAAGGTGACGTAAGCAATCACATAAGGAACGGGCCCAGACACACGTGTCACGCTGTAACTGTAAATCGTACCGGCACCTGTTGATTCTCTCCATTCCGTTTTATCGCTGAAACAAAATGGACAGAGTGCGCGCGGATAGTGGTGATACTGGCCACAGTCATTGCAAAACTTTACTAACAACTTGCCCTTTGTGGCCGCTTCAAAAAATGGCTCATCGCCATAGTTGAATTTTGGGTCGGAAATTTTTCTATCTTGATATGGGGTAGCCATCGAATTATTCTCTTTCCATGATGAGTGTGGCACTGCCGTGGCGCGTACTGAGCGAGCCACCGGTTCCATGTGCAAGTGCGAGGTCGCAGTTTTTGACCTGAACCAACGGATGCGCTTCACCACGCAATTGTCGAACCGCCTCGATGATTTTAGTAATCCCACCACGATTGACAGGGTGGTTATTACACAAACCACCACCGTCTGTATTGAAAGGTAATTTACCCACACCAGAAATGAGATTGCCATCCATGACGAACTTGCCACCTTCGCCTTTTTTGCAAAAGCCCAGATCCTCGAGAGTCATGATGACCGTAATCGTAAAGCTATCGTAAATAGAGGCATACTTAATGTCTTGAGGTGTCACACCCGCTTCAGCAAAAGCGATGGGGCCCGAGCGCACCGCACCTGTGTAGGTGATATCAACCTTGCCACCCATTTGTCCTTTAGGCGACTCCCCTGCGCCAATGAGCTTGACCATCGGACGCTTCAGTCGTTTGGCGACTTCGGGACTCACCACGATGACCGCGCCACCACCATCTGTGACCACACAGCAATCCAAGCGATGCAGAGGATCAGAAATCATGGGCGATTTCAGCACATCCTCAACGGTCACCACCTTTTTAAGGTAAGCATTGGGGTTGTGCTGGGCGTGATGTGAAGCGGCAACTTTGACCCAGGCAAGCTGCTCACTTGTCGTGCCGAATTCATGCATATGACGCATAGCGGCAAGGGCATATAAGTTAACGGTCACGGGTCCGTAAGGCATTTCAAAAGGCGTATCAGGAATGTTCGAGTCCAACTCGCGCACGATCGTTCCTGGCCGACCAAATCCAGCACAGGTGATCAGCGCCACACTACACTTACCCGCAGCGATTGCCTCTGCGGCATGCGCCACAAGATACAGGTAGGACGAACCACCCGTATTCGTTGAATCTGAATGCCTGACTGTTAAACCCATGTAGTCGATCATATTGATGCCACCTAGCCCTCCTGGGGCATCAGTCGAACAAAAATAACCGTCAACGTCATGAATAGTGAGTCCAGCATCCTCTAAGGCACCTTTTGCACATTCCGCATGCAACTGGGCGAGTGATTTATTTTCAATTTTTCGTGCGGGGTGCTCGTAAATGCCCCCGATATAGGCCTTGCCGCGAATACTCATGCGATGTTGTCTCTATGAATATTTAATGTCACCTGATTGAACAACTCAAGAGATGCACTAAATTTTTGTAAATTTTTATACCACGTGGGTTTTGACAAGTAAATCAAATATTAATTTTTCAAGATGGTGTATCAATATATAAAACTGGCATACTTCACTCACGCTTAACAATTGTCGAATTAGTCGGGATCTCATCATGAGCAAAAACGCTGCGCAAGTCATTATTGAGGTTTTGGAATCCGCCGGGGTACGTCATATCTACGGTGTTGTAGGCGATACGCTCAACCACGTCACAGATGCTATTTCAAAGAGCACCATTGAATGGGTGCACACCAGACACGAAGAAGTCGGAGCTTTTGCGGCCGGAGCTGAGTCCTACATGAGCGGCGTCTTGGCGGGTTGTGCAGGATCCTGCGGGCCTGGCAGCCTCCACTTGATCAATGGCGTCTACGAGGCCCATCGCAATCATGCCCCACTAATTGTGATTGCTAGCCAACTCGACACGATGAGCCTTGGTTTAGATATGCCTCAGGAAGTCGACTTTCAAAAAGTCTTTTCTGATTGCTCGGTCTTTTGTGAGCAGGTTTATAACGCCGAGCAAGCTCGACGCGTTGCAGTGCTTGCCTGTCAGGCCGCCATCAGCAAAAAGGGTCCTGCGGTCATTATTCTGCCAGTTGACATCAGCAATACCGAGATCAAAGATGATGTGCCTTATTCGGTGCACTTCCCTAATCCGGTTCGACGTCCCTCTGATAGCGAACTTGCCCAAACTGCCGCCATTCTTGCCGAGGGGAAAAAGATTGGCATTTACGCCGGCGCGGGCTGCCAAGGTGCGCATGATCTGCTGATTGAGTTAGCAAAAAAATTAAAAGCTCCCATCGCACATACATCGCGTGCTAAAGATTTTGTCGAATACGACAATCCCTACAACGTTGGTATGACGGGCTTGCTGGGTGTGCATTCTGGTTTTCATATGATGACCGAGTGTGACACGTTGCTCCTGCTTGGCGCAGACTTTGCCTGGGGGCAGTTCTATCCTAAACATGCCAAGATCGTACAGATTGATCGCGATGCCGCCCGCTTGGGTCGACGCCATCCTGTCACGCTCGGTTTAGAGGGAGACGTGATCGCTTCGCTGGAAGCCTTACTTCCAATGATCAAAGAACGCTCTGATGAAAGCTTTTTGAAAGAGTGCCTTGAGCAACGTCAAAAAACTGAAGCCACGCTACTGGCTGAGGAGCAACCCGGTCGCGGTGACTTGATACACCCTCAACACCTCGCAAGTTTGCTCAACAAGTATGCGGATGATGACGCTTTATTTTCAGCGGACACCGGAACCGCGATGGTGTGGACCCTGCGACATATCAAGACAAATGGTAAGCGCCGGACCATGATTAGCCTGAGACACGCCACGATGGCGAACGGTATGCCCATGGCGCTGGGGTTGAAAAAAGCCTATCCCGATCGCCAAGTCATTTGTATGGCGGGTGATGGCGGTCTCGCTATGCTGATGGGTGATTTATTGACGATTCATCAAGAAAATCTTCCAATCAAGATTGCAGTATTGAACAATGGCGCCTTAAACTTTGTCGAGATGGAAATGAAGACAGAGGGCTTGCTCAATAACTATACAGACCTGAAAAATCCAAGCTTTGCCAAAATCGCTGAAGCTGTCGGTTTAAAAGGGTTTGAGGTCAAACGCAGCGAAGATCTTGAGCAAGCCGTCCAGGACTTTCTCTCTCATCCAGGTCCCGCGCTATTGGATGTGCATACGAATCGTTATGAACTCGTGATGCCACCGACCGTTAGTGCTCAAAATGTTGTGGGCATGGCAACCTACAGCGCCAAGGCATTGTTGAGTGGTCGCATCAGTGATGTGAAAGATCTGATGAAAAGTGCGCTGCATGATTTGAAAAGATAAGCACCATTGAAATCGCGCGCGGCTTCATCCAGCGCGCGATTTTTTCTTTTTCAATGTCTCGCTTTTAATTCTTCTTTTTCTCGACGACTAACTGTATCTCGACCATGAAACCGTAATGAAGCTCGGGCACGGGCACCACGGCGCGAGCAGGCTTATGGTCACCAAAAATATCCGCATAAATCGTGTTGAACTCTGGCCAGTTTGATACGCCAACAATGTATGCCGTGCACTGCACCACATCATTGAGCGTACAGTCGGATGCTTTGAGAATATTTACACAATGTTTAAAAGAGGCGCGCACCTGGCGCTCGAAACTATCGATCTCCTCTTCCGCAGGTTTGCCAGGAAGAACCCCTGAAACAAAAATCAAGCCTTCGGACTCAACCGCATGGCTATAGTGACCGGCGGGAGCAGGCGTATGTGGCGAGTGTATGAGTTTCATTTGATATTCAAAATTAATTAATAAATTTATCGTTGTAACTGTGTATACAAATACTCAACGAGCAATCGTACCTTGGCTGTTAAGTAACGGCGACTTGGATACACAGCAAAGATACCAAGTTCGTCCGCTCGCCACTCGGGCATCAATTCAATCAATCGGCCTGACTCGATGTCTTCGCCAATCAAAAAGTCAGGCTGTAAAATGATGCCTTGATCTTTAAGTGCTGCTGCGCGACAAGTATCTCCGTTGTTAGTCCGCATCACCGGAGCGATTCGCACTGAGACTTGACCCTTGGTATCACTATCAGAAGTAAAGATCCAGTGATCGCCTGACGATAACAAACTGTATGCCAGGATACGATGATGACTCAAATCTTCGGGAACGCGGGGTATTGTATGTTTCTGTATGTAACCCGGTGAAGCGCACAACACCATTCTCGTTTCACTTAATGGACGACTCACAAGCGTCGAAGATTCTAGTTTTCCAATTCTTACTGCCATGTCGTAGCCCTCTTCAACCAAGTCGACGACACGATCTGACAGCGTCACATCCAAATTCACCTCAGGATACTTTTGCATAAAACCAGGCCAGAGCGCCGCCAGATGCGAAAGCCCATAGCTCACCGGCACATTGATACGTAACAATCCGCGCGCTTGCGCACTACGATGACTGACATCGTCCTCAGCTTCCTGCAGTTCAAAGAGCACACTGCGACAACGACCCAAGAAAGTATCGCCCTCTGGAGTGAGGGATAGTTTGCGAGTCGTACGGTGGAGCAATCTCACACCAAGATGCTCCTCAAGCTCTGCGACCAAGCGTGACACGACTGCCTTGGATATCTGCAGACGATCCGCCGCTCCGACAAAACTGCCAGCATCCACCACCGCTACAAAGGCACGCATCGCGTCAAACTTATCCATTGTTCCTATTTTAAAGACAATTAATCATTTTTAATCATATTTATCTATTTTTAAATCACCAATAGACTGTTTTTTGTTTAGCAACACTCCCATCTTCACCCAACTCAATGGATTTTTCATGAATTCAACACTACAAAATAGCTTGACCCTTTTCGGCCGCCTAGCACTGGCTGCTCTCTTTCTACCCGCTGGTTTGTCAAAAATAAGTGGCTTTGAAGGCACAGTCGGCTACATCAACTCCGTAGGCCTTCCCCTAGCCTCCTTGGCTGCTGTCATCGCGATTCTGGTCGAGGTCGGTGGCGGCTTAGCGCTCATTACAGGTCTGTTTACCCGCTCCGCCGCACTCGTGCTTGCAGCATTTACGGCTGTGGCAACGTTATCCTTTCATGCATTCTGGGCAGTTCCTGCAGAACAAGCATTCATGCAACAGCTCATGTTCTATAAAAACGTTGGGGTTGTAGGCGGTTTACTTGTCTTGGCTGCTCACGGCGCCGGAGCCTGGGCACTCGGCGCGAAACATCACCAAGTCGCAGCTTAATCATTCACGCATTTAAAGCACAACCAGAAAACACTCATGACAACGCAACGCGCACCCGTAATCTTCGTTTCACATGGTTCTCCAATGCTAGCAGTCGAACCTGGTGCGCTAGGTGCCAAACTCGCAGAGCTTGGAAAGCACTGGGATCAAGTGCGCGGGATCGTGGTGGTATCGCCTCATTGGCAAACCAAAGCGTTGAAAGTGGGCAGTCATCTTCAACCCGAAACGATTCATGATTTCGGTGGCTTTCCAAGCGTCCTTTATACGCTTAACTACCCCGCGCCAGGATCACAAGCCTTGGCGCAGCAAGTGCTGCAGACGCTTGCATTGTCTGGCATCCAAGCAGAGTTAGATACAGCACAAGGCCTGGATCACGGAGTATGGGTTCCGCTTTTGCATCTGCGACCTCAGGCAGATATTCCAGTTGTCCCGGTTTCATTACCTGTGGACGCAACACCTGAAACTGTGTTCGCGCTTGGTCTTGCGCTTGGCTCACTACGCGATCAAGGCATAGCGATCGTTGGCTCCGGCAGTATGACGCATAATTTAAATGAGTTTCGCGGTGCGGGCGTCACTCAACCGCAAGCATATGTCACGGAGTTTTCCAATTGGGTACGATCTCACACTGAAACGCGAGACATCAAGTCGATGATCCACTACCGCACACAAGCGCCGCATGCCGTCAGAGCGCATCCGACCGACGAGCACTTTCTACCACTCTTCGTGGCGCTTGGCGCAAGCTCAGAACAGGACTCCATGCAGATACTAGACACTGAAGTACGCTACGGAATGCTATCGATGGAGTCCTATGCCTGGGGCAACTTGGATCTTGATTCAAACCAAAATACTACTGAGGTTTGATACCAATATCTGTCACGACCTTGCCCCAAATCTGTATTTCACGTGCAATGGACTCTTTAAACTCGATCGGTGTTCCCCCTGCAGGTTCAGCCCCATCGGCCTGAATCTTTTCTCTCGCAGAAGGTTTTTGTAGAATTTTATTTACAACGGTATTGAGTTTTTCTACGACATCAACAGGCATCCCTTTGGGTCCGATGAGGCCATACCAAAGCGTCGCCTCGTAATTCGGAAAACCGCTTTCAGCGATGGTTGGCACATCCGGCAATGCTTGAATACGATTGGGTGTAGTGACCGCCACCGCATTGATTTTTCCTGAACGGACATGCGGCAAAGCACTCGCGGTCGCAGCAAAATAGAGGTCAACCTGATTGGCAATCAAATCAACCAATGCGTTCCCGCCGCCTTTGTAAGGGATATGTGTCATCTTGATATCCGCTCGCTGGTTAAAGAGCTCGTTGGCGAGATGAATCACACTCCCTTGTCCTGATGAGGCAAAATTAATAGAACCTGGAGATTTTTTGGCAGCAGCCACCAACTCCGCCACTGTTTTGATTCCACTCTTGTTTGATGTCACAGCGAGCATCGGTCCAGCGCTCATTTTTATAATGGGCGTGATGTCTTGCACTGGATCGAATTTAAGTTTGTAGAGACTTGGGTTGACGGTATAACTTGAGGAAATCAGTGTCACTGTATAGCCGTCTGGTGCCGCAGCGAGACCTGCTTCAACACCAATTAATCCGCCTGCGCCGGTTCGATTTTCAACCACAACGGGTTGACCTAAAACATCCGCCATCTCTTTGGCCATATATCGCGCCAACACGTCAGCACCGCCGCCTGGAACAAAGGTCACGATCATGCGGATTGGTTTGTCTGGATAGCTCGCGTGAACGCCCGAACTAAACATCAAGGTAAAACCAGTCAAACCAAAGGCTATCAGGGTTGAAATTTTTTTATTCATTGGTTGTCTCCGCGCATGTTGCACCGTTCTTATTCATTTCTTCGAATGTATCATTAGGAACGGTGCGATTAATAACCGCAACGACAGATTATCGTTTAATCAAGATATTTGCCTCGCGGGCCACTTTGCCAACAACTGCGATTTCCTCAGCAATAATTTTCTTAAACTCCTCGGGTGTATTAGGTTGAGTCTGGAATGAAAGCTTTTCAAACTTAGCCAATACCACGGGGTCTTGCGTTGCCTTGTTCACTTCTCTGGAAATCATTGCGACAATTTCAGGTGGTAAATTTGCAGGGCCCCACAGCCCATACCAAGACTTAATCTCAAATCCCGGCAGTACTGTTTCTGAAACGGTAGGCACATCAGGCATCGAGCGGACACGCTCATTGCTTGTAATAGCAAGTACCTTTAAGCGCTTGCCTTCGATAAAAGGCGTAGCACCCGGCAAAGGTGAAATCGCTGCAGTCACGTGCCCACCCATCACGTCCGTCAATTGAGGGCTCGCACCTTTATAAGGAATGATGTCCATATTGAGCTTCAGCTCTCTCGTGAGGATTTCCTCAGAAAGATGGCTAGTGGTACCAAAACCTGAAGTCGCCCAAGTGTATTTTTTAGGATTCGCCTGCGCTAACGCCACCAACTCTTTGAGCGAGTTGATTTTTTCATTAACCGACACAAGCACTGCGAGAGGGACATATCCGACCTGAGCGATCGGTGTAAAGTCCTTTTCAGCATCGTATGTTTTACCTTCCATCACCAGTGGCAAATACACTTGGCCAGAAGCATTAAATAAAAGCGTATAACCATCAGATTTTGCTTTAGCCACCTCAAGGGATCCAATTAATCCTGAGGCACCTGGCTTATTTTCAATCACAATCGGCTGGCCGAGTTGCTTTTGTAATTGATCGGCCACAATGCGCGCTGTCGTATCAATCGATCCGCCAGGTGTGTACGGAACGATTAATCTGATGGGGCGTGATGGATATGCTTGAGCGATTGCTTGTCCCGCCAACACCGAGCTGAGGACTGCAAAGATTACGCCATAAATTGTTTTTTTCATAAATGCCTCTTTATCATTTTTAATTAAATTTAACTAACAAATCGGTAGAGTCTCTGCGGATTTAAAACAAGCACTTGCTCCATCAACGTAGGTTCAAGGGCAATATGCGCTAACGCTTCTACTAACAATCCATCATCCGGGATGTGTGTGTGATTAGGATGTGGCCAATCTGTTCCCCACACACACTGTTCTGGATATTGACTCACCAGACACTTCGCAATTTCAACTCCTGCAGCATAGCGATCTCCTATAGATGCATGCGCATCAATGCGATCAATACCGCTCACTTTTACAGTGAACAATTTATTTCTAAGTAAGCGAAATAGTGCTTGAAAATCCTCATGCTCAATACCCTTTCTAGCATCAATGCGTCCCATATGATCGATCACCACCGGAACTTGGCTTTCTGCAAGTAATGGTCCAAGCTCATGAATAAGTGAGCTCTCAAAGTGCACCTGTAAGTGCATACCGACAGCCTTTAAACGCGGCGTCATTTCAAGGACTTTCTGAATCGATGCATCATTGGATAAATGACGCATAAAGTTAAAACGAACACCTCTGAAGCCCGCTTCGGCGAGTCTGAGTAACTCTTTGTCTGTGACAGTAGTTGGCACCAGCGCAACGCCAAGATACGATCCTTTTCCGGCAAGAATTGCATCTTCAACCACGCTATTATCAAAACCATGAATGACGGATTGCACAATCACGCAGCGTTCGATACCTAATTGCTGATGCAAGGCAAATAACTTTTCTTTCGGCGCTTCGACAGGTGTGATTTTTCGGTCTGTTGAGTATGCAAAAAGACGGGTAGGTCCAAATACATGGACATGACTGTCACAGGAAAATTTTGGTAATTTGATTGTCGATTGGCTTGGAGACTCCAGATATGTTCGAACTGGAGTTTGAACTTCTTTTGTGCCTATTGAGGACATAGTGTTCCCGATCTCGCTTAATCGCAACGCGCGGTCATCCCGCCGTCAACAAGTATTTCAGTTCCCGTAATAAAACGAGCGTCGTCACTGGCAAGAAACAAAGCTGCGCTTGCCGAATCACGTCCGTCACCCATAAAACCAAGCGGAATACGCTTCAATCTCTGAGCAAGCAATGAATCGACATCGCCGCCTGCACGTTGCTTCGCCAGTCGGACTTCGACCATGGGCGTATGCAATTGACCTGGCACAACGGTGTTGACTCGAACACCTGAGCTTGCATATTGGACAGCCATGACTTTTGACATTTGAATCACGCCTGCTTTAGAGGCAGCATAGGCGACCTGGGCACTTCCCGTCCATCGCATTCCAGATGTGGATGCCATGTTGACAATAGCACCGCTTTTTTTCGCCATCATGATGGGTAAGACAAACTTTGATGTCAGGAATACGCTTTTAAGATTGATTGCCATCTGACGGTCCCAACTTTCCTCCGTCATTTCTGTTGGGCCACCTGCAGCTGAACCACCGACGTTATTAATCAAAATATCGACTGTGCCAAACTTTCTCACACAGGCCTCCACCATGGCCTCAACGCTTTGCGCACTCGTCACATCACAGATGTAGGTCTCAAACGATTTCGCCGCCTCTCCAGCACGCGCGATTGTTTCTGCAAGTGTCGCCTCCTCTCGGTCCACTGCAAAAACGCGTGCGCCCTCCTCTGCGAGTCTGACAGCCATTGCACGACCGTTTCCCCATCCTTCCCCTACGCAGCCTGCGCCGGTCACAATCGCGACCTTTTGATCAAATCTTTTCATGTGTGACTGCGTCCTCTCATCGTTATTTATTGATACAAAGTACCTATTAACCTTCAAGTTTGAGCGCATCAGGATGTCATGTAAACTACATAGCTCCTATACCAGATATGTTTTTATGCTATGGATCTGAAGCAGCTTGAATACTTTATTGCTGTTGTCGAAAAAGGCAGCTTCAGCAAGGCCGCGATCTATTTGAGTCTTGCCCAACCAAGCATCAGCCGAAAGATTGCCTTGCTGGAGGATGAGCTTGGACAGAGGCTGCTTGAGAGAACTGGCCGAGGAGTTAGACCCACTGAGGCCGGCCAAGCCCTCCTGTCTCATGCCAAGCTCATGATTGATACGGCGGCGACGGCGACCTTTCAGATAAAAGAGATGAGCACAGCGGTATCTGGAAAAGTCATTGTGGGTTTGCCGCATCGCGTCGCCGAAGGACTCTGCGTCCCTCTCGTCCAAGAGTTCAGAAAACGGATGCCACACGCCATGATTTCTGTGGTTGAGGGACTCAGTGTTTCTCTCAGAGATGGACTCATCAATGGCCGCATTGATCTCGCGGTACTTTTTGACCCACCGCCCACTCCATTGCTCTCATACGAAAAACTGATGCGAGAAAAGCTAATTTTGATCGCACCCGATCACTATCCACTCAAAAGCCAAATCAGCTTGGCTGAGCTCGCAAATTTTCCAATGATTTTGCCCGGTCAATCCAATCCAATCCGCAATCTCATGGACGCCGTATTACTGCCTCAAAATATTTGCCTCAACATCATTGCCGAAGTGGGCGCCGTCTATACCGCACTTAAACTTGTAGAGAGCGGCATAGGTTGTTCAATTTTGCCTGAAAGTGCCCTTAAACATAAACACACGTCTAACCTTAGGTTTGCACAGATCGGCCCACCAGTCATGCGCAACCTTTTAGTACTCGCCACACCCAAATCTCGTCCCACCAACAGGCTGCACCAGGAAACGGCAAAACTTTTAAGAGAACTCGACTTTAGGGCTTAAAAACTTCAACCCTCAGCCAACTATAGAACTCGCCTATAACTGTTATAGATGGGAAGTCCTTCACAGAGCTGCAGAAAACCCTGAAACTATGCCTTTTAAACACTTCTACCAGCAGATGCAAACATGACATATTCGACTCGGTCCGTGACGTATCAATCTAAAAATAACCAGCCAATCACGATTGAATACAGCGATCAAGGTACAGGTCGTATCATCGTTATGCTTCCTTCTCTTGCTCGTTCCGGTAGAGATTACGATGCAGTGGCGGAGCTTTTGGTCAAAGACGGTTTTCGAGTGATCCGTCCAGAACCCAGAGGTATTTTAGGAAGCTCTGGTCCCATGAAGGATCTGGACCTGCACGATTTTGCGGCAGACGTCGCAGCGGTTTTAGATCAAGAAAAAACAGGACCGATTGTGGTCGTCGGACACGCTTGGGGAAGTCAGCCTGCGCGTATGCTCGCCGCAGACCGTCCAGATTTAGTGTGTGGCGTGGTCATGGCAGCCGCTTCAGCAGGAAAGCTTCCACCCGGCTCCACAGAAAAACCCTATAGTCGACTCAGGGCTGAGATTGACGGTGCTGGTAACCCCGAGTTGTCCAAAGAAGTCAGACTTGAAAATCTCAGAAAAGCATTTTTCGCTCCTGGCAGTGATCCAAGCGTCTGGCTAGACGGTTGGTATCAAGAGGCCCATCATGCACAGAGCCATGCCCGTATGTTCACCAACATAGACGAATATTTCTCTGCTGGCGAAGTCGTTCCCATCCTGGATTTGCAAGCCGAGTTTGATGCAGTTGTTGTTCCAAACGTCATGAAGCCCTATTTGGGCGATCGCGTCACGGTGCAGGTGATCAAAAACGCCGGACACTCGATGGCACCTGAACAGCCACTTGCTATGAGCAAAGCCATCGTGGCTTTTGCAAATAAAATCTATGGCTGAAATGAATGAAGACTCGGTCTAGGATGAATGAACCGTCATTGGCATTGACGTCGTCTTGATCCGAATAGGGACGCGCTGATTCTTGTAGGGAATGAGCGCCTCGCCCTCGATCTGACTGGCGATCGTTTTTGCCTGACGACCAATCGGCTCGATAAAACGACTCGTTTCTCCAGCAATCGAAATACAATCACCCAAGGCATAGATACCCGCTTCGCTAGTTACCAGAGTGATTGGATCCACAACAATGCCATTCTTCCAGGTCAGGCCTGCGCTGCTTGCGAGACGGTCACATGTTTTTAGACCCGTTGCCACAACAATCTCATCGATTGTTATATGTTGATCATCGCTTAAACGCACGTCATAACCATGCGTAGCAGAACGCTTAACTTCTAACACTTCTGTATTGCCAAAAAACTTAATCGCCAGATGTTCCCACGCTTTCAATAAAGCGTCTGTTTGCTCTGAATCGGCGAATAATCGCGCGAGCGGCCTTGGGGCAATATCTACGAGTAAGACGCTATGCCCACCTAACGCCAGATCATTAGACAACTCAGCACCAATAAGACCAGCACCAATCACCAGCACTCGACGCGATGATGCGCCAAGTGCGTCACGCAATCGTGCATACTGACTTAGATGATTGATGCGCCAACAATATTGCGCTGGCAAATGCGCTGGAAAAATAGACTGAGCGCCTTGAGCAATCACCAGATGTTGATAGTGAATACTCCCGATCGTTGTTCGAAGCACCTGACGAGAGGCATTGATACTAATCGCCGTCGTCTTCGACAAAAGAGCGATCTCAAGCCTGAGCGCCGCTGCAGCGCCTGTTTCCTTGACGAGCCCTGATACAGACAAGTTTCGCGCCATCGCAACGGATAAAAGAGGCTTGTCGTATCGATCAGCGTCACATTGTGAGACTATTGCAATAGAAATTTCTTGAGATAACGCGCGTAAGGCTTCCGCTGTTTTCCAGGCCGCAGTCCCGCCTCCTACAATCACCACATCGTATTTTCTCTTGCTTGAGCGACGTAATGAGCCGCGATCCCGAGCAAGGCTGATTGAAGCGCTTGAGCGCGCTCTTAAGGTGCCAACACGTCCCTCTTCGACCAACACAAAATCTGCTTTAGACACGCCGCAAATTGGGCAATACCAATCCTCAGGAATATCCTCAAAACGTGTGCCAGGTGCCAAACCACTGTCCACATCGCCATCGCGCTCATTGTAAATATAGCCACATGCTTTACAGAGGTATTCCCTCCATGCTTCTAATGCACTCATGCTGGCATCGTCTCCTGACTGAGCCGGGCCATCTCGCTGCGTAGGTGTTTAATTGCAGGTGTCACGATCGCCACAAAATGCGACTCGCGTACACGACGCTGGACCTCGGAGCTCATTAGATAGCCTCGAGCACCTTGATGTAACAATGCGGATTGAGCGGCTCTCAGGCTCAACTCAGCTCCATGCGCGCGGGCATCGAGAACTTGTATAAAAAACCCATCCGAATCATCATAAGGTGTTTGCGCAAGCCCCATGATCCTGAGCAACAAGGCATCGAGCTCCTCTTGTAAGTCATCAGGCCTGTCTTCAAGATAACGATTCACATGGCCCAACTGATCCTCAACTTTCCATATTGAATCAATCGCGCCTTGAATCACACCTGCCGCCATCCCACATTGCAACATCACAAAAGCTGCCCTGATTTTTTTAATCAAAGGTCTGGCGGGCTCAGCGATCACCTCATCATTCGGAACAAAACAATCGTTTAGATGCAACGCATAGGTGGCTGTACCCTCCATGCCTGAAAAACTTGGGCACTCCCTAAGAGTCACACCTTGCGCATCGCAACGAAGTAAAAACATTAATTCACGCGTTCCACTCTCGTGTTCAATCGAGGCAATCGCACCACAATAATGATCCGGGCCAAGATTGCTCACCCAGGGCAAGTTCCCTGTCACTCGATAGCCTCCCTCTACGGGCACCGCCTTGAGCATGAAGGACTCAATCTTGGCATATGTCTTCATCGGATTAGACAATGCAGTGCCACCCAGTCGCTCACCCGTTGCATGAAGCATGAGGGGAGTGCCATGCAGGGCACCCGACGAGGCCTCTTGCAAATAAAGTCCGCAAACAGCCTGGCACCACATCATAAAACCTGTTGAACCACATACGCGCGCGACTTCGGCAATCGATTGAATAGACAAGCCAAAATCATTGAAGCCATGCGGGGCGCGCAGATGTGCACTCATGCCACCCGCCGCGGCCAGCTGACGCAACACGCCCTCTGGGTAAAGTCCTTGCTGATCGATCTCCTGAACAGACCGAGACAGCTCACCTTGCGCAATTGATCGCACCATAGCTAACAGTGACTCTTTACCTGCCTCAAACTGTTTCATGCCGGACTCTCAGACTAAACAGAAGTGATTTCAAATGGAATGGGATTGCGAATACTGTTTGCCACAGGCGAATAAAAATTCGCATGCTTCACAATTTCGTCTAATACTTCTTGCGAGGCATCGCCTTCTAGATTGACCTTGACGCGAACAGCCTGAAATCCCATTTGGGTTGGCTGCTTATCCAACGCACCACCGGCCCCCCAGGCTGCCGAGTTGCCGATATCACCTTCGAGAAAAATCTCAAGCTTGGTGAGCTTGACTTGTTTCCACGTGGCGACTGCTTGAATGCCGACAGCCAAACATCCACCTAATCCCGACAACACAATTTCGCCAGGTGCAGGCGCGGTATTTTGGCCAAACAAATGCAACGGCTCGTCCACAATCACGGGAGCATGATCACCCACATAATTGAGGGATCTGTATTGTCCCTCTAGAACGGTATGAACCTTATTCGTGCCTTTCGCCGTAGGATTTCCGCGGCCTTTTTCTGCGAATGCTGCGAGACCTGTTGCATCGATAGGACGTAGATAAACGTTGACAGTCTCAGCTTGTTTTGTAGTGCTCATGCTTTGCTCCATAATTGACATAATTCTCTAAACAACCAATCCAACATAAATCCCAGGATCCCGATCAATACGATCGTCGCCATCAACTCGTGATATGCAAGTCGGTCGCGCGTATCCAAAATGAAATACCCCAATCCTGCCGTCACGCCTAACATCTCGCAGGGCACCAAGACAATCCAGACAATCCCAATCGCCAAGCGTGCACCGGTCAACACATGACCCAGTACGCCCGGCAAAACGACGCCGCGCAAAGTTTCCCAACGCGTTGCAGCGAGGCTTTTAGATAATTGCAACCAGCGAGGATCTAGCGCACGGACGCCTGCGATGGTGTTCAACATAATCGGCCACACCGCGGCGAATGCCAACAAAAAATAGACGGGGTGATTGCCAACACCAAAAGCAATCACTGCAATCGGCATCCAGGATAGTGGTGAGATCATGCGTAAAAATTGAAATGCTGGTGAAAACGTTGCATTTAGTTTTAACGAACTCCCCATCACTAAACCCAAGGGCACACCTATCAATAAAGCAAAGCCAAGACCCACAAAGACGCGCTGAAGACTCACCCCGATATGCGTCCAAATTTCAGCACGGCCGAGCATCTCTATCAGCGTGAGCAAAGCAGGGCCGGGCGCAAACCGCTGCACCATGCCAGTACTTGCTGAAAAAGGGACCGTCAGGACCCACCAAAACGCCATGAGCACAATCAGTCCTGCTAAACCTCGTATAAGGCTAAAAGCTTTCGTACTCACTTGCTTAAGCCTTAGAGAGATCGATTGTTTCTGTGCGTGTATACGCGCTATCCACACCGAATTTTTGCAAACCACCCACGGCTTCAATCGCCTTTCTAACAAAGCGATCGTCGACCAAATCTTTAGCAGCGAACACAGGATCAAGCTGATTCAAAAATCCGCGATCCGCTTCGACTGTCGTACTTTTTAAACGCGTCACAAGTGCTTCGGTATAACTTGGATAGGGGTATGGCTGAAATCCAATTCTTTCCTCTTTCCAGTCAGCATGACGAATCGCACGCGACGCTAAATAGCTTTGCGCATCACTTGCTGGAGGTGCGAGGACTTTTGTGAGAGCACTCAACCCATGCGGTGTGTATTGCTTACCACTCTCACGGGACAATATTTTTGCAGCCTCAGCTCTGTTTTCCAAAATCCACAACTGGGCGCGCACAATCGCATCCACCACGCCTTGAGACCACTGTGGCCGACCATTTAAATCACGTTCATGCATAAACACTGTGCAGCAGGCATGATTGCGCCAAACATCACCCGTAAAGCGCAATACCTTTCCGACTCCCATCAATTCAGCTGCCGCATTAAACGGCTCTGCCACGATGTAGCCAGAAATACTGCCCGCAGCCAGAGCAGGCAACATATCCGAAGGAGGCATGACCACCAGACTCACTTCATCAGCCTCAACCTTGCCGACGCGTCGCGCTACAGGTTTGAGACCCTCTGCACGAAGCATGTCTTGCAGGACCACATTGTGTATCGAATACCAAAATGGAATGGCTACCGTCGTGCCACCCAACTCTTTCAAATGATTAATCTTCGGCGCAACGGTCAATGCCGAACCATTAATGTGGTTCCACGCCACAACTTTTGCGGGAACCTTACTACCAAAACGCGCCCACACTGTCATAGGTGATAACAAGTGAACAACATTGGTTTGTCCCGCGATGAAGGACTCCGCTAGTTGCGCCCAGCTTCGAAACAATGTCGGCTTTTCAACCTTGACACCTGCCTCTTGAAAATAACCATTGTGATGTGCAATCAATAATGGCGCTGCATCGGTGATGGGCAAATAGCCGATTTTGACAGGCTGATCTGGATGACTTTGTGCGTATGCGTTCGCCGCAGACAGCAAGGGGGCCGCGCCTGCGACCGTGAACAGGCTGGCAAGCTTGAGCATGTCACGTCGTGTCGTGTATTCAGTGCACATGCGAGAGCTCCTGATGCGAAAAAGTATTTTGCAAAAGATTTAGATCAAGGACTGAGGACTGTGGTGTGAATTTTCCATTAATCGATCCTCTCAACGCCTGAAGTATTTCTAGACGAAGAGTTTGCATCGGTGACTCCAGTAAATCTCTGGGCTGATGACGATCCAATCTCCACTGCCCGTAGACATGTGCCGGCATACCTCCGAGCAACACAATCCGATCAGACACTCTTAGTGCTTCGTCGATATCGTGCGTAATGAGTACGGCTGCCGTACCAAAATCATCGCGAACACGCAGCAATAACTGCTGCATCGCTTCACGTGTGACCTCATCAAGCGCGCCAAACGGTTCATCTAACAGCAGCACCGTAGGTTGACGTGCGATGCAGCGCGCGAGTGCCGCGCGCTGTGCCATCCCGCCTGAAAGCTCGCGAGGATAACGTGTGCGAGCATGCTCAAGCCCAACTTCGCGGATCGCCAAATCGACGCGGGTCTTTAGTTCTTGCCTGCTCAGCTTCGGTTGATGTTTAAAATCCAAGCCAAAGGCGACGTTTTGTTCGAGTGTCAGCCACGGCAATAAACTCGGATCTTGAAATGCCATCGCCACGCGAGGATGCGCGCCTGTGACCTCCTGGTCCCCGGCGAATACTTGTCCATCACTCGATTTTTGCAAGCCCGCAAACACACGCAATAGGCTTGACTTCCCAATGCCGCTGGGTCCGAGCACAGTGACAATTTCTCCTGCCTCGACAGCCAACGAAAAGTCAGCAATGAGTGGACACCCTGCGCCATAAGCCAGTTCTATCTTGTGCGCACTCAGCACTAACTTTGGGTTATTTGTATATAAGCTATTCATAAGAAACAGTATTAAGATGTAACCGAATCGTATCTAAAGGGCATATAGCCTCAAACGATTGTTTTCTTATTTGTTTATGGATCAACACAATGTCGAAACTGCGCCGCTTCATTCAATGTGACGTTTTTAGTCCCACGCCATATCAAGGCAATGGCCTGGCCGTTGTTGTGGATGCAGACGGCCTCACAGACGAGCAAATGCAACGCTTCGCTGCGTGGACAAACCTCGCAGAGACAACATTTTTATTGAAGCCAACGGATCCCTCGGCTGACTATCGCGTGAGAATATTCACCCCGAATCGCGAGATGCCTTTTGCAGGTCACCCAACGCTGGGCACCTGCGCCTCATGGCTCCATTGCGGAGGCATTCCCAAAACGACCGGAATGGTTCGCCAAGAATGTGGGGTAGGGATCGTGGAGGTGGATGTGTCAAAACGTCCAACGCTTTCCTTTGGAGCGCCTGCGACCACGATCAAGGAAATGGATCCTGCTCATCGTGCCGACATCATGCAGGTGCTCAACATTCCTGCCGATGCAGTCGTCAACACCGCAGAGCTATGTAATGGTCCTGTATGGCAACTATTTGAACTCAAGCATGCCTCACAAGTGCTGGCACTGGATTCCTCGCGCGTTCGCTGGCCGACCTTCAAGGCGATTGGTTTAATTGCGCCGCACCCGGCTGGTAGTGAATGCGATTACGAGGTTCGTATGCTCGCGCCCTCAAGCGGTATGAGTGAAGATCCCATTACAGGATCACTCAATGCAGCGATCGCAAAATGGCTCATGCATTCTGGTCGCATGCAAAAGCCTTATCTTGTTGCGCAAGGCACGCAGATCGGACGCACCGGCCGTGTCACAGTGACCCCAGGTGGTCCCGAAACCGTTTGGATCGGTGGTGAGGTGCACATTTTGATCGAAGGAAACGTGCAGCTCTAAAAATAGCGCTGCACTTCCCTAGATCACTTAGATTGGTTGATCGTGTTACTCAAAATCTGGCAAGGCATCGTCAGGCCCAATATGCGCGGGTGTGACCCACGTGACATCCCGCATCGATCTCTGCACCAACCGATCCACACCGAGCAGTTTGGCAAAAATCGCCATGCGAATCGGAATGCCATTGTCCGTTTGACGGAAAATCGCCAAGCGAGGATCTGCATTTAAATCGACACTCAGATCATAAGAACCGGGTCGACCATCGCGCGGCAACGGATGCATAATCACCACATCACTCTTGCACGCCTGGTTCACCAGTTTTTGATTGATTTCAAACTCAGCGCCGTAGCCATCAATGGCCTCTTCGCCAAAACGTTCTTTTTGAATACGCGTCGCGTACAAAATATCGGCTTTAGCCAAGCCATTTGCTGGCGAGTCACTGAACTCGATCACGTGACCATTCCGACTCACCACATCCACAATCTCTGAAGGCATTTCCAAAGACTGGGGCGCGATCAAGGTAAACGTCAAACCGCGATACAAAGACAACAACTTAATCAAAGAATGCACGGTGCGACCATATTTCAGATCACCCACCATCGCGATGTGCGCGCCATCGATTAATTTTCCAAGACGTGAAAACTCGCGCTGGATCGTATAGAGATCCAGCAACGCCTGACTCGGATGCTCGCCCGGACCATCACCTCCATTCACAACGGGGATATTGGTCGCGCGCGCAAACTCCGCGACGGCGCCTTTCTCTGGGTGGCGAATCACCATTGCATCCACATAGCCGCTCACTACGCGACTGGTGTCATAAATCGACTCACCCTTGGCCATTGAGGAAAAAGTAAAACCCGTCGTGTCGCAGACTGAACCGCCAAGCCGACAAAACGCGGCACCAAAGCTGATGCGCGTCCGGGTACTGGCTTCGAAAAATAGATTTGCTAGGACAGCGCCTTCTAGTACGCGCGTCACTTTTTGACGGCGTGCGATGGGCTGCATGACATCAGCCAACCAAAACAGCTCCTCTACCGACTCACGGCTCAACTGATCTACCGAAAGCAAATGATTGTCAGACAAACCTGACGCGGTCGAGCTACTTGGCGTGCTGTCAGGCAAATTGGCAAGGATCTCAGTGACATAGCGACGCGCGACCTCTGGCATCGCTCGGTATTCACTGGACTCATCGGGCAGTAACCAACTATCGAGCGTCCTGCGCCGGCAGCCAATTCGCTCTGCAAACGCATCACGGGTCATATTTAAACGACGCATTGCGTCGCGCAGAAGTGCCTGTGTTGCGATTGCCATGTCTCACCTATACACAAAAGTTGGCCTCATTGCCCTCATTATATGCACTTTGCGTATTGTTACGGTGATTTTTTGTCGAAATCCTTGTCGCCGCTACTAAGCGCCTCAGCCAGGCCTATGCCCTTGAAAAATTGCGACCCTAACGGTGAAATTGGATCGTGCACCTTGTCAATCGGACCCTTGAGCCTCTTGATTTCATTGATTAAAAGCGTCCCAAAGCCCTTTCGCCTGTATAGAGGATTTACGTAGATGTATTCCACCTCTCCGGACTCAGTAAAACGGCTATACCCAATCGTTGTGTTTTGATTTTTAATCAGCACAACCCCCTCGGAGATGTCGATCTGATAATCGTCTGAAGCGCTAGGCATCTGTGGCCTCTCTATTAACAATGGGTTGAATACTCAAGGATTAAACACCAAATCGGCGTACGCCCACATATCCAAAGTTGTAAACTTCCCGTCAAGGATTTGTTAAACCAACAAGATTAATTTAAAGAGACACGTCATGCCAATGTACGAAAAAGGATCTGTCCGCATCCACTATCAAGATACCGGTACTGGTATGCCTCTGCTGATTTTGCCCGGCGGCGGTCTCAATGCGACGATGTCCTTTTTCAAATCCCGTTCGCCTTTTGATGCCGTAGAAGAATTTAAAAATGACTATCGCTGCATCACCATGGACGCGCGCAATGCAAATGGCGGGGAATCCTCTGGACCACTTGAAGTGGATCGCCCCTGGGATGCATACACCGATGATCAACTAGGCTTGATGGATCATCTAGGGATCGACAAGTTTCTAGTCATGGGTTTCTGCATTGGTGGCCCTTTTATCTGGAACATGCTCAAAAGAGCGCCTGAGCGGGTCATTGCAGCAGTCATGGTTCAACCCAGTGGCTTTCGACCTGAGCTGCCTGATCAGTTTTATGCCAACAATATAAAAGACTGGGGACCGGCGCTTTGTGCACGCCGTCCAGACTTAAATATGGATATTGTTCATGCATTCTTAGAAAAAATGTATCGCGCGAATCCAGACTTCGTGTTTACGGTTTCCAGAGATTTTGTGCGTCAGTGCCAAACACCTATTTTCGTCATGCCTGACGATACTGCACCCCACCCCTATGCGGTGGCCAAAGAGGTTGTTGATCTGGCGCCCAAGGCAGAGGTCAGCATTTATCCCTGGAAAGAACCTAAAGAGCGCGTGCCTGAAGCCGTCGCGCAGGCACGGGCATTTCTCGAAAGACAGCGTAACAATGTGACTTAAGTATGCCACTCAGCCTCATCCCGGCGATCTTCATGTTTTACGGAATATTGTCGATCGCCTATTCAGTCACCTTATTGTTTTATTTTAAAAAACAAAAGAACAGAGCCATTGAAAATTGCGCGATCGGAGCATTTCTGCTTGGTTCAGCGGCAATCATCACCATCTTTCGAACAGACATACCGACGATTATTTCTTATGTTGGTGCCAACGCACTCGCATTCATCGCATATCGATACTTTAACTACTCCCTCATTAACCTGCTGGGCGAGCAACCCAATCTCAAACCATCGGTCTTTCGCAATCTAACTGTATTTGTTTTGTACTGCTTCGCACTCTACGCGATTGGCCAACTCTTTAACCCCGGATATCAAACGATCTTCGTCTGCCTGGCCATCGTCTACATCACAAGCGAAAGTGGTTATTTATCGCTAAAAGTTTTCAATAAAAACAAGATAGACCTCATTAAGGTTTATGGCATTCTCTTTTTCATTACCGCTTTTTTATGGGGTGCGCGAATTCTTTTAGTCCTGATGGATATTGCTACCGTTGCGTTTGATACCAACATTATCAATACCGTTATTTTTATCTCACTATTTTTACTGGCAATTTTCCGCTACATGATCTTTCCGATTTTTCTGCTCAAAATTGCTGAAAACGAAAAAGAAAAACTTCTCATCGACAGTTTGGTGTGGGCCAATAAAACTGCCGCTACCGGTGCACTTTCCGCCTCCATCGCGCACGAACTCAACCAGCCCTTAGGTGCGGTGCAAATCAACAGCGAGTTTATGAAGCTTCAGTTGGCAACCGGGCGCGTTGACGAAGCGTTGCTGAAAGATCTTGCAGGAAAAATTGTCGCAGACAATTTACGTGCAGGCAGCATTATTCAATCGCTACGCTCAATTTTTAATGATGAAAATACGGATGCAACACCCATCAATCTCGGGGATATCGTTCAGTCAGTCCTGCAGATCACTGCCCCAGAATTATCCCGACGCAACATCAGCGTCAAACTGCACCTAGATTCGAAAACAATTGCGCACGTCAACGCTCCCGAAATTCAGCAAGTGCTTCTAAATATTTTAAACAATGCGATTCAGGCGCTCTCAAATGTTGAGCGGCCTGACAAAGAAATTACGATTGAAACGGCGCTTCAACAAGATGCCGTCATACTGTCGGTTATCGACAATGGCCCCGGCATTTCCAAAGATCAAAAAGCAAAAATCTTCGAACTCTCTTCTAGCGAAAAACGAAGCGGCATGGGACTCGGGCTATGGCTTTGTAAGCAAATCGTCACACGAAATAATGGAACAATCGCCTACCAAGACACGCCCGAGGGTGGTGCAAAATTTGTAATTCAATTACCTCTTAGCTAGATTCCACCTTGGATTTGCTTGGGATTAGCATGCTTGCAATCACCGACGTCAGCAAGATCGCTCCCACTACTGCCAGCGATATGCCGACTGGGATTTTGATCCAATCAACAATCAGCATTTTGGTTCCAACAAAGACCAAGATGAATCCCAAGCCATAGCTCAACAGATGGAAACGATCCTTAAGGTCGGCAAGCAAAAAGTACATCGCGCGCAAGCCCAATATGGCGAAAATATTGGATGTCATCACAATAAACGGATCCTCTGTAATCGCAAAGATCGCTGGAATACTATCGACCGCAAAAATGATGTCGGTAATACCAATCATGATCACGACCACAAACAATGGTGTAAAGAAACGCACGCCATTTTTGTTAACCCAAAATTTCTCACCCTCGAAATTTGGCAAGATATTCATGTGACCACGCATCCACTTAAGAATTGGATTTTTCTCCAGATCCGCTTCAGCCTCGGCAAACACGAGCATCTTGATACCTGTCACCAACAGAAATAGGCCAAATACATACAAGATCCAGTGAAATTCTTTGATCAACCAAGCACCGATCAAAATCATCACAGCACGTAGCACGATTGCACCAATCACACCCAATATGAGCACGCGCTTCTGCAAGTGCGGGGGTACGGCAAAAAACGTGAAGAGCATGAGGAACACAAAAATGTTGTCGACAGCCAGCGACTTTTCAATCAGATATCCCGTCAAAAACTCCGACCCTTTCTGATTGGCCAACTCTCTACCGGCTTGACCATCGATGTACCACCACAACAAGGCGTTGAAGACCAAGGCCAAGAATACCCAGAGGGCGGACCACCGAAGAGCCTGACCAATCGAGACCTTATCGTCACCCTTGCGCTGCAGCACCAACAAGTCCACAGCACAAGCCACCACGACGAAGATCGCAAAACCCGTCCACATCCACCAACTTCCAATCGTTTCCATCTGCTCTCTCCGATATGCCCATGAACGGACACAAACACTGCGCCGCCTTTCATTTCAAACACAGGTGAGAGACTAAAGACTATTCAAGTCCATTAAAATGACCTATAAACTGATAGTTATTATGTTTTATTCGAACTAATAAATGCTTAACTACCACCATCTACGATATTTTTGGGCCGTTGCCACCGAAGGCAATCTTGCGAGCGCCGCAGAAAAGCTGGGCGTTAGCATTCAAACGGTCAGTGGCCAAATCTCGAAACTCGAAAGTGATCTTGGTCGAACTCTGTTTCAACTAGAAGGTCGCCGCCTTGTGCTGACTGAGGCAGGTCGGGTAGCGCGTCGTTACGCAGATGAAATCTTTCGTTTGGGCGAGCAAATGCTCGACAGTCTCGCCGACGAATCTTTAGAGCGCACCCTGCGCCTGACCATTGGTGTCTCTGACGTGCTGCCCAAGACCGCATCCTATCGCTTGCTCGCGCCCATTTTGCATGGCGATTTACAAGTCAAAATCGAGTGTATCGAAGGCCGTTTTGAAGAGCTTTTACCCTCGCTGCTTTTACACCGCCTGGATCTCGTACTGTCGGACCGCCCTTACGCCCAGGGGGGTCCGCAACAAATCCGCTCGCATCTACTCGGTAAAAGTCCTGTCGCAATTTTTGGAAATGCGACCCTAGTCTCTCAACTCACAGGCTCCTTTCCGGGCTGTCTCAATGGAAAGCCCATGTTGCTTCCCACACATGGCAGCGTCTTGCGCGCACAAATTGACGACTGGTTGACGCAACATCGCGTACAAGTCAATGTGGTCGCGGAGTTTGATGACGGTGCACTCATGAAGACCTTTGGCATGCATGGTGAGGGTTTTTTTCCCGCACCGTTTATTGATCCAGCAGACATCACCACTCAATTTCAAGTGGTCCAACTCGGTCTCGTCGAAGATGTCTATGAAAACTACTACGCCTTGGTCGATCGCCCAAAGCTCAACAATCCCGCAGTCCAAGCGCTACTGGCAGCGACCAAGGCCTGAGCCCTTCATGCCTCTCGCTTTTTTCACATTCCGGAAATACAAGGGACTTCCCTGATTCAATTTTGAGCAGAACCTCTTACTCTGAATCAATGATTTTTCTTGATCACTTTTAGCGAGCTTTTATGCGTATTAAAAATCTGCTGTCAGTCGTTGTCGCCATTGCTGCCAGTGCAACAAGTTTGCACTTGCATGCTCAAGATGCTTATCCGAACAAGCCAGTCAAACTCATCGTGCCGTTCCCCCCTGGACAAGCGACCGACATCGTAGGCAGACTGCTTGCCGACGGACTCACAAAAGAATGGGGACAACCAGTCATCGTTGATAACCGTGGCAACACCATTGTCGGCATGCTGGCGGGGAAAACTGCTCCGGCCGACGGCTACACCATTACCTTCGGCACAAGTGGGACGTTGGGAGTCAACCCCAGCCTCTATTCCAAACTGCCTTATGGACCAAAAGATTTTGAAATGGTCAACGGCGTGTTCATTGTGCCGCTGATGATCGTTGCACACCCCTCCCTTCCATACAACACCGCAGCAGAGCTCATTGCCGCAGCTAAAAAAGAGCCTAACAAGCTCAACATTGGTTATGCAGGCACAGGAACCTCTCAACATCTAACAGGAGAGTTGTTCAAGTCGAGCGCCAACGTTGAGATGACAGGCGTGAATTACAAAGGCAGCGGCCCGGCAATGACCGATTTATTGGGCGGCCAGATTCCCTTGCTCGTAGACAGTTTGGCTTCTGCCCTGCCTCACATCAAGGCAGGAAAAATCAAAGCGATCGCCATGACAAGTGCGCAACGCGTGCCTCAGTTGCCCAATGTTCCCACTGTCGCTGAGGCTGGCTTTCCAGGCTTCGATGGAAGCGGTTGGGGCGGTCTGGTTGTACCGGCCGGCACGCCACCCGCTGTCGTTGCAAAAATCAGTGCCGACGTTCAAAAACTGTTGCGTGACCCTGAGTTTCAGGAAAAAATTATCGCTAGAGGAGCCATTCCAGATCCACGCGGTGCGAAAGACTGGACAGCCTTTGTCGATGCCGAAGTCATCAAATGGGGCGATGTCATCAAAAAAGCAAATTTAAAAGCTGACTAAGTCCGCCACGAAGGGATTTTCCAATCGAAGGTCATTGCGAGCACGCGCAATACCGTTGCCGTCGCAGCACCAAGGAATAGTCCCGTCCATTGCGGCAGCCCCACGTAATATGCCATGACAAGCACCCAACCACCGGCAAATGCGCACAACGCATAGGGTCGGTGGTCGCTAAAAACACGCGGGATTTCGTTACACACAACGTCCCGCAACACACCGCCAAACACTGCCGTAATCATGCCCATCATGACCGCCACCAAGGCCGGCATATCCATCCCAAGCGCGATTTGAGTGCCGCTCGCACAAAAGAGGCCCATGCCGAACGCATCGGGCCATTGCATCGCCCTCTCAGTGGGCTCGAAATGCTTTCCACGCATAAATAAAATCGCAGCACTTGCCATCAGCACGACAAGCCAGAGTAAGGCATGATTTTCCACCCAAAAAAATGGTCGTCGGTCTAGCAACACATCCCGCAGCGTGCCGCCACCGAACGAGGTCAATATCGCGACCGCACACACCCCCACGACATCGAGACGGCGTCTGGCGGCCTCAATGACCCCAGAAAGGGCAAAGGCCACCACACCAATGATTTCAATGACAAATTGCGCCGTGGTAAAGACTGAGACATCCATATTTACTGACTCCTAAAGGCCTCAATGCCAACGTATATGTTGAGATTATGCAGGGGAACAGGTACTCTACGCTTGCCAAATCGACTACGCCTAATGACATTTGTAGTACTTAGGTGGCGATCTCGTATAACAAACTGCACAATGCACAATCAGCTTTTATATCCAACCGCTTATAAAAACCTCGTTAGCCTCTTTCTGTTGGCTGTACTGTTGCTTGTAACCCGCTCCGGCCATGCGATTGATCTCAATCCCTTTGACGTCGTGGCGCCCCCACCAGACAAAAACTTCTTTTCAGCCGCACTGATTCACTCAGAGCTCGAGGGCACCTATACCCGCGGTGACAAATCTAACAACACCCCCACATTATCCAGCAATCAAATCCAACTCAGACTTGGACGCTCCTACAGCATCGGAGGCTATACCGGCCTGTCCTTTGTACAACTTCCCGTTGGCATGCTTCGGCCCGGTGGTTCAGCATCCAACTCGCCAACCGATTACGGCCTCGGCGATCTGACTCTCGCGACGGCACTCTGGCCCTATGCTAATCGTCAGACGCGGACATATCTGGGTATTGCAGGCTATTTAACCCTGCCCACCGGCAGCTACTCCAATCAGCAGATATTCAACTTCGGTGCCAAACGCGTATCTGGCGACATCCAAGTTGCCTATCAAACAGCACTCTCCAAAAATCTTGATGGCATGCTTGGTATTGATGCGATGTGGTTCGGCCCAAACAACCATGTCGGTCGTAACAACGCGCAACTCACGCAAAAGCCACTCTACACAGGTCAGATCGGCCCCATTTATCACATCAATCCAACCATCTCTGTCGCCGCGACGTATCTGTACGTATGGGGGGCTGAGACAGCACTAAATGGCGTGAACAACAACAACGCACTACAAACGCATCGCTATTTACTGAGTGCGGTTGCCACCACGAGCAAGGGGCGCTTTATGCTGCAATACGGCACAAACATTGATACCCAATTTGGATTTGCTGAAACCCGTCGGGTCATTCTGCGTTATGCGCTCGCGTTTTAAAATCACTTGAAAACGCATCCCCTGATTTCACGCCAATAAATGTTGCGTCAGTCCATATTTTTTTCTGGCAAAGCTCTTTCATGACACGCCTCGCAACAACACTGACTGCCTGCGCCGCGGTAGACAAAGGAATATGTCGAGCATGACACAGCGCGACAGTCCGCGTCAATGCAGGCGAACGAATCGGCACACTCCTCAGCAGGCCTTCTTCAAGCTCAGCCTTTAGAGGCATGACTGGCAAAATAGTTTGCCCCAAACCAGCCAGCAACGAATTGCGCAAAATACTGATTGAACTGATATCCGCCACCACGTTGGGGGGAGGCAAACCGGCTTTTAACGCAGCATTCTCGATAATCGGCCGTACACCATGAGGTTGTGCAGGCAGAATCAGCGGTTGACTCAGCGCCTCACGAAAACTGACGGAGGTTCTGATGCGCCCAGGCGCGCTAGAGGGTTGATCAATGAGTGACATCCGTTCGGACACTAAACATTCATACAAAAACTCATCCATGTGACCGTCGTCAAACAAAATAGACAAATGCAAGGCACCCGCCTGAAGCTGTTGACTCAAGTTGCCTGTCAGTTCCTCGGTTAACTCAAGATTGACCAAGGGCAGTTCCAGCCGCACTGCGGCGATGATTGGCAAGGCCAAGGCATGGGAGACGCTGTGAGGCAAGCCAAAGATGACACGTCCAGAAGGCGCGCTGAGCATGCTTGAAACACTCGCCTGCGCATCGGCGACTTGCCTCAAGATCGACAACGCATGCACGTGAAAAAGCGCGCCCGCCTCAGTCAGGGTCGCGCCGCGACGAGAACGCAGAAACAGTGCAGCGCCGAGCTCTTCTTCAAGCTGAGCAAGCTGATGACTGAGCGCAGATTGAGCAATATGCACTTTAGCGGCGGCCTTGGAAAATGTGCCGTATTCTGCAATCGCCACAAAATAGCGAAGTTGTCGGAGTTCCATTGCCACCATCCATCTGTATAAAAGATAGATATAGCTTAAAACAATATTATGCAGATAGCTTAAAAATCGTTCTAATCGCTTTACAGGTTGTTCACGTGCAGCTGTTGACTACCCTTAACAGGCATCCTTCTACATGTAGAGTGTGCGCACCTGAAGACCGATTCTTCTTACCAGAAGATGGACAAAAGGTGATCAATCGATCGGTTGATCACCTTATTTTTTGCATTCTGCACAGTATGCCTATCCGTCACTACGCGCTCGCTTTGTTTATGTGTGACATAGTCATTACACTTGCAGCACCTTTCCAAAGTTTTCCTGTCGCAAATGACCAACCAAACACACTCATCCTCCAAGCCAGCAAACGCCAAGCTTGAGGCAATGTTGAGGGGTCCTATCTTTGTCACGCTGCTGAGCCTTGCCTGGCCCAACCTTGTCATGATGATCGCGCAATCCAGCACTGGCTTTGTCGAAGCGTGGTTTTTATCAAAACTCGGCATTGATGCACTCGCAGGCGCTGCACTGGTACTACCGATTTTGATGCTGATGCAGAGCATGTCACAAGGCGCCATGGGCGGCGGCATCTCATCAGCTGTCGCACGCGCACTGGGTGCTGGTCAACAGGCTCAGGCAAACAGCCTCGCCCTCCATGCTCTTGTTCTCAACACAGTGTTGGGCATCATCTGCTCTGCCGTCCTGATCATATTCAGTACGCCGCTATTTGAGCTGATGGGTGCCAAAGATGAATCTCTTGTTGCAGCCCTTGCTTACGCAAATATTGCCTTTCCTGGCTTAATTCTGATGTGGGTCATGAATGCGCTCGCAAGCGTCATCCGCGGCTCTGGCAACATGTTTACCCCCGGCATCGTCATCTCAGGCGGCGCCGTATTGCTCGTCCCGATTTCTCCACTGCTCATCTTTGGTTGGGGACCTTTTCCAGCTCTTGGTATCGCCGGTGCGGGGTGGGCGCTAGTGATCTATTACGCCAGCGGCACAGCAATTATGTTGTGGTACGTCCTGTCGGGCCGCAATCTTGCACGCCTTCAAAAAGGACTGCTGAGCTGGCCACCTATGCGCAACATTCTGGCTGTAGGCGGCCTCGCCACCCTCAATCCACTTTTGACAAATGGCTTGATCGCGTCCACCACCGCCCTGGTCGGCGCCTACCTTGGCACAGCCGCTTTAGCCGGCTATGGCACAGCTGCCAGACTTGAATATTTGATTTTTCCAGTCGCCTTTGGCATTGGCGCACCGCTTGTGGCGATGGTCGCCTCCAATCTCGGTGCCAATCAACCTGAGCGGGCCTTGCGCATCGCGTTGACAGGTGGCGCGATGGCGTTTGTCGTTGCAGAGATCATCGGCGTTGCTGCCGCGATCTGGCCGCATCACTGGATGCAACTATTTGGTCACGATCCCGACATGATTGAAGCGGGCGTCTCATACCTTAGAGTCGTCGGACCATTTTTTGGATTTTTTGGATTGGGTTTTACGCTTTATTTCGCCGCGCAAGGTGCCAGAAAACTTGCCTGGCCTCTCTTTTCGGGCATCTTGCGCTTAATCATTGCTGTACTGGGGGGCTGGGCGATTTTGCACATCACCGGCTCACTCAACTGGTTTTTTGTCGCGTCAGCTGTTGCCATGACCGCATATGGAGGATTGATCTTGACGACGACCAATCCCCGCATATGGTTTAGGCAGTAGGCTTTCCCTCAAGGATTTCCGCATAAGACGTCACCTGCTGAATATGCGGATAACGCATAAAGTCATCACTTTCAGGGCTCATCACAAAAGCACGATTGGCGAGCGCCAACAATTTGATGTCATCCTGAGCGTCTCCGACCACCCAAATTTCTTTGAACAAAGGCGCGCTATTTTTTGCCCTAAATTGGTCCAGAACGTGTGACTTGCACACAGTATGATCCGAGCGATCATGCTCACTTAAGAATGCATCATTGAGCAAGAGCTGTCCCGTGCAGATATCATTTTGAAACTGCAACACATGCGCAAGCGCAAAATCCGCAAAAATTCGCTTTCGAATGATTTCAGCTCCTGCGAAATAATGATTAGAGACAACACCCACCATAAAGTGATCACGTCTCATCTGATTAACAAACTCAATCACACCAGGCTTGAGTGTTAAGGCCATCGCGGCTTTTTCAAACTGACTGCGATGGATAAATTTGAATAGCAGTGCGATACGCTCGCTCCGCTCTGCCTCAGTCAAACGTGGATCAAGGCGCAACGCTTCAAGTTCTTTTTCCGCATTGGTTAACACTGCCAACGCATCGATATAGCGCTCTTCGCAAAGCGTCTTATCCATATCTAGCAGCAAGAGCTTCGTTCGATCCTTTTGACGCGTTAGAACATATTCAAAGGTCGCCACTGCCTGACGCTGGTTTTCGTACATTTCATTAATTTGTTCAACATGGAGGCGGCCGGCTTCGCGTGAATAGTGATGGATGACACGCGACACTTCAAATGCCATAGAGGTCAAATCTGTTAACGGTTGGCTCTCATGCTCCAACGAACCGATGTCTACCTCAGACAATCTAGCGCCTTTACGAAAGGCACCAATTAGCAAACCGATATCCACACCGTAGCCAGCTTCGAAGGATAGGTTTTTAAACAGACTGACTCGGCCAGAAATAATCCCACCCAAGGGTTGTGAAAAATGTGCGAGCTCTGGGAAAAAAACCTTTAGCATGGGCTTGGCGGTCAACTCGGTGACGCGCCCGCCCCCTCGCCCAAATTTTGCTTTCACAAAATCAGCTTGATCTTGCCGGAGCGGCGCAATCATGTCAGAAATAATATTGGGTTGAAGCCCAGACAAATCTCCATCTAAAAACACCACAAACTCGTGGCGTGCAACAGCCACGCCATCTCGCATCGATATGCCTTTACCCAGCATCGAGCTTGTCATCACTGTCGCACCCATCGCGCGTGCAATTTCCACAGTCCGATCAATCGAACTGTCATCTACGACAACGACTTCACCCGTTGAGGGATCACTCAACGCGTACTGAATCACCGAAGCGATTGCTTTTTCTTCGTTTAACGCAGGAATGATGACCGTTGCAAGCACGTCTTGCGCAGTGTTTGAGTATGCTACTTTTTCAGGAGTGGATAACAATCCAAACAGATGATCTAGCCGTGAACGTTGCCTAAGCTGCAGCAAGTAATGATGAGATAAGCGCAAAAATCGCGCAATGCGTATCCCCATGGATGACCCCCACGTGGTTTCTTTCGGATCTCATTGTAACTGCAAGACCTCAAACGCACCTGATCTTATGCACGCAGATGAATTTTGTTAGGTGTGATGTAAGAGCCCAAGATCATTCCGAACAGACTCGCAAACAAACCAAAGAGCTGCGGGGGTACTGGAGTGTCGACTCCGGTGATCTCCAAAATAATCCAAGTCGCCAAGCCAAAGAAAATCGCAAAGGCTGCGCCAAGATTACTGGCTCGTTTCCAAAATAGCCCTGCCACCAAGGGCACAAAGGCGCCCGCAAGCGTGATGCGATAGGCGTTTTCCACCATCGTGTGGATCGAAGCCTCTGTCGCGATCGCGTAAAACGTCACCATACAACTAAACACAAGCACAGTAATTCGCGTAGACCAGAGCAACTGCCTGTCTGTCATATGCGGCGCAAAGCCTTTCAAAATATTTTCAGTAAAAGTAATGGACGGCGCGAGTAACGTTCCCGAAGCTGTGCTCATGATCACAGAAATCAAGGCACCGAAAAAAATCACCTGCATATAAAACGGCATGTGATTCATGATCAGTGTCGGCAAAATCAATTGCGAATCTGAGTCAATCAGACGCGCGACCATTTGTGGATCAATAATATTGGCGGTATAGGCGAGAAACAACGGGATCGCTGCAAAAAAGAAATACGAAATTCCACCCAAGGTGGTTGCCCACACTGCGATCGTTTCATTACGCGATGAATTCACACGCTGAAAGACATCCTGCTGTGGGATAGAACCCAAGGCCATTGTCACCAAGGCCGCCATCCATCCCAACATGTCCCAAATTTCAAATGACGGCAAAAAGGCGAACTTGCCCTCCGCGGAGGCTTTAGCGAGAACGCTCGATACACCACCCGCTTGATCGGCCGCAAAATTTGTCACCAACAATAGTCCGACAATAATCACGATCATTTGGACAAACGTTGTCAGCGCGACGGACCACATTCCACCAAAAATTGTGTAGAGCACCACCACGCCTGCGCCGATCAACATACCCTGTGTCATAGAGAGTACGTCAAGTGAAAGTACGTTAAACACGAGACCGAGTGCGGTGATTTGTGCCGACACCCATCCAAGGTAGGACACCACAATACAGATTGATAACAACAACTCTGTTTGGCGGTTGTAGCGAATCCTGAAATAATCACCCAAGGTCAAAAGATTCATCCGGTAGAGCGGACGGGCAAAAATCAGGCCAAACAGCACGAGGCATAGTGAGGCGCCAAGGGGATCTGAAATCAGGCCTCTAAAACCTTCTTTCAAAAAAGTGGCAGAAATCCCTAATACGGTTTCAGCACCAAACCACGTCGCAAACACCATCGCCAAGACAATGGCCATGGGCAAGTTACGACCGGCGGTCACATAGTCCCGCGCATTGTGCACTTTAGAGGCGCCATAGAGTCCAATGGCAACAGAGATGGCAAGATAAGCAATAACGAGCCAGAGCAACATATCCAAAGTCCCTATTCTTCGCGCGGTCTTGAGGAAAATTAATCGTTCGGATTATAGACAAGCAGTGCATAATTTCGTGAATAACATGACAACGCAATGCGACCGACCAAACCTCTGGAGATGTCCATGCCTCAAACCTATTCAATCGCTGCGCGCGTGCTGCATTGGCTCACAGCCATTTTTGTTGTTACCTTGATTATTCTTGGCATCTGGATGACAGAGCGTGCTGCCGCCAATCTCTGGGATGCGCTTACAAACACTTTATACGGGTGGCACAAGCTCATTGGATTTCTCGTCTTGTTGTTGACCGCAGTCAGACTGATCGTCAAAGCACGCTCAGTCCGTCCCGCTTATCCTGAGAGCGTCTCTCCCACCACCATTAAACTCGCAGCCGCTGCCCACGGCGCACTTTATTTGCTGTTACTCGTTGTGCCACTTCTGGGCTGGGCGGGTGTCTCCGCCTATCCGGCCTTAGTCACACTCGGAGGCTACCACCTACCTGCCATGCCCGGCATTCCCAAAGATCAGGCGTTGGCCAAGCAACTTTTTGAAATACACGGCAACCTCGCACTTGTGCTGGCGGCACTTGCTGTTGCGCACCTTTCCGCGGCACTGCATCATTTGCTGATCAAAAAGGACAACGTCTTTCAGCGCATGTGGCGCCTACCCAAAAAGTGAACGGGCCCCCAACCTAGGGAAAGCCCTTAGAGTTTCGTTTTAAACGAAACGACGAGCGCACAGGGCGACAAACTTTGGTACATTGTGCGCTCGATGGGGAGTAGCTCTGGTCCAGCTGAACAGGTTTTTCACCTGCTCAATAGACCTTCGACAAGTCGTCATACACGTTGCTTAGCTTATGCGTAGCTTCCGGTTTGTCGGGCAGAGAGACATTCGCTGACTCGCTGAGCAAGACCGTCGCTCCGTTATCACACCAAAGGCTTCTACTCATATGGAAATGTTCACCGCTCCCTGGTGGTCCGCACTACTGGCCATCATCATTATTGACCTCGTCCTCGCGGGCGACAACGCTATTGTGATTGCACTTGCCGCGCGCAAGCTGCCACCTGCACTTCAGAAAAAGGCCATCATCTGGGGTACCGTCGGCGCTATCGTCGTGCGCTCCGCGATGACCCTCATTGTGGTCTGGCTGCTCAAGATCCCAGGCCTGATGCTGGTGGGTGGTTTGGGCTTGATCTGGATCGCCTACAAGCTTCTAGCCGACTCAGGCGAAGAAGAAGGCCATGACGACATGAAAGTCAATGGTTTCTGGGGTGCGATGAAAACCATCATCATCGCTGACGCTCTGATGGGTATCGATAACGTCTTAGGCGTTGCTGGTGCTGCACAAGGCGCCTTTGACTTAGTCATACTTGGTCTGCTGATTAGCATTCCAATCGTTGTGCTCGGCAGTACCGTTGTGCTCAAGATTGTTGAGCGCTTCCCGATCGTGATTAGCCTCGGCGCAGCAGTTCTGGCGTTCACAGCCGGCAAAATGATCGTAAACGAGAAGCTTCTGAGCGATATTTTCAAGGCAGGTACCAGCACCTCATCCATGTTGTACTGGGGTCTGATTGTCATTGCCGTGATCGGTGTTCTTTTGGTCGGCAACATGAAGGCCAAAAAAGCAAAAGCGTCACAAGCGCACTAATCTCAACAGGCCCACGCCTGTCCGCACTTAAAAATGGCTCCTAGGAGCCATTTTTTATGCCCATCATTTTCGAGTACGCCTTCTACTGTTTGCTATAAACTCGACCGTAATATCACTCAAGGTACAACAATGATGCAGATCAATTTGAAAGGTAAGCGTGCCCTGATCGCCGGGGGCAGTCGCGGAATCGGTCTGGGAATCGCCCAGTGTTTTGCTCAAGCAGGTGCGGACGTATCAATCTGTGCTCGCACACCGAGCTCACTGGCCGACGCGAAAAAAATTCTTTCTCAACATGGAGGTCGCGTACTCACGACCGCTTGCGACTTGGGCAATGCCGAGGCGATCAAATCTTGGGTGAACGACTCCGCCGCAAAGTTAGGCGGCGTCGACATCTTGGTCAATAATGCCTCAGCATTCGGTCGCCAAGACAGCGAAGAAGACTGGGCGGCGAGCGTACAAATCGATTTAATGGCAGCCGTGCGTGCCAGTGCAGCTGCGATGCCCTTTCTTGAAAAACAAGGAGGAAACATCATCCACATTTCCTCGATCTCTGGTCTCAAAGCAACCGTCCGCTCCGTACCCTATGGCGCCATCAAAGCCGCCATGATGGAATACACCCAGACTCAGGCCTTGTCCTATGCCAAGAAAAACATCCGAGTAAACTGTATCGCGCCAGGCTCTGTCTTTTTCGAAGGCGGAAACTGGGACAAGGTCAAACGCGACAATCCGAAACTGTACGAAGCGACGTTGTCAAAAATCCCTTTTGGTCGCTATGGCAAACCCGAAGAGATTGGTCAAGTTGTCGCCTTTCTTGTCAGCGACCTGGGTTCTTGGGTCACAGGCCAGACCATCGTCGTCGACGGCGGACAAACACTCTAGTCAATGGAATACTTCATGCGCACACCTTTTAAGACCATCCTCGGCGCAGCGCTGCTCTCGCTCCTACTCGGTTGCGGCTCCTCCGGCAAAGAGCAGAAAAAAGAAGCGAAGGTCGTACCTGAACGCCCCGCTGAAGTCGTCTTTAAAAACATGTCTGACGTACAGGTTAAAAATAGCCTGATGAGTGCATGCTCTCAGAGTCGCATGCGGATTGTGCCAGACCAATTTGAAGTCCTCTGCATCCGCAATCGACTGAGCGAAGATCGCGAACAAATGCTGGTGACACTGATGAATGACGAGTACGCCAGAAATCTCACAGACAACGTCAAATTTGTCATGACAACCGAGGGACGCGACGTACGTGTGATTGGTAACGCTTACATTCAGTTTGCTTCCCCACTGGGCGTTGAGATTGATGCAGGGGTCAAAATCACGCGGATCAATCTGCTCGATCAAGCCTCCTTTTCAATGCTTGAAGCCTTACTCAAACAAGCGGGTGCCACGCAGCCTTAATCTAATACGTATCACCGAGAGCCCCTCTACATGACCGCTTCAAATACGACAAAATCGACCAACCCCCACGAACTCACCCAACTCTTTGAAAAAAATAAAGAGTGGGTCGCCTCGGTCATCAAAAGTGACCCTGAGTTTTTTAACCGACTGGCCAATCAGCAGTCTCCCGAATACCTTTGGATTGGATGCTCAGACTCTCGGGTACCCGCCAATCAAATCACGGGTCTGGCACCCGGAGAAGTCTTTGTTCACAGAAATATTGCCAACGTCGTAGTGCACACCGACTTGAATGCACTGTCCGTCATTCAGTTCGCCATTGATCAGCTCAAGGTCAAACACATCATCGTCGTCGGTCACTACGGCTGTGGTGGTGTGCGAGCTGCGATGGAAAATGTCCGTATCGGCTTAGCAGACAATTGGATTCGACACGTCAAAGACGTTCACGATAAACACGGCACTTACCTAGGTCGGCTCACAAACCAGAACGAGCGGCTTGATCGCTTGTGCGAACTCAATGTCATCGAACAAGTAGTCAATGTTTGCCAAACGACCAGTGTCCAAGACGCCTGGCATCATGGCCAGCCCGTGACAGTTCATGGATGGGTGTATGGCGTAGAAGACGGACTGGCACGCGACCTGGGCGTGAGCGTCGCCTCGCCCGATGAGCTCGAGCAGCGCTACCAGCTGGTTTTAGCCAAACGCTTTACCTGACACGCTCAGACTCTGGCGTCTCAGGCGCCAGAACAACCAAAAAGCAATCGTCAGGTTGAGTGCATTCCAAATCAAGCCATTAATCATCGCGACCTTGTAGGATCCGGTGACATCGAAGATTTTTCCGGACATCCAGCCACCCAATGCCATCCCGAGCATCGTCGCCATAATGACCGCCCCCACGCGGCGCCCCGTTTCCGCCGCCGGAAAATGCTCACGAATAATGATCGCGTAGGACGGCACAATACCGCCTTGAAACAATCCAAACGTCGCAGCAATCAGATAGAGCGATACCAAGCCATCAAACGGCAAGAACATCAGCAATGCAATGCCCTGCAAAGACGAACCCAATAAAAGTGTTCGAATACCGCCTATCTTGTCGCAAATGACACCCGAAATCAGGCGACTCACCACACCACACGCCAGCATCAGCGACAACATCTCCGCACCACGCGCCGCGCCGTAGCCTAAATCGACACAGTAGGCCACAATGTGCACTTGTGGCATCGACATCGCCACACAACAAGCCAAGCCTGCAATGATCAGGAGGGTCTGGGCCTGTCCCATGCTCAACCCGAAAGGGCGTGTCGAAGAAAAGCTGGTTGAAACCGTGGAAGCAGAAACCACATTCAATGGGGGACGCCGCCTTAGAAACAAGGCAAGAATGCCCATGCTGACACCGCAAACAACGCCCATCCACAGATATGTCTGTCGCCAGCCAATCGTGGTCACGCCCCACTGCGCCAAATATGGCCAGACCGCGCCAGCGAGATAGTTGCCGCTCGCGCAAACCGCTACCGCGATGCCACGTCGCTTGTTCCACCAGAGCGAGGTATCGGCCACGAGTGGCGCAAAGGTCGACGAGGTCCCCAATAAACCCAAAAAGAGTCCATGGGCCATCGCAAAGCCCATGATGCTGGTACTCAGTCCCGCCCAGATAAAACCAATCACAATCCCGGCAGAACCGATTAACAGAGAAATCGTGACTCCAAAACGATCGGCGATCTTGCCCATGTAGACCCCGCCCACACCGAAACCGATCATCATCAGCGTGTAAGGCAGCGAGGCATCAGAACGGGACACCCCAAACTCGGCTTGAACCTCAGGCAGAACGACCGCGACAACGAACATGCAACTGCTGCCCATCAGCATCGCCAGCAAGGCAATGACCAAACGCCAAAATGCGTAGCGCGAATCGATGAGTTCTGCGGGGGCCGGTGTGTTGTTCATACGAAGTATTCAAGAAGACGATGCAGCGTAACATGACTCAAACCGGCGCAATAGGCCAGCATCTGGACGTACACTCTGGTCTATGAAAAGTACTTTTTGGTTTACCCCGGTTTTTATCCTGATCTGGAGCACCGGTTTCATCATCGCCCGCTACGGCATGCCCTACTCCGAACCGATGACCTTTTTGGCGATTCGCTTTGGCGCAGTGGTGCTGTGTATGCTCCCGGTGGTCCTGTGGCTTAAAGCCCCTTGGCCACGTGGCAAACAGGTCTGGCACATCGCCATTGCAGGCGCATTGTTTCAGTTTGGCTACTTAGGTGGGGTTTGGGCTGCGGTCAAACTCGGCATGCCTGCAGGTTTGGCAGCCCTCATCATTGGATTGCAACCCATTTTGACCGGCCTGCTCGCCTCCTTTGTCTCAGAGCGCGTTTCTCCTAGGCAATGGCTCGGCCTCGCTTTGGGTCTGACAGGGGTCGCGCTCGTACTGTTTACCAACATCCGACTTGAAGGTCTGACTCTCGCCAGCACTGTGCTCGCCTTTGCCGGCATGTTCGCCATTACCTCAGGCACGCTTTATCAAAAACGCTTTTGCCCGGCCTTTGATTTACGCACAGGCTCGGTGATTCAATTTTCTATCAGCACCTTGCTCTGCGTGATCATGATGTTTCTTTTTGAAACGCGCGAGATTCAATGGACCATCCCTATGATCGGTGCGATGCTGTGGGGCATCTTGGCGATTTCAATTGGTGCCATGAGCTTATGGTTTATCTTATTAAGACGTGGCGATGCCACTAAAGTCAGCAGCATGATGTATCTGGTTCCACCCACCACGGCCATCATGGCCTGGGCATTATTTGACGAACCCTTGACGCCCTCTGTGCTGATGGGCATTTTTATCACCATGCTGGGCGTACTCATCATTAACCAGGCCTCTTGGCCAAGTTGGCTCAAACGCCGAGCCTGATGGGGTCAGCGCTGCAAAATCGACTTAGCGGCGGCTTTGCCAGATCAAAAGACCTGTGACCAACGCCACGCCTATCACCATCGTGATCGGCAAGTGATCCGCAGCGGTCAGTGTGTGAAAAATCTCCGCAAGCAAACTCTCCCCATGCCCTGGATGCGCGCTTGCCTGTACGCTCACAACTGATAATGCACCAAGAACAGCCAGCTTTTGCTTTCCCATCTCACATTCCTCAAAACATTGCCTCAAAAGAGGCGGTTAAATATAACCTGCAGAAAGCACCCGCGCCCGTTAAACTTGCGTCTACGCGCAGCCACCTTGCGCATGCACCACTTTGGTTCATTCATGCACTCATGTCCGGAGACCATGCAACATGACAGTCATTACTAGCGTCGAAGATCTACGCGTTCTCGCTAAAAAACGTGTCCCACGTATGTTTTACGACTACGCAGACTCGGGTTCCTGGACTGAAAGCACGTATCGTGCCAACGAAAGCGATTTTCAAAAAATCAAACTGCGCCAACGCATTTTGGTCAACATGGAAAACCGCTCAACCGCGACCACCATGATTGGTCAAAAAGTGGCAATGCCTGTTGCCATCGCTCCGACTGGACTGACTGGCATGCAGCACGCCGATGGTGAGATTTTGGCGGCCCGCGCGGCAAAAGACTTTGGCGTACCTTTTACTCTTTCGACCATGAGTATCTGCTCGATCGAAGATGTAGCCGAGGGCACCAATCATCACCCCTTCTGGTTTCAGCTGTACGTCATGAAAGATCGGGACTTCATTGAACGCCTGATTGAGCGGGCCAAACGTGCCAACTGCTCTGCGCTGGTTCTCACTCTCGATTTACAGATCCTTGGCCAGCGGCACAAAGACCTGAAAAACGGCTTAAGCGCTCCGCCAAAGATGACGCTTGCCAACATGATCGACATCGCGACCAAGCCGCGCTGGGCCCTCGGCATGCTCGGCACGCCGCGGCGCCAATTTGGCAATATCGTCGGACACGTCAAAGGCGTCTCCGACATGAGCAAACTCAGCGAATGGACCGCTTCACAGTTTGATCCCGCACTCAACTGGAATGATGTCGAGTGGATTAAAAAACTCTGGGGTGGCAAGCTCATCCTCAAAGGCATTCAGGACCCCGAAGACGCTCGCCTCGCACTCAACAGCGGTGCCGATGCGCTGATTGTCAGCAACCACGGCGGACGCCAACTCGATGGCGCAGAATCCAGCATTCAGTGCCTTCCCGCAATCGTTGATGCCGTGGGCAAACAAATCGAAATTCATATGGATGGCGGTGTGCGTAGTGGTCAGGATGTCCTCAAGGCACGCGCGCTCGGCGCACAGGGTTGCTATATTGGCCGCGCTTTTTTGTACGGCTTAGGCGCCATGGGCGGTCCGGGCGTCACCAAAGTACTCGAAATGCTTCACAAGGAACTCGACCTGACGATGGCGTTTTGCGGTCGGACGGATGTGGAAACCGTGGATAAAAGCATCCTGCTCCCTGGCACGTATCCTGTGTGACCAATACTTATTTTGTCATCAAACTATGATTTAATTCCGGCCGTCCGATACCTTTAAACACTGAAATAAAAATGACACCACAGAAAAGCAAAATGCGTGCAATGCCACGCTGGATTTTTATGAGCCGCTGGCTCCAGGCACCACTCTATCTCGGCCTGATCGTCGCCCAAGGTATTTACGTCTGGCAATTCTGGAAAGAGCTGATTCATCTCATCGGCATGATGGCGATCGAAAAATCAGTCACCGAAACTGAACTGATGCTGATCGTTCTGGGCCTGATCGATGTGGTGATGATTTCTAACCTGTTGATCATGGTGATCGTCGGCGGTTGGGAAACCTTTGTCTCCCGACTTGACCTTGAAGATCACCCAGATCAGCCGGAATGGCTTTCCCATGTCAACGCCGGAGTACTCAAGGTTAAGCTGGCGACAGCCATCATTGGTATCTCCTCGATTCACCTGCTGAAAACCTTTATCAACGCGCCCAGCATGGATGACTCAACGTTAATGTGGCAAACCATCATTCATCTTGCCTTTGTTGTGTCTGCACTCGCCATCGCTTACACCGAAAGGCTGCTGCGCTCAGATCACTGACAGAACCCTCCATGCAACGCCGCCAGCTTTTAGGTCTCGCGGCTGCTTCGGCGGCAACAGCCGCCTTGGTTGGCCTTACTAAAACGAGCTGGGGGCGTCTGAGCTGGCCAGTCGACCCCTTCTCACTTGGGGTCGCAAGCGGCTCTCCAACCAGTCAGTCCATGGTGCTTTGGTCACGGCTCGGTCGCGAAGCACTTGCACAAGCAGGCCGCACACACGAACATATCCCCGTGATGTGGCAGCTTGCCCACGATCCACAATTTACCCAAATCGTTCAACAAGGTCAGCTCACGGCCACGCCTGAACTTGGTCACTCTTTGCACGCAGAGGTAGCGGATCTCTCACCGGCTCGCACATACTTTTATCGCTTTTTAACAGGAAGCGTGAGCAGTCCTGTGGGGCAAACACGGACTTTTCCAGCACCCAATCAATCCCCCTCGAGGCTGCGACTCGCCTACGCCTCCTGCCAGCGCTGGGGAGACGGTTTTTACTCCGCGTATCGCGATATGCGCGAGCAAGATCTCGATGTCGTGATGTTTTTAGGCGACTACATCTACGAATACCCCGCCTCTGCCACGCGCGACGTCAGACCCACAACGGGCGGCTGGGTACTGAGCTTGGATGACTACCGTGATCGTTACGCACTTCATAAGTCTGATCCTCATTTACAAGCCATGCATGCCGCCTGTCCGTGGATCGTGACGTGGGACGACCACGAAGTGCAAAATGACTACGCTGAAATACATGCGGGCTTTTCAGGCTTACCCGTGCCGGATTTTGCCCAGCGCAGGCATTCGGCTTATCAAGCCTTTTATGAAAACATGCCCGTTCGCTATGCGGACTTTGCACAGCTTCTTAAACGCCAAGGTGATCAGGTACAGGTATACGGCAGCGTCCCCTTCGGACAACTCGCCACGCTTTATACCCTCGACAATCGTCAATACCGACACCGTCAAGCGTGTACGCCGGGCAATCTACCTGGCGGTGGGCGGGTAAATCCAGCGCGTTGCGAAACCCTCACTCAAGAACACCGAACATTACTCGGCCAGCAACAAGAGGCTTGGCTCAAGCGCCAATTCGAACAAAGCCAGTCAAACTGGAATGTCCTCGGTCAGCAAAGCCTTCTTGGACCACGAAATGGCGGACCCACCTCACAAAGCATCTCAAACGATGGCTGGAGTGGCTATCCTGCTGCCCGCCAGAGACTTATCGACGCGATGCGCACGACTCGCCTGAAAAATCCGGTGGTGCTTGGCGGTGATGTGCACCAAAACTGGGTCGGTCACATTTTGTCCAACTATGCCCAGCCTGACAGCCAACTCGTCGGGGTGGAGTTTTGCGGCACAAGCATCACGTCACGCAATCGCGCCACAGAGGCCGAACTTGCAAAAATTCTCCACCACAGCCCTTATTTCCTCTATGCCAATGCCGAATATCGTGGTTATGGCATTGTGGATGTCACGCAACACAATATGACCACAACCTTACGCGCGGTGAGAAACATTCGCGATCCTCATTCAGAGGTCATGACGCTGGCAAAATTCATCGTTGACGCTGGGCAATCCAAGGTTCAAACTTACTAGAAAGACCTATGTCCGCTAGTCACATTGGTGCGCTTCTGCCCTCTTAGTACGCCTTGGGGTGTATATGCACAAATTGAAAAGTTTTGTAATGTTCGGCTTCAATATGTAAGCGCACGGATCAAAGGCGGACAGAGCATTTAAATTCGCCCGATGCTCCGCTTTAGAATCATCATAATAATATTTCGGTGTAGCGTGGATACTGCTAGCGATACTTCAGGCTCGGGTCACATTTATTTAATCGACGATGACGCGTCTATTAGACGTGCCTTGACAGGTACGCTTGAGCGTTTAGGCTACTCTGTCAGCGTCTATGAGGCGCCTGATGACTTTCTAAAAAGCGCTGTCCCAGTTTCACCCGCAGTGGTATTGCTAGACATGCGGATGCCAGGCAAATCCGGCGTCGAAGTTCAAGCCGAGCTCATCGCCAACAAATGGCGCACCCCCATTATTTTTATTAGTGGTGAAAGCCTTCCTGCACAAATCGTTCGCGCAATGAAGCAAGGTGCAGCGGACTTCCTGCTCAAGCCCTTTTCCATGGAGTCCTTACTGCGCGCGGTTGATAGCGGTCTTGCCAAAGATGCTGAGCAGCATGCAGTGCTCCTGCGCTCACTGAATATTCAGCAGCGCTTTGAGCGACTGACGCCGCGCGAAAAAGAAGTCTGCAGCGAGATTATCTCTGGGCGCTCAAACAAGGAAATTGCTGAAATCAGTGGTTCAGCAGCCGCCACGATCAAGCTGCATCGCGCCCGGGTTCTGAGCAAAATGCAAGCCAAGTCTCTCAGTGACCTGATTGCGATGTTTGAAGGTACCGACTTATTAACTGCGAATAAAAGCCTCAGCTAGGCGGCTGCTCGGTCGTCAGCTGAACTTCAAGCACCCACTCGCGCCATAACGCAACGATCAGGGCCATCAAGACGGGCCCGATGAAAAGACCGACAAAGCCCATTGTCGTCACGCCGCCCACCAAACCAAAGAAAGTGGGCAAAAACGGTAATTTGACAGGTCCGCCTACTAAACGAGGGCGTAAGGTCTTGTCCACGATAAACAATTCGATCGAGCCCCAGGCAAACAGCGCCGCTCCAGCTAAGGGCTCACCAGAGCCTACGAGATAGAGCGAAACCAAGGTAAAGGATAGTGGCGCACCGCCCGGAATCATCGCCATCACGGCAGTGATGACACCTAGCAAGACCGGAGAGGGGACGCCTGCGATCCAGTACGCCAGGCCGAGTACTACGCCCTCACCGATCGCAATTAAACCCATCCCCGTCACCGTCGCACTGATCGTCGCGGGAATCACACGCGACAAGTGCTGCCAGCGCTGCGGCAGCACTCGCTCACCCAAGATATCCAACTGACCCACCATCCTGTGTCCATCTTTGTAGACAAACAGCAAGGTAATCAGCATAAACAACAGGGTCAACAAAATGTGAAATACGTTACCCGTTGTAGATAGAATCAAGCGATAAATATTGCCAATGTGCTGACCACTGACCATTTCAATCATGCCGCCTAAGGCATGCGGTTGTCCCAGATACTCGTCCCAATAACCACCCAGACGCTCACCCACCAAAGGCAAGGCAGAGATCCAAGCGGGCGCACTCATTCCTTCTTTGTTGGCAGCAATCAACCAGACCAATAAATGCGTCACTTCATTAATCGCAAAATAGAGCGCCGCAGAAAGCGGAACAATCAGGACTAGGGTGATAAAAACCAGCGCGCCACTCGCCGCAAGGGTCGTGCGCCCCCCACAGACTCTGACCCAGCGAGAGTAAAGCGGCCAGCTGGCAAACCCCACAATGAGGGCCGCCAGCACCGGCACCACAAAGCCGCTAAAAAAATAGACGCCTGCTGCCAGCAATAACACCAGCAAAATACGCGCAACAATGTGGACCGGCAAAAAGGGCTGCATTAGGTCAGCACTCGCGTGGGGGTGCCCGCTGCAAAAGCCTCAATATTGGCCACAACGTTCTTGTAAAACACCGCGAAGTTCTCTGGCGTGGCATACCCCAAATGCGGGGTCAACACTGTACGGGGCACTTGGCGCCAAGGATCATTTGCCAACACAGGCTCAGACTCATAGACGTCCAGACCTGCACCACCAATCTTGCCTTGTTCTAAGGCTTGTTTAAGCGCCGCCAGATCCACCAAGCCTGCGCGCGAAGTATTGACTAGATACGCAGTAGGCTTCATCGACGCAATACATGCAGCATCGACGATCTTACGTGTACGGTCGCTCAACACGAGGTGAATACTAATTGCATCAGAAGTTTTGAAAAGCTCCTCTTTGCTCACGAGCTTGACGCCTGCTTCAGCGGCACGCTCTGCCGTCAAATTAGGACTCCACGCAACGACTTCCATGCCAAAGGCTGTGCCCACACGACCCACTTGCTGACCCAAATTGCCAACGCCCAACAAACCCAGGCGCTTGCCTTTGATAGTAGGGGGCATCGAAGTCTGCCAGAGACCCTTTCTCATATTGGCATCTTCTTGGGGAATCTTTTTAAACAGCGCCAACAACAAGGACCATGAGAGTTCAGCCGTTGCGCCAGTGCTCAGCGGATCGCCAGGCGAACCCGATACGACAACACCCGCTTGGCGGCAAGCCTCCAGATCAATCGAGTTGTTCCGCAAACCGGTCGTCACCAATAACTTAAGCTTCGGCATCGCCTGAATCACCGAGGCGGGGAACGCCGAGCGTTCACGCATCGCCACCACGACGTCAAAAGACGCAAGCGTCGCAGCCAGCTTGTCAGGCTGAATAAACTCATTGAAAAAAGTGACCTCCGCTTTGAGCGAGTCCCAGTTGGCCATTCCTTTTGCCACTTTCAAATAGTCGTCCAGTACGGCAATACGCATATCTATCTCCAGTTCAATCTAATTAACGTTATTCTCAACACAATTTTTATTACTTCAAGCGCTTTTCAATTTCTGCTTTTGGAATCGCTCCGCCAACACGGCTTCCATCCGCAAAAAACAACGCAGGGGTGCCACGCACCATCAGCTTTTTACCCAGGGCAAGCATTTGATCAATCGGCACCTCACACTCCACAGTCGGTGGTACCTTACCCTTGAGCATCCAGTCATCCCAAGTCGCGGCGCGATCCTTTGAGCACCAGACGTTTTTGACCTTTTGTGTCGAGTCAGGCGACAAAATAGGAAACGGGAAGGTGTAAACCGTGAGATTGTCGATGTCACCCAAAGACTTTCGTAACACTTTGCAATATCCACAATTGGGATCTTCAAAAATCGCGAGCTTGCGTGAGCCATCGCCCTTGACCTGCTTCATGGCCAACTCAAAAGGCAATTGATCGAAAGGCACGCGCGCGATCGCATCCATGCGTTCGCGGGTGTAGTCCTGACGCGTTTTGGCATCAATCAAGGTGCCATCAAACACAAAGGTGACCTTTTCGTCCGTAAAGACCAAGTCCGGGCCCAACTGGATTTCGTACAAACCATAGGGCGTCGGGCGCACAGCCGTAATCTCAGGGTTGTCAAAACGCTGAGAAAAAAGCTTTTGAACCGCAAGCGACTTGGCATCCGTTGCGACAGGCGCAGAGGGGGCAGCCAAAGCACCCTGAGCAAAGGCGCCCGCCCAAAACGAAGAAGCGCACAACACCGTCAGACCAAACATGAAACGCTTTACCATCACTACTCCTAACGAGAGGCACCTGCAATTAAAAAACGCTTAACGAACGGCAACTGTTCGACGATATTCATGCCAGCATTGCGCAACCACGCCACCGGGGCCTGAGGCGCATCAAACAAGCGAAACAGACCGTCCGTCACGACCCGAATAGCCAGTACAGGCTCTGCACGTGCTCGGCGATAACGTCTCAGCAACATGGCATCACCAGGACGACGAAATGACTCGCGGCCCGCTATGGTATCAACAAGTGCCTCGACATCGCCCAAGCCAAGATTGAGCCCTTGACCGGCCAAAGGATGAACGCGGTGGGCCGCATCTCCGGCTAACACCAACCCGTCGGCCACCATCGGGGATTGATTCAAACTCAGAGGAAAGCCTTGCAATGCTCCCCTCAAGGTCAGCTTACCGAGACGAGATGCCGTCATCCAAGACAGTCTGTTGCTTAAAAACTGAGCTTGCTCAGGCTCGGACATCGCCAACACTTCGCGGGCAAGCGTTTCCTTGGCTGACCACACCATGGAGACTTGAGGCCCCTCGGATGTCGTCGGCATCGGCAATAAGGCCAACACACCTTCTGAAGTAAACCATTGCAATGCCGTGCCTTGGTGCGGGAGTTCGCTATTGAAATGGGCGACAAGACCCGTTGCGCCATAAGGTCGCACGGTCACAGGCACGCCTGCTGCCTCACGCAACGCTGACTGAGCACCATCAGCTGCCACGAACAACTCAGCCTCCAAGACCGTGCCTTGCTCTGTTGCGAGCCGACCCGGTGCATAGCTGGCAAACTTTTCAGGGATCCACGGCACACCAAACATTTGCACAGCCTGCGTCAGCACACGCTCAATCTCAAGCGCCTCCACAATCCAGGCCAATTCTGTTTGTGCAGTCTGCCACGCATTCAGGTTCAGCAAACCATCGCCATCGCCATGAATCTCCATCGCCTCAACAGCAGTCAGCCTCCTGGCATCCAGCAGATCCCAAACCCCAAGTCCCGCAAGAAAACGTTGACTCGCAGGCGAAATCGCATAGACACGTGAGTGAAACGTTTCAGGGTGTGCAGACTCGAAATGGCGCTTAGGTCCTAATAACGTGACTTTCTCGCCGCGACGCGCAAAACCTAACGCGGTAGCTAAACCGACAATACCTGTGCCACAGACGACGATTGGTGTGTGCATGAAGAGGTCTTTATCGAGCCGTCGGCTGACCGGCCTGCTTGGGCCACAAGACCCACATTTGACCCGGTTGCTTCATGCGGCCCGCCATATTGCCAGCCGCCTCACCAAAACCCCAGTAAAAGTCTGCGCGCGCCGCGCCTTTGATCGCGGTCCCAGTATCTTGCGCAAACACTAAACGGTTGAGCGAGTCCTTTGAAGACGGCATCGTAGTCGCTAAAAATACAGGCGTCCCCAGTGGGACAAAATTGGTATCAATGGCGATCGAACGCTGCGCCATCAAAGGAATGCCGTAGGCACCTTTGGGTCCAATTTCAGGATCAGTGACGGGTTCTTCTTGGAAAAACACCAAAGCTGGATTGGCATTGAGCATTTCCTGAACACGATTGGGATTGCGCTTGGCCCAGGCCCGGATATTTTGCATAGACGTTTGCGCTAGGGGAAGCTCTCCCTTGTCTGCTAACCATTTACCAATTGAGACATAGGGATGACCGTTATGGTCGGCATAGGCGACGCGTATCGTTTTGCCATCTGGCAACTGCACACGTCCAGAACCCTGAACCTGCAAAAAGAAATTGTCGACGGGATCATCCACATACACCACCGCAGGTGGTCGACGACCCGAGGACTCGAGGGCGGCTCGACTGTCATAAGGCACCACGCGTTTGCCGTCGAGTTTGCCACGCACCCGCTTGCCTGCAAGCTCTGGATAGACGCGCCCAAGATCAATAGTCAGCAAGTCAGCAGGCACGGTGTAGAGCGGCCATTGGTTCGCTCCACCTTTTGTCCGGGAACCCTTTACCAAAGGCTCGTAATAACCCGTCACGATGTTGCTGGCAGGCTTGCCATCGGATCCTTGCAGGCGCCAAGGAGACAACCACGTCTGAATAAAGCGGCGCACCGCCTGAGGATCGTTCGCAGCTGGCGCACGCTTGGGATCCAGGGCTGCAGCACACACCGGCTGCCATGCTTTAGGAGTTGCCCGGGTCGGGCCGGCCAGGTTGGTCGAAGTCGGGCGCATCAAGCCTCGACAGTTTCGAACAAACGTTGTCCACACATTGCGCAAATCATCATTATTCCAGCCCGGCAAATCAGACCAACCCGCTGCAACAAATTTGCCTTGCAAGTTGCGGGCGGCGCTGTCAGGCAATGCACCCGCACTAGGCACTGCAAAAGGCGCATCAGGCTTGGACACGCCCTGGTCCGCAGTCTCGGGAGGTGTTGAGACCGTCGAACAGCCCGCAACCAACGTGACGATCGTGGCCAAGGCTAGGCGGAAAACACTTTTTTGCATCGTTCAATCTCAATCAATATTTAGTGCGGAAGTCAGCGCAAACCAACATAGAGCTTAGTGCAGAGTGCGCGGCATTGCCAGAACAAACTCAGGAACTTCCACCTCAAAAGGCACGCCATTTTCGCCGACACAATGGTAACTGCCACGCATCGTCCCGACAGGATTTTTGAGCGGACATCCACTCGTGTATTCAAACGTCTCGCCCGGGCCTAACAGTGGCTGCTGTCCAACCACACCCAGGCCGCGCACCTCATGCTCACCTTGCTCGCCATCTGAGATGATCCAGTGACGACTAATCACCTGTGCAGGCCGCTCGCCGACATTGGTGATGCGTACCTTGTAGGCGAACACAAACTGCTGTTTGCCCGGATCAGACTGCTCCGGTACAAAATGCGGCTCAACGGCCACTGAGAGCTCAAAAGGTTTCACAAGCACATCCAAAGAAAACTGCAATAATGAGGGCTACTTAGACTCGCGACTCGACCATCATGCCAGAAACTCAAGCCTTACCGAAGGCCCGTCTCGCGCCCAGCATTTTATCCGCTGACTTCGCCCGACTGGGCGAAGAAGTGAGAAATGTTGTGGCTGCTGGTGCCGACTGGATTCATTTTGACGTCATGGACAACCATTACGTTCCAAATCTCACCATCGGCCCTATGGTTTGTGAGGCTATTCGCCCGCACGTACAAGTCCCGATTGATGTGCATTTGATGGTCGAACCCGTCGACAGTCTGATTCCGATGTTTGCCAAAGCCGGCGCCAACGTCATCACTTTTCACCCCGAAGCCTCTCGCCATGTCGATCGCAGCCTCTCGCTGATCCGTGACCAAGGCTGTCAGGCAGGCCTTGTCTTTAACCCCGCCACACCACTCGACTGGCTCGCTCACGTGATGCACAAAGTCGACATCATCTTGCTGATGTCCGTCAACCCCGGTTTTGGTGGTCAAAGCTTTATTCCTGGCACGCTGACCAAGCTGCGCCAGGCACGTGCCCTGATTGACGCCCACACCCAAGCAGGCGGGCAGCCGATCGCCCTTGAGGTCGATGGTGGCGTCAAAGCAGACAATATCGGTGCCATCCGCGCCGCAGGTGCGGATACCTTTGTCGCAGGCTCCGCTATTTTTGGTCAGCCCGACTACGCCCGCGTCATCCAAGACATGCGCAAACAAATCGCACTCGCAGATCAACAGACTGGTAATTAAAAATGGCTTCCTCCAAATCCTACGACGCAGTCCTGCTTGATCTGGACGGCACCTTGATGGACACGATCCCCGATCTGGCGATCGCCGTCAACGCGATGTTGAACGAATTAGACTTTGCGACCATGCCGCAAGCTGAGATTTCCACCTATATTGGCAAAGGCTCAGACAATCTGATGCGCCGCATTCTGGCGACCGCCCAAGGCGGCAAACCCGCCTCAGAAGAGCTGTTTTTGCGGGGTCGTGACATCTACTATGCCGAATATCACAAGATCAATGGTGATAACGCCATCATTTTTGACGGTGTCATCCCCGGTCTTGAACGCATCCAGAGCATGGGCCTCAAAATGGCAGTGGTGACCAACAAAAACACCGAGTTCACTATGCCACTACTTGAGCGCACCGGCCTGCTACGCTTTATGCAAGGCGTTGTCTGTGGCGATACCCTCCCTGAGCGCAAACCCCACCCCGCCCCGATGCTACATGGCTGCTCACTGGTCGGCTCCCAGCCTGCCCGCACCTGTGCAGTGGGTGACTCGATTAACGACGCCTTATCGGCACGCGCAGCAGGCTGCTCAGTCCTGGCCGTCCCCTATGGCTACAACGAAGGTCAGAGTGTGCAGACTCTGGATGTCGATGCTATAGTAGACTCCATTGATGCTGCAGCCCTGTGGGTTGCAGCGCGCTGAGTGAGTCAAGCGCTAACTTATTAAACAATATAGATCAGATGAATACAGCCGTTCACATTCCTGCCATTCCCCGCGCCTCGTGGCGCTGGTGGCGTTTGTGTTCCGGGTGATGGTTCGTCTGACTCCGGCCGAGAGGCTATAACCTCCAAGCCAGCAATACAAACCAAGCCCGCCCAACCATGGCCGGGCTTTTTTTTTGGACAACCCGGTCTGCTAACTGCGAGAACCGCCCGAACAGATGACTGAAATCGAATTCAAAGCCCTAGCGGCCCAAGGCTACAACCGTATTCCACTGATCGCCGAGACTTACGCCGATCTGGATACCCCCTTGGGGATTTACCTCAAACTGGCGCACACCGGACCTCAGGGAGGCAAAAACTCATGCCTGCTCGAGTCAGTGGTGGGTGGCGAGCGCTTTGGTCGGTATTCTTTTATCGGCCTGCCTGCACGCAACGTCATCCAGGCGCGCGGCACCAAAACCACCTTGTTACGTGACGACAAAATTGTCGAAACCCACGAAGGCGACCCACTCAGTTTTATTTCCGAGTATCAGAGCCGCTTTAAAGTCGCTTTGCGCCCAGGCATGCCGCGCTTTGCGGGTGGGTTAGCAGGCTATTTTGGCTACGACACCGTGCGCAATATCGAGCCTAAGCTCGGCCCCGCACTCAAACCCTACCCAGCCGGCATGGGCGAAGGTCCACCGGATATTCTGTTGCTGCAAACCGACGAGCTCGTCATTGTGGACAACCTGGCCGGACGCATCTACCTGATGGTCTACGCAGACCCCGCCGAACCCGAAGCCTTTAGCCGTGCGCAAAAACGCCTCAAAGAGCTGCGGATCAAGCTGCGTAAACCTGTTGAGATTCCCTACAGTCACTCAAGCGTTGTGACCAAAGAGGAGCGCAGCTTTGCCAAGGCCGACTATCTAGCCGCGGTGAGACGCGCCAAGGAATACATCGCCGCGGGCGACCTGATGCAAGTTCAGGTCGGACAGGTCATCACCAAACCCTTTAGTGACTCGCCGCTTTCGCTTTACCGCGCGCTGCGCTCGCTTAATCCTTCGCCCTACATGTACTTCTGGAACTTTGGTGACTTCCAAGTCGTCGGTGCATCGCCCGAGATTTTGGTGCGCCAAGAGGCCCTGCCAGTTGCCGAAGACGCCCCCGCAGGCACACAGGCCGAAACAGAAATCACTATTCGGCCGCTCGCGGGTACACGCAAACGTGGAGCGACGCCCGAAGAAGACGCTGCACTCGCCGAAGAGCTGCTCGCCGACCCCAAGGAACGTGCTGAACACGTCATGCTGATTGACCTCGCGCGCAATGACGTCGGTCGTGTGGCCAAAATTGGCTCGGTCAAAGTGACCGACACGATGGTGATCGAACGCTACTCACACGTGATGCACTTAGTCTCCAACGTCACCGGCACGCTTGAAGCCGGCATGAGCAACATGGATGTGCTGCGCGCCTCATTTCCCGCCGGCACACTCACGGGCGCACCCAAAGTCCGCGCCATGCAAATGATCGACGAGCTCGAACCCGTGCGCCGCGGCATTTACGGTGGCGCCGCCGGGTACCTGAGCTATGGCGGAGAAATGGATGTTGCCATCGCGATTCGCACCGGCATCATCAAGGACGGCATGCTCTATGTGCAGGCCGCCGCCGGCATCGTGGCCGACTCGGATCCCGAAATGGAATGGCTCGAAACCGAAGCCAAAGCACGCGCAGTCCTGCGTGCCGCCGAACAAGTGCAAAACGGTCTCGATGATCCGTTCTAACTCGCCAAAACAGGACAAACAAAAATGTTACTGATGATCGACAACTATGACTCGTTTACCTACAACCTGGTGCAGTACTTTGGCGAGCTTGGCGAAGACGTGCGCGTCTACCGCAACGACCAGATTACGCTCGAAGAAATCGACGCACTGAAACCAGACCACATCTGCATTTCACCTGGCCCCTGCTCGCCTGCCGAAGCGGGCGTCTCGGTCGACGTGATCAAGCGCTACGCCGGCAAAGTGCCGATTCTGGGCGTTTGCTTGGGGCATCAAGCCATCGGCGCCGCCTTTGGTGGCAAGATTGTCCGTGCCCAGCAAATCATGCACGGCAAAACCTCAGAGATCACGCACACGGATTCCGACGTTTTCAAAGGACTACCCTCCCCCTTTACCGTGATCCGCTATCACTCACTGGCGATCGAGCGCGCCACCATTCCAGATTGCCTGGAAATCACCGCCCAAACCGCGGATGGTGAAATCATGGGTGTGCGCCACAAAACATTGCCCATCTACGGCGTTCAGTTTCACCCCGAATCCATTTTGAGTGAACATGGTCACGCCATGCTGCGTAACTTTCTCGAACTGCCTGCGACTACGCTCGCCTCGACCAAATAAGCGGACGCCCAATGATTACTCCAAGCGAAGCACTACACCGCTGCATCGAACACCGTGAAATTTTTCACGATGAAATGCTGCATTTGATGCGTATGTTGATGCGTGGCGATATGTCGCCCACCATTGCAGCAGCCTTGTTGATGGGCTTGCGCGTCAAAAAAGAAACCATTGGTGAAATCACTGCCGCCGCACAAGTCATGCGCGAATTCGCCACACCTGTGCACGTCACCAATCCACAAGACATGGTGGACATGTGTGGCACGGGCGGTGATGGGAGCAACACCTTTAACATCTCTACGACCGCGATGTTTGTCGCTGCGGCAGCCGGTGTGCCGATCGCCAAACACGGTGGACGCAGTGCGTCCTCGTCGTCAGGTAGCGCGGATGTACTCGAAGCACTCGGCGCCAACCTATCCCTGACACCCGAACAAGTCTCAGCGTGTATTGAGGAAACCGGCATCGGCTTTATGTTCGCCCCCGCTCACCACGGCGCGATGAAAAATATCGCGCCTGTGCGCAAAGAGCTCGGCGTGCGCACGATTTTCAACCTCCTTGGCCCCCTGACTAATCCCGCGGGTGCAGCCAATCAATTGATGGGCGTTTTTCACGCCGATCTCGTCGGCATACAGGTGCGTGTGCTGCAATCACTCGGCTCACGGCACGTCATGATTGTGCACGGCAAAGACGGCATGGACGAGGCCTCGCTCGGTGCGGGCACACTCGTCGGTGAACTCAAAGACGGTGTCATCCGCGAATACGAAATTCATCCCGAGGACTTCGGCCTGCAAATGGCCTCCAATCGCAGCATTAGAGTGTCGAGCAAAGAAGAGTCCCGTGACTACGTGCTCGAAGCGCTTGGCAACACGCCCGGGACAGCGCGCGATATTGTGGCCTTTAACGCAGGACTGGCGATTTACGTTGGCAATCACGCCACCACGATCCAAGACGGGATTAAGATGGCCTTTGAAGCCATCGCGAGCGGCGCCGCGCGCGACAAGCTCGAAGCCTTTTGTGCCCACACAAGGAAATATGCAGCATGAGCGATATCCTCAATAAAATCCTCGCCGTCAAAGCCCAAGAAGTCGCTGCCGAGCGTCTCGTGCGCAGCGAAGCTGAGCTCCTCAAAGAAGCCAAAGCGCGCAAAGATGTCCGTGGTTTTGGCAAAGCGCTCGAAACCAAGATTGCCGCAGGCAAGCCTGGCGTCATTGCAGAGATCAAAAAAGCCTCACCCTCAAAAGGCGTGCTGCGCGAAATCTTTATTCCTGCCGAAATCGCCGAGTCTTATGCCGAGCATGGTGCGGCATGTTTGTCCGTGCTGACTGACAAACAGTTTTTCCTGGGCGACGACGATTACCTGCGGCAGGCCCGCGAGGCTTGCAAACTCCCCGTTTTACGCAAAGACTTTATCGTCGACCCCTATCAAATCATTGCTGCCCGTGCCATGGGCGCTGATTGCGTGTTGCTGATTGTTTCTGCCTTAAGCTCCACACAACTCTCTGAGTTTGAAGAGTGCGCGTTCGAGCTGGGGATGGATGTGCTGGTGGAGGTACATGATGCCGAAGAGCTGGACATCGCGCTGGACATGAATACCTCTTTGCTGGGGATCAACAACCGCAACCTGCGTACGTTCGAAACCTCGCTGCAAAACACGCTCGATTTGTTACAACGCATCCCCATCGGCAAGCTTGTCATTACCGAAAGCGGCATTTTGGCTCCCAACGATGTGCAGTTAATGCGTGACAATGACGTCAATGCGTTCCTGGTTGGCGAGGCGTTTATGCGCGCACCCAATCCAGGCGCAGAGCTCGCACGCTTGTTTGCCTAAACGCGTTTTCCACACTTTTTGCCTGAGTATGTTTCTTTGAAGATGTCGCCCCAGAGCAATCAACTTGAGCAAGCCTCGCTCTGGGTGCATCTCGAACACGTGCCCCAGGCGTGGCAACCATGCTTGGCGTCTGCATCTGTACGCACCGCGCTCGAAAGCCTTTCTAGCATGCTGCAGTCTCGACTCGCGCAAGGTGCAGTCATTTATCCCGCGCGCCCGTTTCGCGCGTTAGATACGTTAGAGCCCCACACCGTCCAAGTCGTGATCTTGGGTCAAGATCCCTATCACGGTCCCGGCCAAGCACAAGGACTCGCTTTTTCTGTGCCGGATGGTTTTAAACGCCCCCCCAGCTTGCGCAACATCTTGCAAGAGATTGAGCGCGCCTACCCAACCGACGACTCCACGCTTGTATTGACCTCCAACCTTCTTAAAAACGATTTGTCACGCTGGGCACAACAAGGGGTTCTCCTTCTCAATACATGCCTGACTGTCGAGGATGGACAGCCCGCCTCTCATGCCCGTGCAGGCTGGGAAACGGTGACGGACGCCCTGATTACTGAGGTTGCCCGCGATCCCTCACCCAAGGTGTTCATGCTCTGGGGCGCACATGCCCAAGCCAAACACGCACTCATTGCTGGCCAGGGCGACCACCTGATTTTGATGGCCAATCACCCCTCACCGCTCTCCGCCCGCAGACCCCCTGTACCGTTTATCGGCTGCGATCATTTTCGCTTGGCAAATGAATGGTTAATACAACACAAGCGCCAAGTAATTGACTGGAAAGCATAATTTTTTTACCCAAAGGGTATACCCGCATCAAAAAATAGGTTAGTATTCGGGCTCTGTACAAAAAGTGCATTTGTATAAATTACCGCTGGTTTTGTGGTTTTGTGGTTTTAACCGTACCCTTGGTATAACGTACCGCTGCACAAGAAAGTGCATAAGTCTGAAAATAGGCAAACAACCTAGATTTCGGCTTCACATCATCGATTCCTGACCTCCTTTCCTTTCGTGGGCAGCTAGTGTGATCCAGATAGATGGATCTATAGCCCAGACGTTCGGTTGATTCGGTCGGCACGATGCTCGATTCAACCGACTACCGCCGGTCTACCAATTCTCCGGGCTGCGTCATATGGCCACTATCTGGCCAAAAGGAAAGTCATGTCCTTCGATTCGTTGGGGCTCGTCCCCGCTTTGTTGTCTTCCATTGAACGTACCGGCTTCACCACGCCGACACCCGTCCAGATGTCTGCGATTCCAGCAGCCTTGGCCGGTGCCGACTTGATGGTGTCCGCCCAGACAGGCAGCGGCAAGACCGCAGCCTTTATGCTTCCCGCACTGAACAAAATCGCTCACAAGCCTGGTAACAAAGGTCGTGGCGTCCAAGTGCTGGTGCTCACCCCCACACGCGAACTCGCCATGCAGGTCAGCGAAGCCACCGAAATGTACGGTAGCAACCTGGACGATCTGCGTGTCGCAACCGTTGTCGGCGGCATGCCTTACGGCGCCCAACTCAAAGCACTCTCACGTCGCGTTGACGTGTTGGTGGCCACACCTGGTCGTCTCTTAGACCACCTGCAAGCCCGTCGTGTCGACTTGTCGACCGTGCACACACTGGTGCTCGACGAAGCTGACCGCATGCTTGACATGGGTTTCATCGACGACATCAACACCATCGTTGACCGTTGCCCCGAGTCACGCCAGACCTTGCTGTTCTCAGCAACGCTGGACGGCACGGTTGCCAAGCTCGCCGCACGCATGATGCGCGATCCACAGCGTATCGAAATGACCTCACAGTCAGATCGTCACGCCAACATTACACAAACGTTGCTGTACGCAGATGACGCCGGTCACAAACTGCGCCTGCTTGACCATCTGTTGCGCGACGTGTCAATGGACCAAGCCATTATCTTCACCGCGACCAAGCGTGGCGCGGATGATCTGGCCGAACACCTCGCCGACAGCGGTTTCTCAGCAATGGCCTTGCATGGCGACATGAACCAGCGCCAGCGTTCACGTACGTTGTCCGAAGTTCAGGACGGTCGTGTCCGTGTCTTGGTTGCCACCGACGTTGCCGCACGCGGTATTGACGTTCAGGCCATCAGCCACGCAATCAACTACGATTTGCCCATGCAGCCCGAAGACTACGTACACCGCATTGGTCGTACCGGTCGCGCCGGTCGTGATGGCGCAGCCTTTACTTTGGCTGTCCACAGCGAGCGTCATAAAGTGCGTCGCATCGAACATTTCATCGGCAACACCATTCCTCCTGGCGTGATCGCCGGCCTCGAGCCACAGCGCACACCAAGTTCACGCCCCGAAGGCGCGTCACGCGGTGCAGGCGGTAAAAAGCCAAACCGTTGGAGCAACGACCGTAGCGGCGACCGTTTCGGTAGCAACAACGACCGTTACTCAGCCGGCCGCGGCGAGTCGCGTTCATTTGCGCCTCGTGGCGATGCACCAAGTGGCGCGCCACGCGGTGACAGGCCCTACGCAGACCGTGGTGAAAAATCTTTCGCTCCTCGCGGTGACAAGCCCGCCTACGCACCACGTGGCGACAAGCCTTTTGGTGACCGTGAGCGCACCTTCGCTCCACGCGGTGACAAGCCTGCATACGCCCCACGCGGTGATCGTCCTCAAGCTGCTCGCAGCGACAATCCTTTCGCCAGCACCCGTGGCGAGGGTCGTCCTTTTGAGCATCGCAGCGATCGCGCACCTTCAGACCGTCCAGCTTATGCAGGCAAGCCTGCAGCACGCGCCGGTCGTGACTTTGCTCCTCGCTCAGCCGCACCTGGCGGCAAGACTTTCGCCCCACGTGGTGATGGTCCTGCTCGTGCAGGCGGTGCAGCACGTCCTGGCGCACCTCGCGCTGCGGCAGGTGCACGTCGTGGTTTTAACTTTGACGGTGGTCGCCGCTAATCAAGCAATCCCGGTAAGCGCTGACGCACTGAGTCACACTCAGCGCGTCAGCGCTTTTTTGCATCTGCAGATCCAGCAAGCAGGTGGCTGGTTGCCTTTTAGTACATGGATGCATCACGTGCTGTACGCACCTGGGCTTGGCTATTATGCCGCCGGCAATACCAAGCTCGCTGAAACACCGAACACCAGTACGACAGCGCTGAGCGGTGATTTCGTCACCGCCCCGCAACTCACACCCTTGTTCGGACAAACACTCGCTCGACAAGTGTCAGAAATTTTGCGCCAAACCGACACGCTCGACGTGCTGGAGTTTGGTGCAGGTAGCGGCGCGCTCGCCCATGACCTCCTCAGCGCATTGCATGCGGAGGGCCTCAATGTGCGCTACAACATTCTCGAAGTGTCCGGAGATCTCAGGCAGCGGCAGCAGCAACGCCTCGCCGCCTGGGGCGATCGCGTCTCTTGGCTGGAAACACTCCCGACTCACTTTGCTGGCTGTGTCGTGGGCAATGAGTTGCTGGATGCCATGCCAGTTGAGCTCTTTGCCTGGTCTGACCAAGGCGAGGTGCTGGAGCGTGGTGTGGTGTCGAGTGACTCAGGTTTTGCCTTTTTAGACAAACCCGCCTCACCCAAGCTCGCCGACGCCGTTCGATCGCGCATGCCTGCTCTTCCCGGTTACACCTCTGAGGTCAACTTGCAGGCCGAAGCATGGATTCGCGACCTCGGTCGCTGGTTGACGCGCGGTGCAGCCCTACTGATTGATTACGGCTTCCCACGCCATGAGTACTACCATCCTCAGCGACAACGCGGCACCCTGATGTGTCATATCCAGCACCGTACGCATGACGATGTTTTTTTAGCGCCTGGTCTACAAGACATTACGGCTCACGTAGATTTCACCGCGATTGCCGACGCCGCACAACAAAGCGGACTAGACGTCTTGGGCTATACCTCCCAAGCGCGTTTTTTACTCAATACCGGCCTTCCCCAGTTGCTTGAAACATACGCACAACAACAACTCGAGCATCCGGACCCCAAAGACCGGGCCCAAACCTATGCTGCCGTGCAAAAGCTGATTTCCGAAGCGGAAATGGGCGAACTGTTTAAAGTCATTGTTCTTGGACGAGGCATTCAAGTGCCCCTCAGCGGTTTTAGTCAGAGCGACCGTACAGGGCAGCTAGACGCGCAGCGCGCACCACCTGTTTAATTTGCGCAGGCTCAGCGGCTGTCTTGGCCGCAGCACCCGCATCCACCGCCAAAACAGCCTGCAGTTTAGTCCGCCACCACTCCGGATGATCCGCCTGAATCCGTCCTGATATCTCCAGTAACAAATCAAAACGCTCGGGCTTCCTGAAGGCATCGCACATTTCAAACAGTGACATTGCCGCCTCTGGAGTGCACTGAGTGATGCCCGCCAACACGACGGGCAATAAGCGCGCCATGTCGGCACACTCCGTCGGCACGCGCAAACGCTTGGCCAACTCAGCACGCGCGTCTGTGTCTAGGCAGAACAACGCATAACGTGCAGTCAACGGCAAGCTTGCCGCAGTATCCACAAGCTGCACCACACGGGCCGTAGGCTGCCACTCAGGCATGACTCGTGCACTCGCGCCAGACTCTAACAAAATTGCCAACATACGCGAAGGCTTTTCGCTCATCAGTCCACGTGACAACTCCTGCCAGACCCGCTCCGGCACCAAGGCATCGACCTCACCTGTCGACACCATGCGCCGGCACACAGCAAGCGTTTCCGGTGCCACAGAAAAATCCGTCAACCTCGCAGCAAAACGTGCGAGCCGCAAAATCCGGACGGGGTCCTCTTCGAAAGCAGGACCGACATGACGAAACAAACGTGACTGTAAATCCGCTAAGCCGTTCAAGGGATCGATTAAGACTCCCGTCATCGACTGTGCCATCGCATTGATCGTCAGATCACGACGCTTTAAATCTTCTTCGAGGGTAACGTCCGCACCCGTGTAAAAAGTGAAGCCTTTGTAACCCCGCCCCGACTTTCTCTCCGTTCGGGCAAGGGCGTATTCTTCTTTGGTTCGTGGATGCAAAAACACCGGAAAATCGCCGCCGACGGGAATGAATCCACGTTCAACCATTTCCTCAGGTGTCGCACCGACCACCACCCAATCACGATCGCCAGCAGGGCGACCCAGCAACGCATCGCGCACCGCGCCACCCACAATGTAGACCTGCAAGCCCGTCAAGGCGGGATCTATCGTCACTGACGCTGTCACGGCAAGGGAGAACGACCATACGGTCGTGGCTCAATTTGTCCCAGACGCTGCTTGAGTGACTGAGGGTTGCCAGAAAAGACTGCCGCATAATAAGTCGCGTTAGACATGACTTTTTTAACGTAATCGCGAGTCTCGTTAAACGGAATGGTTTCAGCAAAAATCGCCCCCTCTACGGGCGCATCCAGCTTTGAACGCCACAGCATTGGGCGGCCAGGACCTGCGTTGTATCCCGCACTCGCAAGTACCTGCGAGCCACCCAGATCAGACTGGACCATACTCAGATAGCTCGTGCCCAGCTTAGTATTGGTATCAAAATCATTCACGCTATTTGGCGTGAAATCCGTCAAGCCGATTTTTTTAGCCATCCACTTTGCAGTGGCCGGCATCAACTGCATCAAACCCGATGCCCCCACATGTGAACGCGCATCCATAATAAACAGCGACTCTTGTCGAATCAAACCATAGACCCACGCCGGCTCGACATTGACCTCACGTGCCTGGGCACTCACCCGCCCTTCAAAAGGCGCCACAAAGCGTTGCGTGAAATCCACCTCACTCTTGGTGCGTCCAGACGTGACCACCACACGATCGTAAATACTTTCGCGTCGAGCAAGCTCAGAAGCCGCCAACAACTGCCGATCCGTCATGCCGCGCAAGGTAAAGTTCCACTCTGGTACAGCATCAGGTCGCCAACCTCTTTTAAACAAGGTCACCGCTCGCTGCAAGCCAGGATTCGCTCTGGCTTGTGCCAACTCTTGGTCCGTCACCGCCTCGGGGCGCTTCGGTGCACTGATTGTCCGGCCCAGCTCTTCAGCTGCGAGCTGTCCATAAAAGCTGTAGTCTGCAGCGATCGACTCATAGGCTTTTTCTGCCTCGGTCTTTTTGCCTGTCGCGGCCAAGCCACGCGCCTTCCAATACACCCATGTCGGATCACTGCGCTGCGGCTCACGCATCGTATCGATGCCTTGCATGACCCACTTCCAGTCGATCTTCGGTTGCCGCAAGGCCATCCGTACACGCCACGCTTCATTGTTATCCGACAAACGGACCGAACCCGACTCGCGGTACCATTTGTAGGCACGCGGATCCAGATTCATACTCGCCACCAAGGCCATCTGACCATATACCCATTGCGTATATTTTTTTGGCAGCAGATTTTTCCACTGCTTATTCACGAGTGCATCAGCCGCCGCCAAATCTGTTCGTGCCAACCGTGCGAGGCCGATCGCAATAATCTCGTTGCGCTCAGTCGAACCCAACGCAGTTTGCGTCGCTAACCAAGCTGCTGGGCTCTTTAGCATCGCGTCATAGGCCGCCATTTCCTTGGCATCAAACACATAGGCCGCAAAGCGACGCGCATCGGGCAACTTATTGTTTTCAATCGCCTCGTGCAAGTAGGGAATCAACTCGGCATTGGTCAGCACACGATCCGCTACCAGCTGGTCAAACAACTTCCAACACGCACCAAAGGGCACAAAAATCTTCATCGCCTCGGCTGCAGTCGCGCGCTGACCACCCATATGTTTGGCTTCGAGTTGCGCGCACAAGACCTGATTGCTTGGGTTGAGTACGGGCCCCAGGCTGCGAACGGTGACAAAGTCGCCGCTTCGCGCTGCCGTCAGCAACCATTCACCTCGCAGTCGATCTGCGAGATACGCTCCATTGTTTTTTTCAAGGAACTGCTCAAGACTTTGCGCGACGCCAGGCGTTTTATATAAACCAAGCTGTGTGCGTAAAAACCAATACTCAGGATACGTCGCCAACACATCACCACGCGCCTGTGGCACAAAACTGGCGAGTTGACCGAACTGTTTACTGTTCAGCGCCTGACGCGCTGCGGCCACCGCTTTAGCAGCAGGCGTATTGTCCGAGGCCGCTATGGTGTCTTTGGGATTCGTCACTGGATTGGTCACTGAGCTAGCTGCTTGGCTAGCGACTGGGCTTGCCGCGTTATTCGGTGCAGTATTCGTAGCTGGCTTGACGACAGTGGGAGCGGCTTTAGGCGTTGCGGCAGCGGCACCTTGAGAAGTGCCGCCAACCGGACTCATGCTGCCATCTGCCTTCAACACAAACTGCTCTGCGCCTGAAGAGGATGTTTGTGCCACGCTGGGTGACGCGACCAGCGAGCCCATACAGGCCACTGCGGCGACCAAGACGCTAAACTGAACGCGGATATTCTGATACTTTGCGCTTGTGTGCATACAATGCCTCTGAACAACATTTACAACAATGAGTTAGCAACTGCTACGGTATATGTCAAAGAATAGCGCAGACCTGCTCCGTGTGCGGCTTCGCAGCCTACGAGAGGCCATTCCTGTTGCCGAACGCCAACATGGCAGCGCTTTTTTATGCACGACCTTGCTCAGCTGGTTTGAGACCCGCCGCTCAGCATGTGCAGCGGTTGGACAGACTGAACCTGAAATAGTTGCTGGCTTTTGGCCCCTCGACGGCGAACCTGACTTGCGCCCGATCTATGCGCAATTGCACTCGATGGGTGTCACGATTGTCCTGCCAATCGTTGTCAAAAAACAGGCACCACTCGAATTTCACGCTTGGCGACCAGAGGACCCTCTGGCACGCGGCGCCTTTGGTGTGCTTGAGCCCGTGCGAGGCGAGGTCATACAACCCACTGTTTTGCTCGTCCCCACACTCGGCTTTACGGAGCATGGTGCACGGATCGGCTACGGTGGTGGTTATTACGACCGCACGCTTGCTCAAATCAATGAAACGGGCCAGCCCTTTGTCACCATTGGGATTGCCTGGGACCAAGCGCGTATCGAAGAAGAAGCGGGGCATCGACCAGAGGAACACGACTATCCGCTCGATGCCATTCTGACACCAAGCGGCTGGCTACAAGACCCACCACCGGTATAACTGCTTCGTAGTCTCTTCAGACTAGCGGCCCAGACCACGCCAAATAGACAAAGTCGCTTCAGCATTATTGAGCGTATAAAAATGCAAGCCTGGCACACCATTGTCCAGAAGTGTCTCGCACAGACGTGTCACGACCTCGGCACCAAAAGCACGGATCGACTCTTTGTCATCACCCAGCTCAGCCAGACGCAGACGAATCCAGCGCGGCACTTCGGCCCCGCACATTTCTGAAAAACGCATCAATTGCGTGTAATTGGTGATCGGCATAATGCCCGGCACGATCGGAATATCAATACCCTGAGCCTGGACGCGCTCGACAAAATCAAAATACGCATCCGCGTTGAAAAAGTACTGCGTAATCGCGCTATTCGCACCCGCGCGGACTTTGTTGACAAAATGCGTCAGATCTTTTTCTGGACCCGCTGCTTGAGGATGCATTTCAGGATAAGCCGCGACCTCAATGTGAAACCAGTCACCTGTTTCCTGACGAATAAACTCCACCAAGTCACTTGCGTGATGCAACGCACCGGCCGCACTCGCCCCCATGCCAGACGGCATGTCACCGCGCAAGGCTACGATTCGGCGAACGCCTTCGTCGCGGTAGCGTTGCAACAACCCCTTGAGATCGTCACGCGAAGAGCCTATACAAGACAGATGCGGCGCCGCATCGCAGCCGAGCGAGCGCATCGTCCGTACCGTATCCAGCGTGCCATCACGGGTAGAACCGCCCGCTCCGAACGTCACACTGACATAGTGCGGCGCGATCACCAGCATTTGCTTGGCACCTTCGACGAGACGTTGCTGGGCAGCATCGTCGCGGGGAGGGAAAAACTCGAGACTAAAAGCAGGCGTAGCTTGGGAGGTCATTGATTAATCAAACCCGACAAGAAACCCGAGATCACGCTGTAGAGCAATGCGCCCCCAACCGCCCACCAAAAGCCACTGACCTGAAAGCCTTTCAGGAGCGAGCCGGCAAGCCAGAACATGAGTGCGTTGATCACGAGTAAAAACAGACCCAGCGTCACAATCGTGATGGGCAAGGTCAATAAAATGAGGATGGGTTTGACCAGCATGTTGATCAAACCCAAGACGAGCGCCGCAATCATGGCCGACCAGAAACTGGCCACCGTAATTCCGGGCAAGACGTAGGCGACGATCAGTAATGTCACCGCATTTAATATCCAGACAAGCAACCAAGTCATGACAATCTCCGGTGAACATTACTTTGGGTTGCAAATGGGAATATCCCGCTTGCAACCCTGACTCATAACCGCGTATGACAACCTTAGAAAAAAGGCTGATCAATAACGGTATGCGTCGCCCTTGAAAGGACCTTCTTGCTTGACGCTGATGTAAGCGGCTTGCTGAGGTGTCAAGGTCGTCAAGTTTGCGCCAATCTTCTTGAGGTGCAAACGTGCGACTTTTTCGTCCAAATGCTTGGGCAACACATAGACCTGACCCGACTTGTACTCTTCGTTGCGTGAGAACAACTCGATCTGTGCAATCGTCTGGTTGGTAAACGAAGACGACATCACGAACGAGGGGTGGCCTGTGCCGCAACCGAGGTTCACGAGACGGCCCTTCGCCAACAAGATGATGCGCTTGCCGTTAGGGAAAATCACGTGATCGACTTGTGGCTTGATTTCTTCCCACTGCAAGTCTTCGATACCGACGACGTCAATTTCGTTGTCGAAGTGACCGATGTTACAAACAATGGCCTGGTCCTTCATGCGGTCCATGTGGGCACGCGTGATGACGTTGTAGTTGCCTGTTGCTGTCACGAAAATGTCTGCCTTGTCTGCGGCTTCTTCCATGGTGACAACTTTAAAGCCTTCCATCGCTGCCTGCAGTGCGCAGATTGGATCGACTTCAGTCACCCACACCTGAGCGCGCAACGCGGCCAAGGCTTGTGCCGAACCCTTGCCCACATCGCCATAACCTGCAACCACGGCGATCTTGCCTGCGATCATGACGTCTGTCGCGCGCTTGATCGCGTCGACCAATGATTCACGGCAGCCGTACAAGTTATCAAACTTTGACTTGGTCACGGAGTCGTTCACGTTGATGGCGGCAAAGGCCAATTCGCCTTTTTTCGACATCTGATACAAACGCAGCACGCCAGTCGTCGTTTCCTCAGTCACGCCCTTGATCTGGGCCAGACGTGTGGAGTACCACTTAGGATCTTTTTTGATCTGCGCTTTGATTGCAGCAAACAAAACGACTTCTTCTTCGGAACCTGGGTTGTTCAAGACCGAAATGTCGCTCTCAGCTTTTGTACCGAGGTGCAACAACAGTGTGGCATCGCCGCCATCATCCAAAATCATGTTGGCTTGCTTGTCGCCAGGCCATTCAAAAATCTTGTGTGTGTATTCCCAGTACTCGACCAGTGACTCGCCTTTTTTGGCGAACACAGGTGTGCCCATTGCAGCGATGGCAGCAGCGGCGTGATCCTGAGTCGAAAAAATATTGCAAGAGGCCCAACGCACTTCGGCGCCGAGTGCCTGCAAGGTTTCGATCAGCACTGCCGTCTGGATCGTCATGTGCAAGCTACCCGTGATACGGGCGCCTTTCAGCGGCTTGGTCTTGGCGAACTCTTCGCGCGTGGCCATCAGACCTGGCATTTCTGTTTCAGCAATCGCGATCTCGCGACGACCAAAATCAGCCTGGGTGATGTCGGCAACAATGTAATCAGCGAATTTTTCTTTTACAGCGTTCATGTGTTTAAGCTCCGGTATACCCGCGGAACAACAATTGAACGGCTGTGTATTGAGCACCACCGCAATCGCTGCTTGGCAGGATTGGGTGAGCGCCGTTAAGGTCGACAAATGGCCGACGGTAACGTGGAAGCTAATGAGCCTGGCGGGCTTGACCCGTCGCAACGCTCCTCAAAAGCACAGCCATTGTAGCCCGTTTTTGGAGATTACGACAGGGTTTACCCCACAACCCCTGAATATTTAAGCCTTAAGTGTTGGCTGAGGTGGTGGTCTGAGGAGGCAAGTGCAACGCCACAATGTCATCCTCTGGCTTGCCATGGAACGGATAGCGCGCACGGACCAAAGGATCGTGCCCGGGAATGATGTGTTCGGACGTTGCAGCCGCCGCACGCAGGGTCGCATAGCCCGCCACCATATCACCCACATGAAACACAATCGGAAAGGGCGACGGCCTTTCCATATTTTCATAAAAATGGCTCGCATCCGAAGCCAACACCACCCAGCCACGTGCGGTGTGCACGCGTAAAGATTGCAAGCCCTTCGTATGGCCACCGATTTTGATCAGCTCGATGCCTGGCGCCAGCTCATGTCGCCCCTGATGGAACTGGACACGTTCCGCATACACGCGTCGCACAAGACTCACCACGTCTTCTACATCGTAGGCATGACGAAACAGTCCGTGGCACATGTGCTTACCGCACGCGTAATCCACCTCGTCTTCTTGCACATGAAAGCGTGCATTTGGAAGCAGATCGATGTTGCCCGCATGGTCATAATGCAGATGCGTCAACACCACGTCCTGGATGTCCTCTGGCGCCAGACCCAGCAAAGACAGCGCGCCAATGGGACAACGCAACAGTGTGCGGCCACGTTCTTTGGCTTGTCGCGCATTGAAACCCGTATCCACCAAAATATTGCGCTGACCATCGCGAATAAGCCAGACAAAATAATCCATCGGCATCGGCTCATCGTGCGGATCCTGAACAATGAAGTTTTCGCGGCGCATCCGTTGCTGAATCGTCGCATAGCGCAACGCATAAATTTCATACTGGGGCAGATTCATTGTTTCTCCTTTATAGGCAACATCGACGATTCCCGCTTGACACAGGTAAAGACAAGCGCAGACAATCGAGGCCAATCGTGGTGTGTCTTACACATTTAGTTACACGTTTTACTTTATTTATTTTTAATCATACTGATTCTGGAGCCTTACATGTCTGCTAAAAGCGAAACCGCTCAATTGTTCAAAGACGGCCTGGCCGTTCGTCGTGACGTACTCGGCGCTGATTACGTGGACGGCTCCATTGCCAAAGCCAACGATTTCACCATGGCTTTCCAGCACATCACTACCGAGTGGTGCTGGGGCTATGCCTGGACCCGTGACGGTCTGAGCCGCAAGACACGCAGCATGCTCAACCTGGCCATGCTGACTGCACTGAACCGTTCCGCTGAAATCAAGCTGCACGTCAAAGGCGCACTGGCTAACGGCGTGACCATCGAAGAAATCAAAGAAGTCCTGCTGCACGCGACAGTCTACTGTGGCATCCCAGCTGGTCTGGACGCTTTCAAAGCCGCCAACCAAGTGCTCGAAGAAGAAGGCGCTTACGAAAAAGCTGCTGCCAAAGCCGCCAAGAAAAAAGTGACTGCCAAGAAAGCCGCTGCTAAAAAAGTCGCCGCCGCTAAGCCTGCTGCCGCTGAAGCCGTCGCTGCTAAAGCGCCTGCCAAAAAAGCAGCTGCAAAAAAGGCAGTTAAGAAATGAGCGCCCTGCCCACGATCGGTTTTGTGGGCTTAGGCAGCATGGGATGGCCGATGGCCTCCCTGCTGCACAAAGCTGGCTATCCTCTGCAAGTGATTGATGCCTCGAAAGAGCGCGCACAAGCCTTCGCCAAGGAAATCGGTGGCACCGTCGCCGCTTCCAACCGCGAGCTGGCTGCTGCCTCTGAGCTCATCGTCACGATCTTGCCCACCAGCAACATTCTGGAAGCCGTCCTCACAGGTCCTGACGGCGTATTGGCCGGCTTGCGTCCAGGTTCCGTCGTCATCGACATGACTTCTGGCGTACCGACCATCACCCGCGCGTTGGCTGAACTCGTCACGGCCGCCAAAGGTCACTTGGTTGACGCCCCTGTTTCAGGCGGCGTGCCACGCGCCAAGACTGGCGAACTGGCCATCATGTTTGGCGGTAGCGTCGAGCTGCTTGAGCGCGTTCGCCCAGTATTGGCTTGCATGGGAACCTCGATTACGCCAACCGGCGACGTCGGCTCTGCCCACGCCATGAAGGCACTGAACAATCTGGTGTCTGCTGGTGGCTTTTTGATCGGCGTCGAAGCGCTGCTGATCGGCAAGCGCTTTGGTCTGGATCCCTCGGCCATGGTCGACGTGCTGAACTCTTCGACGGGGATGAACAACTCCACGCAGAAGAAATTCAAACAGTTCGTGTTGTCAGGTCAATACAACGCTGGCTTTGGTCTGGACCTGATGGTCAAAGATCTGAGCATTGCCCTTGGCATTGGTCGCGACACCAACACACCGACGCCTTTTTCGTCGTTGTGTCGTGAAATGTGGGCCTCGTGCGCACAAATGCTCGGACCAGGCCAAGACCACACGGCAATCGCCAAGTTGTCCGAAGCTTTAGCAGGCGACACCTTGTCGGAAAAGAAAGAAAAGTAATTAAAAGCTAATAAAAGTCAGTCGAAAAAAATAGGTACTCAGAAATGAGTACCTATTTTTCTTTAGACCTGCTCAGGTTTCCCCAGACTTTTTGGGATAACCTTCCGCAAGAATCCGCACCCACACTGCATGCTTTTCCTCTTTGGTCATGAAGACCCAGTTCGAGACCTCCATCACCGTGCGGCCGCAGCCACGGCACACATCATCAAACAAGGTGGAGCAAATCGCCACACAAGGCGAATCTGCACCCTTTGAAACATCTTCAAGTGTCGTCTGACCAGAAGCTTTCGGTGAAGCACCCTCAGGCGCCTCATCCCAGTTTAATGAAGGTGGCTGAGTGGTCACCTTAGACTGACTTTTTCAGTGCAGCAGCCTTGTCCGTCGCTTCCCAGCTGAACTCAGGCTCGCTACGACCAAAGTGGCCGTAGGCAGCTGTCTTGCTATAGATCGGACGCAACAGGTCAAGCATGTTGACGATACCTTTTGGACGCAGGTCAAAATGCTCGCGCACGAGTTTGGACAATTGCTCGTCAGACACGACGCCTGTGCCGTGCGTATCAACCGTGATGTTGATCGGCTCAGCCACACCAATCGCATAGCTCACCTGCACTTCACACTTACTCGCCAGACCAGCTGCCACAATGTTTTTTGCCACATAGCGCGCAGCGTAAGCAGCGGAACGGTCAACCTTTGAAGGGTCCTTGCCGGAGAACGCGCCACCACCGTGACGGCAAGCGCCACCATAGGTGTCGACAATGATCTTACGACCTGTCAGACCGCAATCACCCTGGGGTCCGCCGATCACGAAACGACCGGTTGGGTTGATCAGGAACTTGGTCTTGGGTGTCAACAAACCAGCAGGGAAACTTGGACGAATAATGTCCTCAATCACCGCTTCGTGAATTGCAGTCTGCGAAATTTCAGGTGCGTGCTGTGTCGACAACACCACAGTGTCGACCTCGACAGGCTTGCCGTCGACGTAGCGGAACGTGACCTGTGATTTTGCATCGGGACGCAGCCAAGGCAGGCGGCCGTCTTTGCGCAACTCGCTCTGACGCTGCACCAGGCGGTGTGCGTACCAGATTGGTGCGGGCATCAAATCAGGCGTTTCGTTACATGCGTAACCAAACATCAAACCCTGGTCGCCCGCGCCTTGATTGAGATAGTCCTCAGAGGTGCGATCCACGCCCTGAGCGATATCGGGAGACTGTTTGTCATAGGCCACCAACACCGCGCAGCCTTTGTAGTCGATCCCGTAGTCGGTATTGTCGTAGCCAATGCGCTTGATCGTGTCGCGCGCAACTTGGATGTAATCAACGTTCGCAGTCGTGGTGATTTCACCTGCCAAGACGACCAAACCTGTGTTGCAAAGCGTTTCCGCTGCGACACGTGCGTGGGGGTCTTGAGTAAAAATCGCATCTAGGATGGCATCGGAGACTTGGTCAGCGACCTTGTCTGGATGTCCTTCGGAAACGGATTCGGAGGTAAAGAGATAGTCAGAAGAAGTTGTAGCCATGATCACGTCCTATTTCTGGCAAAGCCAGAGGTGAAGTTAAGGAGGTGCGTTGCACCCCGTACCGACACCTGAATAGACGCTGGATTGGGCGCGACGCTTTAGCGGATTTATTTTTGTATTGACGCAGCATTTCAGCATTTGTCCAACACCGTCGCCCCGCAAGTTGTCGGTTAACTCAGCGACTTAATTTCTATTTTAAGTCAAAACTATAAACAAATGGGCGATAATCCCTACATGATCTGGAACTTCACAAAAATGCACGGCGCCGGCAATGACTTTGTGGTCTTGGATGGGGTGCGCCAACCCATCGAAATGACTGCAGAGCGCGCCCGCGCCCTCGCGCACCGACAATTCGGCATTGGCTGCGATCAGATATTGCTGGTCGAACATCCATCCCATCCTGAGGCACATTTCCGCTACCGGATTTTCAATTCCGACGGCAGCGAAGTCGAGCATTGCGGCAACGGTGCCCGCTGCTTCGTCAAATTTGTCCATGAGCAAAAACTCTCCTCCCGCAATCCCTTGCGTGCCGAGATCTCGACCGGCCTGATTACGCTCGAGGAGATGCCCAACGGCGAAGTGGTGGTCGACATGGGTCAGACCCGTTTCGTGCCCGAGGCCTTACCTTTTGATGTGACAGGGTTGCACACTCGCTTTGAGGGCCAAGACACACTTTACGCCTTGCCTCTACATACCCATACTGACCTCGGCGAGGTCACCGCCTGGTTATCCGCTGTTGCGATTTCCAACCCGCACGCGGTTCAGATAGTAGAAGACGTCGATACGGCACCCGTATCCCTCCTTGGTCCCTTGATCGAGTCACACCCTCGCTTCGCCCGACGCGTCAACGCGGGCTTTCTGCAAATTGTCGATCGTCACACCGCCCATCTGCGGGTGTACGAACGTGGCGCCGGCGAAACACTCGCCTGCGGCTCAGGCGCCTGCGCCGCTGTTGCAGCCGGCATTCGACGCGGTCTCCTGGACTCCCCCGTGCGTGTGCGTACCCATGGCGGTTGGCTCACGATTGCCACCCATGGCGATCAAATGCGTATGACCGGCCCTGCCACGACAGTCTTTTCGAGCACCATCGATATCGATCGTCTGGTTGCCTCCATTCCTACTTCACTGATTGCCCAACCATGACCGACTCACTGCATCCTCATACTGTTGCCAAGTTCCTGCAGGAACATCCTGAGTTTTTTGTTCAGTATTCAGAGTTGTTCTCAACGCTCGAAGTCCCCCATCCGCACCAAGCGCGCACGATTTCGCTCGGCGAACGTCAGATCATGACCTTGCGCGAGCGACTGCGTGACTTTGAGTTCAGGCTGGCAGATTTGGTGCGCAACGCCGCCCTCAATGAAATCACCACAGACAAACTGAACCGCTGGTGCGTGCGCATGCTGGCCGAGCAATCGACCCTGCGCTTGCCGGGCGAAGTCGCACTCGGGTTGGCCGAACAATTCAATCTCCAAGAGGTCGCCTTGCGGGTTTGGGGCTTGGATCTACCCGCTGAAGGGGTTGGTGCCCCTGTTGGCGAGGAAGTACACACTTACGCCAACAGTCTTGTTAATCCTTATTGTGGCAACGACACAAGCTTGACGCCCGCGAGCTGGCTACACGCCAAACCTGCCTCGCTCGCCATTCTGCCGTTACGTTCGGCGGTGGGACAGCCCGCGTTTGGACTACTGGTTTTAGGCTCTGACGATCCCGAACGCTTTGGCCCGGACATGGGTGTTGCGTTTTTGCAAACCGTCAGCATCCTCGCTAGCTCAACGCTCTCACGTCTCAAGCCCGCTGGCACCACGCTGCGCGCAGCCGACGACGCCTGAGCACGATTCCGCGCATGTCGGACCCTTCACCGCTTTCAAGCCCATCAGATCCCGTCACGGCTTGGCTCAAGCACCTCGAAGTCAACCGTCGCTACTCCGGACACACGCTTTCGGCCTATCGGCGTGACCTGCAACAACTCGTCACGCTGGCCGACGGCAAGCCGCTTGACCAACTCGTCAACGGAAATATCCGACATTTTCTCGCCCGACTGCATGGCAAGGGCCACAGCGCCCGCAGTCTGGCCCGTATGCTTGCTGCCTGGCGTGGCTTTTATAAATGGTTGGCACCTCAGAGCCAGATGGCGGCCAATCCTGCTGCCGACGTGCGTGCCCCCAAGGCCGCACGCGGCCTACCCAAGGCGCTCTCCGTGGATCAGACCCAGGCACTTCTTGAAGCCCCTGCGCTGATCACGATGACCGACCCGGCCTCGTTGCGCGACCGTGCCATGTTCGAGCTGTTTTACTCGAGCGGCTTGCGGCTCTCCGAACTCGTTGGTCTCGATGTCGACTACACACAAAGTAAAACCTACAGCTCAGCTGGCTGGATCAATTTGAGTGACCGCGAGGTCAATGTGCTCGGCAAAGGTGGCAAGCGCCGCAGCGTCCCGATTGGCACCCAGGCCCTCGAATGTTTGGTGCGCTGGCTTGAGGCCCGCCAGCAGTTTGCGCATGCTCACGCGAGCGAAACGAATGCCGCAGCTCTTTTTATCGGGGTACGCGGTGGCCGGATTAGTCCGCGCGTCGTGCAAAGCCAGCTGACTAAACTTGTCAAACTGGCGGGCTTACCCACGCATGTTCATCCTCACGTTTTACGGCATAGTTTTGCCAGCCACGTTTTACAATCTGCACAAGATTTAAGGGCAGTTCAAGAAATGCTTGGTCACGCCAATATTTCCACGACACAGCTCTATACCAAGCTGGATTTCCAGCATTTAGCCAAAGCTTACGATTCCGCGCACCCGCGCGCCGGAAGAAAAAGCGAATAAAAACATTAGGTTACAGCCTTTAAGCCCCCCTATCGATCCTCTGGGGCCTTGAAATCTGGCCGATCGACTCCATATAAGATAATGTTATTTAAATTGGCAATCAGATTGAGATGACATTTTCATGTCAGCCTGAATGACTAGAATGTTTGCCGGAAGGCCTAGGCTGTGCTGTAATCCGGCGTTCGCTTTGAGCCTGAGGACTGGCCCGACGCTCCGCATTTTTACCCGTTTTTTGAAATCAACCTGATCATGAACTCCCCTCGCAGTCTGGACCAAATGGTCCCCGTCACCATCCTCACCGGCTTTCTCGGTGCAGGAAAAACTACGTTGTTAAAACGCATTCTGACGGAGTACCACGGAAAGCGTATCGCGGTCATCGAAAACGAATTCGGTCCCGAGAGCATCGATAACGATTTACTCGTCCAAGATCAGGACGAAGAAATCATCGAGCTTTCCAATGGTTGTGTGTGCTGCACCGTACGCGGCGATCTGATGCGTACTTTGCTCGATCTGCGCAAGCGTCACGAAAGCGGCGAATTGAAATTCGAACGCGTCATTATTGAAACGACTGGCATGGCCAACCCAGGTCCCGTTTGCCAGACGTTTTTCATGGATGATGATATCGCTGAGTACTACCGCCTCGATGCGGTGGTGACCATCGTCGATGCCAAACACGGCATGGATACGCTCGACGAACAAGAAGAAGCCCAAAAACAAGTCGGCTTCGCGGATCGTATTCTGATCTCCAAAAAAGATCTGGTCACCGAGTCTGAGTACGCCGCCTTGCGTCGTCGCATCGTGCACATGAACCCGCGCGCTGCGATTGAGGCCGTCAACTTTGGCGATACCGATCTGAAAAAGATCATCGATATTAGTGGCTTCAATCTCAACACCATTTTAGATATCGACCCACTTTTCCTGGCCGATGATCATCCCGATGCTGCGCACGATCATGACCATGATCACAGCCATTGCGACCACGATCACGGTCACTGCGATCATGAACACGGACATGACCACGGGCATGATCACGCACATGCGCACGATCACGGCCATGACCATGACCCCGCGACATGCACCAACCCCGACCATCACCATGGTCACCAGCACGCCAAACCCGCGCACGACGACACCATCGGTGCGTTTGTGTTCAAGTCCGACAAACCCTTTGATCCAGAACGTCTCGAAGAGTTTCTCGGAGGTGTGGTTCAGGTCTACGGACCCGACCTGCTGCGCTACAAGGGTATTCTTTACATGAAGGGCATCAATAAACGGATGCTCTTTCAGGGCGTCCATATGTTGATGGGTGCCGAACCTGGCAAGCCTTGGCTGGCGAACGAAAAAAAGACCACGAAAATGGTCTTTATCGGACGCAAACTGCCCCAAGAAATCTTTACCAAAGGTCTGGAGCAGTGTCTGGCCAAGTAGTCCCTCAGCGCTCGTGCGCTGAGCTTAATTATTGGAGTGTTTTTTCATGGTAACCAAGGCAGCAAAACCCGCAGCAAGCAAGGCTACTGCAGCAAAAGCCCCCGTATCCACCGAGGTCGCGGCCGCTAAAAAAGCAGCACCCGCACCGGCAAAAACACCAGCTGTTGCCACCAAAGCGGCACAAAAAAAGCCGACTCCCGCTGGCGACATGTCAGAAAACAATTTGCCCACTGAGGCCGAGTTGTTGAAAATGCCTGAGTCTGATTACATGAACGAGCGTCAGCTCGGCTTTTTCCGCGACCGTCTCAGACAGCTCGAGCAAGAAATTCTCAGCAACGCCGGTGCGACGACAGAGCACTTGCGCGAGACGCAGTTTGTGCCCGACCCAGCCGATCGCGCGACGATCGAAGAAGAGCACGCACTCGAATTGCGTACGCGTGACCGCGAGCGCAAACTACTGAAAAAAGTCCAACAATCCATCGTGCGTATCGACGGTGGCGAGTACGGCTGGTGCGAAGAAACAGGCGAGCCGATTGGCTTGCGTCGTCTGCTGGCCCGCCCGACTGCAACGCTTTCTCTCGAAGCGCAAGAGCGTCGGGAAATGCGACAGAAAATGTTTGGTGACTAAGCAGAACCTGCTCAGCACCTCATCACTGCGCAGTCAGTCTCGCTAGACATCCCACAGGGCACACTTGCTTCACCACGAGTGTGCCCTTGTTGACTTTAAGCCCTACTCTCTTTCAAAGTACGCATATGGAACAATTTCACGGCACTACTATTGTTTGCGTCCGCCGCGGCAACCGCGTCGCACTTGGCGGTGATGGTCAGGTCACGCTTGGCAACATCATCATCAAAGGCACGGCACGCAAAATCCGTCGTCTCTATCACGACAAAATTCTCGCAGGCTTTGCCGGTGCGACTGCTGACGCCTTTACGCTCCAAGAGCGTTTTGAAGGCAAGCTGGAAAAACATCAAGGCAATCTGATGCGCGCTGCAGTCGAACTCACACGCGACTGGCGTACCGATCGTGTCTTGCGTCGTCTCGAAGCCATGTTGATCGTGGCCGACCGCGAACACACGCTGGTACTGACCGGCAACGGTGATGTGCTCGAACCTGAAAACGGACTTGCCGCCATCGGCTCTGGTGGTGCGTATGCACAATCCGCTGCCATGGCGCTCTTGCGTCACACCGAGCTCGCGCCCGAAGTCATCGTCAAACAGTCGCTCGAAATCGCCGGCGACCTTTGCATCTATACCAATCAACAGCACCTGATTGAAACACTGGAATAATCATGTCAGCCTCCACCATGACACCTAGCGAGATTGTGTCCGAACTGGACAAATATATCGTCGGACAAAATCGTGCCAAGCGTTCAGTCGCCGTTGCCTTGCGCAACCGCTGGCGCCGTCAGCAAGTCGCCGAACCACTGCGTCACGAGATCCATCCAAAAAATATTCTGATGATCGGCCCCACCGGCGTCGGCAAAACCGAGATCGCTCGCCGACTCGCCAAGCTCGTCGATGCGCCATTCATCAAAATCGAAGCCACGAAATTCACTGAAGTCGGTTATGTCGGTCGCGATGTCGACACTATCATCCGTGACCTCGCTGAAATCGCGATCAAACAAACGCGCGAACAAGAAATGAAGCGCGTGCGCACGCTCGCCGAAGATTCAGCAGAAGACCGTATTCTTGATGTCTTGCTGACCCCTCCACGTGCGGCAGACGGCTCACCCATTCGCGAAGAAACCGCGACTCGCCAAACCTTTCGCAAGCGTTTGCGCGAGGGACATCTCGATGCCACAGAGATTGATATCGAAGTCGCACAGCCCACGCCACAAATGGACATCATGACGCCGCCAGGCATGGAAGACATGGCCGAGCAGCTCAAGGGCATGTTCGCAGGTCTGTCCCGTGACAAAACCAAGTCACGCAAAATGACGGTCAAAGAGGCCTTCAAACTGTTAGTCGACGAAGAAGCCGCCAAACGCGTCAACGAAGAAGACCTCCGCACAGTCGCAATTCAAAAAGTTGAACAGCACGGCATCGTCTTTCTAGACGAGATCGACAAGATTGCTGCCCGCCAAGAGTCCGGTGGAGCCGATGTGTCACGTCAAGGTGTCCAGCGCGATCTGTTGCCGCTGGTCGAAGGCACAACGGTCACCACCAAATACGGCATGATTCGTACTGATCACATTTTGTTTATCGCTTCTGGTGCCTTTCATCTTTCGCGCCCTTCAGATCTGATCCCCGAACTCCAGGGTCGCTTTCCGATTCGCGTCGAGCTCGACTCACTGACGGCCAAAGATTTTGTTCAGATTCTGTGCGACACCGACGCTTCGTTGACCAAGCAATACACCGCGCTTCTGGCCACCGAGTCCGTCCATCTAAACTTTACGGACGAAGGTATCGCCCGACTGGCCGAGCTCGCCTTTGAGGTCAACGAGCGCACTGAAAATATCGGTGCGCGCAGACTTTACACGGTGATGGAAAAGCTCTTGGAGGATTTGTCCTTTGATGCGACCAGCAGCAGCGGTCAAACGATCGTCATTGACGCGCGTTACGTCAATGACCAACTCGCTGAAGCTGCAGCCAGCCAAGACCTCGCTCGCTACGTACTGTAACAATTAGCTTTCTACACCTCTGACACCCCAAGGACTCTTATGAGCACTCGACTCTCGATCATCGCGACACGTACCGGAGATGATGGCTCAACAGGCCTTGGGGACGGCACACGTGTGCCCAAAGACAGCGCACGCGTGCAAGCCATGGGTGATGTGGACGAGCTCAATAGCTGTCTGGGTGTGTTGCTCTCCGATGAGGTGCCCGCAGACATTGCCTCGGCGATCGCTCCCGCACAGCACGTCTTGTTTGATCTGGGCAGCGAACTCGCCGTCCCTGGTTATTTTTTGATGAAAGCCGAACAAGTCGCGTATCTGGATGAACAGATCAGCCACTTTAATGCACGCTTAGAACCACTCAAGGAATTTATCTTGCCTGGCGGTACCCGCACGGCCTCCCTCGCACACGTTGCCCGCAGCGTATGCCGACGCGCCGAACGCGCGGTCGTGGCTCTGCATCACGAGACGCCCTTGGGGCCGCTCCCGCAGCAGTACCTCAACCGTCTCTCGGATTTGCTGTTTATTTTGGCACGCTGTCTGAATCAATCAGCCCAACACCCAGATTCCCTGTGGCGGCGTGACTGATTATTTTTCATGCAGTTTCAGTCTTCGCAATCGAATGAGTTCGCCTTGCGCTTCTTTGAGTAACTGCTGCCAATCGTCTGGCGGATGGCCGCTCTCAAGCATTTTGCGAAACACCAGATAAGCATCATCACTGCTTTCATAAGCCCGTTTAGTATCATCATCGTTGACCCAAACGTACACAATTACTTTAGCTTGTGCGTGATAGCGATAAAACAATCGATACTGTTGGAAAAATTTAGCGCGAAACCAGTGCTTGCGATCTGAGCCAAGGGTTGTACCTTGGCGATACTCCGTTCTAGCTGGATCTTGCGGAATCACCTCAAATGCCAGCTTAATAATTGCTGCTAATCGTTTACTTGCATTTTTCTTTACATAACCCACTGGATCTCTTTTTTTGAGAATCTCAACTTGAATGACGAGCTGTTCAAGCTGACTTAAGAACAGTGGATGCGCAAAAATTGTCCAACCTTGGATAGTGATTCCTTCACTAATAGCGCTTTTCACTCATCATCTGCCGATAAGGGCTGATCCAAATCAACTTGAACACCCTCAACAAGAGATTGAATCCGTTGAACAAAAGCAGGCTCTATCGCCACTAATCGCTCAGGGTGATTTGTAAGATCACGGGCGAGGAAGCTCAGAAACGGATCAAGAGCGGGGTCATTGATTTCAATATTGTCGGCGCGAGTCAGCATCACACCCCCATCTGGAAGAATGGTGTAGTGAATCTTGTCACGTTTACCCAAACGCAAGGCTCTACGCACGGTTTCGGGTACCGTCGTTTGATAACGATCTGTGAGCGTGGATTCGACTTCAAGATTGATGGGCATTATGTGCATACGACGTAGATTCGACCAAACCGATGGTAATGCAATTGCATTACTTTAGTCAAGGACTCAAAATCACCGTCTAAATTGATAGCTAATAGTTATCAATTAATCATTAAGTTTCATTTTACGTGAATCAGTTCTGCTTCTAGTATGTGGAGGTTCGTCCCACAATGGAATCAGGAGACCCTAATGAAAATAAGACTTATCAGCGCACTGACGCTTGGCTTGGCAGTGTCGATCAGTGCACCTGCCTTGGCACAAGAGTGGCCAACAAAACCCGTTAAATTGCTCGTTGGCTCCTCACCTGGCGGCGGCACTGATGCCATGGCCCGGGCCGTGGCAGACAAGCTCACCCCGATGTGGGGCCAGACCGTTGTGGTCGAAAACAAACCTGGTGCTTCAAACACCCTCGCGGCGGACCTCACCGCCAAATCGACAGACGGCCAAACGATGCTCATGGGTGTCTCGACCGCACAAGCGATTGCGCCACATCTGCTCAAGCTCAACTACAACAATGAAAAAGACCTCGTGCCTGTGGCCTTCACCGGCTCCGTTCCGAATGTACTCGTTGTCGCAGCCAACAGCCCAGTCAATAGCGTGCAAGATCTGGTGAAACTCCTCAAGAGCAAACCCGGTCAACTAAACTTTGCCTCAAGCGGCGCAGGCAGCACACAGCACATTGCGGCCGAACTCTTTAAAGACCTAGCTGGCGTCAATGCTGTTCACGTACCGTACAAGGGTAGCGGCCCGGCCATGATCGACTTGATCGCCGGTCAAGTTCAGTACGCCTTTGAGACGATGTCCTCAGCATTGCCACAGATCCGTGCAGGCAAACTCAAAGCACTTGGAGTCGCAAGCGAGGCACGCAATCCTCAGCTGCCCGACACGCCAACGATGAAAGAAGCCGGCGTGCCTTTGGTGATGAGCGCATGGTATGGCGTTTATATGCCTGCTAAAACACCGCAATCAGTGATCAGCAAAGTCAATGCGGACGTAAACAAGACGCTGAGCATGCCTGACACAGTCAAGCGCCTGGAAACAATCGGCGCGACGATTCAACCCATGTCACAAGCTCAGTTCAAGGCGTTTCATGATGCTGAAAACAAGCGTTACGCTGACGTGATTAAAAAGAACAACATTCAAGTTAATTAATTCAAAAGTTGCACAGGAAGTGTATTTATGAAGATCAAAGCCGTCCGTGCCCGCGTGTTTGAATGGAAGGGAAAAACCGTTCCGCCCAAGGGTAATTTTTGCTCAAACGCCATGGACTTGGTGTACTCAAAAAATGAAACTATGAGTACTTTCCGCTTCCATTCATGGACGGTCGTCGAAATCGAGACTGACAACGGGATTGTCGGTCTCGGTAACGTCGCGCTCGCACCCAAAATCGCCAAAGCCATCATCGACGAATATCTCGCCGCCATGGTGATCGGCGAAGATCCTTGGGATTACGAATACCTATGGCAAAAAATGTATCGAGGCACGCATGCTTGGGGTCGCAAAGGCGTGGCCATGGCTGCGATTTCTGCCATCGACCTGGCGATTTGGGACATTCTTGGAAAGAGCGTCAACAAGCCTGTCTTTAAATTACTCGGTGGTCGAACCAAAGAGAAAATTCCCTGCTATTACTCCAAACTCTATCGTACTGACTTGAATGAAATGCAAAAGGAGGCACAGACGTTTCTCGATCAAGGATTCAAGGCATTCAAAATGCGTTTTGGCTATGGTCCCGCACACTTGCAGCAAGGAGTAGTCGAAAACCTCAAATCTGTCGCCGCTGTTCGTGAAGTGATCGGTGAAGATACTGACCTCATGCTCGAATGCTATATGGGCTGGAATCTTGAGTACGCGAAACGCATCCTCCCCAAGCTGGAAAAATATGCGCCACGCTGGCTCGAAGAACCCGTCATCGCCGATGATATCGATGGCTATGCCGAGCTCAATCAGCTCACTAGCATTCCGATCTCTGGCGGGGAACATGAGTTTTCTTTGTACGGATTCAAACAGCTGCTCGACCGAAAAGCCGTTTCCGTGGTTCAGTACGATACCAACCGCGTCGGGGGCATCACAGCCGCCCACAAAATCAACGCACTCTGCGAAGCCTACAGCGTCCCGGTGATTCCTCACGCAGGACAAATGCACAACTACCATTTGACGATGAGTACGCTCGCCTCGCCCATGAGCGAGTACTTTCCGATGTTCGATGTTGAAGTCGGCAATGAATTGTTCTATTACATCTTTGATGGCGAGCCTGTTGCCAAAGATGGTTTTATCCAGCTTGACGACAATATCCCTGGGCTCGGACTCACACTGAAGACCGAGTTTCTGAAAGACTTCAATATCATCGAGTAATCAATGGCCACTCATCCCAGATACCAAGGCGTTTTCCCCGTTGTCCCGACGATCTTTAAAGAATCCGGAGAACTCGATCTACACAGCCAAAAGCGGTGCATCGATTTCATGATCGATGCGGGGTCACACGGTTTGTGCATCCTGGCAAACTTCTCTGAACAGTTTTCTATCTCTGATGACGAAAGAGATCTGCTTACCCGAGAAATCCTAGAACATGTCGCCGGACGCGTACCCGTCATTGTCACGACGACACATTACGGATCACTGATTTGCGCGCAACGCAGTCGACGTGCGCAAGACTTGGGCGCCTCGATGGTGATGATCATGCCGCCGTATCATGGCGCGACTATCCGTGTACCGGAGCCAAACATATACGAGTTTTTTTCGATCGTCTCTGATGCGATTGACATCCCCATCATGATTCAGGATGCGCCTGTCAGCGGCACCACGTTGTCTGCTGCATTTCTGGCAAAGATGGCGACCGAAATCGCCAATGTCTCTTATTTCAAAATCGAGACTGCGGGTGCCGCAAGCAAACTGCGCGAACTCCTCAGGCTCGGTGGTGATGCGATCGAAGGTCCATGGGATGGTGAAGAAGCGATCACTTTGCTGCCCGATCTCGAAGCAGGCTGCACGGGTGCCATGACAGGTGGCGGCTACCCAGACGGCATCCGTCAAATCATGGATCCATGGTTCGCGGGCAATCGTGCACAGGCAGTTGATGCCTACACACGCTGGCTACCATTGATTAATTATGAAAATCGTCAGGGTGGTATTTTATCTGCCAAGGCCCTCATGAAAGCAGGCGGGATCATCGACTCTGATGTTTCGCGACACCCATTTCCTGCCATGCATTCAGAGGTACGCAGCGGACTAATCGAAACCGCCAAACGGCTCGATCCACTGGTGTTTCGCTGGGGCAAGTAATTCACTGCGGCCATCACCTAGGCTAAGCTTCTCACCATCATCCCATAAGAAGCTTAGTCCTTCGGGTGCAGCATCGTTAAAAACGCAAGGGTCGCAGGCGAACATGGGCGATCACGCTTGATCAAGCTGCCGTAAGGTTCCAGCTTGTTCTTGATCCGATAGCCCAGCACTTTGATGCGACCACTCTCCGAGAAAATTGCCGCGACCGACTCCGGGATCACCGCGATCATATCCGTGCGGGTCACAATATCCGCTGTCGTCAAAATCGAAGACGTCTCAATTAGATTAGCAGGTAACACCAAGTGTTGATCGCGAAACTCGCGCTCAATCACTGTGCGCATCGGACTGCCAGGTCCTTGAAGAATCCAGGGATACTCGTGTAGTGCATCGAGCGTGACTTTCGATTTCCCGGCCAAAGGATGATTGGCCGCCCCCACAATAGCCAAAGCCTCGTTGGCGATGGGTCTGAACAGATAATCGTCCTGTTTAACGCTCACAATGCGACCAATCACTAAGTCCAAGCCCCCTTGATTGAGGGCCTCGATCAACACATCACTAGTACCCGTCGAGATATTGATCGATAACATTGGAAAAGATTTGCGCATCGCAATCAGGGCATCCGTCAAGATCGCGGGTGACGCAGCCATAATGCTACCCACCGAAAGCGAACCATGAATACCGGTATGCATGGCATCTAGTTCGCGCGCCAGAGACTCCAGACTTCCTCGCATTCCCTGAAAAAATCCGAGCACCGTCTTACCCGCGAGATTGAGTGTCAGCGTTCTACCCGTTCGATCAAAAATCTTGGTCCCAAGCGCATCCTCTAGCTCGTGCAGCATTTTGGTCGCCGCGGGCTGAGTCATCCCCATCACTTGGGCTGCCGCACGCAAGGTTCGGTGCTCTTGAATGCTCAACAAGAGCAACACTTGCCGCATGCGCAAGCGATTTAATAAGGTGTGAGAATAGAGAGCCACTGAACGAATCTCATTTAGAATGATAACTTTTAGATATCAATTAATGATGAAGTTTCATTTTACTGGAATTAATTTGCTCCCTAGAATGTAGTGAGAAATATATAACAACCCCGCGACCGCAGCTCTTTGCGCGATGGCGCCACTGACTCAAAAGAAACGCTCATGCAAAACGCCCTTCCCGTTGTCGTCCTGACGCTTGGCGATCCAGCCGGCATCGGTCCCGAGCTCATCGCGCGCCTGCTTGCGCAGCATCCGGTCTGCACATTAGCCAACGTCGTGATTGCGGGTGACCCCTGGTTATGGGAACAGGGCCAACAGATCGCCAAGGTTCGCGTGCCAACAACGAGCGTCGATTCTTTTGAGGCCGTGCGTCAGCGCACCGATCAACAGATACCCGCTTTTTTATCGATCCAGTCGATCGATCCACAACATGTCACCATCGGTCAGGTCAGCGCCTTAAACGGTCAGTCTGTTTTAAAGATCCTGGATGCGTGCATGGATGCCACACTGGCAGGACATGTTGATGCGATCTGTTTTGCTCCTCTAAATAAGCAAGCCATGAAAATGGGCGGAATGAAGCACGAGGATGAGCTTCATCACTTTGCCGAACACTTGGGTGTGACAGGTTATTTTTGTGAGTTCAATACATTAGGCAACCTCTGGACCTCACGCATCTCCTCACACGTTCCGCTCAAAGACGTTGCACAGTACCTCAGCAAAGAACGTATCGAGCAAGCCTCTGAGCTCATCTACAAGGCACTGCTTGCCAGCGGCTTTGAAACACCCAAGATCGCGATCGCAGCCTTTAATCCACATGGTGGCGATGGTGGATCCTGCGGTCGCGAAGAAATCGACATCATCGCACCCGCCGTCGCCGCACTTCAAGCGAAAAACTGGCCGACCAACACACCTTTTCACGGTCCCTTTCCAGCCGATACGATCTTCTTAAAGGCCCAAGCTGGCGAGTATCAGGCGATCGTCACCATGTATCACGATCAAGGACAAATTGCGATCAAACTGCTCGGCTTTTCACGAGGTGTCACAGTACAAGGCGGCCTACCGATCCCGATTACCACCCCCGCACACGGTACCGCCTACGATATCGCTGGCAAAGGTCAAGCCAGCGTTGAAGCCACTTGGCAGGCGTTTCAAATCGCTGCACGCATGGGTAAAGCCTGGCGACAATGATTGATTGGCAAATTGTGATTGCGATGGCGATGTTTGCCTTCGCCTCGTCGATCACCCCGGGACCGAACAACATGATGTTGCTCAGCTCTGGTGTGAATTTCGGCTTCAAGCAGACCATCCCCCACATGCTGGGGATTTCATCAGGTCATCTGGTGATGTTGCTCGCCATTGGTGCGGGCCTCGGCCAGCTCTTTCAGGCCTTTCCACTGGGCTTTCAGATCATGAAGGTGGTTGGCTTTTGCTATCTCCTCTATCTAGCCTGGAAGATCGCCTTTAACCAGGGACCACTCAAGCGAGGTGAAACGAAAGGCCATCCCTTGGGATTTATTGGAGCGGCTTTATTTCAATGGGTGAATCCAAAAGCACTGCTGATGGCAATCACTTATTTCAGCAACTACATGCCGATCGATGCCTCCAACACGTTTATCTTTTCAACATGTTTAATGTTTACCGCCATCAACCTGCCTTGCCTGGGCCTGTGGGTATTGTTGGGCACCCAACTCGAACGTGTCCTGTCCAAACCACATCAACGTCAAATTTTTAACGTCGTCATGGCGCTCTTACTTATTTTATCGATGGTACCCGTGCTGTTTACTTGAGCAACTCACTAACGCGCCTCAATACGCTCGCGCAGTGCCACAAACAGCCTAATCAAAATCAACGTCTCTGGAACCCCGGAGATATACGCATCGTAGTAATCAAAACTGGACTCCGCATACATCGGATCAAAACCAGAGAGCCCATCCATATAGGCATACACCTGCCAGGCAATCAAGGGCAAGAGCCAAAGCGTACGACCTTTATCCACCGCTTGATTTTTAATCAGCCAATACGCAAGACCTAAAAACGCCGCTATAAAAAGCGTAAAAATACCCATCGGAATGCTCAGAAAGCCACCGCTTTCCTCTAGGAAAGAGGACGCGGAGTTCGTCAGGAAATAGGCGCCGATATTGAAAAAAGACACATAGAAATACATTTTCCAGAGCTCGTCTGGATTGTCGAACGCCTTGAGCCGGACCTGCGTGACGGGCACCACGACCAGCGCATGGCCACAGGCGCTACAGAAACGTGCATCAGCCGGATTTTTAGTGCCACAGGCGGTGCAAAAAGACATCACTGACCTCTACTTTCAATCAATCAACAAACCACACTTTAAAGCATCCCAAGCACTATCCCCAGCCTGCTTAAGGACGACGTCCTTTTTCATAGAAATTTGTCACTATCTTTGCCTATACTGTCGCCTGCCTAAAACCTCAGAAAAGAGACCGCCATGCAGCAAAAACATCAATTGTTCATCAATAACGAGTGGGTCGATCCACTGACCGGCCAATGGTTTGAATCACTTGATCCTTTTTCAGGCGAAGCCTGGGCACTCGTCCCGCGCGCCGGCAAAGCCGACGTGGATCGCGCCGTCAAGGCCGCCTCCGACGCCATGTCTGGTCCCTGGGGAAAAATGTCCGCCAGCGACCGCGGCATGCTGATGTTTAAACTCGGCGCCTTGATTGAAAAGCACGCCGATGCGCTGACCGAAGCCGAAAGCCGCGACAACGGTAAACTGCGCAGCGAAGTCGGCGGCCAGGTTCGTTACGTCGCCAAGTATTTCTACTATTACGGTGGCCTGTGCGACAAAATCCAGGGCGCCGTGGTTCCCATGGACAAGCCCAAGGTGTTTAACTACATCCGCTACGAGCCTATCGGCGTGGTCGGCACCATCACCCCCTGGAACTCCTCGCTGCTGCTGACCGCCTGGAAACTTGGCCCAGCCTTGTGCGCAGGCAACACCATCGTCGCCAAGCCTTCCGAGCACACCTCCGTTTCTTTGTTCCTGCTGGCCGACCTGTTCCGTGAAGCAGGTTTTCCACCTGGTGTGTTTAACGTCATCACAGGCTTTGGCAACGAAGTCGGCGAGCCACTGGTCGTGCACCCGGACGTTGCCCGTATTGCCTTTACTGGAGGTGACGAAGGCGGCCGCAAGGTCAACATGCTCGCGGCCCAGCACTTCAAACGCGTCTCCCTTGAGCTCGGTGGCAAGTCCCCCAACATTGTGTTTGACGACGCCGACCTGACTCGCGCCGCCAACGGCATCATCACTGGCATTTTCTCCGCCGGCGGCCAAACCTGCATGGCAGGTTCACGCCTGTTGCTGCAGGAAAACATCCATGACGAAATGATCGAGCGTTTGATCGCGATCGCCAGCAAGGCCAAACTCGGTAACCCAGCGCGCACCGACATCCAGATGGGACCTGTCGCGACAAAGCCACAGTACGACAAGGTGGTGAGCTATATCAACATCGCCAAAGCTGAAGGCGCACGCTGCGTGTTTGGAGGCAATGCACCCAAAGGGCCCGAGTACGGTTGTGGTCAATTTGTTGAGCCGACGATTTTTGTCGATGTCACCAACGACATGCGTATCGCCCAAGAGGAAGTCTTTGGACCCGTGCTGTCAGTGATCAAATTCAAGGACGAAGAGGACGCTGTCCGTATTGCCAACGACATCCGCTTTGGACTCGCTGCGGGCATTTGGACCAAGAGCCTGCACCGCGCCCTGATGATGTCCGAGCGCGTCAAAGCCGGCACCGTGTGGGTCAACAACTACCGCTCGACGAGCTACACCACGCCCTTCGGTGGTTACAAGGATAGCGGGATGGGTCGCGAAGGCGGCATCGAGGCGGTTAAAGAATACCTCGAGACCAAGAGCGTCTGGATGTCGAGTGATCTCGACATGCCCGATCCCTTCATTCGTAAGTATTAAGGTTTAACCCACCGCGCGTCGCACAGAGTCCAGCGACATCAATTTCAAACGGGGCCCGGCCTTCATCATCTGGCCGGGCAATTGACGTCCCATCATCTGCTCGACCTGCTTGGCGACGCCAATCAGCTTTTCCAGATCAATCCCTGTCTCGTACCCGCACTCTTCGAGCAGATAGACCAAGTCTTCCGTACAAATATTGCCCGTCGCACCTGGCGCAAACGGACAGCCGCCCAAACCTGCGATCGACGATTCAAACTCGCGCACACCGAGTTGCAAGCCGTTCATGACGTTGGCCAGGCCCACGCCACGTGTGTTGTGGAAATGCAGTGCAATTTCCATCTCTGGATATTTATTACGCACGGCATCGACCACGCGCGTCACCACAGGAGGTGTCGCCATCCCAGTCGTGTCACCAAACGTAATATTACGAATGCCATGCGCATCGTAGGAACCGACAATCTTTAAAATATTGTCGATTGAAACCTCGCCCTCGAACGGACATCCAAACGCCGTCGCCACCGCACCGCGCAACTTGATATCCCACTGACGTGCGATCGGCACCACCTCGGCAAAATCGGCAATCGCTTGATCGATAGATTTGTTCAAGTTTGTTTTGCAATGGCTTTCGCTCGCAGAAATAAAGCCCACCATCATGTCCGCCTTGGCGGCCGCTGCGCGCTCAGCACCGCGTGCATTGGGCACCAGCACAGCGAGACGAACATTTGGATTGCGATGCACCTGGGCCAATACTTCTGCCGCATCGGCCAACTGAGGGAGCGCACGGGGCGAGACAAACGATGTCGCCTCAATGCTGCGCACACCTGCATCAATCAGGCCGTTAATCGTCGCGACCTTGTTTGCGGTGGCGATGAATTCAGGCTCGGCCTGAAAGCCATCACGTGTACCGACCTCGGTGACCATCACAAAATTTTTCGATTGCGTTGACATGGTGAGTCTCTTAATTAAATTGATTTTGAATAATGAGCGAAATATTACACAATCCCACGCGTCTTCAGAGAGGCAATCGCCTCCTGACTTAAGCCGAGCTCGCTCAATACCGCTTCGTTATCCACGCCTAAATCAGGCGGTGGACGATGAATCAGGCAAGGCTCGTCAGAAAACTTGATCGGAAAACCCAACACATCTAGCCTACCGTGTTGTGGATGCTCAATCGTCAAACGCATTTGCTGGTGCTGAGTTTGCGGATCATCAAATACCTCACCGATATTCAGCACACGACCGCAAGGGATACCCGCTTCATTGAGCTTTGCAATCCAATGCGCAATCGGTTTTTGTCGGACCTTTTCGTTGAGCGCCGCATTGATCGCTTCGCGATTAGCAAAGCGTAAGGAATTGTTTGCAAACTCAGGACGCTCCCGCAGATGCTCGAGCTCGAGTGCAGCCAAGAGTTTGAAATAAAACGTATCGTTACTCGGCGCGATCGCAACCTGGCCGTCAGAGGCTTCAAACAAGCCGTAGGGCGAAGCCAGCGCATGGTCGTTACCAGTGCGCAAAGGCAATTTCCCCGTTGCGAAATAATTCGTCGCCAAAAACGCCAACATGCTTGTCAGACCATCCGTCAACGAGGTTGTCACCTCCTCGCCCTGACCCGTCCGCGCACGCCTCACCAAGGCCGCCAAAATGCCCATGGCCGCATAGGAGCCTGCGATCAAATCAGAAATCGGAGGCGCCGCCCGCATCGGCGGCTCGTTGGCCGCGCCATTCACGCTCATAAAGCCACTCATGGCTTGAGCGATAAAATCAAAAGAGGGTCGATCCGCATACGGACCATCCAGGCCAAACCCTGTGACGTTGCAACTCACCAAGTCTGGCTTAATCAGAGAGAGCGCCTCTCGGCCAAACCCCATCTTGTCCATGATGCCTGGACGATAGTTATTCACCACCACATCTGCGGTCTTAAGCAACTCACGCAAAATGTCCTTGCCCTCAGACGTCCGCAAATCCAGCGTCATCGAACGCTTGTTACGGTTAAAAGACGCAAAATAGAAGGAGTAGCCGTTAGGCGCCTCGCCCTGCTGACGCACTGGATCGCCACCCTTGGGATCCTCGATCTTGATGACCTCCGCACCCATGTCGGCCAGAAACATCGTACAAAACGGACCGGACAAAATCCGCGTGAGGTCTACGACCCGAATACCTTGAAGCTGCATGGTGTGCGTGACCGTCTTTAATCTTTAACCAGCAGCACTCAAGCTCGCTGCGTGCGCCTGCTCGTCTGCGTGATACGAAGAACGCACCATCGCGCCGACCGCTGCGTGATGAAAACCCATCGCATACGCTTCGCGCTCAAACATCTTGAACGTGTCAGGATGTACATAACGCAACACAGGCAAGTGATGCTCTGAGGGCTGCAAGTACTGACCGATGGTCAGCATCTCGACATCGTGGGCGCGCATGTCGCGCATGACCTGAAGAATTTCCTCATCGGTCTCGCCCAGACCCAGCATCAGACCAGACTTGGTTGGAGTATTAGGATGACGCTTTTTAAATTCCTGCAACAGCTTGAGCGAATGCATGTAGTCCGAACCGGGACGGGCTTGTTTGTATAAGCGTGGCACCGTTTCCAGGTTGTGGTTCATCACATCGGGTGGACCACCATCCAAAATCTCTAAGGCACGATCCAAGCGACCACGGAAGTCAGGCACCAGGACCTCGATGCGAGTCTCAGGCGATAGCTCGCGGACCTTTTGAATGCACTCTACAAAATGCCCTGCACCACCGTCGCGCAAATCGTCACGATCGACCGAGGTGATGACCACATAGGTCAGCTTCAGCGCCGCGATCGTACGCGCGAGATTGACGGGCTCGTCAACGTCCAAAGGATCGGGACGACCGTGACCCACGTCGCAAAACGGGCAGCGACGGGTGCACTTGTCACCCATGATCATAAAAGTCGCCGTGCCCTTACCGAAGCACTCACCGATGTTGGGGCAAGAGGCTTCTTCGCAGACAGTGTGAAGATTGTGCTCGCGCAAGATACGCTTAATGTCATAAAACCTGGAGCCTGCGGGTGCGGCCTTGACACGGATCCAGTCCGGTTTTTTCAGGCGCTCGGCCGCGACGACCTTGATCGGAATCCGCGAAGTCTTGGCCTGCGATTTCTGCTTTTGGGTGGCGTCATAGGGAGCTGCAGTTGAAGTCGCGGCGACCGAGGTTTGTTCAGGTTGTGTGGACATGATGTACGTGGACGTTTGTGCGCCCAACCGTTCAGTATTGGTGATTCGTCATTTTACTCGCTGGAAAGTGACAAACCACAGTACCTTGTAATTTGTTGGGACAATGTTTGCGCAACATCATCCCAGCCCGCGCTAACCCCATATTGGGCCATGCATACTGTCTGCAAGCCCGCATAGCCACAGGGGTTAATGCCATCAAAGGGAGTCAGATCCATATCCACATTGAGGGCCATGCCATGGTAGGTGCAGCCGTTGCGAACCTTGATGCCCAAAGCGGCGATTTTGGCGAGCTCGCCATCCTGCAGTACATACACGCCGGGTGCGCCTTCCTTGCGGCAAGCATCCTCAATGCCATAGATCCTGAGCGTTTCAATCGTTGCGTCTTCGATCTGATGCACCATGGCCTTGATATAGCGACCAGAGCGTTTGAGATCTGCGAGGATATACGCCATCACCTGGCCGGGACCGTGATAGGTAACCTGACCACCGCGATCGGTTTGGACAACAGGGATTTTGCCTGGGTTGAGCAAATGCTCGGGCTTGCTAGCCTGACCGAGTGTGTAGACAGGCTCATGTTCAACGAGCCAGAGCTCATCTGGCGTCTCAGGCGTGCGGGCTTCGGTAAAGGCCTGCATGGCACGCCAAACAGGCTCGTACGGCGTTGGACGCGGCCACATACGGCTCAAGACTTGGCGCTCACATTTAGCTCAATACGCTTTGCTGATCACAGCACGATCGACACCATGGGGTGTCCGTGCAAGGCTTTATACAAGTTATCGAGTTGCTCGCGCGAGGTCGCATTCACCGTAAAGGTCAACCCCATGTAGTTGCCGGCCTTGCTCGGACGCATCTCGACCGTCGCCGGATCAAAAGCAGGATCAAACTCGAGCACGAGCGCGGTCAACACCTGAGCGAGCTCAGGATGCTGCTTGCCCATCACCTTGATGGGGAAGGCGCTCGGATACTCAATCAGCGATTCGTTTTCAGGAATTGTCACGTATTCTGCTACCTAGGTTTTATGTGCGTCACGCCAACGCCGCGATCCGTGCATCATAAGCTGCACGCAGTTTTTGATAGACTGGGCCAGGCTTGCCTGAGCCGACAGGTTTGCCATCAAGCTCCGCAACAGGCAAGACCTCGCGAGTGGCCGACGACATCATTAACTCATCCGCGGACCGGGTTTCCGCCTCAGACACCACACGAAGCTCAAAGGGAATACCGACTTCGGCGCACAGTTCTTCAAACAAACCGTAACGAATACCTTCGAGCACCAGATTATTTTTTAACGGTGCAATCACTTTTCCGTCTTGGACGACCCAAATATTGCATGTCGCGCCTTCGGTCAGGTTGCCATCACGGAACTGAACCACTTCGTCCACACCCGCATCCACCGCAGCTTGCTTGGCGAGTACGTTACCCAGTAGCGAAACTGACTTGATATCGCAATGCAGCCAACGTTCGTCGCGGATACTCACCAGACGCACGCCTTTTTCACGCTGAGCGGCTGTCGGTAACAACATTGGAGAAACCATGGCAAACACGGTTGGCGTCACAGCGGGCACGGGATAGCCATGATCGCGCTTGGCGACACCCCGGCTAATCTGAATGTAGACCATACAAGTATTGTCGGGTGCCTTAGCCACGAGGTCATTGACCAGGCCTTCCCACTGCACCTTTGTCATGGGCTGTTGAATGTGAATCTTGGCCAGACTGCGCTCTAGACGCGCGAGATGTTGAGCCATACGAAAGGGTTTGCCGTGATAAATCGGCACAACCTCGTAGACCCCGTCGCCAAAAATAAAACCGCGATCAAGCACTGAAATTTTAGCTTCGGATAATGGCCCGAAAACACCATTCAGATAGACAATCGGGTCACCCGACACACCTTGAATCAACATGTTCTGAACCATTTGTAACTATGCTCTCTTTAAAAGAATCACTCAGGCTTTTTGCGGAACCACAATCTGACCGAATCAACCGTACGGCCCACGAAACCAGCGCGCTCGACAGGATCGAGCACCAGCAGTGGACGGGTCAATAACATCTTGTCATCTAGCATCAGTGTCAGCGTACCGACACGCTCATCCTTGGCCAACGGTGCAAGCAATGGGTCTGGACGCTTGGCGATCGGCTTGACCTCACCCGCTTTGCCGCGTGGCACAGTGACCCACAGCGGCTCGGAGACGCCGAGCTTGGTGGAGTCAACCTTGCCCTGCCAAACCTGAGCTTCGACGACAGCGTGTGTCTGATCAAAGAGCTTCACCGTTTCAAAATTCTGGAATGTCCAATTCAGTAACTTGAGACTTTCCTCAGCGCGCGTCGCCATGCTGTCGGAGCCAACCAATACCGTGATGACGCGACGATCGCCGCGTTTGGCGGTGGCAACCAGGCAGTAGCCTGCTGCATCTGTGTGTCCAGTTTTCATACCATCCACCGAAGGATCGGCCCACAACAGACGATTGCGATTGGATTGCTTGATCTTGTTGTACGTGAACTCACGCATGGCGTAGTACGGAAAATAATCTGGATGATCGTTGATCATCCGGCGAGCGATGATCGCCAAATCACGCACCGTGGTGACATGCTGCGGATCAGGCAGACCCGTCGTGTTCATAAAGACGGTATTGGTCATGCCCATGCGGCGGGCTTCTTCGTTCATGGTCGACACAAACGCAGACTCGCTGCCCGAGACTGCTTCGGCCAAGGCAACCGAGGCATCGTTGCCAGATTGAATAATCACGCCCTTGATGAGCTCATCGACCGTGACGGGCTTGCGGGGCTCGATAAACATCCGTGAACCGCGTGTTTTCCAGGCGATCTGAGAGACGTTGGCCTGTTGATCCAGTGCGATGCGTTTTTCTTTGAGCGCATTGAACGCAACATACGCCGTCATGATTTTAGTCAACGAGGCGGGCTCGATTTTCATATCGGGATTGGACGACGCGACGACCTGACCGCTGGTCACGTCTACGGTGATCCAAGCCTTGGCTGCGAGAGCCGGAACAGGCACAGCAGACAGCTCTCCCACCTGAATGGGGGTCAAAGCAGACGGCATCGTCGCCGCTTTGGCGGCATTTGAAGGCGCAGCGGGTGCTGAAGAGGCTGGGGCCTTGTCTGAAGATGATTTTTGCGCCCAAGCTGGACTTAGGCCGGTCGAGACCAAGGCGGCAAGCGTGACCACTGTAGCCATTGCGACCGAGAAAATGCTGCGTCGGGCGGCGCAAAGATGGTGGTTAAGCATAAGAAGGACTCACTGTCATAAACAGCTCTATTATAGGCTTGAGCACTCAGCACAGACCGCGGCTGAAACGATATTTACAAAGCAAACTTAAACTTATAAAGCTTTCAGGCGCGTCTGCACCAATTGGCGTAACACGAGTAATTTGCCGTGAAAGAAATGCCCCGCATCGGGAATCACGACCACAGGCATGCCAATCGGACGCGCCCACTCCATGACTTCAGAGAGCGGCACGACCTCATCGAGCTCACCATGGATGACCAACGCGTCCTCAGGCGCCTTGGCTTCGCTATGCCGAAACCGTAGGGCCGCCGAACCCGTCAAAATGACAATATTAGGCAGGTTTTTTTCTAACTTTTCCCATTGTGCATACAGTTGAACCCCAATCGAGGTGCCAAAGGAAAATCCTCCCAGCACCCAGGGCTTGGCTGCGAGCTCGGGGTAGCGCACACGAAACTGTTCGACCAGCGCCGCCATGTCTTGAAGCTCACCTTTGCCATGATCAAAACTACCACCTGAGGCACCGATCCCACGAAAATTCGGGCGCAAGGCCACCAGACCTTGCTGCACACAGGCACGTGACAACGTGGTCACGACCTTGTTGTCACGTGTGCCGCCTTGGGAAGGATTGGGATGCAAAATCAGTGCCCAACCCGTGGGCACGCCCTCGGGCCAATCGATTGCGCAATCAATGATGCCAGCCAGGCCATCAAAACTCGTATTTTCTGTGTGAGCAGGCATAAATCAATGTTTAAAAATTAAATAAGAAACTTCTCACGCGCGTCGAACTGAATCACGCGCAGACTTAGCGCTTTGTTGTCCCGCGCAAACTTGTGAGCCATTGTGCCACTTGTTCAGCCGCCTGATCGGTTGCAGTGCGCAACGCCAAGGCCCCGCCCGGGGCATCTTGTGTCGCCGCAGGCACGCGAATATTGATCAAACGCTGGCCGACTACCTCAGACCCACGCATCAAGACGGCTTGCAGTGTCAGCTGTGCCTGACTAGTGGCACCATCGGTGGAAAACGTTTGTTCAAACCGCTGGAGATTTAAACGCAGTTGCGGCACCTCGCCACCAATGCTTTGCTGCAGCACCGCGCCTTGCAAGGACAGGCGATCCACAATACGTTGTGTCACCAAACGCGCGGGTGGCGCCACCCAGCGATAGGTTGTATAGCCTTGGGGCTGCCCCTGATCGCCGACCCGCCACACCACCATCGTCTCAGTCAACAGAGAGGAAGAGTTGGCCGGTGGCACGGCAATTGGAGGCATTTCCGGAAAGGCAGTCGCAGTCCCCGCCACGGGCGCCCCCGCTCCCAAATCAAGCTGTTTCGGTGCCGTTGCACTATCGCCCAGGGCGCAAGCCGTCAGCACACTAACAATAGCTGCTGCGACAGCCAACCGAATCGTCGTCACCGTCGTTACAAAAGTCATCTTCATCATCTTAATATCCTTAGCGCCGTGCCGCGCCAAAACCTGCAAACCCTGGCTCACCGGGCCCCGCCACTGAACGTGGTGGACCAAAAATCAGCGACTGGGGTGACTGTCCTAATTGACGTGCTGTTTGTGTCAGCGCTTGTGACGCATCGATCGCGCTGAGCGACAACATTGATACGTCTGGCAGCGTTGACACCCGCAGCTGTGCGACCGCTTCGCGGATATCCTTGAGGCTGCGCGTCAACTGAACCATTGCGCCACCAGGCGCGTTAAAGCCATCAAGCGTTTTCTGTGCAGAGATCGTCAGCTTACGAAAATCGACCATGGCCTCATCGACACGTTTGCCTGTGACCGTCAGCCCATCAATCAGCGCCGGCACCTTGGCAAGCCCGGGCTCAAGCAACACCACCGAACGCTTGAGCTGATCGGACAAAGATGCCACGTTGTGCAACGTCGCACCCAACGCTTCGATATTTTCATCGCTGGCGATTTTTTGAATATGCACCAACAAACCTTCCACAGCTGGCGCCATTGCTGAAGCCTGGGCGATTAAACGATCTAAAAAGTTAGGTCGGATCGGAATTTGCTGCATATTGGCAGCCGAAGACACCAGACGCGTCGTCGAAGTACCGTCATCACGAAGCTCAACGTTTGAAATTCCCGTCACACCCGCGATCACAATCTCTGCCCAGGTCGCTTCTGTGATCGGCGTTTTCGGATCAATGCCAATCAAAATCAGTACCTTGCCAGGCTTTTCAGGCACAAAGCGCAGAGACTCTACGCTTCCCACCGGCACGCCCTGATAGCGGACCTGCGATTGCACGGTCAAGCCAGTGACTGGCGAGGTGGCAATGAGCTCGTAGGGGATACGCGGCAGATTTTGTTTACTGACCCAAACGGCCGTAATAGCGGCCGCAATCACCAGCAGCAGCGTAAATAGTCCCGCCAGGAGGGCATGACTACGGTTTTCCATGATTCATTTCCTTAGGATTGTTCACGCCAAACGCACGCACCGCGCGTTCGCCATGGAAGAACGCGTCGAGGAAGGGATGTTTGACTTTCATCACCTCCTCCAGCGTGCCTTCGACTAACACTTTCTTTTCCGCCAACACCGCCACACGCGTGGACAATGCGGCAATCGTATCGAGATCGTGCGTCACCATCACGACCGTAAAACCCAATTCACGGTGCAAGGCTCGTATCAATTCGACAAACTCATCCGAGCGCTGTGGATCGAGGCCGGCCGTCGGCTCATCGAGAAACAGCAACTCAGGATCGAGCGCCAAAGCGCGCGCCAAGGCCACACGTTTAATCATGCCTCCCGATAAATCCGAAGGCATCAACGCAGCGTCGCGCGCTGTCATGCCCATCCAGCTCAGCCGCATCAATACGACCTCGCGGATCAAATCCTCAGGCAAATTATGCATCTCGCGCAAAGGCAGCGCGATATTGTCAAACACAGGCAAAGCAGAAAACAGTGCCCCAGCTTGAAACAACATTCCCCAACGGTGTGTCAGCGCCACGCGTTCTGCACCAACATAGTCGTGCACCGGCCGACCAAACACGCTCACCACCCCCGCTTTTGGACGATCCAAACCCAAGATCTGTCGCAATAGGGTCGTCTTGCCCGAACCCGAGCCACCCACCAGGGCAAGAATTTCCTTGGGGTAAATATTTAAATTTAAATCCTGATGGACGACATGCGTCCCAAAGGCCGTGGTCAGGTTGTCCACCTCGATAATGGGCGACACCGTGATATCCGTCACTTCAGGATTCGCAATGTTGGGATCGACCACAGGTGCGTCCATGCTCAAATCCCCATCTCGTTAAAGAGGATGGCATATAACGCATCAATCAAAATCACACCCGTAATGGCCGTCACCACCGAGGCTGTCGTGCCGCGTCCCAAACTCTCCGTATTCGGCTCAATCCGCAAGCCAAAATGGCAGGCGATCAACGCAATCCAAGCACCAAAGGTCACGCCTTTGATCAAACTGATCTTGTAATTGGTGAAACCCACAGCGTCTGGCAGCTCGCTAAAAAACCATTGAATCGACAAACCAAGCTGCCATTTTGCGGCCAACATCCCACCCAGCAAAGCAACCGCATCAGTCCACAAGACCAGTAACGGCATCGCGATAGCCAGCGCAATCACACGCGGCAAAATCAGGCGTTGACCATGAGAAATCCCCATGACTTCCATGGCGTCGAGCTCTTGCGTCACGCGCATCACACCAATCTGCGCCGTGATGGAGGAGCCAGACCGTCCCGCCACCAAAATCGCAGCCAGTACGGGGCCCAACTCGCGCACCGTGGCGATCCCCAGCAACTTGACGATGAACTGACCTGCACCAAACACAGCCAGTTGTTGTGCCGACAAATAGGACAAGACGACGCCAATCAAAAATCCGACTAATGCAGTAATACCCAGGGCCTGTGTGCCCACACGATAGACCTGCGCAGAAATCTCTCGCCAAGGTCCGCGCAGCGGGTGGCGCAAAAGCTTGGCAAAATCCAGCACAAAGCCGCCAAGCAAGAGCAACAACTTGCGACCATGCTCCGCGATGACGAACAATCCAGCCCCAATGGCGAGTACCCACGCCAACCAATCGGCTGGAGGGGCGGGAGGAACTTTTTCTAAGGGGTGTTCGGCCAAAATATCAAACAGGGCCTGCTGACCTGGTGTCAGTGCCGTGCCAGCAGGGATCTTTTGTTTCCACTGCGTCCAGAGTAGCTGCGCGCCTACGGCATCCAGCAAACCAATCCCAGAAAGATCCCAGGCCGTTGCAGCCTGAGCCGCCGAGAGAGATTTTCTGCGCCGGCCGACCTCGCCTTTGACTGCCAAGGCCTGCACATTCCAGTCCCCCGTCAACACACAACGCCCGCCTTCCATCTTCACGAACGAAGCGCTGGATGTGCTGGACGTGCTGGACGTGCTACCGGTCGCCGCACTGTTAGCCGAGCGCGCTGCAGGTGTGGACATCTGGGGTGATGCGGGTGGAGGTGTCAATGCCATTAAGCCCTTGAATCCGTCAAAAAATGCGACTTTCATTTAGACTGATTTCCACCATCATAATTCACCCCGTAAAATCAGGTGATGCGCATTTCCCCCCACGACCACCCGAGCTACAAATTTCCAAGCCCCGAGGACTTTCTTGGGAGACTGGCCGAGGCCCTGCCGAGCTTTGGCGCAATCGATTGGGTCAGCAGCACCGGCTCGACCAATGCCGATCTGTCCTTACGCGCGCAACTGAGCAGAGCGCAACAACCCACACCCCCTCGCCCTTGGCTCCTGGGCGCGCACCTGCAAACTGCCGGCAAAGGCCGTGCCGGTCGCCCTTGGGCCAACGAAGCAGGCTCCACACTGATGTTTTCCTGCGCTTTTGCGACAGATATTCCCTTGGCACAGCTGCCTGGCATTGCGCCCGCGCTCGGTGTGTCGACCTGCCTCGCGCTGCGATCCTTATTTGCGCCACAGGGCAATCAGACTGACATCTCGCCACTCACCCCCCTCAACCTGAAGTGGCCCAACGATTTGCAGTGGCATGGTGCCAAACTCGCCGGACTGTTGATTGAAACCGCCCCCTCCTCCACCGTGGTCGTGGGCATGGGACTCAATCTGCGCGGTGCGGCAGCGCTGAGCGCGCAACTCGGTCGAGAGATTGCGGATCTGGGTCAGATCGAACAAGCATGCAATCGCTCCCTTCACCCTGCGCAACTGGTCGCCCACATTGCCCAGACGTGGCAACAGGCCCTGCAAGACTATGCAACAAACGGTTACACAGCTTTTACACATTCCTTTGATATAGTCGACGCACTAGCCGGACAATCCGTGCAAGTGATGGACCAGGGCAAGATTCTCCATCAAGGCATCGCGCAAGGGACCGATCCGCTTGGTCGCCTGCGCGTGATGACGGAAACAGGCTTAGTACCCGTGCTGGTCGGCGATGTGTCGATTCGCCCCGCGCACCCATTTAAAGGGACACCATGATCGTTTTGCTGGACGTTGGCAACAGTCGCCTCAAACTCGGTTGGTATCACCCAAGCCTTGGGCGAGAGGCCGCTGTCCATGCGATCGCACTCAATCCCTTGGCGCAGCTTCCTGAGCGCTTGCGCAAGTGGCTGGTTAGCCTGCCGGTGCAGCCGCGCGCGGCCATGGGGGTCAATGTCGCAGGGAGCGTGGTGGCAGAGATGCTGGTCGAGGTCTTCCAGGCCGCCAGCTGCCAGCTGAGCTGGAACCCGCCTTCAGCCATACAGCTGGACGTTCAAAACGGTTACGACAAGCCAGAACAGCTTGGAGCCGATCGCTGGGCGGCACTCCTCGGTGTCGCCGGTCATTTTCCTAAGGCGCACCCCCCTTTGGTGTTGGCGACCTTTGGCACTGCGACGACGATCGACACCCTCAGTCCGGAAAAACGCTTTGAAGGCGGCCTGATCCTGCCCGGTCCGGCACTGATGCGACAGTCGCTGGCCCAAGGCACTGCTAACTTACCCTTGGCGAGTGGTGTGGGCTCGGACTATCCCACGCACACCTTGCAAGCCATCGCCACAGGCGTTGTGGCGGCGCAAACCGGTGCCGTCTGGCGGCAATGCGAAATCACTCGCCAACGCTTTGGTGTCGCACCCACGCTGTGTGTCAGCGGCGGCGGCTGGCCCGAAGTTGAAAAAGAAGTTCGCCGCATGCTGTCACCGCTCGACATCAAATTTATCGCACACCCCGTGCTGGACGGACTGGCGAGAGTGTTACAGAGCGCTCAAGTTTGACTCCGCTACTTTCACCTATTACAGTGCGCCCATAAGGGGTCCCGCATGAGAGCGATTTTTATTATTTTGCTGTTGATTAACCTTGGTGTCTTTGGTGTTGGCCAAGGCTGGTTTGGCACGCCGCGCGCGGAGGCCGGCCGTACTGCGACCAATCGACTGCCTATCCCGCTTAACGCAGACGCTGCAAAGCTTGGTCCCGTGCAACTTCAAAGTCGTTGAGATGTTGCACAATACGCGCCGTCGCGCCCGTATGCAGCCCTACCCACTCCCGACCTAAACGACCACGCTCGCTGAGCGCCTCGGGCTCCTTGAGCCAGCTGAGTGCCGTGGCCACCGCACGCAAAGCAGGGTCCACAAGCTCCGAGCGTTGAATCTGAATCGCCGCACCGGCCGCGACCGCACCCTGTACCGCATCCGCAAAATTACGCGCAAAAGGTCCCACGATCACAGGCGTACCCATGGCACACGCCTCGATCAGATTTTGTCCACCGTGTGGCGCGAAACTACCCGCCACAATCGCCACATCACTGGCCGCGTAAAAGAACGGCATTTCACCCAAGGTATCACCCAGCACGACTCGGACATCCGACAACTCGCGATCCGCATGCGTGTTGTGACGAATATCCGACCACCGCACATAGCGTATGCCCGACTGTTCTAACAGAGCAGCGGCCTCGTCGAAACGCTGAGGGTGACGGGGGATCAAGAAAAATAGAGGGGGTGGTGACGCAGGAAGGGGGTATGGTGCAGGCGCAGGAGGCGTGACAGACATTGCAGGAGACACCGCAGCAGCGGGCTCCGCTTGCGCAACGGGCATCGGCGTCAAGATCGGATCAAAATGCACTGCGTGCGCAGACAAGTCCTCCGGCATCACCTCAGGATGTGTCAGCTGATGCTTGATCGCCGACACAAACATCGCATCTTCACCCTCTCGCGTGCTCGCAATCGAGATCACGGGACGTGTCAGGCGTTCACGCCAAGCGCGCCCCGCATCGACCGCCACGATCGGCAGCACCACATCAAACTTTAGGTTTCCAACGATCTGGACGTTAGAAGCTCCGACTTCAAACAACCTGCGGGCATCGTCTTCGGTTTGCGCGAGCACCAGATCGATACTGGCATACGTATCGCGCATCAAGCTTAAGAACAACTGATCAATGCGCCGCACATGGCCCTGGGCGCGCTCGGAAAAACGCGCACTCGCCAAAATCATCGGCACATCCGCCGCTTGGGCTTGATCCAACAGATTGGGCCAGACCTCACGCTCAATCAAAATACCAAGTCTAGGCCGATAGTGCTTGAAAAACCGGCGCGTCGCACCCGGAAAATCATAGGGCAGCCATTGCTGACGCAACTGACCTGTCGCGATTTCGGCTGCAAATAACTTTGCGCCCTCGGCACGCCCTGTCGGGGTCGTGTGCGTCAACAATACGCGATCACCGCGAGACAATAAAGACACAATCAAAGACTGCGCCGCACGCGTCTCGCCCAAGCTCACCGCATGCACCCAGACCGGCGCTTCGCCGTCCCAAGGGAGCGCATAGGAACCAAAGCGATCAGCCGAGAAAATCTGCCAATCACCACCCGCGCGCCGCGCACGCCAATACATCCATCCCCAGATCAGGGGGGACAGCAATCGCAAAAGGAGGGTATACGCCTGTTGTGCCATGCCGAGATACTAGCGCAGAGCGTCGTTCAATGCACCTAAAACTACGTCTCGCGGGGGAGAATTTCCCCGATCACCCAAACTTGCGGTAAAACCAGCACCAACCAGAGGTGTTCTCACGGGTGTTGACGCCTTGTAGATGCCAATTGTGGGACGGCCTAAGGCCGCCGAGAGATGCGTTAATCCACTATCCAGACCGACCATCAGTTTCGACCCCGCCAAACAACGGGCCGCTTCAGTCAAATCCATCCGCGGCAAGACGAGAGCATTAGAGCGCCCAGCGACCAGCTCCTGGGCCCGGCGCATCTCAGCGTCATTGCCAGAGAGGATCTTGAGCTGCAAACCCTGCTCAGCCAAACGATCAAACACCGCATGCCAATCCTCGACCGGCCAGAGCTTGTCGTCACGACTGGCCGAGGGCATGATCACGGCATAGGCAACCTCGTGCGTACGTAATACCCGTGCCTCGTCCTCGAAGGCGTGCAAACCAAAGTCAGGTTCGCCCTCGTAGGTGTAACCAAACGTTGCCGCCGCCAATTCTCGTTGACGCGTCACCGCTGGTTGCCAAAATTTCACACGATGTCGCACGTCATAAAAGAATGACGCGAGCGGCTCACGGGCAGAAGTAAAGCCAAGACCGTGTTTGGTACCAGACGCCATGCGCGTGAGCCAGACAGATTTCAACAGCGCTTGCATATCCAACACGATATCGTAATGACGCGCACGCAGATCGAGCTCCAACGCGCGGCGTGCCGCACGCACCTCGGCAGACCACCAGGATTTGCGCCAACGCCGATGCGCCACGCGAATCACCTCGTTGACAGCAGGATGCCACGCAGGAATCTGCGCAAAACTATCCTCCACCAACCAGTCGATCTGGGCATCCGGCACATGCCGCGCGATGTCAGAGATCGCAGGCAACATATGGATCAAGTCGCCAAGCGAGGAAGTGCGAACGATGAGGATTTTAGTGGTCATGGGGGCTAGTCTGGCTGCCTTTTAGACTGAGTGCATTCAGCCATTGAGTATTGATTGATCTATCGCTTTTAACTGGTCGAACCTTTTTCCAAATAAAGACGCGCCTCATTGCTTCAGCTGATACATCTTCAAGTAACCCCTCATCTTTAAGCCACTCATCAAGACTACTACCTGAATGTCTATTTTTCATATGCTTAGCACCATTAAATGGTTAGGTTTTTTCTTGCTGCAGAAAAAGCTGCTGCCGCAATCCTAGTCATGCTTGGGTGCAGAATGCCTAGCTGAGGGTTTTGACCAAATGGAGCCATTGCCGGCACGGAAAAATAGACATCGTTAAACGGCAATTCAAGGGTATTTCGAAAATCAAATTTTGTATCGTAGCTCAGGCCAGCACTTATATATGCCGCGGGATGTTCAGCTTTGGTAATTTGAAACTCGCCACTAAAAAGTCTATTTAACTTTTGGCTTGTTCCATAAGCAACCGTTACGTATATCTGTCCAAGATCATCTTCTTTTGTTGTAATGATCAGACTTGGTCTTGCTTTTGGTTTATGGTTAATGGCATCGGGGAAGTGACACCAAACAATCTCCCCTGCAGTCGGCGCTGACCACCAACGCATTACAAACTTTCCAAATCGAACAAGCTGGTAAGAACTTTTCCGCCCTTGGGTTTTGGCGCAGATTTTTTTATCTGGTTCAGCTGAGTTTTGGTTAATGCTCCCTCGTCAGCTTCGTATTGAGGTAAAAATTTAGTTGCAAGTTCGTGAAGGGCCATGTGAATTACCTGTGTTTCGTCCACACCCAAGGTTTCAGCCAAACGTTTGGCTGTCGCACGAGTAACCCCCGTTGCGCTGTCTTGAGTGCGATACCTAAAAGCAATTTGAGAAGCTGTTGTTTTCATAGAGTTTCTCCGAACTTTTTATACAACATTATTAGATATCTAAAAGATATCAATCTTTCTAGGAAAAGTCAATTTTAGAAACCTGAAACCTAAAACTTAAACTTACTCACTTCGCTTTAGCGCCGCCAACACTCCATCCACGCCCACCCGCCAATCTGGCAAACTCACACCAAACACCGCACGTATCTTGGTGGTATCCAAACAAGAATTCATCGGTCGAGTCGCTGCGACCGGATAATCCTCAGTACGAATCGCCGCAATCGCTTCATCCGCGACCTTGATCGGCCAACCCGCAGCGCGCGCCTGCGCAATCACATAGCTCGCATAGACATGCCAATTGGTCACCCCACCCGCTGTCAGGTGATAGACACCCCAGCGCGGATCGTCTGCGGATTGTGCTGCCATCACATTCAAAATCTGCGTCGTTGTTTCGGCAATTAAAACCGCTGCGGTAGGCGCGCCAACCTGATCGGCCACTACTCTCAACGCGTCGCGTTCTTGCGCAAGCTTGAGCATGGTCTTTAAAAAATTACCGCCATGTGCGCCAACGACCCAGCTTGTTCGGAAGATCAAATGCCGGGGACAGGCCTCAGCAACGGCACGCTCACCCGCGAGCTTGCTACGGCCATACGCAGACAATGGCTGCGTCTCGTCCGTCTCAATATAGGGTGACTTTTTCGTCCCGGCATACACATAATCCGTGGAGTAATGCACCATGCACGCCCCCACTGCATGCGCGGCCTTGGCAAGTAGCCCAGGCGCGACAGCATTGATCGTATGTGCGAGCTCAGTCTCAGTTTCGGCGCGATCGACAGCGGTGTAGGCCGTTCCGTTGACGATAATGCTTGGTTTGACGCGAGAGAAAAGTGCTGAAATTGGACAGTGGGCAACAGAGCCAACTCCTGCCAAACTTAGATCTAACTCCGTGCGGGTGCAAACTATCACCTCGCCGAGTGATTCCAGGGAGGTTTTTAGGGCATGACCGACCTGACCATTGCCACCAATTAAGAGGATTTTGTGTTTCATGACGGATGAATTATGCACCATCACACCGCCAGCGTCGCCACTCCCACCACCAATAAAAACCACAACGAGAGCCGTCTAATCAAATGCGCACTGCTCTTTAAAGCCTTGTGAAACAAGTACGTCCCTAGCAGAGTCGAGACGATATAGACCGGGATAAACGAGACCGTATACACAATCTGAGAAAAGTTGACCAAGTCTTTAAAGACAAAGAAGGTGAGCGTTGCGATTTGGGCGATGGCAAAAAACATCATAAAAAATGCACGCACGACCTGAGGGCTGAGGGACTTGTCACTCAGCAGATACACGACTAAGGGAGGGCCTCCAACGCCTGCCAACGCTGTCAAGGCGCCCGAGGTCACGCCCACAAACCATGCCTGCAAGCGACCACGCGGGCCGTTATAGGTCCAGCCCACCAGCATGATCGCAGCCAAAATCGCCACCGTGCAACCAATCACACGGCGAATCATCATAGGGTCGAGCACCTCGATCAACCAGACTCCAAGCGGCACGCCGACCAAGGAGGGTACGATCAAGGACCAGACCACTGGCCAAGGCGTGGTCTTCCATGTCTCAGGGAGCGACTGCACCGACGTTACAAAATTGAGTAACAACACCACCACAACCAGATCGGCGGGTGACATAAAGAAACTGAAAAATGGCGCGAGTACCAGCCCGCCGCCAAATCCCGTAAAAGAACGGATGGTCCCGGCCAACAACACCGTCATACACATCAAAATAAAAATAGGGATCGAAGGGAACAGCTGATGCCACAGATCTAAAACCATTAGAGCTCTTTAGAAGCACCGATTACAGTGCAGTTGAAATATTGGGTGCAACTAAATGTCATGCGATGGCCTCAAGCCCTTTTTTCTGGATCACCGTGAGCAATCGTAAGGCAGGGCCACCTGGCTTTTTAACGCCGCGTTCCCAGTCTGAGACAAGGTTTCTTGAAACATTGAGATACCGCGCAAAAACAGGCTGTGAAATATGCTCGCGCATTCGGATGGCCTTTATCTCGTCTGGAGCGAGGGCATGCACTGGCGATAAGCATGCCTCATCAAACTCGCGCATCGTCTGCTTGTCAATTGCATCGATTTCGTGCAAGGCCTCCATCGTTTCATGGACGGCGGCGAAAGCTTCACTACGATATTTTTTAACCATTTGTCGTTACCTCTTCAAATTGACCGCTTTCAATCAATTTTCGAATTTGGTTGTCTGACAGCGCTAGGATTGACTTTGCAGCATTCTTGAACTGCTCCACCTCATCATCACGGATGTTGCCAAGGTTGCTTTTGGGGAAACCGAAGACAAAAAATGCCTTTTTGCCCTGCCTGTAAATCACAATACTGCGGTAGCCGCCAGACTTACCAGCACCAGGACGCGCAATTCGCTGCTTTATTACTCCGCCGCCAAGGTCTGCATCAATCAAACCTTTTTCCGCACGCTCCACAGCATCCAAAAGGGATTCAGCCGAGATCTTCTCTTTTCGAGCGAAACGCTCGAACCACGCATTTTTAAAAACTCGCAAACCAAGCTACCTCAAAGACAAACCCATTGTATCACACCTTGTGTGATACAATGGGTTACATCTTATTGAAGTATTTAGTGACTCTTCTAACTCTCGTTAGAGACACATAGCAGTATTACTTGTTGCGGAACACCGGCGCACGCTTCTCAGCAAATGCACGCTTGCCTTCCTGATAGTCGTCGCTGGCGAAACATGCCAAGACCATCTGCTTGATGCCTTCAACGTCGACGTGTGGGGGCACTTTCTGAAATTCGCGAATCGCTTTTTTACCGGCGCGCAGCGTGATCGGTGCGTTTGCGACGACTTTAGCCAGATAGTCATCCACTGCCTTGTCCAGCTCAGCGACTGGCACGAGGTGCTGAATCAGGCCTTTGGCTTTAGCTTCTTGTGCAGTAAAGCGCTGTGCAGACAACATAATGTCCAGTGCCTGTGGCGCACCGACGGTGCTGACCAGATTGCGGATCGCAGTCAGGCGATAGCCCAGACCCAGACGACCGGCGGGGATCGCGAACGAGCTGGCATCTGAAGCGATACGGATATCGCAACACAAAGACAAGTTCAAACCGCCACCGATGCAATAGCCGTCAATACGACCAATCACTGGCTTGGAGCAGTTATAGATCGAGCCCTGGGCTTCTTCGCCGACGCGCTCATACTCAGCAACCGCATCTGCAGCAGTACGCAGTTTTTCAAACTGAGAAATGTTAGCGCCGCTGACAAAGGACTTGCCGCCTGCGCCCGTCAAGACGACTGCGCGGATGTCGTCATCGTTTTCAAACATCTTGATGATGCCGGGCAAAGCCGCCCACATGTCGTAGGACATCGCGTTGTGTTTTGCTGGATCATTAAACGTAATCCAACCCACAGCCCCTCTTTTCTCGATGATCAAGCTGTCTGTGATTTCGCCTTGCAACAATCTGGTAGTCGTCATTTTTAAAGGTCTCCAAGTAATGTTCGATAACGTGCCATAGCGGTTTCTAAATGTGTCCGCATGGCGAGGCGAGCGCCTGCCGAGTCACGCCGAGCGATTGCCTCGACAATGATCTCGTGCTCGTTCTCAATTTCTTCCACGCGGGTCGTGCCAATCGTTCTAAATCTAAACGTGCGCACAGCGTGATGGATCACATGACTCAAGTGACCCATGATGCGCACAAAGTAAGGGTTGTTGGCGCAATGTGCAACCGCCAGATGAAAATCTACCGACGTGTGCGCTGCTGCCTCCCAATCCTCTGCATGTTGCTCCAGACGCTTGAGCGACTGGCGAAGTGATTCGAGCTGCGCCGCAGTGCGATGCGTTGCCGCCAAGGCTGCCGCCCCTGACTCGATCTCAATCCGCAGCTGATGCACATGGATCAGCTGTGACAAGTCCAGCAAATCATCATGCGACACTTCAAACGGACGTAGTGCAATATCCGCACAGACAAAGGTACCCACCCCATGACGCGTCTCGACCAAACCCGTGAGCTTGAGTCGTGCGATGGCTTCGCGCACCACATTGCGACTGACGCCAAACTGCGCGCCGAGCTCTTGCTCGGTCGGCAAACGCTGACCGGGAGCCAAGCTTTCGTTCAAAATGCGGGTACGTAATTGCTGGGCAATCTCGTCCGGGAGATTTTCTGGGCGTCCCAGACTATCAAACGCCGAAGCCGTTGAAGAGGATACGACCGAGGCTACCTTGGCGCTTGCACCCCGACGACTGGTCGTCTGTTGCCTGCGGGCCGTGTAGACCGTTGTTGTGATGCCTGGCTTATCCAACTTAAATTGCACCTTCACGGGCGAGCTCTTCGATGTGAGCCGCACTAATGCCAAACTCGGCGAACACTTCTTTGTTGTGCTCGCCACGATCTGGGGCTGCCACAAACACCTCTCGTTTAGAGCGGCTCATGATGACGGGCTGACCCACTACACTAATTTCGCCAAGCTTCGGATGCTGGAGCTTTTTAGCCATCCCTAGATGCACGACTTGTGGATCTTCCATGGTTTGCTGAACATTCTTGATCGGACCACAAGGCACGCCTTCCTTGTTGAGCAAATCAATCCAAAATTCCGTGTTTTCCTGTTTCGTCCGCGCATTAATGGCAGCGTTGAGCTCAGGGCGATTCTTGGCGCGCAGCTGGAGGGTCTTAAACCGAGGATCTTCGATCAGCTCTGGCAAGCCCAGCACATTAGCCAGACGCACGTACATTTCCGTACCCATGGCGGCGATATTGATATAGCCATCCGAAGTCGTATACACCCCTGTTGGCGAGCTGGTGGGATGGTCGTTGCCACTCTGTCCCGGGATTTCCTTGTTCATCAGCCAACGCATGATCTGAAAATCCATCATCCAGACCTGAGCCTGCAAGAGCGAGGACTGTACCCACTGGCCTTCGCCGGACTCCTCGCGCTCGAGCAGCGCGACTAAGGTCCCGATGGCACAAAATAATCCCGAGGTCAGATCCGCCACCGGAATGCCGGCACGCATCGGACCACGACCGGGCTCACCTGTCACCGACATGATGCCGCCAATGCCCTGTGCGATCTGATCCAGGCCGGGACGATCCTTGTACGGACCATCTTGGCCAAAGCCAGAGACGCTGGCGAGAATAATGCGTGGATTGACCTTGCGCAGTGACTCGTAGTCGATCCCGAGCTTAAATTTCACGTCGGGGCGATAGTTTTCAATCACCACATCCGCCTGCTTGACCATCTCCATGAACAAAGCCTTGCCCTTGGGATGCTTTAAGTTAATGGTGATGCTGCGTTTGTTACGGTGCGTATTTTGGTAGTCCGCAAACTGCGCTGAGCCGCCCGGCTTGTCGTCCGGCATATCGCCCGGCTCTTCGATCTTGATGACATTGGCACCCCAGTCTCCGAGTTGACGGACCGCAGCGGGACCTGAGCGCACGCGCGTCAGATCCAGCACTGTGAAGCGGCTGAGGGGTAGCTTGGGCATTGAGGTCTCCGGTGCAGACGAGTGCAATTTTGATTGCGATTTTTAGATGTTGGACATCTTACAAGAAAATGATCAAGCCGTTTTAATGACCATGTCTTTGACATGGTTTAGGCTGCAATCCGCTTCACCGCACGTTTCTTATACTGACTGGATTCTTGCCACGACCTCTGTAAAAACAGGTCGTTGGGTGGCGTCTGTGTGCAGGCAAACATCACGCAAGGCAGTTAAACGGGTCAGGGTCGTAATGTTCGTCAAGGTCGCCCCCGTCGTTGCCTCACCCTCGCAGCGCTCAAGCAATTCTTCAAGCAAATAGCCAAAGGCACGCACTTCGATCTTTTCAAGCGCGAGACTGTACGCAGCATCGGTAGGCTTAAAACACGCCGCACCAAAATCACCTAGCAAGGCATGTCCATTTTGGCCCAACAGGATGTTGTGCGCGTACAAATCACCGTGCATGATGCCCTTTGCGTGCACTTGCTGAGCAACACTGGCGATACCGGAGGCGATGCTCAGGACCTCAGAAAGGCTCAAGCGCAAGTTGTCTGCGTACACATCGCGCGTACAAGAGGAAAAACTTGGTGGGCCGGCCAAATTGCGATAGTTTGCCTCGACTAATGACATCACCAAACCATTCGCGTTTTCGGGATGTCCCTCTATCTTGCCGAGCACGGTGATCAAGTTTGAATGGCTGCCGGCCCGCATGCAAGCCGCCATTTCGCTGATCGGCAGGCCATCGCTCGTGAGCTCACCTTTGAATACTTTGACTGCGACCGAGATCGAGTGATCAGCTTGCCAGGACGCTTGATAAATCACACCCGAGGCGCCTTCGCCAAGCTTTTGTTGCAACGACAAAGAAGACCAAGGGATGGGTTTGACCGGCGTATCTTGCAAGGCGGTTTGCTCATCGCTTGAACAAAAGGGATTGCCGGAATAACTCAGCCAAGCCAAGCGCGGCAATTGAAACAAGACCTCAGGCAAGGCTTCAAACCTATTTGCTGCGATTCGGATCAGCTCCAGATTTTTACAGTTGCCCAGTTCTTTAGGCAGCGTCTGCAAGCGATTACCCGCCACCATTAGTTTTTGCAGATGCGGGCGATGACCAAGCTCTGACGGCAATTCAGCAAGCTGGTTGCCGGTCAGGATCAGCCAGCGCAGCAAGGGCGGTAAAGCCTCAGGCGAAAAATGGCGGATGTTGTTGCTTCTAAACCCGATCATGCTCAAGGCTTTACATTGACCCAGTACGCGAGGCAGCTCGGTAAAGTGGTTATCAGAGCAAAACAGGATTTTTAATTTGCGTAGCTCGGGCAGACGATCGGGGAGAGAGGATAAGGCGTTGCCTGAGAGGTCCAGGATTTCTAGGGTGTCGGCTAGGTCGAAGATTTCGGGAGGGAAGTCTTTTAGGTTGCAGGACAACTTTAGTTGAGTCCTGCCCGCCAAGCGCCCCGCTCGGGATTCCTCTCTGAACTGCTCAAGTGTCTGGATCGGTGCATTCATAGCGTTAAAGAGTAACAAATCTCCGACTCAAGCCCCCGCCTCATGCCCTACAATTTGGCCATCCATTGACCTTTTGAGTACACGACATGATTCTTGTCACCGGCTGCGCAGGCTTTATTGGCAGTAATTTTGTCCACACCTGGCTTTCAAGCCATGACGAGCCTATCGTTAATCTGGACAAGCTGACCTATGCCGGCAATGTCGACAACCTATCCTCGCTGGCACACGACAAGCGTCATATCTTTGTGCAGGGCGATATCGGCGATCAAACACTCGTCTCTGACTTGCTCTCGACATACAAACCTCGCGCCGTGCTCAATTTTGCTGCAGAGTCCCACGTTGACCGCTCCATTCTAGGGCCTGGTGAATTTATCCAGACCAATGTGATCGGTACGTTCAACTTGTTGGAGTGTGTCCGCGCCTATTGGTACACCCTACCCGCCGCAGATAGCAGCGAGGACCTGAACCAGGCGAGCTTTCGCTTTCTGCATGTGTCGACCGATGAAGTCTACGGCACACTAGGAACTCAAGATCCTCCCTTTAATGAGACGAACCCTTACGAGCCTAATAGTCCGTATGCCGCCAGCAAGGCATCGTCCGATCATCTAGTTCGCGCCTGGCATCATACGTATGGGCTGCCGGTCCTGACGACCAACTGCAGCAACAACTATGGGCCCTATCACTTCCCCGAGAAGCTGATTCCGCTTGTGATTCTGAATGCGCTAAACGACAAGCCCTTACCGATTTATGGCGATGGACAACAAATTCGTGACTGGTTATTTGTGCAAGATCACTGCCGCGCGATCGAACGGGTTCTGGAAGCAGGTCGCGTTGGTGAAACATACAACATTGGCGGCTGGAACGAGATGGCCAATATCGATGTCGTCAAAACAATTTGTACCCATCTTGATGCGCTGCGCCCTCGCGCGGATGGTAAAAAATACGCCGAGCAGATCACCTACGTCAAAGATCGTCCCGGACATGATCGCCGCTACGCGATCGATGCAAGAAAAATTGAAAGCGAACTGGGCTGGAAGCCACAAGAGACATTTACAACCGGGATTAAAAAAACGGTGGAGTGGTATCTAGACAACCCCGAATGGGTGGAAGGCGTCACCAGCGGGGAATATCGTCAATGGCTGGGCAAGCAGTACGTTTAGGCGCATTTATCTTGTCATCACCCCGCCGCCCCCATCTTTTAGTTACCTTATCCTCTCATGGCTTTGGTCATCTATCGCAAGCAGCGCCCGTCATCAATCAATTGCGCGAACTGATCCCGAATTTACGTCTTACTATTCGCGCAACCTTTCCTGCCGACCAAATTCAAAAGCGAATACTCAACCCCAACGTTTTACAACCCGTCGCCGATGACTTTGGCATGGTGATGCGAGATGCACTGACGGTCGATCTTAGCGCCAGCTTGCTTGCTTATCAAAAGTTTCATGCCTCCATGCCCGAAAGGATTGAGCACCTATCCGAGGAACTGCTTGAACAAAAGATCGATCTTGTCTTGGCAGACGTTCCTTATTTAACGCTCGCAGCTGCCAAAAAAGTAGGTATTCCTTCTGTTGCGCTTTGCTCGTTGAACTGGGCCGATGTTCTTGAGCATGCGCTTTTGCTGGCGACTTCTAATGCTCTTGAAAATACTGCTTCATCACGTGCTATTTCGCCAGAGCTTGCGCGCGTGGGAGCAGAGATTGTGCGTGAGATACGCGGGATTTATCAGCAGGCTGACTGCTTCTTGTTGCCTACACCTAGTATGCCGATTCTAACGCTCACCAATACGCGTGCAATCGGCCCCGTCTGCACACCGGGCATCATGCGCAGAGAAGCACTAGCTTTTAACACACAGGTAACCGGAGATGTCTGGTTTGTTTTGGTCGGAATGGGAGGGATGCCCTTCGACCTCGAGCTCGATGAATGGTCAACTCATATGCTTGGCAAGCCGATTCACTACATAGTGGCAGGTAAAATTGCACAAATATCTAAGCATCCACACGTCATTTCAGAAACCCAAACCGGCCTGAGCTACTCTGATTTAGTTTCCTCCGTCGACTTAATCCTAACCAAGCCTGGTTATGGCATGTTTGTCGAAGCGGCTGCCGCTGGTGTCCCTGTTTTGTATGTTGAACGTCGCGATTGGCCCGAAGCAAAAGCACTAACAGACTGGCTTGAGGTCGTTGCTCATTGCACTGAGATATCAACCGAAGTTTTGCATCGCGGTGACTTTGTAGATGAGATGCGCAAACTGCTTGAGCTAGGGCGCTATGACCCTGTCGCTGCGACAGGTAATATGCAAGGTGCTACTTTTCTTGCCCAATATATTTGTTCTACAGGGGAGGCTTGTCGCGGGTGACGTCATGCAAGACATTCATGTCACACAACGCACTGCATTAGACTCCAGAAACTCACCTAACCAAAACAACTACATAATCAAAGTTGCACTTCGGACCTGAAACCAACGAATTCACTATGTCAACTTTTCTTCTCTTTTTATCTAGTTTCGGACTAATAAGTTTCATTAGTCAACAAGCAGAAATTGGTCGCTATAAAGCACCTTTTATATTTTGCTGTTCCGTAAGCTTGGTTCTCTTCTTTTTTGCACTATTTGATTTGCTTTCCCTTGGTTTGATATTTGTCACATCATTGGGATGCTTTTTAGCAATTTTACAAATTATTAGAACTGCAAAGAATCCAAAATCTTTAAACATTCCCTATTCTGATGTGCTGATTGTTGTTCCATTTATTATTTTTTATATTGCTGTTGCTAAGGATTTTAAATTCTTAATATGGGATGAGTTTTCTTTTTGGGCAAGCAGTACAAAAATAATATATGAAACAAATGCATTGTTCAAAAGCGACTCCCCCATTTTTTTGAAATCTTATCCTCCCATTCAACAGTTATTTCAGTACTACTTTGTCAAACAAACATTTTGGTCTGAAAAAAATGTGTTATTTGCACAAACGTTTTGGGTTTTGTCTTCGATTCTTTGTGTAGTCGGCTCAATTGTGAGGGGACCACTAAATGTCTCTTTCACTTTCATTATCGCAACATCATTTTTGTATTTTTTTAATTATAGTTATTCAACAATTTATTCTGATCAATTGTTGGGGGCATGTTTTGCTGCCTGTTTAGCTTTAGCCTATGATCAGAATAAGAAAATAACTACGGCAGTGATATTTTTTATTTCCATTGCTGCCTTAGCATTAATCAAAGAAATAGCCATACTGTTAGCCCTTGTTGCATTCGGTGTTTTCTATGTTTCTTATTTTCTTGAACACCAATCCTTAGACAAGTCATTTAAAGCTAGATTACTTTACCCGACGATCGTCTCGTTACTCGGCTTTACAGCGACTATAGGTGTTTTAAAGTCATGGTCTTGGTATGTCGCAACAATCCAAGCAACGCGAGATGTAGTGATTCCAAATTTCAGTATTTTTACTGAACCTGCTTTAAGTAAGCGCTTATCCCTCACAACGAGTGAATTTTTCACTAGGGTTTTTAAGCCTGGGTTTTTAAGCATCACAGATCGTTGGTCGATTGCTAGCCCTTCCTTAGTGTTTTTATTTATTATTTTTATTCTTTTAAGTGTGGCTGTCGTTTTAATTAAACCCAGGATATTGCGAACAAAACTTGTTTTTACACTATCGATAATTTTTGTAGGTGCCTTGGGTTATCTTGCCTCACTTTTTTTGAGTTATCTTGTTTTTTTTACAGAGTATGAAGGCATTAGACTCGCATCCTTTGAAAGGTATTTTTCTAGTTATATCCTTGCTTGGATGTTATTGCTTTTTGCTTTTCTGTGCAGTGCTATGGATGAACTGAAAACAAAGTCCTTGGTGACTGTACACGCTGCAGTTGGATTGTTTATATGTTTACTCGTCCCAAGCGTATTTTTTAAAGAAGTTAAAGTGATTGAGGCTGGCGGCGAAGCTTATCAGCTTCGTCAAAGGACGGAGTCATTTGCTGACAAAGTCAAAAAGTATATTCAACCCAATGAAAAAGTGTATTTTATTGCGCAAAATTCTAATGGCTTAGAAAGAATCATGTTTTATTACGCCATGCTTCCCTACACAAGCTCGATGTCTTGGTGTTGGAGTATTGGAAAAAAATATTTTGAAGGTGATGTTTGGTCTTGTGATGTCAATCTACCAAGTCTCTTAGATGGGTACCAATATATAGCGGTTTATCGTGGCGATGAAAAACTTTGGCAATCTGGCGGCACGTTATTTGATAAAGATAGTACTAAAAACGGATCACCCAGTCTTTTTAGGATAATCCGAACTGATGGCAAAATTGAATCATTTAGCCGCCTTGAGTAAATTGAGTTTATTTCTTTTTTTGTGTAATGACATACGCGATGTCACTTGGCAGAATTTTCAGCAGTGGCATGGCAATGAAGATTAGGCAATAGATTAAGCTTGTGACTATGGGTCTTGTTTTTTTATTCGCATAGGTCAGTCTCGTATATAAACCATCGAGGCTGAGTGTTTCTAGGCGACCTTTGTCTTTGACTTCGAAGCCTTGGCTCGCAAGAAGAATCCCTAGGTTTTTTTGATTAAAGTAATGGATATGTGGTGAGGGCATCCCCACTTGCCACATTCTTTCGAAAAATCCTTTCATGCCGATGAAATTGAATATTTTTGAAAGGCGATAGAACACTCCATTGCTATCAGGTAGATTTAATACAAGCAACCCATCATCCTTTAGATGGTCATTGCAAGCAGACAATACTGACTGAATATCTGGGATATGTTCAATCACATCATTAAAAACAATGACGTCAAATTTTTCGTCTGTACTTAAAATCTGTGGAAAATAACCCATCCTAATAGGTAAGCCGAGCTTTAAAGTTTGTTTAAATATTGTTTGATCAGGTTCAATGCCAAGCACATCGAAATGATTCTTGGCCAACTCAAGAAACCAGCCGTGCGCGCAGCCCACATCAAGTAATTTGTGATGGTTAGAAGTAAACGTGCAGATTCTATTCAACAGTGTCTTGAAATTGATATTTCTTACTGTGCGTAGACCAGACTCCCGCGAGAGCTCATCCAGCGGACGGTGCAGGTCTGTTTTATTGATGGTCGGCAGGAGTGTTGCCATTTCATAATGACAACGCTTGCATACAAAATGCCAAGGCTCATTGCCAGCTGTCATGACTGATTTGCAAACCGGGCATGCTTTGTCTAACATGAAGAAGCTCTTAAATGTACAGATCTATTAATGTAATAGATAATGGGCCTTTAAGTTTTTTCTGATTTATTAAGTTACTTAAATTGAACTGGCGTTTACAGGCAGTAGCGCCACGACTTGGAGTCAGGTTTAGTGTTCGAGAATAAAGACGAATGGCGAGTGGCTGTCGTGATACCTGCCTATCGGGTTACTCAGCATATCAGCGAAGTCATTCATGGCATACCTGAATCAGTATGGGGTATCTACGTAGTGGATGATGCCTGCCCGGATGAAACAGGTAAGTATGTAGAGACATTCATTACCGACCCTCGAGTTCGCGTTTTATATCAGCCAGTCAATCAAGGTGTGGGTGGCGCAGTGATGGCCGGATACCAGGCTGCACTTGCAGATAAAGCAGACATCATTATCAAGGTTGACGGTGACGGGCAGATGGATCCTGCACTTATTCCGGATTTTATTGCGCCGATTATCTCTGGTGAAGCCGACTACACCAAGGGAAATCGCTTTTATGATTTGGAGAAGATCCGATCAATGCCTAGAGTAAGAATTTTCGGCAATGCCGTTTTGTCCTTACTTACAAAGTTATCCTCTGGCTACTGGAATTTATTCGATCCCACCAATGGGTATACCGCGATACATGCAGACGCCTGTAAGCATCTTCCATTTCATAAAATTAGCAAACGTTATTTCTTTGAAACTGATATGTTATTTCGGCTAAATACGCTTCGGGCCATGGTCGTTGACGTTCCAATGGATGCAAAGTATGGCGAGGAAACTAGCCATCTTAAAATATCCAAGATAATGGGCGAATTTCTGTATAAACACACTAAAAATTTCTGTAAAAGAATTTTTTATAACTATTTTCTGAGAGACCTGTCGCTCGCCTCTATTCAACTTGTTTTAGGATTTTTATTGACCTTTTTTGGTGTTGTATTCGGTGGCTATCAATGGTTAATATCAGCCGATGTTGGCATACCAGCATCGGCTGGTACGGTCATGGTCGCAGCGATGCCACTCTTAATTGGTTTGCAACTTATTTTGTCTTTTATTGGCTACGATATTGCCTCTGTCCCGCGCAGACCCATTCATCGATTAAAGCGAAGACGAACGTAGTAACGCACTTAATTTGATTACATGCCATTCTTTAATGAACACTCCATCCTCAATTACTCAAAGATCAGACACTGGTCATAATAAGAAAAATGAACTTGAGATGCCCTCGCATTTATCGGCACTGGATGGATTTCGTGGCTTGCTTGCAATGTGGGTTTACCTAGGGCATTTGGCTAATTCGGTAGGTTTTAAAAACTATGTTTTAGGCATGCATGCCCTGGCTGTCGACTTATTTATGATTTTGTCAGGTTTTCTAATGGTTTATACATGGAAAACAGCTATCAGTTTTAGGCACACTTTTAGTTTTAGTTTTACCAAAATAGCGATCCCCTTTTATGCGAATCGTTTTTTTCGCATCGCACCACTCTATTATTTCTTACTCATCATTTGCTTTTGTTTTTTGCCAGTATTGGCAGAAATGCATGATGCAACGCATAAGTTGATTCCGCCCCCATGGGCGGAGGGTTTAAGTAGCTATAACCCACATACCGTTTGGGACTTTTCCAATTTTAAATGGCTGTTCTTGCACACCACTTTTGCATTCGGGGCGGTTCCTGGAATGGAGTCATCAACGCCACTCCCTGACTGGAGTTTGTCGCTGGAAATGCAGTTTTATTTAATCATGCCAGCACTGCTGTTGATGTTTGGTCGAATTCATATCATTTTGCTAGCCGCACTAACAGCAGTTCTTGCTTTTTATGCGCCCTCACTTTTCGGAAATTACTTAACACCAGGTTCGATTGCACATTTTGGCCAGCCTAGTTTTATAGTTTATCGGCTGAATGCTTTTATGGCGGGGCTGGTGATCGCAGTCTGGCTGCGCAATAGACAGCTGGAAAAACCTAGCTTAATGGTTAATGTATATACAGTTTTAGCGAGTGTGATTTGCATTCTTCCATTAAGTAAACCTGTTATCTTGGGTTATGCACTTTTTATAATTCTAGTTTTAAATAGGTCGTTTATTCTTAACCAATTGTTTAGTCTTAAGCCACTCAGATTTTTAGGCAATATCTCATATTCAGTTTATTTATCCCATATATTGATTGTTATACCAATAGTATATTGGCTAGTTAATCAACATGCCTTTCTGGCTTTAGACAATACATTACGATTTGTCGTAGCTGTCGGATTAACAGCGCCGTTAGTCATTTTTATCGGCTATGTATTATTTCGAACGGTCGAGATCCCTGCCACTCGATTAGGTCATTATTTTTTAAACCGATGAATCTATTTATAAATATGGATTAGACAATACAATATTAGAGCGGCTTGGGGTAAGTTGATTGCGAACTGCATGATCTAAAACGTGACATTGATACATGTGGTCAATCCATCGCGCATTTTTGAATATTCTGTAACTTCTGAGAAAAGGATGCTTTTCTATTGGTCGCATTGGATGCTCCTCAGTAAACTCATGAATGGCAGCTTGTTCTCCGCACCATGAGTTGTGACTGGGATACTCCAGATCATCCAAATAAATCATGACCTGAGGAAGCATATTATCTGCAGAGTGCGTTAATAGTTTTAGAGCATCAACGGTAGAGCTGTAGTAGTCCACATCAATTGAAACAAATCCTATTGGTGCCTTAGAAAAATCTTTTTCGAGAAATGCCTTCATTGACTCTGCAATAGGTCCGAGAACTAATTTTGTGTTGTTATCTAGCAGGCGCGATAGTTTCTCAAAATCCATCGGAAAGTCGCCAGCTTGATATATCTCTGGATGGTCTTTATAGGATTGTGGCGGCGGCATGCCAGCACCCGTATCAAAACCGTAAATATCAAAATGAATGCCAGTTGATTTTGTTATTTTTTTTGCGATTTCTTGCAAATTAATCAATCCTGAACCTGCGGCAACGCCAAATTCGAAAATTGATACTCGATCGTACCCAAGCGCTTTTGCTTGATCAGCGACACTTAACAGAGAGTATGCATGCTGTGGCCTGATTACCAGATCGAAGTCAATTTTTGTCCTATATGAACCAAAAAGGCTAACAAATAGCGCAATGATATTCAAATGAATTGGCTCAGAGAGGCGCTCGTAGAAGATACGCTTCCAAATGTATGGTTGACTAAGTTTTTTTAAGTATGCAAGTGACATTTGTTTAAACTAGCAGATGGTTAGGGTCGAAGAATTCCGTTACTGCAGCAGATGGTATGAGCGTAATTAAGTACGAGACTGTAAGTGCCCAAATTGTAGCGTTAAGTAGTCGCCGCAGTGCTCGCGTCAAAGGGTTTAGGATTAGTAGTTTCCGATGTAAACATCGCTACAATCTAGCTATGTGAATGTAAATTAGGATGTTTAGAGTGATCGTTAACGAATCTTATAAAGATAAAACCATCTTAATCACGGGTGGTGCTGGTGCAATCGGTAGCAACTTGACACGAGCACTCGCTCACGCGGGTGCCGCAAAGGTAATCATTCTTGATGATTTATCCGCGTCATACCAGTGGAGCATTCCTAACCTGCCCAATGTCTTGTTTGTAAAAGGCAGCATTACTAATGACATTGATTTAAAAAGGGTTTTTCATGAAAAGCCTGATTACATCTTTCATTTGGCCGCTTTTTTCGCCAATCAAAATTCCGTAGATTATCCAGAAAAAGATTTATTGGTGAGCCAGCTTGGTACGGTCAAGATGCTGGAATACGCTGTACTCCAAGGCGGTCTCAAAAGATTTGTATACGCGGGCTCTGGCTGTGCGATATACGGTGCACAGGCGCCACTTCCGCTAAAAGAAGACTTTGTTTCCATGCACCTCACGACACCTTACCAAATCTCCAAGATGGCAGGGGAGTTGTACTGTAATTTTTATTGGCATCATTATGGCCTGCCTGTTGTAAAAACTCGCTTTTTTAATTCATATGGACCAGGCGAAGTCCCTGGGCAGTATCGCAACGTCATTCCCAACTTTATTTATTGGGCAATGAAAGGTCAGCCATTACCAATTACTGGTGATGGAAAAATGACGCGTGACTTTACGTATGTCATGGATATTGTTGATGCACTTTTACGTGCCGGTGTTGTTGAAGAGGCAATCGGTGCTGAGATGAATATTGCATCCGCCACAGAGACGGAAATCGTTCAGATGGCAGAGATGATTAATGAATTAACGGGTAATAAGGCAGGACTGCTTTACACCGATCGACGCAAATGGGACACAAAGTCCAGACTGCTTGCAAGCGTTGACCGCGCACGAGAGTTACTTGGATACGATCCTAAGACAACGTTTGAAGATGGTCTCAAAACAACCATTCAATGGTTTAAGGATAATTGGGAAGATATTTCTCGTGATGCAGAGTTTCCTCCAGGTATGTCCTCTGCTGTTAAAAATTATGTTTTACGTCAAGACGCTGAACGCGAATGAAACAGGTTGTCCAAAGTTACAAGACTGGAGAAGTCACACTGCGTGAAGTCCCAGTGCCACAGTGTGGCAGCAAACGTATTCTGGTCCGTAACAGTCACTCGATCATCAGTCTAGGCACAGAACGCTCAACAATTGAACTGGGCCGGAAATCGTTGCTAGGTAAGGCCGCCTCACGGCCAGATCTCGTTCGTCGTGCTTGGGATAAAGCCAAAAAAGAAGGCTTACTTAAAACATGGCAAGAGGCCATGGGACGCCTAGATACGCCTACGCCTCTGGGGTACAGCAGTGCTGGCGTCGTTGAGCAATGCGGAACCGCTGCAACCGAATTTTCTCCAGGCGACAGAGTGGCGTGTGTAGGACAGGGGTTTGCTTCACATGCTGAATTTGTCTCAATCCCTGTCAATCTGGCCGCACAGATTCCCAAGGGTGTGACGGATGATGAGGCGGCATTTGGAATGCTGGGCATCATCGCATTGCATGGTGTGCGTAGTGCCAATCTGACATTCGGTTCACATGTCGTTGTGATGGGTCTAGGATTGTTGGGTTTATTGACGATCCAAATTCTTCGCGCTTACGGCTGTGAAGTGCTTGCGATAGATCCTGCGCTGGACAAGGTAGAACTTGCCAAGCAATTAGGATTTGCGAACGTTACGACGAATGCAGAAGATTTATTGCAAATTTCTAATCACAAAACTTTAGGATATGGAGCTGATGCAGTCATCATTACTGCAGCGAGCAAAGATCGGAGCTTGGTTGATCAGTCGATTAAGTTATGTCGCACCAAAGGGCGAATCGTCATCGTTGGCACTGCAGATATTCATCCTGATAGAAATGAGCTGTGGCTCAAAGAGATCGAACTCGTCGTTTCACGAGCAGCAGGCCCTGGATCCTTAGACCCCATATATGAAATAGAAGGTGTTGATCTTCCGATTGGCGATGTTCGTTGGACACAAAAACGTAATTTGCAAGAATTTCTACGTTTAATTGCAGACAAAAAAGTGGATGTGTTGTCCCTAATTACACATCGGTTCGCCATCGAAGAGGCCGAGAGTGTATATGGACAATTCGTTGCAGGCAGCCTCATTCAGCCTATAGGCGTATTGCTGAATTATCCAGAGACAGCACACATTGCACGAACAATGACATTAGCCCCAGTGCAGGTCATGCCTCGCAACGCAGACAAGATACAAATTGGTGTGATTGGCGCTGGATTATTTGGAAAAGCTTTACTCCTGCCTGCTCTAAAGTCACAGCCTGGCGTTATCCTTCATACCCTGGTAACAGGTTCTGGAGCGAGTGTTGAGCACAGTGCACGTAAATTCGGATTTTTAAATCAATCTACCGATACGGATAGTGTCTGGGAAAATTCTGAGTTAGATGCCGTGATTGGGCTTACACCTCACAGCCAACATGCACAGCTTGTGACTTCTGCAATAAAAAAAAGGAAAGCGCTATTTCTGGAAAAGCCAATTTGCGTAAGCGTTGAAGAGCTCACGAATTTGCGCGAGTCTGCATCCAAGGCTACCTCACTACCTTTAGTATTTGTTGGGCACAACAGAAGATTTTCACCGCACGCAGTGCAAATGCAAAAGTGGTTGGCTGACCGTCAAGGACCGCTGGTTTTACAAATGCGCATTAACACAGGATTTATTCCTGTCTCGCACTGGGTTCACTCAGAAGATGAAGGTCGAAGCCGCGTCGTGGGCGAAATGTCTCACTTTATTGATTTTATTCAATGCTTGGCAAAAGCATCTATTGTGCGAGTATCGGCAGAAAGGATTTCTGGCGATAACCGAAGTGCGGTTAATAATGACAATATCGCCATCAGTTTTAAACTGAGCGATGGTTCTGTCGGCTCTATGATTTACTCTGCGTCCGGTGATAAAGCGTACTCCCGAGAAATGACTGAAATATTTTTTGATGAGAAAACGATTGTTTCAAAAGATTTTCGGGTAAGCGAGTTTCATAAAGGCGGTAGGTCAGAAAGCTTTAAGACCAGCGGACAAGAAATGGGATATTCACAAGAGCTGATGCACTTTGTGAACTGCGTAAAGGGAACTGAATCACCCGTTGTTTCATTAAATGAATCCTTCGAAACAATGGACGTCATTTTTGCCATTGAGCGCGCTTTAGCAACCGCAACTATCATTACCATTGGTTCAAAGTGAAAGTACTACTTGTTACCGATTCGTATCCACCGGAGATTCGCTCCGCCTCTCATCTGATGCTTGAGCTTGCACAAGAGCTTAAACATCGAGGCCATGACGTCACAGTGATTACTACTTGGCCCGAATACAATTTAGATCAGGCAATCGAACACAAAAAATTTAGTGAGTTTGAAATTGAAGACGCGATTAACGTGATTCGAGTCAAAACCTTGCCTCACCATAACGTCAATTACATTGTGCGTGGATTATCTCAATTATTAATGCCACTACAGTTTTTACTCAAACTTAGACGTTACAAAATTAAGACCGACGCAGTTGTTGTATACAGCCCTCCTTTGCCTCTAGCGCTCGTCGGAAGTTGGCTTAGAAAATATGGGGTGAGAAATATCTTGAATATCCAAGACTTATTCCCCCAGAACGCCATTGATCTTGGTATTTTGCGCAGTAATGCTCAAATTAAGTTTTTTAAAGCATTAGAGAAGTATGCCTATAAAACTGCTGACATCGTCACCGTTCATTCCGAGGGTAATCGAAAGATGCTTTTGGAGCAGCAAGACAAGATCGAATCAAAACTCAAGCTTCTACATAATTGGGTGGATGTTGAACACCATAGCTCTGAACATTCGACAGTAAACTTTAAGCAAAAGTGGGCGATTCATCAGAAGCATGTTGCTGTATTTGCTGGTGTGATGGGGCCTTCACAGTATCTTGATCTGATTTTAATGATTGCTGAGCAGATGCAAGAGAACACGAATCTTTTATTTTTACTGGTCGGTGATGGTAAAGAAAAGGAAAGGCTCCAAGCGCTTGTAAAGACAAAAGGGCTAGCAAATGTGCGATTTGAGGGTTTTATCTCACGAGATATTTATCCAGATTTACTCAGCGCCTGCAGTATCGGGCTCGTATGTTTGAGCCCACAGAATCAAACCCCAGTCGTGCCGGGGAAAATATTAGGGCACATGGCTGCTGGATTGCCAGTGGCTGCCTTTCTTCATACAACAAGTGATGCGCATCAGATGATATCGGATGCAAATTGTGGTGTTTCAGCAAACTCTGCTGATGTGCAAGAGTGTGTCAGCGCGATGAAAGATTTGCTTTCGCGAGAATCGGAGTTTGATCGTATAGGATTGTCAGGGAAGCAATATGCGAAGCAGCATTTTTCTAAAGAAGTCTGCGTGTCCCAGCTTGAAGCAATGCTCAATTAAGTTCCTATTTTTTTAGATATGCTTTTGAAATGAATGAGTGCATTTCATGACTGACAAAAATGCAGCGATCACTACAACAAAAGCTAATAGCCGTAAAAATATAATATTTGTAGCTTTGTTATTTGTAGTGTGTAATTTTTTATCTACATTCATTCCTCCCTTCCAATCACCAGATGAATTTGAGCATGTCACCAGAGCCTATTTATTTGGTAAAGGTGTGATTGTTCTTGAAGTTCCCAAAGATGAAGTGTCGGGTGGCTTCATTGACTCTGGCCTCGCTCGGTACATGGATGTCTTTAGACCGATACCTTTTAATCCTGATCGCAAAATTTCAGAGTCTGAACTGGCTGCTGCCAAGAAAATAGAATGGACTGGGACAACAGAATTTAATCGTGCTCCAGGTATGGCTTTTTATTTCCCAGCCATTTACAGCATACATGCTCTAGGGCTTTTAATGGGTGAGCATCTTAATCTGTCGGTTGATGCGACCTATAAGCTCACAAGGGCACTATTGTTACTTGCGATCTGCGGGATTCTTCACTTTTCATTTCAGCTTTATCAACCACCTTATCTCGTCATGGCATTGCTTGTCATCCCGATGAGTTTATTTCAGCTTGCTTCAGCAAGCTTAGATGGTATCGCAACCGCAATTTCAATTTTTCTTATTTCTGCATTTTTAAAAATTACAGAAAACAAAGAGCAATCAGCAAAGTGGCTTTTTTATACTTTAATGATTGCATGGCTGCTATTGGCATCAAGTCGTGTTCAGCAATTTTCTTTGATTCTTTTAGTGGCTAGCTGTGGATACTTCATGCGCAAGCCGCGCTACTTTTATCTAACTATTCTTGCCGCTCTCGTTGTCATTATTTGGCAGATAATTGCTGTATCAACGAGTGTGGATGGTCGTGTCAAGCTTGGGGCACCTACATCCGTCATTGTCAGTTGGTATTTAGATAACCCTTTGGAGTTTGTTGTTGTTTTGAAGACAACATTGAGTAGCGCAGAAACTTGGCGCTCATATCTAAGTAGTTTTTTTGGCATGTTGGGTTGGCTTGATACACCTTTTGTAGGGAAAGAGTATATCTACTTATTAGGATTGACCGCACTGATTACATTACTTTCGATGACCTTCCGTAATTTGCATATTCACCTTGAGGCTAGGCTATTGCTTGTGATTTGTTCAGTAGGGTCGATATTATTGATTTATTTTGCCCTGTTAGTGACATGGACGCCGCATCCCGCTGTGGTTGTGCATGGAGTTGTTGGAAGATATTTTTTGATTCCTGTCATCATGCTGGCCTATGCATTTGCAGACTTGACCGTTTCGGCCAATTTAAAAAAACAACTCTGTACGCTCTTTTTATTAATTTTGTTAGGTGTGTTTAGTGTTGTGAACACTAGCAAGCTTCTTGACAACAGATATTTTGCTCATGCAAAGTAAATACGAATACAAAGCTTATCGCGCAGACATTGATGGATTACGTGCCTTAGCTGTATTGGCAGTAGTGATCTACCATGCTTTTCCAGGACGATTGCCTGGTGGTTTTATAGGTGTTGATATTTTTTTTGTAATTTCAGGCTATCTGATTTCTGGAATAATTTTTTCAGAGCTCTCTGTAAATTCCTTTAGTCTTCGTCACTTTTATGAAAGACGAATTCGTCGCATATTCCCAGCTCTTTTGATTGTTTTAGCTTTCTGCTTAACAGTAGGATGGGTAGTCCTGCTAGCTGACGAGTATGCTCAGTTAGGCAAGCATGTAGTAGCGAGTGCTGGTTTTTTGTTAAATCTCGTCTTATGGAGTGAGAGTGGATATTTTGATAATGCTGTAGTTACAAAACCTTTGCTGCATTTATGGTCTTTAGGCATAGAAGAGCAGTTTTATATTTTTTGGCCTTTGCTTTTATTATTCCTTTGGAAAAAGAAATTAAACATCAAATGGTTCATTATTGTTACTTGTCTACTTTCATTTGTATTCAATTTACACCAAACTACGGTTAACCCTACTGCTGCGTTTTACTCCCCACTCACTAGATTTTGGGAGTTATTGATGGGGTCTTTGATTGCCTTGTGGCATCAAAGAAACTCTTATGCAAACAATAGATTAATTTCACAATTCTCACAGAACAGTTTATCTTTTCTTGGAATTTTTTTAATTATATGTGCTTTATTTTTAATAGATAAAGAACGTGCTTTTCCAGGCGCTTGGGCGCTCTTGCCAGTTTTAGGCGCCGCTCTCGTTGTACTTGCAGGCCCATCAGGGTGGATCAATCGTATCTTTCTTTCGAATAGAGTCATGGTAGGAATCGGTCTCATTAGCTACCCACTCTACCTTTGGCATTGGCCACTCTTGTCTTTTACTCGAATTATAGAAAATCAAACACCAACAGTTTTTTTACGTTTATTAATTGTTAGTTTATCTTTTTTATTAGCGTGGATGACATATGTCTTTGTAGAAAAACCATTACGTCAAAGTAACAACAATAGATCATTTATTTTTTCCTGGCTTTTAGTATTAATGTTTTTGTTTAGCGCAGTTGGTTATTGGGTGTTTTACAATCAAGGGATTAAAAGCCGTCTAGTGGTCCAGGCGAGCGAGCAAACAGCGCCATTTTTAAATATTTATTTTCCGCCTGAGACTTCATGTCAAGAGGTGTTTAATCAAACAGCTATCAACTCTCCTGCCCTACAGTTTTGCAAACGTTATGCTTCTAAAAAGCCACAAAAGACAATCCTGCTTTGGGGTGATTCATCGGTTGCGTCTTTACTTCCTGTTTTTGCAACAATTGCTAAAGAAAATAATTATGCAGTTGTGAGTCTCTCACATCTTTCTTGCCCACCAATTATCCAGGCTCGCAAAACCTTTTTTACATTTGAAGCAAGTAAAAAGTATTGTGCTGACGGTGTTATTCAAGGTGAGATTATTGATTTTATCCGTCAACTCAAGCCTGATTTAATTGTGATTTCTGCGGCTTGGTCCGTCTTTGGCAATAAGGAATTTTTTACGGATGTAACTAGTGAAATTGCAAATCAGGCTTCCACCAGAAAAGTGTTAATGACTCATTTACCTGATACGCTTGAGCGATTGTCGGCGGTTGCCAACGTGATTGTTGTTAAGGGCTGGCCCGATCTTCCTAGAAATCCTCAAATAAGAGTAGTTGATTTGATCGGCCTATCTAAAGGTGAAGTCACAACATCTCAACAAGAGTTTGAGCAAAAAACTCAATTCATCAATCAAGTCTTCGACAACCTGTCTAGTGAGCGTATACGCCTTTACTCTCCATCTGATAAATTATGTGATGGATTGTTATGTCACAGCATCATTGATGGAGTCATGCTCTATGAGGATACCTATCATTTGACTCCACAAGGAGTGATGCATTTCAAAAAAGATCTCGAAGAAATTATTGACCAGAATATTCATTAAATAAATTTAATACGACGCGCAGCGAATGCCACCATCCTTAACAACAACCACCCGTGCTTCCAGCGCGATATATTTGTTTCTCCATAGCGTCTAGCCCTATAACGAATTGGAACTTCAAGGATTTTGAGGTTCAGTCGAGCTGCACCAAAAAGCAAATCAAAATCTCCAAAAGGATCAAAGTCACCAAAATAGGATCTATTTTCAGCAATCCGGTTATAGTCCTCACGCCAAAGTACTTTTGTTCCGCACAGAGTGTCTCTAATTGATTGCCCCAGTAGCCAACTAAACGCCCAGGAAAAAAACTTATTTCCAATAAGATTTGCAAAACGCATTGCATCACCTTCCATTGGATAGACTAAGCGAACGCCATTAACGAATTCTGCATCGCCATTTGCGATTAGCGCATAGAATCGAGGCAGATCTTCTGGAGGTACAGTAATGTCAGCGTCCAAAATCATCAGCACATCGCCTTTTGCAAGATCAAAACCTGCTCTGACCGCATCACCCTTCCCTTTGCCTTGTTGCTTGATCAACTTACATTGTTTGTTTGTATGGGCTGCAATTTCTCTTTCAATCACTTCATACGTGTCGTCAGAGGAATGTCCTTCGACAAAGATGATTTCTGTTCCTGCCCCCATCTCTGGGATGCGCGCGATGAGTTCTTTGATATGACCAGACTCATTGCGTGCAGCAACAATTACAGAAACACTAGGCGTGATCACTTTTGGCACTAAAAGCGGTCGCGCAACCATGAAGTTGGCCATGGATAAATAGCGAAAGGGGAATAGTTTGGTTAAATAACGGTTTGAGAAATCTGAAATAAAAGGGATGCGTATGGGTATCAGTACTTCAGTCCAATGTCTTAGCGGCTGAAAGCCAGATATCTCAAGCAGATTTTTCATGTCTTGAGGGGCCAACCAATTTTGAGCTAATTTTGGAGAGGCCACGCCTATCTTGCCAGCAATGGCGAGAGGGATATTCCAGAGATGGCTGTAAAAATTGAAGATTACGCGAGTGCTAGGGGAACAGTATTTTTTTAACGATTCAAGAAGAGTTTGCACATCCCAAACATCGTTTACTAATTCCGAAACGATAATATAATCAAAGTATCTTTCACCTAGTTCAACATTCTGAGCATCTGCAAGAATAAATTCTAAATGTGGGTGAAACGAAATCGCTCGGTCAATAGCTGACTTTGAAAAATCAACACCTACTCCATGACTTGGATTTAAGGCAAAAAGAAGATCCCCTTGACCACAACCTAACTCTAGAATACTTAAATTTTCTGGAACTAATTGACGATAGGTTGATATTAGTTTTCTTCGATAATAAGCTGACTGAGCTCGGGGAGCAAATGCATTTATATCATTCCAATATTTAAGCCGCTCTGAGCGATAATCAATTGCTTCGGATTCAAATGTATTCATATCATTTTTGCGATTAAAAACGCTGCACCCTGAGAATATATTGTTAGATAAATAATAACAGTAGACTGTGAATCTAGGGACTTTAATTTATATTAAACATTCATTTTTTAAATATCATCATTACAACAGTTTAATCTTAAAGCTTTTAAATGAATATTTTACCTAGTTTTAAAATCGTGGGCCAATCATTTATTGATTATATGATCAAGAATAGGCTGTCTTTGCTTTTTATCATTCTTCTATTCAAAATTACAGTTAATTCCACGAATGGGATTTGGGTTGATGATTTCTGGGAGCATGCCTCAGATATACGAGCCTTCATGAATAACCCCTTTAGTCCTGGGCACCCACAGTTTTTAACGACAGATCCCCATGTTTTCTTAAATCCGTACACCTTTTTAGTTGCACTGTCTGGTTTAGCGGTGGGATTAGACCAAATAACAAGTCTTGCATTGTTTAGTATTGTTAATTACTGTCTTTTTTTTACGGGATTATATTTATTTATTTCAACCATTGATAATAAAAATAAGAAGGATATTTGTTTTTATACAGTTCTATTAATATTATTTCTGCATGGCGAAAATACGTGGCAATTTAGCGGCTTTTTCAATAGCGAAATTTTCTTAAGTGTAATGCCACTGCCATCTACATTCGTAATGGGACTTTCTTTAATTGGATTTCATCTTAACTTTTTAAGAACGAAACAATCTAGAAATGTTCTACTATTTCCATTGCTAGCAATTACCACTTTTTCAATATTATCTCACCCACTCACCACAATTTTTTTATTTACCGGTTTGTTAGCGCAATCACTTGTAGATAAAAGAATCTCTTCACTTATTACCTTTACTTTACTTTTCTTTCTTACTTTTTTATTTGCGAGTTTTTGGCCATTTTTCTCAATTGTTAATTTAATGTTTTCAGGTGGCAATACATATCATGCTTTAAACATTAATTTGTATTCTAATATTTTAGAAAAGATTTGGACATCATTAATTTTAATCCCGTTTATATTAAATATTATTTTCGATAAACAAAATCGAGTTTTATTATTTTCATTAACTATCTTGATTGGCATTTACTTATATGGTTACTTTTTTCAAAAATATGCGTATGGAAGATCTATATCTTTTATATTGATAATAGTAAATATTTTTATTGCAATATTCATTATCAGGTATGAGTTAAAGTTGAAAGACTTTAATCGCAATATTTATTTATTTACACAACTAATTTTTATAATTATATTGGTTATATTTAACGCTCCCTGGATAAAGGAATCAACTCAGCGCGCATTAACCATCGCAAACAGCTTTAGAATTGGTCGTCCAATTTTTAATGAAATAACTTTTTCAGATTATACTTTTTTGAAACAATATACAGGTCTGAACGATCTCATCATTGCAGATTTAAATTCCTCGTGGATCATTCCTGCCTTCAGTGGGAAAGTTATTGCAACAATGCTTCCTGCTCCCCTTGTAAAAGATGTCACATCTAGAACAAATGATATGGTTAGTTTTTTTGATTTAAACACCTCCGCTGAGACACGCTGCAGAATTATTAATGTGTATAAACCGAAATTTCTGTTTTTAATTAATCCCCCAGAAACTAACTTTGAAAGTCTATTCAATCAATTCGGACCCAATGGAGGGGGTGATTTAATTTTTAAAAATACTAAATTTACATTATTAAAGATTAATAAAAATTACAGTTGCAAATGATATTTTTTTATTTTGGCATATATATTTTTAGCGCATCACTTTTCCAAACTATATAAAAATTTCTATTTACTAAGAGGACGGGATTTGTTGTCGCCCATGCGGGGACAATAAATGCACACAAATTTGAATACAAAGAATTAATCTTACTGTCTGAATATGTTTTTATTGATTGATTAGTAACTTCAATATGATTAATTTGTTTTTTCTCAGTTGAATTTTTATTAATTAAAACCAATAAGGCATACTCCCAATCATTTCCAAACCCCAATAATCCAATTGACTTACAGTCTGACTTATTTAAGTAATCAGCTGCATCCTTATAAGAATTTTGAATTTTATTATTTCCAGAGAAATACTGATCTTCTCGCGAGATATTAAATACACTATTCGAACCTAAAAATGGCTTATTTACTGATGTTATTAAAAATGATATTGACCAATATATCGCTGCACAGAGCATAATATTTCCAACTTGGATTAACTCTAATTTCGAGAATATTTTAGTTAATTTTGGTAATTTTTGTGCAAAGAAAGGGAGTCTGATTAATATAATATCTTTAATTTGATAATTTTGTAATTTTTCAATGATATAACCAATAAAAGGAGTCAATATTACAAATAGTGGAAGATGTAAACGACTGTGCCATGGTTGCCATCTTAAATATCCACAAAAAATAATGAATCCGCTTAGAGTACACAAGATATACAAAGTGATTTTTCTTTTGCGTGATAGAAATAAAAAATATACTGCAATGCCTAGCGCTAACAAAAGTACGTGTACATAATTTCCTGCATAATCCTCATGTTTCATTATTCCCTGCAACTTAAATTCATATTCTGGCCACGATATTCTTCTATCATTTTTATCAATATCAATATATGCATGTATTTTAGAAATTACTTTTTCTATTTTTTTATCTAAAAATGTGCCAGTTTCAATATGCAATCCTATATTTCGCACTAAATTTGAAATGACGGTCGTGGGGGTTATGATTTCGCTTGCATATGAATAATTTCCAGTTTCTGTTGTTTGACCTAATGGCGAACCAACTAACTTATAATTCCTATAATAATGCCCACTATTTATTAAAATTACAGCAATGGGTATTAGCATCAGTAAAAAAATATTTTTATAAGTTAAATATCTTATTTTTGATGCAATAAGCCAAACTAAAAATGGAAAGCAAAAAATATACGCAGTTGGTTTTGTTAAAAGAGCTAAACCAAGAGAAATTCCAGCCCCTACAGCGTTAATCAAATTGATTTTTACTCTAATACTTAAGCAATAATGTACAAAACAAACTATCCAAAGTGCTACAACATAATCTGTTTGTGTTGAAGTACTTTGCAATATTCCCATGGGTAAAGCTGCACAAAGAACAGCCGAATAAATTTGGCCTTTTAGAGTAGCTCCAAGCTGTTTTGCTATAGTTGAAACAACTATTAATGAACTTACCATGCTCAACCATTGAACATAATTTGCATATCTATCGGAATTGCTCAATAGCTGCAAATTAAGAATGGCATACTCTGACCATGGGCTTGAAAATAATTGCCTTAATATTGATGTGGGGTAAAAATCTACAGATCTGTTTTGAATCCAATGCATCACACGACTCATATGATAAGTCATTGAATCATACGTATTAGGGGGGGCGTACCACGCTAAGACCCCTGTGATTAACAGCACAGTGACCATGTACCCTAAATAAATATATAAGATTTTTTGATTATTAAAATCAGTTAAATTTGATTTAATTACAAAGTTATTTTTATTTTTTTTAATGTAAAAACACTCTTTAATAATCCAAAAAATTATTACTATTATCCAAATTGCCTGTATATTTTTTGAATCAATCAAGCCGTATAGGCTTAATATTTCAGTTATTACTAATATTAATACAGCTAGTAAAGCCACATTAAATATGTATCTTTCACGTATATTATTCATTTTTTGTTTTCGATTTTATTGAATTAACGCACTTTAAAAGATATTTTTAAACAAAAATCTATGGTTTTGGATAAATTCCATCAAATATTTTTACTTCATTTATTACATATCCAGGCCTCAAGTGCGAGTCATCATTATAAACTGGCATACCGCCATTATATAATCTTATGCATAAATTATCAGGGCATAGATATTTCAATTGATCCAAGTAATAGGCACTTGATTTTTTTGCTATCAATTTCAATTCATTATTTAAACTGAACTGTATTCCAGAAATAGGGATGTGATTTTTAATCTATTCAAGGTCTATTAAGTTCAATCTATTACCTATGATTTTTCTTGGATCGAATAAATCATTCATAGGATTATCTAATAATAAATATACCTTATACTTTTTTGATAATTCTGAAATATACTTTTCAAGTTCTAGTTTTGATTGCTTAACGCCTTCCTTTGATATATCTCTAAAATAATATCTTATGTTGTTTTCTTCATAATAATAATTAAAGTTATTGTAGTTTGTAACTTCACTAGCCTCAGTTTCAAAGTAGCAATTCCAACAAGCTCCAATAACTATTTTTTGAACCTGAGGGTTTTCGTTTAAGAATAAATTTATATTTGAAATAAAACTTCTGCATTGTGGATGTTTATCATCATAAACGTTAGGAATGGGTGGGCACCCAGGAATTGTATAAAAAGCGGAATTTTTAAATCCCCCTTCTTTAAATAATTTTACAATCCTTGGACCGAATTGTTGTACATGAGAGTCTCCAATGAATGCAATTTTAACTTCTTCATTATTTGTTACGTTATACGTATTCCCATTACTGAGAGATTTCTCCAACATTCCTTCTTTCCAATTCCAATCGTTAAATGCTGATACTAATAGACTGTAATTTTTAGCAAATTTACGATTAGGAAATCCATTATTTAAATATATTGTAATTCCAAAAATAAATACTAACGCTAGAATTGTATAAATTATTTCTATCCTTATCTTTACCTTATGTGCATATCTAATAGGTTTTTCAATGTATTGATATGTCAGCCAAGCAAATAAAAATGAAATCCCAACTAGTATTAGCCTAGTTGCAAAAGTAAATCCCTCAACATATATAATTTTTCCAAAACTTAAAAGCACCCAATGCCAAAGATACAAAGGGAAACTTATTAAACCTATATAAACTAGTACTTTATTTGACAGTACGTACTCATTTAATAAAGTATTCTTCCCAGACTGTATTATTAAAACCGTACCCATAACAGGCGCTAACGCCCACCATCCTGGAAAAATCACTTTAGTATTTATCATTAATAGACCAAATGCTATTAAAGCAGCGCCAATCAATGAAATAATATTATTATTGATAATTTTGTTATTTATTTTAATACTTTCAAATGATAAAGAATTTAAGAATTTAATTTTTTTATAGTTTTTATCTACAAACCACTCTTTATTTTGAAAACATGCTAACAATGCCCCCGCTCCGAGCTCCCAGAATCTTGTCTGCGGTAAATAGTATAAACCCTCGTGTTGATTTGTTTTTTCGTAAATATTAAGACCAAACGAAATGATTGTTATTATTAAAATACAAATATATATATTTGTATTTTTTCTCCAACATATCCACAAAAATAATGGCCAAAAAATATAAAATTGCTCCTCTATCCCTAATGACCATAAATTTAACAAAGGCTTTGTGTATGCATCCGCATCAAAATACCCAACCTCATTAAAATATAAAATATTTTCAATAAAGATTGTGCCGCCTGCGATATGTTTTCCTAGTTGTTTAAACTCAGGGCCTAATAAATACAACCAACCTATTAGCCCGCTAAATAACAAAACCAAAATTAGTGCAGGAAATATTCTTCTCGCTCGTCTTGAATAAAAATCAATAAATTCAAATTTATCTTTACTCAAATCCCCTACAATATTTTTTGTTATTAAGTAGCCTGAAATAACAAAAAATATATCTACACCAATAAAACCACCTTTTATCCAATTAGGTGATGCGTGAAATCCTATAACAAGCAACACTGCAATGGCTCTTAGCCCATCAATATCTGGTCTATAGGCATTATTACTGAGGCTGTTAGCGTTATTTTTACTTTTATTACTTACAAAAGTTGGCATTATCATAATAAAAAATTAATTTCAGTTACCCGGCTACCGGCGTAGTAACTTCTTTAATATAATTTTGATTTTTAAACGATACAGCTTTAAAAGCTGACTAAAATTATTTTCATATGACACGCAGTCACTTCGCCATGTAAAAGGCAAGTGTTCAACACACTGATAATCCTCAATCGGAAACGGGTTGCTACCAACCCAGCTCTTTCTCATCGCAACCCAATGCTCATCAAACTCATCCTTTGGCCCGTGTGAGCTTCCCTCTCCCCAACCAATATCAAGCGAACGACTGCAATACGGCATCACAACAAAACCTTGAAGTGTCCACTCTTCTATCAAATAATCAAAATGTTGATCAACGCCAGGCTTCCAATACTTTGATAAGGTATTCCACGCGGAACGACTGACTGACCAGCCTTTGCCGATACCATAGCGGAACTTTCCATATGACCAAAGCATATCGCGTTGCTTCGGCTCTTTTGAAAAGGCATTGATTGCCCTGAACTTTTTGTCGTTGGCATAACGTGCGTGCATGACATCGCAAAAATTAAAAAAATCATAGCCAAGTAAGATGTCATCCTCAACAACAACCGTATATTCGCAGTCAATGTTAGCAAAAGCTATTTCGAGGCCCGTTCGGACATTATTATTGATACGGTACTTCACGCTACTCTGTGAGTGATAGGTAATAACATGGTGCGTTGTATCAATCCACGATATTGCGTCTATGATTTGTTTGACTTCGTCAGATCCTTCCTGCCGAATAACAATTAGATTAAATTGTTCAATCAAATATACTTGTCTGAGAGCATTCAGTGTTTCTTTTGTTTTATCAGGTCGATTGAAAACAATGAAGACAACTGATTTTTTGTATACTGACATTTCAATCACCCAATTTAATTGATATCAGAAAATGTAGACTGGCGAAATTGAATCATCAATGTCTTGACTTGGCATCATTTATTGTATTGCTGAAGTAAACGCGTACTGATTTTCTTCAGTAAGTGGCCAGGGTAGTAATATAACAATCGCTTTAAAATCAGACTAAATTTATTTTTTTTCAATAGTCCACTTAAATCTTGCTTTACATCGAATTGATTCATCGCCATTAAGGTCACATCTTCCTTAACCCCCTGATCTGCATGCGGCGTAGTCGATTGATCGACCAGACAAATATCCGCAATTCGCTCGAATAAATTATATTTGCTCAACACAAGATTCTTCGAAGCAATCATTGCGTTTAAACGTTGCTCATATAAATCGCTTTCAATTATTTTCTCAATTTTTTTAATTGAGCCTTTAAAGTCGACTATATCAATAGTGGAAAATGATTCTGAGTCAAAGTACTCACTTGCATTGGGTGCCCCATAATAGATGGGATACGCCAGCCCTAAGAATGCGTCATATAATTTTTCGGTAATGACATTATTACGAGACTGGTTTTCTATCGCAATATGGTATTTGTAAGGCGAAATGCCCTCCCATTTTTGCTCTAACGGTTGGACTCCATTGCCAAACCAGTCAATTTGATCACCAAAGTGTGCTTTCAGAGCTTTAACAAATTTAAGCCTTAGCTGATGCTCCTCTGTCCAAATCTGATTCGAACAAAACACAGATAAAGTCTTTGTTTTGGGTAGAAAAGTGAGCTCCTCAAAAAAATTGCGGTCCCTATCATATGCTGAAAAAATCGATTGGCCATGATTGGCATTGATCATCCATGGTAAGTACGGCAATCCAAAAAAAACATTATCAGCATAAATATCATGACAAGTATAAACTCTGGCAAATTGTGCTAAAAAATTTTTCTTTAACTCCCCGTCATAAAAAAATCGGGGCCATGCGACTTCTGCAGTGAGAAAGAATACATTTTTCTTTTGAATATGACAGGTTTCGATAGATTTATAAGGTGCTTCTAAACAAAACCAATAATCTGCAGTTTTTACATCATCACGATTAATAAAAAAAACACAATCTCTGACCGTATTATCAGTACGACCAATAAATTGACTTATATCTGCAGCCTCAAAACCAGGCAGTGACAGTTTTATAGTGATCATGGCTTAACAATACCTTCACGGTATATTTCAAGCAGTCGTTCGTTTGATTTTGCAACTGACTGCTCGTAGGCCAGCTGCAATGATTTGACCGAATGTTCGTAGACTAGCTCAGGACTATCAATATATGCTTGTATTTTCTCAGCCAAGCTTACTTTTGCAAGATCATATCTGCCTTGAACCATTTCCGATTCAACATTAGCCATATAGTCTTCAATACTATTAAAGCGAAAGCCGTATTCGCCTAAACGATAAAATTGATTGGGGAAGTCGATCACTATCCCGTTCTGATTTTTAGTCAGATAATCACTCCGATGGTAGGTATTGGTAACAATCGGGTGTCCGTATTCGATACCTTCCCATGCATTGGCGCCACCATCGACGTGCGTCAAACAGATACTAATATCTGCATTTGATAATAATGCTTTTTTCGTTTTTGCTGAGAGTGGAGCTTCTTTAATGATCTTGATTGATTTTACAGACCTTAACTTATCTAATTCTTTTGCTGGAATATTCGAACAAGCGATCGTTAAGATCGCACCATTTAGCCGCCTAATTGTTAACCAAGATTCGATTAGTAAATCGATTGCTTTTAATTTATAGTCAGACGCCAAAAATAAAAAATGGCGCCCGTTCTGATCAGCGTGACATTTAATTTCGTTAATTTTTTTTCTTGGGATACAACGCATTTGCGGGTACTTGTATAACTTATGAATGAGTTCCGTGCCAAAATAATGAACAAACTGGTCCTCTAAACCGTCTTCGCCAATTAACAATCCTTTGAAGTTATTAGAGGCGATTAAACTCTTAATATCATCCAGCCGCTTTATAATCTCAAAGGGTTTACTGGCGCCAAAATAAACACCTGGCGTCAATATTTGATCATTGGGCTCAATAAAATAGGGCTTGGCGACACTCTCAGGTTTCTGCAAAAAATGTGCGACGTCCGCTTCTGGGTAGTTGGACCAGGCCAACGGCGCACAGTCCCCATACATGCGCTCAGCAATGTATGGGTGCGTATTCAAAGACTGAAGATGATAATAAACCGTTAACGCACGTTGACTACTGAGCGTCCGATGACTTCGCTGTCTTTGATATTTTTGATATTTTTGCGACAGAAAGTCGTAGGCTTTGTCTAATCTGAGTTTAGCTTGTATGCGGTGGATCAGTTTATTAGAGCGTGTGATTTGAATTGACATTGAATGTTGAGGCGATAAAAACCTATCTATTTATGACTTTATCAATCACGTGCGCGTTTATTATCCGATACAACTATTTTTAGGGCGCTTGATTGGTGACGACGACTTTTAGCAATCTTAAAGCTGTTTTAAAATCTAACGCATATACACGCATCTGTTGATCGTGGTTCAATGACTTTAGAGTTAATTCCAGACTCTTTAGCCGTTTATAGCAAGTATTTTGAGGATAACATGAAAGCTGTTTTGCTTGCGGGTGGTCTCGGTACACGAATTTCAGAAGAGTCCATCATTAGACCGAAACCCATGATTGAAATTGGTGGCAAGCCTATTTTATGGCACATTATGAAAATCTATTCCGCCCATGGCGTGAATGACTTCATTGTTTGCTGTGGCTACAAGGGTTATCTGATCAAAGAGTACTTCGCCAACTATTTCCTGCACATGTCGGATGTTACGTTCGATTTAGCAAATAACTCGGTGTCGGTGCATCATCAAAAAGCGGAGCCCTGGAAGATAACACTCGTGGATACCGGCGATCTCACCCAAACCGGAGGGCGCATTAAGCGTATCGAGGAACATTTAGACGGAGATTTTTGTCTGACTTATGGCGATGGCGTCGCATCAGTCAATATCACCGAACTCATCGCTTTTCACAAGGCACATGGCAAGGTTGCGTCAATGACAGCGGTTCAGCCCCCAGGCAGGTTTGGCGCACTCAAAATACAAGGTACCTCCGTCGCCAGTTTTCAAGAAAAACCCTCTGGCGATGGTAATTGGATCAATGGCGGCTTCTTTGTGTTGAAACCTGAATGCCTTTCTCTAATTGAAAATGACAGCACCATCTGGGAGCGCGAACCTCTCGAGGCACTGGCAAAAGGCGGTGAAATGCAGGCTTTTTTTCATCGTGGCTTTTGGCAGCCAATGGACACGTTACGCGATAAGAATTACCTTGAAGAGCTTTGGTCGAAGGGTGATGCGCCATGGAAGATTTGGTAATGACTGGTGCAAATGTTGACAAAGCCTTTTGGAGAGGTAAGCGTGTTTTCCTAACGGGTCACACCGGTTTCAAAGGTAGTTGGCTTTCAGTCTGGCTGGTTTCAATGGGTGCCCACGTTACAGGATTTTCTTTAGCGCCTAATACTGACCCCTCTCTGTTCGAGGTTTTGGGTGTCGAGCACCAAATTGATACCTCCATATTTGGCAACATTAATGATCTTGATGCGCTCGTCAAGGCGATGCGTGCCTCGCAAGCCGAGATCGTCATTCATATGGCAGCTCAGCCTCTGGTGCGTTACGGGTATGCAAATCCACTTGAAACATACACAACGAATGTCCTAGGGACAGCGCACGTGCTTGAAGCTATCCGTCAGATACCTTATGTCCGAGCCGTTTTGGTAGTGACGACGGACAAGTGTTATGAAAATAAAGAGCATGGCAACCCATTCCAAGAGTCAGACCCCATGGGCGGGGATGACCCTTACAGCAGCAGTAAAGCTTGCGCCGAGCTAGTAACCACAGCCTATCGGAAATCCTATTTCACGACAAATCAAGGCGGCGGTCGTACGGCAATTGCAACGGCAAGAGCTGGAAATGTTATCGGTGGGGGTGACTGGTCTTTAGATCGTTTAATCCCCGACGCCATACGCGCTTTTAATAGCGGCGAGCCTGTCGTCATTCGTAACCCACTGGCAATCCGACCATGGCAACACGTGATCGAGCCTCTCTCTGGTTATCTACTGCTCTTAGAAAATCTCTTTCACCATGGAGATCAATTTGCAAGCGCTTGGAATTTTGGCCCCCAGGATTCTGATACGCGTAGCGTAAGCTCGGTCATTGAATTGATGGCAATGCGTTGGCATAGACCTGCATCGTGGACGTTAATCGATGCAGAACAACCGCACGAGGCACAACTTTTGCGCCTAGACTGTGGTCGAGCCCATGACAAATTAAACTGGCACCCACGCTGGTCGCTTGAAGTTGCAATCGAAAATATATCCACATGGCACCGATCACATCACGAGCACGGAGACATGCTAGCGCTTAGTCTCGCTCAAATTGCTCAACACCAATCTCACACGCACTGACATAGTCGTTTTTTTTCAGCTCTTAACAGACAAACCTAACGACTTTTGCCGAATATTTTTTGCACTAAGTTAACTGAGCCGCCTTCGGTTAAATGCTCATAATCCCACGTGGTCAGCACCTGCTTATCTTGAAACTGGGTGGTGACTTGGCATGCCTGTCCATCACAAAGTATATCGAGTGCAGAGTGAAATCGTACTTTATGCAGCGCACTTATCGTAGAAAGCGATTGGTCTAGCTCGATAATTGCTGGTAAACCGGTATTAATGACTGTATTGATTTGATCAATATAGAGATTCCTCTTCAACAGATGCACAGGCAAAGATGGGTACCACTGAGGAACGCCACCGATCACATCGACAATCGTATTTGGCGATTCTTTTTTTATGGCATCTAACGTAGAGGCCAATTCACTAGCCACAGCAATGTCCTGATAGAGAATCCAATTCGCAAATAAAATCAACCGTTCAGGCCTGAGTGTTTTTACCTGCTCGAACACATATTGATTGATCTCTTTGCAAAATGGTCTCCAGGGCTGATTGATTGAAAGAACAGGCGGACAGCCGCTCGCTGAATACTGCGCGACATGCTCAAACTGATGCTTTAAACCAGGATAAAGGGCCGCAGCGTTGGAGTCCCCCCAGACCATGACACGTGAAGGCTGGCCGTCACCGACACAATTTTTTCCAAATGAGTGATAAGACTGCTCAGGCTGAAGAAAACACTGACCCACGCGCCAAAGAGTTCCAACATCGTAATGCGTGTATGCCAACAACTCCTTTTGTTGGGTAGAGAATCTATTTTCAAAACCTTTTGTGAAAAGACCTGAGACGCCGAAGACTACTAAGCCAATGCTTGAACTCAACACAAATATGACTAGAGTTTTGGTGCTTATCAACCCTATTTTTCTGAAGGGCTGCTCGACAAACTTGTAGCTAAGCCAACCACAAACCAGGCTTCCCAGCGCAAGTAAATGCTTCACGAGCAAGCTGGGCGAATCAATCGAAATATGCCTGGTAAATGCCAAGAGAGGCTGATGTCATAAGTACGCACTGTAACTCACTAAGCCAATTGCCATCAAGGGTTTAATTTCGAACAGTCTCGCTACAAAAGTTCGCTGCTCAACACAGCGCAATATCAATGCGGCTCCGAACGTCGGCACAAGCGTCGCCAAGCCTGGGAACACTGTGTTCTTATCAAAAAAACAGATTGAGTACAGTATTAACAGCAAACCGCCCGTACTCAATAACTCAGCGACCCAGTGAGGTAATTGATCTCGGTTATTAGCATCTATCATGTAGCATGCAACTGCGGCACCTATTAAAATTTCCCATCCTCTGGTGGGCAGCATAAAGAATTTAAACGAAAGTTTGTCGACAAATACTGTCTGCAGCATTAAGAGTTCAATCAGTATGATGAATACTATGAGCCCAAGTAATGATGTCTTCTTAAAGCGCCGCGTGACCAACAGGAAGAATGGGAACAGTAAATAATATTGCTCTTCGACTGCAAGGCTCCAAGTGTGTACTAACGGAGAGAAGTCAGTTGAAGGATCGAAATAGGTATTGTTGCGCCAAAAATAAAAATTCTGAAGAAAAAATGGGATGCTGATTAAACTACCAGAAAATTGTTGCATGTCATAGGGCAGTAAAACTACCCAAGCGACAGGCAAGCAGAAGAAAATAACAACAAATAACGCGGGTAGAATTCGCCGCGCTCTACGCTCCCAAAATTCAACCAAAGAAAACGTCTGATCTCTTATTTGCTACAAGATCAAAGTGGTAATCAGATAACCGCTAATCACAAAAAAAATGTCGACGCCTACATAACCACCGGAAAAGCCAACGACTTCAGCATGAAAAAAAATGACTGCAATAACAGCTAACGCTCTTAGACCATCAATTTGGCTCTTGTATTTCATTTAACCCAGCGCGCAAGGAAAGGGATTACAGAAGTTATTTCAACAGAAAGATATGGTCGTGGTGGCTGATTTTTTCTTTGTGAATATATCCGTATTGACTTAGGTATGCGGTCAATACCTCTGGACTTCTAGTCTCAATGCACATGAGTTTAAACTTGTACGTATCGTGATCAACGCCTTTTAGAACTTCGATTTCTACGCCCTCAACATCCAATGAGAGAAAATCAATTAATTTTGGCGCGTCTGCTTCGATCAATAATGCGTTTAAAGGCCTGGCGATAGCCCCGTATCTGAATACCCTCTCAGTATCTGCTGCTAAATAACGTGAACCACTTAAAGCGTGCTTAACGGGATCGATAACGTCCGACTCCAGCCCAACTGCGGCAGTCATATAGTGCGCGTAAATCATTTCTACGAATTTTTCAGGGTAATCAAAGGACGTACACGCATTGCAAAAAAATGAGTTTCGGTCCGATCGATTTGCCAGGCACTGCAGAAAGTTGTTCGGTGAAGGTTCGATCAGTATTCCTGACCAGTTTTTATGCAACTCAAAAAACAAGGTATTAGAAAATCCGATCCCATCGGCAGCGCCAAGCTCAACATAATAGCCGTTGCGGTAATTAAGATATTTTTCGATGATTGCATCTATTTGTTCTGCGCCGTGATATTTTTTAACTCGCAGTTTTGTATCTCTGAGTAACTTCCAAAGCATCGGTGGGGTGAGCCCCTTGATGATGGATCTCATTGTGTACTTATCAGACATCGCCATACCCCTATCAACTTGATCGCTCTCATCACTTGATTCATATATTGATTAAATATGATTCTGTACTTACTTCTCGTCGCTACGGTCGTCAGTGAGGTGTAGCTTCGCCACCGTTCGCAAATAATCTTGACTGCCGGACATACCAAAAAATTTGTTCGGGATACCGATGCGCCGTACTCGCGGCATTCGTTCGATACCGCGTTCACTATAAAGATCACCTAACACTTCCATAATCGAACTGCCAAAGCCGCCGTTCAACTGGTGTTCTTCTACCGTAACAATCTCTTCGAATTGTTCCGTCAGATTAATTAAAGTCTGACGATCATAGTGACCGATAAAAGGGACACTAAAAACCGCATAATTTAGGGCGTGCCGCTCTATATCTTTCATCACCACACTTAACATCGCTCCGGTTGAGAGTACTGCCGTCGACGATCCCGTGCGAATTGGTAAAAATTTTCCAGGCGCTATTGTTAGCTGAGCTGAAGGGTCGTGAATACATGACTCACCTGACTTGTTAATACGCACATAACCTGGTCCAGCACACCCAGCCATGAATCTGGCTGCAGCCGCGGCCTCAACCGGATCCGCAGGCGCACAAACAAGCATATTAGGAATAGCGCGCAGCATTGCGATGTCTTCTGTTGTATGGTGAGACACGCCTTGCGGTCCGTAGGCATAACCCGCACCTACAGCAACAATTTTGACGTTCGCTTGATGGTAACAAACGTCGTAACGTATTTGCTCCATACAGCGCAGGGTGGGAAAGTTACCGATCGAATAGGTAAAAACATTGTAGCCTTCCCTCGCAAGCCCGACTGCCACCTGGGTCATATTCTGTTCGGCGATGCCTACGTTTAAAAATCGCTCTGGAAATTTAGCGGCAAAAGGCTCCAGAACTGAGTAGCCAAGATCGCCACAGAGCAAAAATATGTCCTTGTTATTTTCTGCAAGTGCAGTCAAGGTATTGATAAATGTGTTTCGCATGTTATGAGGCTTCTATTTCAAGGTAGGCGGCTTGAAAATCAATGTCGTTCGGCGACTTGTAGTGCCACGCCAGTTTGTTCTCCATAAAACTTACGCCTTTTCCCTTGATCGTATGTGCGATTAGACATTTAGGCTTACCCGACCGGTTAGCTTTAGCCTGGCTCAGCGTCGACACTAACTGCTCAAGGCAATGGCCATCTACTTCTGTGACATCCCAGTTGAACGCTTTAAATTTATCGGCGAGTGGTTCGAGGCCCATCACTTCTTGAACAGACCCAAAACTTTGAATCTTGTTGTAATCGATGATAGCGATCAAATTATCTAAGTGATGATGGGCTGCAAACATGATCGCCTCCCAATTAGAACCCTCGTCTAATTCACCATCGCTTAAAACTGCAAAGATGCTTTGAGGTTGCTGCCTTCGCTTTGCCGCAAGTGACACACCGCATGCAACGCCTAGAGCATGCCCAAGGCTTCCTGTTGACAGTTCAACTCCTGGCAATTGATGATTTATATGCGAGGTAAAGTAGCTTCCATCCGCAGTGAAGCCCTCGGATAGCGCATTAGGCTCAAAAAAACCCTTTAAATCTAACGCTGCATATAAGGCAGTGCAAGCATGACCCTTGCTGTAGAACAAGCGATCTCGTGAAGGATCCTTGATCCTGGCTGGCGAAATATCCAAAACTTTACCGTATAAAACTGCGAGGATATCGGCGACGGACAGCGCCCCCCCCACGTGCGATGTTTTTTTTTGAAAACACAGCGTGACAATTTTTAAACGAATTTTCTTTGCAAGTGTTGCAACATCAATCATGTTTCTCACCTGTGATGATCACGGAACCAATCGAGCGTCCGAGACAGCGCGTCTCTTAAGTCGACCCTAATATCCAGCGCTAGCTCATCTCGTGCTCTCGAAATATCAGGTATGTAGCGCTCAGGTGGCTGACCCGGTAAGGGCTTACCCTTAATTTGGATGATTGGCGTCACTATACCTGCAACCTCTGCTGTCAACTTGGCAAGTTCATAAATAGAAATCGCGTCACTTGAGCCGACGTTATATGCGCGGCCCGTCTCACCTTGCACGAGGATTCGCAACAGCCAAACCGCCAGATCGGTACCGTACATATAGGATCTTAGGGCTGTACCATCCCCTTTGATCAGAAAAGGCTCTTGTTTTATTGCATGAAGTAGAAAATTTCCTGCAGCAAACTGCTTGTCGAGGGCAAGATGAGGCCCAATTTGAGCAAACACCCTCGCAGCTTTGCAGGCCATCGATCTGTCAGCTGAATAGGCCGTGCCCAACCATTCAGCCGCCAGTTTACCTATGCCATAAGCCGCACCAAGATCACTTACTCGGGGAGCACCAGAATAGTCCTCGACAACAAGATCAATCGTTGCTGGGATTGGGCCATAAATCGCTCCAGAACTTAAAAGCAAAACATGCTCAACCCTTTTTTCACGACAAAAATCAAGCAATCTCTTTGTACCTGAAACAATCACATCGAAGGTCTCTAACGCAGGATTGGTCGCGATCACATCTGTTGCCGCATGTATGACGTGCGTAAAGGCGCCCTGCGGAAATTGAAAGGTTCTGATGTCACCTTCGATAAAGTTGACGACCAACCTGTCACTGAGATGAGGGTAATTGCTTCGAAACTGGTCAGGTGCTCGACTCAAGACAGTCAACTTCAACTCTAATTTCAAAACGGTATTTGCGTAGCAAAGCGCTTCAAGCAACCAACGTCCGATATACCCCGTACCCCCAGTAAGAAATATATGCGAACGTCTGAGCGCAAGTAAATCTGGCGTGGCTTGCTCGGTAATTTGCTTTAGATCGTATTCAAAAATACGCATCACTTGGGGCAGCCTTGTATACGCAAGAATATCGACACGCGAATCATTTCAGCTCAAGTATTTCGGTAATACGTTGATCAAAACTTAATTGTCTGTTCATCTGCGGATCCATTCGGAGAGACAGCTCGCTTTTTAAAACCACGATAAGCACCAAAATAGCCAATTCGATTTCTTTGCCTAAAGAGGTTTTACCTAAAACATCTTGTGCGTAATATTTTCTGTTACGCAAAAAAGTCAGCCAGTACAGATAGTCATATCCTTCCACACCCCAAAAGGCATCTTCCCAGTCGATCACTACGGGCTTTGAATCAGTTTGGCACATAATATTTTCAGGGCCGAGGTCACCATGGCAAAGCGCAACGGGCAAGCCATCAATATGCTCTGAAAGAATCGAAAAATTTTTTTCAACAGCTGCGTGTATCGCCGGACTGATTGCCTGATTCGCGTAGAGTCGAGCGAGTGAAGCAACGCCTTCGGCAAAGAGCGTTGACATGGTGTCTTTAGTCGCAATAACGTCCGGCGTGGCATTACATTTGAATTGCGCCGTATATTGTGCCGTTAAGCTTATGATTTGACTCGGCTCCAACTCATGTTGAGGATATTTAAATTCATCCATCAATAACGCCACCCTAACCAGCTGATCGCTTGTCAACTCTAGCCTACTCATTTCACTTTCGCCTACGTACAGAACGCGCAGTAGTCTTATTTCTTTTTCAATATTTTGGCGGCCCACTGCGCTAAAGTGCGTTTTTAATACCTTGGGTCGCCCATCTATTTGTAGGGAATAGCTCAACCCTAACGTGCCCCCGTTTATTCGCCTAATGCTCGAAGCAAATATGTTGTGCTCTTGCAATAGCAAACTGAGTTGACTCTCGTCTAAATGAGTATCTAACCGCTGCTCTCGCCGATCGTAAGCAAAGTGTCTAAGCTTACTCAGCACGATAGTATTGTTTTAAATAGTCAACTTGATCATATTTAAAGTGTCTTGCTAAAGCGGTCGTACCCGCAACGATTTGGGATTTTTCATTATCACTCAGTTCATTGATAACGCTTTCGTTGTAGGCCTTAGTACTTTTAAGAACGGTGCCCCAGGGCGCAATGCTATCTTTTATTTCAACGCCATTCCAACTTGGATACAGCATAGTGGGCGCATACTGCACGCCGATAAAATTCGCCACATTTTTCATGAACTGTTCTTTGTCTTCTACCAGATCCTCGTATCTAAAAATACGCACGTTATCCGGAAATTGCTTGGCATACATCTCGACTGTTGAATGATAGATATTCCAGGTGATGAGATATTTGCTTAAGGGCTGGGGAAACGGGCGTCGCTTTGTATCGCGATACGCAGAGAACGGGTTACGAACAATATGCATGATTTTTGCATTCGGAAAATCACGAATGATGCGATCTGCGTCAATACCAATAGCCGGCGAATACCCCACATAAGACATCCCGTCTTGAGGGGTCATATAGTAATTTCGCCACGCAGCAAAGGTTGCACGAAAAAACGCTTCGATCACTGCTCTGCGTAAATATGGCCCAGAGCCCAACAAACGCTTGAATTCGCTCAGCCTGTCGGCTTCGTCAAATTGCAGATCTGCATCCTTAAATTTCGAGCCCGTTTTTTTTCTCAGAAAAGTTTTCATCTCTTCATCGATCATTTGCTCGTATAGCTCTTCGGCAGTCAATCCCTCGGGGAACTCTGGGTAGCGATACTGAACGCGCTCGACAGAAGCCAGAAAATCGTTGAAATTACGATTTCCTAACTGTGATTCAAACGGGTATACCAACAATTGTGGGTGGCCATCAAGATGCCGGTGCGTCACGTTGCCACCATGTTCAAAGCCGGCAGAAACCATCACAAAGTTAAAGTTTGACATATACGCAAATTCCGAAGGACAATTTAGGGTCGGTTGGGAGTGTATTGTAGGGGGGTTTACACCTTTTCAAGTACTTTGGAATGTTTTTTCGAATCCCATTTGATTGCGCTGAGTCACGAACGTAATATGAACTTTCGTCAAACACACGTTTTCTTTACTAGAAAAATTCAAGTTCAAGCGGCTGCAACTGACGTAAACCAGCGCTGTTGTCCGCACTCTATAAACTCAAAGCATCGCTTAATTTTGGCTGAAAAATGACAGAGAACTCATACTGCCTTAGATAAAAAAAATGAAAAAAATTGCCATTTCTCAGTCTAATTATATCCCTTGGAAAGGTTACTTCGACCTGATTGCGGCCGTGGATGAGTTCATTCTGTTCGACGACATGCAATACACGCGCCGTGACTGGCGCAATCGAAACCAAATCAAAACACCTCAAGGCGTGCAGTGGCTTACGGTTCCTGTGCAAGTCAAAGGTAAATATGACCAGAAGATCAAAGATACATTGATCGATGGGACTGCCTGGGCCACAGCGCATTGGAAAGCCTTGGTGCAGAATTATCGCCGTGCGCCTCATTTTGATGAAGTGGCGATATGGTTGGAACCGCTCTACGTTGCGGATTCTTACACTCATATCTCACAATTGAATCGCCGCCTCATTGAGGTGGTCTGTCATTACCTGTGTATCAAGACAGTCATTTCTAATTCATGGGACTACACGCTGCTTGCCGGTAAGACCGAGCGTTTAGCCGATCTTTGTAAGCAGGCTGGCGGTGCGGAATACATCTCAGGCCCTGCAGCCAAGGACTACATTGAAGAGCGTACATTCACAGAGTACGGTATCAAGCTGACCTGGTTTGATTACACGGGCTACCCTGAATACCCCCAGCCCTGGGGCGATTTCACCCACGGAGTGACCATTCTCGATTTGTTGTTCAACTGCGGTAAAGATGCGCACCGCTATATGAGGAATGTCAGGCCATGAAGCTATCCATCGTTGCAACGCTTTACCAGTCGGCGACTTATGTGGCCCAATTTCACGAACGCGCTAGCATTGCAGCCCAGCAGTTGGTCGGAGATGATTACGAAATTATCTTAGTCAACGACGGCTCACCCGATAATAGCCTTGATATTGCGGTGCAGTTGACCGAGCACGACCCCCATGTCGCGGTGGTTGACTTGTCGCGGAACTTTGGCCATCACAAAGCCATGATGACCGGCTTGGCTCACGCCACTGGAGAGCGAGTATTTCTAATCGACAGCGATTTGGAAGAAGAGCCCGAGTGGTTGAATGTTTTTTCAGCAAAAATGGTCAGCGAGAATTGCGACGTGGTGTTTGGCGTTCAGATGCAGCGCAAGGGCGGTTTTTTTGAGCAATTGACAGGCAGATTTTTTTACCGCATGTTTCGTATGATGACGGGCATTGCACAGCCCAACAATATTGTTACCGCTAGGTTGATGTCCAAGAGCTATGTCGATTCCCTACTCCAGCACCAAGAGCGCGAGTTGAATATTGGCGGCTTGTGGATCATTACCGGCTATAAGCAATGCCAACAAATAGTGCTAAAGCATGCCACTAGCCCGACCACTTACTCGTTATCACGCAAATTCAGTCACCTTGTGAATGCGGTCACGTCGTTCAGTAGTTCGCCGTTGGTATTTACGTTTTACTCTGGGTTGGCTATCTCGCTCTCCGCCTTAAGTTACATCATGCATCTGACCTTTAGGTATTTGTTTATAGCATCACCTCCAGATGGGTATACATCCATCATTGCATCAATCTGGCTCTTTTCTGGGTTGATCATTTTCTTCGTCGGTATACAAGGCATTTATATTGCCAAGATTTTCTCTGAGGTCAAGCAGCGCCCATACACCATCGTTCGCCACGTATATAAACGTGTGCCAAAACCAACTTAAATAAAGCGACCATCGTGACTACCATTCCAACAGCGTCCTACGGTATTCTCCAGCAGCACCGGTGCGACTTCGCGCTTGATGAAGCCGCTGAGCAGGTCAAAAATCTGGGTTATGCCGTTCTCGACGCAGGCTACACGGCAGATGAACTTCGAGGCATTTCAGAGGAGTTCAACCGCACTCGGGCCAGTTATGTTGAAACACATGGCGAATCCAGACTCAAGAGTCTTAATGAGTTTCACACCATTCGCTCACCGCTGACACATGGCGGCGCAGCATTTTTAAATCTTGCGCTGAATGAAAATTTGCTGTCGATACTGAAAAAGTTGATTGCTGGAAGATTTATTTTGAATCAACAAAACGGCATTATTAACCCACCGCAGGAAGACTATAACCAAGGTGTCTGGCACCGCGACCTGCCATACCAGCATTTTGTATCTTCGCAACCGCTAGCCATCAATGCCTTGTTTTGCGTAGACGATTTCACGTTTGAAAACGGGGCCACCTTTGTGCTGCCCGCATCTCATAAGGCGGAGGCTTTTCCATCGGCCAACTATGTCCAAAGAAGTGCGGTTCAGGTTGCCGCAAAAGCGGGCTCGTTTATCCTGCTTGACTGTATGGTCTTTCATACAGGCGGGTTTAACGCCACGACTAAAGCACGCCGCGCAATCAATCATCTTTACAACATTCCATTTTTTAAGCAACAGATTAATATTCCAATGAATATAAACATCACAAAACTCTCGGATGAGGCAAAGAATATTCTTGGCTTCAACTATATCGAGCATAATTCCGTTGCACAATACTTATCAACACGCTTGGGCAAGTAAGATTCAAATGAAATAGTAAGTCCATATCATTTTTACACCACCCTTGAAGAGTAACTGCAAATGTTGAAAACTCCATATTGTTGCCCTCTAACAAAAGAAAAATTATTTATTGAAGGCACTGAATTAATAAATTCACAAGGCGCACATTATTCCTTTCTTAATGCGCAAACTGCCAACCCAATTCCGGTTTTTATTGATGGAAAATTATTATCTGGTGGCGATCAAATTTCTCAAATAATGTATAAAAAAGATGATGCCGAGTCTTTTTATGAAAATTTTTTAATTTGGCTTTTTGCTACATTTCAAGAAGATGAAACTACCTTCAGAAATTCATTGATAAAAAAATTAAATTTAAAGCAAGGTGATCGTGTACTCGTAACAGGGTGTGGTTTAGGGGATGATCTAAAATGTATTATTCCAATAATTGGGCGAACAGGCGAGATATTTGCGCAGGATATCTCTGACTTAATGATTGCAGCAACGGCTCGAAGACTAGCTAGCAAGGAGGTCGATTCGTTCAATACTGAAAATCTATATCTTTGCGTTTCAAATGCCTCTATGCTCCCATACTCGGATGCGTATTTTGATGCCGTATATCATTTTGGAGGAATAAATTTATTTTCTGATATGAAGTCTGCAATACATGAAATGACTCGGGTTGTTAAGGTAGGTGGAAAAGTATTGTTCGGCGATGAAGGCGTCGCTCCGTGGCTTAAAGAAAGTGAATATGGAAAGGCAGCTATTTGCAACAACAAGCTTTGGGCGTTGGAAGCGCCCCTTGCATTACTGCCTGAAAATGCATCGAACGTGAATTTGACTTGGGTGCTTGGAAATTGTTTTTATGTTGTGGATTTTGAAGTATCTTCGTCAAGTCCACGTATGGATATGGACATACCGCATAAAGGAGCTCGTGGTGGCACGATGCGTAAGCGCTATTTTGGTCAGTTAGAAGGCATAGACCCTAGGCTGAAAAGTGAAGTGGCGCTCGCAGCATCAAAGTCAGGAGAGAGTGTCAGCGCATGGATAGAGAAGGTTGTTTCGAAAGCACTATTAAATAGTAAGATTTATAAAGAATAATTTTTATTCGACAGAATATGAATCGATGGCAGCAAAATATATGCAAAATAATAAGATAGAACTATTAACTGAGGTTGCCGAATATTACACCGCAAAGTTGGCTGAGCATGGCGAAACGGCGCGTGGCGTGGATTGGAATGGCGAAGAAAGCCAAACAACGCGTTTTGCGCAGCTTTGCAAAATCATTGAAGCACCCGATCATTTTTCCATCAACGACCTGGGTTGCGGCTACGGCGCGCTGTATGACTATTTAGCCAAAGACCATGCGCATTTTTCGTATACTGGTGTGGATGTGTCGAACGGCATGGTGCAAGCCGCTACCCAGCGCTACCAAGACAACCCGCGGGCGCGGTTTATTCTGGCTAGCGAGCCGGACCAAGTGGCTGACTATGGTGTAGCCAGTGGCATTTTGAATGTGCGCATGGATCGTTCAGACGCGGAGTGGTGGGGCTATTTGAAAGACACCCTGGACATCCTAGATCGCACCAGTCGCCTTGGGTTTGCGTTTAACTGCCTGACTTCTTATTCCGATGCGGACAAGATGCGCGACTACTTGTATTACGCAGACCCCTGTCTTCTTTTTGACTTCTGTAAACGCCGCTACTCAAGCAATGTGACGCTGTTGCATGACTATAAGCTTTATGAGTTTACAATTCTAGTGAGGAAGTCCATATGAAAAAGCGCTTGGTTATATTCGGTTCGGGTTCCATCGCCCAACTTGCGCACTACTATTTCAGTACCGACTCAGCGTACGAGGTTGTCGCATTCACGGTGGATGCTGCCTATTTGAAAGAAACCAGTTTTTGCGGGCTGCCTGTGGTTGCTTTTGAAGAAGTGACCACGCATTACCCGATTGACCAAGTCAACTTTTTTGTTGCAATCAGCTACGCCAAGCTCAACGCGGTGCGCAAAGACAAGTATTTGGCAGGCAAAGCTTTGGGTTACCGCGTCGCCAGCTACGTCAGTTCTCACGCCACGGTGCTGAATGAGGGTCGAATCGGTGAGAACTGTTTCATTCTTGAAGACAACACCGTCCAGCCCTTTGTCACGATAGGCAACAACGTGACCTTGTGGAGCGGCAACCATATCGGCCATCATTCGACGATCGGGGATCATGTGTTTATTGCCTCGCACGTGGTTGTTTCAGGCAACGTGGACATTGGCGAACAGTGTTTTATTGGCGTCAACGCGACGCTGCGCGACCACATCAATATTGGCGCGAAATGCGTGATTGGCGCGGGTGCTTTGCTATTGGCAGATGTCCTGCCCGAAGGGGCTTACATCGGCAATGCGACTGAACGCTCCAGAGTGCCCAGCACCCGGTTGCGAGGAATATGAGCTCGACATGGCAAAAGCAGGGCCTGCTCTATTGTCCCGCTGACACTGGCCGGCACCCCAAGCTTTTGTCACATGCGGCCAACCCCTTGCCAATTTTGCTGGCAGACGACGTTTACCGCGTCTTCTACAGTGGCAGGGATGCCAATAATCGTTCGTCAGTAGGCGCAGTTGATATTGATATTGTGACCCGCCAGATAGTTCGCGAGCACAGTCAGCCTTTTTTCGAACACGGGCCTGAGGGCAGTTTTTATGCGGATGGGGTAAGCATTGGCAACTGCTACGAATCCAATGGCATACGCCACATGCTCTTCATGGGCTGGCAAAGCCCCAAAGACAAACAGTGGCGAGGTGACATTGGGCGGCTGGTTGTGAAGCCTGACATGACGCTGGAGCTCGCCAGTGAGGCGCCATTCATGGGGTCTGATAGCACCGACCCCTTGAGCTTGTCTTATCCGTGGGTGTTGAAAAATGAAACTGGTTGCTATAGCATGTGGTACACCTCTGTAACGCATTGGGATGCGGGTAATGGCGAAATGTTAGCACCAATCAAATTCGCCTCATCAGTTGATGGAGAGAACTGGGTACGTAAGGGTTTGGCTATTTCTTTTGAGCTTGGCAGAGCGCAAGCTTTTTCAAGACCTACTGTTGTTGGTAATGCGCACAACGGTTACGAGATGTGGTTTTCATACCGCGGCGGTGGTGGTGAAAAGTACAAAATTGGGTACGCGGTGAGTAAAGATGGGCTGGCATGGACCTTGGCACTAGAAGATACGGGTATTGCGGTGTCAGTGGACGGTTGGGATGCCGACATGATTGAGTACCCCTTCGTTTTTGACCATAAAGGCCAGCGCTTCATGCTGTACAACGGCAACGGTTATGGTAAGACGGGTTTCGGTCTGGCGGTTCTTGGCACATGAGTAATTTACCTGTGTCAGAGAAATCCAAAGGCTCAATTGAACAGTTACTCCGTTATGCATTAGTAGGTATTGTGAGCAACTCGGCTTGGTATCAGATTTATTTGCTGGTCACCCATGTTGGGGCGACGCCTAAAATAACCATAACCCTTCTGTACGGTATGGGCGCCACAAGTGGGTATGTTGGGAACCGAAACTTTACTTTTTCGCACACAGGAAGCTTGCTTGGTTCATGCATTCGTTATTTTATAGCTCACTTTTTTGGATATTTTATTAACATCCTTATTCTAGTTGTTTTCGTTGATCACTTTATGTATCCGCACCAATGGGTTCAGGCTGTAGCAATCTTTTTTGTGGCTGGCGTTCCCATCATTGCATTTAAGTTTTTCGTTTTTTCGAATCTGAATGCATTAAACGTAGAAAGATTATGAAACGTTGTCTTTCTTGCGATGCGCGCTATTCATCTTCAATCCAAAACTGTGCGAGCTGTGGTTTCGCCCCCATCCTTGTTGATGGTTTTGATTCCTATGCCCCTAACTTGGCTCTAGAAGGTGGTGGATTCAAGTCAACTTATTTTTCGGAACTTGCTCGGTTGGAGGAGGCTAATTTTTGGTTCCGATCCAGAAATAAGTTGCTCATGTGGGCACTTGAAAAATATTGCCCCAATTTTCAATCCTTGCTTGAAATTGGCTGCGGTACCGGTTATGTTTTGTCCGGCATATCAAATAAATTTCCACTTTCAAGCTTATTTGGCAGCGAAATATTCATAGCCGGCCTAGGTTTTGCTGCCGCACGCTTGCCCTCCGTCAAGTTGATGCAAATGGATGCCAGATGCATTCCTTTTGAAAACGAATTTGACGTGATTGGCGCATTCGACGTTTTAGAGCACATTAAGGAAGATGAAGAAGTCCTCGCCCAGATGCGTAGGGCTCTAAAACTAGAGGGATTGATGTTGCTTACTGTTCCCCAACATGCATGGCTGTGGAGCCGCGCAGATGAGTATGCGTGCCATGAGCGACGCTATGCCGCGCAGGATCTCCACCAAAAAATAGAAGCAGCAGGATTTCGCGTGATCAGAAGCACGTCTTTTGTAACAACACTTCTTCCTGCCATGATGATTTCTAGATTTCTTCAGAAGAAAGTATCTAATGAAAAGTTTGATGCCACAGCAGAACTAAAAATATCACCGTGGCTAAACTCATTATTTTCCCAAATGCTTGGTGCCGAACTGGCACTTATTAAGCGAGGGTTTAATCTTCCATTAGGAGGATCGAGACTTGTTATTGCTAGGAAGATTTGAAAAGGTAATAAGAATATGAAAGAACAACGTATCCCATTTAACTGGCCACATATGACGGGCAAGGAGCTGTACTACATCGCCGAGGCCCACTCTAATGGTCACTTGTCTGGCGATGGTCCGTTTACCAAGCGCTGCCACGAATGGCTCGAAGCGCACTCTGGGTGCGCCAGAGCACTTCTCACTCACTCGTGTACTGCTGCTCTTGAGATGACAGCCCTTCTTCTGGATATCAAGCAGGGTGATGAGGTAATCATGCCCTCTTATACTTTTGTGTCAACAGCAAACGCATTCGTTCTGCGCGGAGCAGTACCGGTATTTGTTGACATACGAGAAGACACGCTAAATCTTGATGAAGAAAAAATTGAAGATGCGATAACACCAAGAACCAAGGCAATTGTCGCCGTTCATTACGCGGGTGTTGCCTGCAATATGGATCGGTTAATGAGTATTGCCCGTAAGCACGGCCTTAAGGTTGTTGAGGACGCAGCCCAGGGGATGATGGCGAGCTATCGAGGCAAACCCCTTGGCTCCATTGGGGACCTCGGCACACTAAGCTTTCACGAAACAAAAAACGTAATCTCTGGTGAGGGTGGTGCACTTATTGTTAACGACAAAAACTTAGCACAGCGGGCTGAGATTATTCGAGAAAAAGGTACCGACCGGGCCCGATTTTTCCGGAGTGAGGTTGATAAGTACACTTGGCAGGACATCGGATCGTCGTTTCTACCGGGTGAGTTGATTGCGGCCTTTTTATGGGCACAACTCGAAGATGCCCAACGAATCACAGACCAAAGGATAGCAAGCTGGCAGCGGTATCATCAACTGCTCGAGCCCCTCGAAGCGGCGGGCCTTTTGCGTCGACCCATTGTGCCTAGTGACTGCATTCACAACGGCCACCTTTACTATGTGCTCTTGCCTTCTGCGCACCAAAGAGAAGCCTTACTAAAGGACTTTAAAATGCAATCTATCAGTGCTGTTTTCCATTACGTCCCGTTACATTCGTCCCCAGCTGGAGTTCGCTACGGAAGAACGCACGGAAGTCTCGACATAACAGACTTACAGTCCGAGCGACTCGTGAGGCTACCTCTCTTTGTCGGCCTAACTGAAGATCAGCAAAGCCACGTTGTTAGCCGCTTAGCAATGAGTGCTAAAACGGCTTAGGCGACCCCACGAACTACCTTTGCGCATCTGAGATAAATTATGCCCCGAGGCGGAGAAAGCTTTGAACCATAAACCCTATCGGCGTTATAGCTTCGCGGCGATTTTAGTTATTTTTTTCTCCGGCATTTTTTCACTTTGGCAGGGGATTTACTCTGTTGACCCTCACCACTGGGGGCTCATGCTAAGCAACACTAAAGACCTGCTTGATGGTCTTGCCCCCTATCGCGATGTTGCAATCGGCTACGGGATTCTCACTCCACTCATTCAGGGCGCACTATTTGAATTAACGTCACAAAGCCTGATTTCGATACAAGTCGTTACGGTCGCTTGTTATGGGTTAGGTTTATGGATTTTATTTCGTTTGGCGGTCAGCCTAACGCAAGACCCAAGACTTTCTTTTTATGTTTTGTGTAGCTGTGTGTTGATACATCCCGTTGTTATTTATCCATGGCCAAACTACATTGCGTTTCCATTTTTGATTGGCGGAGTTTTCTATTTAGTTAAAGATAATCCAACAAAACTCGAAAGTTTCACTAGCGGTTTACTTTTTTCGTTAGCGATGTTGACTCGATCAGAATATGTCGCGGTAGCAATTTTTATTTTATTTGTAGCACCTGGAATTAATCTCTATGCAAACCACGCCACTTGGCGCACCAGCCTTTCACAATTCTTCTTTTCGATGGGTGGTTTGTTTCTTCCTTTGAGTATCTTTGGTATTTATTTGACCGCCAATGATTTAGCTGAATATTGGTTCGGATTATCTTGGACACTACCGTTTGTGGCAACGCCGAAGCTATTTGCGCACATGAATGGGATAAGTATATTTGATAGCTTCATTAGAATAGCTATCTGGGGATTTTCTCAACTAAATTTAAGACTAATCGTTATTTATTTGATGATACTAGTCAACGTAATCTACTGCTTGGTACTTCTCTTTCGACGTTCTAGCCTCTCCAAGCAAGCGGGTTTAGTAAAGACCTCGATCCTTTCACTGGTGTGTGTGGGCCAGATATTACATTTACCCGAAATATTCAGAGTCGCCACAGGCTCTATTATCGGCCTGATCATTGTTTATGTCTTACTTAAAAAAATAAAATTAGATCACGTCTTTTTTATTTTAACGAGTATCATTTTTATATTTGTCTTACCTCCAACAACAGTTGAATCTGGCAATTACTTCGTGCCCTCTAAAGAAACAATATCAAATGCGAAAATGGTGCGTGAGCCTGCTATCTTTAAATACCAACTTTGGCCCGAGCCTGTAACCGAGTACTACACCCAGTTATCAAACGACATGGCGTCGATCAAAAATCTAAATTGTGGTGTGAAATATCACTTCAATTACTCAATCGACGTGTTTCTTCACGTCATCAGTCCATTTAAAAAGTATCAAGTTTTGCCTTTTGACAATCCGCTCATGCACCCAGCGTATGAAATGATTCGCCCCGATATTCTTCCCATTGAAGAAAAGCAAAAAGACCTCGATGTCATGATTTTGCGCTTGTTCCCAAATGAAGAGGTCGAATCATTTGTTGCCCCGGCAGGTTACTTTATTTACAAGAAATATCTAACGCCTTCTATGACATTTATCCCCGTTGACCATACACTGATGTTGATGGTGCCAGAGACGTGTCTTGTTAAGTAGCTCAGGGGGCCATTACTATTGCAACGCACAAATCGACTCAAGTTTTTAAGTGCGACTCAGTGGTTTTGACAATATCGGCATATTTAGTAATCCGTTGCACTCTCCCATTATCGATTTCGATAATTTGAGAACAGTTTTGCAAAGTGGTGATCCGATGTGCAACGCTAATTATTGTTAAGTCCGTTGATAATGCTTCGAGAGCGGACATTACGCTCGCCTCGGTTTCATTATCAAGCGCGCTTGTTGCCTCATCAAAGATGATCACGTCAGCTTTTTTGTAAAGAGCACGGGCAATGCCAATTCTTTGCCGTTGCCCGCCAGAAAGCCTTACACCTCGTTCGCCAACCATCGTGTTGTAACCATCGGGCCACGATTCTATCGAAGTTGCTAATTGTGCCTGCTGGGCACTTAGTCTTACCCGTTCGATATCTATTTGATCTAAAGGAACACCAAACGCGATGTTAGCCGCTACCGAGGTATCCGCCAGAAAAATAACTTGAGGGACATGGGCGATATGGGCTTGCCAAGAACGATAATTTGAGTCCGTAATCGCTTGGTTATCAATACGCAGCTCTCCCTCCGTTGGAATCAGGAGACCCATTAATACATCCAATATGGTGCTCTTTCCGCTTCCTGTCGAACCGATGATACCTACCCTTGCTCCCTTGGGTATAGCGAAACTAATACCTTCTAATACATTTTTATTTTGAGTGGGATAACGAAAAGATACTGTATTGAGCACGATTTGTTTATAAAACTGTAGCGGCTTAGGGGTAATCTCATCCGCATGAGCAGGTAGCGGCTGCTCCAACAGGGTTATCGCATCCTCAAGCAAGGCTTGACCGCCTTTCATGCCAGACCAACTTGAATAAGACTGCTGCAAGATAGGAAGTAGACGCTGCGCACCCAAGGCTAAGGCACCGAGCAAAGGAACTGCACCCGCTACACCCTCAGCCCGACTCGCGAGTGCATAAGCAAGAAAAGCGATCAACACAATGCCAAGTGCTTCAATTGCAAAGCGTGGGCTATTGCTAATAATACTGATATTCGCTTGGGAGGCACGAAAAGACAAATCTGCTTTTTTATAGATATCACAATAAACATTTTGTGTGCCATCAAGTAAGACGTCTCGGATCCCACCCAAACCTTCTTGTAAAGCTTTAATAACCTGGGCAGAAGATTCGTTCAGTCGGTCGCCCTCGCGTTTAAGCCTTTTCTTAACAAAGAAAATGACGCATCCGTAAATAGCACCAAAACCCACAAATGCGGCCAATGCTACAGTGGGTTGTAAAGCGATCAAAGTTGAAATGATCGCAACGAGCATTAAAAACGAGCTTGCTAACACCAAAACAGGCACAATGGCACAATGCACGACATTACTCGCCTTGCCTGAAATGCCTGCAATTAACTCGCTACTATTACGAGAGATTTGTACCATGTAGGGCTGATAGAGGCTGCGGCGGTAAATGCTTATGCTGAGGTCGGCACCCACGCTATGACTAATCCGCGTCTGCGCCCAAAGTAATAACAACCTTAAGCCACCTGAGGTCACTGCAGCGGCAGAAAATAGTATTGTCAAGGGCAACAAAAGACTTTGGGGGTCTGTAATATTTGCATATTGCGCAACTGCGCGAACAAAACCAACTTCAAATAACCTCTCAGGCGCGGTTAGAACAGCCAAAAAGGGCAGTATTGCCCCGATACTGATCATTTCCGCTAACGAGCAAACGATCATTAGTAAAAACAGTACTGAAAACTGCTTTCGCCTTTTGTCAGTAATATGCGGCCACAAGCGCTTTAAAAGGTTTAATAATGACGTGTTGGTAGGATTTAGCATTACATAGTGCCCTAGGTTTAGCGCAGACTCAAGCAAAAAACAATCATTGCTTGATGGGTTTAGTTTAACAGGCGAGTCCCGCCAACGTTATTGGCATCACAATGCAAATAAATTTTTTTACCGTTTCTTTGCCGGAAAACATACCGACGCTAAAAGTATCTCTTGAGCAGATCAATAATTTTTATCAGTCGCCACCCTTTACTATTATCTGCCCTGACGTTTCAGTGCATCAATTTACTGAAAGCCTTGCTAGATTTGATAATGTTCAAATTTTGTGTGAATCTTCGATATTAGACTTAGCGGATTTTAAGATGCTTGTTAGTCAATATCTCACATCGCTTAATTCCCCCATTGAGATAAATAATCGACTCAGTTGGTATTATCAGCAAGCATTAAAACTAGCTTTTGTAATGAGCCAACCACTCGGATGTTTTCCCCTTGTCATGTGGGATGCCGATTCAATCCCAGTAGAAAAGATTAGGTTTTTTAATAATAATCATTCAATCTTGTACGGATCGGCACTTGAGTTTCATCTCCCATACTTTCAAACGATGCAGAAAATATACGGAGCGCTTCCCCAAAGATTTTCGGCTTTCACTATTCAATTTTTCACCTGTACCGATCAAGAATTGCTATGTCTTCGTGAGCGTCTCCAGCAATTCCTGCCCCAACCAGAAAACGCTTCGGTTGCTGAATGGGTGTCCCAAATTATCATTCAAAGTGTTTACAATACTCATCAGACTTTTGAAGGATCTCTTTTCAGCGAGCAAGAACTTGTAGGTCTGTCTCACATGTTAGCGAACGGTGAACGACAGCGCACCCTGACTTACCTTCGTTGGGGATTTAGTGGTCTCGTCAGTTCTAGGCAAATGCGTTTAATAAAACTATTAGGTTTTAAACATATTACCTTTGAAAAGGTAGAAAATATCTTATATAAAAAACAAGGCTGGATCTCTTTATTGATTTTTATTGCCAAACAGATTTATCGACAAAGGTTGCGACCCCTTATCGCGCCAATATCCAGGTAACTACATGCCTCAGACCCGTAATATGTTGTTGACGCGAATTAAGAGTTTCTTAAAAAAAATCCCGTTTCTGATTGCTATTAAACGGCACCTCTGGCTAGGCACGTACAAGTTGGCGAAAATAGTATTTGCCGTCCTCAGGTCAGCGATTTGGGCGCCGCTTTTTCGTACTCACACACTACGTGAATTGGTGTTCGACACAACACCGACTTCGGAGTTGTTGTTGGCGAATACTGGCAAAGAGGTCTTTGTGATTTCAGCACAAGACAGATCCATCAGTAGAATGATCTATTCGCGAGGAGTCAAAGACTTTGAGAGCGTAGAGCGTGTCGTTAAACTACTGGCACCAACACATCAAAAAAAGCTGCTTATTGATATTGGTGCCAATATTGGTACGATTTGCATACCCGCCGTGAAGCGCGATTTTTTTAAATATGCAATCGCAGTCGAGCCAGAGCCGTTCAATTTCTCTTTGCTACAAACCAATATCCACCTCAATGAATTGGCTAAAGAAATTACCACTCACAATATTGCGCTTGGAGAAAGTGCAGATCAAGAAATACTTTTTGAATTGTCAGAGACCAATTTCGGTGATCATCGGATACGAACTTCAGATAAAGCAGGACTCCATGGCGAAAGCACAAGAAAAACAGTTTCAGTAAAGTCTGAACGCTTTGACGATTTATTTCCTGACCTAGACCCAAATGAGACCTTGATTTGGATAGATACCCAAGGGTACGAGGGTTATATCTTAGCGGGGGCAAGTTTGAATTTAGTAAAGAATATTCCCCTTGTTGTCGAGTTTTGGCCTTATGGAATGAATCGAAGCGGCTCGTTTCCAGCATTGAAAGCTTCTTTACTCGGCAAGGGATACACTTCTTTTTATGATCTTGAGACCCAAGACGGTCCGTTGCCTTTGACAGAAGAAAACCTTCAGAATTTGTATACCAAAATTGGTATCACGAGTGGCTTTACTGACCTGTTGATTATTTAATCATGCCACTAACTGACGCTTGCGCGATCGTTAAAGACGCCTCCGCTTTCAGCTTACCTAGCGATAAGACACCACCATTAGTTTTTGTTTGGCTGGGGGATAAGTTTCCTGGCTGGCTTTCTGCTGCCTTAGCCATGAACAGTAAGCTTTGCGGAATCTCGTGCATTTTGATTTCGAGTAAATTGGCAGGACGTCTGCCGTCAGTTGAGCAGCAAATATTTATTGAAGATTTTTATACGCCACCGCGTGAATTGAATGTACAAATGGGAAACGTGAGCCCAAAGTTTCGGGGAGGCTTTTGGATTAAGACAACCGAGCGTTTTTTTGTCCTTGAACAATTTATGGACAAATTCTCTTGCCCAGCCTTGTTTCACGCAGAACTCGACAATCTTATCTTTGATGTGTCGTCGCTGGCACCAAAATTAGACTCTTTCGGGAAAGGGGTCTTTTGTCCTCGCGACGCGTTGGATCGTGGCATTGCTTCACTTGTTTACATCAACGAAGTAGATGCCTTGAGAGATATGCTCTTGCAGCTATCGCAGAACTCTACACTCTTTGCGAACGACATGGAGCTCTTGGGTCACATGCTCCAATATTCAACTAAGTTTTTTTCGCTACCAACTGAGAATGCATTTAATAAAGGAACATGCCCAGGCTGGTCTTCACTAAGCGTTGATAAGCTCGGGGGGATCTTTGATGCTGCTGCATTAGGTCAGTATCTTTTTGGAATTGATCCAAAAAATAGTGGCGTGTTTTTATTTAACTTTTTTGAAAACGAAAATAAGGGTTGCAACTTAAGTCAGCTTAAATTCACCCCAAAGTTTGCAGATCGTGCGTTTTCAATTACGAACCGAGAGCACGATCTTACTTTTAATGTCTACAATCTACACATTCATAGCAAGCAGTTTTTGCAGTTACAAGACTCGGGACGCTTTAATGACGTATTAAAAAAGGCAAACATGGGCGAAAAAAGCCTGATAGCCATTAATATTTTGCAAAATAGACTGTTTAGATCAATCCAATCCAGACTAATGCGATAGGCAACTGGTCGTTTTCACGGTTATTGAGTCAACACTATTTCTTACTTTGAGATTTATTATATTTAAAGGTTTAACTTATTTAATGAACTCAGTTGCCATAAAAATCCTCAGACGTCTCGGTGTTCTTGATATCACAGCGTCACTGTTGCGTGGCAGAGTTTCTATCTCAGGCAGGCTCAAGGCTGACACTTATCCAAACATCAATGCCTTAATCGACGAGCATTTTACAAAGTATTCGACTCCCGATCATCCTTGTAAAGCGACGCTGACCTTGGCACTAGAGCTGTTAAATGAACAACCTGCTTTGATTGCCGAAACGGGCTCATCTGCCTGGGGCACCAACAGCACATTGCTGCTTGATTCTTATTGCAACAGTTTTGGTGGCTCCTGCTACAGCGTCGACATTAGACTTGAACCAATGCTTCAGTTGCAATACATCACATCGAACCGAACACGTATGTACTGTGATGACTCGGTCACATTTTTAAAAAACCTAGCACTGCCCAGCGATAGTGCAAAGATTGATCTTCTTTACCTCGATTCTTGGGACGTAAATTGGGCTGATCCGATGCCCAGTGCCATTCATGGTCTTAATGAGTTTTTAGCCGCAATGCCCAAGCTGAAGCCAGGCTCACTCGTTCTGATTGATGACACGCCCAGGGATCTAGCGAATGCGACAAAAGCCCATCCAGGTGTCGCCAGAGATTTTCAAGCATTTTTCGATAGATTCGGATTCGCACCGGGCAAAGGCGCTCTCGTGAAGCAAATGATCCAATCAACGGGTCGCGGCGAGGTACTAGCCCACGAATATCAACTTTTACTTCGACTATGAAGGTAATTCCTCGTATTCTTGGTGGGCTAGGTAACCAGCTGTTCTCTTATTGCGCAGCGCGGCGCTTAGCTCTCGCAAATAACGCTGAGCTCGTGCTGGATAACGTAAGTGGATTTCGCTACGATCTCGAATATCAGCAGAAGTACCAGCTAGATCACTTTCATATACAGGCCCGTTGTGCCACTGCTTCCGAGCGACTTGAACCGTTCTCACGCATTCGCCGCTATATCAAGAGAAGAGTCAGTCGCAAATCTTCGTTTGAAGAGCGTCATTATATTCAACAAGAAAGTAACAACTTTGAACCTAGACTATTGCAAGTGAAGTTGTCGAATACTGTTTACCTTGAGGGATACTGGCAAAGTGAGGGCTACTTCAAGGATATTGAGCCAATCATTCGATCAGACCTGAAAATTATTTCGCCTAATGACTCTGTCAATTTGTGCATGGCAGCTAAAATACAAAACTGCGTTGCAGTAGCTGTTCACGTCAGATTTTTCGATGCCCCGACCAGTTTGAGCGACAACAACGCACCTCATGAATACTACAACAAAGCAATCTCCATGATTGAGGCGTTTGCACCGAATGCGCATTACTTTTTATTCTCTGACAATCCAACCGCGGCGCGAGCGTTGATCGCGTTGCCCGATACTAAAATCACGCTCGTCGTACATAATCGCGGTGACGCTAACGCATATGCTGACCTATGGTTGATGTCGCTTTGCAAGAATTTCATTATCGCCAACAGCACTTTTAGTTGGTGGGGTGCCTGGCTGGCTGAGCACCAGAATAAAAAGATCTTTGCGCCGAGTTTACAGATTCGTGAGGGTAAAACTGCATGGGGGTTTGATGGACTGTTGCCAGACAGTTGGATAAAAGTCTAGGCCCTCTATCGAGTTACATATCACTATGCCCAGAATCTCGATCATCATGGCGTGTCACAATGCTGAACAATTTGTTGGCGAAGCAATAGAGAGCGTTCTTTCTCAAACCTTTGCCGATTTTGAATTGATATTTATCGATGACTATTCGATAGATCAAAGTTTGGCGATTGCGCGCTCGGTTGCCAAAGGAGACGTTCGGGTAAAAATTCACGCGAACATACAAAACATTGGTGCAAGTGCTACGCGGAACCTGGCGTTAGGTTTAGCTACAGGTGAGTGGTTGGCAGTTTTGGACGCTGACGACGTGTTTATGCCAACAAAGTTAGAAAAACAAATCGCTGCCATCGATAATGGCGATCCCCGACTGGTGTTGCTAGGCACAGGTTGCCACATCATTGATCGAGACAACAAAATCCAATCAAGCCATCTATATCCAACAAGTTCGGCAGTTCTAAAAAATCGCCTGATTGGGCACGTACCTTTTCCACCGCACTCCTCTCTCATGTACCGAGCTTCGACCGTCAAAGCGCTTCATGGATTTAATGTACGGTTCTCACATGCAGAGGACTTAGATCTTTGGCTTCGTTTACGCAATCACGGGACATTTGCATGCCTCAAAGAGCCTCTTATTAAATATCGTATCCATGAAAATAATGCATCAAGCTTTGCTGAAAGGAAAGGTTATATTCATTTAGACTACGCGACGGCGGCTAGCGTATGCGAATTACTCAGAAATCAAGGCCTACCTGATCCGTCTAATTCTAACGATGAAATTATTTGGAATAATTTTTTAGCCTACATCAGCGAGCAGGTTAAGCGTTCAAAAATGATTGAATACAGAGATTGGAAAAAATCATGGCGCTCTGCCGAGTTTGTGTGCAAACCAAAGTCGGTTCAATACCTTAGTGTGCTGAAACAAGCCTTGATTCATCCATCTAAGATGTGGAGACTTCTGCGGGAGCACATCGATGGCAATCAGGTCGCCTCGATCAGTTTCAAAAACTGGGTACGCAAATCCCTGTAATGAGGGTCTTGCTCTTTAGTGAATATTTTGAGCTAACGAGCCTAGAGGTGACCGGCTTTATTTAAAGTATGGCCGAGCTGAGAGTTACTCATCTCCTTAAGATAATTCTACGCCTGGGTCAAATTCGCCTGCAAGAGGATTACCTTTCACTTAATGCCACCTTGGGTCAGTTTGCTCAAGTGTGATCCAGTCAACTATCTTGCCATCAGGAGCATAGCCTGACACCAACTCGACCAATATGGCTCTTAGCGCCACGATATCGTTTTTATCCAAGTCAGATTTCAATAACTCGAGTTTTGTTTCTAACTCTTGCCATGGAAGGTACTCTTCATGAGCCTTCATAATCCTTGGATGTGTCGTTATTTTTGGATTCTCGCCAATCAGAAGCTCTTCATATAGCTTTTCTCCAGGGCGTAAACCTGTGACTTGAATATCAATATCCCCATCGGGGTTGTCAGCACTTCTTAACGTTAGGCCGGAAAGCTCAATCATTCTCTTTGCAAGATCGATAATTTTTACGGGCTCACCCATATCTAAAACAAATAAATCACCACTCTGAGCCATAGCGCCAGCCTGAATAACTAGCTGTGCAGCCTCGGAAATCGTCATGAAGTAACGGGTGATTTCAGGATGGGTAAGAGTAATAGGCCCTCCATCACGGATTTGTTGACGAAATTTTGGGACAACTGAACCAGAGGATCCAAGGACATTGCCAAAACGGACCATCGAAAAAGTAGTGCTTTGAGCAAAAGTATCTAGGCTATTGCAGTTAGACATTTGGGCCATTGCTTGCAATATCATTTCGGCAAGACGTTTACTGGCTCCCATGATGTTCGTGGGGCGGACAGCTTTATCTGTACTAATCAAAACAAAATTAGATACGCCATGAGCTACAGCAGCCTTGGCAACGGTTAATGTGCCTATGACATTATTTTTTATGCCCTCGACAGGATTATGTTCAACGAGCGGAACATGCTTGTATGCGGCAGTGTGATAAACAGTATCCGGCTTCCACGTATGCATGATTTCACTCATACGTACGGTATTTTGAACGGATGAAAGTAAAGGAATTATTTCGACATTTGAATGTGTAGCTGCAGAAACGAGTTCCTGATGAATTGTATAAAGAGAATATTCGTTTTGTTCGATCAATAATAAAACCGAGGGATGGAGTTTAAAAATTTGTCGACAGATTTCACCTCCGATGGATCCACCCGCTCCAGTGACGAGAACAACCTTAGCACTTACGTGAAGATTTAATAAGGCGTCATCAGGTGCGACCATTTCACGACCAAGAAGATCATCAATATCCAACTCAATTAAATCAGATGTACTTACTCTACCTTGCGCTAACTGCGTGACGCTTGGAAGCGTGCGAACAGAAACACGCGCTTTGAGCATCTCGTTGAGGATTTCATTTCGCCTTTTTCGATTAATTGAAGGTAACGCCAGTAAGACATCACTAATGCGTAATGAAACAATTATTCTATTCAAATCGGCTGGGTTATGAATGGGCAGTCCGTTAATGACATGCCCATGAAGTCGCAAATTGTCATCTAAAAAGCCAACGACACGCATTTCTTGACTGTTTGCCATTGCAGCAGCAAGCTGTTGACCAGAAGTGCCGGCACCGTAAATTAAGACTCTCGGCAAGGAAGATCTTTTGAGTAAGTTCTGATACGCACCACCAAGAAAATAACTTGCAATGGCGCGCGATGCACCAATAGCCAAGAGGAGCAGGATAGGCTGTATTAATCCAACTGTTCTAGGAATACCGTCGAAACTAATAGCAGTAAAAATAGTTGCATACACCAACCCATATAATGCAGTGGCTTTTGTGACAGCCTTGAGAGCTGGCCATCCGGAATATCGAAAAATGGCGCGATACAAACCCCAGAACATGAATATTGGCAGCGCCAAAGCGATAGAAAAAATGGCTGCTTTGATTGGAGGTCCGGAAAGAGAAACAAATTCTCCTAAACGTAAATAAAAAGCGAACCAGACTGTTAATACGCAAAGACAAGCATCCACGGCGACAACTACCAGGCGTTTCGCAGCGCGAGGTAATTCAAGAATGGAGGATGTTGCACTTGTGCTGAGCATAAAAATTGCCAATTAGTGAGAGATGCCGTCACGGCGCAAAACTTTTTGCGCCGTTAACGATAGTATTAAGATATCAAAACGCACTGATTTACGTCTAGCATACTCTGCGTCAAGTGCAACTTTTTCAACGATAGGAAGTTCGTCCCGCCCGTTAACTTGTGCCCATCCTGTCAAACCGGGCACTAATTTATGGATGCCATGCTTTGTGCGTAACTCAATCAAATCAGTTTGGTTGAAAAGTGCCGGTCGTGGACCAACAAAGGACATGTCACCAATCAGAATACTCCATAACTGAGGGAGTTCATCAAGACTACTTTTCCTGATAAAAGAACCAACTGGAGTTAAAAAATCTGTTGGATTCTGGAGTAAGTGAGTGGCAACTACCGGTGTATCGATACGCATGCTTCTAAATTTTGGCATGCGAAATAATTTATTACCTTGACCCACGCGCTCGCTAAGATAAATGATAGGCCCTTTAGATGTTAGTTTTACTAGTAAGGCAACTATAAGCATCGGTAACAATAAAACTATCATGCTTAGTAGAGATAGAAATATGTCAAAAAAACGTTTCATTAACTTGCCTTCATAAAAAGGAGCTCCAAACCTTCGCGGGTATTCATGCAAGGTCTCCAATTTAGGCGTTGTGTCGTTTTTGAAATATCCACTTGCAAATTTCCAAGTAGTCTGTCGGTGAGGGATTTTTTTCCAAGGAGACGTGCGAAAAATCTCAACAATATAGGGGGTATGGGTAGTAGCCTTGGTCTCTTACCCATTGCGTTGCTTAATGCAATAAGAAGGGTTGTGGTGGAGATATCTTCTCCGTCACTCACCATAAATATTTCATTTGCGGCAGCAGGATGATCAACACAGCATATAAGAAGATCTACCAAATTATCGAGGGAAACGAAGCTACGGCGATTATGCAAAACAGCGCCTAGTGGTAATGGAATCCCCTTAGATATCAAGCGTATCAAACTTAAAAAATTTGCTTTAACACCGGGTCCATACACAAGTGGTGGTCGAATAATAACCAACTCCATACCCGTTTCATTCGCGATGACTTGTAATCCGTATTCAGCTTCCATTTTTGAAATGCCATAAGCATCTTTTGGATCAGGCGTGTCATCGGGGGAAAAAAAATGATTTGCTGTGGTTAATTCCCCGTTTACTTTTACAGAACTTAAATAAATGAACCGCCTGACACCCTTGGCTGCAGCTTGGCGTGCAAGATTTAGTGTGCCTTCAACATTGATGGCGCGAAACATGCCAAGAGAATCTGCTGATGTTTCATTCATGACATGGACTCTGGCAGCGCAATGAATAATGACTTTTACATCATCTAACGCGGCATCCCATTGGGTCGTTGAAGCGAGTGCAAGATTAAAGTGCCTGCACGGCAGATCATGCATGAAATTTTGATGTGTCGTAACGACAATGTTGGAAGGATCGACAAATGTTAGTAGGCGTGAGGTGAGCGCCTTGCCAATAAAGCCAGAAGCGCCAGTTACTAGGATTCTTGAATTGTGCATAACTGCAGTCATTTAATGTTGCACTTTATGCCAAACCCTGCGGTTAACAAAGTCTGTATAACTTTGTATGATTCTGACGATTTTGTCAGAAACATTGTCGGGCGAATAGTCAGCGACAAGCCTTAACGATCTGTCATCTCCGCGAGACTGTTGTTCGAGAACAGCGAGGCCCTGCATGACACGATCGATATCTAGGCCTACAAACATGACCGCGGCTTCTTCAAAGCCCTCGGGACGCTCATGTACCTCGCGAAGGTTGAGTGCAGGTAGATTTAAAATCGAGGACTCTTCAGTGATTGTCCCACTATCAGACAAAACTGCTCGCGCACCTTGTTGTAGATGAATATAATCCAGAAAACCAAAAGGTTTTTGAAACTTTACAAGCGGTGCGGCAACCAGACCGGCTTCCTCAATGCGTTTACGCGTTCTTGGATGCGTTGAAACAATCACAGGTAAATTGTATTTTTCAACGAGCTTGTCTAACAATAAAAATAATTTACGCAGATTTTCAAGAGAATCAACGTTTTCTTCTCGATGAGCGCTGACTAAAAAATACTGTTGCTCTTGTAAGTTTAACGTCGACAGGACCTGTGATGCGTTGATTTCGGAGCGATAGTATTCAATCACCTCACGTAATGGACTGCCTGTTTTAATAATTTGATCTGCTGGAAGACCTTCGCGAAGGAGGTAGTTTCGCGCAATTTCACTATAGGTAAGATTGATATCCGCGATATGGTCTACGATGCGACGATTAATTTCTTCGGGGACACGAAAATCAAAACAACGGTTACCTGCTTCCATATGAAAAATTGGGACCTTGCGGCGCTTTGCAGAAATAGCTGACAAACTGCTATTGGTGTCGCCCAAAATCAAAATAGCGTCCGGTGAGTATTTTTCAATGAGATTGTCGGTAGCAATAATAATTTGACCTATTGTTTCGGCCGCGGTCTCTCCAGCTGCCTCCATAAAAACATCAGGTTTTCGGATGGCAAGCTCAGAGAAAAAAACTTCATTCAACTCATAATCATAATTTTGACCTGTATGGACAAGAAGATGATCAAAAAACTGATCAAGTTTTGGAATGATTCTTGATAGACGAATGATTTCTGGCCGCGTTCCAACTACTGTCATTACTTTGAGTTTATTCACCGATTGCCTCCTGAATCATCGGCAAGCTTAGTAAAACATCTTTCACTTGTTGAACATTCAGTCGCTGTGTATTGTGCGAGGTGTAATCATCAAAATTAGCAATTTGTGTTTCACCTTCTACAAAATATTTGTCATAGTTCAAATCTCGTGCATCTGCAGGGATTCGATAGTAATTATCAAGATTTTCAGCTCTTGCCATCTCTTCCCGTGATACGAGTGATTCATACAGTTTTTCACCATGTCTTGTACCGATCACTTTAATTTCACTTTTGTTAGGAAATAATGATGTCATGGCATGAGCAAGATCTCCTACCGTTGAAGCAGGCGCCTTTTGAACAAAAATATCGCCTGGACGCGCATGCTCAAAAGCATATAAAACCAGATCGACCGACTCTTCAAGCGACATTAGAAATCGCGTCATATTCGGGTCTGTCACGGTGATTGGCTTTCCTTGTCGTAGTTGATCAAGAAAAAGAGGAATGACTGAACCGCGCGAAGCCATGACATTGCCGTAACGTGTCGCAGACAACACGGTTGTGGCGGGATCACACAACCGAGATTTTGCCACCATGACTTTTTCCATGAGCGCTTTGGATATGCCCATTGCATTAATTGGGTACACAGCTTTATCAGTGCTAAGTAAGACGCAACGGCTCACACCCTGGTCAATTGCAGCTCGCATCACATTTTCAGCGCCCTGAACATTGGTGCGCATGGCCTCCATCGGATAAAACTCACAAGAAGGAACTTGCTTGAGCGCAGCCGCATGGAACACAAAATCTACGCCTCGCAATGCGTCGTAAATACTGTCGTACTCCCGAACATCTCCAATATAAAATTTTAATTTGTCATTTTTCTGATGGAGACGCATATCCTCTTGTTTTTTTTCGTCACGACTAAAAACGCGAATTTCGGCGAGGTCAGAATTGAGAAGTCGACTAAGTACGGCATTTCCAAATGATCCGGTACCGCCAGTGATTAAAAGAATTTTGTCTTTAAACATTTGTTTCTAGCCCGTAGGATCATTTAAATGGAATGCATGCTGGCGACGAATTAACTCTGCCCAGGAAGGTGGTTTGTAACCGGTCAGATTTCGGAACCTACTTGAATCAAGAGAGCGATCAATGACAAGATTTTCATCGGGCTCTATCACGATAGATTTTTGATAGATTTCAGCAATTAGACTGAGAAGATCAAATTTATTGATTGGGGATGCAGAAACGTGAAAGACGCCATGCAATTCAGGACGTGGAATAACATAGTCTCTGATGACTGTTGCTAATTCAACTGTGGGTAGTCCCGAGAATAAGGCGCGTTTGTAACCTTTTACAGAACCTGATTGTGATAAAAACCATCCGACCAAACCATGAGCACTTTGCATTTCGTGACCAATAATTGAGGTTCGGAGGGTGATAGCGTTTGAATAATCTACTTCACCAAGTAATTTGCTACGGCCATATAAATCTTGTGCATCAGGATTATCATTTTCTGAGTACATGCCACGCGAACCGTCAAAAACGCAGTCGGTACTGATATGAATGAGTTTTGCATCGACGAGTTTGCAAAGTCTCGCAAGCCTATGGGGAAACAAAGCATTAATTGAAATGCTACTAAAGGGATCATTTGCTTCCTTTAGTTGTTTGACTAACCCAATACAGTTAATCACAATGTCAGGTGTTGTTCTCGCGAGTAGTTGAGTAAGAGCATCAATGTTTTCTACATCGATCCCCCAAACTATATTTTGTTGCAACTCCTTAGGCAGGTAGCTTTTGACGCGATCAGATCTAGCCATTCCTGAGAGAGTAAATTTTTGCGTGTCTTGAGAAAAGACACGAAAGATTGCACTACCAAGCATCCCCGATACACCTAAAACAAGGATTTTCGTTTTTAAGTTTGTCCCGACGGATTTGGAATGCATAATCAATATGAGGCTATTTAGTTATTTATTAGTTAAAACTAATTCAAAATGTTTTTTTAGGTTTTCAGCTAGCGTGTTGGGCTCAAAGTGAGACTCGTAAAATTTGAGACCTGCATTGCCCATTTCCTTTAGTGTTTCTTTTGGTAATTGGTATAAAGTCAGGATACGTTGAGCAAGTTCAGGGGCATTTTCGGCCTCGCATGCTAAACCTGCGCCTGCTTGCTCAATGATTCTTGCACCTTCGCCATCTAGGCAGGCGATGATAGGCTTACCGGTTGCGAGATATACCTGAATTTTACTAGGTACTGTTTGACTCATGATCGGATTTTTTGACAAGCTCACCAGAAGTGCGGAGGCCTGATTCAATATGCCAGGCATTGCTTCAACGGGAAATCTTCCGGGCATAACAACGTTACTAATGTTTCTTCGCTGAATTTCTGATGCGAGCCATGCGCTCAAACTTCCGCTACCAACTAAAATAATTTTAATTTCAGGATAGGACAATAGAATTTGAGCGGCGCTGATGACTGTATCGAGCGCCTGCACTGTTCCGAGATTTCCTGCAAAGACGACGTTGAAGCCATCGTCTAGATGCAAGGCAACAGTCTGAGAGTTGTCAAAGCTAGCAAAAGCAATTTCACCTGGGTTTGGATGATAGCGGACTGGCGTTGTTCCGGCCATTTTTTGTACCGAAGGACTAAATGCCTGCGACTGGACAAGTAACAAATCACTTTTACGGTAAATCCACCTCACAACACTAGAAACGGATGCTAAAAGAAATTTATTTTTAACAAAGCCAGTTGCTTCAAGACTTTGAGGCCAAAGATCCTGAATCCAAACAACTACTTTAGCCTTTTTAATTTTGCCTATTAATAGGGCACCAATTGCTTGGATGATGGGAGACGGCGCATAAACAAAAATAATGTCAAATTGCTGGCCTTTCAGTAGCATTGGGCCAATGAGCGATGTGCTGAAAACAAATGACAGATAGTTAGCAATTAATCCAAATGCTCCGGCCTTACCGCGAGCAGCAAGGGGCACACGCACAATCTTGTAGCCAGTTTTGTGCAACTCTGATCCAAAACCAAAGGCTCGATATCCTTTGAAAACCTTGCCTTGTGGATAGTTCGGTTGTCCAGTCAATACAGTGACTTGGCATCCAACGGCAATTAATGACTCCACAACTTCGTTTATACGAAATGATTCGGGCCAAAAATATTGAGTTAAAACTAAAACCTTCATGTTTGACACTGTTTTGCGTATGTATTCGGTGAATTAAGATGTTTAATATCAAGATCGATATTAAGGATGTGCATAAGAATATTTTTATGACTACGTCTCAAGACAGACTGATGCCACTTGATTTCCATCGTTACACTCCCTGGTAAGACGCAACATACTGTGAAGGTTAAAAAATTTCCTAACTAATTTTTATTTATACGATCCATAAATAAAAGGAAGTTTTCCAAAGGAGTGTATAACCTCGTTAACAACACCTAATAGGGTTAATATGAAAGCAATACCAAAAAAAATTATTATTAAATGTTGTCTTTCTATCGTCTGGGAGTAAAAAAACATACTTCTTTTTTGCTTCCATGCATAAGAATAAAGTAATCCCACAAATACACTTAGCAGTATTAGATTTTCTCGAAGCAAAAACGAGTGTGAATAGAGATTCCCAAGAAATAAAGAAAATATCCCATAAGTGACGGGAATAAGAACGACTCTTTTTTTAACATTGAAAAATGGCCATAGGAAAACAATCATAAAGCTCAATATTCCTACAATCCCAACTTCTGCTAGGGTTTGCAAAAAATAGTTATGTGCATTCTCACCTCCCGCTCGCACCATGGCGAGGGAGTTACTAAACTCAAGCACAGACGAAAGCCTAAAAAACTCACCGTTCCCCACACCAAACCAAGGGTACTGACTGGACATGCGTATTGCCGCCGAGTGAAACTCTAATCTCCATCTAGAAAGCTCATTAAACGCTTCAAAACCATTTAAATCGGGATTAGTGATCGCACTATACAGTTCCTTTATCCATAAATAATGACCTGAATAAAAAATAATGATCAGTACAGAAGCGATTAATACTAAAAAATAAATTCCATTCTTGTATAAATTTTCTCGCTTTTCTTTTAACCTATATATAAATATAATAAATATTGTTATACAGGCTAAGAAAAGTGAAGCCCTTGATTTACTTAAAACAATGGCGATCCAACTCAATACAATTGCACTAATCGTGATGTACCGCCAATATTTGTGATCGGCCCGAACAAGAAATCCAATGAGTCCTACCGCACCAAGTAACATATGCGCAGCAAATGAGTGAATATCTGACTGAAAACCAACCGCGCCATAGCCAATGCTTTCGGGACGATATGCAATTGTTGCGGCAGGCAATCCTATCTTTGAAAATGCTTGAAATATCCCATAACTGGCAGAGACTATTACTGCGACTACTACCGGTTTAAAAACAATTGCATCTCTATCCCTATTATTACGTAGTGCCTCTGAAATAATAATGACGACCAAACCTGCAAAACTGTAGACAATCATATCTGCTACGGGTGCAAAGTCATTGCTTTTGCTAAGCAGCTTAAAATGCAAAAGACTTAAAATTAATTCTTGCCAATTAAAGGATGATGCAGATTGCCAAAAATTTCTAGAAATAGCGACTGCAGTTGAACACACGAGTATGATCAATAACAGCCCCAGCGGCCAAGGTGGCGCTATTTTGGAAATTGAAAATTTCCTATATTGAAATATTTCTCTTAAAAAACCACCCACAGTGAAGCCAGCGATAATATCTATACTGGGATAAGCAACAAAGTATGGAACAGCTGGTTTGTAAAAATGTTGAATTTGTTCATGGAAGGCCGTTGCAAGTGGTAATGAAAAAATCACAAAAAAAATTGACCACTTCCTTGATACAACAGCAATCAGTAAAGCTAAATTAAAGTAAGTGAGCGTCGGCCATCTCACAGGCTGAAAGAGTGAAAACACATAACTACTTAGCACTACAGCGAGTGATAAACCCGTTATGAGCAAGGCACTCCAAGATAAATAGATGCCTATTTGTTGGCAAATACGCACTGGATAAGTTAAACGATTGGCAGAATGGCCTGCGGTATTAAACATTATTTAACTTGTCCATTAACTGTTTTTTTATAAACTTCAACGATGTACTGCCACGTTTGTTTTGCACAGATTGGCCAGGTATATGCCTCTGAGAGCGCTCTCGCTTTAACTGATAAATTTTTTCTTAACTCTGAATTAGAAATTAACGTTCCAACAGCTTCTGCTATTGACGTGTCCTCTGTAGGATCAAAATAAACACCCCCATCTTGCAATACTTCGGGCAAACTGCTCCGATCTGAGCATGCAATCGGCAATCCGGACGCCATCGCTTCTAATAAGGTGATGCCAAAAGTTTCACAACTAGAAGCAAAAATAAAAAGATCAGCTTGAGCAAAAAAATCTGGGATTCTGTCGGGGGGCAAGAACTCCAGGACTTCAACAAACTCATTATCTGGATCTGAAATTGATATTTGTTTTTCGAGTATTTTTTTAGCGCGTTGTCCCCCACCGCCTACAAGAGTCAGTTGTAAGTTATGACCCTGATCCCGCAATCGCTTGATAGCGCTAACAACAACCCATTGATGTTTATATTCAAACACGGGTGAGATATACAAACATCGAATCGGATGATCGGAGCTCTTTGGCCAGATTCTTGGCACGACATCCCTTCTGAAAACGTCGCTCACCCCATGCGGGATAACCCTTGTCTCAGAAAGTTTTCCCGTCACATCTTGTACACAGCTCGCAGCATAGCGTGTAAGAAAAATATTTCCATCCGCATAGCGAAATGCTCTTTTCTGTACTAAACGAATAAATTCCTGGCGAAATCTATTCATACTCAAACCAAATAAACGTAAAGTACCTTTTTCAAATGGTAATAAGTTCTGACTTAGGACAACCATTGGTTTGAATTGGCATACAGTACTTGCCTCCGCTGTAAATAATACTTGGCAATCTTGAGCCTTGATTTCTAAACTTAACTTCTTAGATTGCCAATACAGTTGATGAGCAATGGACATCTCTGTTTCAGGAGGATGATGTTTGATGAGCCACGGCTTATTTGGCACAGAATCTAATAGCTTTTGATATGCCCACAAGTGTATGAATTTAATTCCATAAATATCGATTCTCTCTAAATCAAGTATTCCAACTAAATGGGCAATGCCGCCGCCCGAGCGAACGCGCGAAGCATCAACAGCAACATTTATTGCCCGCATGAATGACTCCTGTTTTCATGACTGATTGATGTGGATTTCATGTCGCTGAGCCATACCACATGCATCGATAACTTGTTTTGTACCGACATGAGCGATGCACGGCACCGCACCCAGCTCGTCCAGCGGGTAATGACAGCGCCATCTACAACCAAAACATTCCATTGAACTGAACACGGATATTGGCTTGGGTCGGTTAATGTCCTCCGCCTCAGGATTGTATGGAAGAAATCTACCAAAATGCCCGCCTCCCAATATACAAACTGACGGAACTGCTACAGCCGCCGCAATATGAATGGCAGACGACTCATTTGCAATAACCAATTGTGCGTGACGAATAACTTCTATCATCTGAAGTAATGTTGTTTTACCCGCAATATTCATCACCTTGATCTCGGCTTGAGCCGCGATTTGTTTACAAAGCGCTTGCTCTGAGTCTGTTCCGCACAATACCGTAGTGAGTCCTTGTTTCTGTAAATACAGAATAATTTCGACGAAATTTTCAATGGGCCACATTCTTGGTGCCCAAGACGCACCTGGCACAATGACACTATAGCGTTCGGGTAAATCTAATGCATGGGGAAATTCATCAAACGCCGGAATCACAGGAATGTGACTTCGGAAGTTAATATTGCCTAGCTTCCTAATCAGTTCAGCATTTGTATTTAGCTCGATTGGAGGAGAAGTGCCACATGGCACCAGTGTTGTGTACCAAGTATCAGTAATCATTTTGTGACTAGCTGAAATGTTGTTTAAATCCCCTAGGTGTCCAATTCGATTCGAAGCGCCAGATGCGCGAACAATGAGATCAACAACATATTCTCTCGAATAGGTTGGATGTATGACTGTCGTGAAGCCCAGCCTTCGCGTGGCACATAATAATTTGAGTCGATATGACTCGTCTGTTCTTAACCGCGGTACATCCACTGCGACAACTTCATCCCAGTATGGCACGCGTGTTGCAAGTACTGACCAAGTTTTATTTGCATATAAAACAAGTCGCTTATTTGGATACAAATTCTTAAGTTCTTTCGCTGCATCAAGCCAAATAACAAAATCACCAATCAAGTCAAGTCTAACAAGCAGAACAGTTTCACAAACGGCTTTCTTTTTTGGCAAATAATCAATTAACCAGTATTGCTCAGTCAATATCAAAGCAATACGATGATAAAACGATACAAAAAACATACGTTGTATTTTATGAAGTCGTGACGGTACTTTTTTTAATTTGATCAATACATTGGCTACGATCCGCATAGATTTTTAAGAGACCTGTATGAATCGTTTCAAAATTTGACGTTTCGTTCTGAGATAAATTGTGAGTATTTTGTCAAAGTAACTTCGCTTCCTGCCAAGAGCTCCTAAGAAAATTTCATCAAGTTCCTGAAAATATCGCTTTTTCAATCGGCCAGATCCTGATATCGAATCTGCATAAAGCCTAAAAACAGCAAGTTCATTTTTATCAATAAAATGCTCTGATCCATGCTGTAGAAAATTTAAAAATAATTCATAGTCCCAGCATGTACGATTTAGAGTGTTGATACCTCCAACCTTCTCATACAACGACGCAGGGAAAAATGTGGATTGTTGAAACACGATAGCCGAACGATGTAGCATTTCTCGGGCAGATAAGACACTTGGAGCAATCGGTGTTCTTATGCCAAACGCATCTTCTGAATAGCCTTGTCCTGTCATGAAACAATTTGTGTTGCGACAATCGAAGAATTCTTTAACTTTGCTTAGTGCATTTGGCAAGTAATAGTCATCAGAATTGATAAATCCATATATATCGCCTGTTGCGTGACTAAAACCTTTGTGTAATCCATCGGCAGGTCCACTGTCCGAGTCAAAAACTTTCACTATCCGATCACCGTAAGATTCGATCAACTCCCTACTTCCATCCGTGCTCCCAGGATCGACCACAATATACTCAACCTCACACTCCTTTTGTTCGAGGACTGAGTCAATACATTCCCTAAGATATTTCTTCTGATTAAAAGAAATAGTGACAATTGAGATTTTCATCTTGAGTGAGTGATTGCGACTTTATTTATATGACCGTGAAAAGCTAATTTATTTTTTGAGAATGATTAGATAAAAAACTTTATACGCGAATTAAAATGAACGCGTTTGCCTCTGCAAGATCAACCGATGTTGTATACCAATGTTATCGTTATCTTTCTTCGCAAAAGCTATGCGTATTTATATCGTTAATACCTCATTTCTCTAGTTTTTACTGACATCAAACTAGCCGTCGTGATTTCAGGTGTGATTTGGCTTGCTAAATGCGCACTCATATGACCCATCTGTATGAGCTTTGTGACATTATGGCTCGACATCAAATGCATTTGGTAAGCAAGGTCTTGGGGTGAGTCATTATAAAAGGTATAACCATTTAAATGATCAATCAAAAACTGGGGCCTCGCACCCACTCTCTCTGAAAATATAAGAGGTAATCCAGCCGTTGAAAACTCGTGGGCGACAACACCCCACGGCTCATAGCGACTAGGCAATATAAAAGCGCCTGCATTTTTCGCACGCGTGACGAGGTCTGATTGAGACAAAAATGACTCTACAGTAATACCGTCATGCCGTTTGGCAGCACTTATTAAATCGTCATGCAGTGGACCATTTCCGATACAGTTTAGTTTCCAAGTCCCTTTGTATTTTTCTTTATACAGATCAAAGGCCTGAATCAAGATATCGATACCTTTTGCCTTCGCAAAGCGACCGACATACAGAAAAGTCTCAGGATAATTGTTCAGTTTTTCCTGATCTAGTGCTGCAGCTGCCAGGCTAAACAAATCGGAATTTCCGCTCAGCAAATTACAAATGATTTCTGTTTTTTTAAAGCCAATACGTCTTGCATACTCGTACTGTAAAGGGCCAGGTACCCACACATAGTTATAAAAGAGTTTTTTATAAACCCAGCGAATTAATAAAGCGCCTATTTGTTGCCGCACAGATCCCGTCCACTGACTATCCAAACCCGCAACGATCGTCACTCCCTTTGACTTTAACTTGCGCAAGGCTGGGAAATAGCCACGATCCATCCAACCCGTCACGTAAACCAGATCAGGTGAAAGCTCAGTGACGAAATCAACGATTGCTTTGGGAGTGAAAGCAGATCGATCATGAAATGTAATTTTTGTACTGTCTGTATTCGCGCTTGGTACAAATGGAGTTAGCTTATTTTGACTCCAGTGAATAACGTCAACCGTCGCGCCGTAGTCATTCACTAGTTTTTCAAAAATCGGCAGGTTATAGCCGAGCAGTTCTGTATACAAGTAGAGAACTTTCATGATCTATTGAACCACGGGTGCTAATGCACGATAAACGCCGAGAGTTTCTTGTGCACATCGCTCCCAAGTGAAATGTTTTTTTCTAGCTAATCCTATATTTATAAGTTCTTGCGTTCGTGATGAGGACAACACAACGGCTTCAATCGCAGCAGTCATATTCTCAGTTGAACGAGGGTCAAAATATTCCCCCGCTTGAGCGATAACTTCAGGCATAGCACTAGTGTTACTGCTAATGACTGGGCACTGGTGCGACATTGCCTCTAGTGGCGGCAAACCAAAGCCTTCGTAAATGGACGGGTATACAAGTGCTGCAGCTTTTTTGTACAAGTTATTTAATACCTCATCTTCACCACCGAGTTGCTTAACTTGGCCTACGCTGAAGCCTAACTCTTTAATTAAATTCTGTTCCTCGGCATTAAAATTCCCGCCGCCAAAGGCAACTAAATCAAACTCTTTCATTATTTTCTGTGATGACGATATTGCACGCAATAATCCAGTAAAGTTTTTATAGCCCTCGCGCAACCCAACGTATAAGAGATAGGGACGTTGATTTGATTCTTTAGAGATGCAAGCCTCTTCATTCTCTGGAGGATCACAAGCCAGATAGACAACAGAAGCTTTTTCAGAAGAAATCTCAAATATATCCATAAGATCTTTCTTAGTACTGTGTGAAATACAAATCACATGGTCTGCACGCATCACAGACTTATATTTTTCAGTAGTTTTCAATTCGGAATTTGAATAGCCTTTAGCAAGCAAATCTAACTCACTAATCATATCGAAAACTGTCAACACTACTGGGCAGGCAGGCGGAGCGATTATCTTTGATGAATAATATGTCTCATGAACAATATCAGGCTGCCAGTTTTTAATTGATTTTCTTGCGAGCAAACGATTAGCTGTCACACAAACCGTAGCTGTTTTAAGTGGGTAATCAGTAATCGCATAGCCATGAACGATCGACTGCGGGAGTTTTCGTAGATATTGATTTCTATATAGCGGAGCAAAAATACCAACATCTACATTACAAACACCTGAGTCATTTGAGTCACTTAAGTGATCTGCCAGCCGACAAAAATACCGTGAAATTCCACCCGTTTTTTGTAAGGTAAACGCTTGATGATCAAAAGCAATTTTCATTTAATTAACCGTGAAAATTGTTTATTAATTTTGCGAAGCTGTCTTTTTATAAATGATGGAGCAATCTGATCCTCAGAGATAAAGCGATCACCTTCAGGGTCTTGCAACACGAAATTTGGATGAACAAGTGGAAAGGCGATCGGCTGCGTCGGCATATTTGCATGAATACCGACCTCATGAGTATGAGTAGCCTCTGGCCCAAAACCAATATTCGAAATTAAATTTACGTTAGGCACAATTTGGAGCATGCCTTTTAGTAAAGCAGTGAACGTCCAAGAGCAATCCCACGTATCAAGTGATCCGTTGTAGACCATTTCGAATGAATTGCGCCAGTATTCTTGCTCACCCTTGTTGGGGAACAGTGATTCTATCCAGCCCTCGTCTCGGAATTGAGGCCACTGCTTAATGTCTCTATCGTAGTGCTGCCATGCCCTCCGCCAGGATGCCCATCCCCATATGTGGGTGTAGCGAGAAAAATAATAGCTACCCAATCCGCGCTGTCGGCCGAACTGAAGATTTCCACCAGAAATCATACTGACACGATCATTATTTCTGTACCGCTCAAGCATTTCTTCGCAAAATTGAAAAAAACTGGGCTCTGGCAAACAGTCATCCTCAAGAATAATGGCTTCTTCAACCTGTTCAAAAATCCAGTCAATCCCACTTGCGACTCGTAATTTACAGCCCATATTGTTTTCAGAAAAATTTGTGATGACCTCGCAGTCCCAATCAACTTTCTGAATAATTGCGCGTGTTTGCTGACATTTCTCGTATTCTCCCGCTCTATTCGCACGCGGTCCGTCAGCGACAACCAATAGCTTGGGTGGCTTAGCCTTTGCAATCTCTCTGAATACACGCTCGGTTGTATCAGGACGATTAAAGATTAATAAAGCGACAGGTGTCGTGAGCTGAAAATCAGCCATAGTGCCTTATGTGTTTAACTTTTTAAACTTGCGTGAATAAACTCAGAGAGCTTGTTTTGGACTGCAAGCGCATTGAAATCGACCCGATAATGATGAAAGTTATCCTTAATTCCATCAAGATTCAAGAGAGATTTTAAACCTCTATACATACTGGTGGAATCGTTTGGATCGACCTCTAGTCCGATCTTGTAGCGTCGAACACGTTGCCCCATCAAGCAGTTTTCAGCAACTAGTATGGGCTTTTCAAAATACGCCGCCTTTGAAAGCATATTGCTACTGCGTGCAAAATCACGGTACACAGCAAAAATCACATCCGAAATTGAGATGATTTCATTGAAAACCCGTTCGTCTTTCACATACTCTGGATAAGTAAACAGATTCTCTAGTGGATTGTCCTGTATTTTTTTTAGTGCGGATTCATCCTCAAGTGTCAGATTGTTTGTATTAATCCGACCCATTTGAACAAAAAACCACTGACTTTGATCACAATGACCGATCAAATCATACCAACGGGCCAAGTTCTTTTGTTTGCCAATCGATCCGCCCATAAAAACGATTTTTCTACCTGCAGCGAATGAAAGAATTTCGTTTGCCAATGCACTTCGTTGTTTAGGAAGGGCAATTTCAGTGATATCTGGTAAAAATTCAAAAATGCGCCCTGGCATTTCCTGCTGATAGGTCTTACAAATAGCCTCATCAAGCAAGCACGTTCCCTTGTATGTTTGCAGGGCATAGTACCCTTCAGAAGGGTGGGCACCTGGAGTAATACAAAGCCCTACCCACGGCAAACTATTTAAAAAACTCAGGTTTTTCCAATACTGAGGATCTGAAGGATAGGCATCAACATACATATTAAAAACAAGACGGATTTGTCCCGTATACCTATCGATCAGCTGATTAACGCGATCAAAGAATAAAACGGGATCGAGAGATGTTTTACGTTGGCGAAACATCAACCTGCCATACAAAGCATTACCCCTATGCCAAAACTTTTTAAGTAATGAATGAGGGCCTGTCGTTCGATCCGTTGCATCTAAAACGACCAGATGATCTGACTCATAGATGCCCTTGTGCTTGAGCTTTAAGCGCAAGCCCTCAGGATCATTGCAAACAGCAATCACTCCAAAACCGGATTTCGATACTAACTCAATAAACAGTACATGCCAGGAGTCAAGATGGCCTTCATTTGAAATCGGGTTATAGAGCAGGATGTATCCGTTTTTATTCATACGTTTTAAGATCCCGCTTAATTTTCCCTATGTGACGATCTGACCAGTGCGTGCTCGTAAGTACGCAAATACTGTTCGACAACGACAGTAGGTGTGAAACGGGCCTCGGCTATTTTTCGAGCCGTATGGGAAAGGTGTTTCCATCTCACGGGATCACTTAGTACCCAAAGCATCCCTTTTGCAAGGCTATCGATGTCAAAGGCAGGCGCTAACCAACCGCTCTGCTCGTGATCAACGATATCGGGCAGACCACCGATATTGAAAGCAACAACAGGAACACCACAGGCGTGGGCCTCAATTCCAGTATTGGGTAAATTATCGACTCTCGATGGGACCGTCATCACATCTGCTGCAGAGTAAATCAATGTCATGACATGGTCATCGCGAACAGGACCAAGCCAATGTACTTTGCAAGGCCAATCATGATGAGTGACAGGTTGATACTGACCGAAAATCAACAACTCAATGTTGTCAGGTTCACTTGCAACCACCTTGACCATCGCTTGCTTGAGGAGATCCTCGCCTTTGAGGTGAGGCATTCCTCCCGCAGAGCCTGACAAAACATATTTCTTGCTTTGATCCAATCCCAACACACGCCGTGCAAAGTCTTTTGGGATCGGTCGCCAAAGATGCTCCATCTCGATTGGATTAGGAATGACTGTGATCGAAGCATCTCGAAACAGCACGCTGTCTTTTGCACAACCCGCCATCCAGTGCCCAGGCGTCACGATATTAAATGCCTGATCTACCCAGCATTTTTTCTTGGACTCCCAGGTCTGACGATTGAGGTCCGGGCCGGACTCACCTGCAGGCCTGTTATCGGGCAGGTACCCAACCCTAAACCTGGAGACATTGTCATCATCCGCGACGTGCTCTCCACCACAAAAAGCCCACATATCATGTAGGGTCCAAACAATAGGCTTACGAATGTTCCCAATATCCTCGATCGAAAGCAGATTAACGATCCAGTGCAGATTCACCACATCCGCATCGCAACGATTAATCTCCTCAACAATCCCTGCGCTCTCCAGACCAAACGAGTGCATGATCAAGTTATCTGTTTTCCAGTTACGCTCGGTGAAGGCTCGTAGTTTTTTCTGAATACGACCTTTTACTTTTTCAATAAAAGTGCGTGGACCTCGGCCTGCGATAACCTTGTCATTCGCCGTCTGATGCGACAGTACGCGCATGGTGCTATCGATACCATGTTGCAACAGCGCAGTATGTAAACGATATGCGGCTCTCGAGGCTCCACCACTAAAGTCGTCCGTTGAAAGGTGAAGGATCTTCATACGTTTGACATGCACTTTTTAAGAAAGCCGATCAGATGCTGGCCCAATGCCTGAAGACTAAAATCACGCCGATAATGTTCAAACTGATTTCCCATAGATCCTGCTGTTTGAACGAGGGTAGTCATGGCAGTCAACATCGCGTCAACGTCATGCTCAGGGACTGTCAAGCCAATGCCATACTGTGAAACGCGCTCGCCCATTAAATATCCTTCAGCGACAAGGATGGGCTTACTAAAAGCGGCCGCTTTACCAGGCATATTGCTACTGATTTTAAAGTTTCGATAGACAGCAAAAATGATATCGCTTGTCTGGATGACCTCGTTAAACATTGCCTCATCAGGCAAGTACTCAAGTTTGATGTAGAGATTTTCTGGGCATTGTCTTTTGATTTTTGCCAACTCACGCACATCTTCACTTGTTAAGGTGTCCTCAAACATTTCTCCAATCTGTACAAAATAAAACTCTCGTGCATCTGCCTGATGAATCAGCTGATACCAGCATGCAAGATTTTTATTGCCTCCGATCGTGCCGCCCATAAATACGATTTTGCGGCCTCGTGCTTTATCCTTGATCTCACGAACCAGGGCACTTTCAGTTGAGGGCAACGCGTTTTCAGTGATATCAGGCAAGTAACCAAAGACTTTGCGAGGCATTGCGAGCTGAGCCTGCTCGCAAACGCTCTCGTCTAGGAAACACATCCCCTTGAGAGCAGATTGACTGTAATAAATTTCCGAGTGCTCAGGTGTCGGTACAAATCGAATACCCGCCCATGGCAGTTTATTTAACCTTTCAAACTGCAACCATCTCGCCCCGTCACTTGGATACATATCCATGTACATGTTGAACACAAACGTAGGTGGCCATTTACATTTTTTGATCGAAGCGTTGATACGACGTCCGAATTCCACAGGATCCAGAAATCTGGGATCTAAATCTTTTGTATCGTGTTGATCGCGAGATTGGAGACCGATCATTCTCTGTAAACGGCCTAATACGCGTTGAGCAAAACTTGGGCGTAACACATTCCAGTCCAACACACACAGTCTTTCTAAGAATACTTGGTTTTTAGACTTGAGCCGCCGTGTTAAATCCTGTGCGTCTGGTGTCATCGCATTGACGCGCCATCCTGCATCCAGCAAGATCGAGACAAACATCGCATTCCACGAGTCCAGATGGCCATGACCTGAGATGGGGTTGTAAAGGAGAATGCTTGGCAACCCTGATATTGGCTGGTTCATGGATAGAGGATTCATCTAGCCACCACCCTTTGGTACCACATCTCCAACAGCAACAGCTTGTAGGTAAAGAACAACCCAGTCCAATTGCGTTTGGCGATGTTTTCAAGCAAATGTGCGACTTTATCTGCAGCCAGCACACCTGATTGAACGAGTTGCCCGTTGCTCAGCATCTCTCCATAACGGCCAACCACTCCGGAAAGCCACTCATGTAAAGGAGGCTGAAAACCTGCTTTGGATCGACTGAGCACCTCATCAGGCAAAACGCCCTTTAATGCAGCACGCAGCCAGGCTTTTTGACCGAGTGCATGATCAGGATTGTTTGCCCTGAGTTGCATCACGAGCTCAATTAACTTTGCATCTAAAAACGGCATCCGAGTTTCAACCCCAACCGCCATCCCAACGCGATCACCTAGCGACAAACAGTTTGAAGTCAACCAGGTATCAAACAGCATGCGGATGACTGCAGCGGGGATTTTTTCTCTCGAGCGCAAACCAATGGCGGTCGGCTTGAAAAGCGAATCCGGGCCAAGCGAGTGCATCGCAGACCCATACACCTCCGCTTTAAGCGCAAAAGGACCATCAAAATCCGGATGGAGCATGTAATACATCAACTGCTCAGAGGGGTTGTGTGTATCACCTACTTTTTGCAGGATAGCTGCCCATTTCTTGATCGTTGGATGGGCATGCGGATAGTGTGCGACTTTATTCAAAAACAGCTGTGCGCTGCTCGAACCCAGCCACTGCGCTGCAAACTTGATCGAAGGGTGATCCAGCAACTGCTGATTTAACTCAACAGACTGTGTCACATAGGGATAGCCCCAAAAAACCTCATCACCACCAATCCCTGACAATAAAACCTTGATACCCTGATCAGCTGCAGCGCGCGGGACAGAATAATGGCCAAAGGCAGCAGGATCCGCAATTGGTTCATCCATCACCGTGACGAGCTCTGGAAAAAAATCAACAAAGCTATCTACCGGCAACTCGACCTCATGAACAATCATGCCCAAAGACTCTGCTAACGTGCGAGCCTGCGCACGCTCATCATAGGCAGGTCGGCCGGGATAGCCAACACAAAATGCGTGCATGGGCTCTGGGTAGTTTTTTTGTGCCAGCGCAGCGATCATGCCTGAGTCAATACCACCAGATAGAGCAACCCCTACCGGGACATCAGACCGCAAGGTCATTTTGACCGCATCCTCCAGAGCATCTCGAATGGCCGGGAGAATCAATTTGGAATCTGTTGAACTTGGGATGTGATCGATCACGTTCTCTACAGACCAATATGCTTGGGGATCGAACGTCCACTGCTTCACATGGAGGGAAACTGAATGACCTGCAGCGAGTTTATGCACACCCTGCAATAAGGTGTAGGGTTCAGGAACATATTGATAATGTAGATACATATCTACAACGGATGAATCTAGCTCCGGTCGTTTATCCAGCAATGGAATCAGCGCTTTGAGCTCAGAAGCAAAAATCAAAGACTGTTGATCGAAATGATAGAACAGCGGCTTTTCACCGCAACGATCTCTTGCTAAATAAACAAGCTTTTCTTGCCTATCCCAAATGGCAAAAGCAAACATGCCACGAAAGCGCTTCACGCAATTGTTGCCCCAGACTTTATAGGCAACCAATAAAACTTCTGTATCTGAATGGCTGATAAACGTTTCACCCAGCGACTCTAGCTCTGAGCGAAGCTCTAGGTGGTTGTAGATCTCACCGTTATACGTCACTACATATCTGCCATCCTGGCTCAGCATCGGCTGGTGACCAGCGTCACTTAGGTCAATGATCGATAGCCTTGCATGACCAAATTGAATATGCTCATCTGAATACTGCCCTATCCCATCAGGTCCACGATGTGACAGTCTGAGAATATCTTTCTCAGGTAATGCTGGCCAATGTGACGTGTGCGATGTATGGACGTCATCTGATGCATTGCTTGATGCATCAAATGATCTTTTATGAATGCGTCCAATGATTCCGCACATGCTAAGCCTGCCGATTGAAAACTTGACGGAATTTTTTCACTATCCATTGTGGAGAGCGCAGGAACTGGTCTCGTCTCTTTTTGAGACGATTCATGAATCGATCTGGATGATTCAGCCCACCAAAATTATGGTTAAACACATGACGGTCTGCCGATACGTTTTGTTTAACCTTTTGGGGATGTATCAGTTCGCCCAAAGGATAGATTGGCAAACCTTCTTCATCCCCTGATGTCACCGTATGTGTGGCATCAGGTCCAAAGCCAATATTGGTGACAAGATTAACGTTGGGCGTAGCGGTCAGCCCTCCGTGATACCAGACGCAAGCTGTCCACTGGTAGTCCCAAGTATCAATTTCACCGCGCTTGACTCTATCCAGCAATCCTGACCAGACTGTCCGCTCGACGGGGTCAGGGAGTTTTCTACGCCAGTCTGCTGTCGATCCCCACTCTGGCCAAAAGGGAATATCTACGCGGTAATGTTTCCATGCCCTTCGCCAGGTCGCCCAACCCCAGCAATGATTGAATTTTGAAAAATAGTACGACGCATCGCCTTGTTTTTTTCCATGCTGAAAATTGTTTCCGGTGATGACCCATACACGAGAATCATTTTCATAGCGGTCTAATAAGGCATCGCAGTACGAGAAAAAATCTTCGTGTGGAATGCAATCATCTTCAAGGATGATTGCACGCTCAACTTGGCTAAATACCCAATCCAGACCAGAGCTGACACGTAATTTACAGCCCATATTATCATCAGAATAATGACGTAAAACTTCGCAGGGCCAATCAATGTTTGCCACAACTTCTCTAGTCTCACGGCAGCGATCAAAGTCTGTTGGATGCCCCGGCCTTGGACCGTCAGCAATAATGAGAAGCTTAGAGGGGCGCTGGGCGCGTATCGCCTCAAAGCTTTGCCTCGTATGACGAGGGCGGTTGAATATGATGAAGGCAATCGGTGCATTCAGCATCACATTTACTCTTGAGCGTGAAGCGTCGTGGAGGGTTGTTCCGCAGCCTGACCGGCCAATTGCTTAAACGCAGCAGAGGAACGCATCAATTCATCATAAGTACCATCTGCAACAACTCGACCTGCCTCTAGCATCACAATTCGATGACATGCCTGCACAGTCCTTAAGCGGTGAGCAATCAGAATCATTGTCCGCTCTGCACTCAAGCTCTGTACTGCCTGCATCACGGCATCTTCGGTCATGCCATCCAGTGCGCTCGTCGCCTCGTCAAAGACGAGAACATCGGGATTGTGATAAAGCGCACGAGCGATACCGAGTCGCTGACGCTGGCCCCCCGATAACTTCACGCCGCGTTCGCCCACCATGGTGTCATAACCATTAGGAAGCTGTGAAATGAATTCCTCTGCCTGCGCCATTTGCGCCGCAAGTTTGACCGCAGCGTGATCAATTTGGCCCTCTGCTATACCAAGTGCAATATTGCGTGCAACAGAAGCATTGGTGAGAAATACGTTCTGCGGAACGTATCCGACCCGTTTGCGCCAGGCACGTTCATTGGACTCCACCAGACTCACCCCATCCACTGAGATGGTTCCACTGGCAGGGGGATAAAGACCTAGTATCACATCCGCGAGCGTTGTTTTTCCCGACCCCGTTCTACCCACTAACCCGATACTTTGATTTTGCGGGATCGTCAGCGAGACTTGATTTAATGCAGGTCTATTCGCAGAGGGATACTGGAACGTCAGATTTTCAAGCATGATCTCCTTTTTAAACACAAGGGTCTGGTCTTGTTCAATGAAGTTTCGACTTGTGCTGTTTCGAACAACCGCCAGATCCGCCTCCAGCGATTCGACTGCCCGCGTGTGATACTTGATCGTAATGGCCGATGCAAAAAACTGCTGGAATATGGGAACCAATCTATTTCCGGCTAATGCATAGAGTGCTAGTGAAGGAATCGCTGCAGTCCCCTCGCCCTTTAAAACAAAAGCAAGTGTGACCGCCACGATACCTGCATACGCAAACACTTCGATGACATATCTTGGCAAGGCAGAGGCCAACTGATTCGATGCTTGTGTCTCTGTGAGCGCTGAAAATGACTGCTTGAATTCTGCAGTTGAGGCAGACTCTCGCCCCAATACGCGCAGTTCTTTAACACCGTGCAAACCTTCTAATGTCGTGCGCCCAACGGTCAAGCTCGCTTCGATCATTTTTGCGCCAAGCCGCACCTGCCTGGCGCGAATCAATCGATAAACAAACATATAACCACAACCAAGTACCAAAACCGTTCCAAGAGCGACAGTCGGATCAACAAAAATAATGAGGCTGATCAGGACAAGACCGCTGAGTCCTTTTGAAACGACAGCCAATAGAGAGGCTAAAAAGCCGCCCAAAGCGGATTCCACATCGCCACCGATGACTCTGCTCAAGGACGTAGTGTCTCTTTGCACATGAAATGAATACGGGAGATATAGATAACCTGTGAATAACTCTGAAGAGAGTTCTTTGCGTGCAAGCGCCAAATAATGAGTCTGCACCCAAAGGTTCGCAGCGGTCACCATGTTACCGATTGCAAGCACTGTCACTGTCAAAACACCTGCGCCAATGACTGCGCCTTGTTGCGTCTGTATATTTAAGAGCTTCAGTGATTGGTCTAGCCACTGATACTTTGACAAAATGCTAGGATCCATCACGATCGCCATAAATGGCAAGATTGATGCAACACTCGCGGTCTCAAAGATGGCAGCAATCAAACTAACAAAAACGACAAATGGCAAACCTCTCTTGCTGGACTGAGGCAAGATTTTGTAGAGTTGCTTAAATGGTAGAACGACGCCTGAAACAATATTCACTATTGACCTAAATGATTGCCTGCGTAATTAGCTCCAGCCAATTACTCAAGCACTTTTTTTAAATAGTCTTGGTAAGCAATGCTCAACCCTTCTTCGATATCTATACTCGGATTCCAGCCTAAGGTTTTTAGCAAGGTGCTATTCATCAGTTTTCGTGGTGCGCCATCTGGCTTGGTTGAGTCAAAGTCTATTTGCCCCGTATATCCGATGACCTTCCCTACCGTCTGCGCAAGTTGCGCAATGGTGATGTCTGACCCATAACCCACATTAATATGGCTTTGCATTGGCTTTGTATGCTCTTCGTACTGAGCTTTAGGCAAGTTCATCACATATACACTTGCGGAGGCCATATCATCCACAAACAAAAACTCACGGTAGGGCTTGCCAGATCCCCAGATCGTGACAGTGGGTGTTTTATTCACTTTTGCCTCGTGAAATCGGCGAATGAGCGCAGGAATGACGTGCGAGTTTTCAGGATGATAGTTATCGCCAGGGCCGTACAGGTTTGTAGGCATCACCGAGCGATAGTCCACACCGTGTTCGGTGCCGTACTGACGGTTGTAGCTTTCGCAAATCTTGATGCCGGCGATCTTGGCAACGGCATAAGGCTCGTTTGTTGGCTCTAAAAAACCTGTCAACAGTGCATTTTCCGACATTGGCTGTGGTGCCAACTTTGGATAAATACAGCTACTACCTAAAAATAATAATTTTTTGACGCCATTTCTAAAGGCTGCATCGATGACGTTTGCCTGCACCATCAAATTGTCGTAGATGAATTCAGCAGGGTAGGTATTGTTGGCATGTATACCGCCGACTCTCGCAGCAGCCAAATAAACCTGATCTGGCTTTTCAATCGCGAAAAATTGTCTGACTGCGGCTTGATCAGTCAGATCTAGCTCTGCATGCGTGCGTCCAATGATCCGACTCGGGTCATGTCCTTTTGCAATCAAATTACGTACGATGGCCGAGCCAACCATTCCACGGTGTCCCGCAACATATATCTTTGGCATTGCTTGTTGTATCGCCATGATCGTAGGTATTTTTAATTTGGTTCGTAATAATTAATAGTTAATGCTCGAAGTACATAAATAATTTGCATTAACCCGAAACTTTTCTTAGTTCAAGCGAGGGCATCGTCCAGCGAAAGTGCACTAACCGAGCATAGATGAGCGCATAAATAAATACGCACACAAAAAAACTAATAATTAGCATCGTCGCACTTTTGCGAAACACAATCGACATGGCGGCAGGAATCAGTGCATACAGCAACATAATGGGTAAAACCGCTGCATTTTGAACAATGGGAGAACGCCCAGCAAGCCACTTGCGAGTGACGCGCGCCCAGATCAAGCTATGGAGATGCAACCTATCCGGATGGCCTAATTTTAACGCGCGCGCCCTACGTCGCGCCATAGAAAACAACACCTCAATGATCGGATACCCGCAGGCCAACAAAGGTGCCCAAGGGGATACCGAGGGGTTTCTCATTGCGACCATCACCGCAACCCAACCCAATAAGAACCCTAGCAAGTAAGCTCCGCCATCCCCCATAAAAATCTTGCCATAAGGATAGTTAATCAGCAGGAAACCAAACGTTGCACCACCCAATATAAAACATATCTTAGCCATTTCGGCGTCGCCTGCCAAAAAGGCGATCAGACCGAGCGTAGACATACACAGCAAAACAATCCCGCTCGCCAAACCATTTAACCCGTCAATAATATTGATGGCATTGGCCACTCCGCCTACTGCAAAAGCAGTAAACAAAACAGATACGGGTGTAATCGCCAATAACCAATCCACACCGCCTATGCCAATGCGTGTCAGGCTATCGCCTGTTAACCACCAAGCTAAGACGCCACTCGCAAAGGTTGCAAGCAATCGTTCTGTGACACGACCGCGCTTGAAAACATCCTCTATCACACCGGCCAGAAAGGCTGGTAATGAAGCAAGCAAAATTGGACCTAAAACAACGGCCACCTCGGGCGGAGCAAAAAAAAAGCCGACCACTAAACCGATCAAGATCGCTAATCCACCGATCCGAGGGGTAGGTTCCTCATGTATTTTTTGCACGCCCGACTCAGAGTCCAGAGTGTGTGCACCATGCAAGTGCTTTGTCCAGATAATGGCCAAGCATATTGCGAAGGAGGTCAAGCCCGCTGTAGTGAGCGCAAGATGAGGTATGGCAAAAAGCACTATTTTTGAGCCTTTAAGGGATCAATGTGCACTCAAAAACGTGCATTAGATTAGCCTTGAATCATAACACGACAACTATTCTTTATAACGATGAAAAATCGTCGCTAGGCTATTGATTTTATTGAGATTTCATTAAATCTTGTATGAGCCCATTTTTCTCAAACATACGTTGCCAAAATTCAGGATTATAACGCTGCCAGGCGTGGCATCCAAAGGGAAGCTGGTGCTGATTCAGTTCAAACAAATACTCGGGGTGTGCTTCAAAGGCAAATGCGATGGCCTCGACTGCTTTAGGGACAGTAAAAAACGCGCATCGCGGCGCGACAAAGAGACTCCAAAACAAGTCCTCATTGACATCAATATTGATCTGGAAGTTTTTATACACAAAAGAATGGTAATCCTTGAGGTAGCGATAAGTATTTGAGATCCAACTACCGGGCCAGGACTCCATGAGTGTGTTTTTAAATAGCCTAGGGCGCTCGAGAACCCTAAGGAAATCCGGGATGCTCCTCAATGAAAATCCACCATTTCCAACGCAATCTAACTGCAAGGGTTTGGTCGGCTGCGTGTATCCCACAAACCAGGGGGCACCAATATAAGAGAAGCCCTTAGCTGCCCAAGCATCGAGTTCGTCCCTAAATACTAAAGAATCTGTCTGTGCAATCAAAACGTACTGATAATCGATAAAAATCCGATAAAACATGCTGGACATCATCAGGCGGTTGTAGCCATCAATGCCAGCAAAGTAATGATCTGGAAAAGTTTTATAGCCAATCGATCTACCAAACTGGGCTGAAAGGCCTGCTAGAAATACTTCAAGTTTTTCAGGACCGACAAAATATAAATCGTGTTTAGCTAAAACACGCGCAGCATTACTGATAGAAAACATTTCCTCAGGACTTAAGGACGTCTGATAAATCGGAATGACGACCGCATTTTTTTTGAGTGGCATATTGACCGATCGCATTGTCATCCGGCTAAGGCTGACCTTTCCACATTCTGATGAGTTTATTTTTCACGCGAATTGGAAATTTCAATAAGGTACGAGGAAATTTCATGTACAAGCCACCCAACAGATGATCAAACACATACTGATCCGCTTTTAGATGTTGCGTGACCTCAGGTGGATGCGTGATTGGACCCAGCGGCTTAACAGGCACACCTGGTTGATCCTCATCCGCCAATGTGTGCGTGCTATCAGGACCCACACCGATATTGGTCACAAGATTGACACGCGGTGTAGCGGTCAGCCCCCCGTGATACCAGAGGCAAGTCATCCAGGGGTACGCCCAAGAATCAATTTTTTTAAGATAAATACGATCAAATATATCAATCCAATACGCTTGCTCATAAGGGTCAGGGACCTTGTTACGCCAATCCTGAGAAAGTTTCCACTCAGGCCAAAACGTGATGTCACCGTCATATTGTGCCCACGCTCGTCGCCAGGTCGCCCAGCCCCAGCAATGACCATATTTTGAAAAATAATAGGCGTCATTGCTTCTTTTTTTACCATTCTGGTTGTTATTACCGGTAATGGTCCAGACGCGATCATCGTCTTTATAACGCTCAAGCAAGTCTTGGCAGAAAGGGAAAAAATCGGGATGTGGCAGACAATCATCCTCCAGAATGATTGCGCTCTCAACCTGACTAAATACCCAGTCTAGTCCGCTAGATACGCGTTTTTTTAATCCTAAATTTTGATCCGCATAATTTCGCTGTACCTCACAGGGCCAGTCGATCTGAGAAACGACTTCACGCACAGCCAGACACCGCTCCTCATCCGTGGGATGCCCTGGACGAGGACCATCAGCGATAATAAATAAACGCGCCGGACGGGCGGCACGAATAGCCTGAAAGGTTTCTCTCGTGTGGCGGGGACGATTAAAAACGATATAAGCGATTGAAATATCTGTCATGACTAGATTGTATCTGTTCGATTGTCAGGGACCTTGAGTTTGACGGGATCAGTAAAAACATTAAACGCCCTGCCTTTAAAGATCGATTTACCCCTTGTCATGTGAATACAATAGCGAAACTCGACTTCATTCGCATCGTCTAACAATTTAGAAAAATATGCACACATCACGTAAAGGTCTAATTTTAGCCGGTGGCTCGGGTACTCGACTCTATCCAGCAACGCAATCTATATCAAAACAGTTATTACCGGTTTACGACAAACCGATGATTTATTACCCGCTTTCAACCTTGATGTTGACGGGAATAAAAGAGGTATTGATTATTTCAACACCTAAGGATACGCCACGATTTGCTGAGCTACTCGGCGATGGGTCGCAATGGGGAATGCAAATCGAGTATGCCGTTCAGCCGAGTCCTGACGGGCTTGCACAGGCATTCATTATCGGCCGACACTTTATTAATCATCATCCTAGCACTCTTGTTCTAGGAGACAACATATTTTATGGACATGACTTAGTTCGTAAACTAAAACATGCAGATCAAACAGCAGATCAAGCTACAGTATTTGCTTATCACGTCCCAGATCCTCAGCGTTACGGTGTCGTGGACTTTGATGCAGCTCAAAAAGCACTCAGCATTGAAGAGAAACCCGCACAGCCTAAAAGTAACTACGCCGTCACAGGGCTTTACTTTTACGACAATCAAGTCTGCGACATTGCTGCAACTGTGAAACCCAGTGCACGTGGCGAACTAGAGATCACCGATGTCAATCAACGCTATCTTGAGTTGGAGATGCTCAATGTTGAGATCATGGGAAGAGGATTTGCCTGGTTGGACACAGGCACCCACGATAGTTTGTTGGAGGCGTCGAGCTTCATCGCAACCTTACAAAAAAGACAAGGCTTACAAGTCGCATGTCCTGAAGAAATCGCATTTGCACAAAAGTGGATTGATGAAGAACAATTAGAAAATTTGGCGCAGCCATTTATAAAGACAAACTATGGTCAATATTTGATGCGGCTCCTTAAATCACGAGCCTAAATTCCTTCACGTTTTCGGAGTCCAGATTGCCTTATCACGTCACACCTACTTCTTTATCTGGTGTTCTCATCCTTGAACCCAAAGTGATCAAGGATGACAGAGGATTCTTTTATGAAAGCTTTAACCAGCAAGATTTTGTGACTGCTACAGGATTAAATCCGACATTCGTTCAGGACAATCACAGCCAGAGTAAAAAAGGGGTGCTTCGGGGGTTGCATTATCAAATACAACACGCCCAAGGAAAGTTAGTGCGCGTCGTGAAGGGTGAGGTCTATGACGTGACCGTTAATCTGCAGCGCCACCATCCAGAGTTTGGAAAATGGACGGGGGTGCACCTAAGTGATCAAAATCATCGTCAGCTCTGGATACCACCGGGATTTGCGCACGGTTTTTTGGTGCTGAGTGATGAAGCAGATTTTTTGTATAAAACGACGGACTATTATTCACACCCAGATGAGCGCTGCCTGCTATGGAATGATCCGGCAATATCCATTCAGTGGCCCGAGGAGAACGAGCCCATTCTGACGGACAAAGATCGTCGTGGCTCTCGATTGGCGGATGCAGATGTCTATGAGTAAGGGATACATACTTAAAAAGTCTTGCGCAAACCTAGGCTTTGCAATCTCGTTACTCGTCTCTTTCATTATTGTTTTCAATCAGTTTGAGTCATTAAAGGGCTTAGATCCCTTTTACCGCATCACGATACCAGCTCTGTGTTTGGCCTTTTCGTTCATCGTGTCGACGATCAATCTTCGATGGGGAATCATTGCTTGCGTCTTCGCGCTTCCGCTACTCCCGAATCTTGCATGGCAAATTCAGCAGCATTTTGGTTACGGTCGAATTCTCTCTTTGCATAATAGTGGCTTAGATTTAGTGGCTGGCCTTTTTCTAGGTGGGCTTGTCAATCAGTGGTTAACAAATAAAAAAATAAGCGTTAAATCCTCTTTCCCATGGCAGTTAGGTCTTTTGATGCTCGTTTTAACGGCATCCGTTTTCTTAGCAATCGCGCGCAATCTTCACCAAACTGCCTCACCGTTTCAGCTCTCTAGTTTGCTCTATAACGTACTGCATTTAAGGTCCATCGGCTGGCATGATGATTACAGACCTTTAGTGGATTGGGTGGTGTTTGGCTGCGCAGCCTCACTCATTTATATTGTCATCACTGCGCTGACATCATTACATAACCGTAATGAATACATTTTCAAGCCCCTGATCATAAGTTTGCTGATCGCTGCATATGTAGGCTTTAAACAGTCGAAATACGGGATGGGCTTATCACTCGATCAGATCAACTTTCGCGTTGATCGCTTTGGGTATATGGCATTAGGCTTTCAACACGACATTCATGCATTTGCCGGCCAAATGCTGATTGGAGCGATCGGACTGTGGGGGTATTTGTATTACGCCAAAAGCATCCAATCCAAGTTATTTATTTTGTCCTGCATTCCCGTATTTTGGATTGCTTTATTTTTGAGTAAATCGAAATCAAATTTTACGGTCGCTGTTATTTCTCTAGTTTTTATTTTTTCTATCTGGATGTTTAGACGTTCACGTTTACTGTTGCCCGTTCTCAAACCCGCAGTTTTCTTCTTTGTAGTAGTGATTTTAAGTGTAGTTTTTTTCCACGATGCATGGGTTTCTAGCCTAGCGAAACTCACTCGTTATTTTGAACTACCGGATCTTGATGCTATTAATTTTAAATTGTCATATCGTCCAGAAGTGTATCTGGCCGCACTTAAGTTTTTTGCACTTTATCCAATCCTAGGTCTCGGTCAAAGTGAGTTTTATCGCCAGTCCGCCGATCATGCTTTGACAAATTCTTATTATTTAAGCATCAACCAAAATGGTGAAAATGCACATAATTATTTTCTGCAAACACTCGCGGAAACAGGCCTTGTTGGTATAGCGGTCTATGCTCTTCTGATTTTTTATCCTCTCTTTCGCATTGAAAATAGACGGCTGCTCATCCCGGCAGGCGTAGCACTTGGGGCACTTTTTTTAGGTAATATTTTTGCGCACTCCATGCTTGTACGTGACAACCTTTTTATAGCCGCTTGCTTTATCGGTCTGATGTACGCATGCCTAAAAGGCGAACAAACTTCAGCAAGGTCAGCCGACTTTTACTCTAATAACAAAGAGCCGAAGTTCTCGGCAAGCTCAGCTAAAGTAAAACTCCTCAAGCATCCCTATCTGATTGCTATATTCACTATTTTTGTAATGATTTCGGCTTTTCGAGAAATTTATACTTCATTCCGATCCGTACCTTTCCTGAAAGACGTGCAATGTTTCAAAGAACGCAAGCTAGACGCCGACGGCTGGACCTCTGGTGTATTCAACGTTGCAATTCCTCAAGGTGCGAGAGGCATCACACTCAACATCAAAGGGACACAGCCCTACGTAACAAAACGACCCTTAGCAGCTGACCTAAATATCATGCATGGTCAATCGCGACGCATTCAGTCATCCCAAATACTATTTAATAAGGATGGCCCTTATCAAATATCAATTAATTTTGATCGAGGTGCTGTTGCTGACGATGAGGAATATCGGGCTGAACTCCGCCTGGAGAGATGCTTTATCCCCAGAAATTTAAATATCAATGCGGACGGCCGAAGACTTGGCATCCAAATTGAGTCCGCTACAGTAAACCATTAATTTTTTAACGACATATTTGACGCGTTGAATAACCAAGCTACTGACAGATATAGTCGACTTTGGCAGGACTGTTTCTAAAGGGATCCGTCAAATCATCAGAGTAAGTACCCATCAACAAACGCTGTTTGGGTAAAAAGTGATTTCTAAAAAAACGACTACTCGTCGCCAGTGTTTGCCCCCAATCAGTCAATTTCACGCAGCCGTCTTTAATGATAATAGTTCCTGACTGTTGTTGCTCTGTCAGACGAACGTCCACTAATCGGTGCTCTTTAACGTATTCCTGCGTAAAGACCTGATCAAAATCCGCAAGCTTGATCCCGCCCCCGCGCTGCTGCATCTTTTCTAAAATATAAAAAGACAAAGATCGATCAATGACCGTTGGAACGGAAATAGCAAAAGAATATCCCAACAAAAGCCAGATCAACAGAAGTTGTAATTTTTCAAATGATGTAAAACCTCTAAACCACTTCAAGCTATTAACAATAATTAAAGCCAGAATAGATGCAATCACCGCATCAAATAGCGCGCTATAAAAAACAACGCCCACCTTAAAAAATCTAACATGGATGTAATAAGTGACTAACAGCAATAAGCCAAAACAAAATGTACTGCAAAGAAGTTTGATGTATTTCATACTTTAAACACCAGCACTTTATTTCCAATATAGCTGCATGCTACTTGCATTGCCGTTGCAATCACGAAACCAATCATGTAGTTTTGCAAGTAAAGATCCACCCACACATACATAAGTAGCCCATGCAAAATTGCGATCGCTGCATACAAAATCATGAACCGATAAAGTTGTTTGACTAAAGGTTCTAGCGAGCCATTAAAAACATAATATCTGCTGCCAATGAACGATACGGAAATACCAAAGATAGCAGCAATGAAATTTGCAACACCTGCAGAATTCCATTCGAGTACTTTTAAATTGAACGTTAAAACCAGAAAATGAATGACTGTCGCAACTAGTCCATTAATAATGTATCGTGTTAGTTGACTATTTAGCCTGGCCGTCAACGTATAAGAGGGATGACTATTTGGCATGTTTGATGTCTTCAATGAATGCGCGATAGTCAATCTGATTAGGTGCCCCCGAGCGAACAACCCCCGTCAGCATGAGCGTCATCAAGGTCAAGGCACCTGTTTGTAAAAACACTAGCAGCAAGATGCCTAGCGCAACTGAAAACCAACCAGGCGTTGCAAAGCCTGCTAATTTGAGCCCAATGGCTATCGCACTCGCCAAAACTGTTGCAACTGCAACTAAGGCGCAAATTATTCCGACTCTGACCAATACATCTTCTGCAAAAACCATCAGCGCCCTAAATCCATGCAGCGCTAAACCTACAAAATTCATTTTGCTTTTACCTGCATACCTTGGTCCACGATCAACAGGTAATGTTTGAACGCGCAGTTTTGATGTCAGCACACAACTCGCTACATGCATCCACAGTTCTTGCATTGCCGCGAGTCGTTTAAGTGCGGCAGGCTTGAGCGCCATAAAATTACCGAAGCTGATTTTCCGCCCGGTTAAAAACTGAAACAATAATTTATAAATCAGATAAAAGGCCTTGAAACGAAACGTTTCGACACGACTTTTGCGCTGCGCCACGACCACATCGATATTTGGCGACTGCATGGGAGTGACTAATTCACGAATGGATTGAGGTGTATCTTCGCCATCTGAATCCATCACGACCGTACATGGCATGTCGGGGAAGTGGTCTGCCACATAATTAATACCGATCGCGATCGCGCGCTGATGACCCACATTTCGCTTTAATTGAATCACAACGCCATTCAAACCATTACTTTGAAGCGCTTCAATATGAACCGGCTGATGGATCGATCCATCATCCACTGCCACCACATAGACACGATCTCCATACTCTGCGAAAAGCTCTCTAAAGAGCCTGGTGGATGCCTCTTGATCTTCGTAGATCGGCATCACGACCGCAAAGCGCGAATCCGTCATATTGGCAGCGGTGAGTGTCATTGCGTGACAACCTTTCTAAAATAAGCGATTGTGCGCTCAAGGCCTTGCTCTAGAGCAATGGTAGGCTCCCAGTTCAACAATTGCTTGGCCTTGGTGATGTCCGGACGACGCTGCTTGGGATCATCTTGTGGCAAAGGCATATGAATCAACTTGCTTGCCGAGCCTGTCAAACGCAGCACTTTCTCTGCCAACTCGATCATGGTGAATTCGCCTGGATTGCCCATATTGATTGGACCCACGACCTCATCGCTTGCATTCATCAAGCGCATAAAACCTGAAACCAGATCGTCGGCGTAGCAAAAACTGCGTGTCTGCGAACCATCACCATAAACGGTCAAGCCCTGACCTTTTAGTGCTTGTACGATGAAGTTACTCACGACACGACCATCATCCGCGGCCATACGAGGACCGTAGGTATTGAATATTCGGACAACTTTGATTTTGACGCCATGCACGCGCTGGTAATCAAAAAATAGCGTTTCGGCCGCACGCTTACCTTCGTCGTAACAGCTACGAATACCTATCGTGTTGACATTACCCCAGTACTCTTCGGGTTGAGGATGAACGGACGGATCGCCATAGACCTCAGAGGTCGATGCCTGAAAGACTTTTGCGCCGGTTTTTCTGGCAAGCTCGAGCACATTCAGCGCACCCATCACCGAGGTTTTCATCGTGTGGATGGGGTCAAACTGATAATGCACCGGAGAAGCCGGACAGGCCAGGTTGTAGATCTCGTCAACGTTTTCGATATTGATAGGATCAACCACATCTTGTTTGATGAAGGTGAAGTTGGGGTGTTTAAGCAACCCTTCTATGTTTTTTTGACTTCCTGTAAACAAACTATCCAAGCATATGACTTGGTGACCTTGCTCGATCAGGCGATCGCATAAATGCGATCCTAAAAATCCAGCGCCACCGGTCACTAATATCTTTTTCATGATCAAGCGCGCCCCACACCGGAATACGTAAAGCCAAGGGCTTTTAAGGCAGCCGGATCCAGATGGTTACGGCCATCAAAAATCACAGGCTGACGCACGGCTTGTTTAACTTGCTTGAAATCAATCTTTTTGTATTGCGCCCACTCAGTGACCAAGACAACAGCGTCGGCGTTTTGTGCGGCCTGCACTTCATCATCTACCAGCACCAACTTTGAGTTGCGCAACAAATCAGCAAAGACATGCTCTGCGACCTCTTTCGCCACAGGATCATGCGCGGTCACGGTGGCCCCTGCGGCGCACAGTGCACGAATCAAGTCGATCGAAGAGGCTTCACGCATATCGTCTGTGTCGGGTTTGAATGCAAGCCCCCAGACGCAGATATGGCGACCGTCGAGATCTTTACCCATCTTGGCCGTGATCTGCTCAAACAAATACTGTTTTTGCTTTTTATTACGTGCCTCAACACCATTTAAGACGATGGGATCGACACCCACGCTCTGGGCAATACGCACCAACGCCTGTACATCTTTAGGGAAGCACGAACCGCCATAACCACAGCCTGGACGCAAAAAGGCGGGGCCAATCCGTGAGTCGGTGCCCATGCCCATGCGGACGTCTTCTACGTTAATACCAAAACGATCACATACGTTCGCGATTTCGTTCATGAACGAAATGCGCGTGGCGAGCATGGCATTGGAGGCATACTTGATCAGCTCTGCCTCTTTTACGCCAACGGTGAGTAACTGACTCTCCTGCTTGACATAGGGTTTGTAGAGTTTGAGCATTTGCTCGCGTGTTTTTTCGGACTCAGTACCGATCACAATACGATCCGGGTTAAAGAAGTCATCAATCGCAGCGCCTTCTTTCAGAAACTCAGGATTGCTCGCGACATCGAACTCGATGAAACACTTGCGCTGGAACAATTGCCAAGCGACTTCACCTTTCACGAGGTCGGCCGTACCGACCGGAACTGTTGATTTATTGATGATGATGGCAGGACCCGTCAATGCTTGACCGATTTCTTTTGCCGCGGCCAACACATAGCGCAAGTCGGCGGAGCCATCCTCGCCCTGCGGGGTACCCACAGCGATAAAAACCAGCGTTGGCACGTTAGCATCCGAACCCAGACGAGCAAAGCCTGCTTTGATGCCTTCTGCAAATTTCAAGCGTTCGCTGGCGATCGATGCATCAACCACTTCTTTCAGACCGGGCTCATAGATCGGAATGACGCCTTTTTCAAGACGTGCAATCTTTGAAGGGTCTGTGTCAACGCAGACGACTGTATTGTCTTTACTGGAAAGACACGCTGCGGTCACTAGACCGACATAACCAGCACCAACGACTAAAATTTTCATAAGAATCTACTTTTAACCAATAATCGGTCAACCCTGTCAGCCTCAGCAGCGTTGAAAAAATGAATGTCCCAACATTTCAATATTATAGATACCTAGCGAATAGGTTCATCGAGATACCTCCACCAAATGTTTTGGGACAGCCATATCTAAATCATGAAACCAGGCCACTCCATCCTGAACCATACTCACTTCTAACTGGTATCGACCGGCCTGAGTCGGCAAAGCAATTTTGAGTGCTTCTATCTCTTTTTGTCCAGGCCTAAGCGCAAAATTCAGACCTTTACGCTCGATCCATTCTGGATTTTCCTTGCGCTGGCCCTCTGTATCAATTGGAATCAAACGCCAAGACAGTCTGATGGGTCCTTTGGTAGACAAGGTACTCAAAATTTCGTCAGAAGCATTTTCTATCGTGACAGTAATCAGCAAATCTGGAGTTTTAACCTCGGCGTGTATGCTGAGTCTAATTTTTGATGCTAACTCCGCATTAATCGTTTTATTTGTTGCCAAGGTAAAAGCACCCGCGCAAGGAAAGAGAGGCACTACGACGACACGGTTAGCTAACGAATCATTGTTCAGATTTGATTGTTTAAACAAATCAAAATAACTATTCAACCGATTTTGAAAACTGATGCATGGCAAGGGGTCTAGATAGCCGGGTGGAACATTGCCAGAATAACCATTCAGCGTAGGCAGATGTCTATCTTGTGCAAAAATCATTCCATCCAACTCAACCGCCTGAATGTGTGGATCATTTGGATTGCCCGTGACAAAGATAATAGGATCTTTCAAATCGTATGCGGGTAAGCGTGCTTTGAGATCATTTTGTCGATCCACCCATTTACTGATGCCTGTGCTGTACGGTTGATAAAAAATCGGCTCGACAATAACCATTAACACAAGGGCAACCAGCATCGCCCATCGTGTTTGCCATGTTTGAAATCTTTGCTGCACACCATCTATTGCGATTGCGGCAATAATACCTAGCGGCAACAACATGATTAAGACAATTCTAGATAAGGCTCGAACAGAGCCCACGCCCGGCAAATACAGCAGCACTCTATAAATAGAGTATCCATTGATAGAAAACGTCAAAACAATCAAGCCAAAAAGTATCCATGCTGAAATTCGACCTAATTGCTGATGCACGGTCCCTACATATATGTAATAGATACCGAGCATTCCCACTAGCGAAATTCCAAGGCCAATAAACATTTGATGTTCATGCCGCATTGGAACGTGAGCAAATGATTGGCCGATCCATTTAGTTAAAAGGGAACCGTCAGCAATCAAGTAACTCGATAGCGTTGGGATCATTGACTTTATTTCGCCCACTGAGCGATTAAAGCCATACTCCAATGAGACGATTTGATATTGATACAGCAAGGAAAAAATTGCACTGCATAAAAGAAATATATAAATGCATGAAATACCAATTGCCGTTTTTGAATACGATTGACCTGTTTGCCAATTGCTAAATAAAAATTCCTTTTTAGTCAAAATCCATACCAGCGTCATGATTCCTAATAGATAAATTAGAAATACTCCGAGGTAAATCGAACACAAAAACTGAATCAATAGCCAAAAGACAACTCTGACAAAAACAAAAATATTTTTGCTCTGTAAAAATTGATACATAGCTAAAAAAGCAAGTGGTACTGCAAAACGATAGGTCAGCTGAGCATGTGCTTCTTTTGGTAATGCGGGCAATGCAAACGTGAATACAAAGGCGCCAACGCCCGCGGCAAGAATTGAAAATCCAAGCCGTCTAAAAACGTAGTATGTCACCCAAAAGTTAAGTAGATTTCCAGCAATGAACCAAGCTAGATAAGCGTATTCGCGCTGCAATCCCGCAAACCTGAATAAAATATAGGACCAGCCAGACCCAAAGTGATTATCACTGAATGCGAGCACATTCTCGAAGGGATAAAAAAAGGCGGGGCTCCAAAGACTAGGCGCCTCGCCCTTTACCCATTGAAATAGGTGCTCGAGGATGACACTGTTAAATCTTGCATCGAACAAGTCGCCGGGAATCGCTCTGAGCCAATCGGTTGTATGCATGAGATAACCAAAAAAACCAGCAGAAAAAATCGCAGCAAGCAATCCAATTTGCAGCAAGCATTCAACTGATTTTTTTGAATATCGAAACATCTAAGCCTTTTGACTCACGTCATCCAATGATCTTCAAAGATGACTTTCTTTAATTGATTGGCGCTTTGTTCCCACGTTAGCCAAGGCATGTCTGCCACTTCTGGTGTCTGACCTGACGCATTTTTGGCTAACCAAGTCTTAACAGCAACCACAATCGCGTCCGGAGAATCTCCCGAGAAGTACTGGGCACAATTGCCTGCCACTTCTCTGAAAACGGGAATGTCGCGTGCAATGATTGGCAAACCGTGCTGGGCCGATTCGATCAGGGGTAAACCAAAGCCTTCGCCTACACTGGCGGTCACCAAACAGGTTGCAGCATCGTAAATTTTTTCAAGATACTCGTCGCTGACGCCTGACAACCAGAAAAAGCGCTTATTGCGTTCTGGATGATGTTCAAGGCGCTTGATAAAGTCATCCATTAACCAGCCAGCTTTTCCTACCAAGACAAGATTGACGTCCTGACCTTGCGCCCACAGTTGATCAAACGCATCCAGAACTTGGTGATGTGCCTTGCGTGGCTCAATCGTACCGACCGATAAAAAGGTCGGTCTTGCGGCCATCTTGGCTAAAACCGACATGCCATCCTCTGGCAAGCCTTTAGAGGGCACACTACTATCAATATCGGCGCCGAGATGAAACCAGCCAATCCTGAACGGACGTGCGCGCGGCGCAACGTGTTGCGCGGCCCAATGCTTAAACTCATTGGCAACAGCACGGGAAATACAAATTGCACCATCAAATCTGGATAACACTTGCAACCATTCTGTATGGACTGCAAACATCGATGGCCAAAACTGCGGAAACTGGACAGGCAGCAAATCGTATATAACAAAGTAAATAGATACACCGCGGGCGCGTAGTGCGCTCAAATACGGCGACTGATAGCGCGTGACCTGATGCTGCAAATCCAGGCCGAGGAAAATATCCCCAGGGATGGTTTCAATTAAATCATCCGGCCGGTCATCGGCCTGGCCTGTGAACTTGGCAATAAATTGCCGTGCGTAATGGTAGCCAAGCTCGTTCGTTGTCGCATACACCGGCGTGACCGTATAGCCTTCTGGTGCGCGTTGCAACAATTGATGCAGAATGCTTCGCGTGACGCGCTGAACGCCTGTTGCGGCATCGCGCCGAACGAGTTCCGAAATATCAACGAGTAAGTGGCGGGAGCGTTGTACGGGTTGATTCAACGCGATCATCGAAGCGCAACGATGAAACTCTGCGTCAGTGAAGGCGGGTTTAAGCTTGATGATGGATTGAATCAAAGCAGAATGATCAGGCAGTGCCGCTGAAACAGGATGGCGGTCTGGGGCATGGGATCCGTGTTGCGGGTGTACTGCGGCCACTTGCTCACACAACTTCAATGCTTTTTGTGCGCAAGATTGCCAGGAAAATTGAGCCACATTTTTATTTCCGTGCTCGATCAGAGTCTGACGAAAATCTTCATCCTGAAGCACACGCAAAAGTTTAGCGGCGATATCGTCTTCACTCAGCGGGTCAAATAAAGCGTCAGCCATGCCAACGACTTCAGGCAGACTGCTATTGTTAGAAGCAATCACCGGCGCACCGCAAGACATCGCTTCGAGCACAGGCAAACCAAAGCCTTCGTGCAAAGAAGGAAATACATAGGCGTGACAGAGGTTGTACAACTGGCACAACTCGACGTCAGACACATTACCAGTGAAAATCAGGCATTGCTCTGGCACACCATGTGTTCGGCTAAGGTTGCGTAAACCTTGAATCAAGGCTTCAGGAATCTTGCCTGCAATCACCAAGGGATATTGCTTAATAAGCTCGGCTGGCAAACTTGCATAGGCTCGGATCAGACGATCCAGATTTTTTCTGACGTCCCCTCCGCCCGAATACATGACAAACGACTCAGGGATTGAAAACCGCTGCGCCAAGGCAGCCTTATCCTCTGGCTGAAGCGGGATCACTTTAAAGATTGGATCGCAAGCGCCAGAAATATTCACAAGGCGGTCGATTGGTAGCGCGAGGTGTTGCCGCGCTTCAGCTAAGGAACTTTCGGAAATGGTCAACCATGCCGTTGCTTTTTTAAGTTGTGCCAGTTTGGACTGGTAAAAGCTTTCGTAACCTGGATTGGGCTTGAGATACTGCTCTGACTGAACGAGCGGAATCAGGTCATACAACATTGAGACGACAGGAAACGTGACCGGCAATTCACCAATACTGAGTACAGCATCGTCGAGATAGCCTTCAAACAGACTGGTAATTAACACCACATCTGGTTCAAGCCCTGCGATGAAAGACTCGCGCATCAACGCTGCGATGTGGACCCGAGACTGGTTGGCGGAATCGGCGGCTTTCACTGGCCCCGGCGCAAACCAGACACGAATATTCTCTTGAGGAAGAGTGCCATCCAGTGCTGCGCGAATGCCTTCAATCGTCTCTGGAAACATGCCGTTCAAGGCAACGAGCACCTCGTGCTCACCGCGCAACGCAGCAATCGTCTGAGTCAGTGACAGACTGTAGCGCCCAATCCCGCGAAAACGACTCTCTGTTTGCGCACCCTGCAAATCAATAACGATCCGCATTATTGACGTCCTTTATTTTTTTCTAGCTCGGCGATCATGTCTGCATATACTTGCTGTGCATGAGGCGTTGATTGGGTCATCGTCAGAATGGGTGCATAAGGAGACTCGCCTGACTGCAAGGAACTAGACGAGCCTTCTTCGGGAGAGATCCGCAAATACATAGAGCTCAGCTTGTCGTACAAGCCTTTTTTGCCGCTCACGCCGCTATGACGCGCACGCAAGCTTGGACGTGCATCGAAAAACGAAATCGCAACAGCAAGAATGGGGCGAAGCGCTTTTTTAATCAACGCCTTTACGCGCCCCATGACCCCATCACGTCGCAATAACGAAACTTGATCACCCAACCAGCGAAGGGGTCGTGTTACACGCCAAGAGCTACTCGCATAAATCGCATCCAAAGCTGCCTCGGCATACACGGCCTTCGTCATCGCTTGCTGGGCGAGATCCGCAGTCTGTTGCAAGCGAACTTCAATTTGTTGATCGTAAACACTAGACAATTGACCAAGTGTGACACCGTACTCTTGCTCAAAAGCCAGACTGACTGCGCGAAGCACTTCCTCTGGCGCGGCCTTTTGCGCCACGATCGCATAGTCCGGACTCACACCGCCTAACACGTCATGCATATTCAGCTTTCGGCCAGCACTCAAGTCAACCGGCGCTTGCAAACGAATCACTTTGACGCGCGCAAAACCGCAATACTCGGCAAGAAACGACAACAGCAATGGAGGAATCGGCTGACGATGCGTGGGATCGAGATAAAAGTTTGCCGTACCTACTACGATGTTTTCAGGATTGGGCGTTTCAAGAATCAGCAAGCCCGCGGGCTTGAGCGCTCGCAAAGATTCTGACATCAAGCTTTGTAACGCTTCAAACGGAATGTGTTCTGCCAAATGAAAACCGGAGACAACAGCCAAGCTTGCATCGGACTGCTCCTGTAGACCGGTTACGGCATCTTTAGTCTGAACATCCAAACCGCGCTCACGACAAACGGCAAGCATGCCATCATCCAGATCAACCCCGCTGGCTTTAAAGCCACTTTCAGTCAACAGCTCTAGCCATTCTCCACGGCCACAACCGAGATCGAGTGCGGATGCATCGGGATAGAGTGATTGAAGCGGCTCGATAAAAGGGAGATATGCACGCTGACGTGTTTTGATCAACTCGCGCGAACCGCGATGCTGATCTTCAAACGCCCGATAGAAACCATCACTCATATATTTGCCTTAGCGATCACACTTCAATGTCGTGGGCAACCAGGCGGCGCCGACGAAGGGATCTTTATCAATGTTGATGACGTTAAACACAATGGCGCGATCACGCCATTCAAAATTCTGACCTACATGCGTATCCGCGGTATGCAGTGCGAGCGCCACGCTATAAGAACCCACACCCAGATTGGCGTCAAAATCAAACACGTACTCAAGATGTTCGCCCTGACGCACATGCTCGGTTGGTTGACGCAAATGGTGACTGTTGGTACCAAAAACAGGCTGACCCAACCGGTCTTTAATCATGTAGCCCAGCACCAGTTCTGGCAGGTCTACATGGGCATTGACTCTGACACGGATACGTACCGTCTGACCCACCCCAATCACCTCGACCGCTTCATTCTGCGCGTTGAGCAGCTCAGCCGACTCGATAGTTGCTTCGCCTGTGCCTGAAGTGGTTTTGATCCTTCCGTCCTGATCCACTTCCTGACGGACTGTCAGTCTGCCTCGTTCGGCCAACATTGCGTTGTAATAATCCATCACCGCTTCAGGATCGCCTTCCATCGCTAACCGACCTGCATTCAGCAAAATCGCACGATCGCAAATACCTTGGACCGCGCCCTTGTCATGCGACACGATCAAGAGCGTGGTGCCTTGTTGACTGTAATCACGGATGCGATCAAAACTTTTATGCTGAAAGTAACTATCGCCAACCGAAAGTGCTTCATCCACGATCAAAATATCTGGTCGCTGAGCGGTTGCGACGCTAAAGGCCAGACGCATCTGCATACCGCTTGAATAGACGCGAACGGGCTGATCGATGTAATCGCCGATTTCAGCAAATGCTTCGATCTCAGGCATCAGTTGATTCAGTGCCTCAACCGATAAGCCTAGCAATTGGCCCGCCATGATTGCATTTTGACGTCCAGTGAAATCAGGATGAAACCCCATCCCCAGTTCGAGTAATGCGGCAACGCGTCCCGTAACTTCAACGTTGCCTACTGTCGCCTGCGTTGTGCCGGTAATCATTTTCAACAAGGTGCTTTTGCCCGCACCGTTGATCCCGACAATCCCCACCGCTTCGCCAGCCTGGATGGTGAAATTTAAATCTTGCAGCACCCACTTCATCTTGTGACGCGGCTTGCTGAACGGAATCATCCACTCTGCCAGACGCGACCAGCGACTTGGGTACTGTTTATAGGCCTTGCCCAGATTGCGAACAGAAATGGTTCCCATCAGAGCTCATCCACCATTTCGCCAGCGTGTTTACGAAACAGGGTCATGCCCCAAAAACATAAGAACACGCCAAGCATTGTCACCGGCCACAGGGACTCCCAGATGGGCCACTGGCCGTTGACGAGAATGCGTTGATAAGAATCGATGATACTTGTCATGGGGTTATAGCGAATCAGATTCTGTGCAAACTCAGGCAAGATATTGATGGGATACACAACTGGCGTCAGCCAAAACCAAAACTGAATCACGACGCCAAACAATTGCCCAACGTCCCTGAAAAAAACATTTAGTACGCCTAAGGTCATACCAAGACCCACCGCAAAAAGCACCTGTAGACACAGCACCGGAAAAATAGCGAGATAGGGCAATCCGGGAAAGGAACCTGAAATCACTAAAAAGAGTGTGAACAAGCTAAAAATAATGGCAAAGTTCAGACTGGCATTGGCCACCACAATCACCGGCAAACACAATCGAGGAAAACTGATCTTCTTGATCAGGTTTGCATTTTCTAAAAACACATTTTGTGCGCGCGTGACAGTCTCTGAGAAAAACGCCCAGGTCAGCACGCCGGCGCAGAGGTAAATGCTGTAAGCAAACGGACCACTAGCACCACCCGCCACTTCGGGAAGTTTTGCGCGCATGATTTGCGAAAACACGAGTGTATAGACGGCAATCATGGCCAGTGGATTAATCACTGTCCATGCAGCACCTAGCAGCGAATTGCTATATTTGGCCTGAAATTCTCGCTTGACGCTGCCGAGGATAAAACCGCGGTATCCCCAGAGAGCTAAAAGCATCTGCATCCGTCTTACACTCGACCGTAGTGATCTTCGAATCTGACGATGTCATCTTCGCCCAAATAACTTCCGCTTTGTACTTCAATCAACACCAGATCGATCTTGCCTGGATTTTCGAGTCGGTGTTTGTGTCCGGCGGGGATAAAGGTCGACTCGTTTGTGGCGATGAGCAAATCTTGTTCACCGTTGACGACTTTAGCCATGCCATCCACCACAATCCAGTGCTCACTGCGGTGATGGTGCATTTGCAATGACAGCGAGGCGCCTGGTTTAACGACGATACGCTTCATCTTGAAGTTCGAACCTTCTTCGAGCACCGTGTAGGTGCCCCAGGGACGATGAACCGTGCGATGCAAGCGATAGGCCTCATGGCCGATTTTCTTTAACTGGCCCACAATCTGTTTGACGTCTTGCGAGCGATTTTTATCCGCAATCAACAGGGCATCCGGTGTATCGATCACGATCAGGTTTTCGACGCCTACCGCTGCCACGATGCGATCATCTGCTTGGATGTAGCAGTTTTTGACATCATGCAGAAAGGCTTCGCCTTCAATGCTGTTGCCTTGCGCATCCGGCGGAACGAGGTCACCCAGCGCATTCCAGGAGCCGATGTCACTCCACCCAATCGAACAGGAGACGACCGCGGCCTGTTTTGTTTTTTCCATCAAGGCGAAATCGATCGAGATGCTTTCGGCCTGGGCGAAAGTCTTCGCATCTAGCTCAATCTGATACTGGCCTTTGCCTTCTACCCGACGCGAAACGTCCAAACTGTTGGACACCGCTTGAAGCACTTCAGGCGCGTATTTTTTCAGTTCCGCCATGGCCGTCTCTGCGGTCATGCAAAACATGCCTGAATTCCAGAGATATTTGCCGCTATCAACGTAGGCTTGAGCGGTTTCTAGATTCGGTTTTTCAACAAAGCGGCGCACGCTATTGCCATCCGCCTCAATGTATCCATAGCCTGTCTCGGGCGCTTCTGGCTGAATACCGAAGGTGGTGATTTTGCCCGCCTCTGCGAGCTTGACGGCTTGCTGAACTGCGCTCGTAAAAGCAGGGACGTCGCTAATTAGATGATCCGCCGTCAAGAACAACATGATGGCCTTGGGACCATAGGTTTTGCTAATAGTCAGTGCGGCAGCGGCAATTGCGGGCGCCGTGTTGCGGCCCTCTGACTCGAGAATGAAGCCAAGCGGCATGGGTATGTCACCGGTTTCGCGATACTCATCTGCGGTCTTGAAAAACAAATCTCGGTTTGTGACGGTGAGGACCTCGGCAACCCCTGGCAAGCCCTTGGCGCGTAAAAACGACTTTTGCAACAGGCTTTGCCCGTCTGCAAGTCTGATAAAGGGTTTGGGGTGTAACTCGCGCGATACAGGCCACAGGCGCGTACCGGCACCACCTGAAAGAATCACGGGGATTAATTGCATGATCAACCGTCAAAAAATGTTGGACCGCTTGCCGACTAGAATCCAGAACCAATAATCTTTATTTTGACAACAATTTAAGGTTATTTGAGCTTTGGCGTAAAGTCGGCACTTTTTTGCTAATAGTCGCATCATAACAAGGACAGGGACATTTTCTGGCTTTTAAGCGATCGCCTTCGTATAGGATATTGGGCTAAGCACAAGTATTTTGGGTCGCTCTCCAAGTATAATAGGGGTTTTACTTAGTGCGATGGGGCTAGACGTGGCAAATGGCGTAACAAATTCAAAAGTAGCTGTGGTAACAGGCATCACCGGACAAGACGGTGCCTACCTGTCAGAACTTCTACTGTCTAAGGGTTACACGGTCTTCGGCACCTATCGCCGCACGAGTTCGGTCAATTTTTGGCGTATCGAAGAACTCGGGGTTGAAAAACACCCCAATCTCCATCTGGTCGAATATGACCTGACGGATCTGTCTTCTAGCATCCGCCTGCTGCAAACCACACAAGCGACGGAGGTGTACAACCTTGCCGCCCAAAGCTTCGTTGGCGTGTCGTTCGACCAGCCTCTGACCACCGCAGACATTACCGGGATCGGCCCGGTCAACCTGCTCGAGGCCATCCGTATCGTCAACCCAAAAATCCGCTTCTACCAGGCGAGTACTTCCGAGATGTTTGGCAAGGTACAAGCCATTCCACAGATTGAAAGCACCCCTTTTTATCCACGTAGCCCCTATGGCGTCGCCAAGCTGTATGCGCACTGGATGACCATCAATTACCGTGAAAGTTATGGCATTTTCGGTACGAGCGGCATTCTGTTCAATCACGAATCGCCTTTGCGCGGTCGTGAGTTTGTGACCCGCAAAATTACAGACTCGGTTGCAAAGATCAAACAGGGCAAGCTAGATGTGCTTGAACTGGGCAACATGGATGCCAAGCGTGATTGGGGTTTTGCCAAGGATTACGTCGAAGGTATGTGGCGCATGCTGCAGGCTGACGAACCTGATACCTTTGTGCTGGCAACCAATCGCACCGAAACCGTCCGCGATTTCGTCACGATGGCTTTTAAAGCTGCAGACATCATGATCGACTGGAAAGGGCACGCAGAAGCCGAACAAGGCATCGACACCAAGACGGGTAAAGCCTTGGTCAAGATCAATCCAAAGTTTTACCGCCCTGCAGAGGTCGAGCTACTGATTGGCAACCCCGAAAAAGCCAAAGACAAACTCGGCTGGGTACCACATACCACGCTCGAAGAACTTTGCCGCATGATGGTCGTCGCGGATCTGGCCCGCAATGAGCGTGGATTCTCTTTCTAAATGTCAGCTGCATCACCCGCGCCGAGCGCCAAACAACCTCCGCGCGTACTCATCACCGGCTTGCAAGGCTTTACCGGTCGCCACATGGCGACCGAGCTTGAACAAAACGGTTATGAGGTTTGGGGGATCGGCAGCCCTTCTCCCGATGAACCTCGCACATTGCAGGCAGACCTGACTGATTCCGCATCGCTCCTTGCGGCTGTTCAGATCATCCAACCACAATATGTCATCCATCTTGCGGGCATAGCCTTTGTTGGTCACGGTCAACCTAAAGCTTTCTACGATATCAATCTAGTTGGTACGCGTAATTTGCTTGAGGCACTAGAACCTGTTGCCGACAAGCTCAAGTGTGTGTTGCTTGCGAGCAGCGCAAACGTTTATGGCAACCTGCAAGGTGGTTTGCTAAGCGAATTCAACCCGACCAATCCTGCCAATGATTACGCCGTCAGCAAACTAGCGATGGAGTTCATGGCCAAGCTCTGGGCTCCGCGCATTCCGGTTGTCATCGCTCGCCCTTTTAACTACACCGGCGTGGGTCAATCCGATAGTTTTTTGATCCCTAAGATTGTTTCTCATTTTGTGCACAAGCGCGACACGATCGAACTGGGCAATATGGATGTCTGGCGTGAATTCAATGATGTACGTGATGTCGTGCACGCGTATCGAAAGCTCATCGAAGCGGCTCCAGTAGGTCAAACTGTGAATGTCTGCTCAAGTAATCTTGTCTCTCTACGCGATGCCTTGGCTTTAGCGTCTGAATTGACGGGCCATCAGCTTCACGCGTGCGTCAATCCGCTTTTTGTTCGTGCCAACGAAGTGCTCAAGCTTGGGGGCGATACCACGCTGCTTAAAACTTTTGTTCCAGATTGGCAGCCGCGTCCTTTGCGCGAAACACTCGCGTGGATGATCGCTGCCGAAACAAACGTCAACAAGGCTTCGTAATGCGTATTGGCTTTGGAGTCACCGCCCTGTGCAATGGTTTATCGGGCGGCGGACTGGATGGCATTGGCAACTACACGCGCGAAATCATGTCGCGCATTGTCTCTGCACCTCAGGTTGAACTGGTACCGTTTTCGTTTCGTGCCACGATCCCCTCAGATATGGGCCAGGGCGTCCAGCTCAGTCGCTACTCTGTCAATACGGCTTGGTCCGTTGCAACGGGCGCTAATTTCTTTGGCATGGGCGATCTAGTCAATCGTGTAGATTTGATTCACGCAACAGATCACTATGTGCCACGCTGCAAACCCGCCCCCATGGTTGCGACCCTAATGGATGCGATCCCTCTTTCGCATCCTCAATGGTTACGGAGTGAGTTTCGCGACATCAAAAACTTTTTGTGGAAGCGGGCGGCCAACTGGGCGGATGAAGTCATTACGATTTCGGATTATTCCAAAATTGAATTATCTAAATGGACCGGCATTGCACTCAACAAAATCACGGTCATCCCTTTAGCCGTTGATGAGCGCTGGTTTAGAAGTGTGAGCAGTGAGGAGTTTGCTCGGGTTCGACAGTTGTACCAATTACCTGAAACTTTTTTTATCTCCGTCGGCACGCTACAGCCCCGCAAAAACGTTGAAAGCACAATCTGGGCGCACCGCGCGTTGAGCCCTGCCGAGCGTGTTCGCACTCCACTAATCATCATTGGTCGCGCAGGCTGGAAATGCGAAGAGGTCATGCGGCTCATCGAGGAAGATTCTGCTTCAGGTGCGGTGCGTTGGCTAAAACATGTTCCTGATAAAGATTTATTACCCGTACTGAAACTGGCCTCTGCGCTTGTCTTTCCTTCGCTTGGCGAGGGCTTTGGTTTGCCTGTGCTCGAAGCCTTTGCTGCAAGCGTGCCAGTGATTACATCTAACACCACTTCTTTACCGGAAGTGGCAGGGGATGCGGCAATTTCGCTTAATCCTCTGGATATCGATGCGATTTCAAAAGCAATGCGACAGGTGCTAGAGGATCAGAGCCTTGTCCTGATGCTTAAGGAACGAGGTCTCGCACGCGCAAAGGAATTTACCTGGCAGGCTTGTGCTGATGCCACACTGCAGGTCTATCGAAAAATGCTTGATTAATTAGCCATTAAGAAAGCAAATCCCGATACGCCCCCATATACCTCTGCGCCATCGTTTCTGCCTTAAAGTGTTCTTCAAACCTGGCCAGTGCATGACGTCCCCACTGCGCAACCTGATCGGGTTGCTGCCAAAACGTATCTAGCGCCTGACCAAAACTCACGGAGTCCGATGGCGGGACAACCAACCCAGTCTGATTTGCCAGGTTGACGTAACTCGTCCCTGTACCGATCTCGCAGGTAATCATCGGTGTACCTTGCTGAGCGGCCTCGGCCAAAACAATACCAAAGGCCTCTGAAGGCATATGAGAAGGGAAAACAAAACCGTAGGCGGCACGCATAATCGTGCGCTTTTCTTCATTGGTGACTTCTGGCACAAAATGCAGGTTCGTGAGCCCCAATTGTTTAGCCTGCGCTTGTAAAGCATCATGCTGATCGCCACGCCCGACAATTACCGTCGGATAATCACGGGGTTTTAGCGCATCCAGCAAAACATGCAGGCCTTTGTAATAACGCAAAGCGCCCAGAAACAAAAAGAAGCGTGGGCCAAACTTGTCCTGCCACGCCTGCACGTCAGGATTCTCTGCAGGCAACTGAGCAAAATGCTCAATGCCATAAGTAATCAATCTCGTCTTGTTTTTAAACTTTTGCAGCACCGGACTTGATTGCATAATCCCTGGCGAGGCTGCGTAGATTTTGTCCATCTTGGCAAAATAACGATCGCGTAACGGGGCATACAACTTGTTCAGTTGAACCTGATTGACAACGTCTGAGTGATAGCTAAGCAGGCTTGGCTTGTTAATACCCGACAACAGGTAGCTAAGATCCGCATAAGGCCAAGGGAAATGCATGTGCATCACATCCGCCCAGGCCGCTTCTTTTTTAAAGTTCGCCAGAAAGCTGAGCGAAAATCCTGTCGAAGCAATGTAAAGATCACGCTTATAGCGAATCACCTCGTATCCAGCAGGCTGAATATCCCTGCGAGGATTTCCGGGTGTGAGCACTAACACACGGTTTTCAATACCCAACGGTTGCGTGTGGCTTGCAAGCGTGTGAACCACTTGCTCGATGCCACCATACGTGTCGGGAAAAAACGTTTTCAGTACATGTAAAACCCGCATCTTTACCGACGCCGCTTTTTTTGCAACACCAGCCAGCGAGGCATGCGAAACAACACCAAGCGCCGGTAGAGAACGACATAACTAATCGAGAAAAGGGCAACGAAAAACATCAGAACATATTCGTATTGCCAAAAAAGAACCGCAGGGATGGTACCCATCGAGGACAAAACCCACAGATACGGCGAGGTCATCGCGTTACGCTGAGTGATCAGGCGAGCTTCGCTTGAGCCGACCGCCCAACGAACCAGACGCTTGTAAACCAACATATGCAAATGCACGCCATCTGGCGCGCCGGGTGATTTACCTCGCACCAGCTTTTTCCGGTAAATCGAGAACAAAGTTTCAAAGACAGGGTAGATACACAGCAGGAGCGGAAACCAGGGTGATAAGTTCGGGTGGCGCGCCAGTAACAAGATGGAGAGTGCACCGATGATGAAGCCAATAAAGTATGCACCTCCATCACCCAGAAAAATCAGACCTCGGGGGTAATTCCAAATCAGAAATCCACCAATTGCACCGAGCATACCCACGGCCGCGACCAAGACAAGGCGGTCACCCAGATAGAACGCAACATAAGCCATCCCAGCAAAAATCATGGCTGAAACGACGGAAGCCAATCCGTTGTATCCGTCAATGATATTAATTGCATTAGCAGCCCCTGCCATCGCAAAGATTGAAACCAGGAATGAAACGGCTGCAAACTGCAAAAGCCAATCCAGACCAATAATGCCCAGGTGGGTGACGCCTGCTCCGACCAAAAAATATGCCAAGCCGCCGCTGCATAAGGCAAGGCTTAAACGGACACGTGCACGTACCTTTTTCGTGATGTCTTCAGTTAATCCACCCAAAAACACCGGCAAGCTTGCCGCGATAAGTAGTGTCAAGCTACTCACGATCTCCGGATCTCGGAATGCAGCGATCGCGCAGGGTACAAGCATCGAAAGCACAAGTGCAATCCCGCCAACCCGCGGGACGGCAAGAGCATGAAACTTTTGCACGCCTAAAAGATCATTATCGGCCGTGTAGGCAGCGTGAAGTCGGCGGTATTTCACCAACAGCAGCGTCACAACCAGCGAAACGATAAAAGCGCCTAAAACGTAGGCCATTTTTGGATTATCAAGTTAGTTACATTGGTTATTTTACCTGTCAGACTCCCTATAAAAAGTCATATTTAAAATTAATTGAGTTTTTCTAAATAAATTTGCACTTTGAACCTAAAACCGCCCAATAAATTAATGACCCTCTCATGAACTATGATTTACGCGTTAACACTACAATATGAGCATTATTCAGATATAACTAGATGGCCATTTTCTGGCAGGCTCCCTATTGGGTATTAATTCTTAAATATGAGACATAAAATTCTTGTAACAGGGGGAGCAGGTTACATAGGTTCGCACACTGCGTTGGCTCTACTCCAAGCTGGTTACGATGTCATCGTGATAGATAACTTGTCTAACAGTTCTAAAGTTTCTCTTGAGCGCGTAGGCGAAATCGCCGGTCGAAATCCTCTGTTTATTGAGGGTGACCTCAGAGATGCAGCGTTGGTCAATCAAATATTCAATGACCATCCAATCGAGTCTGTTCTTCATTTTGCTGCGCTAAAGTCTGTCGAAGAGAGCGTGAGAGAACCTCTCCGATACTTCGAAAACAATTTAGTCAGTACGATGACGCTTTGCCAGGCAATGGCAAATGCGAATGTTTTCAATTTAGTATTTAGTTCATCGGCTGTCGTGTACGGGGCTCCCTCTATTGTTCCGATTGCGGAGCATCATCCCACGGGGCAAACCACGAACCCCTATGGACGATCAAAATTTATGATCGAACAAATGCTCGCGGACCTGGCGGAGGCCGATCCGCGCTGGAAAATAGCAATTTTGCGCTATTTCAATCCAGTCGGTGCACATCCGAACGGACTGATTGGTGAAGACCCGAACGGCATGCCTAACAATTTGGTCCCTTACATCTGTCGTGTAGCCGTCGGCACTCTGGCTGAATTAAAAATCTTCGGAAACGACTACCCTACAGCCGATGGAACGGGTGTACGCGACTATATTCATGTGCTTGATTTGGCCGATGGGCATTTAAGCGCGCTAGATGCCATCAGAAAAAGTGGCGGCACCCACATCTGGAATTTAGGAACCGGTCAGGGCAATAGTGTGCTTGAAGTGCTAAGAGAATTTGAGGATATATCAGGCCGTCCCATTCCCTATAAAATCGCCCCACGTCGACCTGGCGACATCGCGACATGTTTTGCTGACGTATCCAAAGCAGAACGCGAGCTCGGCTGGAAGGCAAAATATACTTTAAATGAAATGCTGCGCGATGCGTGGAAATGGCAGTCAACCAACCCCTTGGGCTACAAATAAGGAGACGTTCATCTCTCGTATTCTTAAAAATTTATTTTCAAAATCGTAGGGATTTGGTTTTAAATATGCCTCGTCAAGTTTCTATCACTCAAAGCTTTGCCTTACTGATTGCCCTTTTACCGATCATGGTATTGAGTGAAATTGGACGCACAAGTGCTGCTTTTATTTTATTGATGTGTCTGAGTAGTTATATTTGCATCTTTAAATTTGATCGAAACAAAGCCATTTATTATTTTGCAAACTACCGCTATTTGTTAGTCGCGCTTTTTTTAAACGCAGCCGTCATTTTGGTTTCTAGCGCCTATCATGGAAAGTTTAGCGGCTCTGACTTTGAAAGAGCTATTCGCTTAGCGGCAGGTGTTGCACTGTTTCTCGGAGCGAGTTTAAATCTAAATGTAAATGTATTAAAACAAGCCGTATGGGGCTTTCTTATCGCTGTATGGGTATCAACCTATTACGTAGTGATGTCTGCATTAGTCAGCTTTCCTGAACGACCAGATCTTGACTTCATTCATAATGCAGTGACCTACGGAAATTTGTTGCTGCTCGTGACAGCCATCTCAGCTTTTTCAATTGGCTGGAGATTAACGCCCTATAAAAAAGTAGAGCTTGTTTTTAAATTTCTGACGGTAATGGTTGGTCTGATTGGTTTGGTGCTCACACAAACCCGAGGGGCTTGGCTAGCTATTCCTATTTTTATAATAATCGGCAGTCTAATTTTTTATAGAACTGTTGGTTGGCAAAAATTAATTGTGTCCTTAGGACTTGCAGTACTTGTCTTACTCGGAACTTTTACAGCAAGTTCTTCACTGCGTGATCGCATTGCGACTGGTTTCCATGAGACCAAAGAGTGCCTGTCCACGAATACTTTAGCCTTTTCTTCTATGTGCAACCGCATCCAACTCTGGCATGCTTCGCTATCAATTTTCAAGCAAAATCCGCTTCTAGGTAGCGGCTCTACCTCCAATTTTTCTAAAGCCCTACCTTCATTTGTAGAACAAAAAATTGTTTCTCAACAAGTCGCAAATGAATTTGGTGAGCCGCATAGTGAGTTCTTCCAACAGCTCTCAGCCTTTGGGCTCTTCGGTTTTATTGCACTGTTAATGGTGTACGTTGCACCGGGCTTTATTTTTCTGCGCAGAATAATATCCCCAAAAGGTGATCTGTCATCAAAAATAGGTGCGGGTATAGGGCTCTGCGTTTGTACTGGATTTTTTATCTTTGGTCTGACCGAATTGATGTTTAGAACAATGCATATGGTGAGCCTATATGCAGTGATGGTGGGTTGGGCGCTCGCTCTTTCTGAACCTGAATCAATAGCGTCATAAGACCTAGCTGTTAACGTACCGAAGTCGGAAGCTTTATTGAAAACAACTTTCCCCACTTCTACAAAAGAATTCTTCTTAGCAATGGTTGGCATTGCCTCCTCAGCCATTGTCGTTGCATTTGACGCAACAATAGTCAGCACGTCATTACCTCAAGTCGTGGCCGCCTTAGGCGGCATGGATCTCTATGCTTGGGCAGGTACGGGCTACTTTCTCGCCTCTGCAATCACCATCCTGATTTTTGGTCGCTTGGGTGATCTGTATGGTCGTAAACCATTGATGCTCATTTCGATGGTGCTAGTGGTGCTTGGCTCTGTATTGGGCGGACTCTCCCAGTCAATGGAGCAGTTGATCGCCTTTCGTGTGCTCCAAGGCCTGGGCGGGGGGATGATGATTGCCACCACGTTTGCAGCGCCTGCTGACCTGTTCCCGGATCCCCGCCGTCGAGTCAGGTGGTTGCTATTGATTTCTTTAACGTTTGCGACGGCCAGTGGCTTAGGTCCGGTTTTGGGCGGATGGATCACTCAGTCGCTCGGGTGGCGATCCGCTTTTTTTGTGACGCCCGTTGCGGCTTTAATCGGAATTGTGACGACTTGGCGATATTTTCCTTGGATTAAACCGATGCGGGATGCCAAGTTGCGTCTGGATTGGTTGGGGTCTTTACTGTTGACGCTGGCAGTGGGAGCACCTCTTGCGGGGCTTGAACTATTGACTGGGCTAGGTGAGTCAACCTATCGGCTCTGGGGCATTGCTTTGATTGTAGTGGGAGTGGGTGCAGCCGCTCTGCTTGTCCCGGTCGAGCGACGCGCGCAAACACCTATCTTCCCATTGAGGGTGCTACGGACCTCAGAGTCACAATTGATTAATCTGGCCGGGTTACTGTCAGGTGCGGTGATGTTTATTTTAATTTTTTACATACCGTTATTGCTGCAGGACGTCTTTGGCTACAGCCCCTCGCACGCAGGTTTGTTAATGACTCCCTTAGTGGCAGGGACGTCTGTGGGCAGCATCATCAACGGACGATTATTTCCTCGACAAAACGAGCCAGGGCGATTGATGGTGTTTGGGAGTGGGCTGTTAGCCTTGGGCTGTGTGTTTACTCTGACCTTTTCCGCGAGTAGTCCAGGATGGTGGATTTTGTTCACGATGTCTTTATGCGGAATGGGGCTTGGGTTTCTATTACCAAACTTCACTTTGTTTATGCAAATGTTGGCCGAGCAACGCGATGTCGGTGTAGCCTCGGCACTGGTCCAGACAACACGTGCACTAGGGAGTGCGTTTGGAACAGCAATTGTGGGGATTGCGGTAGCAAGGATCTCTATCACCGTGGGCGTCAAGGCCGGGTTGGTGTGTTGTATTGTGATGTCGCTGGTAATTGGTTGGGTATGCTCTCGCATTCATATGAAAAACTTCAGTAAAACCTAGAACAATCTTATAAACCTAGCCCATGCGCCGTGTTGATGTCATCGATTTGTTGTTACTCGCCGCGATCTGGGGAAGCTCATTTCTGTTTATTCGCTTGTCCGTCGGTGACTTTGGTCCGATCGCGCTGTCTGGGATGCGCACGCTGATTGCTGGTGCGACTTTATTACCGATCTTGTTCCTGAGTAAAAAGATCGCTGTGATTCGCACCTATTGGCGGTCCATCATCATCGTGGGGCTATTTAACTCGGCGCTGCCATTCATCTTTTTTAATTTTGCCACCATGACGCTGCCTGCGGGCACGATGTCCATCATCAACGCGCTCACACCCCTCTGGGGCGCGGCGATCGCCTGGGTCTGGCTCAAGGACAAACTCCCACCTCTGCGGATGCTGGGACTGATGGTGGGCTTTGCCGGGATCTTGGTGCTGGTGTGGGACAAGCTCTCGTTTAACGACACCGCTTCTATCTATGCCGTGATTGCCGGGGTGGCCGCACCGATCTTTTACGGCATCGCTGCTAGCTACACCAAGAAATACCTCATGGATGCCGACCCCATTGCGACTGCTGCAGGCTCACTCGTCGCAGCCGGTCTCATGCTGCTGCCTTTTACGCTTTACACCTGGCCAGCGACTCCGATCACCGGCGGCGCTTGGGCGGCACTCATCGGACTGGGCTTACTCTGTACGGCGGTAGCGTATGTCCTGTACTACCGACTGTTGATCCGCGTCGGACCCCCGCGCGCAATGACTGTGACATTTTTAATTCCGGTATTTGGTGTGCTGTGGGGTTGGCTGTTTTTAGGTGAAAGTATCACCTTGAGGATCGTGATGGGCGGCGGGGTGATTTTGCTGGGAACGGCACTCGCAACGGGGTTTGTGGGCGGCAAAAAGAAAGTCTAAGTGCTATAAGTGTCAATAGGCTAGCAACATCCGGTTGCAATTCTTGTACTGTGGTGTTTACGTACGTAACTGTCCGCAGGGATTGAATCTGAGTGATTGTTAGCTCAGACTGAGAGGCATCATTTATATAAGGAAAACCTGTGACTTCGCCCGTCCTGACAAAAACCGATCTGGCCAATGCGACAGCGAAATTAGAAAAAGCCATCCTTGAATCAACCATGGAGCTTAGGTCTGACTGTCGGATTTTCAAATGGTGCTTTGGCATCATGTTGCCAGGGATCATTACGCTTCTTTTGCCCGTCTTGCATAGCGCCTATCAACAGATACTCGGTCCCTAGATCGCCATGCGACTCGCTCATCCTCATCTGCGTTGGAAAGCTGAAAACGACGTCTCCCTTTTGGAAAACGGTGTTCAGCTCTTTCCTGCACTCTGCGCAGCCTTTGATACCGCGACGACAAGTATTCATGTCGAGATGTATATTTTTCGTCTGGATATCGCGGGCAAACAACTGCTCCATCATTTAATGTTGGCGGCCAAGCGTGGCCTAAAGGTCAGAGTCGTGATTGATGGCTTTGGCTGTGCAGCTGAGGACGAGACGATTGTGCGCGCCTTGCGCTCAGCTGGTGGGCAATGCAAGGTGTATCGACCTGAGCCTAAAAGCCTGACACTCAAGTCTTTTGATTTCATGCGCCTGCGCAGGCTGCACCGCAAAATCGTGGTGATCGACGGAACGATCGGGTTTGTGGGTGGAATCAATTTTGAAGACGACTACTCCATTGCCGGTTCGGATGTTCGCACTACAGATGCGCGTTTCGACTATGCGGTACGCGTGACGGGTCCAATTGTGCTGGATCTCATCGAGGCCTTAGATCTGCTGTGGCTGCGGACACAAAAATATAGCAAATCCGCTATTGGCATGAGTCCCTCGGACGACAGCGCGACGCATGACAAGAAAAAGACGGCCCGCAGCTGGCGACATTTACACCTCAAACATCTCCGTGTGCGGCTGAGGTACTTTAAAAGAAACAGGGCATATTCTCGCGCTTCTTCGACATCGACCTCCAGCGCTTCTTCGATCGTATCTTCAAGCACGTCGTCGCATTCATCATCGAACGCAGAATCCAATACGCCGTTTATTGCGTCCTTGGGCTCTCCCTCGATCACTCCGCCCAACATGCGCGCGGCTGTCATCCTGCGTGACAACCTGCGCTACCGCCATACGATCGAATCCGCCTATCTGTTTCACATCGCTTCTGCGAAAAATGAAATCATCATCGCGAACGCGTATTTTCTGCCAGGCGGCAAACTACGTCGTGCACTGATCGACGCCGCCCATCGTGGGGTCAAGGTACGTTTGCTCTTGCAAGGCAAGATCGAATATCAAATGCAATATCACGCAACACGCTGGATCTACGACTTGTTCTTGCGTGAGGACATCGAAATCTATGAATACCTCCCGAGCTTTCTGCATGCAAAGGTTGCCGTGATCGACGGTGTGTCGATCGTGGGCTCGTCGAATCTCGATCCCTTTAGCTTGCTGCTCGCGCGTGAGGCGAATGTGCTGATTGATGATGTAGGCTTTACGGCTCAACTGCGCCAATCACTCGAAAACGCCATGACACGCGGCAGCCGAATTGTTGAGCTGACGCTCTATGGTCGTCGACCATTTCTTGGGCGTATTGCAGATGGGCTGTGCTATTTGCTGCTACGTATTGGTGTGACACTCTCTGGCAAGAGTGAACATTATTGATGAAGCAATCGGCCCAACTCACTCAAGGCAACTCGAGCTCCGCCAAAATAGGCGAATGATCTGACAGCTGTGACCAGGGCTTGCCCCTGAGCACGCGCGCGCTCCGTACCGCAAAGCCGCGCTGATAAATACGATCCAGCCTCAACATCGGAAACGCGGATGGAAAGGTCCTGGGAGGCGGCAACATACTCTGCTGGCCCGGCATCATGAGTTGATTCTGACGCTCTAATTGACGGCCGACAACGCCTGCTTTGATTTCCTCCAGACTCTCTCCGCGCCACACACCTTTCAAATGATGCATGGACTCTTTGAGCCTGGGCGCAATGCCGTGCGTACGGGGTGAGTTTGCAAACACCTCGTACACACCGAGCTGTTCGACAAAGAACGGCGCGAGCGTATCTTTCCAGTCGTTAAAGTCACCGGCAATCAAGATCGGCGCGCCCTCGGGCACCATGCGATTGATGCGCTCGGCCATCACTTCGATTTGTCGTCGACGTCCGTTTGCAAACAATCCCAAGTGCACGACAAAGCAATGCACCTCTCGCCCCCCAACCTTAATCACGCCATGTAACAGACCACGCTGCTCGAGTCGATGATCCGAGATATCTTGATTTTCAAAATTGAGAATGGGGTGACGCGACAACAAGGCGTTGCCATGGTCGGTCAGGCTGCGAATGGCGTTACAGCCATACGCACACTCCATATGCAAGGCAGCGGCGAGGGATTCATGCTGAGCGTGCAGGCGCAAGTGTTTATCGTTACGGCCCTGCACTTCTTGCAAAAACATCACATCGGGTCGCAGCCCATGCAAGCCGAGTCGCAGCTCCCCCATCGAGTCGCGCCCTGAGAGGGAGCGACCTTTGTGGATGTTGTAACTGACGACGCGGAGCAGTGACATGATATTTGGCGCCTACCCGCAGGCGGGCGCCTCCGGGGCGTTAACCCTGTTTGACTTCTGGCTGACGCAAACGAATATGCAATTCGCGTAATTGCTTTTCGTCGACGGGCGAGGGGGCTTGTGTGAGCAAGCACTGTGCACGCTGCGTCTTGGGGAAAGCAATCACGTCGCGAATCGATTCGGCACCGGTCATCATGGTGACAATACGGTCCAGACCAAAGGCGATACCACCGTGCGGAGGCGCGCCATACTGCAACGCGTCGAGCAAGAAACCAAACTTGAGCTGTGCTTCTTCTGCATCGATCTTCAGGGCACGGAACACCTTGCTCTGAACTTCTTCGCGGTGAATACGCACGGAGCCGCCACCGATTTCCCAACCATTGAGCACCATGTCGTAGGCTTTTGCGATCGCCTTGGATGGGTCAGTTGTGAGGAGATCTTCGTGACCATCTTTGGGGCTGGTAAACGGATGGTGGGCCGCCACATAGCGATCGGCTTCTTCGTCATATTCAAACATCGGAAAGTCCACGACCCACAGTGGCTTCCAGACGTTTTCAAACAAGCCGTTGGCTTTGCCAAACTCGCTGTGACCAATTTTGACGCGCAAAGCACCGATCGCATCGTTGACAACTTTGGCACGATCCGCGCCAAAGAAAATCAGGTCGCCATTTTGTGCGCCCGTGCGCTTGATCATTTCTGCCAGCGCAGCATCATGGAGGTTTTTGACGATGGGTGACTGTAGGCCATCGCGACCGGTCGTGATGTCATTGACCTTGATCCAGGCCAAACCTTTGGCACCGTAGATGGCGACAAACTTGGTGTAGTTGTCGATTTCGCTACGCGAGATCGCACCACCGCCGGGTACGCGCAAAGCCACAACACGGCTGCCCTCTGCGGTCGCGGCTTGTGCAAACACTTTAAAGTCCACGTCCTGCATCACGTCTGTGAGGTCAGTGAACTCAAGCTTGACGCGCAGGTCAGGCTTGTCCGAACCATACAGGCGCATGGCCTCGCTGTAAGGCATGATGGGGAAGGTTGCGGCCAGCTCCACGTTTTGCACAGCTTTAAAGACGTGACGAATCATCTCTTCAAAAATGGCACGGATTTCTGTCTCGTTCAAAAACGAAGTTTCGCAATCGATCTGGGTAAATTCTGGCTGGCGATCCGCACGAAGATCTTCGTCACGGAAACACTTGGTGATCTGGTAGTAGCGGTCAAAACCTGACACCATCAGCATCTGTTTAAAGAGCTGGGGCGACTGGGGCAAGGCAAAGAATTCGCCAGCATTCACGCGTGAAGGCACGAGATAGTCACGCGCACCTTCGGGTGTGCTCTTGGTGAGCATCGGCGTTTCGATATCGATAAAGCCGAGCTGGTCAAGAAACTTGCGCACCTCAATGGACACGCGATAACGCAGCATCATGTTGCGTTGCATCTGACCGCGACGCAAATCCAGCACGCGATGTGTCAGGCGTGTTGTCTCGGAGAGATTTTCATCATCGAGCTGGAACGGTGGCGTCACAGACGGATTGAGGATCTCGACCTCGCGGCACAGAATCTCGATTTCGCCAGAGGCGAGATCGGAGTTGGTCGTGCCAGCGGGACGCTCGCGCACCAGGCCGGTGATGCGAATACAAAACTCATTACGCAGGCGCTCGGCCGTGGCAAAGCCTTCGGCATTGTCAGGATCAAACACGATCTGGGCCAGTCCTGCGCGATCGCGCAAGTCAATAAAAATCACGCCACCATGATCGCGGCGACGATGCACCCAACCAAAAAGGGTGACAGTTTGACCAAGGTGGTCACGACAAACCTGACCGGTGTAGCAGGTACGCATGCAAACTCCAAAAGATCGTACAAATAGATCTGACAATAATTAATCGGTTAATGCGGATTCGGTACAACCTAGATATTACTCATTCGGCGTGGATTTCTTGGTGGCACTCGCTGCGGGTGCCACAACACCCATAGAAACAATATATTTCAACGCTGCGTCCACCGACATATTGAGCGGCAACACCTCGCTACGCGGCATCATCAAAAAGAAGCCCGAAGTCGGATTGGGCGTTGTGGGTATGTAAACACTCACATGCTCGCCAGGCAGCAAACTCGCGACCTCTCCGCTTGGCGCCCCCGTCAACAAACCAATCGTCCAGCTGCCTGAGCGCGGATACTGCACCAGCACTGCTTGGCGAAAAGCCTGACCATTTGGCGCAAGCAGCGTATCGCTGACTTGCTTGACGGACTGATAGATCGAACGGACCAGCGGAATGCGACCGAGGACATTTTCCCAAAGCCGCACAATACCGCGACCAAGGAAGTTGGCTGCAAGAATGCCTGTCACTAAAACCACTGCAATGACGACGGCGACTCTAAAGCCTGGGATATCGCGTCCAAACAAAGCTTGTGGGGATAAAAAAGTCGGCACCACACTCTCGAGCGTATTGACGGCTAGGCCCAGCACCCACACGGTGATGACCAGCGGCACCCAAATCAGCAAACCTGTAATGAAGTATTTTTTAAAGGATCGCATGATATGTGTGGGCTGTGATGGGCGCGTGGCGGGAATAGTCAGCAGCGCTTAAGCCGCTGAGCCACCCGAAGCAGGCTTGCTCGTCGACGTGGACGAAGAAGCTGGGGTTGACGCGCTGGCGGAGCTACCCGAACTCGTCGAGGGCGTGGAGGCTGAGTTACCTGAAGAACCTGCGGTCTCTGAAGAACTCTTGGACGCGCGCTCACCGGAGCTGCCCGAAGTGCTTCCCGTAGTGCTGCCTGAAGAACTGCCCGAAGTACCGCCCGCAGCACTATCCGCTGCAGTCACAGCCGGTGCGGGCTCGCTTGTCTTGGAACCACCCTTGTCGCCACCACCGTTATTACGGAAGTCAGTGACATACCAGCCGGAGCCTTTGAGTTGAAAGCCGGCCGCGGTGACCTGCTTGGCGTAGGTCTCCTGATGGCACTCGGGACAGACGGTTAAGGTCTTGTCAGAAATCTTTTGCAGCACGTCTTGGGCATGACCACAGGCAGTGCATTTATAGGCGTAGATTGGCACGATGAAACTCTTGGACGCGAAAACGGTGGAAAGCTTTGTATTTTAACGGCTTTTAGCCGAAACACTCAGCAAATACACCTCAAATACTGATCTCACGCCTGCTTCATCGTGCAATCCTGCACAAACACCCCTCAAATGCTGGTTTTTAGGTCGTTTACAGACCCAGAGCCGACAAATCAGGTCGTTTGAGGTGCCATTGTGTTGCCGCCTGGAAGGCCATGCCGATGGTCACCAACGTACCATCGTCAAAAGGCTTGCCCAGCAACTGTGCACCAAGCGGCATGCCATTATCCGCAAAACCGGCTGGCAGGGACATGCCGGAGCAGCCCATGTAGTTGCCGGCACGCGTAAAGGCGGCCATCGGGGTCTTGGACTCATCGACTTCGGTCAAGGGGCAAGCACCAATCGGCGCGCTCGGTGACAACAGTGCGTCAACATTGCTCATCCAGTCAGTCCAGGCCGCAATCGTGCGACGGTGGTCGGCAATCGCATCAATGTAATCCGCGCCAGAAATATTGCGGCCAGACTGCACGCGTTTGCGCACAAACTCGCCAAACGGACGCGAAGCATCGTCAATGTAGGCACGATGCAGCGCATAGGCCTCAGACGCAATAATCTGTCCGTTGCGCAGCATCATGTCGTTGAAATCAAAGGGGAACGGCTTTTCAATGACTTGAGCACCGAGGTCCACTAATACGCGGCGCGTGTCATCCAGCATTTTGATGACATCTTTGCCCAGTGCAATCGGATAGTGCTCAGCAGGAAACATCGCAATGCGGAAACCTGCCAGAGGCTTCGGGCCGGCAGCTGGCGCTTTCCAATGAAACATCGGACGGTTGCAGCTCGTGGGATCCAAAGGATCCTCTCCAGCCATCAGGGCTGTCAAGATCGCAGAGTCCTGCACGTCACGGGTCATTGGGCCGATCGAGTCCAGGGTGCCGGACAAGGCCAGCGCGCCATGCAAACTAATCAAGCCACGCGTGGTTTTTTGACCTGTGATGCCGTTGAGTGCTGCAGGAATACGGACCGATCCACCTGTATCTGAGCCCAGCGCTGCAGGTGCCAGCGCAGCCGCAACGGCGACACCAGAACCGCTCGAAGAACCACCCGGAACGCGATGCGTCTTGAGGTCCCAGGGATTCCAAGGCGTACCCATCACGGGGTTTGTTCCCCAGCCGCCAAACGCAAACTCGACCATGTGCACCTTGCCCAGTGTCACCATGCCGGCGCGCATCAGGCGCTCGACGGCGGTACACGTGGTCGGGCTGCGACGATTGATCCAGTCTTGCGAGCCGCCAGTCGTGATCTGTCCCTCGATATCGCACAAGTCCTTGACTGCTAGCGGCAAACCATCAACCGGGCTCAATGTGTAGCCGGAAGCACGACGCAAGTCCGCTGCGCGCGCTTGCTGCAGCGCGCTTTCTTCGTTGACGCTCACATAAGCGTGCAACTTGGCGTTCGCTTTTTGAATCCGCGTCAGATACTCGCGCGTGAGTTCTTCGGAGCTGTATTTCTTTTGCTGCAAACCCTGCGCAAGCTGGGTGAGGGTCGAAAAAGCGAGATCGGACATAAAGCCTCCGTGAAAGGAATGGTCATCAATTGTGATGAAAGGGTCATGCTTAGAACGATTCTGTACCGAGACTGAGGTTTTGTAATCAGGTATTTTGTAAAAGAATGAGTCTGGCGGCTTTTTCCGCAATCATCATAGTGGGAGAGTTTGTATTTCCAGAAGTAATCGTCGGCATCACTGAAGCATCGGCCACGCGCAAACCAGTCAAACCATGCACGCGCAGCGTGTCATCTACGACCGCCATCGCATCAGGGCCCATTTTGCAAGTCCCAACCGGATGAAAAATCGTTGTGCCAATTTCACCTGCTGCCCGGGCTAGCGCTTCTTCAGTATCGCCATCCGGCATGTCAGTCATCAAACCCGGCTTGATTTCTACCGGCTTAAAGCGCGCCAGCGCCGACTGCCCGACAATGCGGCGCGTCAACCTAATGCTATCGGCGGCGACATGCCTATCCTCAGCAGTCGACAAGTAATTACACAAAATCTCAGGCGCCTGTGCGGTGTCAGGCGAAACAATATTGACATGGCCACGGCTAGTCGGTCGCACATTACAAATTGACGCGGTAAACGCCGGAAAATCATGCAGCGGCTCACCAAAACGCTCAAGCGACAAAGGCTGCACGTGATACTCCACGTTGGCCCGCGTCTGCTCAGGACCGGATTTGGCAAACACCCCTAACTGCGAGGGGGCCATGCTCATCGGACCGCGGCGTGTCAGCAAATACTCCAGTCCAATCCGCGCCTTACCAAGCCAAGAGTTGGCCAAGGTGTTGAGCGTGCGCGTGCCCTCCACGCGATAAATCATGCGCAACTGCAAGTGGTCTTGCAGATTTTGTCCGACCCCTGGCAAGTCATGCACAACCGGAATACCCAGTGGGCCGAGTACGCTAGCAGGTCCAATGCCAGAAGCTTGCAAAATTTGAGGCGTCCCAATCGCACCGGCCGCCATCACGACCTCTCGCTGCGCGCGGGCAACATGGACTTGACCCTCGCGGATAAATTCGACACCTGTGACGCGCTTGCCTTCTAGACATAACCGCGTGGTGCGTGCACCGGTCAACACCGTCAGGTTACGGCGATGTTTGATCGGCCGCAAAAAAGCCTTGGACGCGTTCCAGCGAAACCCTGAACGCTGGTTGACCTCAAAATAGCTACTGCCTTCGTTATCACCACGGTTGAAATCTGGCGTTGGCGCAATCCCGGCCTGAGCCGCAGCATCGCGAAACGCATCCAAAATTTCCCAGGACAGACGCGCGGGCTCCACCCGCCACTCACCGCCCGCACCATGAAAAGGACTCGCGCCTGCGTGGTGGTCTTCCATGCCTTTGAAAAGCGGCAGCACATCACTCCAACCCCAACCTTTATTTCCCTGCGCAGCCCAGCTGTCGTAGTCCGCGCTCTGGCCGCGCATATAAATCATGCCGTTAATGGACGAACAACCGCCCAACACACGACCGCGGGGATAGCCCAACTCGCGACCATTGAGCCCTGGATCCGCCTTGGTGCGATAGCACCAGTCCGTGCGCGGATTTCCGATGCAATACAAATACCCGACGGGGATATGAATCCAGTGCCAATTGTCCGGACCGCCCGCCTCGAGCAACAGCACTCGGTTGTTTGGATCGGCGGAGAGACGATTGGCCAGCAAGCAGCCGGCAGAACCGGCGCCAACAATGACGTAATCAAACTCGAGTTGAGAATCTGTTTTTATATTTGTTGTTTGTGTTGTGCTCATCGAATACCAAATACCGAATCGAGATAAATTTGGCACAGCGTCTCCATGCCGCTTTGATCTTTTACATCAAAGCGCGCGGGAATGGGGCTGTCAACGTCCCAAACGCCAATCAAGCGTCCCTCTCGTATCAGCGGCACCACGATTTCCGAACGCGACGCTGCATCGCAAGCGATATGCCCCGGAAAGGCATGCACATCCGGCACCAGCTGAGTCTGACGCGACGTCGCCGCCGCACCGCACACGCCACGCTCAAGCTGAATACGCAAACACGCAGGCTTGCCCTGAAATGGTCCCAGCACCAACTCGGTCCCATCATAAAAATAAAAGCCAGCCCAATTCAAGTCCGGCAAGGCATGCATCACGAGCGCTGACAGATTGGCCGCATTGGCAATCCGGTCCGTTTCCCCCACCATTAACACCCGCGCCTGCTCAGCAAGCTGTTGATATTGCTCGGCTTTAGGTAGATGCGTCAGAGACAAAGTATCGAACATGATGGCGTCGCAAAAGAATAAATAGTGACTTGATTTTAGCCAGCTTGAATGTGTAGACAGTCAAGACACCTCACGCCATAATGTGGAACACTTGGTCATATGTTGAACTGTGAGCCTTACACGTCATGAACACTGCTACACCGGCTATCAAATCAGGCACTCAAGTCGTTCAGCGCGTCGCGGCGCTCATGCGTGGCGTGACTTCGCGCAATCGGGTCGGTGCCAGACTCATTGACCTCTGCACAGAAATCAATATCGAGCGTCCAACCGCACACCGAATCTTGCAGGGCTTGGTGTCCGAAGGACTGATTCGTCAAGACGAGTCCACCAAGCGGTACTTTCTGGGTAATGTGGTCTACGAGATGGGGCTGGCTGCCAGTCCACGCACCAACATGCGTGATCTCTGTCACTCACACCTCCAGCAAATCGCTCAATGCACGGGTGACACAGTCTTTTTAACCATCCGGGCGGGCTTTGATGGCGTATGTATTGATCGCGCCGAGGGTGCCTTTCCCATCAAGGTCTTTGTTCTCGAGGTCGGGCGTCGTCGTCCCATCAACATCGGCGGCGGCGCACTCGCCATCTTGAGCTTTCTCGATGACAACGAAATCGAGCGCATTCTCAAAATCAATAAAGAACGCTGCCTGGAAAAGTTTCCCAACTATTCCGAAGCTGAAGTCCGCAAAAACATCGCACGCGCCCGTGGCCGTAGTCACGTCATCAGCGATGTGGTCGAGCTTCCGGGTGTACGCACCATCGCTGTTCCGATCTTCGACAAAAACAACCACCCCGTCGCCGCCATCAGCGTTGCGACTCTGAGCACCCGTCTAGACAAAGACCGCACAGAACTCGTCCTCGACTGCATCAATAAAGCGATCGAACAGATCCAACCCAACTTGTTAAATATTGAAACAGAGAATTAAAAGCTCTGGATTAAGAGCGACTCGCTAACCAACTTAATACCCCTTTAGCAGTCGCGTGCCCGGAAGCCATCACGCCGTTTAACAAGTAACCCCCTGTCGGCGCCTCCCAGTCGAGCATTTCACCGGCACAAAACACGCCAGGTAGATTTTTCAACATCCCGTGTTCTGTCATGCCTTCAAACTGAACACCACCCGCCGTGCTGATCGCCTCGTCGATTGGACGACACGCACTCAGCACGATCGGAAGGTTTTTAATGCCAAACGCGAGTTTTTGTGGATCGTTGAACACCTCGACCGAAAGTCGCTCGCGCAACAGTGCGGCACGCACACCTTGCAAGCCAAGGCGTGAACGTAAATGCGAAGACATTGAGCGTGTCCCGCGTCCGCGCGACACTTCGTCCAAGACGCGTTGAGGACTATGGTCTGGCAACAGATCCAGCAACAAGGTCACCTTGCCGCGCGTCAAAATCCGATCGCGTAGTGCGGCCGATAACGCATAAATTGCACCACCCTCGAGGCCGTGCTGCGTCACCATGCATTCGCCACGTAAAGGCGCGGCTTTGCTGCCCTCAATCCGAAACTGTGCCGGCTTAATCGGCTCACCCGCACACTTTTCCAAAAAGTGCGCAGTCCACTTTGTCTCAAAACCACCGTTGCTCGGTAACAAAGGGCTCAACGGCACGCCTTGCTCTTTGAGCCAGGGCCACCAGGCACCATCGGAACCAAGCTTGGCCCAGCTTCCGCCCCCAAGCGCCAAGACTGTCGCATCAGGCGCTGTCGTGATCTCGCCCTTGGGCGTCTCGAAACGCAACTGTTGCGTATCGTCCCAACCTAGCCAACGATGGCGCATCAAGAAATGCACACCCTCGGCACGCAGGCGATGCATCCAGGCACGCAACAACGGCGCAGCTTTCATTTCGTGGGGAAACACACGCCCCGACGAACCCACAAAGGTTTCTATTCCAAGAGTATGCACCCAAGCGCGTAGCGCCTCGGCATCAAACTGCTCGAGCATGCGTCCGATTTCAGGTGCGCGGGCACCATAACGTGCGACAAATTTCTCAGTCGGTTCGGAGTGGGTAATGTTGAGCCCACCCCGTCCCGCCATCAGGAACTTGCGACCAACCGAAGGCTTTGCCTCGTAGACCTGCACCGTCACTCCCTGACGGATCAACGTTTCCGCGGCCATTAAACCTGCGGGACCTGCTCCGATGACGGCGACGACAAAGCGATTTTCAGACGACAAGTGATTTCCTAATGGATATTGATGCGATTACTTTTTAGCCGCAGAGACGATGACCTCGACCAACAAGTCAGGCGCAGCCAGTTTGACCTCGCCCGTGGCCCGTGTCGGTAACGCATTTTTAGGCGCCCACTCGGCCCACACCGAATTCATCCCCTCAAAATCCTTGGTGATGTCCTTCAACCAAATCTGTACGGTCAACAGATGATTTTTATCAGTGCCTGCGCTGGCCAGATGTCCGTCAATTTTTGCAAACACGTCACGGGTCTGGGCCACGATATCGCCCTTGACGCTGGAGGTAATGCCTGCGACGTATACGGTGTCGCCATGGACCACGACACGGCTCAGACGCTCGTTTGAATCAATGCGAGTAATTGCACCCATGGTTATTCTCCTGATTGAATAAAAAAATAAAGGCAAAGTAAAAGCTAAAAGTCAGTGTAGCTGTAATATTTACGCAAATATAAAAACTGAGACAACTATGCGCCCGAACGATCCTGCCCGTATCGCCAAACTCCTCAATCCACAATCCGTTGCCGTGATCGGCGCCTCGGACGATCCCACCCGAATTGGCGGGCGACCCATTGCCTATATGCGCGGCCAAGGCTATCAGGGGAAAATTTTTCCCGTGAATCCAAACCGCGCGACCGTTCAAGGCCTCACCGCCTATCCCAATGTCGCAGCACTGCCCGAAACACCCGATGTCGCCATCGTGATCGTGCCCGCCTCCGCGGCACTCGAGTCGGTGACAGCACTGGCCGAACGCGGTTGCGCAGCAGCGATTTTGTTTACCGCTGGTTTTGCTGAAATCGGTCCAGAGGGTGCACTTGAACAGCAAAAATTAGTCGACGCCGCGCACAAGCACGGCATGCGCCTCCTTGGTCCCAACTCACTGGGTCTGATCAATCCGTGCACACATTTTTATGGCACGTTTGCGACGGGCTGCGAATTGGGTTTTCCAAAAGCAGGTAATGTGGCGATCATTAGTCAGTCTGGTGCGTATGGCGCGCACTTGATGGCCGTCTCGACTGCCAACAATATCGGACTCTCAGCCGTCATTTTGACCGGCAACGAAGCCGATCTGACAGTCGGTGACATGTTGCAAATGGTGGTCCAGGATCCTGCCACCCAAGTCATCATGCTGTACTCCGAAGGCATCAGAGAGTCTGCGGGCCTGCTTGCCGGCCTCGACGCCGCCCGTCGCGCCCGTAAACCGGTCCTCATGATGAAAGTCGGCCGCAGCGCCGTGGGCAGCGCCGCCGCCCAATCCCATACCGCTTCGATCGCGGGAGACGATCGTGTCACCGATGCGGTGTTAAAAGAATTTGGTGTCGTACGGGTTCAAACGACCGAGCAAATGCTCGACATCGCCCGTCTCGCGACACGCGGCATTTACCCCGCCAACAATACGCTCGGCGTGATCACCGTCAGCGGTGGCGCAGGGGTCATCATCTCGGATGCGGCCGATGCGATTGGTTTGCCCATGCCTGAAATGCCTCTTGCCTCTCAAGAACGTTTGCTCAAGCTGCTGCCCTTTGCCGCCCCCCGGAATCCCGTGGATGTCACGGCACAATATCTCAACGAGATGTCTTTGATCAGCACCTTTACCGATGCACTGATCGCCGAGGGCAAGTACAGCTCCATCCTCGGGTTCTTTACCTACACCGGTGGTGTGGCAAGCGTCGCACCACGCCTGCGCGAACAGCTCAAAATCGCGCGCAGCAAACACCCCGACTGTATCTTTGTGTTGTCGCTCATGGCCTCACGTGATCAGATTCGCGAATACGAAAGCGATGGCTTTATTGTGTTTGAGGACCCTTCGCGCGCCGTCGTGGCGATCGAAGCGATGGGACAGTTTGGTCGCGCCTTTGCCAAGCCGCCTGGCTTGCACGCACCTAAGCTCGCACCCATTACCCTGCCAGCGCACAACCCCTCGGAAGCGCAAGCTAAACAACTCCTCGCGCAAGCCGGCATCGCCTCCGCCCCCGAAGAGGTATGCGTTGAAACCGAAGCTGCGGTGAGTGCTGCTAAAAAGATCGGCTTTCCAGTTGTCATGAAAATCGTCTCGCCCGATATCCTGCACAAATCAGAAATCGGCGGCGTACTGCTCGACGTCAATGATGAAGCAGGTGTGCGTGAAGGTTTTGCTTTGTTGATGCAGCGTGGAAAATCGGCGGCGCCTCATGCGCGTTTAGACGGCGTCCTCGTGGCCAAGCAACTCAAAGGGGGCGTCGAGTGCATCTTGGGTATCCATCAAGACCCGGTGTTTGGTCCTGTTGCCATGTTTGGGCTCGGAGGGATTTTTGTTGAGATCCTGCAAGACGTGGTGCTGCATCGCTGTCCGTTCGGGCCGGATGTCGCGGAGGAAATGATTCGCTCGATTAAAGGTGCGCCTTTGCTGTTGGGCGCGCGTGGACGCCCCGTCGCAGATATCAAAGCACTCGCCGAAATGCTCTCGCAACTCTCAGCGTTTGCCGTTGCTGCAGGCCCACGTCTGCAGTCGATCGACCTCAACCCCGTCCTTGCAATGCCGCAAGGACAGGGCGCCTATGCCGTAGATGCCGTGATTGAAGTGACACCTGGTTGATTGATTGATTTTAGATTGGCACGGGCGAGATTCTATTAATCTCGTCCGCGTAAAGTTAATTAGAATATTTTTTTATTAACGCGTATGCGTCATGAGTGACTTTTGGTACGACCATCAAAAGTTCTGTTGCCAATTGATAAACAACAGAATAGATCTCCAGCATTTTTTCGGCAGCATATTCGTGCGCGATCATATTTCTCAGCTCACGAATTTTTACTAATTGGCTAGCATCTGCCCATCCGCGCTTTTCAGCGCGCTCAATACGATCTCGGACAGTGCCAACACTAACCAACTCAATTTCGTCGACTAAACGAAAAATCCGTTGAATCAATAAGTCAGCTAGTCTCGCAAAACGGCTAGTGAGAGACTCTAAACGCTCGAGCTTTTCTGGAGGCAAATCCGCTTGACCAATAAGCTCGGCGCATCGCTCAAGGGAATACTCAAGATGCTTGGCCGCTAATGACAAGCCAACGAGCTCTTCTTTAAGGAATTCGACGTTTGCCTCGCTCACAACCGAATGCCTTTTTCAAGAGCGATCTTTGCAAATGGTCTATTGGCATCAGGAAAAACTGCTAAATCAATTTTTCGCTCACCGAGTTTGTCATGCAGCTGCGCCAAAATCTCAAGCTTTTTCATCAACCCTATCCGCTTGGATAAAACAAGCAGGTCAATATCTCCACCACGCGCAGTGTCATCTGTTCGGGAGCCAAACAGATAGACCTCGGCATCGACGTCAGCCTGATGAATGGCATCATGAATCGCAACTTGTTCTAGTAAAGCTAAGCGCATATCAATCCTCCTATTCTCAGTGCTGACAATCAAAATTCACAACGGAACGTTCTAATTTTACTTCGCCTTAGGCACTTTACCCGTCATTGGTGGCATCAAAAAGTCAAAATCGACGCCCTTGTCTGCCTGGGTCACGCTTTCGAGGAACAGCTTGCGATAGCCACGCTGCGCAGTCGGGATCACGACTGGCTTGGCTGCGCGCCGCTTGGCGAGCTCTTCATCACTGACCAACAACGTCAACTCGCGATTTTCAACGCTCAGTCGGATACGGTCGTTATTTTGCACATAGGCCAGAGGTCCACCAATCGCAGACTCCGGTGTTACGTGCAACACGATCGTGCCAAAAGCTGTGCCGCTCATGCGGCCATCGGAGATCCGCACGATGTCCTTCACACCTGCCATAGCAAGCTTTTTAGGAATCGGCATGTATCCTGCCTCGGGCATCGTCGCTCCCTTGGGTCCGATATGCTTGAGCACGAGGATGTCTTCTGCGGTCACATCCAGATCAGGCGAGTCGATACGGTTGGCCATGTCTTCGAGGTTTTCAAATACAACCGCGCGGCCCTCATGCTCCATCAGCTTGGGGTGTGCTGCCGACTGCTTGATAATCGCACCGCCTGGTGCGAGATTGCCCTGCAACACCGCAATGCCACCTTGTGGGTAAATCGGATTGCTCGCGGTACGCACCACGTCTTGCTTAAAGCCAGGACCTGCGGCCTCGATTTCCTCACCGAGCGTGCGACCGGTCACGGTCATCGCATCCAGGTGCAGCAAAGGCTTGAGCTCACGTAGCAAGGTCGCCATGCCGCCGGCATGGTGGAAGTCTTCCATGTAATGCTGACCCGAGGGCTTGAGGTCCAACAACACTGGCGTGTCGCGACCCATGCGATCAAGCGCCTTGAGATCCATTTCAAATCCCATACGACCCGCAATCGCCGTCAAGTGCACGATGCCATTGGTGGAGCCGCCGATGGCGAGCAACACGCGCATCGCGTTTTCAAAGGCTTTTTCTGTCAGGACCTTGTCGATCGTCAGGCGCTTGCGTGCGATCTCAACCGCCAACGCACCACTGCGTTCGGCCACACGAATACGATCGGCTGTTACAGCTGGTGGCGAAGCACCACCTGGCACGGTCATACCCAGCGCCTCAGCGATACAGGCCATCGTACTGGCCGTACCCATCACCGAACAGGTTCCCACGCTCGCCACGAGCTGGCTGTTCACATCCGCGATTTCTTCGGCATCAATTTCTTCGGCACGGAACTTACCCCAATAGCGACGGCAGTCTGTACAGGCACCTACGCGCTCGCTACGATGCGAACCCGTCAACATCGAGCCCGTGATCAACTGCACCGCAGGCAAGCCTGCAGAGGCGGCACCCATCAACTGCGCAGGAACTGTTTTGTCACAGCCACCGATCAACACCACCGCATCCATCGGCTGAGCCCGCAACAACTCTTCGGTGTCCATGGACATCAAGTTGCGCAGATACATACTCGTAGGATTTGAAAAGCTCTCGTGAATCGAGATCGTCGGAAAATCCATCGGCAAACCGCCAGCCAGCATCACACCGCGCTTGACGGCCTCAATCAGCTGAGGCGCGTTGCCATGGCAGGGGTTATACGCGCTACCCGTATTGGTGATGCCGATCACCGGACGCTCAAGCGCGGAGTCTGTGTAGCCTGCACCTTTAATGAAGGCCTTGCGCAAGAACAAGGAAAAACCACGATCACCATAATTGGCCAAGCCCTTGGACATTCCCTCGCTGCTGGCAGCGGGATTAAGCGAGTGGCCTTTGTTTTCTTTGTTCTTATCGTCTGACATGGATCACACCTAAAATGAAATGGATGAAATGACTGAATCAAATTGACTGCATTAAATTGACTGCACCGAATAAATTAAATCAAAGTGTACCGGGATAAATACCACCATCCAGCACAAGGTTTTGACCCGTCATAAACCCGGAGCTCGCGCTGCACAAGAACGCGCAAGCCTGACCGAACTCGGCCGGCGTCCCAAAACGCTTGGCAGGAACCGCCGCCATGCGTGCCGTCAAAATATCATCGACGGCCTGTCCTGTCTCGCGCGAGCGCACCTGCGCATTTTGCAAAATACGATCCGTCGCAAATGGACCAGGCAATAGATTGTTGATCGTCACATTGTGCGAAATAATCTGACGTGCCAGCCCCGCAACAAAACCCGTCAAACCAGCACGTGCGCCATTGGACATACCAAGGCTTTCGATCGGATGCTTGACCGAGGCAGAGGTAATGTTGACGATACGGCCAAACTTGCGTGCGATCATCTTGTCGACTGTCGCACGAATGAGCTCAATCGGGGTCAGCATATTGGCATCTACTGCGGCGATCCAGTCCTCACGGCTCCAGTCTCGAAAATCGCCTGGTTTGGGTCCGCCCGCATTGGTCACGAGAATATCGGGGTCCGGGCAGATCGCCAACACTTTTGCTCGCCCTTCAGGCGTTGTAATGTCAGTCGCAACCGTTGTCACCTTGACGCCTGTTTCAGCACGAATCGCCGCAGCAGCGGCCTCAAGCGCCTCTTGGCCTCGCGCGAGCATCACAAGCTCGACACCCTCGCGCGCGAGTTGTTGAGCACAGCCCAAACCCAAACCCTTGCTTGAAGCGCACACAATTGCACGACGACCACGAATGCCTAAGTCCATGTCTGTCTCCTGAATTTTTATTTTATTTAAGTGATACAGCAGCTTAATTCAAAAGAGATGTGCGAGCTTGGCCATTGCGCTAATGATTGCAATTAAAGCGGCGATTTGTGTGCCCATCATCCAGATAAACTTTCTGTCTACATCACGACGCAGTGATCCGAGGTCGCTATGTATTAATGACATTGCGCTATGCATCTCGGTACGAAGTCCGCTGATTGAACTATTGACCTCATTTCGCAATCCAGAAAGAGAGTGGTGCATTTCATTACGCAAGTCCGCAACAGAATGATGCATCTCAGACCGTAAGTCAGCAACGGACCTTTCAAGATGATCCATTGACTTACACGTCTGGTTAGCGGTGACTTCTAATGTGGTGATTCGTTTTTCCATGATGTGATGGTAATGGAGTCGCTTTGTGCATTCAATCGTAAAACTCCGTATTTAAACGATTCTCTACTCTCTTTTTTGTAAGTAATTATTTCTATGGCTAGAGCAACATGAACGGCGCATAAAAAGGGCGATGCAACCCTGAAGTTGCACCGCCGCATCCATACTATTTATCACTTTAAAACATAGACTGACGAAACCTTTTAGAAAGGAATGTCATCATCCATATCCGTCAGGTTTGCACCACTCGCGGCCGGAGCGGCCGGACGCTGCGCCTGAGGTGCGCGGGCTGGACGTGGTGCGCTTTCTCTTTCGCCACCACCACCGCCGCCGCCCATTGAGCCGCCGTCGCCACCATCGCGACCGCCGAGCATTTGCATCTGATCGGCGACGACTTCAGTCGTGTACTGATCGACGCCTTCTTTGTTTTGCCACTTGCGTGTTTTTAAACGGCCTTCGATGTACAAGGGGCGACCCTTTTTCATGTACTCACCGACGACCTCAGCCAGGCGGTTGTAAAACACCACGCGGTGCCATTCCGTTTCTTCGCGACGCTCGCCAGTCGCTTTGTCTTTCCAGCTGCTGGTGGTTGCAATCGACACGTTACAAATAGCGCCGCCATCTGGGCTGTAACGAACCTCGGGATCACGCCCAAGATTGCCAACCAAAATTACTTTATTGACCGATGCCATGCCGATCTCCGTTTTAAAAATTGTCGTGATTCATCAATGCCCGTTGGGGCGCGTTCTAATCGTCATCATTGCCTAACTGGCCTTTAATTGCCAGACGCAAAACTACGCATTGCAGACAGTTTACGGCACGTTTTGGTAGGCGTGCCAGTCTGCGGCTGCAAACCATTGACGTAAAAAGTCTAAAAATGTCCGCACGCGGACGGGCATATTTTTACGGCTGGGGAAAACAGCATAAATATCAACGCCCACAGGACGAAACTGGGGCAAAACACTGACTAGCCGGCCCTCTTGGATATCTTGCATCACCATATAGGTGGGATGCATCGAAATCCCATGACCCAGCATTGCCGCATGACGCAGGGGATCGCCATAATTGGCGCGAATCGTCCCATGCACGCGGACCGTCGTTTTACCGCTGATTTCTGAGCCCTGCGCATCGCCCATAAAGGTCCAGATGTTTGTCGGTGATTTCAGCGCATGCACCATGCATTCATGCCCTGCCAAGTCCGCGATCGTCTGGGGGGTCCCCCGGCGCCGTAAATAATCGGGCGAAGCGACGAGCAACTGCGGGACGACGGCAAGTCGTTGCGCCACCTGAGACGTATCCTTGAGAGAGGTGGCGATCCGCACTGACATGTCCAGCCCTTCGGCTACTAGATCCGTGCGCCCATCGTCCAGATACAGCACGACCTGAATATCAGGGTGCGCCGAGGAAAACGCGGTAATGATGGGCACCAAATGAAACGCCCCGAACGAGGGCGGCGCCCCCAGCCTGAGCATGCCCTTGGGCTCTTTGACGGATTGACGGACCGCCGCATCGATACTATCGACACGGTCGAGTAACTCCCGACCGTTTTCGAGCAAAGACAATCCAGACTCAGTCAGGCTCACGCTTTTGGTTGTGCGGGTCAGGAGCTGGACGCCCAGGGATTGTTCGAGCCAGGCGATATGCTTGGTGACGTTGCCTTTGGCCATGCCGAGTCTCTGGGCTGCGCCCGAAAAGCTGAGCCCTTGTGCCACCTCGATAAAAACCTCGATCGCTTTGAGTTTGTCCATGATCTTTAAGATTGTACGATGACTGTTTCCATTTCGAGAACACTAATTTCACAATTCGACGCTATTCTGATCATCACGAAACCGCTAGACTCACGCATCTTAAAGACATAAAAATGGGGAGCCATCATGCAAGTGACACCTAGCGGACAAGGTCTCGGCGCGCGCGTTGAGGGGTTTGACATCTCAGTACCCCTTTCGCACGAGGACTATAAAAAAATTGAAGGCTTGTTGGGTCAATTCGGTGTGTTGTGTTTCAAAAAACAGAACCTGACTGGACAACAACTCAAAGAATTCAGCAGCAAGTTTGGCACCCTCGAAGTGAACGTTGCCAATATGTACCAGGAGCCCGGTCACCCTGAAGTCATGATCCTGTCCAACAAAAAAGTGGACGGTAAGCCAATCGGGCTGGGTGATGCCGGACAAGACTGGCACACAGACATGTCCTATAGCAAGATGATTGCCTTTACCAATGTGTTGTACGGCATTGAAATTCCGCATCGCGCTGGCGTACCACTGGGCAGCACAGAATTCTCTAATATGCGCGCCGCTTATCTCGCCTTGCCAGAAGACCTCAAGAAAAAGCTCGAAGGCATGACGGTGCTGCATGATTTCAATAAGTTTTGGGAAAATATGCGCAAACAACCGGGCTGCACCCGTCCTCCGCTGACAGAGGCGCAACTCAAAGCCAAGCCGCCTGTTTCGCACCCAATCTTTTTGACGCATCCCATTACAGGCGACAAGATTTTGTATGCCAACCCGGGTTATTCGATTCAGATTAATGAGTTGCCAAAACAAAAGAGCGACGAGATTCTGGAGTTTTTATTCGCGCACCAGTTGCAACCACAGTTTCGATATCAGCACCGCTGGACGGCGGGGGACGTGCTGATGTGGGACAACATGGGCACGATCCACAATGCTGTCGCCGATTACGGTCCTGACGAGCACCGCTTTATCAAGCGTTGCCAAGTCATGGCGGATCGGTATTTTCCCTTGGCAGCGTAGCCCGACGGGTGGGCAGACTGTTAAGCTCATCCCACTATTTTTATAAATGGAAGACAAATGAAAAAAATAATTTTTGGTGCCTGTCTGGCGCTCACCACGGTCCTGCCTCTGACAAGCGTGGCTCAGACTGCAGCCTACCCCACCCAGCCCGTCAAAATGCTGATTGGTTTTGCTGCAGGTGGTCCAACGGACGTGATTGGTCGCATTCTTGCCCAACATATGTCGACGGACTTGGGTCAGTCTGTGGTGGTTGAAAACCGCACCGGCGCCAACTCGCTCATCGCGACTCGCGAAGTCGCGAAAGCCAAGCCCGATGGCTACACTGTGTTGTTCGCTTCGCTTTCACATAACGTGAACAAACTGTTGTTAGGCGAGAAATCTGAATACGATCCGATCAAAAGTTTTGCTCCCGTTTCGCTGGTCGCAAACCTCCCACTGGTCATCGTCACAGCGTATGACTCCCCATATAAAACACTAAAAGACCTGCTCGATAAAGCCAAGAGCGCACCAGATGCGATCAGTTATGGTTCGGCCGGCAATGGCGGTTCAGCCCACCTTGCGGCAGCCATGATGGGCACGATGGCCGATGCAAAAATGGTTCACGTCCCCTTTCGCGGTAACGCACCTGCCTTGACTGAAGTCATGTCTGGTCGCGTGTCCTTTATGTTCTATCCAATGATCGGCATCGCTGGTCACGTTGAAAACAAGCGCATCCGCGTCTTGGCGGTTGGTTCGTCACAACCCATGCCTGAGTTCCCAGGCGTGCCCACCATGAATGCCTCAGGCTTTCCTGGGTTCGAGCAAACAGCACCTTGGATCGGCATGTTGGCACCTGCTGGCACCCCACCCGCGATTGTCGACAAGCTCAATGCTTCGATCAAAAAAGCCATGGCGAATCCTGAAGTCATCAAACGCATGAAAGACCTCGGTGCTCAGCCTGTTGGTGATACGCCTGCCGAGTTTCGCAAGTTTCTGGTCAGCGACATGGAGCGCTGGGATCGTGTGATCAAAGCCTCTGGCATCAAAGCTGATTAAATCGTGAATCTAGACCGCACAGCAGCAAGTGCGTTTAGTGTGGAAGATCTGCGCGCGGTGGCAAAACGCCGTTTACCGCGCGCAATCTTTGAGTTTTTTGACGGCGGCGCCGAAGAAGAAGTCACGCTACGCGACAACATCGACGCCTTTCGTCAGATTCGCATCGTTCCCAAAGCACTCAACGATGTGTCTAAAGTCGACACAACCACTGAACTAGTCGGTGGACCTTCGGCGATGCCACTGGCGATTGCACCCACAGGGGCTGCCGCCTTTGGTCGACATGGTGCCGATATTGCGATTGCGCGGGCTGCAGCCGCGATGGGAATTCCCTACTCACTCTCCACCTCAGCGACCGCTTCGATCGAACAGATTGCCGATGCCGCACCCGGTCGCCTTTGGTTTCAAGCCTACATCCTGTCAAACAAAGAAAAGCTCGCCTCTTTGATTCAGCGTGCACATGCTGCGGACTATGAAGGTCTGATGATCACAGTGGACTTGCCGGTTGGCGGCAAAAGAGAACGTGATTTCCGCAATCATCTCGTGTTTCCCTTTAAATACACGCCGCGCAATGTGCTGGACTTTGCTTTGCATCCGGGCTGGTCGCTACCGATGCTGCTCAAGGGCGCACCGGAAATGGAAAACATCAAAGAGCTCAAGCGTGACAATCAGGGCGGTAAAAAACTCGCCTCGTCTGTCGGCAAAAATTATGACCCCGCCTTCGACTGGCAACAGTTACAAATCATGCGCGACAACTGGTCTCGCAAATTGATCGTCAAAGGCATCATGCGTCCCAGCGATGCCGAGCGTTTAGTCAAGATGGGGATTGACGCAATCGTAGTTTCCAATCACGGCGGTCGTCAGCTCGATAGCGCGCCTGCAACGATCAATGCGCTTCCCGCTGTGGTCGCCGCTGTGGCGGGTCGTGTGCCCGTACTTGTCGATGGCGGTGTGAGACGGGGGGTGGATATATTGAAAGCCCGCGCACTCGGTGCTCAAGGCGTACTGACGGGTCGGGCAACGCTCTTTGGCGCGGCGGCCGCAGGTCAGCCAGGGGCGGCGCGTGCGTTAGATATCTTAAAAGACGAATTCTCCCGCGCAATGCAGCTGAGCGGTGTGAGCAAAGTCTCTGAGATTGATCAGGAACTTATTTTTAACGGACGCTCTTAAAACGGGCGCAGTGTGAGCGGATACATTTAACGCACCCGCAAGGTCTCGTTAAACACCAAGCCCACACCATAAACTGTTTGCAGGGGAAACTTTTCGATGCCTGCGTCTTCGAGTTTTTTCCTCAGCCGACGCAACATCACCTCGAGCCGGCGCGCGTCGTACACTTTAGGATTAAAGCCTAGTCCCGTGATGATTTGATCTCGGTTGACGACAATACCCGGCTTGTCGACAAAGCAGCTCATCAGTGCAAACTCGCTTCGCGTTAATTCCATCTCCTGCTGGTCTGGCGTGATGATTTGCCAACGAACAATATTTAATAGCCACTCCGCGGACGAAGCAGGTGCAGAGGATTCCAGTCGACGCACAATCCGATTCAAAATCGCGAGCAATTCGTTAAATTGAACCGGCTTAACCAAGTAGTAGTCCGCATCGGCATTCAGCCCCAAAATGCGGTCTTCGGGCTGACCTTCACAACTCAGAATGACCGAGCCCGCCCCCTTGAGCAACTGATGGTTTTTTAAAATATCCACACCATCACCGTCAGGCAAGTTTCGGTCGAGGATCAGGATGTCATAGGTGTGCTGCGTGACCCAGGTGTGATATTCACTCAGCGTACCGACCCCTGCCGCCTCAAAGCCCTTGAGCGTGAGTAGCTCAATGAGACCTTCACGAAAATCGTGTTCGTCTTCGACAATGAGTATTTTGGCTGACATGCGTGTTTGGCTATTGATGGAGTGTTTGGCTGTTAGTGTTTAGGGCCGAGTGGCTTCATGCCCCACGTGACCACCAGCCACAACGCCGACAAGCCACAGGCCGTCCAAAACACGGCGCTCGCTCCACCCAGCACGGCAATGGTTCCGCCCAACATTCCGCCCAAAAACAAACCAGCCGCCTGCGAGGTGTTGTACAGGCCAAGCGCCAGACCCTTTAAGTCGGACGGGGCGACTCGAGATACCAGCGAGGGTTGCAAGGCCTCTAGGACGTTAAACATCACAAAAAATCCAGTGAGACCAAAAGCCAACAGGTAAAAATTATGGCTGGCCCAAGGCAAGAAAGCACAAACCAACACCAACCCCGCTACCGATAAGCGCAACATCGCGCGATGGGCACGGCGCTTTTCTGCAACAAAAATAGCCGGCACCATAAACACAAACGAACCAAAGATGACAGGCAAGTAGACCTTCCAGAGCGCAGCAGCATCGAGATCACCCAGCCTCAACAAAAGCGGAGGGATCACCACAAACATCGCAATCTGGATAAAGTGCAGACAAAACACACCAAAATTAAGTCTCAGCAAATCAGTGTGAGTAAGCACTTGCATGGGCCGTGCAGGCTGCAAAGGCTTGGGAGTGGGCGGCACTATCGGCACGACAAAACGCGCGACCGCCAAACACACCACACCTAGCAGCGCAATCGTCCAAAATAGACCCGCCAAGCCAGTCGAGCCCACGATCAGGGGAGCAATCACCAGGGATAAGGCAAAAGACAACCCTATCGATCCCCCTACCATCGCCATCGCACGGGTTCTGACCTCGGGACGGGTCGCATCCGCCAGCCATGCCGTCACGGCCGCAGAAATCGCGCCAGAGCCTTGAATCGCTCGACCAATCGTGACCCAAAAAATGTCATCCGACAAGGCACAGACCACACTCCCGGCGACAAACAGGCTCAAGCCTGCCAGCACAACAGGACGTCGGCCCCAGCGGTCAGAAGCTAAACCAAAGGGAATCTGCATAAAAGCCTGTGTCAGACCGTACATTCCCAGCGCCACACCCACCCACAAAGGGTCGTGGCCGCCCTTGAGCCCCTGAGCAGCTACGGCGAACACCGGCAATAACAGGAACAAGCCAAGCATGCGGGCGGCAAACAAACCAGCCAAGGCTACGCTGGCACGGCGTTCGGTCGGGGTCAGAGATAAAGGCGTATGTTCGGACATCAAGGACTTAATTCAGAGTGAAGGGCTATCAGACGATTTACGCGTCAGCACGGTATAGTACCAAGTTGGCTTTCAAAAACGTGTCATGGACGAAATCCGAATCCGGGGTGCCCGCACCCACAATCTCAAAAACGTGTCTCTGGACCTGCCCAGGCACAAGCTCGTGGTCGTCACGGGACTGTCCGGCTCGGGCAAATCCTCGCTCGCCTTCGACACCTTGTACGCCGAAGGACAGCGCCGCTACGTCGAAAGTCTCTCGGCGTATGCCAGGCAGTTTTTGCAGCTGATGGACAAACCGGATGTCGACCTGATTGAGGGTCTGTCTCCGGCGATTTCAATCGAACAAAAGGCCGCGGGCCACAATCCGCGCTCCACCGTCGGCACGATTACCGAGATTCATGACTACCTGCGACTGTTGTATGCCCGGGTAGGCACCCCGTATTGCCCCTCACACGGACTACCGCTGGCCGCACAAAGCGTGAGCCAAATGGTCGATAGCGTGCTGACTTGGCCCGCCGAACGCAGGCTGGCGATCCTCGCGCCGATCGCTCGCACTCGCAAAGGCAGCTTTGATGATGAATGCGCGAGTCTGCAGGCACAAGGTTTTGTGCGCGTGCGCGTCGACGGAGAAATGGTCGACCTCGACAGCATGCCTGAGCTCAACAAAAACGAAAAACACGATATCGATGTCGTAATTGATCGCCTGCGCATCAAACCAGAGAGCAAGCAACGTCTGGCAGAGAGCTTTGAGACGGCGCTGACGCTCGCGCAAGGGCGAGTCGTCGCACTCGACATGGACACTAACGAAGAGCACCTATTCTCGAGTCGCTACGCGTGTCCAGTTTGCAGCCATAGTCTGCCCGAACTCGAACCACGTTTGTTTAGCTTTAATAACCCTGTTGGTGCCTGCCCAAGCTGTGATGGTTTGGGACACATGGGATTTTTTGATCCTAAACGCGTTGTGGCCTTTCCCGAGCTCAGTCTCGGCTCGGGCGCCATTCGCGGTTGGGATAAACGCAATGCGTTTACCTTTTCGATGTTGTCTAGCCTGTCGACACACTACGAATTCGATATCGAGGCCACCTGGGAAAGTCTTTCCGAGGAAATCCGTCAGATTGTGTTGTACGGCTCCGGAACAGTTGAGATTCCATTTTTCTACTTGAATGAAAATGGTCGCAGTACCGTCAAGCGCCACACCTTTGAGGGGGTCATCCCTAACCTCGAACGTCGCTGGAAAGAAACCGACTCCTCGGCCGTGCGCGAAGAGCTCGGTAAATATCGCGCTGTCCAAACCTGCCCGGTTTGTCATGGTTCGCGTCTGCGTGCAGAAGCACGCCATGTCCGCATTGGTGACGAGCGCATTGCGCCTCCTGCACAGTTGCTCGACACGCCCGAAGGAAGCAACTGGCAAGAGCAGGGCCTGGCGATTTATGAAGTCGAGGCACAACCGCTCTCGACTTGTCTGAAATGGTTTCAAGACCTCAAGCTGACGGGTGCGCGCGCAGAAATCGCGCAGCGTATCGTCCGAGAAATCGAAGCACGCCTGAGCTTTCTGAATAACGTCGGTCTGAACTATCTGTCCCTGGATCGGAGTGCCGACACAATCTCCGGTGGCGAAGCACAACGCATTCGCTTGGCCAGCCAGATCGGCTCCGGCTTGACCGGTGTGATGTATGTTCTGGACGAACCCTCGATTGGTCTGCATCAGCGTGACAATGATCGTTTGATCGCCACCTTGCATCACCTGCGCGATCTGGGCAATAGTGTCATCGTTGTCGAGCACGATGAAGACATGATTCGCGAAGCCGACTGGGTCGTGGATATGGGTCCCGGTGCAGGTGAGCACGGTGGTCAAATCGTCGCGCAAGGCACCCCTGCACAAATCGAGCAAAACCCCGACTCACTCACGGGTCAGTACATGAGCGGCGCGCAAGAGATCGCGGTCCCTAAACGACGTCCTCTGGATGAAGAGCAAAAGTGGCTCGAGCTGACGGGTTGTACGGGCAACAATCTCAAGTCAGTGGATCTAAGGATTCCAGAAGGAAAATTTGTCTGTATCTCAGGCGTTTCCGGTTCGGGTAAATCCACGCTGATCAACGACACACTCGCCATCGTGATGTCTCGTGCCTTACATCATGCGCAAGCCGAGCCTGCCCCCTATACCGGCTTGAACGGTCTAGAGCATTTCGACAAAATCATTAGTGTCGACCAAAGTCCAATCGGTCGCACGCCCCGCAGCAACCCGGCAACCTACACGGGCATGTTCACTCCGATTCGCGAATTGTTTGCCGGCGTACCTGAATCGCGCACGCGTGGTTACGATCCGGGGCGCTTTAGTTTTAACGTCAAAGGTGGTCGTTGCGAAGCCTGTCAGGGCGATGGCGTGGTCAAGGTTGAAATGCATTTCTTGCCGGACATGTACGTCCCTTGTGACGTCTGCTCGGGTAAGCGTTACAACCGCGAAACCCTCGAAATCCGCTATCGCGGTCGCAATATCCATGAAGTGCTCGACCTCACCGTCGAGCAAGCGCTCACATATTTTGAAGCAGTCCCTGCTATAGCGCGCAAGTTACAAACACTCATGGATGTCGGTTTGTCCTATTTGCGCCTGGGTCAGAGCGCCACCACACTTTCTGGTGGCGAAGCGCAACGCGTTAAGCTTTCTCTTGAGCTATCCAAACGGAGCACGGGGCAAACGTTCTACATTCTGGATGAACCCACTACAGGTCTGCACTTTCACGATATTGCCTTATTGTTGCGCGTGCTCAATCAGCTTGTCGAAGCAGGCAATACGGTGGTGGTGATTGAACACAATCTCGATGTGATCAAAACCGCCGACTGGGTGATTGATATGGGGCCTGAGGGCGGCAATGGTGGTGGACAAATTGTTGCGCAAGGCACGCCCGAAATCATCGCAGCAAGTGCTGCGAGTCATACGGGGCATTACCTTGGCAAGGTGTTGTCTCGCAAAAAATCTGCTTAAGGCAAGCCGAGCAAGCGCAACGGTACTGCTGCGCTAGAAGGACACACGCCTGACTCGACGATGGGTAGCGCCGAATTGCATATGTGCGCATCGGCGAAACGATCTGCAGGATAAGGACGTCCGACATCAGCCTCTGTTCCCGGCATTTGTTTGCCATCCCAATAACCCCAGGCGACTTGGACAGAGGTGGACTGGCGGCAACCACCTTGTGTCTGTGCATCGCAAGCATTGAACAAAGCCGTCAAGGCATTGCCGGCAGAAGGATGCCCGCAGACCGCCGCCTGGGTCTGTAACACACCGCCCCCTTGGACAGTACCTTGCGATGACACCACTGTGGCTAGCCAGCCTGCTGAACAATGATTGTCAAAAGAGACCTTGGGCGCCAGACTGGCACTGGTGGACAAATAATAGGCTTGAACTTGACTGGTCACCTCACGGCCTGCGCGTGTGTCAGCAAAGCCCATTGAGCACTGGTTTCGCACACCCATCGCGTTGGCTTGGCAAACCTGCACCAGCGCCAAAAGATGCTCACCTTCTTGCGCCTGTCCTCCCGTCATCACTGCAGCCGCCGTGGTCGGGGCTTGGGAAGGCGCGGCGGTCCATGCAGGAGGCGTGGGGTCTGGGGCAGCCGAAAAATCTACCTGTCCAGGCATCGGGGGAGTATTGGCGGCTGTCGGGTCAAAATTGGACGTTGGTGGTGCCACAGGAATTGCAACAGGCGCTGTAGGCGCACCTGCGCGCTCAACCGTTCGAATCGGTGCAGCAGACTGTTGCGCGCACGCAGACAATAAAGCGACACTTGCAACACTCAAGGTTAAAAAAAGCTTGCGCGTGGATGTCATAGCGATCTCCCTAGTACTAGTCAAACTGATTGCCCATCCGAAACAACCGGTGGTGCTCGCGAATCGCATAGCGATCCGTCATCCCTGCAATGTAGTCGGCAATCGCACGCGCCTGTGCAGCCGCATCCTCATGCCGATAATCAGGTGGCAACAAACGCGGCTCATGTACAAAAGCATCAAAGAGCTCCCGTACGATGCGTCGCGCTTTATTGGTCATTCTCATCACCTTGTAGTGACGATACAAATTTTCAAATAAAAACTTTTTCAACGCATCGGCCTCGGCTCGCAAGGCTGGAGAAAACGCCACAAGTGGACCGCAAAGCCGTGCCGCGTCAGCACTCACAGGCGCGGCAGCGAGCAAATTAGCCTGCGTCGTCTGCGTGACATCAGTGATCAGCGTATTGATCATGCTCCGAATCGTTTCAGCAACAACCCGCCGCTCATTAAGTGTAGGCCACTTCTGAACCATCGCCGCATAGTGACGCTCAAAAATTGGCACGGCTTGCAATTGATCAATCGTCAGCAAACCGGACCGTAAACCATCATCAATGTCGTGATTGTTGTAGGCAATCTCGTCGGCCAAGTTGGCAAGCTGCGCTTCCAACGACGGTTGCGTTCGATCAATAAAACGTTGTCCCACATCGCCCAGCAATCTGGCGTGTGAAAGTGAACAGTGTTTGAGGACGCCTTCACGTGTTTCAAAACACAAGTTCAACCCATTGAAAGCCGCATAGCGTTCCTCGAGCGCATCGATCACGCGCAAGCTTTGCAAATTGTGTTCAAACCCCCCAGCCTCGGGCGCAAACTCACGCATGCAGGCGTTGAGTTCATCCTGACCTGCATGACCAAAAGGGGTGTGACCTAAATCATGCGCAAGCGCGATCGCTTCGGTGAGATCTTCGTTGAGACGCAAACTACGGGCGAGCACACGGGCAATTTGTGCAACCTCAAGTGAGTGTGTCAGTCGGGTGCGAAACAAATCGCCTTCGTGGTTGATGAAGACCTGTGTTTTGTACTCTAGCCTTCTGAATGCACCTGCATGGACAATGCGATCACGGTCGCGTTGAAACTCGCTCCGATTGGTGGGCGCAGGCTCTGCGTGTCGACGACCACGACTCTGTTCGGAACGTGAGGCGTAGGCAGCGAGTTCCGTCATATCGATCAAACCGTATTACGCAGAATCACGCGCTCGACTAACTCAGCCGGCGCGCCACATCGAATCGCTTCACCTATCTTGGGCATCAAGACAAAGTTGATTTCACCGGCACGGGTTTTCTTGTCACCTCGCATTAGCGAGAGCCACTGTTCCACGCCCCCAAGACGCGGACCAACCGTCGGACATCCAATGGCCTCGACCAGTTTGCGCACACGCTCTACGTCCGCAACGGGAAATCCTAATAGCTCTGCGGACAAATCCGCCGCCATGATCATGCCCGTTCCAACCGCCTCACCGTGCAGCAAGACGCCATAGCCGGAACCCGCCTCAATCGCATGCCCAAAGGTGTGACCAAGATTCAAAATCTCTCGCAAGCCGCTTTCGCGTTCGTCTTGGGAGACGACCCAGGCCTTGAACTCGCACGAGCGTCGGATCGCGATCGCCAACAAGTCCGGTTCGCGCGCGCGCAGACCGGCTGCATTGTTCTCGCACCACTCAAAAAAGGGTGCATCTAAAATCAATCCGTACTTGATGACCTCCGCCAAGCCCGCGGACATTTCACGGTCGGGGAGTGTTTTCAAGACATCGGTATCAATCTCAACGGCGATGGGCTGATAGAACGCACCAATCATATTTTTACCGAGCGGGTGATTGACTGCGGTCTTGCCTCCCACCGAAGAATCCACCTGAGACAATAAAGTCGTGGGCACCTGCACGAAGCGCACGCCTCGCATATAAACAGCAGCGGCAAAACCTGCCATATCGCCAATCACACCACCACCGAGCGCCACAATGACGGTTCGCCGATCCAGCTGTGCACCCAACATGGCATCAAAAATCTGATTGAGTGTTTCCCAGGTTTTGTGGGCCTCCCCGTCGGGCAAGATCACCGGCACAATACGCTTGCCAGTCTGAGCCAGCACCTGCATGACCTCATCACCTAGCAACGCATGAACAACAGGGTTCGTAATCAGTGCAATGGACGTGGCGTCCGCTGGAATCGAAGCGGCCAAGGTGGCCAAGCGACCCGGCGCGATATTGATCGGATAATGACCACCCGGAGTGGCCACCTGGACAGTTTCTACGGTGTGCATGGCTTATTCTCTTCTGTGTGACTGGCGGCAAAATCGGCACGCATGCTTGCTGAGGAGTTGCCTGGGCGGCTTTGGGCGCTTCGATCAATCGCTTTATCGACCTGCCTGAGTTGCTCAATAATGTGGGCGACGAGATGATGAACAGGTGTTGTCCCAGTGTCGACCACGACATCCGCCACAGACGCATAAAGCGGCTCGCGCATCTCCAGCAAGCTACGCAAGGTTGCCTTGGGGTCTGGCGTGGCGAGCAGGGGGCGATTGCGGTCCCTGCTCGTGCGGCGAAATAGCTCCTCGACACTGGCGCGCAAATAAATCACTATTCCTCGGCTCTGCAAAGCGCGACGATTTTCCTCAGCCAACACTGCGCCACCGCCCGTCGCCATCACCAAATTGGGCCGGACCGTGCAATCATCGAGCACTTGGCATTCACGTTTACGGAACCCTTGCTCACCTTCGATCTCAAAGATCACAGGGATCCGAACTCCACAACGCGCCTCAAGCTCATGATCAAGATCGATAAACTCTCTGTGCAAGACTCTGGCAAGCGCCTTTCCAATGGTGGTCTTGCCCGCCCCCATCATTCCGACCAGAAAAATCGGACTGTCATGGTCCAGCGGACCTGCACTTTGGGGCAGATCCTGGAGATCGGAGGAGGGGTTCGAGTCGCCAGAGGGGTTCGGTTCGGGCGCAAGCGCTTCATTATTCATGCCGACATTATCCCATTGACAGCCCCGAGTCCCAAACTGATCCGGGCAAACCCTCTCAAAACCTTTAAAATGTCCGTCAATGAGCAAATATAACCACCCCCTCGACGATGAAGACCAGACCGAAGACAAGCCGAAAAGCTCGTTTCTCGTCAGGTTTTTACTAAAACTCACCATCCTGTCAGCAGGATTGACCTTGTGCGGCGCCTTGCTGCTTGGGATGGCGCTTGCGTTGGCCTGGCCCAACCTGCCAGACCTCAACGCGATGACCGACTATCGGCCACGTGTGCCGCTTCGCGTCTACACAGCAGATAAAGTGCTGATTGGTGAGTTTGGCGAAGAACGTCGCAATGTCCTGCGCTTTGATGAAATCCCAGATGTCATGAAATCCGCGGTCCTTTCCGCAGAGGACGATCGTTTTTATCAGCACGGCGGGATTGACTGGATTGGCGTTGTTCGCGCAGGACTCACTAACCTGATTTCGATGCAGAAAAGCCAGGGCGCCAGCACGATCACCATGCAGGTGGCACGAAACTTCTACTTGTCTTCCGAAAAAACGTGGTCCCGCAAGTTCTACGAGCTATTACTCACCTTCAAAATCGAAGCCAGCCTTTCAAAAGACCAGATTCTCGAGCTGTACCTCAACCAGATTTATCTCGGACACAGAGCGTACGGCTTTGCTGCCGCCTCCCGCGCCTATTTAGGGAAAGAGCTTTCAGAAATTACCCCAGCTGATGCGGCATTGCTGGCGGGCATTCCTAAAGCACCCTCGCGCTTTAACCCCATTGCCAACAAACCACGGGCCGTTTTACGCCAGCGCTATGTATTGGGTCGCATGCATTCACTCGGCTATCTGACCGACGCAGAATACAAAGCGGCCTTGGCGCAACCCGTCGTCATCAAACCTTCGCAGGGCACCCCTGCAGGCGGCTATGCCGTACACGGTGAATACGCAGCTGAGCTTGCACGCCAGCTCATGATCAGTATTTATCCTGACAATGTCTACACACGCGGATTGAACGTCTACACCACCATTCACTCCAAAGACCAAAAATGGGCCTATGACTCCTTGCGCGAGGGTGTGCTGGACTACACCCGCCGCGCGCCTTATCCTGGCCCAGAGGCACAACTCACCGTCCCAGCGGGTCTCGAGGATGACGCCGCCAAGCTGGATGAGTTTTTGGACGGTGTGTTTGACAAACATCCAGACCGCACAGACATGCTCACCGGTGTCGTGCTCTCAGTCAAACCCACTGAGGTCCGTGTCGCTCGCAGCTCAACCGACATCGTTGTGATCAATGACAAAAAAGCGATCGGGATCATCGCGCGTGCGCTTAACCCCAAAGCACCTGCCGCTCTGCGGCTGCAACGCGGTTCGGTCGTGTATTTGCACAAAACCCCCGCTTACTGGGAAATCCTGAATCTCCCAAGCGTACAGGCGGCTTTTGTAGCAATGATTCCCCAAGATGGATCACTGAGAGCGATGGTGGGAGGATTTGACTTTTTTCACGGCAATTTCAACCGCGTCACTCAGGCCTGGCGTCAACCAGGCTCTGCCTTCAAGCCGTTTATTTATGCAGCGTCTCTTGAGCGAGGCTTAACGCCCGGTACGATGATTTCGGATCAGCCTTTTGAACTCACTGCAGAGCAAACGGGCTCAGGCAAAGCGTGGACGCCTAAAAACTACGGTGGCGAATACGGTGAAATGATGTCGATGCGCGAGGCAATTGCCCGCTCCAAAAACATGGTTTCCATTCGCATCCTTCAGTCTATTGGTCCTCAATACGCGCAAGAGTTCATTGCCCGCTTCGGCTTTGACAAGTCCAAACATCCTGCCGTCTTACCAATGGCGCTTGGCTCAGGCGCAGTCACCCCCATGCAGCTAGCGGCAGGTTTTTCCGTATTTGCCAACGGCGGCTATCGCGTCACACCTTATCTGATTGATCACGTCACCGACGCAAGCGGTCAGGTGCTAATGCGCGCCAAACCCATTGTGGCGGGAGACTCAGCAGCACGTGCGATTGACGCACGCACCGCTTATGTCATGGACGATATGCTGCGCGGCGTGGCAACGTCGGGCACAGCTGCGCGCTCAAGACAGGTGCTCAAGCGTGGCGATCTCGCGGGTAAAACAGGCACCACCAACGATTCAGTCGACGCGTGGTTTGCAGGCTATACCCCTCAGCTAGTGGGTGTGGCCTGGCTCGGCTACGACCAGCCTAAATCACTCGGCTCGCGTGAAACAGGCGGAGGCGCCTCCTTGCCTGTATGGCTCGGTTACATGCAAAATGCACTGAAAGAGTTTCCAGAGCAAAAGCGCGGCCCGCCACCTGAAGGCTTGATTATCGAAGGGGGAAACATGTATTTCAAAGAGTTTCCACCCAAGGAATCCGTGAAAAGCCTGGGTGATCCTAAGCAGGATTCGTTGGGTGACTTGCTCGATAGCTTAGGCGGCGACAGCAATGGCAATGACCGTGGTAGCCGTAACAACAGTAGCAACCGCCGCGAACCTATCGGAAACTAATTCATGACCAGACCACCAGGCAGTGTGCTTACAGAGTGACTGTGAGCGTCTGCCCGGTTTCGTCTGAGCAGATTTGAGACAGCAGCAAATGCAGATCGCTTCCGCCGCGCGTATCTTTCCAGTGCTGACCATCAAATTTATAATGGAAACCGCCTGAACGCGCCGCGAGCCACATCTCATGAAGAGGCGCCTGGCTATTAATGACCACCTGGTGACCGCTTTCAAAAATGAGGTTTAGCACGTTGCCGTTTCGCTTGGTTTCAACATCCAGATCAAGTTGTTCAAACCAATGATCGGCTTGAGCCTCTATTGCATCTAGAATGGCGGTTGCCCGTGTGTGAAATTCAGTATCGTTCATAATCCTTGGTCCTCAATATTGAGGGAGTGTGCAGTGATTCACAACATCCATCGTCGCAGTTTTGCAAGCATTGTAGCGATGCTCGCCCTCACAGGGTGGCTCGCTGGCTGTGGCTTCAAAGGACCACTGTATCTGCCGCCACCTAAACCAGGGGCGTCCAAACCGGCTGACGCACCACAAACCGCGGTCAGCCAAACGACTCCCAACCCTGGTGCACAGGATCCAAATATCAATTCAACTGTCACGCAGACCAACAATAAACCTTGATCGGCGTGGTCAAGTGACGCAGCCTCTGGCACCTGTTGTATTGTGCTTGAGTGCGTCCGCTAAACCCTGAATACCCACAGCCCTAACATGACCGCTTCAATCACTGCTTCCCACTTTATGACAACCGCTGCCACACCTGCTGGATTTCCCCACTTTCACTATCAAAATGGTGAACTCTTCGCCGAGGGCGTCGCGCTGTCGACTCTCGCGCAACAGCTCGGAACCCCTCTTTACGTATACTCGCGCGCAGCCTTAGCGACGGCATGGTCCTCTTATCAAGAGGCCATCGGCGCGCACCGCGTCTTGGTGTGCTTTGGCATGAAAGCCAATTCAAATCTCGCCGTTTTAAAAGAGTTTGCACGCTTGGGTAGCGGCTTTGACATCGTCTCTGGTGGCGAGCTCGCCCGCGTTCTCGCGGCTGGCGCCAACCCCGCCAAAGTCGTATTTTCGGGTGTCGGCAAACAAGACTGGGAAATGCAGGCCGCACTCGAAGCTGGCGTAAAGTGCTTTAACGTTGAGTCGCTCCCTGAGCTCAAGCGCCTGTCAGCCGTAGCGACACGTATGGGCAAAGTCGCCTCCGTATCGCTTCGTGTCAATCCCGATGTCGATGCGCAAACGCATCCTTATATTTCTACCGGTCTCAAAGAAAATAAATTCGGCATTGCGATCGAAGAAGCACCCGCTGCCTATCAACTGGCCACCACTTTGCCAGGCATTCAAGTGGTGGGCGTTGATTGTCACATCGGCTCGCAGATTACCGAGGTCAGCCCCTATCTGGACGCGCTCGACAAGCTTCTCAAGCTCATTGAGCAACTCGTGAGCCTAGGCATCACCCTCAAACATCTGGATTTGGGTGGCGGTTTGGGTATTCGTTATGACGACGAAACCCCGCTTGCACCCAAGCTCTTGCTGGACAAAGTATTTGCGCAACTCAAAGCGCGCGGCTTTGACCATCTCGAACTGGTGCTCGAACCCGGTCGCTCACTCGTCGGCAATGCTGGCGTACTCTTGACCTCCGTGCAGTTTCTCAAGCACACCGAAGCGCGAAATTTTGCGATTGTGGATGCAGCGATGAACGACCTGATGCGTCCCGCCCTGTACGAGGCGTGGCATGGCGTGCTGCCACTCAAGCCACGCACCAGCGAGCAAACACTCTATGACGTCGTGGGCCCAGTATGCGAGAGTGCAGACTGGTTAGCACGTGCGCGAAAGCTCGCCCTTCATGAGGGCGATGTCCTTGCGATTGAGTCTGCGGGCGCCTACGGTTTTGTGATGGCGGGCAACTACAACAGTCGCCCACGTCCCGCTGAAGTGATGGTCGATGGCGAGCACTTTTATGTCATTCGCCAACGTGAAACCTTTGCCGACCTAATCCGCGGCGAAAGCTGTCTGCCAGATTAATGCCGCAGACTAAGCGCGGGAAAGAAAGCCGTTAAAAAAGCTCACGGTGTTGGTCGCAAGTGTCTCAAGGTGATAACCACCTTCTTGCACCACCAGCGTGGGCAATCCCAATGCAGCCACTTGCTTGCCCAAGCGATTAAAACCCTCGGTTGTCACGGCAACCTTGGTCTGCGGATCATCCTTGTACACATCAAAGCCCAAACACAATACCAACGCCTCTGGCTTGAACGCTTCGATCGCCTTCAGTGCTTGTGCGACACGTTCAAAAAATACTACTTCGCTTGAGCCATGCGCCATCGGCAAGTTGAGGTTGTATCCCGCGCCTGTGTCGGCGCCAGTCTCATCTTCAAAGCCTGCTGTCACAGGGTAGAAATTCGTTGGATCACCATGTACGGATACATACAACACATCGTCGCGGTTATAAAAAATCTCCTGCACACCCTGACCGTGATGCACGTCGGTATCCAAAATCACCACGCGTTTAAATTTTTCCCGTAATAACTCGGCAGCAATCGCTGCATTATTGAGATAACAAAAACCACCTGCTGCATCTTTGCGCGTGTGATGGCCTGGGGGGCGACACAAGGCATAGGCCTTGTCATCACCTTGCAAAAGCGCATTCGCGCCCGCAATGGCGGACTGCGCGCCCCAATAGACGGTAGTCCACGTATGTTCACCCACCGGGCAACTTCCGTCCGCCAGATACTTGCCCGCCTTGGCCAAAATACCCCGAAGCGCGTTGGGTTCGCGCACATACACGTTGGAAATCACCTCATCACCCCAGTCCGGACCGACTTGCTTCCACTCCGCGTGTGCGTGTTGCAGGAACGACAAATACGCCGCATCGTGCACGCGCAACAAAGGCGCCATGCCAAAGTCACTGGGTTCATACACGGGCAGCTTGAGTTCAGCGAGACCTTTTAAAATTTGCTCGGCACGCTCAGGAATCTCTTGAGGCACACGCATCTTGCCCCGCGACAAATACGTTTGTGGATGATGCAACTTTTGCTTGGGGTGAAAAAAGCTCTTCATCGAGTCTCCTGGTTTTAACGCGTGCGCCGAAGTGATCGGGTCTTCAAGGATGAAATTAACATGGGCAACGTAAGCGCCAACCCCGCCGCCACAATCAATGCAATACCCGCGAAAGACTGCAGGCTAGGACGTTGCGCAAAAAATAGTTCGCCCCACATCACCGCCAAGGCCAACTGAAAGTAGTTGAGGGGTGCGAGTGTCGATGCGGGCACGCGTTTAAAGGCCAAGATCAACAAGTACTGTCCCACGCCCCCACAAACGCCCATCAAGAGCATTTCAACCATATCGCGACCGGTTGGCCATACCTGAGGCCAAAATACGGCAATGACGCCCAGGCCCATGAACCAACATGTGCTTGCCGCATAAATAAACATCTGTTCACTTTCCACACGCTTAGTCAGCTTACGCGTGAGCAGCTGCACCATCGCGTACGCACACGCGGAAGTAAACATCAGTGCACTACCGATTAAGGAAAGCTCTCCACCAGGATTAACGATCAGCAACATACCTGCCATGCCAACCAAGACCGCTGCATACTGTTTCCATCCCACCCGCTCACCGAGCACAAAAGGGGCCAGGATCACCACAATTAGCGGCGCGACAAAATAAATCGCCGTTCCCTCTGCAAGTGGTAAATATTGAATGGCGGGCATAAAGCAAATACCCACCACGCCTAGCATCGCACCGCGGAGTATCAACAGCAGTCGAGCATCTTTAGGCGCGTGGACAGAAACGCCTTTCGCGCGCAATACAGCAAAGGCCAGCACCACAATCACGGAATAACGCGCCATGTTGACGAGAGGAGCCGAGTAGCGGTGCACCAAATCTTTTGCCAATGCGTCCAGCAGTGAGAAGCAGGTGAGGGCACATAAAAAAATCCCGCAACCCACTAGCCACTGACGCTGTTGAGATGGCGCAGTCGACTCTGGCAGGCTTTTGGCTGGAAGAGTCATATCAACAATTAAGTCGCACTTGCGGTAGGGCGACGATAAAGCGGAATCAGCAACATCAAAATCAAAATACCCAATATCGACAGCACGCCATAACTCAGACCGTAACTGCTCAGCATGCTGGCCAATACGCCAAACAAAGGTGGTCCCACCATCACACCTAAAAAGGTGATGCACAGCGTGCCGCCGGTAGCGACACCCGCCTGACCCTTGGGGGCCTGTCTGGCGATTTCAGCCAGAAAGACACCATTCCAACCAATCGCTGAAGAACCAAAAATCACCAACACTGGGAACAGGAACCAAGGCGATGATGCAGGACCGAGCAACGCTGTGCCTACCGCGCCGATCACTAAGAGCACCGCGATCACAATCAGCATCATCGTGGCACCAAGCCAGCGATCTGACACGTAGCCCCACAACATGCGACCCAAGACCCCACCTGCTTGAGCGACTGTCAAGGCACCACCTGCGGCCACAAGACTCCAGCCCAAGTCCTCGTAAAGAAACGTCACCAAATATCCCATCAACGCCATCTGCGCAATCGAAAACATAAACGACATATAGGAAAGCTTGCGCAACGTGCGGTGACTAAAAATCAGCTTGAGAGGCAACACAAAACTCGTCGCCAAAGAAGGTTTGACGGTTGGATCGCGGTCATCATCCAAACCCTCTCGCAACGGCTGGACCGCCCAGGCGCAAATCGCACAGGCGATACCCGCGCATACAAACGCCCATTGCCAACCGATTAAGCTATCGAGGGAAGGAACTGTCGCACCAGCGATCATGCCGCCAAGGGGCACACCGGTTTGTTTCACTGAGAAAACAAAAGAAAGCTTTTCTGGAGGTGTTGATTTAATCAACAAATGTGAACTTGCGGGCGTAATCGGTCCATAGCCTGCACCGATAAACAAAGCCCCCAAGGCAATGGTTTCTACCATCGGGATTGCACACAAAAACAAACCGATCGCGGCCAATACGAGCCCTGTCTGGCTAAGCCGAATCGCTCCCCAGCGTTTGACGGCCGCGCCACCTAACAAGGTTGCGACCATTGCGCCAAAATAGGCCAGCGCAACATAGGCACCTAAGTAGTTGGTTGAGATTCCGACATCTTTGGCCACTGCCGGTGCAACCACCGGCAAGTTCAACAAGGCCATCGCAACAAGAGACTGAACTGTGAGGGTCGCGACCAGCACGACCCAAGGTTTAGCAGGCGTCAAAGCGCACCATAAGAATGAAGACCTGAAAGAAACATGTTAACGCCCAAAAAGGCGAAACAAGTGACTAACAGACCAACAAGTGCCCAATATGCGGCCATCGTGCCACGCAGACCTTTCATGAGGCGTAAATGCAACCATGCTGCATAGTTCAGCCAAACAATCAGCGCCCACGTTTCCTTAGGATCCCACTGCCAATAGGCACCCCAGGCGTCGGCCGCCCATAAGGCACCCAAAATCGTGGCGACGGTAAAAAAGGCAAAACCAATGGCAATGGCGCGATACATAATGTCATCGAGCACCTCAAAAGACGGCAAACGTTCGGCAATCGGCGCGCGAAACAACAAAATCGTCCCGACGATCAACGCACCAATTCCAAAATAAATCATCCATGTCGCCGACAACCCTTCGGTGCGAAACACCATGGGTTCGGCTGCCAGCAACACACCCAAAATAAACAAAGGTGCGAGTTTGAGCCAAGACTTTGTTTGCCCATGCTGTTTGACCAGGTAAGCAAAACCCACCATCGCGGCAAGCGAAAACGTCCCATAACCAATAAAGTTTGCGGGCACATGGATTTTCATCCACCAGCTTTTCAAAGCGGGAACCAAAGGCTGGATCTGATAGGCCTCTCTTGTAAAGGAATACCAGAGTAAAAACACGACGGAGGAGGTCACGACCAACAACACAAAACCGCCCAGCGCCCGCGTGCCGTAGCGACGCTCGTAGTACAAATAAAACAAGGCGGTCACGAGTGCGAACAAGACAAAGACTTCGTACAAATTACTGACGGGAATGTGACCCAAGTCAGGGCCCATCAGGTGGCCTTCACGCCAACGCACCAGCATCCCGGTGGAGCCCGCAAACACTGCCCCCCAAGTGAGCGCAGTCCCTAACCACGCTGCGGTGGGGCTCACAAAGCCCGCCCAATAACAAAAAGTTGCGATGACAAACAGCACCGACATCCAGAGAATGGCTGACTGAGATGAGAGCAAGTATTTCAAAAGAAATGCTTGATCCGCGCGTGCCAAATCCCCTTGGTACAACCAAATCGCAAACCCCGCTGCAAGCGCCATGGAGATCATCAACGTGCGCAAGGGACGCCACAGCCAGCCCAGCCATGTCAAAGATGGAACAGTGAGCACCAAAATGGTTTTCTCATAGATATCCATGGCCTGACTGTATTGGTTGAGGGCAAAACCCGCACCAATAGCCAGGAGCAAAAAGAACAATGCATCTGTCCAGTCAGGACGACCGCGCTGAATGCGCCCATCCCCCGACTCCGACAAATCATCCCAATCGTTTGCAACAGCAGCAACGGGCTCACTCATAGCGGCTCTCAATAATCAGTGTTGGGGCTTGCCATCAGGCTAACCTTGGTTCAGGCGCATCAACGCCTGCTTGAAACGGTCGAACTCTCGATTGAAATCGAGTGTACGCTTTTGCGATGTCATGGCCGCCAATACTCTCGACCCTTCTGAGGTCTCAGCAGGACGCAACCATACCCAAATACGACGGTCTCGGACATAAAACATCGTAAACACGCCAATCACTAAAAGCAAACAGCCGATATACACCGTGATCTTTCCTGGCGTGCGACTCACCTGAAACACACTCGCCTGGACATGCTCAAAAGTCTTGAGCGTCATCATGATCGGAGAGGGATAAAGGGCGAGATCTGACAACGCTGCGACTGATAACCTGGACCAATCAGCGATTTCATCCATTTTTTCAGGAGCATTAGACAAGGCAAGCAGCCCCGCACGCTCACGTGCGACATTACGCAATTCGGCAATCGATGAGCCGAGCAAACGAATAATGATGTCTGCCGCTCGCCTTTGCTCAGATTCGGGGACATTTTTTTCGAGGAAATTTGAAATCGCGACTAAACCACCCGTCGCAAACGTATCCAGCGCCCGTTCGGCCGAGATTTGTAATGCCCGCTGCTCCTCGGCGCTCCCACCATAGCTTGCGACTAACCGTTGAGAGGCCAACTGTCTGGCTGCGGGATCCGCCAAAGCGGCTCTCAAACGCATAAAGTCGCCCACCGAACTTTCATCATCAACCGGTAGGCGCAAATAACGAAAACCAGCGGCACCAGGCTCTTGAACGCCTGCCAGCATGACACGCGCACCGTCTAACTCAACTGGCACCATGTAATTATGAAACAAAGTTGCTTGACCGCTTGCATCAATCACACGGTACTCAACGCTCGGGCCAATGTTACGAAGATTTTTATTGGTCTTACCTGCTGCACTGCCTGTCACGGCCGCCACATGCTCTCCAAAGGGTTTAGGTGCAGACGGATTGCCTGCAGACAAATCCTCAACATTGATGGGACGCAGCTTGGTGACCTCAACCTTGAGTTCTTTCCCTGCGGATTTCATGGTGACATCACTAGACTGCCCAACGCGGGACTTGAGCTCAAACGATTTGTCGCTTGGACCTGCGAGCGGATAGCCCACCAATTCCACCTGACTGCCGCCATCATCAAAGCTTGATTGATATACCGTGACACCCTTAAAGTGCAATGGCTCATTGACCTCAATCGTTGCGTCAAACTTTTCACCCGTATCAGGGTCTGTCACCTCTACCAAGCTTGCGAAGCGACTCGGCATACCCGTAGAGTAATAATCAACAATAAATTTTTTCAGGTTGATGCTAAAAGGCAATGGCTGAACGAGTGCGCCATCATCCACATTCACCACTGCAGAGTCGCGTGAACTGCCTTCGGGAATCAATACGTTTGCTCGATAGCTGGGATTGTGTATCGACAAACGTCCTCGCTCAGGTACGTCTGCAATCAACATATTTTCCACGATTGGTGTCTTGCCCATTAGCCAGACTTGCAAACGCACTGGTAGCTCGCTATCGAGCAGACCTCCCACACAGATGATCACAATTGATGCGTGTGCAAAGATATACCCTAGCCGATTACCACTTCCGCGCTTTGCTGCAAGCAGGACAGCATCACCCTCATTGCGCTGACGGACGGCATATCCCTGACGTTTGAGCCATGCTTGCACAGAAGCGGTGGCTGCAGGTACACCACGCGTAGTCTCAAGCTCTACGCGGTGATGAAAAGACTGCAAACTTGAGGTGCGAATATGCTCACGAAACGAACGTGCTTCTTTGAGCATCTTAGGGGCGTTGCGAATCAGGCACAAACTGGTCGAGGTCACCAAAAATGCCATTGTGACTAAGAACCACCAGTTGTTATAGATGTGCCAAATTGAAAATCGATTGAACACATCAAACCAAAAAGGCCCAAACATATCAATGTAAGCGTTGGCAGAACGACCTTGAGGGATCACTGTGCCAATGATGCTAGCCAGGCAAATAAAAACCAACAAACTGATCGCAAAACGCATCGAACTCAACAGTTCAATGAAGTGTGCGAACGGTCTCGATGCGGTTGTTGTCATGATTCATTCATTGCCGTGGATGGAGATACTTGGACATTTGTTCGTGCGAAAAAAAGGGGGTGTCTGATCGACCCCCCCCTTTTTTACTATGTATTTTTAGAATCGGCCGTCAAAACATACTTTTAGTCACGTACATTTTCTTGCATTTGACGATCCGGCCGTTCTATCGTCCTGAGGACGTTTTTTTTAACGTAAACCTGCTGCGTAATCAGAGACTGCTTTGATATCCGAGTCGGACATACGATCTGCGATCTGGTTCATCATCGCAGAATTGCCGCGGTGACCCGCACGGAAAAGTTTGAGCTGGTCTTCGATGTATGAGGGATACTGACCACCCAGACGAGGATATTGTGCAGGAATACCTGCTCCGTTGGGCGAATGACATCCCGCACATGCTGGAACATTACGCTCGGGGATACCGCCACGCCAGATTTTCTGGCCGCGTTCGACCAGTTTTTCATTGGTTGCAGTCGCAGGCTGAGCCAACTTTTGCAAGGACAAGAAATAGGCCAAGTTATGCATATCCGCCTCGGTCAGCGGAGCTGCCATGGCTTGCATGACGGAAGGTGCGCCCTCGGCACCATTACGAAGTGCTTTTTTGGCACCTGCTTTGATACGAAACTCGACCAACTGCTTGTACAGATACTCGTGCGACTGAGCAGAAATATTTGGATTGGCAGGAATCGTGCTGTTGCCAGCCGCTCCGTGACAGGATGCACAGGCGATCACGCCGCGCGCTGCATCGCCTTGTTCGTAGAGCTGCGCGCCTTTGGCGGCGTCAGGTTTGGCGGGCCCAGTAACAGGACCGGCGGCCATACTAGTGGATACGGCAGACACACCAAGCAGCAACCCGCTCACAAGCACTATCTTGGACATTAACTTGGACAGCACACGCTTCATTGAAGACCTCGACGCTTGTAATCTTTATAAAACAACAACTTCTCAACCCTAGATTATACAATAGCGTTTGAGCTTATTCTTAATGGCCCTCCTTGTGTCCATCTTGCACCGCGCTTCGTTTTTCACTTCAGCCGCCCGGCTGGATCAATTACCCTTTCCTGGAGCCCCGGAAGTTTGCTTCGTGGGTCGCTCCAATGCGGGCAAATCCACGGCCATTAACGTCCTGACCAATCAGAGACGTTTGGCTTTTTCTAGTAAAACGCCTGGCAGAACTCGGCTAATCAATATGTTTGGCATGCCTGATCCCCTAGATCCAGAAGGGCAACTTGGCTTTCTGGTCGACTTGCCCGGCTACGGCTATGCTTCGGTGGCGCATCGCGCCAAAGAAGAGTGGGCTGACATTCTCGGTGGTTATCTGCAAAGTCGGGAGTCCTTGGCAGGCATCGTGCTGCTGATTGATATCCGACGGGGCGTGACCGAACTTGACCGGCGCCTCGCCAATTGGATTGCACCGACTCGGCGTCCCGTGCTGGCGCTCTTGACCAAGGCGGACAAGTTTCCCTATGGTCAACGCATCAAAGCCGTCTACGCAGTCAAAAAAGAGCTCGAAGATATCGGTGCGCTGAATGCGATTCCTTTCTCTGCGACCGCTCGCATCGGCCTCGAAGAGGCTACCCTCCAAATTGAAAACTGGATCTCACCCAAGGTCGTACCATGACAACACCACATCTTATTCTTGCCGACTTTCCCGCCAATCGTCCACGCCGTCTTCGTAGAGATGATTTTTCGAGAAGACTAGTTCGCGAGCACTCACTATCAGTAGATGATCTAATTTATCCTGTATTTGTCGTTGAAGGTACGGGTGTGCGTCAACCTATCGCCTCAATGCCAGGTGTCCATCGCTACTCGCCCGATACGCTAATCGAAGTCGCACGCGAATGTGTCGAGCTCGGGATTCCAGTGATGGCACTGTTCCCGGTGATTGATCCGTCACTCAAAGCACTGGATGGCGCAGAAGCCATTAACCCAAAAGGACTGATTCCGCGCGTCGTGGCCAGCCTGAAAAAACACTTTCCCGAGCTCGGCCTGCTCACCGACGTCGCTCTTGACCCCTATACCAGCCATGGCCAAGACGGCGTGATTGATGAAAATGGCTATGTCATGAACGACATTACCGTCAAAATCTTGACTCAGCAGGCCTTGGTTCAGGCTGAAGCAGGTGTTGATATTGTTGCCCCCAGCGACATGATGGATGGCCGCATCGGCGCCATTCGCACAGCACTTGAAGCCAACAACTTCATCCACACCCGCATCATGGCCTATTCGGCCAAATTCGCTAGTGCGTTTTATGGTCCGTTTAGAGATGCGGTCGGCTCAGCGGCCAACTTGGGTAAATCCAACAAGCTGGTGTACCAAATGGATCCGGGCAACATTGACGAAGCGCTACGCGAAGTCGCGGCCGATCTGCGTGAAGGTGCTGATATGGTCATGGTCAAGCCTGGCATGCCCTATCTGGATGTACTGCGCCGCGTTAAAGACGCTTTTCACGTGCCCACCTTTGCCTATCAAGTCAGTGGTGAGTATGCGATGCTCAAAGCGGCCGCAGCCAACGGCTGGCTAGATCATGACAAGGTCATGATGGAGTCTCTGTTGGGCTTCAAACGTGCCGGTGCAGATGGGATTTTGACTTATTTTGCCCCAGCCGCCGCAAAACTCCTCAAGGCTACAACTTAAATTGAGGGCTCGACTCAAGCACAAGGCTTAGGTCGAGCTTGTTTTTGCGGCAGTATTCAAATCCACTTGGCGCAATCTCAAGCGCCACGCAAAAAACCAAGCAAGCACTGGCAAGCCAACAATTCCGACCGGAAATACCGCTGACAAGCCAAAATTGTCGCCCAGCCAAGCACAAGCTGCCACACCGAGCGACTGGCCCAGAAACAGACACGAAGCAAATAATGACACTGCCGAACCCCTTGCAGACGGCGCCATTTGTGTCGCATGTGTCTGCAACACTGCGTGTAAAAAGTAATAGCCCAGGCCGGACAAAATACTTGCCAACACACCCCAATACCAAACAGTCGAAAGCATAAAGGCGGCGTAAGCAATTGCCATGGTGAGACCGCCTGTGAGTGCAAGCCTGCGCTCACCTAACCATTTCACAAACTGATTGGCACGAATCGCGTAAATGAATGCCCCGAGTGCAAAAAACCCACTAATCATGCCCGCCCATGAGACAGGTATGCCATGGCGTTCATGCAAAAAAGCTGGGACAAACGCGAGCGGTCCAAAGACAAAAATACCTTCGATACACACGATGACTAAAACCATCACGGCCCAACGCGTAGATACAACTTGTTTGAGAGGTCCAAGAATACGTGCGCCCTGTGTTGGAGTATGCGGCTTTTCTGGGACCATCTTGCGTTTAGAAATCAATAAGCCACCAACAATAAAATACACCGCGGCCATCCAAACAAACGCCCAACGCCAACCGATCGTATCCGCGAACACCCCACCGATGAGCTGACCGATCGCAAGTCCAGATATAGAGCCAAGCAAAAAACGCGCAAGCGTCGCTTGACGCTGCTCATAAGGAACATGATCGCCAATCCAAGCCATCGACAAGGGCACGATTGCTGCTGCGGTTGCACCTGAAATCAATCGGCCAAACTCAATGACTTCAAGACTCGGAGCGAACACCACAATCAGCGTCCCGATTGCACAACCCAGAGTCGCCCACGACACCACTCGAAACTTGCCGTAACGATCGCCCAGAGGCCCATAAAAGAACTGCATGATGCCGTACGCAATCGCAAACAACGTCACGGTTCCTGAGGTCTGTGCCGTTCGCACACCAAACTCCTCTGCGAACACAGGCAAAAGAGGGTCGCAAATCCGAAACGATGTGGTTGCCGCGCAGGCCGCCAAAGCAAACAAAATGATGACGGATGTTGTCGACTGTGGTTGTCCAGTCGGGGCTTGGTTTTGGTGTTGCCCGTTCAGTGCGTCTTGCTCGCGTGCTTGCGTCATATTGTCTCTGTTTTTATATCTTGTATTACTGATGCGACTTGTTTACTTACTTGAGTGCACGATCAAGTGTGACAGAAAAGCGTGTGGCATCTTGAAAACCAACGACTCTTACGTCTTTTCTTTCGGCTCCACCTGGTCTAAAAAAAATAATGCCAGGTGGCCCAAACAATCGAAATTTTTTCATTAACGCACGATCGTCCGAATTGTTAGCCGTGACGTCCACCTGCAACAACAACATCTGATTCATGCGCTGCGCGACACGCGGATCCACAAAAGTAAACGCTTCCATTTCCTTGCAAGAGACACACCAGTCTGCATAAAAATCTAACATGACAGGGCGTGTAGACTGCTCCAGCAAACGCTCAAGCTCCGCTACGGTCTTGACCCGCTGAAATGCCGGATGGGGGATAGTGCTGTCTGTATTGGTATTTGCTACGTAGGCTGGTTGATTGGTGAGACTCAACAGTTGTTTTTTTGCTCCGCTGCTCGCGGACGCCACTGTATTTGACTGATCCATCGAGGCTGGGGGTGCTGCTTTAGATGCCTCTGGCACCGCTATAGAGGCGTTTGAGTTGCGAATCATCGACAGGTGATTGAGCGGTTGTAATAACGAACGCCCACCACTTGCTAGTCCTAATATCCAAACTGTACTCAAGACAACTAATAACAAACCAAGTGTCTTACGACACACGCCGGCCAAGCCTGACTCGCTTGATATGGGATCAAACGGCCGCAGCAATACCGCAGTAAACATTGCCAATACCGCCCAACCCAAGATTTGGAACCATGTTGGCAATACTGGACTCACCATCCACCACGCCGTCGCCAACAGCAAGACGCCAAAAAACTGTTTGACGCCCTCCATCCAAGGGCCCGAACGTGGAATTAATTTTCCTGCAGAGGCTCCCATCAAAAGTAATGGAACACCCATACCCCAAGCCATGGCAAAGAGCGCAGAGCCACCCAACCATACGTCTCCAGTCTGAGAAATGTATAGCAATGCACCTGCCAAGGGTGCCGCCACGCAAGGCCCAACAATCAAAGCAGAGAGTGCGCCCATCATGATGGAGGCACTCATCTTGCCACCAAGAATATGCGAATTTTTAACCATCAAACGTGACTGAATGGCAGATGGCATTTGAAGTGTATACACATCAAACATCGCGAGTGCGAGACCTGCAAGTAACAACGCAAACAAACTCAGAACCCAAGGGGTTTGCAGCCATGCCGCTAAACCGGCTCCGCTCAGACCTGCAGCTATCCCTAGCGCCGTGTACACAACTGACATCCCCGCCACGTAACCAAGCGCGAGGGCAAGGCCTCTTGCCTTGGATACGTGCTGCTGCTCACCTACCAGCAGCACTGAAAGAATCGGCAACATCGGTAGAACGCAAGGTGTCAATGCGAGTAATAAACCCAATACAAAAAATAACAGGACAATTTCAATCGCGCCTGTTGATGACAACACATCAGCAAGGCCTATGTCATTTTCACCAAATAAAAGCTCAGACCATTGTCCCTGTTGAATCCTGTCAAATAAACCCATGTTTGAGGGCGGCGACTCTACTTGATAACTGTTGCTTTCTGGGGTTGCCTGCATCTTGACGATGAAATCCATCGGTGGATAGCAAACACCAGCAACCGCACAACCTTGTCCTGTCACAGTTAAGACAAATGGCACTGCATCCTTATCTTTTGGCCATGCTGAAATAGGAAGACTGATGTCGACTTCTTTGAAGTACAACTCCATTTTTTTATCAAACGTTGGATCATGTTTGACCACGCCTGCCGGAAATACAGCTTGCCCAAGGGTGACCGCTGTTGTGTCTAACTTGAAGGCAAACTGTTCCCTGTACATGTAGTAACCATTCGCAATTTTAAATTGCAAACGTACAGTCACCGGATCCACCATTTTCGCTTGAAGAACAAAGGCTTTTTCTGGGTCTAAAAAGTCCTGTTGTTGCGCTTGTGCAGGACTTGTCGTCCATGCATTAAATAGAAATACGCATAAAAATAAAGCGTAAGAGATCCAATTTAATTTTTTCATATCAGCATGTACTTTCATGGCTGACTTTCACATGTCAGACTACGCACCCAATTTAAATAGGGCGTGTAACCACCTAAAACCGGGATCACAATCGCTTCAGGTATCTCGTAAGGATGTAGGCTCACCAATCGTTCAATCATTGCTTGTTGCTTGGTGACGGTCGTTTTAATGAGCAGTGGTATTTCATCTGCACCTTCGACTTCACCATTCCAGCCATATACAGAAAGCATCGCGGGCCCAATATTGACACAAGCCGCTAATTTTTCTTCAATCAACAAGTGCGCAATACGCTTAGCCAACAATAGATCGGGCGCATTGGTCATGACGATGACGATGTCTTGCTCTTGCATGATGACTCGTTTTAAATAACTATGGGGTTGATTGTATCGACATACAGATTGCATTGGATACAAAAAAGCCTCGGGATCGCCGAGGCTTTTCAGTGATAGCGCTTCAGAATAGAGCGCTAGAGCTAGCTTAATTATTCAGCGGCATCAGACGCAGCTGTTTCGTCAGCCATCGGACGATCCACCAACTCCATGAATGCCATTGGCGCGTTATCGCCCTGACGATGACCCATTTTCAAAACACGTGTGTAACCGCCGTTACGACCAGCGTAACGAGGACCGATTTCAGCGAACAATTTCACGACCAACTCACGGTCACGCAAACGGGCAAAAGCCAAACGCTTGTTTGCCAATGTTGGTGTTTTGCCCATCGTGATCAAAGGCTCAACAATACGACGCAATTCTTTTGCTTTTGGCAAAGTTGTCTTGATGGCTTCGTGTGTCAGCAAAGCGACGGCCATGTTGCGAAACATCGCAAGGCGGTGGCTGCTGGTGCGGTTGAGTTTACGTAATCCATTACCGTGACGCATAATACTTTCCTTATTGAATCTATTGAGAGCAAAATTGCTCGGTTTTCAGCTCTTCGATCAGTAAAAACTTTACTGCGGGCCGATTTGTACTAAATAAAATCTTCGTCAAACTAAATTGAAGACACACATTCTAGCACTCACAAGAATCAAGGGATCTGTGACCCATTGATTCTTGCTTTTTCTTAGGCTCGTTGTCCTTATGGACGCTCGAGACCCATTGGAGGCCAGTTTTCTAACTTCATACCAAGTGTCAAACCGCGTGCAGCCAACACTTCTTTAATTTCATTCAATGACTTACGACCCAAATTAGGTGTCTTAAGCAATTCATTTTCAGTGCGCTGGATCAGATCACCGATGTAATAGATGTTTTCAGCTTTGAGGCAGTTAGCCGAACGCACTGTCAGTTCGAGATCATCGACAGGACGCAACAAGACTGGATCAATTTGTGGAGCACCACGGCTAGGTGCTTCGTAGGAATCACCAGCACCTTCAAGCGCTGCAAAGACAGAAATCTGATCCATCAGAATACGGGCAGACTGGCGAACCGCTTCTTCTGGACTAATCACACCGTTTGTTTCAACGTCAATCACAAGCTTGTCAAGGTCTGTACGCTGTTCAACACGCGCGTTTTCAACTGCATAGCTCACACGACGAACTGGGCTAAACGAAGCATCTAAGACAATACGACCAATCGTATGCGCACGGTCATCAATCAATGCACGGACGTTACCTGGAACATAACCACGGCCTTTTTCAACCTTGATCTGCATTTCAAGTTTGCCCGAATCTGTCAGCGTCGCAATCATTTGCGAAGGATTCACGATTTCTACGTCGTGTGGCAATTCGATATCTGATGCAAAAACTGGACCAGCACCTTGCTTGCGCAAAGTCAGTGTCACATCATCACGGCTATGCAACTTGAATACAACACCTTTGAGGTTCAGCAAAATGTCTACGACATCTTCGCGCACACCAGGGATTGTTGAATACTCATGCACAACGCCAGTAATTTGAACTTCGGTGGCTGCATAACCAGACATCGAAGATAACAAAATACGACGCAGAGCGTTTCCAAGCGTGTGGCCGTAGCCGCGCTCGAAAGGTTCCATGATGATTTTGGCGTGATTTGGGCCGACGGGTTCGACTTCAATCGAACGTGGCTTTAGAAAACCTTGTGACATTGCGATAGTCCTTTTTCAATACCCTCGGTTCGTTACACCGATAAGGCTGATGGATAAGACAAATAAATAACGAGTACTAGAAATACTAAAGGCGTATGCAACAACAAGCTGCATACGCCAATTAAATATTTCGATTAACGTGAATACAATTCAACGACCATCGATTCGTTGATGTCGCGTGCGACGTCAGCGCGATCAGGGACTTGCTTAAACGTACCAACTAACTTAGCTGTGTCAACTTCAACCCACTGGGGGATACCGTTACCTGAAGCCAAGTCCATTGATTCGCGAATGCGAGCCTGAGCTTTTGATTTTTCACGAATAGCGATCACGTCACCTGACTTGATCAACATCGAGGGAATGTCAGCCTTGTGGCCATTCAATTCAATCGCACGATGTGTCACCAGCTGGCGAGCTTCAGCGCGTGTTGAACCAAAACCCATGCGATAGACGACGTTGTCAAGGCGCGACTCGAGCAACTGGATCAACTGCTCGCCAGTATTGCCTTTACGACGCTCAGCTTCAGCAAAGTACTTGCGAAACTGTTTTTCCATGATGCCATACATACGCTTGAGCTTTTGCTTTTCGCGAAGCTGCAAACCGTAGTCAGATGTACGTGCACCTGAGGTGCGACCATGCTGACCTGGCTTTGAGTCAAGCTTACACTTTGACTCAAGTGAGCGGCGTGCGCTCTTAAGGAAGAGATCAATGCCCTCGCGACGCGAGAGTTTACATTTGGGACCGGTATAACGTGCCATGTGGGTTCCCCTTAGATACGACGACGCTTAGGTGGACGGCAACCGTTGTGCGGTACGGGTGTGATATCGGCAATGCTCGAAATCTTGATACCCAACGCATTCAACGCACGCACTGAAGACTCGCGACCTGGGCCTGGGCCCTTGATACGCACTTCAAGTGTCTTAATGCCGTATTCAATTGCCACCTTACCAGCTGTTTCTGCAGCAACCTGTGCAGCAAACGGCGTGGACTTACGTGAGCCTTTGAAACCAGCACCACCAGAAGTCGCCCATGACAAGGCATTGCCTTGACGGTCGGTAATGGTGATGATTGTATTGTTAAAAGACGCGTGGACATGCGCGATGCCGTCCGACACATTCTTTTTGACTTTTTTGCGAACGCGAGTTGCGCCGCCGGCAGAAGCTTTAGCCATCTTCTAATCCTCTTTATTTCTTCAGGCTAGCAGCAGCGCGACGCGGTCCCTTGCGGGTGCGGGCGTTGGTGCGAGTGCGTTGACCACGTACGGGCAAACCGCGCTTGTGGCGCATGCCTCGATAGGTGCCCAGATCGATCAATCGCTTGATCGAGAGCTGAACTTCACGTCGCAGGTCTCCTTCAACCGAAAACACACCTACGTGTTCACGGATGCGCTCGAGTTCTGCGTCGGTGAGATCCTTGACCTTTTTGGTCAGGGGCACACCAGCAGCTTCACAAATTTTGCGAGAGCGGGTGCGACCAATTCCAAAAATGGCGGTCAAACCGATCTCAGCGTGCTGATGTGGCGGAATGTTGATGCCAGCAATACGGGCCATGACTGTTCCTTGATGTATTAACCTTGACGCTGCTTATGACGCGGGTCGGTGCAAATGACTCGCACCACGCCGTGACGTTTAATAATTTTGCAGTTGCGGCAAATCCGCTTAACCGATGCCATTACTTTCATGGTTGACTCCTGTTATCTGTCGTAACCCGGCCGCTCATTTGGAGCGGAAGACGATTCTGGCACGCGTTAAGTCATAGGGCGTGAGCTCCACTGTGACTTTATCGCCCGGCAAAATCCGGATGTAATGCATACGCATCTTGCCGGAAATATGACCTAATACTACATGGCCGTTTTCCAACTTGACACGGAATGTTGCGTTAGGGAGATTCTCAAGAATCTCACCTTGCATCTGAATGACGTCGTCCTTTGACATTGCTCTCGCTTATCTCATTGGTATATTCGCGCCCTTGAAGTTAGCCTTCTTGAGCAGTGAATCGTACTGGTGAGACATCATGTAGGCCTGAACCTGTGCCATGAAGTCCATCGTAACTACAACAATAATCAGCAATGAGGTGCCGCCAAAGTAAAACGGTACATTCCAACGCATGACTAAAAACTCTGGAACCAAACACACCACTGTGATGTACAAGGCGCCAGCTAACGTCAACCGCATCAAAATCTTGTCGATGAATCGTGCGGTTTGCTCACCAGGACGAATCCCAGGAACGAACGCACCACTTTTCTTCAAATTATCTGCAGTTTCACGGCTGTTAAATACTAACGCTGTGTAAAAAAAGCAGAAGAAAATAATTGCAGTTGCGTAAAGCGTAATGTAAAGCGGTTGACGCGGCGCAAGGGCTGCTGCCAAATCCCCTAACCAACGCATACTCTCAGCACTTGAGAACCAGCTTGCGATTGTGGCAGGGAACAAAATAATAGATGAAGCAAAAATCGGGGGAATTACACCTGCCATGTTTAGCTTCAAGGGGAGGTGGGATGTTTGTCCACCGTAGACCTTGTTACCAACCTGACGCTTAGCGTAATTCACAGTAATCTTACGTTGACCACGCTCGACCAATACTACAAAAGCAGTGACTAGTACAGCAAGCGCAACAATAAACAGCGCCGAAAACCCAGACATTGCATTGGTACGAACCAAGTCCAACAAGCCAGCTAAGGCACTAGGTAAACCTGCAACAATTCCAGCAAAAATTAGAATCGAAATACCATTGCCTAAACCACGTTCAGTGATTTGCTCACCTAACCACATCACAAACATTGTGCCGGTAACTAAGGTAACAATCGTAGTCACTCTAAACATCAAACCAGGCTCAATGACCAACCCAGGCTGAGACTCAAGTGCGACAGAAATGCCAACTGCTTGAATCAATGCTAAAGCGACTGTCCCATAACGGGTGTACTGCGTAATCTTTCGACGGCCAGCTTCACCATCTTTTTTGATTGCTTCTAGTGAAGGTACAACCACTGACATTAGCTGCATAATGATCGATGCAGAAATGTACGGCATGATACCTAAAGCAAAGATAGAGAATCGCTCAAGAGCACCGCCTGAAAACATGTTAAACAGGCCGAGAATACCGCCCTGATTTTCACGAAACAGATCTGCCAAGGCATCTGGATTGATGCCCGGTACAGGAATGTGCGTCCCCAGGCGGTAAACCACCAAGGCTAGCACCAGGAACACTAAACGATGTTTAAGATCGCCGTATCGTGGGCCTGATTTTCCTGCGGACTGTGCTGCTGTTGCCATTCTCTAATCCGTCTTAAGCAATCGAACCACCGGCGGCTTCAATTGAAGCACGCGCACCAGCTGAAGCACCAATGCCCTTAAGGGACACTTTACGTGACAGTTCGCCAGATTTAAATACTTTGACGTAACGGACCTGCGTACCCACAACACCTGCCTGCTTGAGAACTTGCACATCGATTTCTTCGACAGGCAAAGATTGCAAATCAGACAAACGAACTTGAGCGTACAAATGGCCATCTAATGTAGAAAAGCCACGCTTAGGCAAACGACGCTGCAAAGGCATTTGACCGCCTTCAAAACCAACCTTGTGAAAACCACCCGTACGTGATTTCTGGCCTTTATGGCCTCGACCGGAGGTTTTGCCTAAGCCTGAGCCAATACCACGACCAACACGACGCTTAGCGTGTGTAGAGCCTTCGGCTGGCTTGATAGTATTTAATTGAGTAATCGACATCGTGATTCCTTTCAGACGTCCGTAGCAGTCACGAGATAATCAACTTTATTGATCATTCCGCGAACTTCGGGAGTGTCTTTGAGCACTTTGCTGCTATTGACACGGCGCAAACCAAGGCCACGAACTGTGTCGCGATGGTCTTGCTTGGTACCGATGGTCGAACGGACCAGGGTGACTTTGACTTGTTTTTCAGCCATGACTTACCCCAAAATCTCTTCGACGGTCTTGCCACGTTTAGCAGCAACATCCGACGGTGTGAGCGAAGCGCGCAAGCCGTTAAGCGTGGCACGAACCATGTTGTAAGGGTTGCTTGAACCGAGGCTCTTTGCCACGACGTTACGCACTCCCATTACATCAAAAATAGCGCGCATTGGGCCACCGGCGATCACGCCAGTACCTTCTGCTGCAGGCGAAATCAATACTGTCGAAGCACCATGCTTGCCAACGACCGTGTGGTGAAGTGTGCCATTCTTAAGAGCAACTTTAAACAGTTCGCGACGCGCCTGCTCCATTGCCTTTTGAACTGCAACCGGCACTTCACGCGCCTTACCTTTACCCATACCGACGCGACCATCACCATCACCGACGACAGTCAGTGCAGCGAAACTCATGGTACGACCACCTTTCACGACTTTACTGACGCGGTTAACCGCAATCATTTTTTCGCGGAGGCCGTCATCACGCTCTTCTGGAGCGTTCTTGCGTTGTTCTTTAGCCATTTGACTGTTCCTCGCTTAAAACTTCAGACCGGCTTCACGCGCGGCATCGGCCAAGGCTTTTACACGGCCGTGGTAACGGAAACCTGAACGATCGAAAGCAACAAGCTCGATACCAGCAGCTTTGGCTTTCTCTGCAACACGTTTACCGATCAATGTGGCAGCTGCGGCATTGCCACCTGCACCTGACTGACCTGCGAGTTGCTGACGCACTTCTGGCTCAACTGTAGAAGCAGAAACCAGAACACGATCGCCTTCGGGCGAAATGATGTTTGCATAGATGTGCAAGTTCGAGCGGAAAACTTGAAGGCGATTGACTCGCAATTCAGCAATTTTCTTACGCGTCGGAACAGCACGACGCAAACGGGAAATCTTTTTGTCCATGATCTTTCCTTGTTTGCGCGATTATTTCTTCTTGGTTTCTTTGATGATGACATGCTCATCGACGTAACGTACACCTTTGCCTTTATAGGGCTCTGGCGGACGGTATGCACGAATTTCAGCAGCCACCTGACCAACCACCTGCTTGTCCGAACCCTTCAGAATAATTTCAGTCTGGGTTGGGCATTCGGCTTTTACGCCTTCAGGCATGGGGTGGACGACATCATGTGAAAAACCAAGTTGCAATTTGATCGCGTTACCCTGGACAGCGGCACGGTAACCCACGCCTACCAGAGTCAACTTACGCTCGAAACCTTTGCTGACACCCGTTACCATGTTCGCAACTAGTGCGCGCAAAGTTCCGGACATTGCTTTAGCTTCGCGGGAGTCATTTGCTACGATAAAAGAAAGCTTTCCGCCGTCTTCGTTCACAATGACATTACCAATCAGAGTCTGGCTCAATGTACCCAAAGGACCTTTAACGGAGATTTGGTTTGCAGTGATTGTTGCTTCGACGCCTTTTGGCAATTCGACTGGATATTTAGCAATACGTGACATTTGGTTTTCTCCTTAAGCCACGTAGCAGATGACTTCGCCGCCCACGCCATTGGCGCGTGCTTTGCGGTCAGTCATCACACCACGTGAAGTGGAGACAATAGCCACACCCAGACCGTTCATGACCTGAGGAATGCTTCCATTGCCTTTGTAAATACGCAGACCAGGGCGCGAAACGCGTTCAATGCGCTCGATGACTGGACGACCAGCGTAATACTTAAGGGTGATTTCAAGTTCAGGCTTTTGGGCTGTACCTTTAATCGTAAAACCATCAACATAACCTTCGTCCTGAAGCACGGCAGCAATTGCTACCTTAAGCTTGGAGGAGGGCATGGTCACCGATGTTTTGTCTACCATCTGCGCATTACGAATGCGAGTCAGCATATCGGCGATAGGGTCGCTCATGCTCATATTTTATTCTCCTACCAGCTAGCTTTGGTCATGCCGGGAATCTCACCCTTCATTGCCAATTCGCGCAGTTTCATGCGGCCAAGTCCGAACTTGCTGAACACACCACGTGCACGGCCTGTAATCGCGCAGCGATTACGCTGACGAGTCGGGCTAGCGTTACGTGGAAGTTGCTGATATTTCAGCCGCGCTTCGTAGCGCTCTTCGTCGGTCTTGGATGAATCATCGATAATCGCCTTGAGAGCAGCGCGCTTGCCAGCAAATTTCTCTGCTGTCATTTTGCGCTTGATATCGCGATTGATCATTGAAAGTTTAGCCACGTCTGCGCTCCTTAGTTGCGGAACGGGAAGCTAAAGGCTGTTAACAGCGCCTTGGCTTCTTCGTCTGTCTTAGCGGACGTGGTGATGCTGATATTCATCCCACGTAACACGTCGATTTTGTCGTATTCAATTTCAGGGAAAATGATTTGCTCTTTCACCCCGATGTTGTAGTTGCCACGACCGTCAAACGCACGTCCCGAAATACCACGGAAGTCGCGAACACGTGGCAGAGCCACGGAAACGAGACGATCGAGGAATTCATACATACGTTGACCGCGCAATGTCACCATACAACCAATTGGATAATCTTCGCGGATTTTAAAACCTGCGATCGCCTTTTTGGTTTTGGTGATCACAGGCTTTTGACCGGCAATCTTAGTCAGATCAGAAACCGCATGATCAATGACTTTTTTATCTGCAACAGCTTCTGAGACGCCCATGTTCAAGGTGACTTTCATCACGCGAGGAACCTGCATCACGCTCTTGTAGCCAAACTGCTCGCGCAACGCGGGAGCAATTTTTTGCATGTAGAGTTCTTGGAAACGAGACATTTTTTTCGCCCCTTAAGCTTTCGCGCCAACGGTCTCGCCGCTGGAACGAAAAACACGCACTTTGCGACCGTCAACTTCTTTGATCCCAACGCGATCACCTTTACCGGTGGCGGGATTGAAGAGCGCAATGTTCGAGATATGGATCGGCATTGTCTTTTCGATAATGCCGCCGGTTGTTCCCTGCATCGGGTTTGGCTTAACATGCTTTTTGACCATGTTGATGCCTTCGACCAATACATGGTCTTCATCAAGACGGGCCAACACAGTGCCGCGACGCTTTTTGTCACGCCCTGTCAGCACTACAACCTCGTCGCCTTTACGGATTTTGTTCATTTACGGCTCCTTACAGCACTTCGGGCGCCAAAGACACGATCTTCATGAACTTTTCGCCACGCAATTCGCGTGTAACTGGTCCAAAGATACGCGTGCCGATGGGCTCGAGTTTGGCGTTGAGCAAAACGGCAGCATTGCCACCGAAGCGAATACGTGAACCGTCTTTACGACGAACACCCTGTGCCGTACGAACGACAACAGCGTTATAGATTTCGCCTTTTTTGACACGGCCTCGTGGGGCTGCGTCCTTGACGGTAACCTTGATAACATCGCCGATTGCGGCATAGCGGCGCTTTGAACCGCCGAGCACCTTGATGCACATAACAGAACGTGCACCAGTGTTATCGGCCACGTCTAGCGTGGTCTGCATTTGGATCATGATTTTTCCTGTTCCAACTTAACCAAAGATTCTGTGTGCATTTTGCCTACAGTCAAATCAGTCAGTTTTGGTCCCGTTAGGTGCCACAGAGCACCCTGGGTTGAAATCTGCTAATTATTTCCACACTTTTTATGTTTCGTTGTTTTAAAACGGCACACGAATTGCGGGAAAGCCGTGCAGTATATCGTAGTATTTTTTTTTGTGCAAGTGCTATTCAGATATGTCATATTATCTGTTTAGCGCTTTTGCCAATTTTTTGTTGTATTGGAGCCTCAATGTACCCTAAGCAAACCCTTTATATCAATGGTGAGTTCATTTCTGGCGAAGGTCGTCAGTCTCAGGACATCATTAATCCTGCGACTCTTGAGGTTCTTGGCCAATTGCCGCATGCAACACAGGCCGATCTTGATATGGCTCTTCACTCTGCTGAATTGGCTTTTGCTAGCTGGAAAAAGTCTTCGCCCATGGATCGCTCCGCAATTTTGCGGAAAGTTGGGCAACTCACGCGAGATCGTGCACAGGATATCGCACGAAACATGACGCTTGATCAAGGAAAGCCCTTGGCTGAAGCCCTCGGAGAGGTTGTTGGTTGTGCCGACCATTGTGATTGGCATGCGGAGGAGTGTCGCCGTATCTATGGGCGAGTAGTTTTGCCAAGAAACGCCGATGTGCGACAACTTGTTTTAAAAGAACCTATCGGTGTCTGCGTTGCTTTTACACCTTGGAATTTCCCATACAACCAGGCTATTAGAAAAATTTGTGCGGCGATTGGTGCTGGTTGCACTGTCATTCTCAAAGGGCCTGAAGATTCTCCGAGTGCAGTCATGGCTATTGCGCAGATGTTCCATGACGCTGGCTTGCCTCCCGGTGTCTTGAGTTTGGTCTGGGGCGAGCCCGCCAAAGTTTCTGATTACCTTATCCGTTCACCAATCAGTCGTAAAGTCTCATTTACTGGCTCTGTGCCAGTTGGCAAACAGTTAGCAGCTCTTGCAGGGGCTCATATGAAACGCGTCACCATGGAGCTTGGTGGACACTCACCTGTTATTGTTTTTGATGATGCAGATGTTGAACGTGCAGCAACAATGCTTGCTAAATTCAAGGTAAGAAACGCCGGTCAGGTTTGTGTTTCACCCACTCGTTTTTATGTTCAAAAGAAAGTCTACGACAAGTTTCTCGCTAAATTTATCGATGTACTTAAACAAGTCAAAGTAGGTAATGGTTTAGAAGATGGCGTTGAAATGGGGCCTCTCGCTCATGAGCGTCGTGTACCTGCCATTGAAAGATTTGTTGAGGACTCACGCAAGCGTGGTGCAAAAATTGAAATTGGTGGCGATGCAATGAGTGGCAAGGGTTTCTTTTTCCCGCCTACCGTCATTACTGGGTTGAAAGATGACTCGATGCTTATGACAGAAGAACCATTCGGCCCAATCGCACCAGTCGTGCCTTTCGATAATATCGATGAAGTCATCACACGTGCAAATAGCCTACCTTTTGGATTGTCTTCATACATATTTACAAACTCACTTCAGACTGCTACCAAAATTTCAAACTCTATCGAAGCTGGAATGGTCAACATTAACCATTTCGGTAGCGCACTTCCTGAAACGCCTTTTGGCGGCATCAAGGACAGCGGAATTGGAAGCGAAGGTGGTTCAGAAACTTTTGATGGATATTTAGTCACTAAGTTTGTTACACATATTTAACACACTGTGTGCACGTCATCATTGACGTGCATAAAAAAAACGCGCCATGTAGATGGCGCGTTTTTTTACTACAGTCAGGTAATCTTTAGATCACGCGAGCAGCTTCGATCAATTTCGTAGCAGTCCAGGACTTGGACCGTGAAATTGGACGACCTTCTGCGATTTCTACAGTGTCACCTTCGTTGTACTGATTGGTTTCATCATGCGCTTTGTATTTAGCTGAGCGCATAATGATCTTGCCAAGCATAGGATGCTTAACACGACGCTCCACCAACACCACGATGGTTTTATCCATCTTGTTGCTGACGACTTTACCAACCAGCGTACGCTGACGCTTAGGTTTTGTTGTTTGAGCTGTGGTCATATTATGATCCCGCCTTCTCAGTCAACAATGTACGTACGCGAGCGATGTCGCGACGAACTTTACTGATCTGAGTATGGTTGGTGAGTTGCTGAGTAGCCCGCTGCATACGCAGACCAAATTGGGCTTTCAACAGGCTTTCAAGCTCTTGACCGAGCTCGGCGGCAGTTTTTGCACGAAGTTCGCTTGCTTTCATATCGATTCCTTAAGTACCGAGGTGACGCGCGACGAATGTTGTGGCGATTGGAAGCTTAGCTGCTGCAAGGCGGAACGCCTCACGCGCGATTTCTTCACTCACACCTTCCATTTCGTACAGCACTTTGCCTGGCTGGATTTCAGCAACCCAATACTCTGGATTACCTTTACCGTTACCCATCCGAACTTCAGCTGGTTTCTGTGAAATTGGCTTGTCGGGGAAGATACGGATCCAAATACGTCCGCCACGCTTGATGTGGCGATTGATCGCACGACGTGCGGATTCAATCTGGCGAGCGGTAAGACGGCCACGACCTGTGGCCTTCAAACCGAATTCGCCGAATGAAACGTTAGCGCCGCGTGTAGCGAGACCAGTGTTACGGCCTTTTTGCTCTTTGCGATATTTCCTGCGTGCTGGTTGCAGCATGCTTATTCTCCTTCAGGCGCAGGCGCAGCGGCATCAGCCTTGCGCGGTGCACGACCACGACCAGCGGGACGAGCAGCCGGACGGCCACCTTCGGGCTTGTCAGCACGAGGGGCACGACGTGGGCGACGCTCTTCTTCGCGGGGCGCAACGGTTTCAACAGGCATTTCGCCGTTAGCCAACATGTCGCCTTTATAGACCCAGACTTTGATACCAATCACACCATAGGTGGTATGGGCTTCAGAAGTACCGTAATCAATATTTGCACGCAAAGTATGAAGTGGCACGCGACCTTCACGATACCATTCAGTACGGGCAATTTCGATACCATTCAGACGGCCTGCACTCATGATCTTGATGCCTAAAGCACCCAGACGCATTGCATTTTGCATAGCACGCTTCATGGCGCGACGGAACATGATCCGCTTTTCAAGCTGCTGCGAAATTGAATCCGCAATCAACTGAGCGTCGGTTTCTGGCTTGCGAATCTCTTCGATGTTGACGTGAACAGGCACGCCCATCAAACGCTGCAAATCAGCTTTGAGGCCTTCGATGTCCTCACCACGCTTACCAATCACAACTCCAGGACGTGCAGAGTAGACAGTAATACGTGCGTTTTTAGCAGGACGCTCAATGACCACGCGACCAACAGATGCGCTTTTGAGTTTCTTTTTTAGGTACTCACGGACACGAATATCAGAGGCAAGCATGCCACTGAAGTCTTTGTCGTCTGCGTACCACTTCGAGCCCCAATTACGTGTAACCGCAAGGCGGAACCCAATCGGGTGAATTTTCTGACCCATCGTGACTCCTTAGGCTCCGACCTTCACAGTAATGTGGCAGGTCTGCTTTTCAATCTGGTTACCGCGCCCTTTGGCTCGTGCGGAAAAGCGCTTCATCGACTCAGCCTTGTCCACAAAAATCGTGGTGACTTTGAGTTCGTCGATATCTGCACCGTCGTTGTGCTCGGCATTGGCGATCGCTGATTCAACAGCTTTCTTCAAGATGCCGGCGGCCTTCTTATTTGTGAAGGTCAGGATGTTCAATGCCTGAGCAACAGATTTACCACGGATAAGATCCGCAACAAGTCTTGTCTTCTGGGCAGAGATATGCACCCCACGGATAATGGCTTGAGTTTCCATGGATTACCTCTTGGCCTTTTTGTCTGCAGCGTGCCCTTTAAAGGTACGAGTCAGCGCAAACTCACCGAGTTTATGTCCAACCATGTTCTCGTTGATGTAAACGGGAACGTGCTGGCGACCGTTATGAACAGCAATCGTCAGACCGATGAAGTCTGGCAGGATCGTTGAACGACGTGACCAAGTTTTGATCGGTTTCTTGCCCTTTTCGGCGATAGCAACCTCGACCTTTTTGATCAGGTGTGCATCGACGAATGGGCCTTTCTTGACTGAACGTGACATGATTCGCCCTCTTATTTACGCTTGCGGCGCTGGACGATCATATTGTCCGTCCGCTTGTTGCTACGAGTCTTGTAACCCTTAGCTGGGGTACCCCATGGACTACGTGGCTCGCCGCCTTCTCCGGTACGACCTTCACCACCACCGTGTGGGTGATCAACCGGGTTCATTGCGACACCACGCACCGTGGGACGAATACCGCGCCAACGAACTGCACCCGCTTTACCGATTTGGCGCAAGCTGTGCTCTTCGTTGCCGACTTCACCGATCGTTGCACGGCATTCAATGTGCACGCGACGAACTTCACCTGAACGCAGGCGAACCTGAGCGTAAGTGCCTTCGCGAGCCAACAGAACAGCCGATGCACCAGCCGAACGTGCCATTTGGGCACCCTTGCCGGGCAACATTTCGATGCAGTGAATCGTTGTACCCACAGGGATGTTGCGAATAGGTAAGGTGTTACCTGCGCGGATGGGGGCTTCTACACCCGACAACAGCGTTGTACCTACTTCAAGACCACGAGGAGCGATAATGTAACGACGCTCACCGTCCGCATAACAAAGCAAAGCGATGTGTGCAGTGCGGTTTGGGTCATATTCCAGACGCTCAACCTTTGCTGGAATGCCGTCTTTGTTGCGACGGAAATCCACCAAACGGTAGTGCTGCTTATGACCACCACCACGGTGGCGAATTGTGATGTGACCGTTGTTATTACGGCCAGATCCACGGATTTTCTTTTCGAGCAACGCAGCAACCGGTGCGCCTTTATGCAGATTAGGTGTGACCACCTTAAGCATGCCACGGCGTCCGGGCGAGGTTGGCTTAACTTTTAAGAGAGCCATTTAGTTGACCTCCGCCAGGTTGATTTCTTGACCATCTTTGAGCGAGACGTAGGCCTTACGCTCATTACGACGGCGACCGACGAAACGACCGAAACGCTTTGCCTTGCCTTTACGATTCAACACCCGAACAGCTTCAACTTGCACTTTAAAGAGCAACTCGACAGCAGCTTTAATTTCAGGCTTAGTTGCATCAGCAATGACACGAAATGCGACCTGGTTGTTCTTCTCTGCAACAAAAGTGGCTTTTTCAGTCACGATTGGTGCCAAGATGATTTGCATTAGACGATGATCGTTCATGCCAGCATCTCCTCGAGTTGAGCGATGGCCTGCTTTGTGATCAATACTTTTTTGTAATGAATCAACGAAAGCGGATCGGCATTGCGCGGCTCGACGACAGCAACGTGCGGCAAATTGCGCGTCGCGAGGTAAAGGTTTTCATCGACTGTATCGGTGATAATCAACACCGACTCCAAACCAAAAGTCTTAAGCTTTTCAGCTGCGAGTTTTGTTTTTGGGGCTTCGAGTGTAAATGAATCAACGATTGAGATACGGTCTTCGCGAGCTAACTGTGAAAGGATCGAGCGAATTCCCGCGCGATACATTTTCTTGTTAACTTTTTGGCTGAAGTTTTCTTCAGGCGAATTTGGGAACGCACGACCACCCCCACGCCACAAGGGCGAGGAAGTCATACCAGCACGTGCGCGGCCAGTACCTTTTTGATTGAATGGCTTTTTGGTCGAGTGACGAACAGCATCACGACCTTTTTGAGCACGGTTACCTGATCGTGCATTAGCCTGAAAGGCAATGACGATTTGGTGAACGAGTGCTTCGTTAAAATCACGACCAAACACTGTGTCAGGAGCAGCAAATGTTGCTGATGACTGACCTTGATCATTTAGGAGCTTGATATCCATGGATTAGGCTCCCTTTTTAGCAGGTGCTTTGACTGCCGGGCGCACGAGAATGTCTCCGCCAGCATAGCCAGGGACTGCGCCCTTAACCATCAGCAGACCACGCTCAGCGTCAACACGGACGACGTCAAGGTTTTGCACGGTGCGCGTGTCATCACCAAGGTGACCTGACATGCGCTTACCGGGGAAAATTCGACCAGGATCTTGCGCCTGACCAATCGAACCAGGAACGCGGTGCGAACGGCTGTTACCGTGTGATGCGCGCTGTGATTTGAAATGGTGACGCTTGATTGTGCCGGCGAAACCTTTACCAATTGTGGTACCGGTGACGTCAACTTGCTGGCCAGCTTCGAAAATGCTCTCAACAGCGACCACGCTACCTGGCGTGAATTCGGCTGCGCGAGCAGGATCAAGACGGAATTCTTTGAGGATACTTCCGGCCTCTACACCAGCTTTGGCGTAATGACCTGTTTGTGGCTTGGCTACACGGGAAGCGCGACGAGCGCCGTAAGCAACTTGAATGGCGGCATAGCCGTCAGACTCAAGTGACTTTACCTGGGTGACGCGGTTGTTCGACACGTCCAGTACTGTTACGGGGATGGACTCGCCATCTTCCGTAAAAATACGGGTCATGCCGACCTTGCGGCCCACCAGCCCAAGCCGATGTGCGGCAGGCGTGGGTGTCGATTTCGACATCGTTTTCTCCGGGGTAAAAACCCGATTCCCGACTTCGATTGGTCGGGGCTGATAAAACCCGAATATTTCGGGTGCTCATTATTTCTTGCCAAAATACGGCAAGTCTTACATTCTAGCACCAACGGTTGCTGCATTGCAAGCCAAATTGACTTGTCATGCAGTAACCATGCGGGGCTAAATTTCTAAATCATTACTGAAGTGCGATTTCTACGTCAACACCAGCTGGCAAATCGAGGCGCATCAGTGCATCAACTGTTTTATCAGTCGGGTCAACAATGTCCATCAAGCGCTGATGTGTCCGGATTTCGAACTGGTCACGAGAAGTTTTGTTCACGTGTGGTGAACGCAACACGTCATAACGACGAATACGCGTTGGCAGTGGAACCGGTCCTCGTACCACTGCACCGGTACGCTTGGCCGTATCAACGATCTCTGCAGCCGACTGATCGATGAGTTTGTAGTCAAACGCTTTCAGGCGGATACGGATTTTTTGATTTTTCATGGCGATTCTCAAAGAGCGATATGCTGCGAGCTATTCAGCTCGCAGCGAAACAAATTACTTCAGGATTTTAGCAACGACGCCGGCGCCGACGGTACGGCCACCTTCGCGAATTGCAAAACGCAGACCTTCTTCCATGGCGATTGGTGCGAGCAGCTTAACTGTCATACCAACGTTGTCG